>NZ_JABAIK010000005.1 GCF_012641465.1 Vibrio agarilyticus
TGGCTTTGAGTACGTATTTTTTCACTATTTAGGTGCGCCTGAAATAAACTCGTAATGCGTAGCATGTAGATGTTTTTTTGGTGCTTCTAAATACGGGCCTGCTTAAATGTTAAAGTTTAGAAATAAGAATCTTCGATTTATTAATTATAATTGTTATTCTTTATTTATATTTTGAGTGTTACAAAGTGTCTTTGCAATGAGTTTTTTTGCGAAGTTAAACTCTAGAAAAATGGATGTTAAATATATTTCATCTTGTCATTTGAATATTTTCTCAAAAAAATGAATAAAATAGAATGAGTAAATTTATTTGATTTATTTTGGTGTTCCTAGAAATGCCAATTCTTCTCCCACGAATGCAAGTTTCTCTCACACGAACGCAAGTTTCCCTCCCAATAGTGCAAGTTGTCGCAATTGGTTAATACTTTTAACCCAAATTACCTACTCTCTCCAGTATTCATAATTAGTGAATAGAAATGCACTTTCTTGATGATTGGTCGCAATAGGTGAGTGCGAATATATAATGTGAAATTAATTTTTGTCAGGTATGAATTCTGGGGGAAAATCAATGAAACTATCGCAAGCGGTGAGAGTGAATTTGGAAATGGTCGCAAAGTGGTAGTGCGATCATTCTCGATTGATACAGACCTATCTTGCGAGGTTTTAAAAATAATTTAGATGGCCGTCATTGGTTTTTTGATTTTGGCACGGCTCCGCCGTAAGGGGAGGCGAGTTTGTCTTTTCGGGTTTGCGCTTGTTCCTTTTATGCAATCACTCATTAGAGATGCAGGGCTCTGAGGGAACCCGTCATAAATCCGCCAGTATATAGACATTTTTAAGAGCTGCTATGCTAAATCCATGGTCGGTGTTAACGCAAGGTTTGGATGGTGTTTCGATTAAATCTTTATCTGAACAGATAGTTACTTCACTGAGCGACTATCCGAAAACTAACATGATTTACATTTTTCTAGTTTCATTGATTGCTCTAACAAGGTTTTGCCCCAAAGCGTTCTAGGAAGTAAATCTATACAACCCAATCTTTCATATTTGCATGAATAAAAATTAAACTTGTCTATTTTTGAACTTTAGAGTGTTTCGTAGGATTGCACCATCAACTTGCTAATACATAATGAAGGTTTGAAATGACCACATCACAACTAATTCTTGAGTTATCTCTTATAGGTACGATGCTACTCATTACGAGTGTTTTTTTGGTTCGTAGTTATGACAAAACTGATAGCGTAGGCACAAAAATTCAAAAGATACTAACGGGTCTTCTTGGTGCCTTTATGGTAATGGCGGGAACAGTAAAATTCTTTGACCCGTTCACGACGATGTTTGCAAAACAAATTACACTGAGCGAACTACCTTTCCCAACTTTGTCTCGCTGGGTGGGGCAATTAGGTGAGATTTTTGCAGGTCTACTGCTGCTTGTAGTGATGATTGGTAATAAAGTTCTACCTGCTCCGATTAAATATAAAGCGATGCAGTTATCAACGCTATTAACGACAGCAATTATGATTGTGGCTGTGCATGTTCACCTGCTGCCGAGTGTGCCAGCGGAGGTATTGCCACTTCAGTCTAAACCGCCTGTAATGACACTGATTATTCTTGGTTTAGCGTGGTTGAATACATTCCTATATTTTCGTAAAAAGTAATCGCTAACAATACAAGCGCCAGATTAGTTCGTCTAGTCTGGCGTTTTTTCTTTCTGGTGACGATTAATCTCGTTCTGAGTTTATCGAAGCTAAAAACTCTGCCGATTGACCAAACCGTTCAAAAATCATGTCTCTAAATGCAACCACTCTGGTCGCTATCAGCTTTCTGTCTGCCCATACCAAGAATGCTTTACCGGTTGGGTATTCAACGTCTGGCAATATCTCTACTAACTCTTTTCTTGCGGCATGCTTTTTAAAGGCTGCTCTTGGCATCATGCAGATCCCAGCACCTGCCAATGTTGCATCAATATTTAAACGCAGACTGCTGATTGAGTAACGAGGCTGATAGGGAATGCGGATCGCCTTGCCATCTTCTTTTAGCTCCCAATATGGCAAGTTATTACCTGAGAGGAGCTGATGGTTAATCAACTCTTCTGCATGTTTTGGTTGACCATGCTTTTCAATATAGCTGGGTGATGCCGCTAGCATTAATGGTGATTCAAACAACTGACGCTGTATTAAATGATTGGCATGAGGTGGAGTCGTCACAATCGCAAGGTCAATCTGCTCATCAAAGAAACGGTCTGTGCCTGCGCTAAATTGAATGGTTACGGAGACCTCTAGGTGAAGTTGCATAAACTCAATTGCCATTTTTTGCAGGAAATGATCCGCAAATGGCTCAGGACAAGAGACTCGGATTTCACCCGTTAAAACTGGCTGGCTATTTGAAAGCTGAGTCCATTCATCATTCAGCCGCATAAATAGGGCAGCGAAGCGCTGGTAATATTCGTCACCTGCTGTCGTGAGCAGGAACTTTTTTGCATTCCGGTGTACCAGTTTTTCACCCAGTTTATCCTCAAGACTTGCCACCGCCCTTGATAATGTTGGGGCTGAAACGTGCGTTTTAAGGCTCGCTGCGGCAAAGCCACCGCACTCGACAGATTGGCAAAACAGATAGAGATTGGAGATGTCTTTTGCTTTCATAATAGAACGCTCTTGAGGATTCAATTTTGAGTTAATCATTCAAATATGAAAGATTCAAGTTCAATGTTGTCTGTTTTTGATTGCGATGGTCGAAGCTAATATAGCCTCATCAGTTAGCAAATCGCTGTTAAGCATAAGAGAGCACCATGAAAAAATTGCCACGTAAGTTCCAATACCCATTAATGGTTTCTATGGTTTTACCCACCATGCTTCTTAGCATGCCAGCCATTATGGTTGCTAAAACTCTGCCAGAGAACGGCGCATTCTTTGATGCATGGTTAAACGCAGTTTCACAAATGGTGCCATCGGCACTGTTAGTTTTAGCCATTGTAGCGCCAACTGTTCGTCTGTTCGTAACCAAAGTGCTGCTAGAGCCAGAAGTAAAATAACTCAGTAAAGTTAACAAGTTAAAGAATAGGAAAGAGAAAATGAATGAATTTAAACTACACACTGTTGAGTCTGTACCTGAGAAAAGCAAAGCAATTCTTGACGGCGCACAAAAGCAAATGGGTATGATTCCTGGTCTTTACGCGGTAATGGCTGAGTCTCCTCAACTCCTAACGGCGTACACGCAACTGCATCAGCAATTCACCAATACATCATTTGATGCTGAAGAGCTAACTGTGGTTTGGCAAACCATCAACGTTGAACACGAGTGTCACTACTGCGTTCCAGCACATACTGGTATTGCGCACTCAATGAAGGTTGACCCTGCATTGACAGAAGCACTGCGTAACGATGAAGCGATGCCAACACCTAAGCTACAAGCACTAAAAGATTTTACTCTTGCTGTTGTTCGTAAGCGTGGCAATGTATCAGAATCAGACTTAGCGGCATTTTTTGCGGCGGGTTACGCTCAGCAACAGGTTCTAGAAGTGATCCTTGGCCTTTCGCAAAAAGTGATCAGCAACTACGTAAACCACGTTGCTCACACGCCAGTAGACAAAGTATTTGAGAAGTTTGCTTGGTCGAAGGACTAGTTGTTTTACCTCCAAAAGCTTATCGGCATAAGCTGTACTAATACTGCAAGCACCAAGCGATTTTATCGCGCCTTAATGGGCAAGCGACTTTGTCACTGCCGCACTGTGGGTGAGTAAAATCGCTTATGGGCCGCTACATATTAACATTGATACTGGCCCGCTTCGCGGTAGTGTGACCAGTTGCTTTCACTATTGTCGAGAGAATCAAAGAACTCGTTAGCTTCGATAGTATCGACTTCGTCGATGCGTTCACAACGATGCTTAACGAGCTCAAGTTGTTATTTTTCAGTCATATTTTTATCTAAGCAGCCAAGCGGGCTGCTGTTTGGTCACAATCATAAGTAGCGATTGCGAAGATGATCTTTAAAATGTGCGGGATTTAGAGTTTCGCCTGTCGCTTGTTTGACTAATTCATCAGTCGTTAGCAAACTGCCTTTGCTCCAAATATTGTCTGACAACCAACTGAAGATCGGCGTCAAGTCACCGCTAACAATAACGCTATCAACATCGATGTTTTTCCTCATCGCCGCCATAAATTGCGCAGCATACATTGCTCCAAGTGTGTAGGAAGGGAAGTAACCAAATGCACCATCAGTCCAATGTATGTCTTGCATACAGCCATTCTTGAAATTACCTTCGGTAGAAAGCCCCATGTACTGCTGCATTTTTTGGTTCCAAAGTTCCGGTACATCGGTGTATTTAATTTTTCCGTTGATAAGGTCACGTTCGATTTCATAACGCAAGATAACGTGAGCAGGGTAGGTTAGCTCGTCTGCATCAACACGGATAAAGTCTTTTTTCACACGAGTGTAAAGCTTTTGGAAGTTGTCTTGAGAGAATTGCTGTGAATTGGAACTGCCAAAGTGCTGTTCTGCAAGGCGAGCTAAATGCGCGATAAATGGATTGCTTCGGCCAATCTGCATCTCGAAAAATAGCGATTGAGATTCATGAATCCCCATTGAGCGGGCTTCGCCAGCGGGTAGTCCAGCTAAAGACTTAGGTAGTCCTTGCTCATAGCGAGCGTGGCCCGTTTCATGAACAATTCCCATCAGACTTTGTATAAATTCAGATTCATCGTAGCGGGTAGTGATTCGTACATCTGAAGGGACACCACCACAAAATGGGTGAACACTTTCGTCCAATCGACCATGTTCAAAGTCGAACTGTAGGAGTTTCATTACGTCTAGGCCAAGTGCCTTTTGTTTTTCTCTTGGGTAATGACCTTGAGGTAGGGTGACTAATTCAAAAGCTTGCTTCTCTATCACTTGGTCAATGAGTAAAGGTAGCCAAGATTTTACATCATTGAATACTAGCTCAAGTGATTCTGATGTGGTGCCTGGTTCATATAGATCAAGCATTGCGTCATAGGGGCTCGTATTTTTAGCTTGGGCTCGTATCTGAGCCTCCTCTTGAGACAATTTAACGACTTCAGCCCAGTTTTTTTCAAACCCAGCCCAGTCATTATCGCCACGCTGTGTACGCCACGCGTGCTCGCACTTAGTTCCAGCTATCGATTTTGCTCTCACTAAGTCTTCAGGTAATACAGTAGCTTGACTCCATTGACGTTTCATTTCTCTAACAGAAGCAGAGTTTATTGTATCGTTGGCTTCTACTTCTGAAAACAACTCCTCAAGAGCGGGAGAAGTCATTTTTTGATGGATGAGCGTAGAGAGCTCTGCGATAGCGTTTGAACGAGCTTCGGCACCACCTGACGGCATTACTGAAGCATTGTCCCATGAAAGCATGGAGTAGGCATGTTGCAGATTTGAAATGCTTTGAAAGTGGTGGGTTAGTTTATCAAAACTACTCATTATTCTTGTCCTTATTCGTTGCTTTTTCTTTTAGGAAGTTCTCTATGAACCTGTTGTTATCAGCTCTCTGTTTTTGTTGTTGTGCTTCTTCTGCAAGTATATTGAAGTCTGCAAACTCTGATGTTTCGTTAGTGGTTGAATCAAGCTGATGTCCATTTTCTTCTCGTGTATCACCACGATTTTTTGAAGATAATTGTAAGGAAATGGTATGTATGGTTTTGTCTTTTCTGCTTAGTCGTAAAGTAATAACTTTTTCTGAACTCAGATGCGTTAAGCAAATATCGATCATCGAAGCGTCGGCTTTTGAATTGAAATATATTTCTATCGATTTATATGTTTTTGAAATAAGGTCTCTAAAGTATGATATTTCTTCTTGAGCAAGTTCTTCGACTTTTATCTCTTTTGGTAGTGAGGTAGTTTCTATTGAGCTAGAAATTAAAAACTTTTCATTTAATAATTCAGAGCTTGATTTCCATTCTTTAGATATAGGGTTGTTAGCTTCGAGTGCTCTTTTCTTTGTTTCTAGTTTCTTTAGATTAATCTTTATTTCTTTTTGTTTTTTGCTTGCGTTATTGGCTCTTTCTCTAGCAATGGGCATTAGTTCATCATTTCCTTCCGCTAAAAGAAATGCACTATTGATCACATTGTCTAGTCTTGAAATTTCAACCTTGCAAAACTCAATTTGGTCATCTTCATCAAACTTATCCTCTTCAATATTCGTGTTTAGACTATAATTTAGCACCGCATTTTCAATTGGAGATAATAGTGCTGAACCAAACGTGTTCTTCCCATCTGCTTCAGTGATGCATTTTTTACATCTAATCGAAAATGTATTATACCGAGTCCGCGTTTTGACTAAGGCACCTTTGCAGTTACCACACTTGGTAATACCTCCGAGGGCTGTAATCAAAGTCAGATTAAAAGGTATTCCGCCACGACCAAATGCTTTTCTGCGAGAAAGAGCTAATTTTAGTTGTGCATAAGTATCAAGATCTAGCGTGGCAGGGAAATAACCTTCAATTACTTGATTTTTAATATGATAATCACCCATCAAGCTTTTGTGGGAAAGTAGAGCAGATACGTGAGAACTTTGCCAAAAAATATTTTCCTTTGACCCTTTTCGTTTTTCTGCATTGAGAGTTTTGGCAATTATTCGGTAACCTTGACCTTGTAGATATAACTCGACACACCTAAGAATTGTTTTGTGATACTCCGGATCAATTATGTAACATTCACCATTCCACGTGTAAAAATTTGGAACTTGATTAAACTGCTTTTTTATCCCACTTTTTACTTCGCTGATGCGTGTGTCATATGATTCTGTGATTTTTTCACTTTTTGCATCAGATTCTTCTTGTGAGCGTACTGGGGAAATGGTCGTGATAAGCTTACTAGATAGAGTGTCAAAGGCTCCGTCTCGTGTGATTACTGTAATATCATGATCTTTAAGTTTGAGTACAGCGGTCATACCAGCGGTAAAGTCACGAGATAGACGATCTATATTCTCGACTAAAAATATACTACCTTCGTGCTTCCCTTGATCTACTTCAGCCAAAAATTTACCAAGGTTCCCGGTTTTAATGTTGGTTTTATCTTTCTTACCAAAACCGCTAATGCCAGAGTCGTCAATTAGAACAATGTCGGACTCGTTATACCCGAGAGATTCTGCTTTTTCTGTGATGAACTTTTTTTGTCTGTTGATGCCAGAGCGACCTTTCTTAGCTTGCTCTTCTGTACTAACTCGTATGTACCCAAAAATCATTTTTCATCCATGCTCAATTGTTAACCTTCATAAGGTTAAAGTAGATGTACCTATGATGGCAACTGTTCCCAACCACAGATCGCCGCGAGATGAGAAAAGTGACTGATTTGATGAGTGTGTTCGAGTAATTTTTGGTAGGCATTCATTCCATTGTTCTCACAAACGTATTATTTGCTGAGTATATACCGTCGTGGTTTTAGGTGTATGGGTTTCATTCTAAGATGCGGTGCTTTTTATGAGGAATCTCGCCGAGTTAACGTCTTAAAGTGACTGACAGAATGCCAAAGAGTTGCTGCGTAGCGATTGTTTATTTTTGCGTTTCGAGGTATTCAATAGTTTTGGTTCTCATTTTTAAGTAAGTCAATGGAATTGGTTAATTTTGAAGCGTTTATTGTTGCCATCACGATTTTAACGCTGACGCCAGGGCTGGATACCGCGCTTGTGCTCCGCAATACCAGCCGAGGTGGGTTTCAAGACGGCTGTATTACGAGCTTGGGTATTTGTTGTGGGCTATTTGTGCACGCGACGCTTTCCGCAATTGGTGTCTCTGCGGTTTTGGCGCAATCGCCATCGTTATTTCAAGCGGTGAAAAGTGTCGGTGCGCTCTATTTGATTTGGCTTGGTATTACCAGCGTGCGTTCAATACTACGCGGTGCACAGGGCATAGAAGTGGGCAGGCAAGAGGCGAGAACGTTAAATCGAATTTGTTCTTTGCGTGAAGGCTTTTTGTCTAACGTGCTCAACCCCAAAACGGCGGTGTTTTATTTTGCCTTTTTGCCCCAATTTATTCATCCGCAAGGCTCGCCAATTATTCAATCCCTTGTGCTAGCGCTTGTACATTTTATTATCGCAATGATATGGCAGTGTGGGCTTGCTGGAATGCTTAATGGTGCGAAAAAATTACTCAACAGCCGCGGTTTTATTACCGGAATGGAAGGAACAACGGCGGTGATACTGATCCTTCTCGGCGGCAAATTGCTGTTGGCGCCTTAAGTGCGGGTCGTAAATATTTTTCTGATAATTTTTGCGTTATCAACAAAAACGCCCGCATCGTATAGCGGGCGTTTGCATTTCACTTGAGTGATTAAGCGTTAACGGCGTTGTGTTCTTCGTCTTTTTTCATTGAGGCGAAGTAGATGCGCGTTTCGTCAATCACCACCTGACGTAGGGCAACAAGACCAATTAGGTTTGGTACTGCCATTAGACCATTTACAATGTCAGCTAAAATCCAAATCATATCGAGCTTTAAGAACGCGCCAGATGCGACAAGGCAAACAAAGATAATCTTATAAGGCAAGACAGCTTTGGTGCCCATCAGATAGACAACGCAGCGTTCACCATAGTAATTCCAACCAAGAATAGTGGTAAAAGCAAAGAAGATAAGTCCGATAGAGACAAGCATTGGGCCGAAGGTATCTGCGTTTAGGCCAAGTGCAAACGCATGAGTCGTCATAGCTGCACCAGCTAAATCACCTTGCCATACGCCGGTAAGAATCAGCGCAAGTCCAGTCATGGTACAAATGATGATGGTATCAATAAATGTACCCGTCATTGAAATCAAACCTTGGCGTACGCACGAGTCTGTTTTTGCTGCCGCCGCCGCCATTGGCGCGCTACCAAGACCTGACTCATTAGAGAATACGCCGCGAGCAATACCAGATTGGATCGCAAGCATAATGCTCGCACCAAGGAAGCCACCCGTTGCCGCGGTTGAACTGAACGCAGACACAAGTACTAATTCGACAGCGCCAAGCAGCTTGTCTCCGTTCATGATGATAACGCTTAGGCAAGCTAGCACATAAAATAGCGCCATTGTTGGTACGATTTTGCCGGCGACATTGGCAATGGATTTGATGCCGCCAAGGGTCACACCTGCTACCAGCAAAGTGAGCACAACCGCAGACAGCTCGCGGTCAAAGCCAAATGAAATTTCAGTCGCATCTAGGATGGCGTTGACTTGCGGAAAAGTACCGATACCAAAACACGCTACACCTAACGCAAAAACCGCAAACAAGATGGCTAAAAATTTTGAGCCAACGCCATGTTCGAGATAGAACATTGGGCCGCCGATCATCTGGCCTTTATCGTCCACTTTACGATATTTAACCGCAAGCAAACACTCGGCGTATTTGGTTGCCATGCCGAAAAGGGCAGCTAGCCACATCCAAAACAGCGCACCTGGGCCGCCAAGTTTAATTGCGGTTGCCACACCAACGATATTACCCGTACCTATAGTGGCAGAAAGAGCGGTGCAAAGGGCGGCAAAGCTTGAAACGTCACCGTGCAAATTGTCTGATTTCTCTTTGGAGAAGATCATCTTGAAAGCGGTTGGTAAATAACGGAACTGAAGTAAGCCGAGGCGAAATGTGAAATAGATACCCGTACCCACTAAAAGAATGAGTAGTGGTGGTCCCCAAACAAAACTGTTGGCTGCGGTAAGAAAGTTGTGAAGGTCTTGCATGAAATTCCCCTTAATGAATACATAAGTACTAAGGAGAAGAGGGAAAGGGCTGAAACTGTGCAAAAAAGAGCAAACATTGAGACGTAAAAAGAAACGGCCCAATACAACATGTCGCTTTCCACTCCTCTGTCCTTTTGCCTGAGAGATTCGACCAATAAATTCTTATAAAAGAATTAGATAGATCTTGCTCCTTCGGCGGCCAATTGCTTGGCTCTCTCCAGAGGCTCCTCCAGCGTCAGTCCACTTTGCCTGAAATTATTAAATCTTCGGCGGGCATGCTCTTGGCATGCCTCTCTCCTGTGCGCTTTCATCGGAACAAGCTTTAAAACAAGGTGTTGCATTTGTTCTAAACGCTTGGTTATCAGTAACTGGATTACTAATGACGGGAAATTTACCAGAAATTTGGGGCAAATCAATAGGAATTTAAGTAAATCATTATTTGCAATAATCGATGATGAATAGAGCCTTCAACAGACAATTGATATGCAACTCAGCTTGAATTTGAACAAACGATGGTCTTTTATGGTTAGGGCGCAGGCTATGTATTGATAATCAAGTTATCTTGGTAATGTTGCACACTTTAACGTCACGTGGGTATATGCCTTCGATTATGAAAACTAGCCACTAAAGCATTCAGTTAAAACGCGGTAAATATATTCATTACCGCGAATCACGTTATTGGGACCGAAGGATAGATTAAATGGAAAAGGAAGTGGATGAATCTAAATCAATTTCTGTGACAAATAAGGATGATATTTCAGGTGGGAAGAATGATTTTTATGATGGTCTCAATGCTGATAAAGCATCATTATTTTTGAGAAAAGGCGAACAATTCAGTTTTAGACTTAATAATTTTGACTTATTACGGCTATTTGCCGCTTTTCAAGTGCTAATGGGGCATTCGTTAGATTACTTTGGTTTTTCTCGAATTCCATTATCGGTTTATTTACCCGGCGTGCCGATATTTTTTGTTATTAGTGGGTTTCTTATATCGGCCTCTTGGGAACGGAGTCCTTCTTTAAGTCAGTATATTAAAAATCGAGTGTTGAGAATCTATCCAGCTCTTTGGTTTTGCTTGTTTCTGTCTCTGTTTGTCGCGTCTCTAACATACACTTTTGAGGTGTTTAACGTTGAGTTTTTTACGTGGCTAGTTGCGCAATTGACGATCGGGCAGTTTTACAATCCAGAATTTTTCAAAGGTTACGGCGCTGGTGGGTTAAACGGGAGCTTGTGGACAATCCCTATTGAATTGCAGTTTTACCTACTGATACCCATTATTTATGTCATTATGAGGAAGTGTAATTGGAGTAACATTATTTTATTTTCGTTTGTTATTTTGTTTTCAGTGATAAATTACCTTAGATATTACTTCCAACCAGTGCTTGGCGATATCCTCATCTTCAAACTTTTTTCAGTGACAATCATACCTTATCTTAATATGTTTCTATTTGGCGTGGTTTTGCAGAAAAATATGTGGTTTGTAGAGCGGTTTTTAGCAAATAAAGTGTTGCACTGGTTAATGGTATATTTGGTAATTGTTTTTGCTACGGGGTACTTTGGCATCACTAACCAAGGCAACGCGATAAATCCAATTTCGGCCTTCTTCTTATCACTGCTAGTGATTTCCGCCGCTTATAGCTATGTGAATAAATTTGGTAATGTGTTAAAAGGAAATGACATTTCTTACGGAATTTATATCTATCATATGATTGCAATAAATTTTCTATTAAGCATCAATATGTTCACTCCCGCAACCAACGTCGTTATTACTATTTTAAGCGTGACAGTTGTAGCGATTCTATCGTGGAAATATTTGGAACAGCCAATGTTGTCACTGAAATCTGACAAGATGAAATGGTTTAAGTCCAGTAGAGTGTAGATTTTTAGCTGCACGCTGCGTTGTTTGCCTTAGCCTCGGTCCAGAACCTAGGCTCTGGCGCTTGCATCTTGACCTTGTTTGGGTATCAGCGCGGTTGAGAACACTAAAACGCGCCTTCAATACCTGTCCTACTTAAAGTTGCAGCGGTGTTGGCTGGCTCTTGCAAACCTCATCACATAGTTCGTTTATGTTCACGAAGTGCTCAGAGGCTTTGTTCGTTTGCCGCCTAGCTGCATCTCCACGTTGTTTGGGGTAACGGAAGGCGCACTCTTTTGAACAGGATTTATCTATGTTCAGAAGCTTTGATTGGATGCCGTTGACCTGAATCTTTAGGTTGTTTGGATAAAGCGCGTAATTTTATTTCCCAGCTCTCTATCGCTTTTTCTAACTGTAAAAAACAGGCGTTAAAGCTGGCCAAATTACTGTGTAGTGGGTCTTGTATGGTGCTCACTCCAATCCATTGGCCAATCAGAAACGCTTTGCCAGCACAGCCTGGAAAGCGCACTGCAATTTGGTCAAGTTGAGATTGTGTCATAACAAGAATGAGATCGTGCTCTTCAGCCATCGAAGACGTCAACTGTTTTGCACGGTGTAAAGAGAGGTCATACCCGAATTTTTTGCTAATTTGCTGCGCATTATCGGCTGCATCTTGCCCATCTAAATCATTATTTAGCACGTCAAGGCCTGCAGACGAAATTGAGTTGAATGGTAATTTCGCTTTAAGAAGCGCTTCGGCCATTGGAGAGCGGCAAATATTTCCCGTACAGACTACAACGATTTTATTGAATTTTATCATTTTAATTGACCCCATGTTAAACGCAGAATGCGTTCAAATGTTTGATGAGCAGATGCAAACGCTTCGGCTTTTATACCCTTTTCAGTTGAAGTTATAGGGTTGTTAGCTGGCTGTCACAAACCTCAAACCTCATCACATAGTGCAGCTATGCTTTGAGGCTTTATTAATTTGCCGGCTACCTGCACCTCCGATTTGTTTGGGTAGAGGCACGCAAGCGACTTAGAGTGACTTTGCAGGTGTTGCTGGCTCGTGTGGCAAGATCAACTCTGGCTCGACGGTTTTGGCGGGAACAACCGCAGTCGCATTGGCTAAGAAAAGGACAAATATAAAGGTGATCGCATTGGCCATGGGCTGAAGCCCAAAATCGGTCCCGATGTGGATTAACATACCGATAATCGCCATAAGGGCGCCAAGCGCAATTCCTTTCATTGTTCGGCTATGGCGCCTGTGTAGAGTTACTGCACATTTTGCTAGGCTATAGAGTACTACTGAGCCAAGTAACACAGTGGCAGGCAGGCCAGCTTCTGCAGCAAACTGTATATATTCACTGTGGGCGAAATCATAGAATCCGAGGTAACTTTGCTCATAGCCGGGAAAGACAGTATAAAAGCTTGCCATGCCAGTTCCGGTAAATGGAAAATTTTGAATAATGCCAAGTGACCATGAGTAAACCTGATCGCGCGATTCTGCAAGCCAAGAGGTTTCGGCAATCCGTTGCTGCACTTCACCTAAGCCAAATAGTGCGCCAATGATGACCAAATCAATGGCGATGATACTGACAATAAGCGCGGTCAATGCTCTGGGCCGTCTTTGATACAGACATAAAGCTAAAACACCACCAATTGTGGTCGCGCAAAAAAAGGCAGCGTTGCCCATTCGAGAATGGCTCATTACTAGCGCAATGGTCATGAATATTAAACACAATCGAATGAACATCTTCGGGCTTAGTATACTGGTGAGCAACCTGTCAATGCGCACCGCCCAAGTACCAGATTCTGAGGTATGCAGCTGCGTGATCACAAGTCCGATACCAATACATATGGTCATTAGAAGGTAATTGGCGTAGTGGTTTTGATAAATAAAAGAGCCAGTAGCAACATCACCAACTGGCACATTAAAGACTGTGCTGGTTTCCAATTTTAGCAAAATAGTGAACGCGCCATAGAGCGCTTGAAATGTCCCACTGATCACTAGAGCGACGCAGGCGTATTTCAACCTTCTAGAGGTTGATACCACGACAATGGTATTAAATAGAAATAAACAGTACGCGATACCTTTGGCGAGTGCAGCCAGTGTCATCTGTCTATCTAGTGAAATATACCCATATTGCGAATCGACTAATGTATAGATCTCCGCACTGTCAGGAGATATCCATTCAAGCCATTGAAGAGGTATTGGTACAATTTGTAATGCGACCCATACCTGAAAAAAAACCAAGCCCCAGATGAGCGCTTTGTATTGGGAAAAACGCTTGGTTGGCAAGTGGTTTCGGTAGAGGATGATGGTGATAACTGCTTGTAAAGATATCCATATTTGGGCTATACCCCATGCGAACTCTCGATTGCTTCCTAACGGTATTGGTAACCAGATGAGTAATGCAATCAAAGAGTAAAACAACCAATTATCGTATTTCTTAAGATAAGCGCTTTGCATAGGGCACCTGAGTGTTTGAACGAATCAATTTGGTGAGATGGAACTCAAGCCTGTTCCACCATTTCCGCCAACGGCCAACCGCGTTGGTGCTGGCGTTTGCCTGTTACTGCTTGTCTCGGAGAGTTTTGTCAACTGTGTGGGATCAATGCCAGCTAGCATCGCGGCTTTAGCAATCAGACTTTGGTCGAGGTAGTTTTGCTGACCCAATGCAGAGAGATCAACGGCGCGATGCGGACAAGCGCGAAAGGCAGATTGAAATGCCATTGCGGTATTAGGCGTTTGATTCGTGAACATTTTGTTAGTGAGCATAGCCTCGAGCAGCTCAAGTGTATTGTCACAGTTGTTGCGAAAAATAGAATAATAAGACTGGGGGTCGGCGTTATTATTCAACTGCTGCAGTAAACTGTTTTTCTCTTCATCGGTCATTGCGTAGCTGAAGGAAGAGATCATTGTTGACGTGATCAGTATCAGTTGAGTGATGAAATGTTTGCTCATAAAAACATCCTTTTCAATTATCGAAGAACCATCATGGTTGTCTGCGTGGGAAACTGTCTTTGTTAGCTCTTGGCCGAAATAGCCATGCAGGCTCAGTCATGCTGAAAGTGTAGCAGTTGATAAGATGAAACAGGGTGCTTATTAATAGCATTCGGGAATCCAAATGTTATAAAACTGGGTTGTCGAACAAATGCGATGAATTTGTGTGCTTTTTGCAATCAAACCGCGAAGTTCATCGTGAGTGTAATACGCTTTAAGCAAGCCACCCAGCTGTTCGAGCGTTGTGGCTCTTTCATCAAATGAGAGCGTTTTCCATCGTTCAAGTTGCCTTTCAACATAGGTAAAATTGACAGAGGGCTCAAATGGCCCAAATCGCGCTCCAAGTGATAGGACTTGTTCCGAAGTTCCTAACTCGCTCGGGCTCCCTTGGAGTGTTTGATGCAACTCAAAATAAGTGCTAGGCCAAGTCGGCCGTAAACGGATGCTCTCTTCTAAAAGTAGCGTACGATAATTTTTTGTATTCAGATTTGGGTTAAAAAACTCCGCCCATTCGAGATTTTTAACCGATAAATTAATATTATGCGGGGATGTCAGCCAATGAGGCTCAAGCTCATTAATATTAACACTAGGTGGTGTTGTTTGTGTGTTGGACAGTGAAGCACGATAAAACGCTTCGTATTCGTAAAGGTTTTTTTCTAACGCGTGATTGATGAGTGAACGTTCCATTTGGATCACAGAAAAGCTGGTGAGCAGAAGTGCCGTGCCTGCCACTAATATCGCCAGGGTGATCGCTGAGTTGATTTTCATTGTTGATCTCCTTGGATAGAACTCGGTGATTTTGCTTGTTGCATGTAGTGTTCTAATAATCGCATTTGCGGTCTGTCTTTTCCGTTAGATGGCTGTAGCGAAAAGGGGTATGACCCCCACCATGGGCCTGCAGACCACCAAGTCCAACCTAACCAAACGGCCTGATTCGCATTAATATGATCCAACATTTTTGCTAAGGCTTGACGGCATTCAGGAGTATCAGCCGCACCAAACTCTCCCAAAAACGCTTTTTTATTGTGGGTCTTTAGCCAATCGGTAAATCGTTGCAATCGTTCGGCTTCGACGCACGTTGTGGATGTGCCGGATGAATTTGCGTCGAGGTACTGATGAACTTCAATAATGTAATGATCGAGAGGATCTTCAATTGACAATAATACCTCTGCATTTGGTGTGCCGTACCAGCTACCAAACCACGAAGATGCGCCCGAGAATCCATTGCCTGGAACGAGGATAAGATTGTTTGCACCCGTAGCTCGTATTGCCGCTATGGCAGCGTTAGCGTCTTCGAGCCAAAGTTCTGAGGACATTCCAGAGGGCTCATTCATTAGGCCAAAGAGCACGTTTGGGTTGTTTTTATAGTGGCGTGCAAGCTTCGTCCAAAGATCCGCAAAGGCTGAAATTGGCAGGTCTTTCTCACCAATTACGTTGCCGTAATATCTCGCGAAATTGTGGGGGTCGAGGATAACGAGCGCGCCCTTAGCGGTGATGTGCCGTACAAGTCGGTCGATGTGCTGCAATTGTTGCTGGTTTAACTCATCAAAAGTCTCGTGTTGAATGCGCTCCCAGCGGAACGGGAGACGAAAAATCGTCATCCCTTTTCCCATGAAGTAATCAACGTCTTGAACATCAGGGTAGGTATAGTCGAAGTCATATCGACCGGGTAGTGCTTGAGTATTGAATTCTGCACCAGACAGATTGACGCCAAAATAAGGAGGCTCAAATGCGCCTTTTTGAGGCAGTTGAGTTTCACTGTGAGTCGCACACCCAAATAGCGCCATGACCAATAAAAATAATAAGGACCAAAGGCTGCGATGCCATCTCGCCAATAATCTCGTGAGGGTGATCTTAGCTGGAAACCGTGACGGGACCATAGTGTTTGCCTTTCTATAATTATCTACTGGTGTTCGGCAGCGAGCATTGCTATCGCCTTATTGACTAGGGCTTGTGCTTTGTTAGAGGTGTTGGCCTCAGCGTAGCAGCGTAGCTCAGGTGCATTTCCTGACGGGCGCAGATGAATAATGGCGCCATCTGAAAGTGACAACCGTAAACCATCGGTCATGTCTTTTGCTTTAACGGATACCCCCTCAATACCTAAACGTTCAATGAGACTTTCGGGCTGATTCTCACCGTTAGCAATAAGCTGACGACTTTTTTCAACCGCGTAATTTGTCAGCCTATCACTGTGGGTAAATCGTTTTGGCAGTGTATTGACAAGGTTGGAGATCGAGGTGTTACGAGCTGCATACAACAGCATTAACGCAGGTAATACGGCATCGCGGGTTGGTAGCGCTTTGAGACTGTTGCCATTCACTAATGTATCGCTAGCAAGCAGAAAACCACCATTGGCTTCAAAGCCGGCAACGACGAGATTGGATGATTTGAGTTGCTCAAACTCGGCAATAACATAAGGCGAGCCAATTTTGGTTAAAATGACACGATGAATGGATGGCGACTGATAGATTATTGAGTTGCAATTGACCGGGACTGAAAGAGCATCGACGTTAAGTGCTTGCGCGCAAAGTAAACCGAGAATATCACCGCGTAACCACTCGCCATTTTCGTCAGCGACGAGTGGTCTGTCGCCATCTCCGTCAGTCGAGAAAATCATATCAAGCTGGTGTTTCTGTGACCATGTTTTGGCTTTGATGCGGTCGGTATCTGCCACCGCTTCGGTATCAATAGGAACAAAGGTATCAGAACGCTCTAGCGAGATGGTTTCTGCTCCAAAAGCTCGAAATAAAAGGTGATATATTTCCCTCCCAGCGCTTGAGTGCTCATAAATACCAATGCGTTTTCCTGCTAGAAAATCACTTTCAAACAAAGGGACATAGCGTTCGAGGTAATGGTTGAGCGCATAGGAGTCAATCGTTAAATCGGGTAATTCATGTAACGGCGGATAGCGATGTTGCGCTGCCAAAATACGAGCTTCATCCTCTTTTGTGATTTCACCATCGGCGCGGTAAAACTTGAGACCATTGCGATCAAAAGGGATATGACTGCCTGTTACCATAATGGCCGGAATATGGCGCGTCATTGCTGCGCGTGCGAGGGCAGGGGTGGGAACAACGCCGTAATAATGAACGTCGATACCTTGCTGGCATAGGGCTGCGGCGCACGCCTGAGCCATTGAATAGCTGCTGGGACGGTTATCTATTGCAAGCGCAACTTGAGTAACGCTACGTTCTTGCTGCAAAGCGTCTATGAAGGCGTGAGTAAAGGCCGCACATACATTTGGCGTAAAGGCCGTTACTAAGCCTCGTGCACCGCTGGTTCCAAATGAGACACTAGATTGTTCAATCACTGTTCCTGAAACTAACATAATGTGCTCCTTTTAATCCAATGCAGGGGGATTGTCGATACGGCCGTATCTGTCTTCATAGCGGACAATATCGTCCTCACTGAGGTAGCTACCGGTTTGGACTTCAATCATTTCAAGTGGGATTTTTCCAGGGTTTTCAAGTGCGTGAATCGTACCAAGCGGAATGTAGGTCGATTCATCTTCGGTAATTAAGCTGGTTTCATCGCCTTTGGTGACGAGCGCGGTTCCTGACACGACGATCCAGTGCTCAGAGCGATGATGATGCATTTGAATTGATAGCTTTTCACCGGGTTTGACGGTGATACGCTTGACGTTGTCACGAGAACCGCTATCTATCGTGTCGTATTTACCCCAAGGGCGATAAACTTCGCGGTGATGCACGTGCTCAGAGCGTCCCATTTTTTTAAGGTCATTAACCACCATTTTCACGTCTTGAATTTGGTCTTTGTCAGCGACCAAAATGGCGTCTTTGGTCTCAACCACCACTAAGTTATTGACGCCGACAGTTGCAACCAATTTATTTTCGGCATGCAGGTAATTTTCAGTTGAATTGATAGCGAGCACATCGCCGGTTGTGACGTTCTCTTGTGCATCTTTGTGTGAAACCTCCCAGAGCGCAGACCAAGAGCCAATGTCATTCCAATCTGCATCTAATGGAACGACGGTGGCTAATGAGGTTTTTTCCATGATGGCATAATCGATGGAGTTGGAAGGGCAGCGTGAGAAAGCCTCTTTATCGAGTCGAATAAACTCCATGTCAGAAGTCGATGTATTGAGGGATTGTTGACATGCAGAAAGCATCTCTGGCGCAAGACGTTCGAGTTCTGCGATGAAAGCGGATGCCCGAAAGAGAAACATACCGCTATTCCAATAGTAATCGCCGGAATCAACGTAACACTGCGCTAAATCGGAGTTTGGCTTTTCGACAAATTTATTTACTGCATAATTGTCACTGAATTCTTCAGCAGGCTCACCGCGTTGAATGTACCCATATCCTGTTTCTGCTTTGGTGGGAACAATGCCAAAGGTGACTAATTTTCCTTGCATTGCACTGGATTCTCCCAGCGATACCGCACGGTGAAATGCGAGGTGATTATCGATAAGCTGATCTGCGGGCATGACCAGAAGCAGCGGATCGTGTTCTTGTTGAATAGCTTCTAGTGCTGCTAGCGTAATTGCAGGTGCGGTATTTTTGGGCATGGGCTCAAGTATGATTCCTGCGTGTTGAAAACCACCTGCACGCATCTGTTCAGCAACAATAAATCGATGTTCTTCGTTACAAATCAGTAGGGGCGCGCCGTGCTCTAGTCCCTGTAAACGCGCTAGCGTATTTTGCAGCATGCTGTGAGTGCCGTTCACATTGAGGAACTGCTTGGGATAAAGCTCGCGTGATAGCGGCCACAAACGACTGCCCGTACCGCCGGCTAATATTACTGGAATGAGCATAATGGACCTCCATTACTGTACTTTGTTGTTAAACGAAGATGGCGTATTAGGGCTGCGCCTGTTTGGTTTCGATTTGTCGTGAGAACAGACGACTTATCGGAGCACTATACAAATACTTCACGCCAAAAAATTGGCAGACAGATTTAAACGCCATGGGAATTAAGATTCCCATCGCTGTACCGATCAAAATGTGAACATAGACTTGTTCTACTCCCAGCTTAAATAAAGCGACTCTAGCGCCACTGCCAGTGAGAATGTGGATTAAATAGATCTCCATTGAGGCAATGCCAATGAGATATATTGCAGTAAAGCGCAAGGCATCGAATAATTGTGCCAATTTAATAACAAAGGCGATTGAAATAATACCTACGGTCAGTTTGAACCAGAGAGCGCTTGTATATGACCATTCACTTAAAAGGACATATTGAACAAGTAGAAAGAGTGACAGCGCGAAAGTGAAAGGTAATTTCAACGGAGTCATAACTTTATTATTAGTCACTTGGACGTATAAAATGCCAAGAGTGAAGTAGATGAAGTGGTTTGAAAACTGGTGATAAAGGTATTCAAAATTAGGAGAGACGCTAGGAATATTCTGTAAAAAAAACAATCCAAATGAGAATGCGGAGAGAACCAATGCGCCGCGTTTTCCTGAAAGATAAAATATCAATGATGATAGGGCGAAAATGATAAACAGGACATGTAAAAACCAGAATTGAGCCCGAGGAGACCAAAGAGATAGAACTCGCAGCATTGAAACGTCACCATTGGTGTAGGCTGAGAGCAGCACTTCAATGCTGCCTTGAAGTAACGACCAAACCACATAAGGGTAGACGAGGATGTCAATTTTGGTAAATGTTAACCCTTTAGCACCTCGTTTATTAAAGGATTGGGTGAAAAACATGCCAGAAATAAAGAAAAATAATGGCATGTGAAAGCTATAAATGACGGTGTCGACTTCTTTAAAATAGGGAATATCGAGGCCTGCAGAGTCTAAACCTCGAATGACATGACCAAGCACAACCAAAATGATGCCAATACCTTTAACATAATCAACCCATACGGTTTTATCAGTAGTCATGCAAACCTCCTATAAGTCACTCTCAACAGGGTGCGTCACTTTTTCTTCTGATTTAACAAGACCAAAAGCCATCCATAATATGGGCGCTGTTTTCATAGAGTATATTGCATTACCGCCTATCACCCAGTTCAACGAGATATAAATGACCACCAATGATGAAAGGAGTAAGGCTTTTCTTGACGTTGGTTTCAGATAGGCGTGAAAGAATACAATGAAGCCCAAAGCGGAAAAAATCGTACTTGAAGCAATCAAATACCCAAAACCACTATCCCAGAGAAAATTCAGTTTGTTCCAGCCAAAACCGAGATAATCTAATAACGTCAGTTCAAAAAAGTGACTCATCCCTAAACTGGTTCTGCCCACAAAATTATCACCTGAATAGACGAAGTCATTCATAAACGCGACGAAAGATGCGGTTGAAAAGACCATGATGAGCGTGGTCTTTTTGATGAAACTGAGGATCATCGGCGAGACAGCTGATAATTGATAAAAAATCAAACAAATAACCGCGATTGTGCTTGATGTTCTACTGTTTGTAGTAGTGACGCCAAGTACGATAAGCGCGATATAGAGTACCTTTCGATTGGTTTTTAGCTCCTGCCAAAATACAGTGGTATAGATAGATATAACGGCAAGATAATTGGCAAATGAGACCTGTTCTAGAAAGATGGAAGAAGTCCGGTGTGAGTTGAAAAAACCAAAATTAAATCGACCTTCTATAGCCAGCGCATTGCCAAAAAGCCCTTTATCATTAAACTCTTGAACTTCTAGTCCTCGCGTTGCCTCATAGTATTTCGCTGGAGAAAAGAGCCCCACATACGTTTCGACTGAGCTCATTTCAATCACTAATACAGCAAGTACAATTGCCGAAATAACATATATAAGTTGATGGAATACCTGCTTATTTATTCTGAAACCGACCATGGTAAACACAATCACGATGAGAAAGTTTCTGATCATGTTCATTGCTACTAGGCTAGACGCAATATAGATAAGCACCGCTGAAATAAGGACGGTAGCACCAAAGGCGATGATTAACTCATCGTCTTTTTTTATACCATTAACCACAATAATGCAGATGCAAGCAAACGACAGTGCAAGTTCAGCAAGAACAACGTGGCCCTCGTTGATAATGCCAATATGGGAGTATATAAAGGCAAAAATTGCGTTGTAAGTGACGCCCAAGAACGCAATAGCAGCGATAATCAAATGCTGATATTGGTGAAACAGTGATGGCTTTACATTGACGACGTGCTGCAAAATATCACCTATTCGCTTATGAAAATCATACGTTTAAAAAACAGCGGAATTCCAATAACGTACCGTCGAAACAGCCTTTTGGGCTCTTTAATCAAACGGTACGCCCACTCTAAGCCAAATTGTCTTATGATATTTGGCGCGCGCTGAAACCGGCCCGCTTGGAAATCTAAAATTGCGCCACCACAAATAATCAGCACGGGTGCATTACTCAGTGTTTTGAGTTGTGCCGCTAGATGTTCCTGCTTGGGCATTCCCATTGCTAATAGAACAACATTAAGGGACTTGGGTTGGAGTGAGTTTTTGTATTTCTCAAGGTAATACGAACTTTGATGAAAACCATTCTCAACACAGGATATGTAGGGATCTAAACCCAGTGCATTTAACCCTTTTGATAGCCAAGGCTCCTGCGTGCCAAAGGCGATCACGTTTAAAGGTTTGGTTTTGCATTTTTTGAGTAATGTTGGAATAAAGTCAGTGCCGTTGAGGTTATCTCCCGGTTCCATTTTTAGATGAGACATGGCTATTTTGATACCAATGCCATCTCTAAGAAGCACATCTAACTCATTGAAATTATTTTTGATATCGTCGTTATCGTGACACAAATTTGCCCCATGATGGTTAAGAAAGCCAATGGTGATAGGACGCTGCGTTTCAACTAAGGAGTCGATCAGTGCATTGCCAGCGTCTTGATGAACCGAGACTTTTTGAAAGAGTTGTCTATCCATAATGTGCTCTCTTACTCATTGGTTTTCTTACGGACTTGCAACAAAGCAAGTTTGTGGGCTTGATCTCATCCAATTACGCCAATACATCCTCGTACACCTGAGTGAATTGCTGCGAAACGAACGGCCAACTGTATCTTTGTGCCTCAGCAATAGACGTGCGTTTTAGTTCGAGAATATCGTCGCGTTGATTAAATTGTTCTAACCAGTGCAGTGCTGAGCCGGACTTTTCAAAATCGACGATCCAACCACAACCAGTCGATTGGTGGATTTTCTGAAAACTTTCAATATTCGACATGATAGGAATAAGACCGCCAGCCATACCCTCAATAATGGTCATCCCAAAGCCCTCATATTCAGAGGCGCTTACGATAAATGAGCTATTGGCAACCAGTTCACTGAGCTCGTTTTCGGTCGCTTCGAGTTTAAAATGGATATTGCTGGTGAGCAGGTGTTGATTGACTAAGCTCGCAAGCATTTTCAGGTTGTTATCCCAATCTTTGCCAGCAATGACAAGATGGAACTGAGGGTCGTGTTGAACGATTTCAACAAACCATTTGATTAACGTATCGATTCGTTTGTTATCAGAAAAACGTCCAATAAAAAGCATTTGCTTAGTGAAATGTTGTGGTACGCCAGAATAGAATTTGGCGGTATTAACACCATTTTCAATCAGTTGAGTTTTTCTTGGGTTTAAGGTAGCGAACAGGTTTTGATCATTTTCACTGCAGGCCACGATACGACGACTGCGAGTCAAAGATGCACGAGTAATCGTATTGAAATAGGCTTTTTTTAGATTTTTAGCAAACTTGGTATGGAAAAAACCGCCATGGGTTGATACCACCATCGGTTTTTTATGAATAAAATGTGTCAGAGCTAAGTAATCAACAAAAAAATCAATCGCATGCACGTGAACGATATCAGCTTCACGAATGGTTGACAGTACCTTGGGAGCGATGGGGTATTTATAGCTGCCGAAGAACGGTATCCGCTCGACTCGAATGCCTTGAATCCGCTCACTTGGCGCCAATGCTTCGCCAGAGTCATAACGTCTGTCGAGTGTGACGACAGATGCATCTATGCCTTGTGCTAGTTGGGCCTTAATGAGATCAAAAACAAAGTTTTCAAGGCCACCAATTGCAGGTGAGAATTGCCTGACTACATGAATCACTTTCATGATACGTCTCCTTCCACAAACTCAAGTAATAGCTCGGCTTTGCGTGTCCAGCTGTGGGGTTTTAATATGTCCATATCACGATTTAGTTGCGGATTAATGCGCGCCTTTTTAAGTGCCGCAATAAACTCGTCTAAATTGGCGTAAAGAGTCACGTCTTCAATACCAAAAGTGTTCATATAACTTGGTGCTAGGATCGGAACGTTGGATGCCGCGTATTCGAATAATTTCATCGGGCTGCGACCTCGATTACTCAAATCAAAAGTAAAAGGCATGATTAACAAATCGTATTGGGTTAATACTGATGGCAGTGTTTGGTAGTCAACTGCGCCCAAACAATGGATGTTAGGTAATTCGTGGTTGAGCGGGCCCGCATCACTGGGAGAATAGATGTCAAATTTCACCTCTTTACAGGCCGCCGCCGCGGCATTGAGAAGCTTATAGTCAAAGCGTTTATCTAGCGCACCGACATAACAGACTGAAAGCATTTTATTTGTGCTATCAGAATCTGAGGTCATTGAGGGACTTTCGGTAGAAGGGCGATGCCCGCTCGAAAAATGCACGGGGTCAAATCCATTGTTCAAAACAAAGGTATTTGATGCGTCCTCCATGCCATGATATTTAAGAATTTGCTCATTGGTTGCGACGACACGGCTAGAATTCTCCATTAATAGCCTATCAGCCTTTTTATACGCTTTTCCTTGTGGCATTTCAGGGTAAATATCGGTAGGGCGATAAACCATTTTATTGATCGGAAGGTATTTGCACGTTTGACAAAACACTGGATCGTCGACGAAGCAGTAATCAAATGTGCTGATATTGATCTCATCGCAGTAGGACAAAATTTCATTGGCTAAATTTTTTGAATGATTGTCAAAATTCAGCGCGAGCATATGCCATTTACTGGGAAGAAATCCGCCGATTTGAAATTGCCAACGGTTTGGCGATAGTTCACCCGTCACTAAATTGCGACGACTACCGCGAACAATTTGATGAACCGATGACCACGGGTGAGGAATGTGCACAACTCGATGGCCCATTTCAGCAAGGGCTTTTGATAAATGATGGCTGCCCACAACATAGTGACAGCCGATATAAGTGTGACTTAGAAACAGAATATTCATCTTTTGGCCCGTAGTCGTGGTGGACATGATGGCATTTGGCGCATTTTCATCTTTGGCTCGCAGTGCGTTTCCCGTCATAGTGAATAGCTCCTTGTGAGTGTTGCGTAGCCGCGTTTCACGCCATTTCTGATCAAAGTCCAGTTTTGTTGCATCACATAAATTAGGGGTAATAACCAGATAGTTGTGGCAAGCCAGTTTGGTGCGACTTCAAGTGCAACAACAGCACCTGCTAGTAACAGGATGAAAGTGGCGCAATAAGCATGAGTTAGGTTTAAATTTGCGCCTTCGGACTTGGCTGCTTGAGAAACGGCAATGAAGTAGACGACAACAGCGCCACCAGAACCTATGGTGGCACCGACTGCGCCATATTGTGGAATGAGCCACTGGTTTAGGAGAATGTTGATGATGAGGCTAATACCTGCGCAAAAAGCAATTTTTGACGTTTTTTTGGTCACCTGAATTGCGACAGTTGAAATGCCTGCAAGGGCTGTAATCAGTGGTACAAGAGAGCAACCGACCAGGATGTACTGTACCGCTGCGTACTCATTTGGCAGTATCAATACGACAATCCAACTGAATAAGCCATAAAGAGACGCCAAGGCAATTACGATATGAAGTATGTGCCTTAAAACACGTTGATACTCTTCAATATTATGATTGTCGCCTTCGATCATTTTGAAGATATGTGGTGCCCAAGCTGCAGAAAATACAGCATAAACGATAGTGGCAGCGGTGGCGAAATTAAACGCGACGCTGTATAAAGCCAATTCAAATTGTGTCGATAAACTATTGAGCATAAATCGGTCAATACTGCTCATTGCCCACATTGCTACGCCGTTAACCATCAGAGGCAGGCTAAATAACAGTGCAGTTTTTGCTTTATTCAGAGGAAAACAGACAGTGAGTTTCTGCTCAGTATGTTTAGTTACAATCCAGAACAGATAACTGACCATAACGATCTGCGTAATTAGCGTACAAACGATGAGCCACTGCTTTTGTGTTAATCCCGCTAAAATAGCCACGCCAATGAGTATCACAAGCATGCCTTTGTTAAGACCTTGACTGAGTGAGTACTCGAATGATTTGTCATTCATGCGCAATACACAGAGTAAAAACTTGATTGAAGTAACGGCATAGCAGGTCACGATGACGAGCCATTCAATCGCAAGACTGTGAGAGCCTAAAAACCATTCCGATACAGTTACTGGGCTGATGAGATAGAATAGAACCAAACTGAATGTGAGAAAAAACAGTGAAATAGCCCCGCAAAAGAACAGCAGTTCGTCATGATCTTCTTGCTCGTAATGACGCAGGTAATAGGTTTCCAAAGCGAGCGTCATTAGAAAGCCAAGCAGCGCGACAGACGTCACCATGAGCGCGTTGGTTGCGATAGCCTCAGGTGAGAAATGCCATGTAATCAGAGGAATACTGACAAATCCCAACAGCATTGAGGCTACAGGCCCTATGGCGTAATTAATTAGCGTTTGTTTGTTCATGATAATATGAATAATGATATTTATGGTGAAAACTACTTAGCGAGGCAGATACGTTATTGAGGACAACGCCGTCTAATGTAATATTGTGACGATGCAATTGGTCGATAGTATCTCGCACGATATTGAGTTTTGTGCTGTGCGCTTTTACGACCATGACCATGTGTCCTAGGAGTTTCCCGACGATCAGACTGTCACTGACAAGCTGAGAGGGCGGTGTATCAATAATCACGCGATCATATTTTTCTAAAGCGAGTTCAATAAACTGCTTAAATTTTTCATGGCTTAACGTCTCTTGCGGCGACGCTGTCGCGATGCCAGAAAGTGCGACATCGAAATCTGTATCGGCTGCACTAGCAATACACTCTTCAAAGCTCATATCGTTGTGAACAAAGTTCGTAATGCCAGCTTGTGAACGCGGCAGATTGAGCGCTAAATAAATTGAAGGTTTGCGTAGGTCTGTATCGATTAATAACACCTTTTCTAATTTAGAAAATGAGCGAGCCAACTGAAGTGCTGTGGACGTTTTTCCCTCGTCCGGTAGTGATGAGGTAACGCCGATAACGTTTGAATATTGATCGCTACGTTGGTTTAGCAACAACGTGGTTCTGAGGGAGTCGACCTTTTCAAGATAAAGCCGAGTCAGCTTAATGTTACCTTTCTCCATATTAAACAGTGGATTAGAGCCAAAGCGTCCTTTTACTTTGGGCAGAGTCGCCAGTGGGACTAATCCTAATTTTTCTTCAAAATCATTGTTGTCATTGAATGTGCTTCGCAAAGAGTCCAACACAAGTGCCACCACAATTGCGGTAAAAAGGCTCGCAATAAACGCGATCATTATGATGCGTTTTTTCTGCGGTTTTGCCGGTTCAATGGGAACGAGTGCACCATCAGTAAAGCGCGCGTTCGCTGCGGTAAAATCGCTGGTGGCAGAAGTCTCTTTTTGTCGTGTCAGGAACAGGTCGTATAGCTTAGCGTTGCTATCGACTTCGCGTTTTAAGCTATCGTATTCTCTTTTGACGATTCCCAGCTTTTGGAATTCACTCTTCTTAGCGCTCAGTTCTTTACGAAGCAGCGCTTCTTGGCGCTGCGCGCTGTAGAGCTCCTGCTTGATCCCATTGATGAGTTTTGTAATGACGATTTCAGCGCGTTCTTGAACGGAGGCAAGCTGGGCCTTAGCTTGAATCATTCTGTCATGCTTATCACCATACCGTTTTGATAGCTCACTAACGCGCTTTTCTGCCTCGATTTCTGCAAGACGAATTGCTGTTATCTGTGGGTGATTAGAGATTTGAGACAAACTTGCGATGCTCGCAAGTTCAGGGTTTTTGACTTTCAGAGCAGAATAAAGTGACTGTGACGCGATACGTCGCTCTGTCGCAACAGATAAACGCTCGGTTAAGCTTGCTAATTCGTTACTCGTCAGTGCGTCAATGCCGCTGTCATCAATCAATTTTTGTTCTTGCAAAAAGGCAAGTAAGGCTTTCTCAGACTGTTGGTGTTTGAGCTTTAGTTCTTGTAAGCGAGTGTTGATCCAGCTGGTCGCTTGTTCGGTTGCCACCACTTTGGAATCAAGACTGTTTTCAATAAATGCGTTGCCAATTTCGTTAGCAATTTTCGCCGCTAGAACGGGATCACTTGATTCAAATGAAATTTTCACCAATTGCGTTTTGGGAACCGCGACAATTGACATAGCAGACTTAAACGCATTGAGTAATTTGTACTCATCGGCCGCTTTGTTCAGTTCAGTAGAGGGAGCGATATCTTCGCTAGTACTTTCTGCCACATAAGAGGCATTACTCAGCAAGGACTTTATTTGACCAATTAATTGACCAATAAATACAGACGTTTGACTGGGCTCGGGGTTAAATTCAGGCAATTCTGCGAGGTTTAACTTATCAATGACGCGCTGCGCTACACGATTTGATTTAATAATTTCAAGTTGAGTCTGAAAGTACTCTTTGGCCGTCGTATCAATGCCAACGACTTCTTCAATTGAGACCGCGTTTTTTTGATTGGAATCAATGAGGATGGTAGCGGTTGCTCGATAAACCGGCTTTGCGGACAACATAATCAGTAGCGTCAGCAAAGTGCACAAAATGGTAAAAATTGAGATAGGCAGTAGGCGCGCACGAATCACGGAAAGGTAATGTCCGATAGCTAAACGCTCATTCTGACTTTGTGGCGAGTGTGTATTCAACGTCATTTCTATTCCTTGTCAAAACGTCATTCGGTGAAGTGACTAAAAAAAGCTTTCTTCAATGACTAGGATGTCCCCAGGTGAGATTTTGGCACTCAATCGCACTTTTATTTTGGTATCGTCGCTGTCAGCGCTGTCTGCTTTTGTAATAAAAACTTTGTTCCTAGAAGCTCGGTCTGTGAAACCACCAGCGAGAGCGATTGCTTTGTCTACAGTAAGACCAGGTTGATATTCGTAACCACCGGGCTTTTTGACCTCGCCATTGACGTAAACGCTACGAAATCCTGTGACCGAAACTCGAACTTTTGGGGAAATGAGATAACCTTGCTTTAAGCCGTTGGAGATTTCTTTGCGCAATTGTTCTGGTGTTTTATCAACGGCAACTATTTGACCTAAATAAGGATAATCAAACTTACCACTGCTGCTGATATACAGTTCATCGATCGAGAGTTCTTGCTCGCCATACACAGAAATTTGTACTCGATCGCCAGCACCTAAACGATAGGTATTATCTAGAGAATTGGCGGAAACGACCGCTGGTATGCAAAGAGCCAAGAGGCTTGAAATCCCAAAGTATTGCCTAAACATATTGCCTCCTTAGTATTAATACGCAGCCTTGTCATTTAATACTTTAAATATAGTCATAAAAATGATTTTCATATCAAGCCATGTTGACCATGACTCAATATATTCAAGATCACACTCAATACGTTTTTGCATTTTATCTATTGTGTCGGTTTCACCACGGTATCCGCTAACTTGAGCCAATCCAGTAATCCCGGGCTTTACTTTGTGTCTTAGCATGTAGCACTCGACAATCGCACGGTATTCTTCGTTGTGAACCACGGCGTGAGGTCTCGGCCCCACAATAGACATACTGCCCTGTAATACATTGATAAATTGAGGCAATTCATCAAGTGAGGTGCGGCGGATAAACGCTCCAAATGGCGTAATACGTGCATCACCTTTTGTTGCTTGTTTGACATCTGAACCATTTTCTTGCGTGCGCATGGAACGAAACTTCCACACATTGATGCTTCGTCCATCCAGACCATAGCGCTTTTGCTTAAAGATGATTGGCCCTGGAGACGATAATTTAACGCCTAGAGATACTGCGATCATTAGTGGGCTAATGAGCGTTAGAATGGCAAGTGACAGAATAATGTCTTGGAGCCGCTTTGTTACAACAGAAATACCGTAGAATGGCGTGTCATAAATACTTAATGTTGGTATGTCACCGACAGAGTCAAGTCGCGATTGTATTAAATTGAAGATAAAAAAATCAGGTATGACATAAGTATTTGCTGTCGTATCTGAAAATTGTTTCAGATATTCGACAATGCGGTGGTCCGCTTTTAACGGCATTGCGATATAAACGTGGTTCACCTTACCCTGACGGGCTAACTGTAAGCCTTGTTCAACCTTACCTAAAAAGGGTACGTTCGCACTATGTAACCCAAGGCGGTCAGGATCCCTATCATCATAAAAGCCAATTAAATCAATGCCAAGATGTCTGAATTTCTCAATTTCATCCGCAAGTTTAATACCTGATTGAGTCAGACCAACAATGATTGCAGGCTGCCGATTGTAGCCAAGATCGATGCATTTCTTCTTTGCAAAAAGGACAAGCACACGCCAGATACAGAGAAGCATTGGGGTTGCTAAAAACCAAGAACCCGTAACAATTCTCGAAAATTGATCGCCAGTTTTAGAAAAATAGGCGGTCGCTAGTAGAATAAGCGCAACGGCGGTCCAGCTGGTTAAGCATATTTTTAACTGCTCAATAAATGGCGAGGTTCTCCATGAGCGGTATATCTCCATCGCTTCGCCGATTAAGATAAATAAAATACTGGCATAGAATGCAACAACCAAATAGAGATTGGTTATCTCACCAAGATAGACTTGAGCACTGATGCAGAGCGCTAATGTGATAATTAACGCATCTGCAATTCGGTACAAAATAGCAAATTCAGTGGTGCCTGTTTTTATCTTTTTGATCTTCATTTAAACGCCCAATCCAATCGATAAATAAATTCTTTTATTACAGCCTGTTAGTTGACTTATTCTCTGTAGCAAGATTTTCTACAAATCTGACATTATTAGAAAATCGATTCTGTTAATGCTGTTGTGAAAATCTATGCTCGGTTTATCTATTTAAATCTTGATCATATCTGCCATCCATCCATTTCCACTATTTTTGCATTGTTATTATTTTTTCTGTAAATCAATAGGTTGACTTTATATTTACCTCAATAATGGCGGCGATTGTTAAAAATGAATTTTGTTGCATTTGAGTGGTTAATAAAAATGGATAAAAATCATTTTCTTCTGATTTAAACTCAATGATTTTTATCTTGTTTTGCTCAAATACATCAGCGTTATCGTATGCAATAGAGTGTAGTGAATGCTATTGGATAAAGCCAAATCGTGTCTTAAAAAAATGACGACTCTCTTGTGTCTGATACTCGCTAGAGGTGGCGTATTAATTAGTGAAATTTGTCTAAACTTAAGGTAACCAATTGTTTTTAATTTATTTATGTGAGTTTGATATTCAATGATTCTGTTGTGCGAAGCTGAGACTGCATTTATTCGTATCATGCATAAGTGTGACGGTTTACCTGTTGAATTAGTGGATTAACCGCACTTTAGGTCTAATCTTTTAGTTATCTAGCTCTGACAGCGTAGGAAGAGTATCAGAGTGTCAATATTCTTCGATGCTATGACTGATAACGAGACATCGACGCCAGTTCGTGGGTTAACGAGAAGGGAAATGAGTATATGGAAGGCGTAAAAACGACCGATGAATGCGTACATACCGATGTTGTCGGTGAGACTCAAGAGACGACTCATTGTACATCGGACTTCGAGTTGTATTCAAAAATCAATGAATTGTCTGACGATGAACCAATTATCGTCGATTTTGATGAAACACTTTGGCTCAGAAACTCCACTGAATCATTTTTGGCGATGGTGACACCATCGGTTTGGGTCGGTTTTTGGTTACAACTTCTTGGAATGCTGTCACCGTGGCGCTGGTTATCCCCAAATGATCCAGAGCATACTCGAGACTGGATTCGAGTACTTGTGGTAACCATCGTAGCGCCGTGGTCAATTGGGCAGTGGAGAAGGGCGGCTTCTCAACAAGCGACCCAGTACATTAACCGTCCTCTTTATGATGCTCTTATTCAATCCAAACAACCGATTTTTGTGGCGAGCTATGGCTTCCGTTTTGTGATTCAGCCTCTTTTAGATGCTCTTAGCTGCAATTGGCAGCTTGCGGTCGCTAGTGACTTAAAAAATGCGCCCAAACTTCGTCAGGAGGGTAAAGGTGCTGCGGTCGTGAGGATACTCGGTGAGGCGTCAGTGAATTCGGGCCTTTCAATTAGTGATAGCCAGCTGGATAAAGATTTGTTCGCTATGACTCGTTATTCAGCCTTGATTCGTTGGCCTAACGCGAAATATGAACAAGCGGGCTTAAAGCCAATGTTGCCGTTTGCTTATCTGAAGAAGGTCAAACGCCCCAATGAAAGTTACTTTACTCGGGCCATATTAGGCCATGACTATTTAGTACTATTGCTAACGTTTACTTTAGTTAGCAGTACGCCATGGTTAAGCGCAATCAGTCTTTTTTTGTTTGTATTAAGTTATTTCACGGCTTATGAGATTGGCTATAACGAGAATGATCGACTTGGGCTTAGGTATGAAGCTCATCCTAAAGTCTCCGATGCTTACCAGAAGCTTGCTAAAAATTATGTGCCCACTTTTGCATGGGTGTGTTCTGCGTTACTTGCGGTACCTGCCGCGATAACCGCTAGTTATGTTGACGGGGGGGTGTCAAGTGTGTTTGAGGGTGGCGTTGGTGGGGCCGCCGTTAATATTTGGCTCGTTTTTATGGGATTAATCATTGCGGTACGCATTGTGTTTGCCTGGTTTAATCGTTTAACCGAAGTTGGGCGAATGGTACCCATGCTTATTTTGCAGCTGGCGCGTAGCGTCGGTTATTTGCTGATTTTTACCACAACGAGCGTCGGTGTGTTTTTTTTGGTCAGCCAAGCATTGAGTAAGTGGATACCCTATCTTGTCTATCGGTGCGGCGGCTCGCGTGAGCGATGTCCAAATCATATGATCAATGCGATGCTTCTTTGTTGCTTTCTATTTGCACTCTCTATGGCTGGTGATAACGCTTCAATTTGGGATGATTGGTCGACGTGGGTCATCTTAGGTTACAGCGCAGCAAGGGCTGTTATTGAGTTGAGAAAGTTTTTGCCTCACTTTAAGTTACTTCAACCTGTCGTACAGCCGCAAACGGAGCAACAGTAATCGGTCTCTAATGAGAAAATTCCGCTTCTTGCAGTCACTTAGGTTTGGAGTACAATCGAACCTAAGTGACGAATCTGCCTGTCAAAGGAGAAGGGAATGACCAAATTAGTTGCCATGATTGTGCTCGCTGTTGTTGCCTTTTTGTTCGTTCGTTATCGTACGAGCGAGAACTTGCAAAAAGCAGTGGTATTGGGCTTATCGTTCGCCTTTTTTATCTATATTATCGGAGTCGTCGTAATGGAGTTGGTTCGTTGATGAATTAACTCTAGTGGTAAGTAGCGGGAAGGCTGACGTGACCATAGAGCAAGAAGAACATAATGCAGATGACATTGTTGTCATCGAGCAACGTGATAAACGCACCCTAGGGTACATAGCTGTGGCGGCAAGCCTTGGGTTGGCGTTTGGCGGCCTCATAGGATCGACTTATCAAAGTGGCCAATGGCAGAAAAGTTATCAAATCCTTGAGCAACAGCACACTACACTGTTAACGCAAAAACAGGCGTTAGAGTCGGCGAGTGCCAAGCGTGAACTTGAAATTGACGCGGAAGTCATCGAGCAGAGCGAGTTGGCGGTTGCCCAATACCATCAAGAAGTTGAAGCGAAATTGAAGCGCCAGCAACACCAAATCAGTGAACTGGAGAAGGTTAATTTAGCGCTTGAATCTCGCCTGAAAGATCAGCAATCACAAATTGATGAAGGTGTTCAGCACAACGCAAATTTGAATCGCCAAAATGAAATGCAAGCGACGGTCTTTGCTCGGTCGAGAGAGTTATTTCAGCACGAGCTAAAGGTTAAGCAGGCATTAACAGCGTTGGAAAAAGAACGCGAAATGCTTGAACCTGCGATCCCGGCACTCCAATCGCAATGTGATGTTTATTTGGAAGGCAAGTCTTGGGATGCGAAATCTGACTCGTGTGATCGTCTGGATAGTGCCCAATCGAGGCTAACGCAGATCGACCAAATGATGGAGGTTCATCGCATGGATTTGCGGGAAATTGAAGTGATCTCTGCTGAAATGGGGCTGTAACTTTTCATGAAAAACGTTGATATGAAAAATATAGATAAGTTAGCTTGGCTACGAATTGAAAACAAGAGAGTACTATGTGTTCGCTCGCACGGTAAATCGCTGTTTTACATGCCAGGTGGAAAGCGTGAAGGCGCGGAAACCGATGAACAGGCGTTACGCCGAGAGATCTCTGAAGAGTTGAGTGTCACCTTGAATGACTCATCAATGGTTTACTACGACCAAATTGCGGCGCAAGCCGATGGTAAACCTGAAGGTGTCATGGTTGTCATGCGCTGTTACTACGCTGACTACACAGGTGAATTAGCAGAGAACGCTGAAATAGCAGAAGCGGTTTGGCTCTCTTATGAAGAGATAGATAAATGCTCCAAAGCACTTAGAATATTGTTTGAACAGCTTCATCACCAAGGTTTGATTTAACATAAGAAAACCTCAGCACATGCTGAGGTTTTCTTATGCCATTTAATCGACGACTATTTCGTGATATCGGTTTGCTTTGGGTGCGTGAAGCCACCGTATAGGTCGAGGCGACGATGGCGCAAATTGGTGACAGAGCCTTCCGTGTTAAGTTGTTTGAGCTTGGTTAAATCCACATCAGCGAAAATGATCATCTCGGTATTGGCTTCCGCTTCAGTGAGCGTCGCATCGTGAGGGAAATAGATGTCGGACGGAGAAAAGACGGCCGATTGCGCGTATTGAATATCGACATTGTCAACGCGGGGAAGATTTCCGACACTGCCGCCAATGGCAACATAGCATTCGTTTTCAATGGCACGCGCTTGGGCACACAGTCTAACTCGTTGATAACCATTTTTAGTGTCTGTCCAAAATGGCACAAAGATGATTTGCACCCCTTGTTCTGCTAGCATTCGGCCCAACTCGGGAAATTCGCTGTCATAGCAAATCAATATGCCAACTTTGCCTGCGTCGGTTTCAAACACGTTAACTTTATCGCCACCGTCAATCACCCAATCACGCAGCTCATGAGGGGTGATATGCACTTTACGTTGGGCATTGATCTCGCCATCTCGCTGGAGTAGGTAAGCGACGTTATAAAGCTTGTCGTTCTCAATTACAGGCATACTACCTGCAATAATATTGATGTTATAGGTAACGGCGAGTTGAGATAATCGCTGTTTGATTTCTTCACTAAAGCTCGCTAAATAACGCACCGCTTCAACAGATGAGGCGTCATTGCGCAGCCCCATGAGTGGCGCGTTAAAAAATTCTGGGAAAAGTGCAAAATCGGATTTGTAGTTGGACAGTGATGAGATGAAAAATTCAGCTTGATCAAGCAGATCATCAAGACTGTGCATTGCGCGCATTTGCCATTGCACCACACCAATACGCACTAATGTTTTCTCGATGTCGTGAACTGACTGAATGTCATCTTCATAGAAAAAGTTGTTCCATTCCAATAAAGTAGCGTAGCCTTTAGAGGCGTCATCTTCAGGAAGGTAATTGCGCATAATCCGTTTTACATCAAACCCGTTCGCCAATTGAAACGACAAAATCGGGTCGTGTAGCTCACGTCGTTTTACTTTATCTATGTATTCAGCCACAGTGAGATTACTGGCGTACTGGTGATAGTTGGGAACTCGGCCACCAGCTAGAATTGCTTTAAAATTTTGACTTCGGCACAGCTCTTTTCTCGCGTCATACAAACGTCGACCAAGCCGCAATCCACGATAGTCAGGGTGGACGAAAACATCCAGCCCATACATTGCATCACCTGTGACCTGATTTTGAATCACATTCTGTTCAGTAATAATGTCGGTGTATAAGTGGGGCAAAGAAAATCGATTGTAGTTGACCTTGATGGTGAGGGCGGCACCGACAATCTTGCCGCTGTCTTCAATACAAATCTGACCGTCAGGAAATTGGTGAATCAAATCCATGATGGTGATGCGCGGCCACGCGCCGCCGACGTCATGAAACACTAAGTCCATTAATGCGGCAAGCTCTGGATAATCGCTAGGTTCAATCGTACGTAGGGTGAGCTTTGGTGACGTGCTGTTCATGCTATCGTGTCCTGATAATTGTGGCATCCGTGCCGTGTTCAATAAATGTCTTTTTTCCTACGCTAAGTGTATCGGGTTTGCGTATGGTTATAGTATTTCAAGTGTGAGGTCGCGCTATCGAGAATGTTTTATCTGAAATATAAGATAAGCAAAGTTGCCATAAAATCACACAAAAAGAGAGCCAGAATGTCACAAAACCCTCACCAGCTACGATTAAATCTTTCGAACTCCTCAATAAATATTCGGTATCGTTCCGGTGTTAGCGCATTGGGTTTATAGATAACGTGGATCATGCCGTCAACATACCATTCACCATTAAAAAGCAGCACCAGTTCGCCATTCGCGACTTCTTGAAATACTTGATCATCGGGTAAAAGACCAATACCAAATCCCGCTTTGGTCATATCAATCGCAATATCCATAGAGTTGGTCATTAAAGGGCCTTGCACGTTAACTTGCACAGATGGTTGTTTAGTATGGTGCAATTTCCACGTTCGTTCGTTAGTCAGAGCGTTGGTTTGAGTAATGCAGTGATGCAATTCAAGATCACGTACAAATTGTGGCGTGCCTTTTTTGGCTAAATAGCTTGGCGCCGCATAACAATTGCGCCGGTAGTGATCGATAGGACGTGAAACCACATTTTCTATCTGCATATCAAAGGGGGTGATCATCAGGTCGACATCTTCAAAAGAGCCGAGATCCGATGGTGCCAGGGTGTGCAGATAGATGGCGATATCAGGGTATTTCGCATGAAAGTTAGGTAAAAAATGACGCACCATAAATCTTGCCATAGGGTGCAGACAGCCGATTTTTAACTGCCCCGAGACCCCTTTTTTGGCAATGTGTAACTGTTCAAGAGAGTGAGCTATAAGCGCATTGATTTCTTCTGCTGAGCGTAAAAACGCTTCGCCCTGTGGCGTGAGACGAACACTACGACCTAAACGATGAAACAAACGTACACCCAAAGAGTCCTCAAGCGCTTGAATGCGACGGCTGAGTGTCGGTTGGCTTATATCGAATATTTTTGCGGTCTCAGTATAACTAAGCTTCGTCGCCAAAACGGAGAACATTTTGACAGCTTCGGTATCCATAAAATTTACTCAACTAAATAAAATCGTCAACATTTTGTCATACGGCGCACAAATTTAAATATATATTGATGAATTCGTTGATATCAATTGCGCTATGCAAAAGCTGTATGGGTTAAATGCGTATAGCGAGTATTTTATGAAATTAGCCTCTCTATAATCGACCTCACTTCTAAGAATTTCCTCTTTTTATAGGTCGTATCAATGCGTACACCCCCTTATATTTTGTCGTCGTTATTGGCTGCGACGGCGTTGATGTCGGTCGGCGCCCACGCGCAGCTTGATGTTTCTCAATGCGTCATTCGAGAGCCTGCTCCTGGTGCAACCGCTACTGCACTGTATCTGAACCTTGATTATACCGTGACGGAAGCGGTGAAGGGTTTGCGTCTGCCAAGCCCAGAAGGCATTGTCGGTGCAAAGCTTGCAGCATTGTCCGATCGCGTCGAACTTCACACTGTGATAGAGAAAGATGGTGTGATGACGATGCAACAGATCACGCGCTTACGTGTTGATGAAGGGCGTACAACTCTCAAACCTGGCGGCTATCACTTGATGCTAACAAAACTAAAGCGCTCGATTAAGGCAGGTGAAACCTACCCGGTAACGTTAATGATGACCTACCAAGCGGATCCCGTTTGTGAGGCGATAGTGATGACCAGCGCGCAAATCGCGGCACTTCAGGAGGCAAAATGAAGGCCATTTTTGCGCAAATTAAGCGCCTAAATCGTAACGTTCTGGCAGTTATCACGCTCGGAGGAATTGGACTTGGACTGCTGGCATCGCTTCCTGCCGCTGAAGTGATGCATGCGCTCAGTTCTAATGAGTTCTGTTCATCTTGTCATACCATGGAGCCTATGGCTGAAACATTTGCTCGCAGTGTGCACGGTGGCAATAACTCACAAGGCTTTGTCGCAGAATGCGTGGATTGTCATTTGCCAGACAGTAATGTCGTTGAAGAGCTGTATGTTAAAGGCACATCGGGACTGCGTCATCTCTGGGGGGAATATATCCTCGGCATGGAAGCTCTCGACTATCAAGCTCTACACCCAAAGCGCACCGAGTATGTATTTGATTCTGGATGCGAAAGTTGCCATCAAGCGCTTGAAGCACGAGCGGATGTTGCGACCGACACATCACCTATTTCTGATCAAACGCATAAAATGGCGTTTGCTCAACGTGAAACAAACTCTGATTTCCAATGTGCTTCATGTCATTACGACATTGCCCACCCAGATTTAAAACGCCAAATGCGTATCAATGAAGAATTGAAAAAAGTGGCAGAGCTTGCAGGAGTAACTCAATGAAAACACCAATCAATGCGATCCTGGCTGCGATGATGGTTGCGCTTGCAAGTTCCTCGTTTGCCAATGAAGCGGTGGGTAACAATAACTCATCAGCGGTTAAAGATATTAATAACGGTTATGAAGATTATACGATTCGCCGCCCCATTCATGATCTTAGTGACAAAGAAAAGAAACTGGCGAATTACTATATTTTCGATTGCTATTTAGGCTGCCATCGCCCTGCAATGGAAGAAGTGCCAGAAACATTGAGCCCGAAACTGGAAGGGTTGGATCCGCAGTACATTTTCGACCAGTGGGTGGATATGGATAACGAGCGTCATTCAGGTATTTCTTCACAAATGAAATTGATGGCTTATTACTACACTCCAGAAGAGATGGCGAATGTCGCGATTGTTCTGGGAAGTAAAACAATGAGTTACAACCCTCATCAATCTGTGCTTGAGAGCGAGGCATTTCAGCGTGGCAAGGAAAAATACGACGCTTCGTGCAAAATGTGTCATGGCGAGCAAGGGGCCAGTACTGACTCACGTTTTCCTCCGTTAAAAGGGCAGATGCCAACCTACTTGTTTGAACAGCTCGTGGGCTATCGTGACGGTAAGCGAACCAACCGTGATGCACCTATGATGATTCCTTTTGCCAAAATTCATAATGAAACGGACTACAAAGAGATCATTGCTTATGTGACTGGTCAAAGTGTTGTGCCTGTAAATCGTAAGGAATACATCACTGGTGAAGGCATGCCTGCGCCTAAAGACTTTGTCTTGCCTGCAACCGGGCAAATTCAAAATTTTACCGATGTGTTTGGCGAGGATTCAGACTATATCGAAAACCCAATGAGCTTCACCATTAGTGATTCTGGCAAAGTAACGCTCGATAATAACACTAAGCTGATGTGGGAGCGGGAAGCATCGCGGATGTGGATGACCGCAGAAGAGGGTGAGCAATATTGTGCCAATTTAGAGCTAGATGGCTATACCGATTGGCGCTACCCACTGATTAAAGAGCTGCAAAGTATCGGTGATATGGGCGACTACATGCCTGCGTTGGATGTGGATGCCTTCGTCAACATGCCGCGTATGGCATCGGGGATTTGGACTTTCCCAGTCAGCGACCATCCCGACCATGCTTGGCACATTGGTTTTCCAGATGCACATGTCATGGGACAACATACCGCATCGACTAAATTGGTTCGATGTGTTCGTGCCGATAATGGCGCGGCATACCACAACATGAGCTACGTGGACAATAAAGATGGTACCGTCACTGAAAAAGTGACGAACCGGATGTGGCAACAGAAAATCGACTATCAACGTCGTGACTGGTATGACTCAATTCAATACTGTGAAGATCTCGACTACGCAGGCTATAGCGACTGGCGTTTGCCTAACATGCGTGAAGCCTTGTCGATTGTGAATTTCAATAAAACATCGCCAGCGATTGATGAAGAGTTCTTCCCAGATACGCCGATTAAATACTACTTCTGGACCAGCAGCTCCGATGTCGGCGGAATTGAAATGTGGAGTGAACCATTAGGGCCACGCAAAAAAGACAAGACTGCCGCAGAATTGGATTTGCGCCATATGACGCACCATGGTGGTTGGGCTCAGGGGTATCAAATTGGCTCGGGTTATGCGATGAAAAAAGATGTTGAGTTTTATACCCGTTGTATTCGCAACCCATAGCAAATACTGAGCATTAACATCGCTGTATTGGCGCTAATTCCATGGTGTTCTAGCGCCAAAATTACCCTTTTTGATACGTCAGTTGTATAAGAGGACGTTATGTCTTTTCCATCGGTTTTTATTGCTTCGCTGTTTATCGGTGTAAGTTTCGTGTCGGCGTCAAGTGTCATGGCCTCGGTGAACAATACGCACGAGGTGACGGCGTCACAATTTCATCAAGACACCCGCTTCGTTGATGGTGCGCGCTGGGCTTTTGTCACGGATGCAAAGAGCAAGCAATTATCGGTTATAGACACCTTTGACCATAAACAGGTTCAAACGATTGAATTACAAGCGATACCGAGCCTTATCGCGGTATCGGATATTCAAGACTTGATTGTGTACAGTGATGAGCGTCATTCGGTATTGTACATCTACGATCTTCGAAAGAGCACTCACCACCAAATGCCACTGGCGGCAATCCCTCAGCAATTGGTTTTTCATAGCGATGGAGCGCAACTGGCGGTGGGCAGCCAAGATCGGATTGACCTCATTATGCCTCTTACCCAAACGTATATTGATACCATTACCGAGTTAAAGAGCCCGCTGAGCATCAATTTTGATAACGGTGGGTACAATTTATATCTCAATGAAATGGCGACAGGGAAAGCAATAATTTATCGCTTGCACGACAAGTTTAAGCGTACGCTCCAGCTGGGCACTGGTCCTGTCTCAGAGATCACCTTATCGCCTGATGCACGATTGGCAATGGTGGCGCAGTACCGTAACAATCAGGTTATTGTGCATGACCTCTACGCGAAACAGACACTGCCAGCGGTTCAGCTCTCTAGTGCGCCCCTGCGTCCTTATGTTAGCTCTGATAGTCAACGGATCATCGTGTCATCGCATGATGGCGAAAGTGTGGTGCTTGATGCATGGGACGGTAAAACGATTAAATCTCTTTCAATTGGTGCAACACCAGCGTCAATACGATCAGGTTGGATTGAGACACTCGGGATTATAGACGGTACTCGCAATCAGAACCATGGCCAGTTAAGTGTGTTCAGTTTGGATGAACAACCCAAGTTAAATGAGGTTTCGATTGAGCGTCCTCTTATTGAAACTGTGGTGGTCTCAGACTCTAAAACCCTTTTCGCAACGCAGCAAGGAAGCACGTCTTTGTATCTCTATGATATTCGAAATCAGCAAGTGTTAGCACCAATCGATACCAAGCTTATCGAACCGCGCTTTCTCGTCATGGGGATCACCAACACAGTGTGTCATTGAAATTCATCACTTACTCCCACGGCGATATCGTTAAACACATCACGTGCGATGCGTTGGGGAGAGCAGAATCACTCTGTGCTTCAAATTTAACTTATTGATAGTCAATAACCCATACCCCATACCCAATGGCGAAGGTTCGAATCACTATGAAATTGTTACAGCTTATGAAGGCGTTAAATGACGCAGTGCGACGTTTTATCACGCTTGGTTGCACTATTGGTTTGGTTATTGTGAGTGCGCCAGTGTTTGCGGCACCACTGCAATTTGAATTGAATCACCATAAATTAGGGACAGTGACGGCTCAGCATTGGCCGGGCCAATATTTGCTTATCGGTGTGGGTTACACCAGTTGTCCCGATATTTGTCCAACCACAGTGATGGATATGTCTCTGGCGATGAATGCGTTAGGTGAGGATAAATCCAAAGTTAAAGGGCTATTTATTTCGGTCGACCCACATCGCGATAGCGCCCAATATATTGATCAATATGTGAAATACTTTGACCAAAGCATGCTTGGTCTTGTCGGCACTCATGCTCAAACCAAAGCCGCAGCTCAAAGCCTGAAGGCAACCTATGGCTATACCTTGCAAGGCGCGCCAGTCTATCCACCATTACCAGATCAATATGAAGTCTTTCATTCGGCTTACCTCTACCTCTATGGGCCAGATCGCAACTTGATTGATGTTTTTGGCTATGGCGAAGGCGGAAGCAATATCGGAGAGGCGATAGCGCGTTATTTGAAACAGGTGACGATCTCAACCCAAAGCCGCGTTACTGCTGAGCCGATGACACCATGAACAAAATATCTCGATATAAGACCATCATCGCAGTGGTGTCGGTCATATTGCTCAATGCAGCAACGCTAAATAGCGCGCTGGCAAGCTCGGCACTGCTCCATTGTGCGCTTCCAACGGGTTTTTCACCTGTTGAAACGCCATTTGTATGGCAGACCCAATTGTCGCAGGTGACTCGTCAGCAATTGGAGTCACAACTTGACACAACTGGACAGATAAAAACGGGCTCAGCAGATGATGCGACACGAAAGTCGGTCGTGTTTGTCAACTTATGGGCGCAGTGGTGTCCGCCATGCTTAAAAGAGTTGCCAATGTTAGATCAACTTGCGCGAACGCTTGAACAGTCGGCGGTCGAGGTGAATTCACTAAAACCACAGGTGATTGCACTTCACTTAGGCGGTAACCCGCGCGCCATTGCCGCTGATTTGCAACAACGGGGACTCACTGCGTTATATCCCTTTGTCGAGCCTAATGTTGCCACACTTAATGCCTTAAAACTCATCGGCCTGCCGGCGACACTCGTGGCAATAGATGGGCAAGTGCACTTTCACCATATGGGCTATTTGCCGCATACCTCGCAGGCGCTAGCGCAGTGGCTGAACTGTTTGAGTGACTCTAGCTTGTTAAACCCTACGCAGGAGAACCGCCATGAAAGCTAATCTATTACGGCTGAAACCATGGGCGAAATTTGCCGTACCGCTTTTGCTGTTAAATACCACCTGGTGCGCCTTTGCCGCCGGGGGAAGTGACTCTGACATGGGCGTCGATTTATCGCTAGGAAAAGCGCTTTATTTAGCGCCGGGAAAAGGTGGCTGCGCGACATGCCATGGCACAACGGGTGGCGAGCCGATAATTGACTTTTACCCAAAAATCGCTGGGCAGAGCGAAAAGTATCTCTTTAACCAAATGATGGATTATCAACAAAAACGCAGAAAGAACGGACTTTTTGTGCCGATGGAAGTGGCGATGCAACCGTATACCGAGCAAGAAATTGCGCTGATCGCACAGTTTCTTGCCTCGCAATAAAAATAGCAGTGGAAAATTTATTATGAAACGCACAACTCTTTCATCTCTTTTACTTTTAGCGCTTGCGCCTGCTTCAGCATCTTTTGCCGCTGACGCGCAGCCAACGTTTGCTGAGGCGGTCGCTGGTAGCTCACTTTTTGGTAGTGCCAAGGCCTTTTACTGGGATCGCAGTTCGCCACGTGGTGAGGCAAGTTTGTTGACAACTGGTTTGAGTTTGGGTTTAAAAACCCAAGCCTTCTATGGCGTTCAGCTTGAAGCGGGTTTTCAAACATCTTCTTCACCGTTTGCCAGCGATAAAGCGAAATTTGTCTTTGCAAATGATCAATACGGCTCAGGCAGCGTGCTATCGCTGATGAACTTGAGTTATCGTCATGGCGATAGTGAACTTAAACTTGGTCGTATGCATATGGATATGACACTGGTCGCGACCAGTTATTCACGCGCGGTTCAAGAAGCGTTTGAAGCTGCCACTGTATCAAGTCAATGGGGCGATAATCTGCAATGGAAGCTGGCCTACATCAATAAATATCAAGATCGCGTGGACTATCAAGGTAATATTGGCCAGTTTGAAAAATTCAATAAAGACGGTGCTATCAGTTTAGATGTGACCTTGCAGCCGATTAGCGATATGACAATTAAGGCGGCTTATTTGGATCAGTTAGACATTGCAACCACCGCCTTGTTACAAGCGACATACCAATATCAAGATTGGGACTTCGGCGCCCAATATTATGGTAGTGAGCGTGAAGGTAAAGAGTGGATTGCGGCGCAAGCGCTAAAAATGGGCGTTCAAACCGGTAAAGCACATTGGCATGTGGCGTATTCAACCACAGGTGATGGCGATAGTGACATTGTATTTGGTTTAGGTGCCGGTTCAGATCGAATCTACGCAGGCTCTTTGGCATGGTCACCGAACTATGTTGCCAACACAGATGTGTACCAAATTGGTGCCGATTATGCCTTTAGCCCACAGTGGTATGCTTTGGCATCATACACTTATGCTGAAGATCCGACCCATACTTATGATTACTGGTGCGCGCTAGTGCAATACCGCTTTGAGGGCGCGCTGCAAGGATTATCGGCTACCGCACTGACCGACATTGAAGGTCAAGATGGCGATAAAAATGAACTGCGTTTTAATATTGCTTATCGCTTCTAAGCGGTTTTATATACCAAAACCACACATGTGAGTATCAAGCGCTGAATGTGCCATTAATGCCATTCAGCGTTTTTTTTATTTATTTTGCATCCTTTTGTCATCTTATCCGTGTTTCAGATATACCCAAACGACTTTGAGCTGCTAGCAGGTGGTCAACAAGTAAAGCCTCTGAGCATTTCGCTAACATAGACGAACTGCGAAATGAGATTTGTGAGAGCCAGCCCCTAGTTAGCTAACAAAAAATCTTGCAGCGGCAAGGAGAAAGGGTATCGATGACTATTTTGCGGATTTGAGTTTGTTGCAGTGCGGGCTGGCATTGACAAACTTTGCCGCCTTATTAAGGAATGCAGTGTGTTTGAGATTTTTACTCAGCTTGCCAATTGGGTCAGCTACTCGCTTTTGTCACTTTCACCAGAGACACCTCTTGGAATTGGCGTCCATTTTTTTATCGAAGACACCAGTAAAATATTGGTGCTACTGCTGGTGCTGATTTATATCATTTCATTTTTGCGCGCTAGCCTGAGCGTGGAAAGAGTGCGTGACTATTTGCAAAACAAACACCGTCTGCTCGGTTATTTTTTAGGCTCACTTTTTGGCGCGATTACACCATTTTGTTCGTGTAGCTCGATTCCGCTTTTTATGGGATTTGTGTCTGCGCGCATTCCGATAGGCGTCACTATGGCGTTTTTGATCACTTCGCCGTTGATCAATGAAGTCGTGGTGATCATGCTAGGAAGCGTTTTGGGGTGGAAATTCACCGTCACTTATGTGGTGTTAGGCATGCTGCTGGGCGTGTTCGCAGGCATGGTATTGGATATGTTTAAGGCGCACCGCTGGTTACAGCCATTTTTGGCTAAAGCCTATGAAACAAACGCCTCATCAAACGCTGTAAACTCAGCTGTCACGGGCACGCTTACGTGGCGTGAGCGTCATTTTTTTGCCAAAGATGAAACCCTAACCATAGTAAAGCGGATTTGGAAATGGGTGTTTATTGGCGTTGGTTTGGGCGCATTTATTCACGGTTTTGTTCCTGCGCAGTGGTTTGAACAAAATTTAGCGCATGGACAGTGGTGGACGGTGCCGTTAGCCACGTTAAGTGCGATTCCTATTTATACCAACGCGACTGGCATTGTGCCGATCATGGCATCTTTGATTGAAAAAGGCATGCCTCTTGGCACCACACTTGCGTTTTGTATGGGGGCGGTCGCGGTAAGTTTACCTGAGTTTATGATGCTCAAACAGGTGATGCGCTATCGTTTACTGCTTGCTATGGCAGGGTACTTATTTGTCGCAATTACGCTGGTGGGTTGGGTATTTAATCATTACTCACTGGCACTACTCTAAATCCCATATTGAAGGAAAAAATCATGAAAACAATCGAAGTCTACGGCACGGGCTGTAAAAATTGTGTCGTCACGGCAGAGCGGATCAGCGAAGTGGCTAATGAGTTGGGCCTAAGCATTGAAGTGCGCAAAGTCACGGCACTTGAGCACATTATGGCTGCAGGGATTATGAGCACCCCGGGAGTGGGTGTGAATGGTCAAGTTAAACACACCGGCTCCGTACCAAGTATGGAACAAATCCGCGCGATATTGACAGCCGATAGCCAAACGGCTTGATGCTACCGCGGAACGCTCAATGAGCAAACCTCGTCAATAGGGTGTGCCTATTGGGCGAGGTTTGTGACTGCCACTTCCGATTCCATTAACAAAAGCGCTGCAGCCTCAAGTGGGAAGAAGATCTTCGATTTCAGACACCTTGCTCAAGATCAAGCAGCGCTCAGTTCCCACCAAATTGCCCTCACATTTGAACCTAAAACGTGTTACATAATACGCTGCTAATAATCGGTGAGATCATGGGATGAAATGCTTAATGCTGGCATGGCATGAAACTGAGCCAATGCTATATGGTTGGTTACTTAAACAGACGCAAAGTCATCATGAAACGGAAGACATTATGCAAGATGTTTTTATTAAAGCGATGCAAAACAGCGAGCGATTTTGCACCCTTGATGACAGTAAAGCGTGGCTGTTTAAAATGACCAAAAATCGTTTTATTGATTTGGTTCGGCGTAAAGTTGCTTCTGACGAGCTGGCTGATATTGATGCGCCGCGCGAAGTAGCTCCGGTGATGACGCAGTTGCAATCGTGTTTGCCGCGTTTGTTGCCCAAACTAAAAGACGAAGAGCGCCATATTATTGAGCAGTGCGATTTGAATGGCATGACACAAAAACAGTTTTCTGAGCAAAACCTGCTTTCATTGCCTGCAACAAAGGCACGCCTGCGACGCGCAAGACTTGTGCTTAAACAGCATTTAGAGCAAGAGTGTCAGGTAGAGCGGGATCGCTCTGGGGTGTGTTGTTTCAAGCGTATGGAAAGCGATAGCTAATCGACTAATCAAAAACGACAAAGCAGCTCGCGACTCATGCGGCGCGAGCTGAACATTCGGCGATGAACTCAAATCCACTCCAACTTGTGGTCACCGCCGAACACACGACACCGAAGCGAATTATCGTTCCGGCGTCTCCAAGAGACGTAGTGCGCGACTGACCGCGTTATCAATGTCTTGGTGACTTTCTAGCTTGCCCGAGCTTGCTGGGCCTAATGCGCAGTTATATAGCGCAAACTGTTTCCCAGAGGAAAGTTCTAAGCGGTCATACAGATCTTGGCGAATTTTCGCATGGTGGGCAGGCTCTTGGTTTGCAAGACTCACAAGTGTGTCATGAATAAGTGTTCTCATAATTATTCCTTTATATACCTTTTTACGTGTCAGCAAATTAACGCTCAGCAGTGAGGTATTTGTATTATAAATAAGCCAGCTTAAACCTCAGGTTCCCCTAATCGAACGCTTAGATAGAAAATGGCAATAACCGTAATCCCATTTTCGTTCTTCTACATCAATAAGCCTGGGGTCTGAACGGGCACACTCACGGTTGACTGCATTTCGAAACCAAGTTTGGCCCATTCAGTAAATTAAGTGACAAATGTCGCGATACAGTTGTGCATCACCACATCACATTGTAGGCGTAATCTTATACAAAAAGTCATGCATTTGTCACACAAATGAAATTGTTGTTAGGCGATATATCGAACAGTGATAAAAGCATCACCCTGATAAATGAGGTGAATGGGGGATACCCAGGGATATCCCCAAGTCCAGCATGCAAAATCTTATACTGAGCTTAGGGATAAAGTGATATACCCTTTCTACTTGAAGTTGCAGCGTTGTTGGCTGGCTCTCACAAACCTCATCACATAGTGTGTCTATGCTCAGAGGCTTTGTTCGTTTGCCGCCTACCTGCATCTCAAAGTTGTTTGGGTATAGAGGTATTTGAGTTGCGGAAATTAGTAGGCGCGAGCCACGACACCATCACTGGTGACAGTAAATGTTTTCGTTGAATACGGAATGAAAACAGACTCACCTTTTGCCAAGGTAATTTGGTTACCATTGATGTCACTAAATTGAACATCGGTCTCCACTGCAAACCAAATTTCAGCACGTTGCTGCTCTATGGTCTCTGTTTTTGGCTTTTGATAAATCGCAAAAGCGAAATCATCAACCGGTACTGGGAAGCGTAACTCACAGCCATTGATCTCTGGAGCAGTCAGAATTTTGTCGTTTGCTAAAGGGGCAAAACGACAGCAGCTGATGAGCTCATCGATATCCATATATTTTGGCGTAAGCCCGGCTCGAAGCACATTGTCTGAATTTGCCATAAGCTCAAGACCTGTGCCGTGAATATAAGCGTGAGGCGTACCGGCGTCGAGGAACATCGCTTGGCCCGGTTGCAGTGTAACCACGTTCAATAGCAGTGGGGCAAATAGACCAACATCGTTTGGATAAATCGTGTTGAGGTCGATAATTAGCGCCGCCAATGGCTCATTGTTATGATGACGATCGCACCAGCTAAGCAGCTCAGCAATTGCTGCGATTTTTTGCTCGTTCTCAAGACTCAATACCGCACGAAACAAGGTTTGTAGCCCTTGTGGGGAGAGGTCACTTGCGAAATCAGCAACGGTTTCAGCCAGTGAAGGGGCGTCCAGTTTTTCAAAATTGAGCAGAATATCTGCAAATGGACGAAAGCCATTCATCGCTTGATAGGGGGTCAGCGCAAACACCAATTCGGGCTTGTGATTGGCGTCTTTATAATTGCGATTAAACGCATCGAGTGCGATCCCACGTGAATTTTCAAGTGCGTAGCCTTGCTCTGCTTCTTGTTTGTTGGGATGCACTTGAATCGAAAGTGCTTCACCGGCGGCCAGTACCTTGAAGAGATAAGGCAGTTCGCCATAGTGATTCAAAGTCGTGAGGCCCAAAGCTTGTTCGCCATTCGCCGTAAGATACTCGGAAAGGGCAATAGATTCACCGTCAACAATAATAGTGGAGCTGGCTTTCGGGTGAGCTCCCATCCAAATTTCAGCTTGCGGCTCGTTTTTAGGGTTAGGGATACCAAACAGTTCGTTGATCGACGTCTTACTACCCCAAGGGTAGTCTTGAATGGTATTTGAGAGTTTATAGAAGCTTCCGTTTTGCATCGTGTTCCCAATAAAATTAGCGAAAAAGTGAAAAATTAGGTCGTATTTTTATGATTACATGCCAGTTAACTATAGCGGAATATATAAAAACGCTATGGTTTTATAATTGGAGGTTTTGCCTTAATTGTTGTGTCGCGGCAAGTTGAGTGTATTTTGGGTATAAGTTAGTAAAATGGCAAAACCCCAACCGCGAATAAGGCTGAATGGGGCGTATTTTGCTGATTTGCTTCAATCTAAAGTGTGAGATAACTCAGAGTTTAAGATTAAGAGCGAACGAAATTAGTCGAGAACTTGAAGTTTTTACATAGTGAACGTGAATTTGAGTATTCAAAAATGTCGCCATTATCGAGGTAGACGATTTGTTCTACGTTTACAATGTTTTCACCAATTCCAAGATGAAGCTCTTTTGATTCCAATTCCGTGGCGGCACCGATGGTAATTTCCATAGTTGAACTATGGATCTTAAGACCAAGATCGTCAGTAATGTATTGGTAGATCGAGTTCTCAACGTGTTTGTATGACAAACCTGTCACTATGTTGATAGGCATGTAGGTGTATTCCAAAATATGAGGCACACCATCGACGATACGAACACGAATCACATAGTAGAGCATATCGCCTTCTTCGCAGTTTAATCGATCTGCGAGATGTGAACCTGCTGGCTCCACAGAATAGTTAAGCACCTTTGTTTCAATTTTTTGATTTGAGTGTTGTGCGTTGGCAGTTGTGCCATACAGATGTTTTGGCGCTAAGCTGCTTAATGGACGTTTGATAAACGAACCAGAGCCACGTTTACGAACAACTAAACCATCTTTAACCAAAATATCGAGCGCTTTTTTGATGGTAAGCTCGCTGCAGCCAAACTCTTTAGCAAGCGCAGTGCCATCGGGCATTTTGTCTTTTTGGCTATAGTAGCCGTCGACAATGCGTTGCTTAATCGTTTCATAGATATCTAAATATTTGATCACGTCTGCTCCTAATCTCATAAACCGCGCAAGTTAAATCAGTTGAATACCTCATCATATGACAATTGCTTCAGCATATGAATAGATCGACCAGCGGATATTTTTGAATATGAGCCAGATACAACAAATTTACCTTTGTAAAATATAACCATATGGTTTTATCGTCAAGACATTATGGTTTTAGTTTTAAAAGTATATTTTTTCTTGTGATCTAGCTAAAACATTTCGCTTACCGTGCTTTTCGTTATTAAAAACTTCTGATTTAGTAAATGCGAGTTTAGTGAAAGCTTGTTCGCAGACCCCAAAATCAACAAGCTGCTGCAATGTAATAAAAATTCAAAAAAATATAGAGGTAATCACCATGACTAAGAAAATCTTCCTTGTCTGTTCCGCTGGCATGTCAACTTCAATGGTTGTGACCAAGATGCGCGAAGCTGCGCAAAGCAAAGGTATTGATACCGAAATCAAAGCGTATTCCGTTTCTGAGTTTTCTGACGTTGTTGACCAATACCAAGTGTGCCTTGTGGCGCCACAGATCAAATACGAGTTCGATCGCCTCAGCGGCATTTGTAACGAAAAAGGCGTGAAGTGCGGCCAAATTGGCATGATGGAATACGGAATGATGAATGGTGCGGCGATTCTTGATGCGGCACTAGCATTGTAATGCCCATCATCGCTTTTCGTTGAAATAAGCGCAAAGGCGAACAGTGTGGAGCCATGGCCGTCGGGTCGACGGCCTTAGGGAAACCAAAGAGAGACACAGATTATGTCTGGACAAAATAAATTTTTTACCTTTTTAGAAAATGTCGTTGCACCAATTGCTGGTAAAGTCGGTGCTCAGCGACATATCGGCGCGATTCGTGATGCCTTCGTCACCGCTATTCCTTTTATTATTGTTGGTTCATTTTTGCTGGTGATTGCGTTTCCTCCGTTTGGCGAAGGGGCGACGAACTTGTGGGCCACGTTTGCGCGTGAATATCGCGATCAAATTTTGCACCCATTTAACTTTACCATGGGCATTATGACCCTCTGGATTGTCACAGGTCTTGGCTATAACTTGGCAAAAACCTATGACAAAACCATTAAAAGTCCATTGCTTTCAGGTGTGCTGTCATTGTCGACGTTTTTGATGATTTCAGCGCCAGTAACCGATGGAAAATTGGAAATGTCGTATATGGGTGGAGCGGGTATTTTTACCGCGCTACTTGTGGGTATTTTTATTCCTGAATTAATGCACTTTTTGAAAAAGCACAATATTGGCTTCAAACTGCCAGCGCAAGTGCCGGAAAAAGTGAGAGAGTCATTTGATCTGTTCATCCCGATCTTGATTGTCATTGTCACCATCTACCCATTGAATCTATTTATCGTTAATGAAACGGGATTCATTATTCCTCAAGCGATAATGGAACTGTTCAAACCATTGGTGTCTGCGTCGGATACACTACCTGCATTGCTCCTAATTTCATTTATTGCGCAAGTGCTTTGGTGGGCCGGTGTTCATGGTTCGCTTATCACTGGTGGCATTATTGCACCGTTTGTATTGGCAAACTTAACTGCAAACCAAGAAGCGCTAGCTTCTGGCGTTGAAGGGACACAACTTCCTACGATTTTTGCTCAGCCTTTGCTTGATTTCTTCATGATGGCAGGTGGATCGGGTGCAACGTTTGCGTTGGTGCTGCTATTTCTTCGTTCGCGTGCGGCGCATTTAAGAGCCATTGGCAAAATGTCGTTAATTCCAGGGATCTTCAACATTAACGAACCTGTTTCATTTGGTACGCCAATTGTGATGAACCCAGTCTACTTTATTCCTTGGATTTTAGTTCCTCAAATTTGTGGTGTCTTCACTTGGTGTATGTTCAAGCTTGAATTGATGCACCGCATCATTGCCATTCCACCATGGACAGCGCCATCACCGCTCGGCGCTGCATGGGCAACTAACTGGTCTGTTATGGCAATTGTGACGGTTGCGGTTAACTATGTCATTGCCATTGTGATTTGGTACCCGTTCATGAAAGTTCATGAAAAACAACTTCTTGAAGAGGAAGCTAAACTTGCAGCTCCTACAGAAGAAGCTGCATCAGGTAAGCCTGCTATCGCGTAAGGTTTGTAAGCCCTAGACAAGAGAGGTGGGTTAGCTCCCCCTGGCTCACCTCTCTTTTCTTATTTAAGAGTTTAACCCGCATTGAATTCTTAAATAAGATTGATTAATTGAGAGAAAATACCATGTCAGAACATTTTGAAATTAATTGCGTAGACGACATCAGTGAAGAGTTCTTGATGATGCTTTTGACACAAGCTGCTATGGGCGAATCGGCATCCAAAGAGGCGATGATCAAAGCGCGTCAAGGTGAGTTTGAAACCGCGAAGTTATTGATCCAACAAGCGGATGAAGCGTTTGTTGAAGTGCATAAGACCCAAACAAGCTTGATAGGTTTTGATGAAGGTGAGGGCAAGGTGCCGATGACATTGATTCTAACTCATATTCAAGATCACATTATGACAGGTATGTTGGCAAAAGAAGTGGCGATTGAAATCATTGCGCTTCGTGAAGAGATGGCGGAGCTGAAGGCGGCCTTAACTCGCTAAGCGAAAGGCTGCCCAGTAACAAGCACGCATGAAAGGTGACTCGATGAAGATTGCATTAACGTTTGACAATAGTATTACGCCAATGACGCTTGAATTATTGCAACTGCTTAAACAGCATGACGCAAAGGCCACCTTTTTTTGCCCTGCACGCCGAGCAGAGAATGCGCGTAATGTGATTCAGAAAATTGTCTCAGGTGGTCATGTGGTAGCAGGAAACCACTATGATTATTTAGATTCGATGGAGATGGAATTTGGAGATTTTATTCACCAAGTGATTAAATCCAACCGAATTTTATCCGAATTGACGGGGCAGGCGCTCAATTATTATCGGCCACCTTTTGGGCAATTAACCACAGAGCAGCGTGCTTTCGTTAATGACAGTGGCCTTATCCCAGTGTATTGCAACTTAACTGCCCAGGATGATGCTTGCTATGGACATAAAGTTGAACAGATTGTTGGCAATATTATGACCAATGTCCGTAACCACAGCATTGTGTTGTGTCATGAAGTGCTCGGTGGCGAACAGAGTAACATATTGCGAGCGCTTCGCATTGTCATCCCCATGCTGAAACAGTGTGGTTATCAGTTTGTCACCATCGACAAAATAAGACTTGAGGCGGCGAATCAATCACAGAGCGGGTTTGGTGAGTTTGCTCGAGTCTGAAGTAAAGAGGAATAGCGAAATGATCGTTGGTTTAGATATTGGTGGCACCAAAATTGAAGGTGTGGGATTAGTAAAAGTAGGCGAAACAGGTGAGTACAATACTGCGATTGTTCACCGTGAGCCTACCGAAAAAGGGTGTTACCATGATTTTCTCGATTCGGTATTGAAAGTGATTGATGCTGTTGCCAGTCATGGCGAAATCGAATCTATTGGGATTGGCTGTTGTGGCTCGGTTAGTACTGACGGTTTGATGCAGGGGGCGAATGTCACGGTACTTAATGGACGTGATTTTATCGGTGATTTGCGCCAACGAATCGATGTGCCAATTGCTATCGCAAACGACGCAGATTGCCTTGCGTTATCTGAGTTTCAAGATGGCGCAGCAATGCACGCAGAGCGTTCGTGTGTCGCGGTGATTATTGGTACTGGATGTGGCTCGGGCGTTATCATTAATAAAGGGATTGTCACCGGATTGAATAAATTAGGTGGCGAGATGGGTCATAATCCATTGCCAAATTACTCTCCTGAACAAGATGGGGCCCCTGTAAAATGTTATTGCGGCTCGATGAATTGTGCCGAGAGTTTCGTTTCTGGAACTGGGTTTGGTCGCACATTCAGTGAAAAATATTTTTCTGCAGACTCTAAAGCCATTATGGCGTTAGTGGCGCAAGGGGACTCGCGTGCCATTGCTCATTTTGATCTCTACTGCGATCAACTTGCTCGCACGTTAGCGAATATCGTTAATTTTGTTGACCCTGAAATTATCGTGCTTGGTGGTGGAATGTCGAACGTGGACGCAATTTACCCTAATGTTCAGGCAAAGTTGAATCAATATACTTTTAATAAGGCGGCGAAGACAAAAATCGTCAAAAACGTGCATGGTGACTCTTCAGGGGTTCGCGGGGCTGCATTTTTGCACTTGCTTTGAGCCTCAATTGTGGCAAAGCGTTAATGTGCTTTGTGGGCGATCTTAGGTGGTATATTTAATAGACTACCTTAAGGATAAAATTTTTTTGCCCACATAAAATATAAACATATAGTTATCTTTAATTAATATTATGGTTTTTTATGAAGCACTATTTGGCCCTTGATTTCGGCGGCACGGCGGTGAAATGCGCCGTAATGAATACGCTAGGCAAAATAGAGAAGCAATTTTCTGTATCAAGTCAAGCGCGTTATTACGAACAGTGGATCAGCGCATTTGCCCCTCATTTTGCACAACTTAATAGCCAATATGATTTGCAAGGTATCGCGATTAGTAGCTGTGGCGCGGTAGATGTTGACTCTAGCGTCATTCATGGTTCGAGTGCGCTGCCCTATATTCATGGCCCTAACGTTCGTGCACTTTTCCAAAGTGCTTTTGGCCTGCCGACCGAAATAGAGAATGATGCGTGTTGCGCGGCGCTGGCAGAAAGTTGGTTTGGTGAGGGCAGTGACTCAAATCACTTTTGTTTATTGGTCATCGGCTCTGGGTTGGGTGGCGCAATTGTGACGAATGGTCAGGTTCAAAAAGGCCACCAGCTTCACGGCGGAGAATTTGGTTATGCTGTGGTGGATTTTAAAAATTATGAACCAATAACTCTGGGTAATGTTGCTTCCACACGAGCGCTTGTCAATTATGCTGCGGATGCTCTGCAGTGCTCTCCAGCATCGTTAAATGGTTTGAAGGTGTTCGAGCTTTTCGATGCGGGGGAGCCAAAAATTATTAATGTGGTTGAGCAGTGGGCGCGTTATCTCGCCACAGGTATTTACAATATTCAATATCACATCGACCCAGAGTGCATCATTTTAGGTGGTGCGATAAGTCAAAGGCCAGGCTTATTGGGATTACTTCATCGCCAACTTGAACATATTTATCAAGCAATCCCCATTGCTCAAGTTCGCCCCCAACTTACAATTTCCCGATTTGGTAACGACGCCAACCTTATCGGTGCTTTAAGACATTTTTTCATTAGACAAGGTTGCTAAGATGACAAAATACACTTTTCCCGACAATTTTAAATGGGGCGCTGCGGCCTCTGGCATTCAAACAGAAGGTAACACCAATAAAGCCAATGACAACATTTGGGATCTTTGGCACAAACAAGCACCTGAACGTTTCTACCGTGGTATTGGTTCTGACTTAGTGACAGACACTTATAACCGTTATCAAGAAGATGTCGCCTTGATGAAGCAGGTGGGTTTTAACTCATTTCGTACTTCAATTCAGTGGTCACGCTTAATTAAAGATTTTGAAACCGGTGAAGTGTGCCAAGATGCGGTGGCGTTTTACCACGCTTATCTTGATGAAATGATTGCCAATGGCGTTGAGCCAATGATGAATTTATATCACTTTGATATGCCGGCAGAACTGCAACAAAAATATGGTGGTTTTGAATCGAAAAAAGTGGTGGATTTGTACGTTGACTATGCGGTTACTGCGTTTAAGCTTTTTGGTAATAAAGTCAAATATTGGATCACGTTTAACGAGCCTATCGTACCGGTTGAAGGTGGCTATTTGTATGATTTTCATTATCCATGCAAAAAAGATGGCAAGTTAGCAGTACAAGTTGGTTACAACATCATTTTGGCACACGCAAAAGCGGTACACGCTTTTCATCAACTGGCATTAGCGGACACGCAAATTGGTGTGGTGCTTAATTTAACACCGTCTTATACACGTGACGACCGAGCCGCCGATCAACAAGCGGCTTGGTATGCCGATCTGCTGTTTAACCGCAGCTTTTTAGACCCTATGGTTAAAAATGAGATCCCTCAGGAGTTGTGTGAACTATTCGCTGAACAAAATATTACACCAGAGACTACAAGTGAGGAACTGGAGTGCATTACTTCAGCTAAAATTCAGTTTCTCGGTGTAAACTATTATGTACCGCGACGCGTTAAAGCGCGTGAAGCAGAATATGAGCTGGATCACTTTACTCCGGAAGTGTATTTCGAAAATTATATTAATCCGAACGGTCGTTTTAACCCATATCGTGATAATAACGAAATACTTCCCACCGCAATTTATGATATTGCAATGAATGTACGTGATAACTATGGCAATATTCCATGGTTCTTAGCTGAGATTGGTATTGCTATGGATGAGGAGTCTGAGGGCAAGCCAGATGAAAATGGTATTATTGACGACAGCTTCAGAACGGAATTAATGAAAGAGCATTTGATTCAATTACACCGCGCCATCGAAGATGGGGCCAACTGTTTTGGTGTGCATCAATGGACTTTCATTGATAACTGGTCATGGACAAACTCTTTTAAACGCCGCTACGGTTTCTACCGACTTGACCTAGCGACGGGCGATCGTATTGCCAAGAAACATGGTGTTTGGTTTAAAGAATTAGCCTTGTCGAATTGTTTCGAAGATTAATGCTATAGAAAATTTGTATAAAAACCATCGCGGAATCATTACCGTGGTGGTTTTTTTATATCTTTAAACAAAATTTTATTGGTTTTATCTGGAATGGATCACATAAACAAAATTTGAATTGAACTCTTTTATGAAATCACGATTTCTTCACACTTTAAAAAAACATTTAAAACCATATACTTTTAAATGAAATGTATATGTGTATACTGGGCTTATCGTAGTTAATATTAGTATCACTTGATAATAAATTAGCAAATTTAGTTAGATTTTTAAGTCTAATTAATTAGGGAAGAAAACCTTATCTTTTGACATTTGTTTAACGTTGCGTTTACCGATAGATGTATTAAAAGATAAATTTTTAACTATAAAAATAAGAGATAATTATGAAAGCAAAACTCTCGCTCTTAGCTTTATCAGTAATGGCGCTGCCAGCAATGGCAAACGTCGAAGTATCTGATATGGCGTTTAATGGCTTGATTAAATCAGGCACGTTATGGACTAAAGATGGAAAAGGTGCGGAAAGCATTCGCTTAACCGATATGGGCCGCTTCCGCCTTGGTAACGAAAATGAAACCAAATTGGATTTAAACCCAAGTTTAACGTTCGAACACGATGAAGGTGCATGGGCTCACGCCGCGGCGCGTTTTCAAAGTGAAACACGCAATACCTCGGATTGGGCGGATAAGTCGTCTGGTTTTGTTGTTCGAGAAGCTTACGTTGAAATGGGCGGTTTTCCAGGTTTACCCGAGTCTGTGACTTTTTGGGCTGGTAAGCGCTACATGAAAAACCGTGGCACCAATATTCTGGATTGGGATTACGCACAAGCTAACGGTACTGGTGGCGGCGTTTGGGGCATTCCAGTATTTGATGGCGTGACGTTTGATTTCGACGTCGCGTCTTGGGGACGTGATGACTTAGAGCCTGAAGCGGGAGAAGGCGTTAACGACACCTTTATTATCAAACCACGCTTTGATGTCAGCCTTGGCGAAGGTAATGGTGATGCGTACGCCGAATTTATGTCAATGAAACGCGATAACTCTGACCGCAGCCCAACGACAGCAGACGATGGCCACTCTGTATCGGTTGGCTGGGTTCGCTGGGGTGACTTCTTTGGCTTTGCTAATAACGGTTATGGCGAAGTGATCGCGCAATACGGCAAGGGCCTAAGTGCGGGTTCTTCGCTATCGAAATTCAGCTGGGGCGATTGGAACTATAAAGATCACGAGTCTTACCGTTTCTTAGCGACAGGTTTGGTTGAAACCGATTCTTGGTCAGCGATGCCAGTCTTTGTCTACCACCGAGATAACGATATCGCGGATAAAGATGGCGAGCGGACTTGGATTGCTGCAGGTATTCGCCCTGTGTTTGTGGTGAACCAATATGTTTCAATTCAAACCGAATACGGTTATGAGCACATCGACGAAAATTCATCGAATAATGCGGTAAAAGGTGGTCTACACAAATTTACTATCGCACCAACACTCCAGTTGGAAACCGGTTTTTGGGTTCGTCCACAACTGCGTTTATTCATGACTTACGCAACGTGGGACAAAGAGCTGCAGAATCTTAAAGGCAAATATGGCGAAAATGGCCCTGGCGGTAATACCTTCATGAACGACACTGAAGGCTTTATGTACGGTCTTCAAGCCGAAGTTTGGTTCTAATTTCTTGATAAGCCGTTTGTTGTATTAACGCTAGCTAGAGCGGCAACACAATGAGCGGCTTAGAAAACAAAACATAACGAATAAATTGGGGAAGAAACATGAAATTGAATACTTTGATCATTGCAATGTGTGGCGCATTGTCATGGTCTTCGCTCGCTGCAGACGAACTGATCAACCCAAATGCGACCGCAGAAACCAAAGCACTGTATGAAAACTTGGCAGATCTTGGCGATAAGGTTCTGTTTGGACACGAGGATTCACTTGCCTATGGTGCGAAGTGGTGGGGATATAACGCCGATGGTTCACTGAACTCTGATATTGAAGATGTGACCGGGCGCTTTGCGGCAGTTTTTGGCGCAGATGTTGGTGGCATTGGCCTTGGCAACGAAAAAAACCTCGATGGTGTTAAGTTCTCTGATTACGCGCACTACATCAAAGAGACGTTCAAGATGGGCGGTGTTAATACCATTTCTTGGCATATGTACAGCCCGATTGATGAGCATCACTCTTGGGCAAAAACCTCTTATGTTCGCGAATTGATCCCAGGCGCTGCGCATCATGACAAGCTAAAGAAATATCTCGACTCTTACATCGCGTTTAATGAAACGTTAAAAGTGTCTATTGATGGCAAAGAGGTTTGGGTTCCTATCATTTTCCGCCCTTGGCATGAGCACAATGGTGATTGGTTCTGGTGGGGTAAAGGCCACACAACAGAAGCCGATTACATCGCGCTGTGGAAATTCACGGTCGATTATTTGAAAGAGAAAGGGCAAAACAACTTGATTTTCGCTTTCTCTCCAGACCGCTCACGTCTTGATATGAATGATTTCGAAGACTCTTACCAGTATGGCTACGCTGGCGATGACTATGTCGACATCATTGGATATGACAACTACTGGGATCTTGGTCACCCATCCAATACCCAAACGGCGGCAGAGCAACAAGCGCTGTTTGTACAAGGTTTGGAAGAACTTACCGACTTGGCTGAGAAAAAAGGCAAAGTTTCTGCGTTGACGGAAGGTGGTCAGGAAGGGGTTCGCGAAACCAACTTCTGGACCGAGCGCTTTGCCGCAGGCATTTGGGAAAACGCGAAAACCTCTCGCATTGCCTATGCACTGGTATGGCGTAACAACAACGAAGAAAACGGTAAGAAGGGCCACTATTACGGCGCTTATCCTCAAGATAAAAACGCCGGTAATTTCGTTACGTTCTCGAAAAACCCAAGCGCGGTATTCGTAGACAACATTCCAGCGATGTACAAATAGGCTGCCATGCCCAAACAATTTCGAGGTGCAGATAGGCGCTAAGCCAACAACGCTACTCCTTTAAATTGTTCGGGTATAAAGCGCTGTGCCAGTGTAATGCACAGAAAATAACGATAACTCGTGGCCATATTGACCTATGGCCGCTCAGTAAAAATAACGGCGCACGGTGATTCGAGAGTCGTCAACTTTTGAAAGTGCGCCGCCATTTAACTGTTTCACTTCGACTAGGTGAATTATGAAACGATTGACTTCTGCAATTTTAACCTCACTTGCGGTGATCTCTGCCTCTGCCTCTATCTCTGCGGTGGCGAGTATTGAACCGATCCCTTATCAGCCATTTGAAGCGCCTAAAGGCGAGGGGACTTCCAAACCATATCTTACATATCAAGGCAAAAATGTTTATCTCAATGCGGTAAATATTGCGTGGATTGATTATGGCCGTGATTTTGGTAATGGACTTAATGAATCTCGCGTGACAGAAATATTTGATGATATCGCCAAAAATGGCGGTAACGCGGTGCGCTGGTGGATCCATGTTAATGGTACGCAAACGCCTGCTTGGGATGGCAAACTGATTGCGCCAGCCTCACAACAAAAACAAACCTTTGATGATATTGAACGCGCGCTTGATCTTGCTGCAGAGCGCGGGTTGTACATCATGCCGACGCTGTGGTCATTTGACATGTTGTCAATTAATCAGTACGGCGTGAAAGAAGTGGCTGGCAATAACTTTGCGTTTTTAACCAATGATGAAGTGCGCCAGAGCTACATTGATAACTTCCTAAACCCGCTGCTTGACCGTATTGCTGGACACCCAGCGCTCATCGCTATCGATTTGTTCAATGAACCAGAAAATATGACCGAAGGCTGGTTTATTGAGCGTGAAAATCTTAAGGGTCAATATCCTGTGACCTATGAGGATATTCATAAAACCACGGCCATTCTAAGCGCTGCGGTTCACAAGAAAGCCAAAGCACTCAACAAGCAAATTATGACAACCACAGGGTCAAAATCGCTGGTGATGTTTATGGTCGATGGTCATGGTGGCACTAACTACTACTCTGATGAACGCATGATTGCTTACGCAGGTGACGATGCGCCACTTGATTTCTACGCGCCCCATTATTACGACGACATGGATAAAAAGGGCACATGGTCGCCATTTTATCACCACGCCAGTTTTTGGAATCTCGATAAGCCGATCGTGATGGGGGAATACTATGTTGACCCACATGGATTTAAACCAGCTGATTTTGCTTACTTTGATAATGAAGTGGGTCAGCAAAACCTCTGTCCACGCCTGGTTCATAACGGTTACGCTGGTGGTATGGCGTGGCAAATTTTCGATTATCAAGACAAGGCGCTAGATTGCATTAACAAGGGTGCGCAAGCGCTTGGGGTTAAAGTTGAAGATTTCGTTTATCCGGGTATGACATACCTCAATGGTATGAAATTAAGCTCGGACTTTGGTAAGTCCAAATACCTTAATCAATCAGAAGCGACAGATAACCTAGTGGCACTTTCGATTAATGAGCCAGCAGGGGAGAAAAAAGTCTATTTCAAATTGCCAGTCGATAAGGCTGAAGGAGCGAAAAAGGTCTCATTTAAAGTGAAATTCCCACAAGCGGCCCGTGATGCAAAAATCACTGGCGGTAAGTTTTACATGAAAGACGCGAAGTGGCAGTGGAACGACGCAAAATGGACCAACATCAAGCCAAACGAGTGGAAAACCGTAACGTGGAAAATGAAAAAACCACTTAAAGGTGCAAATGAACTCGGTTTCCAATTTTACGGTAAGGCCGAAGGTGGCGCTTTCCAAGGTGAATTCCTCATCGACGACATCAAATTTAGCAAATAAGGAATGACTTCATGAAAAAATTCAAACTTTCGCTATTGGCAGCGGCGACCACATTAGTATTGGGATGTGATGCGGGTTATTACAACGAAACACCGACTCCAGAAAAAGGGCCAGGTGAAAATAACCCCAACCCTGATTTGGAGTTAGGTACAGGTAAGGCTCTTAACTTTATCATCGGCGCTGATGGCGCGATTCATTTTGCTGAAGCGCCAAACGATGGCGAAGAACGTTTTTACATCAATGGTACGAATGTAGCGTGGCTTAATTTTGCGAATGACTTTGGTAAGGGTTTTGACTACACCAAGGCGGAAGCCATGATGAACGGCGTTGCTGCTGCTGGCGGTAACACGTTGCGCTGGTGGATTCATACTAACGGCACCACAACGCCAATGTGGGATGGTTCAACAGTTGCGGCGGCGGATAAACAGGAAAAAGCAATTGACGAAATTGCGACCGCGCTGGACTTAGCCGAGAAGAAAAACCTCAAAGTCATTTTCTCACTATGGTCATTCGACATGCTGGCAAAGACAACGGAAACTGGCGTAGCAGATGTGATTGACAACAACTTTGCGCTTTTGACCGATAATGCTGTGCGCCAAACGTACATTGATAACTTTTTGACCCCTTTAGTTAATAAGATCAAAGACAAGCCTGCGTTATTGGCCTTAGAAGTGTTCAACGAACCTGAAAATATGACAGAGCCATGGTTCCGCGAACGTGAAGCGCTGGCCAGCTCTGAATATCCGGTAACCGTTGCAGATATTTACGCAACAACGGCAGAGTTAACAGCAGCAATTCATATGGCGGCAAGCGATATGCTGGTCACCACAGGGCCTAAATCACTGGGTCAATTTGTCAACGAAAGTGGCTCAGGAAACAATGCTTATTCTGACAGTAATATGGAAGCGGCATTACCAAGCGACTACACAGATAAAGCGTTAGCTCATCTTGATTTTTATGCACCACATTACTACGACGATATGGGTAAAGAGGGGGCTTGGTCTCCATTTTATCACGATGTTAGCTATTGGGAGCTCGACAAACCGGTTGTTCTGGGCGAGTTCTACGCCGATGCGACGGCAGATAAGCCGGCTGACTATGACTATTTCGATGATCCACTAAAAGGGTCGCAAGTCTGTTATCGTTTAGTCAAAGCCAATTACGCTGGCGGGATGAGCTGGCAATTCGCAGGGAACAGTGGCAAATACCAGCAATCTGCTATTGATTGTATGAAAGCGGCCAATGAAGCGCTTGGTAATAGTGATGTAGAAGATCCTACCGATCCTGAAGGAGAAGGTATCGGGTTTGAAGATGGCAACATTGAAGGCTTTAAGGCATTTTTAGATTCAACTGAAGGAACAATATTGCCATTAGAAGTGAGTAATGATGATGCTAGGTCAGGAGAGAAGTCAGCAATCATAAAAGCTACATCTGTTGAGGGTGAGAAGAAAATCCTATTGCAATTACCATTTGATGAGGAAACCGTACTCAACGAAGTAAAAATGTACGTTAAATTTTCACCAGAAGCTAAAGCGGCTGGAGTCACAGGGGGGAAAATTTATGCTAAAGATTCGGATTGGAAATTCATACCTGGAGATTGGGAGAGTATTGATACAGAAGATGAGAATGGATGGGTAGAATTCACTTGGATTTCCGACTCTCCATTAATCGGTTTAAAGGATTTAGCATTCGAAGCCTACGGTGCAAATAATGGACTTTCATTTAGTGGTAATATCTTATTTGATGATATAATCATCAAATAATTTTTCGTAACTCCATACGATTTGCCCCACCCAGATGCAGCACTCGGTGGGGCTTTTTTGTTAAATATAGAATATGTTGACGGGGGCTTAGAAGTCTGACTAGTAACATTTTTATTATTAACAAATCATATTGATTGTTTTTAATGATAAATAATCAATATGAGTGCCTTTTTAATGAAAATAAAGATCACAAAAAAAGTACGTTTTAATAGGTGAGAATTGGCATTGGAGTATAATTGAATTGAAAATAAAACATGAATAATATTGTTTTTATAAAATAAAGTTCTTGCTATAGGCATTGGGGGTTCTATGACGCTTGTTCAGCGGATTGTGGCAGGTTTTGTGAGCATATTTTTATTGCTACTCATTATCGCTGCAACCAATTACAGCAATATAAATAACATGATAGGTCGAATCGCAGCGGTTGCTGACGACTCTACGCCATTTCTTATTACTGCATTTGATGTTCAGAAACAGTTTCTATACGCAGATGGTTTATTATCTGAGCATGCACTAGTCAATGAGTATCATTTACTTACTGATATAAAGAGTGAATTTTTATCTCAAAATGAGAAGTTGAGATCATTTATCTCTGAATTTGCTCAATATAACGTCACATCACAACAGCAGAGCTATATCAATAGTGTTGATCTCATGGTGGCCGACTATTTTAAAAGCGCCAGCGAGTTGATTACACTTCATGAAGCCAATGTCATACTACAAGGAAAAGTCGTTGAGCTGAATAATCATTTTTTGCACCTTGAAGATACATACTCGTCTGCTGCATCATTGCTGTTACAAAAATCATTAAAAAGCCGTTCGTTGCAAAATCGTTCTGAGTTGGTCACGAGTGGTATTAACCGGGATATTAAATCGATTCGTCGCATCAATAATGACACGGATATTGATGAGCTAGGAACGGTACTCGCCGATGATATTCGCGAAGCCACCGCTCGAGTGAAGTTGCTGAATATTGAAGACGACGTAAAAGCCCGTTTTTTGCGCAATCTTAATAAATTAAATGAATTAGCCCTAAGTGATGATGGTTTGCTACCAACGCTACGACAAAAGCAGCAAACATTGAATCAATTTAATCAGCAAAAGGCTGTCGTTCAATCTCAACTTAACCAAGTGACTCAGTTGATGGATAGCATGGTAGAAAGTGCGCAGCAAAGTGCCCAAGTTAATGCAGACTCTGCACGAGCGGAGGCGCTTAATGCCAAAGTGATCACCTCAATCATTGCCCTCATTTCAGCCATTGTTACGCCACTTGTCGGGTTTATTGTGGCGGTGAGTATCAAGCGTCCATTAGCCAAGATCAGCCCAGTGATTGTTGGGATGTCTCAGGGTAACATGACGGTGCGTACTCATTACCAAAGTAACACCGAGCTTGGCGTACTCGCAAAAGCAATCGATTTGTTAGCAGACAATACGTCGTCGACGCTGCGTGAAATTCATGATGATGCAGAGAAGTTAGTTCAAGAGTCCATGACAACGTCACAAATTAGTGAAAAAACGATGAAGCAGGTGGAGGCTCAGAAAACCCAGACTGACATGGTGGCCACCGCAATGTCTGAAATGGAAGTCAGTGCGGTCGAAATTTCATCGGCAGCTGAAAGTACCTTGTCGGAGGTTCAGTCAACCCACGATGCTACTAGCCAAGGCCGTGAAGTTGTTTACCGTAACCGTGAATTGGTTGAAAACCTGTCACTCGAAATGGAAAAAGCGGTTCAGATTTCAAATGAACTGGGAGAGTATTCATCCACTATTGCTGGTGTTTTGTATGTCATACGTGATATTGCAGAACAAACCAACTTATTGGCGCTAAATGCGGCGATTGAAGCGGCTCGCGCCGGAGAGCATGGTCGAGGTTTTGCAGTGGTGGCTGATGAAGTTCGCGCGTTAGCGAACCGCACGCAAAAATCAACCGCTGAAATTCAGGGCATGATTGAAAATCTTCAAACCAGTTCGAAAGACATCATTGGTGTCATGATGGAGAGTCAAGAACGCACCAATGACTGTGTCGAGCAAACCAAGCTTGCTGAGCAATCATTGCAAACCATTGCTGAAAAAATGTCTTTGATTTCGGATATGTCGATTCAGATTGCACACGCGACACAAGAGCAAATTTCTGTCAGCAAAGAGGTCGCTGAAAATATTAACCTTATTGCCGAGTCTGCACGCCAAACCGAAGTGGAAGCGAAAAGCTCGGCGCAAAGTAGCGATGTGCTGTTCAAATTGGCGCAGTCACAACAAACATCAATCAATCGCTTTGAGGTTTAAAGATCAATATGAAAATGAAAACGTTACTTTGTGGCGCACTCGCTTTAGGCAGCTTTACGGCAGGTGCTCAAACTTTAGTGATTGATGTTTGGGGTGATGAAGAAGTTCGTTGGGCTAAAACGTTACTACCGGCATTTAATCAGCACTATCCAGAAATTAATATTAAGTTTAATACAATTGGTAACAATCAATTTATACCTAAAATGGTTGAAAATTTTGCAAGTGGCCAAGTAGGTGATCTTATCATGTGCAGACCATTTGATGAATCTCAGCACTGGTTTACCAAAGGTTACTTTGAAGAGCTTACTGAGATGGAAGGGATGGAAAACTTTCCAAGTTTTGCTCAGTTGGCGTGGCAAACTGATTCTGGCGCTCAAACGTATTGCTTACCGATCGGTTCGGTGATGCATGGTTTTTTCTATAACAAGAAAATTTTTGATGAGTTAAAGTTAGTTGAACCTAAAACGCAATCCGAATTCATCGCAACATTGCAGCGCATCAAAGAGCATGGGAAATACTTGCCCATTGCGTTTGGTACCAAGAGCGGTTGGGATGTGTTGGAAGTTGGCTTACAAAATATCGGGCCGAATTATTGGCGAGGTGAAGATGGGCGAGTTGCATTGATTCAAGGTGATGAAACGTTTGATTCTTCCAGCTACGTGGCGGCGTTTAAAGCGCTTGAAAGTTGGCGGCCTTATTTGGCGTCTAACTTTAATGAACTTACGTACGATAATTATTGGGATCAGTTTAAACAAGGCCAAGCGGCGATTATTCCTGCTGGATCGTGGGAGACATCAAAAGCTAGTGACTCTGTTGAGCTTGGCGTGTTTCCGCCACCGGTGCCAGATGGCCAGAAGCAGTGCTTCTTTAATGAGCATACAGATAAAGGCATTGCGATAAATAAAAATAGTCCCAATAAAGATGCGGCGATGAAGTTACTAAAATGGATGACAACCAAAGAGTTTGCCTCTCTTTACGTTGAAGCAGAGCCGGGCTTTTTCTCGTTATCGAATCATTTTTATGACATTAACAACGATATTGCTAACGAGATGGCAAGTTGGCGTTTACAATGCGATTCCACCATACGTAATTTCGCGCAATATCTGGATCGTGGCGAGGTGAGCTTTAAGAAAATGTCTCAAGACGCCAGTGTTGGTGTGATTGAAGGGACGATAACGCCAGAGCAAGCGGCCTTCAATGTGCAGCAAGGACTCGAACGTTGGTATGAGCCTCAGCAAATATTGCGTCAAAAAATGGATCAGAGCCAATTTTGTCAATAAGTCGCGTTGAACGCATTATCATTCAGTCATGATCCCTAAGTGAGTTTCAGGAACCAGCAGCAACGCGGTAAATTCGACGAGGGGAATATAGAAAGCAGCCATTTTATCGGCTGCTTTTTTAATACCATACATACATACATACATACATACATACATACTCACATCATCATTAGAGCTTTCATGGTTGTTTGTTGTTCGATTTGAGGCGAGCCGAAGTTGATATCGATCAATAATTAACCCACTTGATACTTTTGTAATTATCAACCATTGGTCACATAAATGATTTGTTCTTCGCTTAGAAACAAGTCAACGATCAAGTTTAGTCAAAAACGAAATGGCATTACCTTATGGTTTTAACTATAAAATACATCAAAAGTATATATAAAAAAAAGGATAGTTATAATGTTATTTCGTGGAATGAAAATTTTATCTCTTTCTGTACTCATCGCGATGACGGGGGCTGCAGAAGCGGGCTTTCATGTTAACGCAGGTCAATTGCTTGATGGTAATGGGCAACCGTTTGTAATGCGAGGCGTGAATCATGGTCACGCGTGGTTTGCTGATAAAATGGCAAGCACAATCGCGGATATCGCGCACTATAAAGCGAATACGGTGCGCATGGTGATAAGTAACGGGGTGCGATGGCAAAAAACACCGGCACATCAAATCCGCAGCATGATAGCGACAGCGAAACAGAATCATCTTATCACGGTACTCGATGTACACGACACGACGGGATTTGGTGAACAGCAGGGCGCAAGTTCCCTCTCTACCGCTGTCGATTATTGGATTGAAATGAAAGACGAGCTTATTGGCCAGGAAGATTATGTGATTATCAACATTGGTAATGAGCCGTTTGGTAATCATGTGACGGCTCAACAATGGACTGAAGCCCATAAACAAGCCATTTCTCGCTTACGTGCGGCGGGTTTTAACCACACCTTGATGGTTGATGCGCCAAATTGGGGACAAGACTGGCAAAACATCATGCGTAATTATGCTGCGGATGTGTTTACGGCCGATCCACAACAAAATCTTGTTTTCAGTGTCCATATGTACGAGGTATACAATAATTATAGTGTGATTAATCAATACATCAGTGCGTTTGGAAATAAAGCGTTACCTCTGGTGGTTGGTGAATTTTCTCAAACCCACAAAGGCCACTATGTTGATGCTGACACCATCATGGAACGTAGTGTTGCTTTGGGTGTGGGTTACCTTGGCTGGTCTTGGTCTGGTAACGATAATTCAACCGCAGATCTCGACATTGCCCTAGATTGGAATCGAAATACGTTATCAACGTGGGGCAATAAAATTATTCATGGTACTAATGGCATCATGCAAACCTCAATTAAAGCGAGTGTGTTCAGTACCACAGAGCCATTTCCTATATGTAAGAAGAGCTCAAGCGATCCTGATGGTGATGGATGGGGCTGGGAAAACAATCAATCTTGTCAAATGAACCCTCATGGTTATGCGCCTAATGGTTATCTGTATTGCGGTAACGCAAATTCTGATCCGGATGGTGATGGTTGGGGCTGGGAAAATAATTATTCCTGTGTCATGCCTTGATATTGAACTTTGAGTTGCCACGATTGAGGTTTCACCATTGGCAAAAAAGGGTACACTGCTCACCGAACATCATTTTCAAAAGGTAGGCACATGAGCCAAGCGCAACCGAATAATCCACTGCATGGATTAACATTGGAAAAAATATTAGTTCGTTTGCAGGAGCACTATGGCTGGGATGGGTTGGATGAGCGTATTCGAGTGAACTGTTTTTATGACAATCCGTCGATTAAGTCTTCACTGAAATTTTTGCGTCGAACTCAATGGGCAAGAGACAAAGTGGAAGCACTGTATATTGACACGTTTTGCCAGTAATACGGTAGCCGGTCTGACTTGACTCAAGTCAGACCGCGATTAAGAGTTACGCGTTATTGAGGATGAATTGCTCTATCACCTCAGCCACACCATCTTCATCATTACTGCTAGTAATGTGATTCGCAAGCGCTTGCGTTTCTGCCATGGCATTGGCCATCGCGACGCCTAATCCCGCATATTCAATCATGTGGTGATCATTTTCAGCATCACCAACACAAATGACTTCATCGGGCTGAATGCCAAGGTAATTGGCAATCGCCGCCACACCAACCCCTTTGTTACTGTTTGGGTTTAAGAACTCTAGAAAGAATGGAGCGCTTTGTACCACTGTGTGTGACTCACGCCACTGAGGGGGAAGTTTGGCAATGGCTTTCGTTAACACGGTAGGCTCTGCGACAAACATGGCTTTAATAATAGGGTGATCGTCTTCTAAGGTATTAAAATCCATTACCGTGATATCTAATCCATTGATGTTGGCTTCGATATCGGTATAAGGATTCAATTCTGGAGTGATCAAGCCATGAACTTGGCTAAACGCATGAATGTATACGCCAAGATCTGCGGCAAGCGCAGTTAATTGTTTTGTCGTCGCACCATCAATTATCTGCTGATGAATGATTTTATTATCATTTCCAAGGTGTTTTACCATAGAACCGTTGTAATAAAGCACAAATTCATTTTCACCGCAGATTTCGAGTTCATCGAGTTTTGCTTGCATCCCGTCAATTGGACGACCAGAAGCGAGTACGACGGTGACCCCTTTGGTGCGTGCGCGCTCGATAGCGGTCTTGGTTCGCGGAGAGATACGCTTATCACTGGTTAATAAAGTGCCATCCATATCGAGGGCAATCAGTTTGTACATGGGTATTTTCCTTTAATATCACTGGCTGTATGAAACACTAAATCGCCAACCTTTTGCAATCCCTCAGAGGGAACTTTTGGTGAAATGAGACCATTTTTAGAATCTCGCCTTTTGAGGGCCACTCAATCTTCAAATCCTCGCATCACAGACAAACCAAGCCACGCTTGCTGAACCATGCATCTTAATGTTACTTGGGTATATAACATTGATTTGAGAGCGGGTCTCCTTTATCGTGTGCGGCACGCAATTAATGCATTAGGATGTAAAGTGACGATCTACAAAGTCAATGAGATGTTTCAAACGATTCAGGGAGAAGGGGTCTTTACTGGTGTGCCTGCGGTGTTTATTCGCTTGCAAGAGTGCCCTGTGGGCTGCGCGTGGTGTGATACGAAACAAACTTGGACCGCTGAACCGACGGATGAGCGTGATTTTGGTGAAATCATCAAAAAAGTAGGGGATAGCGCGACATGGTGCCAAAGTGATGCAACGCAGATTGTTGCTCAATATCGCACTCAGGGTTATACCGCAAAGCATATCGTGATAACGGGAGGGGAGCCGTGCATCTACGATCTCACTTCATTAACGCTCGCTTTTGAGGCGTTAGGTTGCCAATGTCAAATTGAAACCAGTGGCACTTTTGATGTAATTGCGTCTGAAAATACCTGGGTGACAGTGTCACCTAAGGTGAGCATGAAAGGCGGTTTGCAGGTACAGCCCTCTGCATTAAAACGCGCAAATGAAATTAAGTATCCTGTTGGCACTGACAATGACATTGATCAGCTTGACCAATTATTATTTGACGCCGGTCTTTTGCAAAGCGACGTAGTGATTGCACTGCAACCGATTAGCCAAAAACCACGAGCGACGCAACTTTGTATTGATACTTGTTTGGCACGTAACTGGCGCTTATCAATTCAAACCCATAAATACTTAAATATCGCCTAAGAGAGAGTTGAATGGACAAAATGAACATCAAAAAAGCGGTTGTGGTGTATAGCGGCGGGCAAGATTCAACGACATGCTTAGTTCAAGCATTGAAACACTATGACGAAGTACATGCGATCACCTTTGACTATGGTCAGCGTCATCGACTCGAGATTGAGGTCGCACAGTCACTGGCACAATCACTCGGCGTGACAGCGCATAAGGTTATGGACGTTTCGTTGCTGAATGAACTTGCGATCAGCTCACTCACCCGCGATGACATTCCAGTTTCACATGAATTACAAGAAAATGGTTTACCCAATTCATTTGTGCCGGGTCGTAATATTCTATTTTTAACCTTAGCGGGCATCTACGCTTATCAAATTGGCGCGAACTCGGTGATTACCGGAGTGTGTGAGACGGACTTCTCGGGTTATCCGGATTGTCGCGATGAGTTTGTTAAGGCGATGAACCAAGCATTGGTAAAAGGGATGGACCGCGCTTTAGTGATTGAAACGCCATTGATGTGGTTGAACAAAGCGCAAACTTGGGCGCTAGCCGACCAATATGGTGCGTTAGAGCTGGTGCGTAATCAGACCTTAACCTGCTATAACGGTATCATTGGTGATGGCTGTGGTGATTGCCCGGCGTGCGATCTGCGCCGCGCTGGCTTGAATGAATATCTGAATCATCAAGATCAGGTGATGGCAGAGCTGGTGGCAAAGCAAACGCAGAGTCATCCTAACAATTAGTACTGCAATCGAAAAAGCCGCCTGTTGGCGGCTTCAATTTATGATCTATTGAAAAACGTACGGCTGAATGACTGACGTCTACAGATACATTTTTGCCAGTTCAACGGGCTCAACTTCTTTGCCGTCCAACTGCGCATTCCAGTTAGTACCAACCAAAACGCCATCTTCATCTAAGGTCAATAACCAATCTTCAACGAAGATATCAAGAGGAATTTCAAGCACTTCAAAATCCGCCCACTCTTCAACGTTATGGGTTTGTGCATCTTCTTTAGATGACCAAAATGGCATCACTTCGCTGTTTTCATACTCGGTAGAGTCACAGGCAAGCCATCCATCTTCGTTTTTTAAACCCCAAACCAATTGGTTTTGTTTGGTTTCTTCTACAAACAATTCGAGATTGGCTTGAATGTCGTCAGTTAACTTTGTCATAGTGAAATTCTCTTGAATTAATTCGTCGCTAGACTAACACCATAATGTGTTTTTGAATACGTTTGAATATCAACATCAGTAGGATGAGTATAATCCTGAACTCTGGTTACATCACCTTACAAGCGAACCCTTTGAGGTAGAAACCTTCAGGGTAGGCTGTATCAGTTGGATGATCTGCCGCTTGCTCAAATCGTTCGACAAATTTAACTTGGCGATTGGCGTCCAGTGCGGCATCGGCGATGATTTTTTGGAACAGCACTTGGTCCATCAAACCCGAACAGGAATAGGTCAGCAACGTGCCACCGGGGCGCAAGATCTGCATGGCCAGCATATTAATGTCTTTGTATCCTCGGCAAGCACCGTTAAGTTGTGCCTTGCTTTCAGCGAACTTAGGTGGGTCCATAATGACCACATCAAATTGGGTACCTTGATCGCGATATTCACGCAACAGTTTAAAGACATCAGCGTTTAGAAAGACGGCGCGTTTTTTACTGATGTCAAACTCATTCAATTGTGCATTGAATTTTGCCATATCAAGCGCCGGCTGTGATACATCAGCGTTAATAACGCGTTTTGCACCGCCTTTTAACGCATACAATCCAAATCCACCAGTATACGAAAAGCAGTTTAAGACCTCTTTATCTTGAACATATTTCATCGCTTGTTGACGGCTATCGCGTTGGTCTAAATAAAAGCCGGTTTTGTGACCCCCAATGATATCGACGCTAATTTTAACGCCGTTCTCTTCTATTACCACCGAGCTCGGTGGCAATTCACCATGAAGTAAGCCGGTGCGTTCTTCAAGACCTTCTTTTTTACGCACAGCAACATCTGAGCGCTCATAGATACTACACTCAGGAAAGCAATGGATCAGAGCATCAATGATGTTTTGTTTGTGGAATTCAGCGCCAGCGCTCAGCAGTTGGCACACGAAAAAGTTTTGATAGCGATCTATGGTGATACCAGGTAACCCGTCAGATTCTGCGGCGACGAGACGATAACCAGTGAGTCCGTCACGCACGATGATATCATCACGAAGCATTTGTGCCGACTGGAAGCGCTGAATGAAAAAAGCGCGGTCAATGGCGACATTGTCAAAACTCCAAACGCGAGCGCGGATCTGAGAGGCTGGCGAGTAGGCGGCTTTGGCAAGCCATTTACCATCGTGGGTGAATACATCAACGGTCTCACCAAGCTGCGGATCGCCTTCGGTGCGTTCAATACCGCGGGAAAAGATCCAAGGGTGCTTACGTTTTAGTGATTTTTCACGGCCTTTCGCCAAATAGATCGCTGCAGACATGACGGTCTCTTGATATAAAAATGGGCGGGTATTGTCGAGCAACTGCAGGGTAAAATCAAATTTTATGCGCAACCGATAGCCCGCTGTTGGTCAGGAAAAGCGTTGATAGGAAGAATGATGGAAAGAATGAGTGAAAAATTTTTGGTATCGGGGCGAGTTCAAGGGGTAGGTTTTCGCTACCATACGTGCCATCACGCACTGAAACTAGGTCTAACTGGTTACGCTAAAAATCTAGAGAGTGGACAGGTAGAAGTCTTGGCGTGCGGAAGCGAAGAGCAGCTTGAACATTTGGCGCAATGGCTTTCTATGGGACCTAAAACGGCCAGTGTGACCAATGTCAGCCGCGAACGAGTCCAACTTTGCTCGGAGTTTCGCGGCTTTGAGATACGTTAGTAAGCTTATAAGCACTTAGCCGGTTTAGGCAATCCTGCCAACTTAGTCGCTTGCTTAGCGGGGCCTTCTTTAAAAAGCTTGAAGAGATATTTGCTGTTACCTTTATCTGGGCCATGAGCCTTTTCCATGGCCTTAACGAGCATTCTTACTGCTGGTGAGGTATTAAATTCCTCATAAAAATCGCGTACAAAGAGAATCACTTCTCTATGCGCGTCAGTCAGCTCAATGCCTTCTGCTTGGGCGAGTATTTCCATCATTCCTTCGTCCCACTCAGAGTGGTTCAATAAATACCCTTGGGCGTCGGTCGCAATCTCTTTGCCATTGTAAATCAACATTATCATATATCCGTAAAAGGGCGTTTATATCGGTTTTATATACCCGTCCCCAATGAAAAGCTGCCACTAGCTTAGCCTGTTTCTTCAAAAACCGAAATTAAAAAAGCCTGCACAGAGTGCAGGCTTGTGTTGTATGACGCTAAATTGAACACGGAGCTTTAGCGTGAAAACACCATGGTCGATAGCATTAATCGTCGTTCATAATGCCTAGAATGCTCAACAAGCTGGTGAACAAGTTCAGGATGTTTAGGTACATTGAAATGGTAGCGCTGACATAGTTGGTCTCTTCGCCACGTACAATGCGGCTGGTGTCAAACAAGATGAAACCAGAGAAAACCAGTGCAGAAACGCTACTGATCACCAACTGACCCAGAGTTGAGCCAACGAAAATATTGATAAGAGCAGCCACAATAACAATGATCAGACCTGCGAACAGGAAGTTACGCATGAATGAGAAATCTTTTTTGCTGGTAATGGTGTAAGCCGATAGACCTAAGAAAACCATACCGGTTAGACCAAGAGCTTGCGCGATGATGCTTGGACCGTTACTTAGTGATGCGTACATCGCAAGTGTTGGACCAAGAGACGCACCCATTAACGTTGTAAAAACGAATGTCCACACGATACCCATTGGTGAGTTGATCGTGCGTGGTAAAGCAAAGAACAAAATACCGATGGCAGCAACCATCAATACTAGTGAGAAGATCGGTGACATACCAATGGCCATTGTCACCATTGAAGCAATTGCACTGGTGACTAGTGTCATCGAAAGTAAGAAATAAGTATTTTTTAACGTCTTGTTAATCTCAAGCGTGCTTGGGGCACTCGATGAGCGGGTAAACATAGGGCTGTTCATAGTCTTCCTCGTAAAAACAGTAATCGCCTGTACACTAGGTTGGGGCGACAAGCGTCAATTTCAACAGTATCCAAGCTAACGCTTGCTGGGGTAAAGAACAATACTGCTGGGTACAAATCGTGATCTCTTCATTTGTAATGACACGCCACCGCTAGCGAAATCATAGTTTAAATGGAGAGCAATGTATTCGACAAGTTGTAACACATTATTACTGCCTGTACGAATGATGGTGCTTGAACGTAATGAGGGTTTAGTTGAAACCCTCATTACGTTCAAGCGGTTCAGCATCAGGTACTGTGATGAAGAAATGCCTTAATGGTGCAAAATCTGTGCAAGGAAGTTTTGGGTACGATCGGACTGGGGGTTTTCAAAGAAATCAATCGGATTATTTTCTTCGATAATTTCTCCCGCATCCATGAAAATAACCCGGTCAGCAACCTCTTTAGCAAACCCCATTTCATGGGTAACACAGAGCATTGTCATGCCTTCGTCCGCTAACTCGACCATAACATCAAGCACTTCGCGTACCATTTCCGGATCCAGTGCTGAGGTGGGCTCATCAAATAGCATCACTTGTGGGTTCATACACAATGAGCGTGCAATTGCCACCCGTTGCTGTTGCCCACCGGATAATTGCCCTGGGTACTTGTCCGCTTGATCAGGGATTTTTACCCGCTCGAGGTACTTCATAGCAATCTCTTCGGCTTCCTTTTGTGGCATTTTCTTCACCCATATCGGCGCCAACGTACAATTTTCGAGCACGGTTAGGTGAGGAAACAAATTAAAGTGCTGAAAACACATGCCAACTTCTCGACGTACCGCTTCAATGTTTTTAAGATCTTCAGTGAGTTCAGTGCCCGAGACAAAAATATGTCCTGCTTGATGTTCCTCTAATCGATTGATGCAGCGAATCATGGTTGACTTTCCGGAGCCTGAAGGGCCGCAGATGACAATTTTTTCGCCTTGTTTTACGTTTAAATTGATGTTTTTTAGTACGTGAAATTGACCGTACCACTTGTTCATGCCTTTTAGCTGAATCATATAATCGTTTTGAATTGTCATAACTTCTCCTTTACCGACAAATTTAACGCTGGTGGCCAGTGTTTAGGCGACCTTCTAGCCAAATGGAATAGCGGGACATGCCAAAACAGAACAACCAAAAGACCAAAGCAACAAAAACATAACTCTCGGTAGCGAAACCGAGCCATTCAGGGTCGGAGTTGGCCGCTTGACCAATGCCAAGCACATCAAACATACCGATAATCAACACCAGACTGGTGTCTTTAAAAAGGCCAATAAATGTATTTACTATGGAAGGAATGGTGATCTTCAAAGCTTGAGGGAGCACAATCAGCCCCATTTTTTTCCAATAACTCAATCCAAGCGCGTCCGCCGCTTCATATTGACCTTTTGGAATCGCTTGCAACCCACCACGGACTACTTCAGCCATGTAGGCTGAGCTAAAGAGTACCACCCCAATAAGAGCTCGTATCAGCTTGTCTGTCTCAGAGCCATGAGCAAGAAAGAGCGGTAACATGACCGATGCCATAAAGAGGACGGTGATCAGTGGCACGCCGCGCCAAATCTCAATGTAAACGGTGCACATACTGCGAATAATGGGCATCTCTGAACGTCGACCTAGAGCCAAAACCACACCGATAGGAAGGGAAACAATGATGCCAACCAGTGCAATAATCAAGGTAACGAGAAGCCCGCCCCATTTATGAGTGTCAACGACCTCCAATCCAAATACGCCACCGTAGAGAAGCCCAGCGACAAAAAATGGGTAAATGTTGACAAAAAACAGCCATATCCACATCCGCTTAGGTGTTTTTTCATAAGCGAGTAAAACCGTAAATATCGCAAGTGTGATATAGAATAGACGAGGTCGCCACAACTCAGCTTCGGGGTAAAATCCATACATGAATTGATCCCAACGAACTTGAATGAAGACCCAACACGCGCCTTCACGTGTGCAATCTCCTCGAGTTTGACCACTCCAATCCGCGCTAAGGATGGCCCAATCAATGACACTCGCCAAACCAATAAACGCAAAGTATCCCAAGATGAGCGTTAATATGGTGTTTAGCGGGCCATTAAATAAATTTTTCTTTGCCCAGCCTAACGGCCCCACCGTGTTCGAAGGGGGTGGAAGATCGGGCAAAAATTGATGCTGATTCATGATTACCTCTCTACCAGTGCCATTTTACGATTGTATAAATTCATTAATGCCGATGTTATTAGGCTTAAGGTGAGATAAACGGCCATTGTCATTGCTATTATTTCAATGGCTTGACCTGTCTGATTTAAGGTCGTTCCGGCAAAAACGGAAACGAGATCGGGGTAACCAATTGCCATCGCCAAAGATGAGTTTTTGGTTAAGTTAAGATATTGGCTCGTAAGAGGTGGAATGATAATTCGCATCGCTTGAGGGATCACGACAAGCTTTAACGTTCTAGAACGATTTAGCCCAAGTGACATTGCCGCTTCAGTTTGGCCATGGCTGACTGCATTGATACCAGAGCGCACAATCTCGGCGATAAATGCTGCGGTATAGATGCTTAATGCAAGCAATAATGCCGCAAGTTCTGGCAAAATACTGATCCCACCACGAAAGTTGAACCCCTTGAGTTCAGGATAGATAAGTGAAATCGGAGAGCCTGAAAGAAAATACACCAAACTTGGTAACCCAACGATGAGCCCTAAAGCAATGCGCCCCATTGGGGTTTGCTCACCGGTGTTTTTCTGATGTTTTTTGGCCCACTGTCTAATGAATAATGTGGCAATAACACCAAGGCCTAGAGTTAGGAGTACCCATTGGCTGCCTGATCCAAAACTGGGTTCAGGTAGATAAAGCCCCCGCACGTTAAGAAAAACAGCATCACCAAAATTAAGACTACGCCTTGGCGAAGGTAGTGTCTGTAATACCGCAAAATACCAGAAGAATATTTGCAGTAACAAAGGGATGTTGCGAAAGATTTCGATATATACCGCAGCAAATCGGCTCACTAACCAGTTTGATGAAAGCCGAGCAATACCCATCATAAAGCCGAGTACGGTTGCGAGAATAATGCCCAGTATTGATACCAAGGCGGTATTGAGCAGCCCGACGATAAACGTACGCCCATAGCTATAGGTTTCATCGTACGGGATCAGGGTCAGCCCGATACCGAACCCTGCTTCTTGCTCCAGAAAATCAAATCCGGTCGCAATACCACGAGCATCAAGATTATTTAGAGTATTACTGATGACGGTATAAAAGAAATAACCCAGTGCGCAGACGGCGATGATCTGAAATGCAATGGAACGGAAGGTTGGATTGTAAAAGAGTGAGCCAGAAGACTTGGGCTCGAGTTTTGACGTGGAATGGTGCTGTTGTGTCATTTTCATCATAAATTAACCTCATACAACAGGTAAATTTTAGGGCGGAATGGTTCCGCCCTCATACGATATGATCAATCAGCGAATTGGTGGCGCATACATGATGCCGCCTTTGTTCCACAATGCATTGATACCACGAGAAATTTGTAATGGAGAATCTTCACCCACAGTGCGCTCAAAGCTTTCACCGTAGTTACCCACTTGTTTGATAATTTGATAACCCCAATCGTCAGCCAAGCCAAGTGCCTTTCCTTTAGGCCCATCTACACCAAGAATGCGTTTGATATTGGGATCGCTCGACTTGAGCATGTCATCAACGTTCCCTGACGCCAAACCAAACTCCTCGGCGTTGATCATGGTAAAGAGGGTCCATTTAGCAATGTTAAACCATTGGTCATCACCTTGACGAACAACAGGTCCAAGAGGTTCTTTTGAGATGATTTCAGGTAAAACAACCGCAGAGCTTGGATCTTTTAGATTTAAGCGAAGCGCGTATAAACCGGATTGATCTGTGGTTAATACGTCACAACGACCCGCATCAAAACCGGCAGCAGTTTGTGGTGATGTATCAAATACGACGGGTTTGTAGGTCATCCCGTTTACACGGAAGTAATCGGCAAGGTTTAGCTCAGTAGTTGTACCCGATTGAACGCAAACAGATGCGCCGTCGAGCTCAAGAGCGCTTGATACATCTAAGTCACGCTTCACCATGAAACCTTGACCATCGTAGTAGTTTACGCCCGCAAAATTAAGGCCAAGCGCAGTATCACGGTGGAGAGTCCAAGTAGTGTTACGTGAAAGAACATCAATCTCACCGGATTGAAGTGCGGTAAAGCGCTCTTTTGCGGTTAATGGTACATACTTAACTTTTGATTTATCACCCAAAGTAGCAGCGGCAAGCGCTTGGCAATATTCAACGTCGATACCTTCCCATTCACCTTTTGAATTTGGGTTAGAGAAACCGGGGAGGCCAGTACTCACGCCGCACGTGAGGTAGCCCTGTTTTTTTACCTTATCGAGTGTGGATTCAACTGCAAGCGTTGAGGTTGAAAAAAGCGCTGTAGAGGCTGCTACAACTGAAGCAATAAGTGCTAGTTTCTTCGCCATGAGATTCCTTCCTATTGGGTCATTGCCTAGGGGATTAATCCTCATCTAGACGTCCTTTGTTTTTACCCTTATTGCCTGAGATTACGAACTTGTTGTCAATTGGTTAGAGTTCAGCCGAGTAACATGCTTATACTTAGCGACATCCTTCGCTTGACGTTTCTTACCCGTATCTCCAAGCCGTTTGGGTATGATTCCTTACGCGTTGATTCATCGAAGTCCTTATGCCTTACAGGGATAAGTGCGCAGACAAATCAATCAGTTATAAGCCTACAAAAGGATTTTTGATTTCTCAAATGGTAGCCGCTAAGAGATCGGACCAATATTTATCGAGTAATCGATTGCATATAAGGTTTTCTAGTTGATGTTTTATAGTTAAAACATGTGCTTATGTGTAAATTTTTAGTGATAAAAAAGTTGCGATATAATTTTGACAAAAATCGCATTCGTGTGACTTGCGTCATAAAATTTTGAGTGATTTTTTTGATACTCCACCGCTAAGAAGCGTAAAAGTGTGTTCTTAACGTGACCGAAAAGCTAAGGTTCTGATACGATAAAGGCTGAATACGTTGACGAAGGATCGAGATGCAGTATTTTCCTATCTTCCTTAATTTAGTAGATAAGCCTGTGATGGTTGTCGGTGGCGGTGAGGTTGCGTCGCGAAAGATTGATGCTTTAGTAAAAGCAGGAGCAGATGTTACGATTATCTCGCCTTCATTAAACCCAGAACTGGAACAAAGGGTAGGGCGAGAAGAGTGTCATTGGATAAAGGCGTTTTATTCGAGTGAACTTATGAGCCAAGACTACTGGCAAGTTTGGGCGACAACGGATAATCCGGCTCTAAATCACAGAGTTTATGCTGATGCTAAGCGGCGAGGAATTTTAGTTAATGTGGTTGACGACAAGCCCTATTGTGACTTCATTACACCATCAATGATTAATCGTGGTCGAATTCAGTTAGCCATATCCAGTGGTGGTGCCGCACCAGTATTGATTCGCAACATGAGAGAGACCCTTGAGTCTATTTTGCCGCAAAACTTGGGTATACTGGCCGAGTTTGCCGATTCAAAACGTAATGCAATCAAAGTGGTTTTTGGTAGCGTTGATGAGCGTCGTAAATTTTGGGAGCGTTTTTTTGCTCATCCTCAGGTTTCCTTACTCACCAACAATCACGATTTAGAACATCTATATCAAGCCACTCTTGCACAAGATTATGAAGATTGCGGTAATCGCACTTGGATTCGCTGTGGTGACGACGTCGAAATGCTGCCTATCAAGGCCCTGCGATTTATGCAACAAGCGGAATCTGTGTTTTATCATGAAGGAGCAAATCCCGGCTATCTTGAGCTTGTGCGCCGCGATGCGGAGCGATTTGAATTTAAAGCCGCAGTTGAGTTGGCCCAGTGGTTAAAAACCGCGAGTGATAATAAGCAAAGAGTATGCGTTCTAATACCAGAATCGAGTACCGAATATCGGCTTCTAATGCAGGAAGATTTGGTTTTTTAGCTGAAGAACATTCATCAATAGAACCAATCAAAGCGCCATGGGCGCTTTGATTGATGATTACAGACTTTCTTGACTCGATGAGCCTGTTTAACTCTACACTAGAAGATGACTTAATCTCGCATATTTTCAATTTGTAGAGGCAAACCAAGCTCGGCGCCGCGCACTGTCGCGATAGCGGTTTGTAAATCATCACGCTTTTTGCCCGTAACGCGCACTTTATCGCCTTGGATAGAAGCTTGAACCTTTAGTTTGTTGTCTTTAATCACCTTAACAATTTTCTTTGCGGTTGGTGTGTCAATGCCTTGTTTAAAGGTAATGTTTTGATGCCAAGCACGACCTGTCGCTTCGGGATCTTGTGAGTCCATTGCATTGGCGTCAACGCCACGTTTTGCTAATTGTCCACGTAGCATGTCACGCATTTGCTGCAGTTGAAATTCACCTTCTGCCGAGAGCTTTACATTCTCTTTTACCAACTCAAAACTGGCTTGGACGTTGCGAAAGTCGAAACGAGTGGCAAGTTCGCGATTTGCATTATCAACCGCATTGCGCAGTTCTACGGTATCTACTTCGGAAACAAAATCAAAAGAAGGCATGTTTTTTCCTTATCGAACTGTTCTTGTATTTGCGGCGAGATCAAACAAAGCACTATACGATGCTATTCGTTTCAAGTACGGATTCAACCAATGAAAATACTCGCCGCTCATTTTCAATTAGCCGATTATACGCAACTCATTTGAATAAGCTAGATTATACCCAAGTAACCTCAAGGCCACCTAACTGCATTTTCAAGTGCTTTGTGTACAGACTTAGCGTGCTTTAACCGCGTCTGCAAGCATATCGAGCATTTTTGCCGTGTCGTCCCAACTTAAGCAGGGGTCGGTAATTGACTGACCATACGTAAGGTTTTCAATATCGCACATAGATTGGTTGCCTTCGACCAAAAAGCTTTCGGCCATCACGCCGGCAATATAATGGCTACCTTCACGAATTTGCTGGCAAATATCTTGAGCGACTTCGAGCTGTTTACGATGCTGTTTTTGACAATTCGCGTGGCTAAAATCAACGACTAGACGCTGTGGAAGATCAAATTCAGCTAATGATCGGCATGCTGATGCGATTGATTCTGAGTCAAAGTTGGGGCCTTGATCACCGCCACGCAAAATAACATGCCCGTACGGATTCCCGCTCGTTCGATAAACTGTCATTCGCCCATTTTTGTCTGGCGAATAAAAATAGTGGGAAGCTTTAGCGGCTCGAATGGCATCGATAGCAATTTTCACATTGCCATTAGTCCCGTTTTTAAAACCCACAGGACAAGAAAGTGCCGACGCCATCTCACGATGAATTTGCGACTCTGTCGTTCGTGCGCCGATAGCTCCCCAAGAAATTAGGTCGGCAATATATTGACCTGTGATCATGTCGAGAAATTCGGTAGCAGTAGCAAGGCCAAGTTTGTTGATATCGAGCAGCAATTTACGTGCTTTTTGCAAACCTGTCTCTAAAGCGTATGTGCCATCAAGGTTAGGATCGGTAATAAGGCCTTTCCAACCAACAACGGTACGCGGTTTCTCAAAGTAGGTCCGCATGACTAAAAAGAGTTCGTTTTTGTATTGCTGCTGTAGTTGAGTTAAGCGTTTTGCGTACTCAACGGCCGCATCTGTATCATGTACTGAGCATGGTCCGACAATAACCAGTAAACGAGGGTCATTTCCGGATAAAATATCTTCGATTTGACGACGAGAATGAGCAATGCGTTCTGCAACATCATCCGTGATGGGGTAGGTAGAGCCAAGCTCTGCCGGGGTAGGCATTGGGCCAAGTGCTTGGGTTCTCAATTCATCGGTTTTTAAAGGCATATGTAGCTAAGATCTCTATTGCGAAGCGGTAAAGATAACGGAATTGTGCTTTAGAATAAACAATTTCGTATTCGTCCAGAGGTAAAATAACTCTCTATTTTTCCTCCAAATGATAAGGCAACTCGCAAAACTAAACGCTAAATTTAGACAGATTGTAAAATTAACGTTGAGGTAACTTTGCGAACCACGTTTGCAAAGTAACAAAAAATCGCTCTAAAAAATACAGTTAAGTAATCTCTCGATACAGTCTGTGTTAATGGGGTTGTAACATTTTTTTGACAATTAATGTTTTGGCTGGTTAACTGGTCAGATGACTCATTGTTAGGACACAGGGATGTTGAACTCATTGCAAAAAGCAAATTGGTACTTGCGCTACTTCGGTTGGCGTAAAGTGCCACTGATTGGCCTTTGTCGTCCAAAGCTCGTTAGTCTCACAGATGAGAGCGTCACTGTAATGATCCCTCTGCGCAGCCGGACCAAAAATCATTTAGGCAGCCTTTATTTCGGGGCGCTCGCGATTGGAGCCGATGTCGCAGGTGGCTTTCTGGCAATGAATAAAGCCCAACAATGTGGTAAAAAAATTTCGCTGGCGTTTAAAGGTATGACGGCAGATTTTTTGAAACGCCCTGAAGCGAATGTTTATTTTCATTGTGGCGATGGTTTGTTGATTGATGAAATGCTGGCCGAAGCGATCGCAACTGGCCAGCGCATCAATCAAGCGGTGACGATAACTGCAAAATGTCCATCACTTCATGGTGATGAGGTAATGGCACATTTTTCTCTTGTTCTATCCATTAAGGTTGTGAATTAGCCTCATTGAATGTTGCTAATGTCAATCGCTTCGATTGCCACAAGCTTCGAGCGATTCATGACGACTTTGAAGCGATAATAGTTGGGCTCGTCGGTATGATTATTCTCTTTGATGATCAAGTTAAGTAGGTGGCGCTTTTCGACAGAGTCACGAGTGACTTGCCCATCACTCAGACGATAAATTTTATTTGAGCCTTTATCCATCAGTCGCGTTAATGCGCGCAAGTTTAAGCTCAGCGTTTCACGGGTTTGCTCATAACCACTTAGAAAATGCGACGTTGTCATCTCGGTTTTTGAATGGTAGTGGAGTACCTGTTCTTCTCTTTGAACCACACGCTTTTTACGAATTTTTTGAATTCGATCTGGTAACTTAGAGTAGGTGGTGTAGTCGAGCCACTCCAGTTTTGCTCCGACGGTTTTACTGGTTGATGGGTCAATATAGCGGCGACGCCATTTCGGTTTACCTTTACGAATCCAGCGCCACATAATATCGCGTAAATCGTCTTTAAAGATTTCGCGTAGGGCATAAATAAACGAGAGCGCAATAATGAAAGAGGCTGAAATTTCACCCAAGTAGTCACGAGCCATGATCACCGTGGTAGTCACGACCACCATAACCAATCCAGTAGCAAGGCCTTTGATGAGGCGTCGCACGTTGTTACCCATGGAGATAATTTTCTCTCTCAGTACGATCGGATGTTCAATAAGTCTGCGCAATAGTCGCATTTTATTGGTCATTCGCGTGGGATCATCAACCGTACCTGCAGAGTTGTAATGATTTAATTTTCGGTGCGCTTGCTCCTTCTCACATAGCGTAATTAACCGTTCTTTGATGGTGGCGTAGTCACCTTCGCGAGGAAGGTGGGCAATAAGTGCGAGAAATTTTTGTTCGGTGTACCAAGACAAGTAGTTATCAATATTCACGTAATAACGCTTTTGTGCTTCTTCATAAGGCACAGCGCGTCTCAACCGTTTTAGAATATCCAGTGCGAGTTCAATGACTTGGTCTACCTCTTCCGCTGTGACGCTGTCACCTTTGTCTGGGCGCACAGCTTGTATGGCTTTATCGAGTGCGACCACATATTGATAAGCGTATAAACTCAAACTGACGCGATACTGTTGGTTTGATAAACGGCCACGTTGCGCAAGACGACTGTGAACCAGCGGGAGTAAGATTTTGTTACTGTAATAAACGCGCTTTTGCGTTATTGAACTGTAATAAAAATCACTTTCAGAAATCACCTCAGGGGTAAGGCCAAGCTCGCCAGGTACAAAGAGATAAATGTCCAAATCGAGAGCTTTGCTATTTGCTAAAGAGTGGCTAATTTTTAGCGTAATGGAATCTTGTTTGTCCACCGTAACCAAAGGGATGGCTCCTATCGGTAGCGCTTGTCAATGCGTTGGGCATTGATAGCGAAGGTCACTTATGAAGTAAAAAGTATAGGGTGCCAAAGAATGTAATGGTCCTATAACAAAGTCTATTCTTTTCCAGCGGTTAAGCGAGTTTTGATAAACTTGCGCAAGCATATCAGAGTTTGGGTATAATCTCTGTAAATTTACAGTGAGATAGAATGAATGATTAACGTTGGCCAGATTAACCGACTTACCGTCACCAGTTTAACCGACTTTGGGCTGTTTCTTGATGCTAAAGAGTATGGAACGGTGCTATTGCCTAAAAAATACTTGCAGGAAAATGTTGATGTTGGCAGCCAACTCAATGTTTTTTTGTACATTGATTCAGAAAAGCAGGTAGCGGCAACGACAGAGCAGCCTATTGCTCAAGTCGGTGAGTGGGGCTTGATGAAGGTTGAAAGTGTCAATAGCACTGGTGCGTTTGTCAGCTGGGGTATCAAGGAAAAAGATTTATTGATCCCTTATAGTGAGCAACGTGGCCGTTTAAGTGTGGGGCAAACGGTTTTAGTATATGTATACCGTGATAAAGCGTCTGAACGCATCGTTGGTACAACAAAATTCAATAAGTGGCTAGATAAAACACCGGCAAATTATACGATTAATCAGGAAGTCGATTTGCTTATCGCTGAGCGCTCTGAATTGGGCTTTAAAGCGATAATCAATGGCGCTCATTGGGGAATGATTTTTCCTTCGGACGTATTAGGTAAACTCTTCATTGGTAAGCGCTTAAAAGGTTACATTAAGTCTATTCGTGATGATGGGAAAATTGATTTGTCATTACAAAAAGTCGGCGTTGCAAAAATGGACGATCTTGCAAGTAAGATCCTTGAACTTTTAGCGAAAAAGGGTGGTTTTTTACCACTAAATGATAAGTCATCTCCAGATGCGATCTTTGCCGCTTTCAGAACCAGTAAAGGGACATTTAAGAAAACCATCGGCGGCTTATACAAGCAAGGAAAAATCGTTATTGAAGCAGATGGAATCCGTCTAGCTGAGTAGTTTTTTCTAAGAACGTCGTAGTCAAAAGCGCATTTAGCTAAGGCTGTTTGTGCTAAGAACAGCCCAATTTAGCGGGTTTTCATTTAACAGACAAAAAAATGGCCCAAAATCGTTCCTTTTCTGGGCCTAGGGGAAACGGCTCGTTAAGAGCCTGCGCTAAACTCTGCTGTTGTTCGAAAAGCGTGATGTTTTTCGAACACTTTTAGAGCTTAGTACATGCTTAAGCGGGTGTGACTAGAATTGTTGGCAATCTTGAGTTAACCGCAACTTATCTCAAAACTAAAACAAGTTTTTATCTCGGACCAGCTCTCGCGGTAAGCCATTTTTGATCCGCGAGCCGACCCATTTACCGAGACCAATCACAACGCCCTGATAAGCGACAAGAACTTCGCCTTGGCTGCCTGCCTGTGTTGGTCTGACGTCGCGCCCCATATACCATTCTCTAGCTTCATCAGTTGATAAAGCAACGATGCGATCTTCATAGCCAGTCGCAAGAGTTGTCGCGATTTGATGTTGCCATCGGTACCCATTTCGATGAGTTTCGGCAATTTTAATGCCCATTCGGGAAAATCTTAATTCGCCAAGCATTGGTTCGAGTGCGTCTGGAAATAGCCAGATCTCTTTATCTTGCGATTTCTCTTTTGAACGCAACCATAATGAACTCCTCTCAGGAATTTCGACGTCCAGACTCTCTTTTAGCGTTGCGGTGATCTGATCTCGTTCTTTAGCACTCGCTTTCGAAAACGGAAATTTACCGAGTCGTTTTTTAACATCAGGTGTTGTAACGGCGCTATTTTTTCGAATCCGAGCAATGAAAAAGCCTTCACTGTCATAGACTTGTGGGAAAACATGCAGAAAGCCTTCTTCGGTGGTGCTCAATTCAGCACTTGGAAAGAGTTCGCTTAGTGATTCGAATGTGACAGCGTCACCAAATGTATCTTTGAGATGTTGGCAAACCTCTTGGTTCTCCTCTCGGCTCAATGTGCACGTTGAGTAGACTAAAACACCGCCCACTTTTAACGCTTGAAATGCGCTAATAATTAGCGCCTTTTGCGTATGTGCAATGTCGATAACGGAATCTTGAGACCAATTTTTCATTGCATCTTCGTCTTTACGAACCGTGCCTTCACCTGAACAAGGGGCATCTAATAAGACGGCATCGAAATGCTCAGGTAGCCAGCTGCCAAATACACGGCCATCAAAATTGCTCAATGCGGTATTACGAACACCACAACGCTCTACGTTGGCGTGAAGTACTTTAACTCGGCTAGCAGAATATTCATTAGCAACCAGCACGCCTTGGTTATTCATAAGCGCGGCCATTTGGGTGGTTTTAGAACCTGGCGCCGAGGCGACATCAAGAACGCTTGTATAGCGAGCCTCGCTATCCGTTTTTTTATCAAATAATGCCGACGGGGGAAGCATAGAGCTGGCTTCTTGAATATAAAATAACCCAGACATATGCTCAGCTGTGTTACCCAGTGGGGTTATTGTCTCGTCTGCATCAATCCAAAAACCTTCCTCACACCAAGGAATTGGTGAAAGTACCCAACCTTTATCATTGGCCCGTGATGCAAAGTCTTCGACACTGATTTTTAAGGTATTCACACGGATACTTTTGCGCAATGGGCGCTGACACGCCGCAATAAAATCCGTCATCGATAGGGTAGAAGGCAGGATAGAAGCGATTTTGGTTAAGAATGCTTCTGGTAGGTAAACGTTAGCGTGCACAGCAAAGTCTCGCGCAAAAAATCAGGGCTCGAATGATAGCGTATTCTTGAACGGCAATCAGCCTCTTTGCACTCATCTTATGTCAACTTCGAAGTTTGACGACACATTTAAGGGCGTCACTGGCGAAAGCCTAACATGAATAAAAATCAAACCGCATTACGCGGCTTGATTTGGAGTGATTAGAAATGGTTTAAGGCTTGGGAATCGCGGTTCGCCACTGAACCCATTGTTCCTCAACATCTGGGTAGAGGAAGAAAAATTGTCCCGCTTTGGCTTTGGGTGCCAATTCTTTATCATCTGGTGTCGCGAAAGCGATGCCTCCTTTTAGTAAGGTCTCAAGGGTGCCCGTGCGTATATTGGCACCAGATAATCCAATGGAAACATCAAAGCCCGACACATTCCAAAAGAGGCTATTTTGGCGCACTAGGTAGGCATACTCTGGCCAAATTTCAATTTTTGCATTGATGCGATCGGCAAACTCTCCGAGATCAACCGAGAGCACTTCACCCACGGTAATTTGGCGATAAAGAATGGGGGTTCCAACCGCAATGGAGCCGCGCTGCTCGGCTTGTAAAGTAAATTCGACGCCACGCTGGCGCTGCCGATGATTTCCTAATGAGAACGCAAAATTGGGATTACCATTGAGATTGGGCTCGACTTGAATATAGGTACTAATCAAGGCATTGAGATTTTTTACCCCATTAAGGCCAATTTCTGGCTGAGTTAGCCAAAAATCGCTGCCACTTCGAGCAATAGCGTTGACATATTCAGGAAAGACGCGTGCTTGTGCTTTAACGTATTGTTGCTGAAAATTGGGGCGTACTGAAACCACTTCGCCAACTTTGACCCCTTGATACTGAATCGCCATTCCTTTTGCAAGCGACTGCTGGCCGTTAGTCGTCAATGAAATGAGCCGACCAAACTGTTGAGCGGTACGTTGGTCCGGGTAGAGTTTCCAGCGTTTACCGACGCGGTTTTCGACCCCTTCAATGGTGTCAAATGCGATTCCACCTTGCAGCAGCGTCTTAAGAGGAGAGGCTTTGATTTCAATACCGGCAAGCGAAGCGTCAATTTCAACCCCTGAGCGATTCCAAAAGACAGTCTGATTGTTAACGAGATGCGCGTACTGATTGTCGATACTGACAGTAACGCGAACTCCACTATCTTCCAGCTGGTAATCTTTCACATTACCGACAGGCAAGTTTCGATATAGCAGGGGGCTGCCTTTTGATATAGGCGGTAGGGTATTAGCAAACAGGGATAATGTTTTGGATCCCGTTTGACTGTACTGCGCAAGCTCAGCAAGTTCGCGGTTTTGGAATAATGGATAATGTTGACTGACCTTTTTAGAGCCGCTTGAGGTAAAGCTAATTGCGCCGCTGAGGAGCTGCTTTACTGGGGGAATTGAGACGTTTAATCCTGTTTCGGTCAAATCTGCGGTTGCGGCGCCCACAACATAAAAGCGATTGCTTGAACGGATAAGATCAGCGTATTGGTGATCTATGAGTGCATCAAGATAGACCGCTCCCTTTGATGTCGACGGCTGATGGCTAACTAAACCCACCTTAACCACAGAGCCAACCTCAACACCGTGATAGAGAATGTTTGCGCCCGCATCGAGACCAAAGGTGTTTTCTGCGAGCAGTCGAATCGCAACCGAGCGTGAGGTCTCTTCGTCAAAAGTATCTTGTAATATCGCTTTAAATCGACGAGTTTTATCGCCTTCACCGGGAACGATTGTGAGAAAGTTGCCAGTAACCAAGTTAGTGAGATTGGCAACCCCGTTGAGAGACAATTCGGCTTCTTGCAGTATTAGATGACTGCCCGTCGTTAACATGTCAGCAAATGCTGGCTGAACGGCTGCAGAGGCTAAAATTGATTTGTGATCATGGGATAATGAGACATTAGTGATACGACCGATCACAATGCCGCGGTACATGATAGGTGCATTTTGATGAACATCGTTGTTATCAGGTAGCTCTACTTTGATTGAGATCCCGCGACCTGCGGTTTCTAAATTAGGGTAGAGACGAAATTGAGTATCTGCTTCGATTGGCGCACCATCATCTGGTGAGTCAACCGCAATACCGCCTCCAATCAATGAGCTAAGACTTTCCAAATGGACATCGATGCCGTTAAATCCCAAACTGGCGCCGATGCCACTCACATTCCAAAAACGACTTTGATCATTGATGATATGACGATATTTATCATCAATACTGGCGTAAACTAGCACGTCAGTCGCGCTGGGGTTGAGCTTATATTGGTAGACCTCACCGATCGGGATCTTGCGGTAGAAGATTTGCGAGCCTACTGAAATACCACCCAAATCTTTTGCTTTGAGTGTGATTGACAGTCCGTCCTTAGCAGCAAGGTCGGCAGGGGCGCTCTTAAGCGCCGTAAACACTTTTGCAGGCTCCTTGCTTGTGCCTGGCTCTATGGCAATGTAGTTACCAGAGACCAGTGTTTCAAGGCCTGAAATACCCGACAAGCTTGCGACCGGTTTCACCATCCAAAAGCGAGTGCCTTTATTAACCAGCTTTTGCGCTTCTGGATAAATATCAGCCTCAACATAAATGCTGGAAAGATCTTTGGCGAGTTTGATATCTCGCACCATACCCACTTCAAGCCCCTCAAAACGAATAGTGGTACGGCCTGCAATAAGTCCTTGTGCATTATTAAAATAGATGTGGACACGATCGCCCGAATCCTCTAATGCTTTCAGTACAAGCCATCCGGCGAGCAGTAGAGTGAGAAGTGGAAAAGCCCAAAGTGGCGAAATACCACGTCGTTTTTTCACATTAGGCAGGTAAGTTTGTGGAGTAGGGTTATTATCGCTCATGCAATGACTTATCCTCAGTCGAACGCGGCTCATCCCATATCAAACGGGGATCTAAGCTTTCTGCGGCTAAAATAGTGAACACCACCACGACACCAAATGCAATTGCGCCATGTCCTGCAGTGAAATCTAAGATCTGACCTCGGTCCACTAAGGTCATCATGATCGTAATAACAAAGAGATCCATCATTGACCATTTCCCTATGGCGCGAACGATCCCAAACATCTTCATTCTATGTTGCTGATTAACATGCTGCTTAAGGTGGATACAAGCTAAAATGTAAACAAGCCCTAATATCTTACCGATAGGAACCAGTATACTGGCAAAGAAGATGATCATGGCAATGCCGTGCATACCATTTTTGATTAATGCCGCCACTCCAGAAAAAATCGTATCTTCCAAGCGCTGGCCATTAGTGATAATTACAGATATTGGCAGTAAATTAGCTGGGAAAATTGCAATCGTTGCCGTTAGTAGGTAAGCCCATGTCTTTTGTATTGAGTTTGGCATGCGATAGTGAAGTGGACTTTTACATCGGACACAGACATCATTTTCGGGCTGAGAGAGATGACAATGTTCACAATGACGTATTGGTGCAATAAAACCGTAGTCGACCTCGCGGTGCCATTGTGCCCAGTAGCGCCTAACTCGAAAGCGCGATAGCAACATAATCGACCCTAGCTGCAAAAGAATAAACCCAATGAGAGCCTTACCAATAAAAATATCTGCGTAGTCTTGCAGTTTAAAACTCGACACCGCGATACTGACTAAGAAGACGTCTAACATGACCCAATGCTTTAACACATTAATACTGTTAAGTGCGTATTTAAATGGTGAGAACAGGCGAAAATAAAGAGCGATGTGCACGGTAACAATCGCGAGACAGACAACGATTGGGGCAATAATACTGCAAAATGCAACTAACCCTGCCAGTTCAGGGAAGCCACCTTCTGTTAATGCGATAACGCCATCGGGTAGCGTGGCAGATATCGAAACCCCAAATAACAAAATACGAATATAGTCAAAAAATAGCGATGGCACGTAGAGCATGAGTAAGGTGAGTGCCAACGCTAAATTGCCTGATAGGCTGGCTTGTCCGCCGCGAAATAATTCGGTGCCACAACGCGGACAGCTGGCTTTAAGCCCAGGTTGTAACCTGTGAACGTCTACATGGAGATCGCACCCCTGACATAAGATAGTGTAGCGTCGAGATGGTGCGTTCTGATTTTTCATCTTAGTTGAGATCATAAAAGAGCCACGAAGGGAAGGCACTCCCTTGAGAATAGCGTCCCTTATGCGCTGGTTTGGATGGTGCCATACAGTGTTTGATACAGTCCATGTTGCTCAACCAATTCATTGTGTGTCCCTGTTTGAGTCACTTGTCCATCTTCAAGTACATAAATGAGGTCCGCTTGTTTTACCGCAGAAAGTCGATGGGCAATAATTAACGTCGTTCGACCTTGCAAAAATTGTGTTAACGCACGATGCAGAGCCGCTTCTGTTGCAGTATCTAGCGCAGAGGTGGCCTCGTCAAGAATCACAAATTTGGGATCACTTAACACCATTCGTGCTATTGCTAATCGCTGTCGTTGGCCACCAGAAAGGCGTATACCATTACGACCGACCTGAGTATCAAGCCCATCCGTTAATTGTCCAATAATATCATCTAACTGAGCAACCTCTAAAGCGTGCCACAGTTTCGACTCATCATAGTGTACGCCAAGCGTTAAATTGTGCCTTAGTGTATCGTTGAACAAAATAGGCTGCTGCAGTACAACGGCGATTTCATCTCTTATCACATCAAAGGAAATATCTTCCGTCAGCTCTCCATTAAAACGAATTGTGCCGCCATTAGGTTGGTAGACACCGATAAGTAGTTGAACAAGAGTTGATTTTCCGCCACCACTGGCACCAACGAGAGCTACTTTTTGGCCTGCTGGGATCGTCAGTGATAAATGATTAAGAACCTGATTGTCTTTATTATAGGCAAAAGTGACATCGTCAATCTCAATATCGATTTCACGTTCTTGAGAAAATGGATTAACTCGACTCTTAGGTCTTGATTCTTCCTCTAGCCCTAACAACGCGTTAATACGACCTAAAGCGGCTTTGGCACTATACCAAGAGAACTGAATCCCAAGTAACTCTTGAACAGGTGAAAGCATAAACCAAAGATAGCCAAAAACGGCAAAAATTTGGCCAATCGATAAATCACTAAACAAAACCATGAGCATCGCAACGGCACGGAATAGCTCAAAACCGATTAGAAACAGCAAGAAAGACAAACGACTTGCCGCTTCCGATTGCCATGCGTAACGGTCTGCATTAATACGAATCTGATCGGCATGGCCTTTAAGCTGGTCAAGAAACTCGCGCTCTCGATTGGCCGCGCGAAGCTGATAGATGCCGTCTAATGTTTCGACCAGCCGATTTTGAAAGCGTTCAAAGGCGATATTTTCATGTTTCTTAAGATGTTTTACTCGGCTACCAAGCATGCGTGAAAAATAAATCACCACAGGGTTTACTAAGAGAATAAATAGCCCTAGACGCCAGTCCAGCCAAAGCAAAATCGCCGCAGTTCCCATGACGGTTAAGAATGAAATGATAAATTTGGCCAGTGTCGAACCTATAAAGGTGTCAATGGTCTCAATATCGGTAATGAGGTGGGCATTGATACCACCGCTACCTTGGGTCTCGTATTGACGCATGCTAATTCTGCCCAATTTGTCGATCATTTTTACCCGCATTTGGTAGGTGATGGTTTTTGATACCAGGGTAAATTGTCGGCTCTGTAGAATGTTAAACGCTTGACTTGCAATGCGCATAACAATAACAAGGAGCAGTGTCATTGCAATGTAACCCGTCGCATTGTGCATCGACTGTGGCAGGAGATAGTTTAAAAATTCAACCCCTTGATCGGGTTTATTAAGAAGCACCTCATCGACCATTACCGGCATAAGGAGTGGAATGGGGACCGCGATTGCTGTGGCTAAAAGTGCGATCACATTCGCGAGCCAAAGTTTGCTGCGATGATTTTTTGCTTGTGTTAAAAGCCAAGTGCGGCTTATTGTGTCTTGGAATTGAGTCATATTGATGAGAATGGTTTCTATTTTTATTAACGTTTCTCATTTTATCGACTTCTTTAGCAACTCACCAGCATTAACGAAAAGTAAGCTGTTGTTGTGAAGCCAATTTGTTGTGAATTGTTGCGTTTTCTATCAAAGCGAACAGGACAACACCATTAGCCTAGTCCAATGAGCGGGAGTAGGTAAACGTAATCACTATGGATGCTCGTATGATTTTAGAAGACTACAAGACCTTAACTCGACAAGCTGTTGCATTGATTGAAAGTGAAACCAACCTTATTGCTAACTTAGCCAATCTTAGTGCGTTGCTTTATCTTGAGCTTGAAGAGATAAATTGGGTTGGCTTTTATCTTACCGACCCTCAAGAGCAAACTCACCCAGAACTCGTATTGGGCCCATTTCAAGGTAAACCCGCTTGCGTTCGTATTCCTTTTGGCAAAGGGGTCTGTGGTACGGCTGCCGCTTTAGACAAGGTTGTTCGCGTTGAAGATGTCCATCAATTTGAAGGTCATATCGCGTGCGACGCCGCAAGTAACTCAGAAATTGTGCTGCCGTTGCACATCAATGGAAAGGTTATTGGGGTACTGGATATTGACAGTCCCAATATCGCGCGTTTTACGCAGACAGATGAAAAAGGACTGCTTGAATTGATGACCCAAGTAGAAACCTTGCTTAATTCCCACGCGAACAGTGCATAAATTCGGTTCTTAGTGTGGTTTTTCATTCGCATGTCACTATAATACGAGATTATTTTTTACCTTAATGCTCCGCGGCCAAACCGCAACAATCAGGAACCCTCATGACTGAAAAGTTAAAAAACAGCAAAGAAGTTATTGCATACATTGCTGAATGTTTCCCTAAGTGCTTTACTTTAGAAGGTGAAGCAAAGCCTCTGAAAATTGGTATTTTTCAAGACCTTGCTGAGCGTCTTGCTGACGATGAAAAAGTGAGCAAAACTCAGCTTCGCGCAGCGTTAAGGCAGTATACTTCTTCATGGCGTTACCTCCATGGTGTTAAACCAGGAGCAACACGCGTCGATCTTGATGGCAACCCAGCTGGTGTGCTAGAAGAAGAGCACGTTGAACATGCGAAGACAACGCTTGCTGAAAGCAAAGCGAAAGTGCAGGCTCGTCGTAAAGAGCAAGCTCAGAAAGCTCGTGAAGAGAGCAAGCCAAAAACAAAGAAAGCACCACAAGCGCGTCGTGCTAAAAGCGCAAAAGCGCCAAAAGCTGCCGAAAAACCTGTAGAAACACGCGCTCTTACTGCCGATGAGTTTGTGACTGGCAAAGCGGTAAATGTGAATATGGGCAAAGGCAATATGGCCGCGACGATCGTTGAAATCAATAAGGATGATGTGCGTGTTCAGCTTGCAAACGGCCTACAAATGGTTGTGAAAGCGGAGCACTTGCGCGCATAAAGGAGACCCTCCTACGCATGAAACGCCGTGTACATTTAACACTGCTAGCTGCCAGCGTTTGCCTGGCAGCATCAGCACAGGCTATTGAAGCCAAACTCACTAAAGACGATCTCCCAAAACTGGTTGCAGAAGAGCAACATGAAACAGCCAGTAAACGCGTGACCTCTCGTCTTACTCGTTCTCATTACAAACATTTCGATTTGAATGACGCATTTTCTCAAGCGTTGTTAGCTCGTTATATCGATATGCTGGATTACAACCGCAATTTGTTTACCCAATCAGACATTGATTCATTTGATGCTTTCAGCACTCAAATTGACGATGAACTTAAAGCGGGCAAAAATAAGATTGCGTTCGATATTTACAATGCCTCTATGCTTAAGCGTTTTGAACAATTTCAATACGCTTTAGATCTGTTGGACAATGAAATTACGTTCGATAGCGACGAGTCAATCAATCTTGATCGTACAGATGCCGAGTGGCCTAAAGACCAAAAAGAAGTCAACGAGTTGTGGCGAAAGCGAGTCAAGTATGATGCGCTTAACCTTAAACTGACGGGAAAATCTTGGCCTGAAATTAAAGATGTGCTCGAAAAGCGTTATAACAATGCAATGAAGCGCATTACACAGACTCGAAATGAGGATGTGTTTCAGCTTTATATGAATGCATTTGCGCGCGAAGTGGATCCCCACACCAGCTATCTTTCTCCTCGTAGTGCAGAACAATTTCAATCAGAAATGAATCTGTCGCTTGAAGGCATCGGTGCGGTGCTGCAGATGACCGACGATTATACTGTGATTCGTTCTCTTGTTGCTGGTGGACCTGCGTCTAAAAGCAAACAAATTGGCGAAGGTGACCGAATCGTTGGCGTAGGTCAAGATGGCGAAGAGATTGTCGATGTTATTGGCTGGCGTTTAGATGATGTAGTGCAATTAATTAAAGGGCCGAAAGGCACCAAAGTTAATTTGCAAATTTTACCCGAAACGAATGGGGCCAAGAGTTACGTTGTCACAATAGTTCGAGATAAAATTCGTTTAGAAGACCGCGCTGTTAAGTCGAAAGTCATTGAGGAACACGGTAAAAAAATTGGTGTTCTTGAAGTGCCCAGTTTTTACGTAGGCCTTGCAGCCGACACAGACAAGTTGATTACCGATCTAAAGCAACAAGACATCGATGGCATTATTGTCGATTTGCGTAATAACGGCGGTGGTGCATTAACAGAAGCAACGGCTTTGACTGGGCTCTTTATTGAAAAAGGCCCAGTTGTGCAAGTTCGTGATAGCTATGGTCGAGTTAAAGTCAATTCAGATACTGACGGTGCTATTAGTTATGCAGGTCCGGTTGGGGTTTTGGTGAATCGCTATAGCGCATCTGCGTCTGAGATTTTCGCGGCAGCATTGCAAGATTATGGTCGTGCGGTGGTCCTTGGTGAAAACTCGTTTGGTAAGGGTACGGTGCAACAACATCGTGGACTTGCGGAGATATACGATATTTTTCCGCAAGAACTGGGTTTTGTGCAGTATACAATTCAAAAATTCTATCGAATTGATGGTGGGAGCACACAGAATAAAGGGGTTGTACCTGATATCGCGTTTCCTACCCCGATAGATCCAGCAGAAACAGGTGAAAGTGTTGAAGACAACGCACTTCCTTGGGATCAAATCGAGAAGGCGAAATACAATAGACTATCCAACAATGGTGTGATGATTGAAGCCTTGAGTAAACAGCACAATCGTCGCATTGCTAAAGAGTTGGAGTTCTCCTTTATCAATGAAGATATTGCACTTTATCAAGAAGAAAAAGATGACTTTACCGTCTCATTAAACGAAAAAATGCGCAAAGCAGAAATGGACGATGCGGATGCACGTCAGCTGAAGCGTATTAACGAGCGTCAACGTTTACTGGGGCAAAAGCCATTTGCGACACTTGATGATGTACCGAAAGATTATGAAGCCCCTGATGCATATTTGGATGAATCGGTTGCTATCATGATTGATATGATACGACTGCAAAAATCTTAGAAATGAGAGCGGACCGAAAGGTCCGCTTTTTTTATGCAACTGATTTTATTTCGCGTCACTCTTTTAAAGCTATGTTAATCAGCATTAAATCAATTTGTTATACAGTGAAACTCGTTATCAACCAGTGCAATTCTCAGCATTGATAAAAAATTGCTGTTATTTCGTATCGTGATCAAGATCAAATTTTGTCGCGCAACATCGTCGTTCTACCTACGCTTAAAGTGAACTTGAAGCGGAGGGAAGACAATGAGATGGCTAATCCTATTTTGTGCAACAATATCGATGAACGTGTTTTCAGCAGAGATTGATACGGCAACTAAAAAACAAGATCTAACCACATTTGATACGCCGCTTCTTTTGGGGGACTGGTATCTTGTAAACCCAAATCCAGACTCTGGAGAGGAAGATTTTCGTGCAATAAAACTCACGCTCAAGTCGAACTATGAATTTAAAATTGATATTCAAAAATTAGATTACAGTGTTGATCAGTGGGAAGGGATGTATAACGCTAATGAAGATACGATTATTTTAGGTGTTAACACCAGCGAACCGCAGGTCTACGGCTACCAAAATAACCAACACATGCTTTCTTTGAATGGTGTTACTTTCACTAAGGGGCTGTCAGACCGTTTAGCAGGCGCTTGGTCAAGTGCGCATCTTGCCGGAGAAGATCTGGCCGCGAGTAACATTAGCCAAATGGATTTAATACTCCAGCCAGATTTTATTTTCATGTTCCGAGTTGTTGATACGGCGGGCGTCGAAAAAATTGAGCAGGGCGTTTATTACACAGAAGGTAATAACCTCGTGTTGTTATATGAAAATGGTGAGCATGACACCACCTATCGTTTGGAGTCTGGTCAGCTAATGCTTGGTGATGAAAATTCTGGAGGTATGTTCGCAGTGCTTGATCGAGTGCCACAATAGCAAAACCAGCCATTCCTTCTAGGTATAAAAACAGGTTCCAGCATAGGTACCTGTTTTTTTGTTGAGACCCTTGTTTTTTGCCTATCTAACCAACATATCAAAGAAATCTATTGCGCTAATAAGGATGTCTTACATGACTCACGCACCTCAAGCTAAGTACCGAAAGGATTACCAAGCGCCAACACATACTATTACTGATATTGATTTGGTCTTTGACCTACACGATACCGCGACCCTTGTGACCGCAATTTCAGCCGTTCAGCAACAAACAGATCTCAATCAGCTTGTATTAGACGGTGATAACTTAACTCTAAAAAGCGTTCGAGTTGATGGCGCGGATTGGTCAGATTATCAACAAACAGAGGGCCAACTGCAGCTTAATAACTTGCCTGAAACATTTGAGCTAGAAATTGTGACCGAAATTAACCCTGAGGCGAATAGCGCTTTGGAAGGGTTATATAAATCGGGTGGTGCATTTTGCACTCAATGTGAAGCAGAAGGTTTTCGTCGAATCACATACTATTTGGATCGTCCAGACGTATTAGCTAAGTTCACGACAAAGGTGATGGCAGAGAAGTCGCTTTACCCATTTTTGCTAAGTAATGGTAATCGAGTTGACGAAGGTGAGCTTGAAAACGGACGTCACTGGGTAAAATGGCAAGATCCGCATCCAAAACCAGCTTACTTGTTTGCCTTGGTCGCTGGGGATTTCGATGTCCTGCGCGATAAGTTTATTACGCGCTCAGGGCGCGATGTCGCATTAGAAATCTTTGTTGATAAAGGCAATCTCGACCGCGCTACTCATGCAATGACTTCATTGATTAACTCAATGAAGTGGGATGAACAGCGATTCGATCTAGAGTATGACTTAGATATCTATATGATTGTCGCGGTTGATTTTTTCAACATGGGCGCTATGGAAAATAAAGGTTTGAACATCTTTAACTCAAAATTTGTTCTTGCCAACGATCAGACGGCAACAGATAGCGAGTATCTGGGTATCGAAGCGGTGATCGGTCATGAGTATTTTCATAACTGGACAGGCAATCGAGTGACGTGTCAGGATTGGTTTCAGTTAAGCCTTAAAGAAGGATTAACCGTATTCCGTGACCAAGAATTTTCTTCTGATCTTGGTTCTCGCACCGTAAATCGTATTAACAATGTCAAAATTATTCGTGGGCCGCAATTTGCGGAAGATGCCAGTCCGATGTCTCATCCCATCCGTCCTGAGAAAGTGATTGAGATGAACAACTTCTATACATTGACTGTGTATGAAAAGGGCAGCGAAGTGATCCGCATGTATCATACTTTGCTTGGCGAGGCGGGTTTTCAAAAGGGTATGAAGCTCTATTTTGAACATCATGATGGTACCGCGGCGACTTGTGAAGATTTTGTCAGAGCAATGGAAGACGCGAATGGTGTCGATTTAACTCAGTTCCGCCGTTGGTATAGCCAGTCTGGAACACCTGTGGTTAGCGTCACAAGTGACTATGACGCCATTAAGCAAACTTATTCACTCACAATTAACCAGATGACGCCTGCCACACAGGATCAGAAAGAAAAACTGCCGCTTCATATTCCATTTGATATCGAGCTTTATGCCAAAGACGGCTCAGTGTTTGAGTTGATAAGTGGTGGTAAATCATTGCATCATGTTTTGAATGTCACCGAAGCAAGCCAGACTTTTGTTTTTGATAATATTAGCGAAGAGCCGATTCCTTCTTTGCTTCGAGAGTTCTCGGCACCGGTTAAATTGGAATATAACTACAGTGATGCAGAACTTGCCTTTTTGATGATTCACGCAAGTAATGGTTTTTCACGCTGGGATGCAAGTCAGATGCTGCTTGCTAAACACATTAAAGCTAATGTGGCACTGAGTGAAAAAGGTGAGTTGTCAGCTATCAGTTGGCCCACTCATATGGTAGACGCCTTCCGTGGTGTTTTACTGAGTGAAAATTTAGAGCCAGCTTTGATTGCACAATTTATGACATTGCCAAGTCATAATGAGGTTAGTGGATGGTATCAACGTGTCGATGTTGATGCTATTGCACAGGTTTTACAGAGTCTAACAGTATGTTTTGCTAGCGAACTAGCGGATGAACTGAGTGCGGTATATCACAACCTGAAACAAACCGAATATTCAATTGATCATGCCGCGATAGGCGAGCGGGACTTGAGAAATACCTGTTTGCAGTATCTTGCCTACACACCAGATGGTAACCAACTGGTTGAACTTCAATACACAAACTCTACTAATATGACAGATACGATTGCTGCAATGAAAGCGGCAAACGACGCTCAACTTGAGTGTCGTGCGTCACTCATGGCTGATTATAGTGAGAAATGGCAGCACGATGGTCTAGTAATGGATAAATGGTTTGTGCTTCAAGGGAGTAATCCTGCTAAGAATGCGTTGGAAAATTTGAAGGTGACAATGTCACATCCTGCGTTTAGCCTCAAGAATCCTAACCGCACCCGTAGCCTCATCGGTTCGTTTCTTAATATGAATCCGGTTAATTTTCATGACCGCTCTGGTGCGGGTTACCGCTTTGCCGGCCAGATTCTACGTGAGTTGAACAGCAGGAATCCTCAAGTTGCTTCTCGTTTAATTGACCCGCTATTGAAAATGGCGAAATACGATGATGAACGCCAGAACCTGATTCGAAGAGAGCTCGAAGGGCTAAAGGCTTTAGATAATCTTGCCAATGACTTATTTGAGAAAGTCACAAAGGCGCTCGAGGGCTAATTTTAAGTTGAATTCGGTCTGCTGCATTATGTTGGTTATATACCCAAACAACTTGGTATACTTAGGCGCTAGGGTATATGAAGGTGCAGCAGACCGATGAACCGTTATTATTTTTCGCTTAATATCAGTTATCACACATTTTTACAGCACTATTCTGGGGCGGCCAGTCAAGTTCAAGTGATTACCGATAACGGACTGCGTTTGCAAATGCCAGCCACGAGGCTGCGTCCTTTTTTAACTCAGCTTGGCCTAAAAGGTCGTTTTCGTTTAATGACCACGACCACCAACAAATTCCACTCTTTAGAACAACTTTAATCGCTCAACCCCGTTTTCCTTACCTATCCTTATGATGTATTCATTAGAAAGTCATAGGTAGGCTGGTTATGTCCCAACCGCGCACTGTTGTCCCTGTTTTACTCGATAAAGTATATCAACGTATCCAGGCGAAATTTGAATCGTCGCAGTGTGCACTGCTGTTAAGCTTAGCAAAACGCCTTTTCAGTAACGTGAGTGAAGAGGACCTACTTGCTCGAGATCCGGCGGATTTGTACGGAGCAGTCGTCAGCTTGTGGCAGCGCTTAGCTATGCATAAAGCAGACGATATTTCGGTGAGCGTATTTAATCCTGATGTCACTCATCAAGGGTGGCAATCTAATCACACAGTCATCGAGATTGTGATTAAAGACAGTCCATTTCTGGTTGATTCTATCAAAATGGCTCTATCTCGGTTGGGATTAACAACTCACCTCATGTTAAGTAATCCAGTGCGAATCAAACGGAACAAGCAAGATAGCATCATTGAAATTGGTCGCGATAAAGGTGAAACCTTGTCGCTCTTTCATCTTGAAGTCGACTGTTTGAGTGATGCTCAAGAGATGAATAACCTAAAAAATGAACTGCTTTGTGTATTAAACGATACTCGCTTGGTGGTGAGCGACTGGCAGCCAATGGTGGACAAGCTTAAAAGTATCACTACCAACCTTTCTGCGTTACCGTGTAACAATGAAGGCATCGAAGAGCGACGTAAAGAAACCATCGCGTTTCTAAACTGGATGACTAAGCACAATTTTACTTTTATGGGGTACAAGGAATTCGATCTTGTAGGCAAGGGCGATGCAAAGGAACTTGTACCGACAAAAACAGCAGGTCTAGGTCTGTTTGCGCAAACAAGCCATGTCCATAAAGTAAAATTAAGTGAGCTATCAACAGCGGCAAGACTTGAAATTCAAAAAGATGAAATCTTAGTACTGACAAAGGGAAATCAGGCTTCAAGAATTCATAGGCCTGCTTACTATGATTATGTTGGTATAAAAAAATACGATGAGAAAGGCCGTGTCTGTGGTGAGCACCGCTTCACGGGGCTTTACACATCTGCGGTTTATAACCAAACCGTGGCGAACATTCCTTTAGTCCGTGACAAAGTAAATCGCATTCTTGACACCAGTGGTTATTTGAAAGGGTCTTATGCATTCAAAGCATTACACAATATATTAGAAAACTACCCTCGAGATGAACTACTGCAAGCAAGTGAAGAGGCGTTATTAGACGTCGGCAAAGGTGTGGTGCAGATGCAAGATAGAGATATGCTGCGTTTGTTCGTTCGCCGTGATCCCTTTGGCCGATTCTTTAGTGCAATGGTTTACGTTACCAAAGAGCGTTACAACACTCAATTACGTCGACAAACCCAAAAAATATTTCAAACGCACTTTGGTAGTGATAAAGCAGTCGAGTTTACGACATTTTTTTCTGAAAGCTCCTTGGCCAGAACCCACTACATTGTTCGTGTCGAGAACAATGAGCAGACTATCGATGTAAAAGCCATTGAAAGCGACTTAATTGAAGCTGCTTCAACGTGGTCAGATAGATTAAAGCACTCTTTGATGGCGCATCAAGGAGAAAGTCTTGGTATTAAGCTCTTTAAGCAATATCAAAACTCATTTTCTCATTCATATCAACATGATGTGATGCCAAGTTCCGCTGTGGCAGATATTGATCAACTGCAACACCTTGACGACGTTAATCGATTAGGAATGCTATTTTATCGCCCACAAGAGCTTACCAGTCATTCACAATCGGTACACTTAAAGCTTTATCATCGAGATGATCCATTGCATTTGTCTGATGTGATGCCCATCTTAGAAAATCTTGGCCTTAGGATCATTGGTGAGTCACCTTATGAAATCAGACGAACCGATGGCCAGGTCTTTTGGATCCTGGATTTTTCTATGCTGCGCAATCGAGATCATTCATTTGATCTTGATGAAGCAAGAGAGCGGCTACAGGATGCTTTCGCTGCAATTTGGTACCGTAAACTCGAAAACGATGGCTTTAATCGATTAATATTAGCGACGAAACTCACTGGGCGGGAAGTTGTCATTCTTCGTTCGTACGCAAGATATATGCGTCAAGTTGGTTTCCCTTTTAGTCAGCAATATATCGAGAATACTCTGGCGAATCATGCCAATTTAGCCGAAAGCTTGGTTGAATTATTCAAAGTTCGTTTCAACCCACGCTCAAGCAATCGTGATGATCGGCAGCAAAGTTTGATTTCTCTTCTTGATGATCAGCTCAAGAAGGTCGAGAGCTTGGATGATGACCGCATTGTTCGTCGCTATATGGATATGATTTTGGCGACTCAGCGTACCAATTATTTTCAAACCAATGAGTCGAACGAACCCAAAGCTTGGTTGTCACTAAAACTTGCGCCAACAAAAATTCCTGAAATGCCGTTGCCAATCCTTAACCACGAAATTTTTGTCTACGCAACGGATGTTGAAGGGGTTCACCTGCGCGGCGGAAAAATCGCACGAGGAGGACTGCGCTGGTCGGATAGGCAAGAAGATTTTCGAACCGAAATTCTTGGATTAGTAAAAGCGCAGCAAGTGAAAAATACCGTCATTGTGCCCGTTGGTGCTAAAGGTGGTTTTGTCTGTAAGCATCAAGCCAAATTTGAAGAGCGAAACGCCTTACTGGCAGAGGGCCAGCGCTGTTATCAAATATTCATTCGTGGCCTCCTTGATGTGTCCGATAACATTGTCGAAGAGAAAGTGGTTTCACCACCAAATTGCATTTGTCACGATGATGATGATCCTTATCTTGTTGTTGCTGCGGACAAAGGGACAGCGACGTTTTCTGATCTTGCCAACCTTGTGGCCGCGGATTACCAGTTTTGGCTCGATGATGGATTTGCGTCTGGTGGCTCCAACGGCTATGACCATAAAGCGATGGGCATTACGGCTAAGGGCGCCTGGGAGTCAGTAAAACGGCATTTTCGTGAAATGGGAGTCAACTGCCAAGAAGATGCTATTACCGTGGTCGGTATTGGTGATATGGCTGGGGATGTATTTGGCAATGGTATGCTGTTGTCCAAGACGATCCATTTACAAGCGGCGTTTAATCATCAACATATCTTCATTGATCCCACACCGAATGCAAAAACGAGCTGGAAGGAAAGGGAGCGCCTTTTTTATCAAACGGGCTCAAACTGGGAGGATTATGATCGGTTGTTGATCTCTAAAGGCGGTGGGATCTTTTCGCGGCGCGCCAAATCGATTGACTTGTCGCCTGAGATCCAACGCTTGATTGGCACCGATGCGCAGCGACTCACACCCAATGATCTTATTAAGGCGATACTCAAACTACCTGTTGATTTACTTTGGAATGGAGGGATTGGAACCTACGTTAAAGCCTGCACGGAAGATCATTTGCAGGTAGGGGACAGAGCCAATGACGCCTTAAGAATTAACGGTAATGAGCTCAATGCAAAAGTGGTCGGTGAAGGTGGTAATCTCGGGATGACGCAGTTGGCACGAATTGAATTCGCTTTGCGCGGTGGTAGAGTCAACACAGATTTTGTCGATAATGTCGGTGGCGTTGATTGCTCAGATAATGAAGTTAACATCAAGATTTTGCTTAATCAGCGTGTATCGGCAAGTGATTTAACCTTAAAGCAGCGTAATCAGTTACTTGAACGAATGCAAGATGAGGTAAGTACATTGGTTCTTTCTCATGCATATCAGCAAGCCGAATCGATTTCTGTCACTGAGTCATTGGGCGTGAAACCCACGAAAGAACATATTCGTTTCATTCACGGACTCGAAAAAACCGGATTACTTGATAGGGCATTAGAAGGCTTGCCGAATGATGAATCCTTGTATGAGCGAGAGAAAAAAGGACTAGGTCTTACGCGGCCTGAACTCGCTGTATTAACGGCTTACGCCAAAATGGCGTTGAAACAGACAGTGATGGAACCACTCATTGTTGATGACCCATTCCACCAGCGTCAATTAGAGCACTATTTCCCCTCAGAGTTACGTGGTAACTTTGAACGGTATATGTTAGAGCATCCTTTATGCTCAGAAATCATTGCAACCTCGGTAGCCAACCAAATTGTCAACGAAATGGGTGCCAATTTCGTCTCACGCTTGCAAGAAGAGACAGGCTCGAGTTCTGCTGAAGTGGCAAATGCATATTGTGCTGCGCGAGAAATTTTTTCGGTCGGCGTCTTATACCAAGAGATTCGGGGCCTAGATAATCACGCCCAGTGTGACGCCCAGTATCACTTGTTTTTACTATTGCGACAAACGCTTCGGCGCTTAACACGCTGGCTGATTCGTAACAGATTCGCAAAGCAGTCAGTTGATACTCTGGTTGCCAAGTTCAAACCGTCAGTCGAGGCACTTCAGCAATGTCTTGAAAACGTGATCAGCAAAGAAGAACAGGCTGAATGTGAAGATTTGATGCTTAAGTGGGTTGAGTTGGGTATTACCGATTCACTGGCTAAGCAAGTGTCATTGCTGCCTGCGCTTCAAAGTGCGTTTGATATATCGACAGTGGCAACGGAGCTGAAGCAAACCATTGTGACGACCGCTCGAGCCTATTTTTATTTAGGGCAGCGGCTGGATCTGTATTGGTTTATGCAACAAATTAACACCCAAGCGGTAGAGAATTATTGGCAAGCCTCGGCCAGAGCCGCATTTCGAGAAGATTTAGAATGGCAACAAAGGCAGCTTACACAACAAGCGCTGAAATGTACTGAATGTGGCCACGACAACGTGATTAATTCGCTTAATCAATGGTTAAGCCGTAATCAATCCTCCACTGAACGTTGGACGAATATTCTTAACGAATTTAAAGTTGGCACTGCTCATGAATTCGCCAAGTTCTCAGTTGCTCTGCGAGAATTATTACTTTTAAATTTGAATTGTTCTTCAAATGAGTAATAATACAGCCCCGTTTACACGGGGCTTTTTTCTTTCGGAGGCAGCATGCTTTACCGTCTAGCCAGGACTGGCTTTTTTCAACTCGATGCCGAAAAGGCACACGATCTCGCAATTGAAAATTTTAAACGTTTTAATGGCACACCTTTTGATCGTTTTTACCGTCAAAACTTACCACACCGCCCAGTAGAGTGCATGGGTATCACGTTTCGAAATCCAGTTGGTCTTGCGGCGGGTTTGGACAAAAATGGTGAGTGCATTGAAGCATTTGATGCGATGGGATTTGGTTACATTGAAGTTGGTACAGTAACTCCACGGCCACAATCAGGAAATGACAAGCCACGCCTGTTCCGCCTTCTTGAGGCTGATGGCATTATTAACCGAATGGGTTTTAACAACCTTGGCGTTGATAACTTAGTTGAAAATGTGAAACGCGCAAAGTTTGACTGTGTGCTTGGTATCAATATTGGTAAAAACAAAGACACACCGATTGAGAAGGGCGTTGATGACTACTTGATCTGTATGGAGAAAGTCTACCAATACGCAGGTTACATTGCAGTCAATATTTCCTCACCAAATACACCAGGGTTACGCTCGCTTCAATATGGCGAAGCATTAGATGAGCTACTTGCTGCACTAAAAACTAAGCAAGCAGAGTTGGCAGAAAAGCATAGCAAATATGTACCATTAGCGCTAAAGATCGCGCCAGATCTTAGCGATCAAGAAATCAGTCAAATTTGTCAATCATTGATCAAAAATCATATTGATGGCGTTATCGCAACAAACACCACACTTGATCGATCAATGGTAGAAGGTATGAAGTTTGCTAATGAAGCCGGTGGATTGAGTGGCCGCCCAGTTCAACTTCGCAGTACAGAAGTGGTTAAGCAACTTTACCAAGAACTTGGCGATCAAATTCCAATCATGGGTGTTGGTGGTATCGACTCCTACTCAGCGGCTAAAGAAAAGTTGCTTGCTGGCGCCAAATTGGTGCAAGTTTATTCTGGATTTATTTATCATGGTCCAGGTCTCATTAAGAAGATTGTCAAAAATCTTTAGCTCGACAAACTTGACATGAAAATTTGACTTTTTATCGTCAATTTCAAGCAATTACTATCAAGAGGAAAGTCCACTTTCCTCTTTTTTTTCCGTTTTACATTTGTAGAATTTCGCTTAAGCCAAATCGTTATTGCCGAGTAATGTGTGAATAGCTTAGGTCGATAACGAAGCGTAGCCAATGATGTTAGATGGTCTACCTATGTGATTAAACAAAAGCGAGAACGGACATCATGCTTAAGCCTAGCGACAAATGGACATGGTTTTACGACAACACATCATCATGCTTAATGCTTGACCTCGGGGATGAGCTCCTGTTTCGTGCAAACTTAGCATCACGCTGGTTGGTTGACTACGCCTTTCAAAACAATCAATTTACTGTTGATGATGCAAGTGCATTTCAATCCTATCGTGAAAGATTAAGTGAACTGCCGATTACCCCTTATCGCCAAGAAGAGCTGGCACTCTATTGTGTGGCCGCTAAACGTTTTCATAAACCCGTACAACCCAAAAGTTGGTTCTTTGAAGCGCAAGGCTATGATGCGCCTCACCAAGATGGTGATGTCGTGATTCTTAAATCAGCCTACCAAGCAGGGCATTTTATCGTTGTTGAAGCAGGAGAGAGCGCCTCTCTTCTATGCTACGTCGATATTGAGCCAATGACACTAACCGATTCAAAATCGATGAAATTTGGCGATTTTATCAAAGTGATGCACGATAGAATTGCGCCCGCTAATTTTGGTTCTTTGGATTTGTGCCTCCCCATGGCGATGGTCGGTTAGCTGACCATTCCTATCATTAGAGAAGTGCGTTTACCGCACTTTATCGCGCAGTTGCTGCTTTGCAAGCCCCTCCTAAAGACACTCCTTTACGCATAAATCAGCGTGTATTTTTGTTTACGATGAATTTCTCATTATAAGTCCGTGTATCTACGTACCATCTTTTTAATTAATTCCACGTTATCGAGGCGATTTAAGGTAAAACGCGTTTGATTTAGATCATATAAATCAGCATTAAAACTGAGATTTTCCCTCCAAATTAGAAATGTTTTTTGTGCTATTGGCCCGCAATTCCTACCTAGTTTATTCATATATTAGCGAGTAACTTCCTCTTTATGGGGTAAATGTAGCAAAGTTACACACGTCAATTCCATTTGGTATAGTCCAATTTTTATGTGAATATTCATTCACTCCGCAGTTGGCAAGTGCTCACTGTAGTCTCGACCCATAGCAGAGCACTCTATGACGGGCTGACTTACTTTCCTATCTTGTGCTTTGGCGGTGATTGAAAACCTAAGCAATCGTACTCAGAGTCGGGTATACTTAGTGCCATTTTTATTAGCTGCAGAACACTATGAATCAATATCTCGCGGTAACCTCAAACGGACTTGAGAACCTTTTAGTTGAAGAACTCACCAAGCTTGGGATCACCAATGCCAAACCCGTTCAAGCAGGCGTGAAGTTCAGCGCTAGCAACGAGCAAATTTACCGTTGCTGTCTTTGGAGCCGTTTAGCGTCCAGGTTTGTGCGTGTTTTGAGTGAATTTAGCTGCGAAGACGATATGGATTTGTACCTTGCGACATCCGCTATCAATTGGGTCAATCAATTTCATAGCAGCAAAAAATTTGTCGTTGATTTTAATGGTACGAACCGCGAGATACGCAACAGCCAATATGGCGCGATGAAAGTGAAAGATGGGATTGTTGACTGCTTTGAAAAGAAAGGGTTACCAAGACCGAATATTAGTAAAGAGCGTCCGGACATTCGTATTCACGTGCGTCTTCATAAAGATAAAGCCCTTTTGGGTGTCGACATGGTGGGTGCCGGTCTTCACCAAAGGGGTTATCGACCTGAATCTGGACGCGCGCCGCTTCGTGAGACATTGGCTGCAGCGATTATCCTGCGAAGTGGTTGGGATGGCAGCCAAGCCCTTTTAGATCCAATGTGTGGTTCAGGCACTTTGCTGATTGAAGCGGCATTGATGGCCGCGAATATCGCGCCGGGTGTGAAGCGCAAGCAGTGGTGCTTCGAATCTCTAGAAGATTTCGAGCCAGAACTGTGGGCTGAAATTAAATCTGAAGCGAGTGTACAAGCGCGGCGAGGTGTCAAAAATGTTGACACTAAATTCTATGGCTTTGATAACGATGAAAAAGTACTCAACATTGCGCGTGATAATGCTCGAAGAGCGGGCGTCGATTCACTGATTGAGTTTGGTCTTGGTGATGCGGCTACCTTAGTGCGTCCAGAAGGATTTAGTCACGGCGTTGTGGTGTGTAACCCACCATATGGCGAGCGATTGGGAACAGAACCTGGACTAATCGCGCTATATACTGCCTTTGGAGCTCAACTGAAAGCTCAGTTTGGTGGCTGTAAAGCGTCAATTTTTTCTAGCTCGGATGAGCTGTTAAGCTGCTTACGCATGCGCGCAGATAAGCAGTTCAAATTAAATAACGGCGCGTTACCGTGTCACCAAAAAAATTACAGCATTGCTGAACGTAGCGGTAGTGAATTGAATAGTGACGGCACTGCCGCGCTTATCGCGCCGGATTTTGCGAATCGACTCAAGAAGAATATTGCTAAAGTTGCGAAATGGGCAAAGAAAGAGCAACTTGATTGCTATCGTATTTACGATGCAGATTTACCCGAGTACAACGTCGCGATAGATATGTACCTCGATAATATTGTAATTCAAGAGTATGCGGCGCCTAAAACCATTGCTGAAGAGAAAGCAAAACGTCGTTTAACTGACATTATTCGAGCCACTATTCAAGTAACAGGCATTGAAGCGAATAAAGTGGTTTTAAAAACTCGTGAGAAACAGAAAGGTCGCAGCCAATATCAAAAATTGGCTCAAGTTTCTGAGCGCCTCGAGGTGAAAGAATATGGCGTTAAACTGATAGTAAATCTGCACGATTATCTCGATACAGGTCTGTTTCTTGATCATAAAATTACTCGCCGCCGTTTGGGCGAAATGGCAAGTGGTAAAGATTTCCTAAATTTGTTTGCGTACACTGGCAGTGCAACAGTTCATGCCGCGAAGGGTGGCGCGCGGTCAACAACGACTGTTGATATGTCAAATACCTATCTGCAATGGGCAAAAGATAACATGGCCCTCAATGGTCTTGTGGGGCGCCAGCACCAATTCATTCAAGCGGATTGTCTTCAATGGCTTGAGAAGGCAACAGAGCAATATGACTTGATCTTTATTGATCCGCCAACGTTTTCAAATTCGAAACGTATGGAAGAGAGTTTTGATGTGCAGCGCGATCATATTAAGTTAATGCGCAATTTGAAGCGTTTGCTGAGTTCTAACGGTACGATTGTTTTTTCAAATAATAAACGCCATTTTAAAATGGATATGGAAGTGCTTAGTGATCTAGGTTTACGTGCTGAGAATATTTCTAGTCAAACATTACCGCTGGATTTTTCGCGCAATAAACAGATTCATAACTGCTGGCTCATTAGTCATAAAGCCTAGTCGCTAGATTAGGCAGCACTCAAATAATGTGAAGTGGCAGTTAGCTACACTGTCACTTCAAATGGAAAGGGCCAAATCATATCGGGTGGATACCGAGGAAAAGCGGATAAGGAGACAGCCGTGTTAATGCTCTACAGTACCCAAGGTTGCCATTTGTGTGAAATGGCACTTGAATTGATTCAGCAGGCGCGTATCGACGTGAATCTTTCTGTTATTGACATAGCACTCGACGATGCTCTGTTTTCTCGTTACGGCGTCACAATTCCTGTGCTTAGTCTTTCAAATAGCACTGCGGAGCTGTGCTGGCCTTTTGATTTACAACAATTACAACACTGGTTAGAAAGCAATGGCATTACTTACTATCCATAACGGACAGTTGGCATTTGGCGATCATCCGTTACTAGATCACGCAGATTTTGCACTTCAAGAGAATGAACGAGTTTGTTTGGTTGGACGCAATGGCGCTGGCAAATCAACACTAATGAAAGTACTGGCAGGCGACATCTTGATGGATGACGGCAAATTGCAGTTGACGCAAGATGTGGTGGTGTCGCGCCTTGAGCAAGATCCTCCTCGTGCCCAAGCTGGTACGGTTTACGATTACGTCTCAGGTGGGCTGGCGGATGTGGGTGCTCAGCTTAAGATCTATCACGATCTTCTGGATCTTGTCGCTCAAGATCCCAGTGACAAGCACATTAAACAGTTAGCAAAAGTTCAGGAACAGTTGGATCATGCTAATGCATGGCGACTTGAAGATCGGGTCAATAATGTATTAACAGCACTGCAACTGGATGCGAATACGTTGTTAGCTGATCTTTCCGGTGGTTGGCAACGTAAAGCGGCGTTAGCTCGTGCATTGGTCTGCGATCCGGATGTATTGCTGCTGGATGAACCGACTAACCATCTCGACGTAACAACCATTGAATGGTTAGAGAGCTTCCTTAAAGATTTCCGCGGCTCCATCATTTTTATTTCTCATGATCGTGCGTTTATTAAGTCAATGGCGACGCGCATCGTGGATCTTGACCGTGGGCAATTAAGCTCGTTTCCCGGTGACTACGATAATTATCTGATTGAAAAAGAAGAGCAATTGCGTGTCGAAGAGATGCAAAATGCAGAATTTGATAAAAAGCTAGCGCAAGAGGAAGTCTGGATCCGTCAAGGGATCAAAGCAAGACGAACACGCAACGAAGGTCGCGTTCGCGCGTTAAAAAAATTGCGTGAAGAGCGCCAAAATCGTCGAGAAGTGCAGGGTAAAGTTAATTTGCAAATTGATGATGCGGCACGTTCTGGAAAAATTGTGTTTGAAGCTGAAGATCTCCATTTTGCTTTTGAAGGCAAAAAGATTGTCGATGGGTTCAGCTTTAACATCATGCGTGGCGACCGTATCGCATTAATTGGACCTAATGGTTGTGGCAAAAGTACGTTACTGAAACTGCTATTGGGTGATTTAAAGCCAGATAGTGGCCGTCTGCACTGTGGTACTAAACTTGAAGTGGCGTATTTTGACCAATACCGAGAAGCTTTGGATCCAGAGAAGACCGTAATTGATAATTTAGCCGACGGCAAACAAGAAGTTATGGTGGGTGGCCGCGAGCGTCATGCGCTAAGCTATCTTCAAGACTTTCTATTTTCTCCCAAACGCGCTCGCACTCCTGTAAAGGCTTTGTCTGGCGGTGAGAAAAATCGACTGCTTTTAGCGCGAATTTTCCTCAAATCAAACAATTTATTAATTCTCGATGAACCAACCAATGATCTCGACATCGAAACATTGGAACTTTTGGAAGAAATGCTTGCCAATTACCAAGGTACACTATTATTGGTGAGCCATGACCGTCAATTTGTCGATAACACAGTGACAACGAGTTGGATTTTCGAAGGTGACGGCAAAATTGAGGAGTTTGTTGGAGGCTATCATGACGCACAACAGCAGCGTGCGCAGGTGAAAGCCAGTCGCGAAGTGGTGGAAAAACCAACGAAGAAAGCGGTCGCGGTTGAGGAAAGTCCCAAAACTGCGCCAGCAAAGAATACCTCGAAGAAGTTATCGTATAAGCTCCAACGAGAATTAGAGACATTACCTGCCACCCTTGAACAGCTTGAGCAAGACATTGAGCAGCTGCAACAGCAGGTTAACGATGCCACTTTCTTTAGCCAGCCTGTCGATATCACACAACCTGTGTTAGAGCAGTTGACAAAGTTGGAGCAGGATTTAGAAATTGCCTTTGAGCGTTGGGAAGAGCTTGAAGCAATGCAACAGGATAGTCAGTAATCAATGAATCGCAGTATTAAACTCACTACACTCGCATTGGCAATTGCTAGTGCGACCGCAAACGCCGCACTTTATCGTGTGGTTGAAGTCGAAGTTGCTTCAGATGTCGCGGCAACAATTTCTGGTCAGTATGGCGAAAATACGCCATTTGAAGCACGGGGTGTTGCCATTCAACCTAGTGCGTTAGGGGAAAACTGTTTTCAAACAAGTTGCGCCGATGATAGTTACGCAGCCGCAGTAGAAACCCGCATTGCCATTCCAGGTTTTAACTATCGTGAGGAAGTTGCGTTCAATAATGACGTGACATTTTATGACTTCCTTGATGAGGACCATGTTGAGCAGTATTGCTTAAATGAACTAGGTTATGCAACGTGTGATGTTTGGGCTGACATCCGTTGGAATACATGGGTTTCTGAGCTACGGGGTAGCTCTTACCTTAATCCTTCAGAGGATGTGGGTTCGTTTCATTCAAACTCGCTTGCCTTTGTTGAGGGTTTTCCAAGCGCTTATGTGAACGAGTACAACAATGTGATTAACTCGTTAACCATAGATGGTAAAGCGGTGGGCAACCAAAGTGTTGCTGACCTTAACACGCGTGAATTAACCACACGAAATACCGTTGTTGCACCTGTTTTGCCAACCCCTGGTGCGGATGCTGAAGCGTTCTTTCAAACTCGAGCGTGGAAAGCAGATGGCACCTATACCGTCGGCAGTATCTCCCGCGAGCAGAAAAACGATAATACGGATGAAACCACCACTTATATTAGCCGAGGCGCTATCTGGGGCGAGGATGGTGTGGTTGCCGAATTGCCGTGGGGCGCGAGCGTTGGCGCAGAAGATGATGATCGTCTTTCACAAGGCAGTCTGCGTGATTTTATAGTCTCTGAAGATGGTTCAACCATTTATAGCGTCGGCTACAATACATTTCGTTTAGATGGTAATAACTATTTGAACGCGGCGGTGATGAAAGGCTCGTTACCAGCCGCAAACAGCCTTACAGATGTGGCTTGGGTGTTTGAAATTATTAACAATACCAAATCCCTCGATAACGATGATGATTTTGTCTATAGCAACTCTCGCTTAGATAGCGTCAATCAAAATTTAGTCGCAGTAGGTAGCGCGAAACGCGCAGGACGCGTCACCCAAGATGGTGCATCACCAAATCGTTTATTCGTCGTCGACAATATTGCATTTGATGCTCCCGAAGATGTGACTTTGAACGCTCGTTTCTTTAGTGAATTTGGTGGCATTTTCTTCCCGAGTAGTGGTGGTGAAATCGGCGGCATTAACAATTACAACGAAATTGTAGGCACCGCCGATACTGATGACGTTCGTGAAGTGGATGGTAAACCACGTCCTCAGGGGGGCTTTATTTTCCCGTATCAAAGTAATGCATGCTCAGAAGATCCAACAAACGAAGCTTGTGATCGCAATGAGATTTTCGATGGTAAGGCGTGGTTACTTGATGATTTGACTAACGGTGGTGAGTTTTCCGCTGATAACAACCAATTTCGTATTATTGAAGCGTCAGACATCAATGATGCAGGGGTAATTTCGGCAACGGCTGTTATGTGTGAAGGTGGCTATGACTCCACTGCAAGTAATGCATTGTGCCAAGAAGGTCGAAGTAATGCTGAAAAAGTGGTTGCGGTTAAGCTGATCCCGATCCAAGGGGCAACATCAGAAAACATTGTTGTACGCAGTGTTGATAATACGCGTTCGGAGCGTAAAGGCGCAGGGTTAGGTTGGCTCGCGTTTGGATTGCTTGCGTTGCTTGGATTACGTCGTCGTTAAGTTTCATTCACTTTATTGTCAACATAGGCACGGTTTCACAATTTTGAAGCCGTGCCTTTTTTGTCGCTTGAGAAATTTCCCGTGGTGATCGAAACTTATCAACGGAGTCATAAAAACTCCATCAAAGTTTAACACTGAAACAAAGCTCACATTGAGTTTGATGAGGGAAGAACTATGAAGAGACAAAAGCGTGATCGTCTCGCACGTGCACAATCTCAAGGTTATAAAGCAGGATTAAATGGCCGCTCTCAGGACATGTGTCCACATCAGCAGGGTGATGCGCGATCCTATTGGCTCGGGGGATGGCGTGATGCCATTGGCGATAGGGAGTCCGGACTCGGCTTGTACAGCTACAAGTAGCCATTACTAAGCACCACTGAAAATAATTCCCTCATCAGGGAAAATTGAATATTCAATTCGAATGAAAGAAAACGGCTCTCAAGGGAGCCGTTTATGATTGTCGTAGACTAAAAATTTGAGGTGTCTTGAAACAGACCTACTTTCAAATCCTTAGCCACATATATCTCTTTACCGTCAACTAAAACGCGTCCATCCGCCAGGCCCATAACCAATTTACGGTTTACCACGCGTTTCATATTTATCTCATAAGTAACGGTTTTAGCAGTAGGAAGAATTTGGCCGGTAAACTTAACCTCACCAACGCCCAGCGCTCGGCCTTTACCTTTGCCACCAACCCAGCCTAAGAAGAAACCAACCAGTTGCCACATCGCATCTAGGCCTAAGCAACCCGGCATAACAGGGTCGCCGGGAAAATGGCAGTCGAAAAACCATAAATCAGGCGTGATGTCGAGCTCAGCAAGAATAAGGCCTTTACCAAATTCTCCTTCAGTTTCAGACATTTTGGTGATGCGATCCATCATCAGCATGTTTGGGGCGGGCAATTGAGGGTAACCTTCGCCAAACAGCTCTCCTTGGCTTGACGCAATTAAGTCATCACGATTGTAAGATTCACGTTTATTCTGCATTACCATTATACTCCGATGTAAGACCCAAGCATATTAAGTGAACACGTGTAAGCCAAACAACTCCTACCAGTACTAGACAAACCAGTTTTTTACACGTTCAAACAGGGAAATAGGGTGTTCATGACGTTCAAAATTTTCAATCCGTTCAGCAATCGCACCAATCACACTCTCTTCCTCTTCATCACGGAATGGCTTACCCATAATCAGAGGAATGGCATCATCAACGGTTGACACTGGCCAAATGTGAAATTCACCTAGGCGAATACTCTCGACGACTTCCGGATGTAAGGTCAAGTGCTTCAGGTTAGTTGTCGGCAAGATCACACCTTGATGTCCGGTGAAGCCTTGGTGGCGACAAACCTGATAAAAGCCCTCAATCTTTTCGTTCAAGCCACCCACAGCTTGCACACGGCCAAATTGATCAACAGCGCCTGTCACCGCGATTTGCTGATTAACGGGAATTTCCGATAATGCACTCACGAAACTGCACAGTTCAGCGAGTGATGCGCTATCACCATCAACTTCACTGTATGATTGCTCAAACACAATTGAGGCAGAATATGGTAGTGGTGCATCCAAATTAAGTTCACTACTTACAAAGGCTTGCATAATCATCATGCCTTTTGCATGAAGGTTACCGCCAAGTTCTGCTTTGCGTTCAACGTCAGAAATATCACCATCGCCGAAATGGATTACACAGGAAATTCGAGCCGGTTCGCCATATGAGACCGGATGGCCGGCGACATCAATGACGGTTAAGCCATTCACTTGGCCAATCTGCTCTCCGGTTGTTTCGATGATAACTTGGCCACCCAAGATGTCTTCTAGTGCGCGTTGAGGAAGATATGCTTCGCGATAATACTTTTGTTCAAACACACGTAACATGTGTGCATCACGAATCATGTTGCCTTGGCTTTCTTGAGCCGCAAGTGCTAAGTAGTTTTGCAACCAAATCGGAGATAGTGGCAAATAATGTTGATCTTCCGTTTCTCGAGTCCCTGCTGTGAGTAAACGCAGTAAAGCCTCACAATCAAACTCGGGTAACTGGTAACGCTGAGTGATCCATTTTACGTAGCCAGTGTAATGTTCGATATTTGTGTCAGTAAGATGAAAGTCTTCTTCCAGTTCGGTAAACATCATCATATTGCGAAAGCAATCTTCATCAAGGTATTCAACCTCTGCCATTTGCTCGCGGTCGCCAATCACAACTAGCTTTATATCGAACTCTCTTGGCTGAATATTTCGCCGAACTTGATGCTTATTAAACGTAATGGGTTCGATTGGCTCACCAAGGACTGCTGCTTTTATTTGCGGCCACAGCAGAGGATTAGCGATCAGCATATTTGCCGATATAACCAAAAAACCATGATTGGCAGCATCAAATAAACCAGGCTCAATCACTATTTGTTCTTGACTATCAAGGTAATAGTGATCAAACAGAGCTAACCCGTTAATTTTTTCGCACGTAATAATAGGGCGTTCTTGGGCAACGGTTTCAAATGCTTCTGCAACCAATGTGCGATAAATGGGGTTATCACACCCGGTTATCGCTAAAAAGCGAGTATGGCTTTGCAGCGTTGCAAAATGCTTTAGGGCCGATACGAGTCTAGGTTGTAACGCAGTGTAGGGTTGATACGGAATCGATTCAAGATGCTCGAGCAGCGGCATAACACGAGTAAATTGTGGCGTGACCAACTGCCAATCTATATTGTTCATTCATCATTTTCAGTTTTCATGTGTTGGCGGAGTATAGCAAAGAGCATTAACTAATGGCACTGAAGAAAGAAATTGGTGGAAACTTGAGCGAAATCGCGTATTTAGTCAATGCTGTAAATTGTATTACAACCACGATTGAGTTACGCTGTCACTGCAGTGATGAATGGGGCATAGACGATGAAATATCAACAGCTAGAGAACCTTGAGTGTGGATGGAAATGGAACTACCTCATAGGTAAATGGAAAGATGGCGAGGCGATAACACGCTATATTGATAGAAGTGAGGCTGATGCCGCTGTGGCTGAATTGCAATCCATCGAGCATCAGCCAACAAAAGTGCTAAGTTGGATTGATAATCACATGTCTGCCGCACTTGATAAAAAGTTAAAACAAGCCATTCGTGCTAAACGAAAGCGCCATTTTAACGCTGAGCAAGTTCACACCAAAAAAAAATCGATTGATTTGGATTATCGCGTTTGGGAAAAGCTGTCTACTCGGGCCAATGAACTGGGCTGCACATTATCTGAAGCTATTGAATACTTATTGAGCGAAGCGTCTAGAAGCGAGAAAGCAAGCCAGAAAGTGAGCAGTTTAAAAGAAGATTTAAGCAAATTATTAACGAATGACAAATAAAAAAAGGACAGGGTATGTTGTATGTAATTGTGATTGCTGCAGTGGTCATATTTTGGCTTATTTTTGCCGATAGACCGACGTTAAAAATAGATGTTAAGCAGGGTGAGATCGCTGCGTTAAAAGGGCATTGCCCAACCAGTTTTAAACGTAATGTGGTTGAAATTGGTCACCAAACGCCGTTTGATGGCACGATAAAGGTTTACCACCGCAAGAGAGGGGCTCAATTGGTCTTTAGCAAGCCTGTTCCTAAATCTGTTCAGCAGCGCATTCGAAATGTTTTTCCACATCAAGGTTTTCGTAATGATAAGGGCAAGAAGCGCTCCTAAAGTGTTTTTACTGATCATAGGTGCCATTTATCGGCACCTTTTTTATTCCAAAAATCCAACTTACATCAACATTTACCAACAAAAACTTGGAAGCAATCTCCCAAATTACTGACAGCGCCACTTTGAATGCATACACTTATTTCACAATTAGTGAATAGGGTGTTCTTTTTTTGCTTTCTCGTCACAAACGCTTTACGGAAGAAGCGACTCAAGCCGTTCGTCAGATCGATGATGAAGTCACGCTGCGACACGCTAAATGGCTTGTTAGCCATAACCACCGCCTAAACCAGAAAGACGTAGACCAGGTCTTAAGCCTACAGAGCCGATTCTGTGAAGATGTGATCTTTTCAGAAAAAGAACGAATTAACCGCAATCAGAGAATTTTGCTCGAGTGTGAGGGTGCTCGGGTGCGTGAAAAGATACTGCAGCAAGAGAGCCATCAACACACGCTAAAACACGTTGTGCGAGACGTAACCAAGTTGGCTCAACAGAATCTTATTAAAAAGCTACGTCATGAACCATTAGAGAAAAATCTGATTTCATCGTTGCCACAATTTTCTCAATTAGCCGATGTGGCCTATTCCTCATCAACAAGTTTTAATCAATTGAATCAGTTGGTTACAAATGATCCTCACTTAGGTGCCAGTCTTGTCGACGTTGCGTCAAACCGCGTTTTTTCAAAGCGGTTAGGGCGAAAAACTCGTGTTGTAGACGGCCCCAAAATGGCCTTGGGGCAGCTTGGTATCGACCGCTTAAGAATATTGTTGCCACTTTTAATGGCAAGACCGATCCCTAAATGGCGCGATAAACGGATTCGTCATATTGCATCAAAAATGTGGCATCACATGGTCGTCACTGCCAATGTGACGCGGATGCGCTTGGCAGAAGTGAATGCCAAAGAGCCAAATGTCGGCATCCTGATCGGTGTGTTACGAACTTTTGGCCAATACATTGTACTGAATCATTATTGTGCCGCTTTTGAAGATGCTTTGATTGAAACCATGCTGCGTTATCGAAAAGAAAACCGTCAGGAATGTTACTATGCGTGTCCAGATGTTAGTGTCAATTTGGCAGGGTTACCCAGTCTAATTAAACAGTTAGAGGCACCAGTATCGCAACGCTTGTTAGCTGCCATAGAGTGGCAAGACTCAACAAAATACATTAGAACAGCAGTTCAAGAAGATATTAGTGCGATTGACATTTGGCAGCGTAGTCATTTTGGCGCAGCACTAGCACAAGGGCGAGCTTTTTCAATTTTTGATGGCTTGCATTCAAGCCGTGCGTTTAATGAAAAGCACAAGCCGTATTGGTTTTCCAACGTTCAAATTTCTGCCAACAAGGTAAAAGAGTTGAAACTAAAAACCCCAGGTCAACTGACAATGACGTTGTGAATAGCATCAACGATATTATAGGGGTTCAGATAATGGCTTTAAACGTGATGTTTAAAAGATTATCAAGTCTGATATTACAACTTTTAACCTACAACTTTAGTGCGTATTATGTATATTATGTTAAATGAGGTGTCTTCGTGAAGCGGTTCAATACGCTTACATCTGCTCTCTTACCTACTGATATTGCTAACCCACCATTAATGACTCTTTCATCATTAAACATAACCTATTTACCATAAAGTACGTAATATAGATATCATCAAAAGAGTTTGATGATATCTATATTCGTTCATTTATCCTTATTTTTTCAAAGGTCATTGTTCTTATTTAAAGAAAATATCAAAAATGACAGTGTCACGTATCGGTCGTTCTCTGGTATTAATCGTTCAGGTAGAGATGAAATTCAACCAAAGCATTGCCTGTGATCGTCTGAATTTCTATCAATGATTGCTGTTCTGATGAAACCTTTAGGATAATGCGCCATTTGTCTTGTACTGGCACGACAGAATGTTGTTCTTCGAAACTTAGTCTAATTGGTTTGTTACTAAGACCTTTGATTGTCGCATTGGTTTGGTTGTAAATCAGTGAGATCTTTTGGCCACTGACAACTGCATTGCAGGTCTCATTTAATTGGCAACTCACCTGCTCTGAGGGCTCGTAAACTAAGGTTCTCCAACTAAAAGCCCCAATAAGTAAAATCATCATAACCAGAATTTGTACTAGCCTTGCTTTGGTTAACTTTTGTGCCGGCATTATTTCTGTTTTCCTTGTTACAAACTTCAAAAAAATCACATAAAAAAGGGGTTGAAATCCTACACATTAGTTACTGCGCTGTCATTAAAATGTTAATTCCAGTATAGTATTGCGCTGAAAGCACCACTTTTATTAAAAGTTAGACTAAGGATAACTCGCTCAATAGCAAGGTCTTTTGTCCAAGCTTGGGGGTGCTGCGACTTTGTCGTGTTGGAAGTAAAGTGTAGTTAATTAGAAAATGGAAGCATGCAAATGAGCCAAGAAAAGCAGCTCGAACAAAACTACAACTATACTGTTGTGCGTCAATTTACCCTAGCTACTATCTTATGGGGAATTGTCGGTATGGCAGTTGGTGTTTTGATTGCCGCTCAATTAGTTTGGCCACAGCTAAATTTTGATACGCCGTGGTTGACGTACAGTCGTTTACGTCCTTTGCATACTAATGCGGTTATTTTTGCGTTTGGTACAAGTGCCCTCTTTGCAACATCTTACTATGTTGTACAGCGGACCTGTCAAACGCGCTTATTTGGAGGTCCACTGGTTGCCTTTACCTTTTGGGGATGGCAAGCCATTATTGTCGCAGCGGCAATAACGTTACCTCTAGGTTATACCTCAGGAAAAGAGTACGCGGAATTAGAGTGGCCAATTGATATTGCCATAGCCCTAGTCTGGGTTACTTATGCAGTTGTCTTTTTTGGCACGTTAGTGAAACGGAATACATCGCATATCTATGTAGCCAATTGGTTTTTTGGTGCATTTATTATCACTGTCGCGGTGCTACATATTGTCAATAGTATGGCGATTCCTGTGGCTTTGGGTAAATCCTATTCGATTTACGCAGGGGCTGTGGACGCTATGGTTCAGTGGTGGTACGGTCATAATGCGGTCGGATTTTTACTAACCGCTGGCTTCTTAGGGATGATGTATTACTTTGTGCCTAAGCAAGCTGATCGTCCGGTTTATTCTTACCGACTCTCTATTGTTCACTTTTGGGCCTTGGTTTCGCTTTATATCTGGGCAGGACCTCACCACCTACACTACACTGCGCTTCCTGATTGGACTCAGTCCCTTGGCATGGTGATGTCTCTTGTGTTATTTGCTCCGTCTTGGGGCGGCATGATTAACGGAATCATGACACTGTCTGGCGCTTGGCACAAATTAAGAACGGACCCTATCCTGCGCTTTTTAATTGTTTCCCTATCCTTCTATGGCATGTCGACTTTTGAAGGTCCAATGATGTCAATTAAGACGGTTAATGCGCTATCTCATTATACCGACTGGACTATTGGACACGTTCATTCTGGTGCCCTTGGCTGGGTAGCTATGGTCTCAATTGGTTCTGTCTATCATCTCGTTCCACGTATTTTTGGTCGAGAGCAGATGTATTCAATTAGCATGATTAACGTACATTTCTGGCTTGCGACGATAGGAACGGTACTTTATATCGTTGCGATGTGGATTTCAGGTGTAATGCAAGGCCTGATGTGGCGAGCGGTCAATTCTGACGGCACATTGACTTATAGTTTTGTCGAATCGGTACAGGAGTCGTATCCATTTTACTTTGTTCGTTTTATTGGTGGATTTATTTTCCTCGCGGGCATGTTCTTGATGGCTTACAACACGTACAAAACAATCACCGCGCCGCAAACCAGCCCTAAAGCTGTTGCTCAACCAGCATAAGGAGATGGGAAATGAGTACGAATTCAAGTAATCGTCATGAAATCTTAGAGCGCAACGTTGGCCTCCTCGCTATCTTCATCGTTTTCGCCATCAGTTGGGGTGCGCTCGTTGAAATCACGCCATTGATTTTTCAAAAGCAGACGACAGAGCCTGTTCAAAACCTGCGTGCTTATACCGCGCTCGAAATGGAAGGCCGTGACGTTTATATTCGCGAAGGCTGTAATGTTTGTCACAGTCAAATGATTCGCCCGTTCCGTGCTGAAACCGAGCGTTATGGCCACTACTCGGTCGCCGGAGAAAGTGTGTGGGAGCACCCATTTCTTTGGGGTTCTAAACGTACGGGCCCTGATTTAGCTCGTGTTGGTGGTCGGTATTCTGATGAATGGCATCGCGTGCACCTTATCGACCCTCGCGAATTGGTTCCTGAGTCAAATATGCCCGGTTTCCCATGGCTTGAAGATAATGTGTTAGACGGTGAGTTAACACAGAAAAAATTGGAAGTGTTTCGCAATCAATTTGGTGTTCCTTACACCGCTGAACAGATTGCTAATGCAAAACAAGCGGTAGACGGTAAAACAGAAATGGACGCTATTATTGCCTATCTTCAATCGCTTGGTCATGGAATGAAATAAGGGGTGTATATGGATTTTGGAACCATTCATAGCATATATACCGTGATACTTTTTAGTAGTTTTATCGGTATTGTGCTTTGGGCATACAGTAAAAAGCGTAAAGCGAGTTTTGATGAGGCCGCAAATCTGGTATTTGCGGATGAAGTACAAAAACGCCCAGAGGTTGAGGGAGGCACGAAGTCATGACGACATTTTGGAGCCTATGGATTATTGTCATCACAGTCGGTACGTTACTTGGCTGCGCCTTTCTTTTATATTGGTGCGCGACAGATAAAATGGGTGTTGAAGAAGGTGCGGATATGGGACATGAATACGATGGTATTCGAGAGCTCAATAATCCACTACCTAAATGGTGGCTATACCTATTTATCGGCACCTTTGCTATCGCTGCTATTTATCTTGCTCTCTATCCCGGATTAGGCAACTTTAAAGGTTTAATCGGTTGGCAAAGCTCAAACCAAACGGTGCAGACACTTGCAGAGTCTCGCGCTGCTATTCAAGCGGCTCAGAAGAATAAACAATTAGACCAATATGCTAAAGAGCTTGATGATGCAGATACCTATTTCGGTGAGGCATTTCAGGCAATTGCATATCAAGGTGACTCTTTACGCCCTATTCCTGATATTGCTCAGAACCCGGAAGCGTTAAAAGTTGGTCAACGTTTGTTTTTACAAAACTGTTCACAATGCCATGGCTCAGATGCTCGAGGACAGCCTGGCTTCCCCAATTTAGCAGACAACGCTTGGTTATATGGTGGTGAACCTGCGGCCATCGTTACCACGGTGATGCACGGGCGCATTGGACAAATGCCGCCATGGGGAGCGGCTCTCGGTGAGCAAGGTGTTCGAGAAGTGGTCAGCTACACATTGAGTCTTTCTGGCCGATCAGTCAATGCAAAGGAAGCTCTCGCGGGTAAAGCCAAATTTGTTGTCTGCGCCGCCTGTCATGGTACTGACGGTAAAGGCAATCCTGCAGTAGGTGCGCCTGATCTTACAGACCAATATTGGTTATTTGGCGATTCTCGCGCTGCGGTGACCGATACCGTGGTAAATGGACGCTCTGGCGTGATGCCTGCATGGAACGACATCCTAGGTGAAGACAAAGTGCAATTGGTTTCTGCTTACGTTTGGAGTTTAACAAATAACGAGCAATAGTTGCCTGTCTAAGTTAGTGAAATAAACCATGATTAATTAGTAACATTGTGCATCCAGCCCCTATTTTAGGGGCTGGGTTTGTAATACAGTTGTTACGTTTAAGTTTGAGTATTAATGCCATTTGGGCATATGTCTAAGTCATCTTGATGTCTGTTTCGCTCGATAGCGTTTTAAATCGAGTAAGACACACATATGTTGTAGAGAGTTGTTATGATAACGCCTTGGTATAAACAGTTCTGGCCGTGGTTCTTAATTTCATTACCACTGACCGTTATTATTGGAACATTAGTCACTGTTGCCCTATTTGCGCGCAATTCAGTTCATTTGGTTGCTGAAGATTACTATAAAAAAGGCAAAGGCATTAATATTGACATTCGTCGTCAATCGATGGCAAACGACCTAAATTTGTCAGCGTCACTCTCTTCTCAAAATAACGCGATTGTCATTCATTTTTCTAAGGGAAAACTCGACGCGCTACCCGCTTTAAAAGCAACCTTTACGCACAGAACATTACCGGACCGCGATTTTACTCAAATGCTAACGGCCGATGCGAGCGGTAATTACCGCCTGTTTCCAGAGGCCCCACTAAAAGGACCTTGGTTCATTGAGCTTGAGCCTTTTGACAGCTCTTGGTTGTTGCAAGGTCGTATCTCATTCCCCATAGCTCAACCTATTGCTTTAGAAAATTAATTCGGTTGATTGCTCACTATCATTCTATTTTTAAACGCCCTTTGTTTTGGCTTTTGTTTTGGATATGCAATCGATGACGACAAAGCTTTGTTACCACTGCGGTGAAGACGTTCCTAGCCATACTCAATTGAGTACGACAGTTTTGGGCGAACCTCGCGATATGTGCTGCCCTGGTTGTCAGTCTGTGGCCCAGACCATCGTTGAAAATGGCTTAGAATCTTATTACCAATATCGAACAGCGAACGCCGACAAAGTCGATCTCGTACCCGAGCAGTTTAAAGCACTCATTCATTATGATAATGACGATGTGCAGGCCGACTTTGTTCAACAACATGAAGGGTCAAGTCAGGTTCTTCTTTCTTTAGAAGGCGTCTCGTGCGCTGCTTGTGCTTGGCTCATTGAGAAGCAAATTTCGGTTCAACCCGGTGTGGTGTCCATTCGGGTTAATACCACGACGAATCGAGCCATGCTTCGCTGGGACCCAAGTCAAACGCAATTAAGTCACTTGCTGGGCGCTATCCAACAATTAGGTTATAAAGCTGCGCCGTTCGAAGCCGATAAGCAGGAAGCTGTCTACCATCAAACAATGAAGCAATACCTTTATCGATTGGGAATTGCTGGTTTGGCAACGATGCAAGTAATGATGCTTGCCGTCGCGTTATATCTCGAAGTGTTTGGTAGCTTAGAGCCTGAGTTCAAACATTATTTTCGCTGGGTCAGCTTAATATTTGCAACCCCGGTTCTACTCTATTCTGCACTGCCTTTTTATCTTAATGCATGGCGCAGCTTAAAAGGCCGAACCCTCGGGATGGATGTTCCGGTTTCAATTGCGCTGATTTTTGCCTATATCGCAAGCCTCATCGCGACTGTATCTGAGCAAGGCGAAGTTTTTTTTGAATCGATTTCGATGTTTACTTTCTTTTTGCTGGTTGGGCGGTTTTTGGAAATGCGAGCACGGCGTAAGGCTGCTGCTGCCAGTAGTAATTTGTTGAAGTTGATTCCCGCTATGGCAACCAAACTTACGGGTGAAAAAGTCGCCGTAAAGTCATTGCAACCCGATGATGAGATTCGCGTATTGCCAGGTGAACATATTCCAGCGGATGGCATTGTGATTCAAGGTCGTATCCATGTTGATGAATCCATGTTAACAGGTGAGTCTGTTCATCAAGTGAAACAAGCCGGTGACAGTGTTTATGCTGGCACATTAAACGGTGATATCTCGTTTGATCTAAAAGTGCGCTGTACAAAAAATGACTCAATGATAGCCAGTATTGTTCGACTTCAAGATGAAGCTCAGAGCAGTAAACCGAAAATTGCTGAATTGGCAGATGTTGTTGCGCGATATTTTGTGGCCCTGATCTTAGTCATCGCCGCAGCGACTTATGCTTATTGGCATGTACATCAACCTGATGAAGCGTTTTGGATCATGTTGTCTGTGCTTGTTGCTACTTGCCCTTGTGCGCTATCGCTGGCAACGCCAACCGCGTTGACCTGCGCGACTTCACAGATGAGTCAGTTTGGCATTCTACTGCGTCAAGGACATGTATTTGAAACCTTATGCAAAGTGAATCACCTAGTCGTTGATAAAACGGGCACTTTGACTAAAGGTGACATTGAAATTTCACACATTTCTTATGAAGACAACTACGCTAAAACCACCTGCGATGCTGTCGCCCTAGGGCTGGAATCTCACGCTAATCATCCTATCGCTCGCGCTTTTCGCACTTTATCCACCTCACCACTGATTATTGAAAACATTGAAAACGTGATCGGCCAGGGAGTCCGCGGACGATGGCGAGGACATGAAGTCAGGATCGGCAGTGCGCAATTTGCGCTAGGAGAGAGCCGAAATGAACGAAACTGCGTGTTTCTCTCGTTTGACTACCAGCTTGGTGCTCGCTTCTACTATCATGACCCGATCCGTGAGGAGAGCGCGACTTTCATTCAGCAATTTGCAAAGTTGGGTGTAAGAACGACATTACTCACCGGCGATTCATTACAAAATGCAGAGCCCGTTGCGTCTGAAGTTGGCATTGATGAAGTGGTAGTATCTGCCTCCCCCAGTGATAAGTTAAATTATTTGCAAAGCCTTGCCCCCACTGAAATCACCCTAATGGTTGGTGATGGTATCAATGATGCGCCAACTCTCGCTGGTGCACATCTGTCTGTCGCTATGGGCGGCGGCACCGATGTTGCGAAAGCCTCTGCAGACATGACGCTTTTGGGGGATAACCTGCTTAGGTTGATTCAAGCGCGTCAACTTGCGTTACGCACACGCAAGATCATTCGTGAAAACTTGGCGTGGTCACTTGGGTACAATTTACTCATTTTGCCATTAGCGGTGGCTGGTCTCGTCGCGCCTTATGTGGCGGTGGTGGGTATGTCGGCAAGCTCTATCATTGTGGTGACGAACTCTTTACGCCTCCTCAATTCGACACGGCTATGACCGCCCGACTTGAAGTTGTTTGGGTATATAACGCATTGGAAGTTTAAGCATGGAAAGCATCTACATTCTCATTCCCATCGCCATCGTATTAGTGTGCGTCGCGATTGGTATTTTCCTTTGGGCAGTAAAAAGTGAACAGTTTGAAGATCTTGAGCGTCAAGGCCATAACATTTTATTTGACGACGAGCGTCAGCCCGCTTCTTGTAAATCGTCGGTGACAAAAGCACCACAAAATGATGAGAGAAACACTCATGGTAAATAGTGACGTTATTGCTGCTTTAATGATGGGGCTAGTTGGCTCAGGTCATTGCATTGGTATGTGTGGGGGGATTGCCTCTATGCTCTCTATGGGATCTCACGGCCCGACGCCAAAACGAGTGATTATCTATTATAATGTGGGGCGCATCATCAGCTACGCATTATTTGGCGCGTTAGTCGGAGGCGCACTCGCCTCTCTCACTGCTCTTAGTGATCTGAATCAGCCATTGGCGTGGCTGCGCCTTGTTGCTGCCATCTTAATGATAGCAATGGGGCTTTATGTAGGACGTTGGTGGTTTGGACTCCTTAAACTAGAACGACTTGGGCAATCGTTATGGCGACGAATTTCCCCCGCAGCAAAACCGTTGTTACCACTACGCCAACCGTTACATGCGTTGCCGTTAGGATTTATTTGGGGCTGGTTGCCTTGCGGTCTGGTTTATTCGGCACTTTCTTGGGCAGCGGTCGCCGGAAATGCATCGCTTGGCGCGGCAACAATGGCCGCATTTGGCCTTGGTACTTTACCCGCGATGTTCGCGATTGGAATGAGCGGCAGCGTTATCCAACGAATTTTAAAATCCGTCATATTTAGACATATTTGTGCTTTTTTCCTCGTAGGTTACGGTGTTTATATTGGCTACGGTGCTTTGAGAATGATGACTCTACTGGGATAGACTTGCTTGTCGCACGATCTTTTTTGCTGTTCTTTGATTTCAAGCGGTGATAAAATATTGACGTATATCAAATAGTGAAAGGTTGTTATGATTTCTGAAAAACCCGCAACAAAGCGTATTCAATCAGGTGGTTGCGCTATTCATTGCCAAGATTGCAGTATCAGCCAGCTTTGCATTCCGTTCACGCTTAACGAATCTGAACTTGATCAACTCGACCAAATTATCGAGCGTAAAAAGCCCATTCAGAAAGGTCAGGAGCTTTTTAAAGCTGGTGACGAATTGAAATCGCTCTATGCGATTCGTTCTGGCACGATTAAGAGCTATACCATTACTGAGCAAGGTGACGAACAGATCACAGCCTTTCACTTAGCAGGCGATCTTGTCGGTTTTGACGCTATCACTGGTGATTGTCATCCCAGTTTTGCTCAAGCACTTGAAACTTCAATGGTGTGTGAAATTCCTTATGAGATTCTTGATGATCTTTCAGGAAAAATGCCTAAATTGCGTCAACAAATCATGCGTTTAATGAGTAGCGAAATCAAAGGCGATCAAGAGATGATTTTGTTGCTGTCAAAAAAGAACGCTGAAGAACGCCTAGCCGCCTTCTTATACAACTTGTCGACGCGCTTTTCTCAACGCGGTTTTAGTCCGCGAGAGTTCCGCTTAACAATGACCCGTGGTGATATTGGTAATTATCTTGGGTTAACCGTCGAGACGATTAGTCGCCTACTTGGACGATTTCAAAAATCAGACATTTTAAGCGTTAAAGGAAAGTACATCACCATATTAGATCACGATGCACTGAAAGAACTCGCCGGCGTCAGTAAAGACTAAACACGAAAAAAAGCAACTCACTGGAGTTGCTTTTTTTTATGTTACACCCAAGTAACCTCCAGGTGCGAGTTTACTTGGGTGTACTGTCACATCTTTCACCAATTTCTGGCACTTATAACCCCAAAAACCTCGTATAACTCATTCTATTTCGTCATTTTTTAAGCTACATTGATTTCAGAGCTGAAAGACAAGGTAGGTTAAATATGAGTATTTACAGTCGAATTCTCGTCGTTGCAGATATTAATAATGATGAGCAACCTGCACTTGCTCGTGCAATGAAATTAGCAAGCAAGAGTGTTTCACAAAGTCGAGTTACGTTCTTTCTCTCGATTTATGATTTCTCATACGACATGACATCAATGTTATCGATTGATGAGCGGGATGCGATGCGGCGTGGCGTCATTCACCAACGTGAGCAATGGATGCGAAAAATTGCGGCGCCCTACCTTCTCGACGGTATTGATTTTGACGTTAAAGTGGTCTGGCACAAGCGCCCCTATGAAGCAATAATCGCTGAAATTTTTGCTAATGGTCATGAGTTGTTGGTAAAAGCAACGCGTAAGCACGACGTGCTTGAGTCGGTTATTTTCACGCCGACGGATTGGCATTTACTGCGCAAATGTCCAACTCCGGTACTGCTGATAAAACAGCAAGAGTGGCCTGAAGAAACCAACATTTTAGCATCAGTTCATGTCGGTTCGGAAAACCCAATTCACCTAGAACTGAATAACATTATGGTCGAAGATGCGCTGAGCATCGCTGAACGCCTAGGTGGGACTCCCTACTTGGTGAATGCGTATCCTGCAACGCCGACCAATATCACGATTGAGTTACCCGAGTTTGATCCAAATACCTATACCGATGCGATGCGGGGATACCATTTAACCGCGATGAAAGCGTTGCGCCAAAAGCACGGCATACCTGAAGAGCAAACATTAGTTGAACAAGGTTTACCTGAAGATGTGATCCCGGATGCGGCAGACAAACTCAGCGCGTCAATGGTGATTTTGGGTACAACCGGGCGCACGGGACTTTCAGCCGTCTTTATCGGTAACACGGCAGAGCATGTTATTGATAAGATTAATTGTGATGTTTTGGCGCTGAAACCTGCTGGTTATGTTAGCCCGCTTGATCCAAATCTAGCCAGTTAAGTGAACTTACCTTAGCGGTATTTTTCATAATTTTGATAACGTCCCTCATCCCTTGTGATGGGGGATTTTTCGTTCTAGACCTAGCAAATTAAGAATTAATCCGTATCATACCCACTTTCTTTGTTTCGATGTAACTGGCAATCGCACTACCATGACAGAACAATCCCAAGAGCGTACTAAAGCGCAACAGTATAACTTCAATAAACTTCAGAAACGTATTCGTCGTAATACGGGTCAGGCTATTGCGGACTTCAACATGATTGAAGAAGGCGATCGTATTATGGTTTGCTTGTCTGGCGGCAAAGACAGCTTCACCATGCTTGATATTCTGATGAGTTTGCAAAAAAGTGCGCCAGTATCGTTCTCTTTGGTGGCGGTGAACCTTGATCAAAAACAGCCTGGTTTTCCTGGCCACATTCTTCCCGAGTATTTAGCGTCTCTTGGTGTCGAATACAAAATTGTCGAGGAAGATACTTACTCCATCGTTCAAGATAAGATCCCAGAAGGCAAAACGACGTGCTCGCTGTGTTCACGTCTGCGCCGTGGTATTTTGTACCGTACTGCCAAAGAACTGGGAGCAACCAAAATCGCACTAGGCCACCATCGTGATGACATTATTGAGACCTTGTTTCTAAATATGTTCCATGGCGGAAAAATGAAAGGTATGCCACCAAAACTGGTATCAGACAATGGCGAACATGTTGTGATCCGTCCGCTAGCCTATTGTCGTGAGAAAGACATTATCAAATACGCTGATATGCGTGGCTACCCTATTATTCCATGTAACTTGTGTGGCTCTCAGCCGAATCTAGAGCGTCAAAATATCAAACATATGCTCAACGATTGGGACAAGCGCTTTCCAGGGCGCATCGAAACTCTGTTCCGCTCGATGCAAAACGTGGTACCAAGTCATTTAGCAGATTTTGAACTGTTTGATTTCAAATCGATTGATCGAGACTCTGGCGTCATCAACGGTGGCGATATCGGCTTTGATAAAGAGCAAATCGAGCCGATGAAATTCGATGATGAAGACATTGTTCAGGAGTTTGACCCTAGCCTTAAGCTCGATGTCACCAATTTATGATCTCCTAGATCAACACGACAGACTGGCATAGTGTCATGGAATCTAAAGGGCTGCATTTGCAGCCCTTTTCGTTACCGGGTCACCATTACGGCTCAAAAATCACTTTGGTATGTATGGCAGGACCCGCCGAGTTGGCGCATGCAAAGCCAAAGAGCCATGACGCTGCAACTCTTCGATCGTGATTTGCACTTTATGATTGTTTATCGCCTTTTCTGTGCCATCGGCAAAACGCAGCGTAGAGTGAGTACTTGGTGAAAATTCAAGTGTGACGCCAGTGATTGTTGGGGTAAACCACCGTGAAAACAGCCCTCCTAAGTCGTTAAGCAGTGACTGCATCTGGGGTAAAAGCACTTGAACATCGTTGAGCGATACCTTCTCAACCCACGGTGATTTACGCATGACAACAAAGGAATAACTGCATGTGGGGCTGCTGGGTAACTGAATAAAAACCAAGGGGTTTGCTGAGCGTAAATTAGCATCTATCGGAAGCGGCAACTCTTGTGAACTTGGGATGATTAACTCTTCGTAGTGAGCCTCTTTTTCCATCCAAGCTTTATTGATTCGACACGTGCTCCCAGTTTGAGTATCAATAAAAAAAAGGCCAAGTTTTACATCAGAGTCTTGATAATCGCGGTTTTGCTTAAGCTGACCATAGAGCTTTGAATAGGTGAACATATACTCTTGAGACGGCTCTGGGCGTTTAAGCGGAACTTGCTCTGTCGTCGCGATACTTGACGTTGGGGGCGTTTCGGCTAGGGTGATACTGTTGGGAATGAGCAAAGCGCACACTAAGGCTGCGCTTTGAATAAAGGAGACTAACTGCGGCATATCCATATCATGTTATTGAGTCCAGAAAGGTTGATTGTAACGAATCATCTCCTGAATTTCTTTAACATAGTGTTGACCACGTTCCGAATACGCTAACAAGCCCTCAGAAACTTGCAGCGCGGTATTGGTGCTCTGTAAATTTTCACCCTTTTCACTTAAGTTATCGCGGATCTCACGCAGTGGTTGATAAGCGCGATTTCGATTTACATTCATAAAATAGCGGTGTACCGCTTCCTGAGCGGTGTCAAATTTTTCCACTTCGTGGGTCGCCCCCGCACTACGCTGCGCTGGAATGATGCCGCAGCCTTTGCTATAGCACCATTGGCCGAAAAAGTTATTGGCCTCTTTCGCAAACCGCGATGTTCCCCAAGCTGACTCGTTTGCCGCTTGAGTGAGCACAAGCGCCTCAGGTAACACATTGACTCGCATGAGCATTTCGTCAAGCCACTGCTGAGTTAGTGGGCTTCCGTCTAATGGCATCGAGTAGAGCTTACCTAACCTATCAGCGTAAGCATATTCTTCTTCAGTCACATTGGTCGGTGTCAATGTTTCGAGGAATTCTCGCTCCTCAATAATGCGTTGATTTTCCAGAGCGACTATAGGGCTGAAATAGTCAAAAAACGCCTGTTTTTTCTGTTTTGTTTCTTTGATCGCACCAAAGTTGGGGACCGGTGAGTGATTTTCAAAGCCATTAGGCGTCACATCACTTCGCGCCGTTGCCACACTGCTAATGTGTGGCTGAGTGTAAAATAAATATGGCCCCACGGCGCTTAAGGCAATGACACCAACAATAAGTGCAATTCGACCTACTTTTAAGCTTGTTACTGACTTATGCATCAAACACCTGTGAATCTTTCGGCTGTTCTGTCGCGACGATTTTGAGTTTTATACCGAACATTTCGCGATACAAAATGCCCTTCATATGGAAAAAGAATGGCAAAACAAAAATCAAGCCAATGCCGTAGAACATCGCCGCCACAATGAACATTAGCAAAACTGCCAAGTACAGTCCTGCGACAGCGAAAAACTTCTTGTTGATGGCACGAATTGACAGCCACAAAGATTGAATTGGTGACACTCGCTTCTCGCAGATGAGAAGAATTGAATGAGTAAAGGCAATCATTAGATAAAATTGCAGTAACGGAAAAATCAACTGTGCGATACCTTGAAGCATGGTGCTGATAAACACAGCCAAGATCACCGACACCGTGTAATTTAATCCCTTACCAATGTGGCGAGTTTTGGTGCGTAAACCGGCCACGTGACTCATCGCCATCAAACTGACGCCAGCAAAAACCGGGGCACTAATCACCTCGTAGCTAAAGTTTGCGATAAAGATTGCATTGACAATATGCGATGAGAGGAGTTCTGGGTTAAGTAGCGCCTCTAAAATCACAGCGGGATTGCCCAGTTGCAATTTAAGTGCGATATAAAAGATTCCAAGCTGCACAATGACAAGCAGCATAATGGCGGGTGAAAAACTTAGAAAATGTTTAATGGTGGCTTGCCAGGCCTCTTTGAACACGGCAACTGGGCTGAGCTTATATTGACCAGACAATGCCTGCTCAATGGAGCCACCCAAATTAAGATCTTTTTCGAAATTGTTACTCATATAGTTTCCAAAAGGCGAAGTTAGTAGCAAGTTTTTGCAAGAAATTCGGTATGCTTGCTAATCTGCGTGATGCTTTTTTATGCTTTGAGAGTGCGTATCATCGCATTCGTCATTTGCTCGGGCGCATGATTATACCCTAAAGCGATCAAGTCGAACATTTGAAGTGTTGCTTTTCAAATTGATTGGTTAATAATTAAACCGATGATTTTGTGATAAGAACCTGTTTAAAAATGAGTTTTTCGATTCAGTTTCAAATGGTTGGCAAAAATGCTGCCACTTATGGTCAGTATGGTAAGAAACTTTTACTTTTTCACGCAAAAATTTTTCAGTTTTGAGGCAAGAAAATGCTTTGAATTCACATTTTTGGTGATTATGATGCGCCCCTAAATGTGAATAGCTACAGGTCATAATGTTAGTGCGCTAACGACCAGGGTGGGAGAAAAACAGACGTTGAACGCTAAACAACACGCAGGACAACCCGTTATTCAATTAACGGGAATATGTAAGAGTTTCGATGGTAAGGAAATCATCGGTAATTTAAACCTAGACGTTAACCACGGTGAGTTTTTAACGATTTTAGGGCCGTCTGGCTGTGGTAAGACAACGGTACTTCGTATGATTGCGGGTTTTGAAACCGCAAACGAAGGTACGATTTTACTTGCAGGCCAGGATGTGACACATGTTCCTGCCGAACAAAGGCACGTCAACACTGTTTTCCAAAGCTATGCACTCTTTCCGCATATGACTGTGTTTAACAACGTAGCATTTGGTTTGCGCATGCAAAAAGTGCCTGCGGCTGAAATTGAGCCGCGAGTAATGGAAGCTTTACGCATGGTTCGTCTTGAAAAAATGGCGCAGCGTAAGCCTCACCAACTTTCTGGCGGACAACAACAGCGTATCGCGATTGCCCGCGCTGTTGTGAATAAACCCAAAGTGCTGCTCCTCGATGAGTCGCTTTCTGCGCTCGATTACAAACTGCGCAAGCAGATGCAAATCGAACTAAAACAACTGCAAAGACAGCTCGGTATCACCTTCATCTTTGTAACTCACGATCAAGAAGAAGCTTTGTCGATGTCTGACCGCATTATCGTTATGCGCGAAGGTCAAATCGAACAAGATGGCTCACCACGTGAAATTTATGAAGAGCCTAAAAATCTTTTTGTTGCCCGTTTCATTGGTGAAATCAATGTCTTTAAAGCATTGGTTCAAGAAAGAATTGATGAAAAACGCATTCGCGCCACAATCGAAGGTGTCGACTCCATCGTTTATTACGATAAGCCTGTGAAATCTGGCGATAAACTGCAAGTACTCCTTCGTCCTGAAGATTTGCGTATCGAGGAGATACATGAATCCGATGAGCAAGGCATCGTTGGCCATGTGAAAGAGCGCACCTACAAAGGTATGACGCTTGACTCTGTGGTGGAAACGGAGTCAGGTATGCGCGTAATGGTAAGCGAGTTCTTCAACGAAGATGACCCGGATGTAGATCATTCTCTTGGTCAAAAAGTTGCCATTACTTGGGTTGAAAGCTGGGAAGTGGTGTTAAACGATGAGCAAGAAGATTAATCTGCAAAACGCCATCATCTCCTTGGTGGTGGGCTGGTTAGTACTGTTTGTACTGATCCCCAACTTGATGATCATCGGAACCAGCTTCCTTACTCGTGACGAAGCTAATCTCATTGAGATGACATTCACGTTGGACAATTACGCACGATTGCTTGATCCATTGTACGCAAAAGTGCTGCTGCATTCTTTCTACATGGCACTGGTCGCCACATTACTTTGTTTGGTCATTGGGTATCCCTTTGCCTACATCGTGGCCAAAATGCCGGAAAGATGGCGCCCTTTCATGCTGTTTTTGATCATAGTGCCATTTTGGACCAATTCACTGATCCGCACTTATGGATTAAAAATTGTGTTGGGCACCCAAGGCATCCTTAATAAAGGGTTGCTTGCGTTAGACATCATTGATAAGCCATTGCGTCTGATGTACACCGAAACGGCAGTTATGATTGGTCTTGTCTACATACTGTTGCCGTTTATGATCTTACCGCTGTATTCAGCGATAGAGAAGCTGGATGATACCTACATTGAAGCGGCAAAAGATTTGGGTGCGAACAAGTTGCAAACACTGACGAAAGTCATTTTACCTCTGACAATGCCCGGCATTATTGGCGGTTGTTTGTTAGTTCTGCTCCCTGCCCTTGGCATGTTCTACATTTCGGACTTGCTTGGTGGTGCGAAGAACCTACTCATTGGTAACGTGATAAAGAGTCAGGTGCTCAACGCCCGCGATTGGCCATTTGGCGCAGCGACCAGTATTGCATTAACAATTGCCATGGCAATTATGCTATATGCCTACTATCGAGCAGGTAAGTTATTGAATAAGAAAGTGGAGCTAGACTAATGGGACGCGCAGTTAGATTTAGCTTTATGACTTTGGTGTACGCATTTTTGTACTTGCCCATCATTGTCTTAATCGCAAACTCATTTAACGCCAATAAGTTTGGCATGAAATGGGGCGGGTTCACCCTAGATTGGTACCACGCTCTGATGAATAACGACAGCTTAATGCAAGCTGCATGGCATTCATTTAACGTTGCAGTGTTTTCAGCAACCGCAGCAACCATTATTGGTAGTTTGACCGCCGTTGCCCTATTCCGTTACCAGTTTAAAGGTAAAGGCATGGTTAATGGCATGCTGTTTGTTGTGATGATGTCTCCAGACATCGTAATGGCGATTTCGCTGTTAGCACTGTTTTTGGTTATGGGTGCACAGCTGGGCTTTTTCACCCTTCTCGTTGCGCACATTACTTTCTGTCTGCCATTTGTTGTTGTCACGGTATACAGTCGTTTAAACGGCTTTGACGTCAAAATGTTGGAAGCGGCGAAAGACCTAGGCGCAAGCGAATGGGTTATTTTAAAGCAAATCATTTTGCCGTTAGCAAAACCTGCAGTGGCTGCGGGTTGGCTACTCAGCTTTACCCTATCGTTGGACGATGTCATCATCAGTTCCTTCGTGACAGGCCCAACATATGAAATTCTACCGTTGAAAATTTACTCCATGGTTAAAGTGGGGATTTCACCGGAAGTAAACGCCCTAGCAACGGTGATGCTAGTGGTTTCGCTGGTCTTAGTCGTTGCATCGCAACTTCTGGCACGCGAAAAAGTGAAGTAAGAGTCGAGTTGATTCTTATCCGCAATACAGAATGGTTCATACCATTCTGTTTTTCTATCGATCGCCTATAATTAGGCAACGTTTGGTTTTGGAGCTAACGTCAATGAAAAAATGGACTACTCTATTAGCTGGTAGTGCCTGTGCCCTCTCTCTGTTTGCAGGAACTGCAGCAGCAGAAGACAAAGAACTGGTATTTATGAACTGGGGTCCTTACATCAACAGTAATATCCTAGAGCAATTTACCAAAGAAACTGGCATCAAAGTGATCTACTCAACTTACGAGTCGAATGAAACTTTGTATGCAAAGCTAAAAACGCATAATCAGGGATACGACCTCGTTGTACCGTCAACGTACTTCGTAGCGAAAATGCGTGATGAAGGGATGCTACAAAAGATTGATAAGACTAAGTTGAGCAACTTCAACAATCTTGATAAGAACTATCTGGATAAGCCTTACGATCCAAACAACGACTACTCTATTCCACACGTAGTCGCCATCACCGGTTTAGCGGTAAACACTGACATGTACGATCCAGAAGATTTCCAAAGCTGGGCAGACTTGTGGAAACCTGAACTTGAAGGTCAAGTTATGCTGATGGATGACACTCGTGAAGTGTTCCATATCGCGCTGCGTAAGCTTGGTTACTCAGGTAACTCAACAGATCCAAAACAAATTGACGAAGCCTACAAAGAGCTACAAAAGCTGATGCCAAATGTATTGGTCTTTAACTCCGACAATCCGGGCGCACCTTACATGTCAGGTGAAGTTGGCGTTGGTATGCTGTGGAACGGCAGTGCTGCTGCAGCGCAAAATGAAGGTTTGCCACTGAAACTGGTGTTCCCGAAAGAAGGCGGTATTGGTTGGGTTGACAACTTTGCTATCTCCTCTGGTGCGAAAAACGTAGATGCGGCGCATAAGATGATTGATTTTCTGTTGCGTCCAGAAATTGCCGAGCAGATCTCAAAAGACACTGGTTACTTGACTGGCGTAAAAGCCTCAAATGACAAGTTCCAAGACGTGGCACCACTGTTCCCAAGCCAGGAAGATCTTGACCGCGTTGAATGGCAAGATTCGGTTGGTGATCTAACAGTTAAATACGAAGATTACTTCTTGAAATTGAAAGCTGGCCAATAAGCTATTGCTTCATTTATCACCACATAGGCAGCGATACGCTGCCTATTTTTTTATTTGCTGATATAATCTGCGGCGATTTATTCATATTTGGTCGTAAAATGGTACTTAACTTAGCATTATGTGCCCAAACAGTTTGGCGCTAGCTTGCTAGCACTCTTTTCCAATGAATAGATTAAATTAATTATTTACAATAAGTTGCCCTGTGGGGCACGCTAACATACGAGCGGAACAGTAATGAAAAAAGCACTGTATACCGGCGCATTGTGTGCTGCTACTCTCTTCTCTGCCCAGTCTTTTGCTGCAGATCAAGAGCTCTACTTCTACAACTGGTCAGAATACATTCCTGCCGAAGTTCTTGAAGATTTTACTAAAGAAACCGGCATTAAAGTGATCTATTCGACCTACGAATCGAATGAGAGCATGTATGCAAAACTCAAAACGCAGGGAACGGGCTACGATCTTGTCGTACCATCCACTTACTTTGTGTCTAAAATGCGCAAAGAAAACATGTTGCAACAAATTGATAAAACAAAGCTTTCTCACTTTGCTGATCTTGACCCAAATTACTTAAACAAGTCATTTGACCCAGGTAACAACTATTCAATCCCGTATATTTGGGGCGCGACTGGCATTGGTATCAATGCCGATATGCTCGACATGGATTCAGTTAAAAATTGGGGTGACTTGTGGGATACTCAGTGGGATGGTCAGCTGATGTTGATGGACGACTCACGTGAAGTATTCCATATCGCATTATCTAAACTGGGTTATTCGCCAAATACCACTAACCCAGACGAAATCAAAGCGGCGTATGAAGAGCTTAAAAAGCTGATGCCTAATGTGTTGGTTTTTAACTCTGATTTTCCAGCAAACCCTTATCTAGCGGGTGAAGTTTCTCTGGGCATGCTTTGGAATGGCTCAGCTTATATGGCTCGTCAAGAAGGCGCTAATATTCAAGTCATTTGGCCTGAGAAAGGCGCGATTTTCTGGATGGATAGTATCGCAATTCCTGCTGGCGCTAAGAATGTTGACGCCGCGCATAAGATGATCGATTTCTTACTCCGCCCTGAAAATGCCGCTAAAATCGCGTTGGAGATTGGTTACCCAACGCCGGTGAAAACGGCAAGCAAATTCCTGCCTAAATCCTTTACTGAAGATAAAAACATTTATCCACCACAAGAAATCATGGACAGTGGTGAATGGCAAGATGAAGTCGGTGAAGCCAGCGTTTTATACGATGAGTACTTCCAAAAACTGAAAGTGAACGATTAATCTAACACACTCGAAAGCAGCCAATAAATGGCTGCTTTTTTATATATTGAAGGTTATTGGTGCAAGCAATTCATCGACTAGTTTCACCACTTCGACACTTGCTTTGCCATAACGCTTTTCAGCAAATTCACTTTCAATCGCGCTTGGCTCTAGGTTGAGCTCGATGGTATGAGCGCCATGCATACGCGCGTCGTGAACAAAACCTGCCGCCGGGTAGACAACGCCTGAAGTACCAATCGAAATGAACAGATCTGCCTGCTCTAGTGCTGTATAAATCTCTCCCATTCTTAAAGGCATTTCACCAAACCACACAACATGTGGTCTCAATTGAGAGGGAATTTGGCAACAATGACACAAGTCGCCGGGTTGAACATCCTCGTTACAGTCAATGACTTGATTTGAGTCTTCACAGCGTACTTTAAGCAATTCTCCGTGCATGTGAATGATATTTTGGCTGCCACCGCGCTCATGCAAATTGTCGATATTCTGCGTAATAATCGTTACTGAGCCGTCAAGCTCTCGCTCTAACTTGCCCAAGGCCTGATGCGCCGGGTTTGGCATAATTTCAGGACGCTGTAACGCACGACGTCTCTGATTATAGAAATCTTGCACTAGATGAGGATCTCGAGCATACCCTTCCGGTGTTGCGACATCTTCAATACGGTGATCTTCCCATAGCCCATCTTTAGCGCGAAACGTATGAATGCCCGACTCGGCAGAAATTCCAGCCCCAGTCAGTATGACGATATTTTTATAAGGGTATTTCATCTCACCTCGCCCTGTATCCTTTTCAATAACGCTAGGTTAGCACTCTGTGAGTAACATCCCTAGCGCTTGATATTAGACGATGGTCGCAATTCCCCACTCAGAGGCAAGGAATTGTGAGTTATACCCAGTGACCAGAATATGGTTTAGTCTTCGTTAGTTGATGAAATGCGATGAATGGAAAGATCCGCACCATTAAATTCATCTTCTTGAGAGAGGCGCAATCCAGAAACCGCGTTAATAGCGCCATAAACAACCAAACCACCTAAAACCGCGATACTGATCCCTAGCAAAGTGCCTAAGATCTGCACGGTGAGGCTGACGCCACCAAGTCCCCCAAGCGCAGATTGGCCAAAAATACCTGCCGCAATGCCTCCCCATGCGCCACATATTCCGTGCAGTGGCCATACACCTAACACATCATCAATACGTGTTTTATTTTGCAGATACGTGAAGAGATAAACAAATAGCGTCCCTGCAATTGCCCCTGTTATCAGAGCGCCGATTGGGTGCATTAAGTCTGAGCCGGCACAAATTGCGACAAGCCCTGCCAGCGGGCCATTATGAATAAACCCAGGGTCGTTTCGGCCTGCGATCATTGAGGCGACAATGCCACCAGCCATCGCCATCAAAGAGTTCATTGCAACAAGCCCACTAATCCCTTCAAGAGTTTGCGCTGACATCACATTAAAGCCAAACCAGCCAACCGAAAGGATCCACGCACCCAAGGCTAAAAATGGAATATTAGACGGAGCGAAGTTGGTATGTTTACCCGCTCGAACGCGCCCATTACGCATACCAAGGAAGATAACCGCAACAAGTGCTATCCAACCGCCAACACCATGCACCACAACTGAACCGGCAAAATCATGAAACCCAACGCCAAAGCTCGATTCAAACCACGCTTGCACGCCAAAATTGCCATTCCATATAATCCCTTCAAAGAGCGGATATACCAAACCTACGGTAAAAAAAGTCGCGACGAGAATAGGATAAAAACGGGCACGTTCCGCAATGCCCCCAGAGACGATAGCAGGGATCGCCGCCGCAAAAGTCAGCAAAAAGAAGAACTTGACCAGTTCATATCCGTTACCCTGTGACAAAGTCTCTGCGTCTGAGAAAAAATTGGCGCCATAGGCGACGGTGTAGCCGATGAAAAAATACGCAAGTGACGAAATGCCGAAATCGGCCAGAATTTTGACCAGCGCGTTAACTTGGTTTTTATGACGTACCGTCCCTACCTCTAAAAACGCAAAACCCGCGTGCATAAGAAACACCATTATGGCGCCCAGTAATAAAAACAGAGTGTCGGAACTTTGTGTCAGGGTTTGCACCGCTCCGTGTACCTGACTCACTTCAATACTCATTCGCTATTTTACTCCCTTCGCGTGCACATTAAGTGTGCATTCAATGACAACTTCACTACATTAGTGAATGATTATTATCAAAGAGATGGCAAAAAGCGTTCCAAGTTAATTGTAATTAGGAGTTTAAAATTAATTCATTGATTATTTTAGACTTTTCATCTTAAGTAGTAACGTTTATTCCTTAAAGAATTAGTGGAATTGCACCATAAGCGATCTTCTTGCATTACATTGGTGCGTAAAAAATCCCGCCTTAGCGGGATCATTGCACAAAAATAAATCAGATGTTTTATGGGGTTTTCGATTGGCGCATATGAGTCCAGTTTGGACCGGGTAAGGGTTGATGCACTTCATTGTTTTTCAATTGTCGCATTCCCTGAATCATGCGCCATAACCAAACTATGATCGCAAGAAATGCGAAAAAACCGCCAAACACAGGGATCATATAAGCGATTTTGTCTACAAGACGGCTGTGTAGCCAATAATCACTGACACCAACCAAAATCCCATTTGCGGTGGCAACACTAATAATCAACACAACGAAAAAGGTGAGATATAAAAAGAAGCTACGGATCAGACCGTAATAATGCGAGGTCACCACTTCATCGTCTTCGCCTTTATTAAGATGATAACCTGCATACACTATGGCGATAACACCGGATATCAACACGGTAAATGGCGTTAAAAAACTAAGAATATAGGCGACCCATACGCCTTTATGGGGTGAATCATCAACTTTGTTCATTGAGAGAGTCCCCTTTATTTGTTGCATCCAGATCGACTGTTGATCTTTGTTGCTCGGCCTTCACCCGCGCGTACCAGATATCATGGTGCTCTTTAGCCCAAGTCTCATCGACTTCACCGGTGACCATTCCTTCTAACGCACCTTCCATACCAAATAGCCCAATATAGATATGAAATACAAAACCGCAAATGAGTATCAACGCAGACAAGCTGTGCACCAGATTAGAAAACTCCATATCGCGTCGTGTCTGACCAAATATAGGGAAATCAAGTACCAGCCCGCTTATCGAAACCAGAGCCCCACAAATGATCAACAACCAAAACAGCGCTTTTTCGCCGCCATTAGAAAAGTCAGCTGAAGGGTGAGTACCTTTATGTTTTCCAACCATACCACCCAGCTTCAAAAACCATTGAAGATCGGCTTTATTGAAAAACGACTTCGACATCCATTTAAACAGTACCGCAATTAAAAGAATGCAAAAGATAGGACCAATATAATTGTGATACTGCTTAGCGAGCATCATGATAAAGGCCCAAAACTCCGATGGAACATAAGGTTTGAGAAAGTGCTTGCCGTAAACCAACATCAAGCCGCTGAAGGCCAATGTGAGGAAGGTAAAAGCCATACTCCAGTGCAGCGCCCTATCCCAGCGCGTCCAGCGCAAAATAGTCTTGCCTGTACGTGGTGCACTCAACATTAACGGGCCAACAATGATGTAAAACAGGATCATCATAGTAATACTGCCAAAAATCGCGACCGCGCCGACAGGCGACATCCATTTCTCTTTGAGGATATACCACGTGTTTCCTGGCGTACTGATCAAAACGTCATGTTCATCGCCTTTAGAGGTCGTGAACCCTGATTCCCCTTGACGCACCTGATCCCAAAACCCCATTGTTCCTCTTTGATAAGGATCTTGACCTACCGCCTGGTACAGCTCCTCTTGTACTTCAGTGGTATTTTCCGCATCCTGAGGCGTCGCATCGTTTGCCAGTACCGTTCCTGATAAGGCGATGGTAATCATGAAGAGCGTCACCATCGACATAATCAAGGTAGCAATGGTTTGTTGCACGCTGACAACCGATATTGGTATCGCGAGATTAGATTGCCTTTTCATACATCCACTCCCGTTACATATTGCTACCCTGAGTGGCAATGTTATCGCCATCGGTCCAACCGGCACCTTTCGCCCCTCGCTCTACCACACGCTGACGAAAGATATCGGCAATTTTAGTGGCATCACCGGCCAGTAACGATTTTGTCGCGCACATAGACGCGCACAAAGGCAGTTTTCCTTCGGCAATTCGATTCGCACCATAAAGCATACGCTCTTCTTCTGAGCCCGTTTCAACACCAAGCCCACCGGCGCAAAATGTGCATTTGTCCATTTTACCGCGTTCGCCAAATGCGTCTTTCTTAGGAAATTGCGGCGCACCAAATGGGCACGCAAAAAAGCAATACCCACAGCCAATGCAGAGATCTTTATTGTGCAAAACGATGCCATCTTCAGTCTGTTCAATACAGTTTGTTGGACAGACCGCAATGCAAGGAGCGTCACTGCAGTGCATGCAAGCAACGGAGATAGAGTTTTCACCGGGCTCGCCGTCATTTACGGTGACCACTCGCCTGCGCATAATGCCCCACTGCACCGCTTCCGCATTGGCGTTTTTACACGCCGTGACACAACCATTACATTCGATGCAGCGTTTCGTGTCACAGAGGAATTTCATTCTTGCCATGATAAGCTCCTTACGCTTTGCGAATGTTGCAGAGTGTCACTTTGGTTTCTTGCATTTGAGTCATAGGATCGTAACCATACGTGGTACTGGTATTTGCTGCTTCACCGATGACATAAGGCTCAGCCCCTTCCGGATAACGATTAAGTAGGCTTTGCCCTTCAAAACGGCCGCCAAAGTGGAAGGGTAAGAATGCCAATCCAGGGTACACACGAGGGGTTACCAAAGCGCGAATCTTAATTCGGCCTTCTTCCGCCCCCTCAAGCCATACTGTATCGCCATCTTTAAAACCAAGATCATTCGCGTCTTTCGGATTAACTTCGACAAACATCTCTTGTTGCAGCTCAGCAAGCCAAGGATTTGAGCGAGTCTCCTCACCACCACCTTCATATTCAACTAGGCGGCCCGAGGTTAGGATCAGCGGATACTGTTTTGCTTTATCCTGCTCCTGTATGGATCGATAGAGCGTTGGCAAACGGAAAATAAACGCGGCATCTGGGTAAGTTGGAAACTCTTTGACCAGTTGACGTCTTGGTGAGTAAAGTGGCTCCCGATGAATGGGGATCTTATCTGGAAACGTCCAAACCACAGTACGTGCTTTCGCGTTACCAAATGGTATGCACCCGTGTTTGATAGCAACGCGCTGAATACCTCCGGATAAGTCGGTTTTCCAGTTGCGTCCCTCTGCTGCTACTTTTTCCTCGGGCGTCAGATCATCCCACCAACCAAGCTGCTTGAGCATTTTTGACGTAAATTCTGGGTAGCCATCTTTAATGTCAGACCCTTTGGAATAACTATCGACAGCCAGAAGACTTTGCCCATCGTACTCAACACCAAAACGCGCACGGAAATTGCCGCCACCTTTAATGACCTCTTTAGAGGTGTCGTAGAGAATATGCGTGCCGGGGTGCTTCAATTCTGGGGTTCCCCAACATGGCCAAGGTAAACCGTAGATCTCGCCATTAGCGGGACCGCCATCGGCTTCAAGTGTCGTGAAGTTAAACGTGCCCCAGTTCTTTTGATGCAGCTTTAATCGTTCAGGGGTTTGCCCCGTCATGCCGATGGTCCACATACCTCGGCCATACTCATGGGCAATATCTTCAATCACAGGTTGGTTGTTTTCGACCCGTATATTTTTAAACAGCTGTTCAGCAAAGCCCAAACGCTTAACCAAGAGATACATAATTTCATGGTCGACTTTGGAGTCAAACAGCGGCTCTATCACCTTGTCACGCCATTGTAGCGAGCGATTTGACGCAGTGACCGAGCCATAGGTTTCAAACTGAGTCGTAGTTGGCAGCAAATAAACCCCGTCTGTGCGTTCATTCATGACCGCCGCAACAGTAGGAAATGGGTCGACAATCACCATCATTTCCAGCTTCTTCATTGCCTCCGGCATTTCATTCCCGCGCGTTTGCGAGTTTACGGCGTGCCCCCAATAAAACATGGCGCGCAGATTGTCACGCTGCTGCATGTCATCTTTGTTTTCAAGTACGCCATCAATCCAACGTGAAACTGGAATACCTGTTGCGTTAAAAGGTGTGACACCGTGATAGACGCCTTGATCAAACCGATTTTTAACCCACTCGTAGTCGAGATCCCACACTTCAGCCCAATGCTTCCACGCGCCATCGGTTAAACCATAATATCCGGGTAAGGTGTGACATAAGACACCAAGATCTGTCGCCCCTTGCACATTGTCATGTCCGCGGAAGATATTTGCCCCGCCGCCTGATTTACCAAGGTTACCCAACGCCAATTCCAGTATGCAATACGCCCGTGTATTACTGCTCCCTACCGTATGCTGCGTTCCGCCCATACACCACACGACGCAACCGGGACGGTTTTCTGAAATGGTCTTTGCAATGGCATACACTTGCTCTTCAGTGGCATTGGTGACTCTCTCGACTTGCTTGGGATCCCATTTTGCGACTTCCGCTCGTATCTCATCCATACCAAAAACACGCTGATGAATGAATTCTTTATCTTCCCAGCCCTGCTTGAAAATATGCCACAATACCCCCCAAACGAGCGGAATATCGGTTCCGGGACGAATCGAGACATACACATCAGACTTTGCTGCGGTGCGTGTTCTGCGCGGATCAACCACCACGATTTTGCAGTTGTTACGCTCTTTTGCGATCAAAATATGTTGCATCGCGACGGGGTGCGCTTCAGCAGGGTTAGAACCAATAAACATGATTGACTTGCAATTATGCATGTCGTTAAACGAGTTAGTCATGGCGCCATAGCCCCATGTATTGGCAACCCCCGCAACCGTGGTGGAATGGCAAATTCGTGCTTGGTGGTCAACGTTATTGGTTCCCCACAAAGACGCCATCTTGCGAAAGAGGTAGGCTTGTTCGTTATTGTGCTTGGCACTACCAAGCCAATAGACAGAATCAGGCCCCGACTCTTCGCGGATCTGCAAAATTTTTGCCGCGATTTCATCCAGTGCTGTGTCCCACTCGATTTTTTGCCATTTCCCGTTGACCAATTTCATTGGGTATTTTAAACGACGTGCACCGTGGCCATGTTCTCGCAGTGCCGCCCCTTTTGCACAGTGCCCACCTGCATTAAACGGATGATCAAACGCCGGCTCTTGTTCGGTCCAAACGCCATTTTGTACCCCGGCATACACGCCACAACCCACCGAGCAATGAGAGCAGATGGTTCGTTTGGTTTCCATCGGTGCGTTGTAATCTGCCTCCGGTATAGTGGCTTGTGCTTTTTTCATCATACTCGGCGCGAAAAGGCCCGCACCAACTGCAGCGCCACCAGCGGCCAACGATGTTGTGCGTAAAAAGGTTCGCCGTGAAAGACCGAACGGATGACGAAACGAGTTGGAGGACAGACTATTTTGATGTTCGACGCTATCGGAACGTTTGGTTAGTTTCACAAATCACCTCCTAGAGCGTGTTGTAATAATCGCGAACGTGCTGAGTTTCACGATAGCGAGTCTGTTTCACATTGTTATCTTGCGCCTGACGAGATGGTGTTATCTCTGTGGTGTTCGCCGCGGCGCTGACAGACGTTGCAAAAACGCTGAGCACAGCGCCCGTTGCAAGTCCTTTAATAACATCTCTACGATTTTGATTAATCTCGGTGTCACGTTTCATTTCGCTTCCTTACCGCCTGTGACGGTGTTGGATGCTCAAGCATCTTTTCAGGTTTGTTGCGATATCAATGTTTCGATTTCAATGTTTCGTTTCGATTTCAATGTTTCGTTTCGATTTCAATGTTTCGTTTCGATTTCAATGTTTCGAATTCAATGGAACCTTATCCACGTTTAACACTTATCAAGAACTCAGGTGCTGTCATTGAGAAATTGATATGTGCTGCACACTTGTATCGTTTGTTCGAGCGCTGAAACGAACGGCTTCAACGTCACCAAACTGACGCAATAATTGGGCGACGGGTAAATAGAATTTGGCACTGGGCGCCTCCATCATCTGACGGCTTAAAGCCACATACCAAGGCGCAATGTGGTGATTGAAAAATTGTCTCTGTCGAGAGTCATTGGCACTCGTAGATTCCTCGATGAGCATTGCCATCACCTCACACAATGCCGCAATGTGATCTTCTGGTTCTTTCGTTTGGTCTGTGCGAGTAAAACCGAGCGCCATAAGGTCACGGCGCAAGTCAGCTAATGGCTTATCCATCAAAGAGCCTGTGATATGCCACGAGCTATAAGGTATTGCTTCGCCACAGCCGAGACCAATAAAGAGATCCTGATATTCTTGCCGAAGCGCTTGGCTATCTGCGGCGTGGGATACACGCTTCAATGCATGCCAAGTCTGCTTAAGTTCACTCTCTTCTGTTTCAAGATCTAATTCGGATAACCACGCGAGTAATGACGAACTTGGTGGCTCGCGGAACATGCTGGCGAGTAGCATGTAAATATGGCCGCGAATCATATCGAGCGTTGGCTCAGTATTGGGCGTAGAATCACTCATAACTTGCTCCTACAAGTTCACTTGTTTTGTCGGATCATCAGCAAGTGACTTCACCATATCTATCACTCGACAATCCTCACACATTGCGATACGTCGCAATGCCGCCTCATTACTGAAATGAGAATGCCCTTTGAGCTTTTCCTGCAAGCGCGTGATGATGGATTGTGGAGCAAAAGGTTTATGACAGATAAGGCATTCTGCTGCCGTTTCTTGCTTAATCACCGTGGCCGCTTGCCGCTCAAGCGCATTCCAATTGATACGAGGCTCCAGTGACAGCACAGATTCAGGGCATGCTTTGACACATAAACCGCATTGAACGCAATCTTGTTCAATAAACTGCAATGAAGGTGACTGTCCATCCGTGTGAAGTGCGCGGGTCGGACACACTGACACGCAGCTCATGCACAAAGTACAATCGGCTGCTACACAATTAACGCGACCGTAAGGCGCCGTGGACTCAAGAGGAAGAATCGAAGATTTTGATGAAGTAACCTTACTCTCTTTTGTTACCTGCCCATGATCGTGGTTGTAAAGAGTATCGAGTGCGGTAAAAAGTCGCGCTCTTTTGTTACCTTGTAACTCGCCGATGACACTATCGAGAAGTGGTTTATCGTTTGAAAGTGCAGCGGTTCGTTCTGTCAGCCACGAAGACCAGTTATTGTCATCATGGTCTTCGCTAACATCCAGCACGATTAATCGTTCACTGGTAGGCGCATTGTTATGCTCATTAGTGATAGCAGCTTTAAGCAGGGTTCGCGCCAGTGCAATTTCTTGCAAAAAGACACGGCGTGATGTCTCAGGCATATCTCGATCTAACGCGAATATTAGCTGTTCCGCCCCATTGACTAACGCAGCAAACCAAGTATCAATGCCAATGCTAGCCGATTCCTCCACCATGATAGGTAAGATTGAAGCTGAGATTTGATTAACGCAATTGCTTATCGCTGCTTCACTTGATGGCGAATAAAACAAAATTTTGGGGTGGACTCCTCCTGCATTGGCGTAGTTGGCAAGCAAGCGCTCGACAAACAGTTGCGTCTCTTTGGGATCGGGTAGCGCATACAGTATTGCCTCTGTTGGGCAACGTGTCGCGCAGCTGCCAATGCCTTGGCACAGGTATGGGTCAATAACAATGCGATGACCGCGAGCCTCACTTCCTTCGGAACTTATCGCACCTGCTGGACAAGCATCCAAACAGCGTTCACACCCTTTTACCCCTCTTGAACTATGAGCGCAAATATCGGTATCGAGGCGAAAATATTTTGGCTTATCAAAGCTGCCAACCATATCGAGCAACTCAGTCAAAATCGCCATCAGCGCATTGATTTCATCGGGTTGTGTAGCCGGATCATTAAAGCGTTTCTGATTCAAATGATAATAACCCGGCGCGGCAACTTCGGCGTTCATCAATGGCGCCATGCAAAGATCAACAACGATATCGAATGCGTCAGGCTCGCCGCCACTTGTGCGCGCAAACATCAATTGTGCCAAATCCACCTTATGTTGTTCCGTTGAATTCACTGGCTGATTGCTATCGGCGGAACTCACTGCCAACTCTGTCGAAATGTAGGCACTGAATGCACCGAGATATCCCGTCAACTCAACCTTCGGAGCGGAAAAACGCACACTATTACTCGGAGCACGAGCCTGGCTTGTGCTATCGATAGCACTCTCTGTGTGTTCGCGTTTTCCAGAGATAATTTGAGTGATGGGCGGTGACTCAAGCGATAGAAGCGTGACTGAAGGTAATCGTTCTAACGCAGCCACTATGTCTGCATGTTTTAATAACGAGTCTATTGTCGATGCTGCGCCCACTAACAGGGTTCGCCCACGACTCTGATACGAAACCGTCGGGGGGATGAGGTTTGCCAGCTCAACGGTCATTTCAAGCGCGGCAAAACGCGCCCGACCATTACTGGATCGGCACTGCTCTAACTGTTGTTTTAACATTGCTCAGTTCCACGTTTGTGTATCACGTCGTTATATTTGTAAAGGCGCCATTACGCAGCCTCCACATTGCGATTTTATTGTTAAAAGTATCTTTAACGCTTCGACCTCTATTGAGTATATGACGCAACTCAAGACCCTAAGGGTACAAGTTAGCTTGGTATGTCAGGAGATTCTTTCTTTCGAGACACTATTGAGTGATCCACGGCTTGTGTGGGTGATACTGTCTCAAATGTTGGGTCTATTGGCGCAATATTGACGCCCTCATCAGTGCCGTTTTCAGTTACGGACTGTGACGCCGTCACGGAGTCTTCTAGGCTTTCCTGCTGATACTCAGACTCTTCTGCCTGAATGAGCGCCTCATTATTATCACTATACGCGCGCTTTGATGCCCACTGCCTTAATCGCGAGGCAACATTTGGCGACAGCGCTACGTTTTGGCTGAAGTCTTGTCCGTAATCAACCAGGTCATCGACATCTGAAAATTCACCACTCAAGAAAAAGCTGCGCAGCGCTAACTTTTTACTCTCTTCATCAATATCGCTTACCAGTAATGTGGCAATTGGTGATTGGCAATCAGCTTGAGCATATCCAGCGTTTGTTTGATGAGGCTGAGTTGTTTGATCCGTCGGCGTACATTGCGATGTTTCGGGCTCTCTTGCGCCGTCGTCACTTTCCCCCGGATGATGCTTGGCCATTTCAACCGCGCTCGACGATTCCTCTGTTGTCTCTTGGTGAAATGACGCTTGTTGAAAATTGGTCGGCGCGCCCTCAGCGCCCTGAGGCCTGTTATCTTGGTTCTGTTGCTCAGCTTGACGCTTGCGCTCGGCGCGGAGCAATAGAAAGCGCGATAAAAAATTAGTTGCCACTTGCGCGCCCCTTACCTTTGCGTTTTTTCTTACCTGACTCTATGAGTTCACCATGTCGCCCGATAAACGCCTCCATCCACGCTTGAACAGGCAGTGGCATGTCAAATGACAGCACAAGATAATCACCATCCATAAATTGCGCGGCGACGCTCTGTGCTGCCGTCAGAGCAACTAACTTAGGAATGCCATCGTCGAGATTTTCAAGTACTACGAAGAGCTTGGGATATTGAGAGCTTAGGTTAAACCGATAGTCGGCTCGTTCGTCGAGGTAAAGCTGCAGCACGGCTTGAAATGGTGCGTCTAGTGCAGGTTTTAGGTCAAAGCCATGCAGTTCCCATTGACGCGCTAGCCAGATACCATGCTGAACCTCACGGTCGCGGATTTGGCAACTCATTGGCCAAATATTTTCGCTTTTTTCAATTGACGCTAGCACCTGCTCTGGTTCTTGCATACCCATCTAATACCCACATTAATTTATTGGATAAAGTGTAGACATAAGTATCAAGAAAGCCCAATTAGTGAATTTTCGTTGGTGATATACCTTTTCCACTTTAGGTTGCAGCGCTTTTGTTTAAAAAATTAAAGGGCTGGCTCTCACAAACCTCATCACATAGGTCGTCTATGTTCACGAAGTGCTCAGAGGCTTTGCTCGTTTGCCGCCTACCTGCAACTCCAAGTCGTTTAGGTATAGTATCAATCGAATCTACGCCAGCTTTGACAGACTCCTTTTCACCGACAAAACTTACAATCAAAGACTTGCCGACAAACTAACGACGTCAATTTACTTTCTCTATTAAGGAGAACTTTGTGCCCCATCCTAACGTGATTAAAACCAGCGACAGCCCTGTTGCCACTATTGTTGTTGATGTTCTTGACGAATTTGGTGATAAGATCACTCGTGAAATCGCCTGCGAACGTCCCCTCACGGTTCTACTCAATTGGGCTGAAGTTGTCACTCTCATGACGTTAGGCACTCGTCCTGAGGCATTAGTGTTGGGCTACTTAAAAAACCAAGGCTTTATTTCGGACTCAAATGCGTTGGAATCAATCATCATTGATTGGCAAACACATAGCGCAGCGGTGATCACAAAAGAAGACGTAAGTCATGTCGAGTCGGCGTTAGGGAAAAAAACCGTCACATCGGGTTGCGGTCAAGGAACCATGTTTGGCAATGTCCTGAGTCAACTAAAGGGCTACCAAGTCCCTACACGAAATCTGCTTCAATCCGAAATATACGCCACACTGAAAGCTCTGACCTATTACAACGAGACTTACAAGCGCGCAGGGGCGGTGCATGGCTGCGCGGTGTGCCGTAACGATGAAGTGCTCTCTTTTGTTGAGGATGTGGGCCGGCACAACGCGGTTGATACCTTGGCGGGTGAAATGTGGCTCAACCAAGACTCTGGTGACGATAAAGTGTTTTATACCACAGGACGACTAACCTCAGAGATGGTGATTAAAGTGGCGCAAATGGGGATTCCGGTGCTGCTGTCACGCTCTGGCGTGACTCAAATGGGGCTTGATTTGGCCAAGCAGTTTGGCATTACGACTATAGCGCGGGCTAAAGGCAGTCGATTCCAAGTTTATTCTGGCGGCGAAAATGTGCGATTTGATGTTAAAGGGGATTTGGAATAGGGATATCCCCAAACAACTTAAAGATGTAGGTAGGCGACCAGCGAGCAAAGCCTCTGAACACTTCGTGAGCATAGATAAACTATGGGATGAGGTTTGTGAGTGCCCGTCCCTTGATTTTTTAAAGGAAAGCGCTGCAACTTCAAGTGGGGCGGGGTAAAGGGAGTATCAAATACTCCCCCGAGCTTCTTTTACTTAGAAAACGAACAACCTTTAGCCAATCGATTTGATGTTGTACTGCAAATCTTCACATGGGATCTCTTTGAGCGCGTCTTTATAGGCCGTGATGTACTCCATCGCCTTCGCTCCCGCTTGTGGCTTCATTTTCATCATTTCACTGTTCAACCCTACCTTTTCGGCTTGGCCAATCTCACAACGATTAAGCAAAAGTTCTGCGTTAGCAACGTAAGCGACGGCATTTTGAACATTCATCGGCTCATCACGCAATTGCGCGAGCGTTGATTTACCACAACCAACCAAACCGATAACAATGGCGACCATTACACATTTTTTCATGGGGATTTCCTCTGTCGAATTGTTATTTGTATTATAAACACACATAAGGATTGATTTGGTGAAAAATTTGTAAAAATTTCGAATCGATCTAGTTAGTTAGCTATCTATAACCAAATGAATTAGATGAATTGACTAATGTTTGAGCAATAAAAAACCCCGCAAAGCGAGGTTTAGTAAATATCAATATACTGAAATCGTTAACTATTCAATGCCACGAGATTTCAAAAACTCAGCATAAGTCCCTTTAAAATCAGTAATTTTTCCATCTTTAATTTCAACGATGCGAGTAGCCAACGAATCCACAAACACACGGTCATGTGAGACGAAGAATAAAGTGCCTTTGTATTGCTCTAGGGCGTTATTCAAAGATTCAATGGATTCCATATCCATGTGGTTGGTAGGCTCATCCATCAATAGCATGTTTGGCTTATGCATCATTAACTTACCGAGCAGCATCCGGCCTTGTTCGCCACCAGAGAGCACTTTAACCGATTTCTTGATGTCATCTTGGCCAAATAACATACGACCGAGGAAACTACGAACAACTTGTTCATCGTCGCCCTCTTGACGCCATTGACCCATCCAATCGGTCAGGTTCAAATCTTCTTCAAAATCGTGTGCATGATCTTGCGCGTAATAACCGATATTCGCGTTTTCAGACCACTTAAACTCACCAGTGCGAGGGGCTAAAACGCCTGCTAGCGTATTCAGCAGCGTGGTTTTACCAACGCCGTTTTCACCAATAATCGCAACGCGCTCACCCACTTCGAAAATCGCATTAAAATTGGCAAATAGATCGTTATCAAAACCTTGGCTTAGGTTCTCAACAATGAGCGCGTTCCGGAAAAGCTCTTTTGATTGTTCAAAACGAATGAATGGGTTTTGACGACTTGATGCCTTCACTTCATCTAGCTTGATCTTATCAATTTGTTTCGCACGAGATGTCGCTTGCTTCGCTTTTGATGCGTTAGCTGAGAAGCGAGCCACGAACGTTTGCAGTTCGGCGATCTGTGCTTTTTTCTTCGCATTGTCTGACAATAGACGCTCGCGAGCCGCTGTCGCCGCGGTCATATACTCGTCGTAATTGCCTGGATAGACGCGCAACTCACCGTAATCCAAGTCAGCCATATGAGTACAGACTGAGTTAAGGAAGTGACGGTCATGCGAGATGATGATCATAGTGCAGTTACGTTCGTTGAGCGTATCTTCTAACCAACGTATGGTATCCATATCCAAGTTGTTGGTTGGCTCATCGAGTAGCATGATATCAGGATCGGCAAACAACACTTGCGCAAGGAGCACACGTAGTTTCCAGCCAGGAGCCACTTCGCTCATTAAGCCGTAATGTTGCTCAAGAGGAATACCAACAGCAAGAAGAAGCTCTCCCGCTTTTGCTTCCGCCATGTAGCCGTCCATTTCAGCGAACTCAACTTCCAAGTCCGCCACGCGCATACCGTCTTCTTCGCTCATTTCTGCTAACGAATAGATACGATCACGCTCTTGTTTGACTTGCCATAGCTCTTTATGTCCCATGATCACCGTGTCAATTACGGTATAGGCTTCATAGGCAAACTGATCCTGATTCAGTTTTGCTACACGCTCGTTAGGGTCGTAATTGACGTTTCCTGAGCTTGGCTCAAGCTCGCCACTTAGGATCTTCATGAAAGTGGATTTACCGCAACCATTCGCACCGATCAAACCGTAACGATTTCCTTCGCCAAACTTAATTGAAATATTTTCAAATAATGGTTTGGCACCAAACTGCATGGTGATGTTGTTTGTTATGAGCATAAAACTACTGAAGTGATTCAAAAGCGCCGATTGTACCTGCTTGTGTGATTTGAATCAAAAAAAGCCTAATGATCACGATGCGAACTGGGTCGTTCAGTGCTGCGTGAGGGGGAAAACCAGTATTTAATTAAGCCCGATGGGAACAAGCGGATGCTGCCTGTTTGAAAACAAAGGTGGGTTAATCGAGTCCAGAGAGTGCCAGATGGCATAGGCGTGAGGGTGGCAATAAGGTGTCCCTCAATCTCTAGCGTTAGAGCGACATTGCTTGAATACGATAAGCGTTGTAGCCGCTGCACCATAATTTGCCTTTGACGCCGATGAGACAAGTTGCTGCGCAGAAGGCTTAGCATCCTACGCTTAGGAATAATGTTGACCAAGATTTGCTCACCTTGCGCGATAACATGAGCATCAGCCAACGTTTGACCAAATTCATCGCGTTGACAAAGTTGAAGCTGGCCTTCTAAGTGCAGCGGTGTGATTTTCATTCGTCAATCGTTTTAAGTAATCTACGGTTTTTCACTCAAATCACGCGAGCTGATTTTCACCGTTCCGTTGATTGTCCACTTTGCCGTGGCCGCATTGTCATCTGCGGCGCTAGGGACACCAACTTCCACATTGTCAAACTCATACACAAGCTCTGCATTACGCTCGTTCAGTTTCTCATAAAGCCCAATAGCCAATTCAGGCCAATTTGTTGTAGACATTCTTGGTCTCCGTTTTACATACTCAACTTAAGAAGGTGACACTCTCAACGAGAGCGCATATAACGTTTTCATTGAAGATCGTGGCGCCCAAGTCTCATCAAATGCCCATACCCGTGCCACTTGAAGAATGACAATATTCGACGCTCATTTTTAGCTTAGTCGCTGGATAGCCACTGTAAAGCTGCAGTAAATCGAAATGTCTCATCGAAGCTATGAGTTAAAAGCTATGAGTTAGAAGCTCTTTTGCGCAGCTATGTAATTTGAAAACTATATGAGGAGACTATGAGTTAGTGACAAGACGTCCATAAACCGCTTCGAAGATGAGAGAAAAGCCAACAAACGCAGCAAAAATTGCTAAGGCGTGTGGCGAGGTATTCCACGTAGTGACGAACAGTATGACAAGTGCGGCTAGTGAAAAAACAAAGGCAATAATGGCAATAAATCGATTGCAGCCAATTTCTTGACTTAAGCGAAACGCAGCAAGGTTGACTGCAGCAAAAATCAGTAGGAAACCTGCGCTGCCGATTATGGAAATCGCCGTTAAATCAATCGCATTTGCCATTACGAGCGTGATGAAACCAACAATCAGAATACCGAGATAAGAGTCGTTCCAGATCTTTTTTTCTAACGCTTTGGGCAATTCACGCTCTTTGGCAAGCATGAAACCCAGACGTGCATTGCCATAAAGCGTCGCATTAATAGCGGAAAATGTCGCGAGCAGTGCGGCGGCTGCGACGAGTTTAAATCCAAATTCACCCAAGGCGGGTCTTGCCGCTTCCGCTAGCGCAAAATCTTTCGCATTCTTAATCTCTGACTCTGACAGTGTGCCCACCGTTATCATTGAGATTCCGACATAAAGCACTAATACCGCAATAACGGCGATATAAAATGCGCGCGGTAACGTTACGTCAGGTTGCTTTACATCTTGTGACGCATTACCAATAAGCTCAAACCCTTCAAAGGTGATAAATACAATCATACCCGCTGAAATGATAGTGAGCGGTGAATCGGACGCTGCTATAGCGAAACGTGCCGTATCAACATGATCAAAGCTGACTAAAACGATGGCGCAGAGCAATACAATCTTTGCAATCACGATAAAGGTTTCTGATTTACTCACCAACTCTGAGCTGAATAAGTTGATAGCAACAGGCACGATGATTGCTAAGCATATCAAAAGGTGACGATAGTTTTGTCCGTCGTCACCCGGAAGAAAAGTGGCGCCGTAGGCTCCAAATGCAACCGCGTAGAGAGATAAGCTAATAAGATAACTTAGCCACAGCAGCATATTAAGACCACGAGTTATGAGACCAAGTCCAAATGCGCGCTCGAGGTAAATAACGGTGCCGCCTTCACTGGGGTATTTCACCGCAAGTTTTGCGTATGAGTGAGCGGTGAGCAAAGCTAAAATACCTGCCACCAAAAAGGCTATTGGCGTCCCTCCGTGCGCCATGGATACCGCCTCTCCTAATACGGCGAAAATGCCTCCGCCCACCATAGCACCCACACCGATAGCAACTGCGCCTAACAGCCCGATCCTGCGTTCGTCATTTTTCATGGTGTCACTCTGTGCCTCATTATTTTTTATCAGTGTAGAACATGGCGTTAACGGTTAACTCAGCGAGGGTCCATTAAAATGAGCATCTTCATCACGCATGCAAGAAAACGTTTGCCGCAAAGGATTAAATCACTTGTTTTTCTAACCAATTCTCTGTATTTTCGCTGCCATTTAAGCCAAGTGCAGTGAAAATACTGTGGCAAATCCTTTTTAATCTACATTTCTAGGAAACTTCGATGTCTGATACGCCAGTCTCTCAGCCTCGTGCTACCGAGCCCTCTTCAACGTCACCAACCATAGCAAATAAGCTTGATAACTATTTTTTAATTAGTCAGCGTGGCAGCAATGTTCGCCAAGAAGTGTTAGCCGGACTGACCACTTTTCTTGCTATGGTTTACTCAGTCATCGTCGTTCCGAGCATGCTGGGAGCGGCAGGTTTCGATCAAGGCTCTGTGTTTATTGCGACGTGTTTAGTGGCGGCATTTGGTTCGTTACTTATGGGGCTTTGGGCAAACCTTCCTATGGCTATTGGCTGTGCGATTTCACTCACTGCGTTTACCGCCTTCAGTTTAGTGCTGGGACAAGGCGTTTCGATCCCTGTCGCATTAGGCGCGGTGTTCTTGATGGGCGTTATTTTCACTGCCATCACGGTAACTGGTTTACGCCAATGGATCTTAACCCATTTACCTTCCGGCATTGCCCACGGCACAGGCATTGGTATTGGTCTTTTTCTTCTGCTCATCGCAGCCAATGGTGTTGGCTTAATTGAGAAAAATCCTGCTGCGGGATTACCGGTCAAATTTGGTGACTTTACTTCGCTACCAGTCTTAATGTCGGTGCTTGGTTTGGCTGCAATTTTTGGACTGGAAAAACGTCGACTTCCGGGGGGCATTCTCTTAGTGATTATTACTATTTCACTTTTGGGGCTGATTTTTGACCCAAGTGTGACCTATCATGGGCTATTTGCCATGCCGACATTTGGTGGCGAACAATCACTTATTGGTTCAATGGACCTAATGGGCGCACTCAGTCCTCTGGTTCTTCCAAGCGTGTTGGCGCTCGTTATGACTGCGATTTTCGATGCAACAGGTACTATTCGTGCTGTCGCGGGACAAGCCAATCTACTGGATAAAAATGGCAATATCATTGATGGTGGAAAGGCCCTGACTGCAGACTCAGTCAGTAGCATTGTGTCGGGTGCAGTGGGTGGCGCGCCTGCAGCAGTGTATATCGAATCGGCAGCGGGTACCGCAGCTGGTGGAAAGACCGGCCTGACAGCCGTCGTTGTCGGCGCCCTTTTCCTACTGCTGCTCTTTATTTCTCCGATTAGCTATTTAGTTCCCGCTTACGCGACGGCACCTGCGCTGATGTATGTCGGTTGTTTAATGTTAAGCAATGTCACAAAGTTGAATTTTGATGACTCTATTGACGCTCTCTCCGGCCTTGTTTGCGCGGTATTTATCGTCCTGACCGCCAATATTGTGACCGGTATTATGCTCGGCTTTTTGTGCTTGGTTTGTGGCCGTCTTGTCGCGGGTGAATGGAAAAAGCTCAGCTTTGGCGTTGTACTTCTCACGCTCGTACTAGTGGCATTCTATGCTGGAGGCTGGGCGATTTAATCGAAGCTATACCCAAATCACTTAAAGATGCAGGTAAGTGGAAAGGATATACATTCAATATAAAGCGACCAACGCATTGTGCTGGTCGCTTTTTTTGTTCCTATTTCACCTAATCACATTGTCACGCGGTTGAGCGTTTGAATAAAAACCAAATTAAATCAAAGAATTGCTATGAATTTAGTCATATTTCGAAAAAAATCGAAATATAATCATTGACTCATTTCATTTGGGTTCTATAATTCCAGAAAAATCGAAATGAAGAAATCTTCTTTCTTAGACTTTTGAGCTGATGAGAATCAGCAGGAGAAAACTATGAGCCCTGAAATCCTCGCAATGGCAAAAGAAGCACTCGATATGTTTGCCTTCCTTGCCGCAGAACTGATTGTTCTGTTTCTTGCGATCAGCTATATCGTTGGTGTGTTGCAAGATTTTCTAACACCAGAAAAAATTCAATCCATTTTGAGTTCCAAGAAAGGCAAAGGTTATATCATTGCCGCCCTACTTGGTTCAATAACGCCGTTTTGTTCATGCTCGACCATTCCGTTCCTCAAAGGTTTGTTGCGTGCTCGAGCTGGATTTGGTCCTATGATGGTGTTTTTATTTGCCAGCCCACTACTTAACCCTGTCATCATCGGCCTATTTGTCGTGACGTTTGGGTGGCAAGTGGCGCTATTCTACTTCACTATCGCACTTGGCGTGTCAGTGATTGCAGGTTACACGTTAGAGAAATTAGGTTTTGAGCGCTACGTTAAACCGGAAGCGTACGAAGCCGCTGGTACGCCAACGTCATGCTGTGATTCAAGCAAAAAGCCTGAGGTAAAAGCGCAAGCATCTAGTTGTGGTACAAGTGCGTGTGGCGATGCAGCACCTGCACCAAAGGCGAGTGCATGTTGCTCTGACGCGGCGCCAACGCCGGTTGTTGCGAAAACCTCATGCTGTGGTGATACACCGAAAGTTGAAGTCGCAACATCGTGCTGCTCAAGTGATGGCGCAACTGCGGTAGCAGCAACTGCTAAAGCACCAAACCGTTGGTTACGTATCTGGCATTCAACTTGGAAAGATTTTAAACAAGTGTTCCCGTACTTAATCATGGGTATTGCGGTTGGTTCGTTCATTTACGGCTTTATTCCAACCGATTTAATTGCTAAATACGCTGGCGCTGGCATGTGGTATGCAATTCCTGTTGCAGCTGTTATCGGTATTCCATTGTACATTCGTGCCGAAGCTGTGATTCCATTGAGTGCGGCATTGGTTCAGAAAGGAATGGCGCTTGGTTCAGTTATGGCGCTGATTATCGGCAGTGCCGGTGCGAGTTTAACCGAAGTGATTTTGCTAAAATCGATTTTCAAAAATCAGATGATTGCAGCCTTCTTATTCGTGATTCTAAGTATGGCTATGGGCGCAGGCTTCCTGTACACCTTTATCTTCGCGTAATGATTGAGTTTCATTGACGAAAGCCCCCTCAAGGCGAGCACCTTGAGGGGCTTTTTTTCACCTCTCGCATTGTTTTCACTTCTCACATTGATACGCCTTTACCCACGCTGGCACGTCTCTTTTGGTCCATTTGGCGAAACGAAGTTTGTCACCCAGATAAAAGTTCCGGTACGCTTGGACTGGATCGCCTTCTACCTTGAACTCTTCTGGCATTGCCTGAGGAAACGGCGTGAGCCCTCGGCGCTCAAATGCGATCGATTGAATTTCATCTAATACAGCAATCGACTTATGATCTTTGTCTTTATCGTAGCGATAGCGATATTCACGATTGAGTTCACGAGTCAAACCAACTAGCCATTCAAAATTGTCGTATGACTCTTCAACCCAAAGTACGCATGGGTGCTTAAGATGCATCGATTTATACGGTGTGGTGAATCCTTTTTTATTCAGCGCAGTACAAAGCAGTTGAACACTCTCTAAGATCATTTTCACCGCATGTTGATCGCAATGATATTGAGCGCACCGTTCTATATTTTCATCTAACACAAAAATGTTCATCGTTCTTGCCCCCCACTCTTGCTTAGCGTCAAGTCTGCCTGAAACTAGCGCCTGATAACGGTTCGGTAGACCAGCAATGCAGTTATCACTAACAGCAGTGGATAACGCGCACTTTCTAAAGCAAAACCGAGATACCCCGCGTATCCAACCGAATAACTCAGTAAGGTTAAAAGGCTAAATACAGCTGCATTCAACAGCGCAATAGCCCACAAATGACGCGTTGTAAAATGGGTTGTTCCGGTTTCAAGCTCTTCGGTAAAATCAGTCAATCCAACATAACAGCGTAAAAATGGGGCTGTCACAGTTAACACGAATAATACGCCGCCCCACACAATGAAATTAGGTGATAACCAGAAATAATTGGCTACGAAAGTGGCAAGCATAAGTACAAACCAAACTTCCCAACTTGCTAACACAGTGGCGAAAGGCGTTTCTGATGCCCGCTCCAATTTATGAATATGCCACGCAACCAGCGCACCCAAAGCGATTCCAGCGAATCCATCAATTAAGAAAAAGTTACCAGCAACAACCGATGCTGTGAAATAGCCTAATATGATGAATACCATGCCGAGCACATTGATATTAAGCCATGACCATGACTTTATCTGAGCCAGCATAATAGCGAGCGCAGTCATTACCGCCATAATCACAGATGGCATTTGGTACCCTTGACTCGGCACATGCGGAGTGATGCCAAAATACGTCCATGGCGGCGCTGCTGTGAAACCAAATTGAGCGACTAATCCTATTAGCGATGCTATGGTGCATGCATAAATCAGTTTTAATGTGTGGGAAGCGCCAAACTTGCTCAGCGCGCTGGGAATCAACAACACCAGCCACAAAGGTAAGCTTATGATAGCCGCCACGTAGGCGGCTATCATGCGTATATCGCTATGGTAAACATCAAAGCGCCATTGGCTCAGTTCAGTTTGATGAAGCTTAGACGCTTTTGACACCGTATTTTCCATATAGAAAACCGTGGCGGTGGGCAATGGCGTAAACCACGCAACAATTTGAGACCATTTGTCAGGATAACGATACTCGTCGGCCTTCACCTTTTGTGGGTTGATGATTAAAGCGTCTTGTGTTTCTCTGCCAAAATGCTCAGCGGTGTTGACTGGTAAACTATGACCACCAAAGCGATTGATGTTTTGATAGGCGTATGCGGGACTAACGGGCGTGCAATAGTAATATGCCGCTTTGCCATCATGGGCAATGAGGTATTGCGCTGTTACAGCAAGCCCTGCTTCCTCCCACGTTTCTCGCTCCGCGGTCCAAGCAGGATCTTCGCTTGAAATGATTGTGCCCCCCGGCAAAGATAAGCGCTTGGTCAGCAACTCATCAATCAATACAATTTGATTGTCGAGCTTAATCAGACAAACCGCTCCCTTAACTGATGCGGGCAATGGGGGTTCTTTTATTTCCTCGACGGGTCTGGATAACGAAATGGGCTCACCAAAGGATGACGTGGCACTTAGCATCAATACAAGCATCACGCTTAAGGCACTGAACCTGTATAACGCATATAGACGTTGAATATTTTTGTGTTTAAGCCTCATTTCGCGATTTTTCACATCATTTTCCATTGGACCTGATTAACCCAGTATCGCCAAACAGTTTGACACTCTAGACAGATGAACGAGGAACAAAGCCTCTATACCCAAGTAACCTCAAGATGCATGGTTCAGCGAGAATGACTTGGTTTGTCAGTGAGGCGAGGATTTGAAGATTGAGTGGCTCTCAATCGAAAATCGTCAACAAAGCTGATGAGCCAAGACAGCTCGCCCTTTGGGAGCCAATCACTGAACCGATAGCGGCGTTAAACAACTTGAAAATAGACTCGCTATTTCGCTGCGTTGTTTGCCTTGCTCTCAGCTCAGTGAGCCGGCTCTGAATCCAGCATCTTGAGGTCACTTGGGTATAAATATAGATAAACTATATGATTACGTTTATGAGAACCCGTCAGAAATGCTGCAACTTCAAATGGGCGGGTACAAACCAGAAGCTAAAATAACCAGCCATGCATTAAACGCCCCGGCGTCAGAGCCAACGCGCCAGCCAATATCACCCCTCCTAGATATACTCCAACCATGTTGAACTTGTGCGCTCGAATATGGCCATGACGAGCACACCACAATGCTATCAATATCGAATAAATTGTGAATACACTGAGTAAATGAATATAGCCGAAATGATCGAACAATGTTGGCCCGACTTTAGCGCTCATAAAAAGGCTCACTATCGACGTAAATAGAAGCAGCGCCATATAAACTCTGCCTAACATTTTATGAGCTTGTGTTCCCTTAGGGTTAATGAGCAGATAAATCCCGATAAAAAAAGCAGGAAGTACAGTGAAAAGATGAACATAAGCGAGAGCTATGTAATTCATTATTTATCTCCATCATACTTGAAACTGAAGATGCGTTAGTTTCACTCATTCGCTTCAATCAGCGGGTCATCAATATTGATGAGGTCCTAATAGATTGTAGAGTTCTTGCAACTTCAAGTGCGACGGGCATTGCCGTTAATCAACCGGTTTACGCAGCCAATGAATGTGATGGCCAAACCCCTGTTGCTGATAAAATTGCTGCGCTGTTTGATTGAATGCCCATACTTCGACAAAAATCTGTTTGACCCCATAACCAATAAATCGCGACTCGATTTTGTGAAACAGTGCTTGTGCCACGCCTTTTTGACGAAATCGGGGCTCAACATAGAGTTCATCCACACTCCCCATTAAGACTGCTTTACTCACTGTAGACACTAATTCACAAAAATGGCCGGTAATGAAACCAATTATATGATCCCCCTCTCTTGCGACAAAAACGAGACACTCAGGATCGTCAAGGTAGCGAGCAATACTCTTTTCTTGCTCAATCTCTTGCGCCGTTTTAAATTGGTCCGGAGCTTGAAGGTGATGCTCTTCATGTAAGTCAAACATCAGTTGGTTTAATGTCTCTAAATCGCTGTACTGCGCTGCTTGAATGATCATGAAAGCTTCCTTTAATGCCCAATACTGATACGCTGGCAACCACATTTGTCTGCCAGCGTCTTAGGTAAAACCGTCACATCATATCAATGAAAATAAGCGTTCAACAATCACATAAAAAGAAAGGCCAGCAGCATGAGTTCGGGAGGAAACCCACGCAGCGGCCAAATTCATAAGACAATGACAGGGTCTGTTGACCTTTCGTACTGATTTAACACGTCTCTTTTGGGGATGTTGTTCTGTCGAGCACCCTTTCAATTTCATTGATGCTAGTGGGATCATCAATTGTCGAAGGCACGCTATAACGCTCTCCATCAGCAATTTGACGAATCGTTCGACGTAAAATTTTACCAGAGCGCGTTTTCGGCAATCTATCGACCACCATCGCCTGTTTAAAGCAGGCCACGGCACCAATTTCGTCGCGTACTTTATGAATTAACTCTCCAGCCAATAAACGCTCATCCATCTTAACCCCATCTTTCAGTACGACGAATCCGATAGGCAACTGTCCCTTGAGCTCATCGTGGACACCAATAACAGCGCACTCTGCCACCGCCGGATGCGCACCAACAATTTCTTCCATCTCACCGGTTGATAAACGATGCCCCGCTACATTAATCACATCATCAATGCGTCCCATAATGAAAAGGTACCCCTCTTCATCGAGATAGCCACCATCACCTGACACATAATAACCGGGGAATTGACTCAGATATCCCGACTCAAATCGGTCATGGTTACGCCAAATCGTTGGTAAGCAGCCCGGTGGTAATGGCCTCTTTAACGCAACATATCCCTGTTGATTTATTGCAGCCGATTCACCAAGTTCGTTTAAAATCGCCACATCAAAACCCGGAATCGGTTTGGTCGCTGAGCCCGCTTTGATTGGTAATCTTTCAATTCCGGTGGGATTGCCAGCAATAGCCCACCCTGTTTCGGTTTGCCACCAATGGTCAATTACGGGCTTTGCTGTCTTTTCTTCAACCCAATGCAGAGTCGGAGGATCAAGTCGCTCTCCTGCCATAAAAATCGCCTGAAGTGAGCTCAAATCGTATTCGGCAAGCGCACGTCCTTCAGGGTCTTCTTTCTTGATCGCTCGAAATGCAGTTGGCGCAGAAAACAACACATTAACGCGGTGTTCTTGGCATACTCGCCAAAAGGCACCGGGATCAGGAGTGCGAACCGGCTTACCTTCAAACAGCACTGTGGTGCAGCCATGAATGAGTGGTGCATAAATGATGTAGGAATGGCCGACCACCCAGCCAACGTCTGATGCGGCCCAAAAAACGCCGTTTTGAGGCACGTTGTAGACAGCTGTCATCGAGTATTTTAATGCAACCGCATGACCGCCATTATCTCGCACCACCCCTTTAGGTTTACCTGTGGTGCCTGAGGTATAGAGTATATAAAGAGGGTCTGTTGCCAACACTGGGACGCAATCATGCGGCGCAGCATTCTGAAAAGCCGTTTGCCAATCCACATCACGCGCCCCATCAAGCTCCGCTTCACACTGCGGCCGCTGCAATACGATCACGTTATTCGGCTTCCAGCGACTCTCCATAATGGCTTTATCGACCAAAGGCTTGTATGGCAAAACTTTGGTCACTTCAATACCGCAGGAGGCGGTTATCACCACTTTAGGTTCGGCATCTTCAATACGAACAGCGAGCTCACTCGGCGCAAAACCACCAAACACGACCGAATGAATGGCGCCAAGGCGCGCGCATGCGAGCATCGCCATTGCTGCTTCGGGGATCATCGGCATATAGATAACAACTCTATCCCCTTTTTGAACGCCAAGTTCTGCCAACATGCCCGCGACTTTTGCCACTTGGTCGCGCAATTTTAAATAGCTGTAACGCTGCTTAACGCCGGTGACAGGAGAGTCGTAAATCAGTGCGATGGCGTCGCCTCGACCTTGTTCAATATGATAGTCCAGAGCCAGCCACGAAGTATTCATTACGCCATCGGGAAACCAGCGCTCTATTTCATTCGCATCGTTGGCTAAAATGGTCACGGGTGATTTATACCAATCTAGCGCCTGGGCTTGTTGTCGCCAAAACAGTTCCGGTTGGGTTTGTGCGTGTTGGTATTCGTTTTGATAATCAGACATTGGCTTTCTCCCTTTCGACATGCATGCTTGAGCGTGGTACATAAACTGAGCCGGACATCAAAACTCTTGCGCTTCGACGCATACTGGCTTTTTCTACCCACCACAAGCCCTCTTTCACGCAGCTTTTCGCCCCCACTTTTAACGTACCTGAAGGATGACCAAAGGTGATGGTCTCTCGCTCACTACCGCCTGCAACCAAATTGACCAAAGTACCAGGAATGCTTGCTGCCACCGCAATCGCAACGGCGGCAGTGCCCATCATGGCGTGGTGTAACTGGCCCATTGAGACGGCGCGTACTAAGATATCGACCTCATCCTTATCTACCGTTTTACCACTTGATGTTTGATAGATTTGTGGCGGCGAAACAAAGGCCACTTTGGGTGTATGAAGCCGCTGACCTCCTTCATCCAATGCCTCAATTAGGCCCATTTTAAGCGCGCCATAACGACGAATTTGCTCTAACCTTGCCAGTGCATTTGCATCATGATTAATGTCGCTTTGTCCCTCGACACCATGAAACCCGACTTCGGCGGCATCGACAAACACGGTGGGAATGCCAGCGTTGATCAGTGTGGCGCAAATCGTCCCCATCTCGGGGATCTCAAGCGCATCGATCAAATTACCGGTCGGAAACACCTCGCCGGGTTTTCCAGCTGGCGCGATAAAATCAACCGCAAGCTCGGCAGCAGGAAATGCGACACCATCGAGCATAAAATCACCGGTCTCATCAACTTCGCCTTGTTTCATGGGCACTTCAACCACGAGAGTTTGTTCAATATTGGCTTGCCAAATACGCACTGCCACAACACCATTTTCAACCAAACGACTTGAGTCAATCAGACCACTGTGAATCGCAAAAGGGCCCACTGCCGCGGTCAGGTTGCCGCAATTACCGCTCCAATCAACATGAGGAGAACCAATAGAGACTTGACCAAAGAGGTAGTCGACATCGTGGTCAGGTCGAGTACTCTTAGCCACAATCACGACTTTACTGGTACTGGATGTTCCGCCCCCCATACCATCAATCTGCTTGCCATATGGATCCGGGCTTCCAATGACGCGTTGAAAAAATTCATCTCGCGCCGCGCCACTTCGCTGAGCTTCGATCGGCAAATCCGTTTGTTTAAAAAACACCCCTTTACTGGTGCCGCCTCGCATATAGGTAGCCGCGACTTTGACTCGACCATGATTTAGATTACTCATTGGCGCACCTCGGCTTCACAATTGACCTCATCACTAAGTTTACTTGTGGTACTGAGCACCTCACCAAGGGCCGATGCGCGATTCGTGTTACTCTCTTTTTCGGCATGCCCTACCAAAAAATCGTGCGCAAATCGCTGCAGTACACCTCCAGCTTGATATACCGCTAATTCATCTTCTGTATCGAGACGGCATCGAACCAAAAATGATTCGGTGTCGCCGTTCGCGCGAGTAACATGAAGCGCGAGTGTTGCATTGGGATAAATGTCGCCCGAAACATCGAATGTTTCACTGCCATCAAGTGCCAAAGTATGGCGGTTAACACCATTAATAAACTGCAGCGGCAATACCCCCATACCAACAAGATTTGTTCGGTGAATACGCTCAAACCCTTCGGCGACAATCACTTCAACCCCAGCAAGCCTTACCCCTTTTGCGGCCCAATCTCGTGACGATCCTTGCCCGTAATCAGCACCGGCAATAATGATGAGCGGTTGACGCCGAGCCATATAGGTTTCAATCGCCTCCCACATACGCACAACATTGCCATCCGGTTGCAAGCGCGTTAATGACCCCTGGTGAATTTGTCCATTGGTACGCACCATTTCATTACACAATTTGGGGTTGGCTAAGGTTGCCCGCTGCGCAGTAAGATGGTCGCCACGATGGGTCGCATAAGAGTTAAAATCGACCGGATCTAAGCCCATTTTCGCTAAATATTCACCCGCAGAACTGTCTGGCAAAATCGCATTTGAAGGCGAGAGATGATCGGTGGTGATATTGTCGCCAAGTATTGCCAGCGGCCTCATATTTGAGAGCGTCCGTTTGCCCGCTAACGCGCCTTCCCAGTACGGTGGACGACGAATATAGGTGCTGCTATCGCGCCAAGAGTACAAAGGGTTTACCTTCGCTTGCGCTGAAACATCATTAAACATTTCAACGTAGATTTGCTGAAATTGCTGCGGCTTAACCGCACGGCCAACCACGGCGTCAATCTCATCATCGCTCGGCCATATATCACGCAAATAAATCGGTTTACCATCGCAATTCATGCCGAACGCCTCGTTTTCAATATCAAATCGCATTGTCCCTGCGATGGCATACGCAACCACCAAAGGTGGCGAGGCCAAAAAGGCTTGTTTGGCGTGAGGATGAATTCGACCATCGAAATTTCGATTCCCAGAAAGAACCGCCGTAGTGTACAAATCACGTTCGATGATCTCGCGCTCGATCTCCTTCGCGAGAGCGCCACTCATGCCATTGCACGTGGTGCATGCATAACCGACAATACCAAAACCTAGTGCCTCAAGTTCGCTAAGTAGCCCCGCTTCTTGCAAATACAGCTTCGCCACTTTAGAGCCTGGAGCAAACGACGTTTTCACCCAAGGCTTTCGCGTTAAGCCAAGTTGGTTGGCTTTTTGAGCCAATAACCCTGCGGCAACAAGGTTACGCGGATTGCTGGTGTTTGTGCATGACGTAATTGCTGCAATGATCACCGCCGCATCGGGCATAAGCCCAGCCTCGGCTTGCCAAGGCGCCGCAATACCGCGCTGATTCAATTCTCGCGTTGGCAAACGGCGATGTGGATTGGATGGCCCTGCTAGGTTTCGTTCCACGTTCGATAAGTCAAACTCCAGCACCCGCGGATAATGCGCGTTTTTCAGCATATCGGCCCAAAGACCCACGGTTTTTGCGTAGGTTTCAACGAGTGCAACTTGCTGCGGTTCGCGTCCTGTGAGTTTTAGATAATCAATTGTTTGTTCATCGATATAAAACATGGCCGCACTGGCACCATATTCAGGCGTCATATTGGAAATTGTCGCGCGATCACCAATCGACAATGCGCGTACGCCTTCGCCAAAAAACTCTAAAAAAGCCGAAACCACTTTTTGCTCGCGCAAAAATTCGGTCAGTGCAAGTACAATATCCGTTGCGGTGATCCCTTCTTGTCGTTGGCCAACAAGCCTGACACCAATGATATTTGGCATGCGCATCATTGATGGCCGCCCGAGCATCACGGTTTCAGCCTCAAGTCCTCCTACACCTAGAGCAATCACACCAAGCGCATCAACATGAGGAGTGTGGCTGTCGGTTCCGACGCAGGTATCCGGAAAGGCAACGCCACGTTCGCACTGAATCACAGGTGACATTTTTTCTAGGTTGATTTGGTGCATAATGCCGTTCCCTGCGGGAATTACATTGACGTTTTCAAAGGCGGTTTTGCACCATTCAATAAAATCGAAGCGATCGTGGTTACGACGCTCTTCAATGGCACGATTTCGCTCGAAGGCATCATGCTCAAAACCTGCGTGCTCGACTGCTAGTGAGTGGTCGACAATCAGCTGTGTTGGCACCACAGGGTTTACTTGCGCCGGATCGCCACCTTGACGCGCGATAGCATCTCGCAGGCCCGCCAAATCAACCAAAGCGGTTTGACCTAAAATGTCGTGGCACACCACGCGCGCCGGATACCACGGAAAATCCTCTTCTTGCTCATGATTGATGATTTGCTTTAAGCCTCGCTCACGCACCTCTGGCGCGCAGCGGCGCACCAACTGTTCTGCAAAGATTCGCGCGCTGTACGGCAGTGTTTGATAACTCCCTTGTTTAATCGCATTTACCGCAGATTCTACATCCACATAATCTAACCCTGTGCCGGGCAAGGGTTTTCGATACTCTGAATTGATTCGCTCCATCATACTCACCTCAACGCGTTTTATTGGCGCAGATCAATCGATTGCCATGCTCGGTATTCCGGACCGGTATACTCTGCACTGGGGCGAATAATTCGATTATTTTCACGCTGTTCAAATACGTGCGCAGCCCAGCCAGTCAAACGACTCATGACAAAAATTGGCGTAAACAAAGACGTCGGGATAGACATAAAGTGATAGGCAGATGCGTGGAAGAAATCGGCGTTACAAAATAGGTCTTTTTCACGTTTCATCACCGACTCAACGCGCTCTGAAACGGCGTAAAGATGCGTGTCATTGACTGAATCGGCTAATGTGCTCGCCCAGCGCTTTATCAACGCATTTCGTGGGTCGCTTGTACGATAAATAGCATGACCAAATCCCATGATTTTTTCTTTATTTTCTAGCATGGTCAGGATATTCGCCTCAGCCTCATCTGGTGTTTGCCATTGCGATATCATCGCCATCGCCGCTTCGTTGGCACCGCCGTGCAAAGGGCCTCGCAGAGTACCAATCGCCGCTGTGATACAAGAGTGCAAATCAGATAGCGTCGATGCGCACACTCGCGCGGCAAATGTGGAAGCGTTAAATTCATGTTCGGCGTATAAAATCAACGAGCAGTGCATAACTTGTTTATGCAAATCTGACGGCGTCTCGTCGGTGAGCATTTTAAGGAAGTAGCCACCAATAGAGTCTTCACTGGTGTCATAAGTATCAATACGTATCCCGTGATGACTAAAACGGTACCAGTAGCAGATGATGGCGGGAAACAGCGCCAACATACGTTCCGTCGCCGCGAGTTGCTGGCTAAAATCTTGCTCTTGCTCCAAGTTGCCTAACATTGAGCAGCCCGTTCTCATCACGTCCATGGGATGTGCATCGGCTGGGATCTGCTCTAGTACCTGTTTCAGAGACTCAGGCAAACCGCGTAGGCCTACTAATTGGGTTTTATAGTGATCTAACTCTGTTTGAGTTGGCAGATGCCCGCGCAAAAGTAGATAAGCGACCTCTTCAAATTGAGCATGGTTGGCTAAGTCTGTGATGTCATAGCCGCGATATGTTAATCCGGTACCTGATTTTCCGACCGTGCAAAGTGCGGTAGTGCCTGCGCTTTGCCCACGCAGTCCGGCGCCAGAAAGGGTTTTTGTGACCATATTGAGCTCCTTTTGGCCTAAGTGACTTCTTAGCGAGTCTTTACCCTTGTTATTAGGGCGTATGTCTTAAGCCATTCACGTTACGTTGTAATGGGGTTTCTTGGGCTGATTGATTCGTAAATATTTGGTAGAGACCGACCAGACTATTTAGATGTGTTGCGTCCCGATATTTTGCTGCTCAAACAACTGATCGAGCTTGGTTTCGTATTGGTGATAATTGAGATAATCGTAAAGCTCCTGCCGCGTTTGCATTTGACTCAGCAGCGCTTCTTGGTTACCTACATTGAGCAGGTGGCGGTAGACATTTTCTGCAGCTTTGTTCATGGCGCGAAACGCACTGAGGGGATACAGCACCATATCAACATTGACGCTCGCTAAATCGTCTGTGGAGTAAAGTGGCGTTTGACCAAATTCGGTAATGTTGGCAAGAATTGGCACGTGGCGGCCTGTGGCCTCCTTGAGCGCTGTAGAAAATTGTTGATACTGTTCGAGCTGATTCATTGCCTCAGGAAAAATCATGTCGGCGCCGGCTTCAACACATGCGACCGCGCGTTCAATCGCCCTATCCATGCCCTCGACAGCCAGTGCATCAGTGCGCGCCATCACAACAAAGCTCTCATCCGTTCGAGCATCGACCGCCGCTTTGATTCGGTCGGCCATTTCACTTTTAGTAACAATGGCTTTATTGGGTCGATGGCCGCAGCGTTTTTGCGTGACTTGATCTTCAATATGCACCGCGGCAGCTTGTGCTTTTTCCATCGCTTTAATCGTGCGAGCAATGTTGAACGCACCACCAAACCCAGTATCAATATCAACCAGCAAAGGCAAATTACTCACGTCTGTGATCCTTGATACATCGGTTAATACGTCGTTTAACGTCGTAATACCAAGGTCAGGCAAGCCGTACGATGCGTTAGCGATGCCACCACCCGAAAGATAAATGGCCTGATGACCAAGGCGCTCCGCCATCATGGCGCAATAGGGATTGATAGTGCCGACAATTTGTAACGGGGAATGGGTGGCGACAGCATGACGAAATTTGCTGCCCGGCGTTAAGCGATTAACGTCAGTCATAATGGTTTCCTTACTCTTTTATCAGATGTTGTTCAATGAGTGCGCGGCTGCTTGCGATGTGACTGCGCATTGTCTGTTCTGCGAGCGCTTCATCGCGCTGGCGAATGGCGTGAAAAATGAATCGATGCTCTTGCAAAGCAAGCTCAGGGCGAGATGCAAGGCGTGGGACTTGATAACGATACATGCGCAATTGGTGATAGAGTTCATCACACAACAGCGAGACTAATTTTTGATTGCGGCTGGCCAGAATGACGCGGTAATGAAAGTCAAAATCACCGTATTGATGAAAATAGGACGCACCGTCAACGTCTTCAATATGGGTTGAATGCGTGTTCAAAAGCGCATCCATCGCCAAAATCTCCTCTTCGGTGATGTAGCGGGCTGCCAATTTTGCTGCCATACCCTCAAGCGCTTCACGTATCTGATAAAGCTCCAATAATTTGGCACTAGAAAGCGAAATCACTCGCGCGCCAACGTGGGGAACCCTTTCAATCAAGCCCAATCCTTCAACGCGCATGATCGCTTCACGTAGCGGCCCTCGGCTCACTTGATATCGGCGCGATAAATCGGGTTCGGAAATTTTTTCTCCTGCGGCCATTTCACCGGTAACGATGGCCTCAATTAACTCTTCAGTGACGCTTCCCGACTTGGTGCTTTCTCTATTTTGCGTGCTTGAAACTGCTCGATTCATCTATCCCAAGTTCCTTTTCTTTATCCTTCCTACTTGAAGTCGCAGCGTTGTTGACTGGCCCTCACAAAATTCGCTGTTCGCCCACCTGCCTCGTCAGTGCGTTGAGATAATTCACTTAAAAAAAGCACGGTAATATTGTCGACAATCTGAGCTGGCGATGTAAGTTTAGGCAACGAAAATGCAACAATTCAACGGTATTGTTGACAATTCCGACTAAGGTATAAGAAAGCTAGGGTTTAGTGAGCGTAACTTTGTGATGCAGGACATAAGTCTGATGTAACTGCAAATAAGCAAAATTAAATTTCGAGAAACGTAGCATACAAAGAAAAATGTGGCTTTCGATCACACAACATCCCCTGCCGATACTACGATGACGCCCTTATTTATAAGCAGCGTCATTTTTTACAAAAATTCCACAAAATAAAACGTACGTTGACCCTAAGTAAGGATACTCGTTACCCTAAACGCAGATGATTTTAGTGCGAGATAAGCTAATGAAACTTTTAGCCGATAAAACAGGCGAGCAATTTTTAACAATTCTGGCCCAAGATGGTGACAACGTCACAGTGCAGTTCATTTCAAACGAGGGTGAAAGCAAAGGCAAACCATTTGAAGATTCACTACGTGGCCTATTGCTCACTGGTTGGACGCCAAGAACGACATCAACTGCGATTGGCCTCGCACGATTTAAGCAGGGCTATCTTGAAGACGCTCATGTCAGTTTTGCTTTGCATCGACTCTACCCGCTTGGGCGTATGGTCAAACTCCCGTCCGGAGACGTGGTTCGCATTGCTTCATATGCAAATACTAACTCTGATGGCTATTACATGTATGTCGAAAAAGAGGGATCCGATGAGTTAATGCGGCTCAAGATGACACCTGAGTGGGAATTGCTGCCAACGGACAAGCTGCTTGCGCTACCCTATTACCCTGCCCCCAAGACTCAAAAAGAACTCGATACCATCTCTCAGTTTGATGCGTGGGCAGGCGGTTTTTAAGCTCCGACAACGAAAACGCCCAAACCACACGTTGCTGTTTGGGCGTTTAAATGACGCGGAATAAACCAACAAGTTATTGCGTGATCTCTGATTTATTTTCATCCAAGTATTTGGTGACATCGACATCGTCAATCTGCGCTTGTGGCAAAAACATACGAGCATACTCTAAATAAGTACCACTAGATAAAAACAGTTTAAACAGTGCCATATCAACGTGCTCATCAAGCGCCATTTGATACAAAATATCAACCGCGACACTCAGTGGTTTTGCTTTTTTATACGGCCTGTCTGCGGCTGTGAGCGCCTCAAAAATATCAGCGATCACCAAAATGCGCTCTGGCGTTGATAAATCATCAGCGGTGAGTTTTCTTGGGTATCCTGTGCCTTTAAGGGTTTCGTGGTGCGTTGAGGCATAACGTGGTACACGTTGCAGCTCCTTTGGAAACGGCAGCGCATCAAGCATCTTAATCCCGCTTATCATATGCTCGTTGATCTTATATCTATCTTCTGTGGTAAGGGTTCCGCGGCTGATAGAAAGGTTGTAAATTTCACCCAAATTATAGGCAAACTCAGGAACATCCATTTTAATCCCCAAAGCTGGGTCAAACTCGACCTCGCGATCGCGCTCAATAATGTGTTCATCGCGGTCTGCAAGCAGCGTTTCCGTCGCGGGCAGTTTGGCTTGCCCTTTGGCAGCGTTTAGGTCGGCCATCTTACTTTCTTCAAGTGGCGACAACCCGAGAGTGTTGTCAAAATGGCGCACCCAAGTTTGCTGACCAATTTGCTCAATTCGCGCTACGTTTTCTGGCGCCATAAACTCACCACCAACATTCGCTCGAGCGACAAACTCAAACTCGTCTTGTAGTATTTCTTGCCGAGCTTGTTTTTTAGCTAAAGCGCGAAATGCATGATTAGGATCGTTTTGACACTCGCGTAAATAGTCAATTTCAGCATCTCGCCATAGCACTTCAAAACGGGTGCGGATTTCGTGAATCCGATTATAGTTGGCTTCGAGCTTGGTTCCTTTATCCACTATGTGCTCTGGGGTGGTAATTTTACCGCAATCGTGTAGCCACGCAGCAATTCTAAACTCTCGACGCTCATCATCATTGGCAAATTTAAAATGAGCAAAGGGCCCGTCATTACTGGCTTCGGCAGCAGAAGCCAACATCATTCCAAGCTCAGGTACACGGTTGCAGTGTCCCGCCGTATAAGGGGATTTGTCATCGATCGCTTGTGCAATGAGGCGAATGAATGCCTCAATAAAATCTTCCTGATCTTTTTCGTGCTGGCGAATTTCACGACTCATTTTCACAATCGCGTTAGACAACATCGCGACTTCTGAAATTCGCGTATTGACGTGTTGCACTTTATCAAGCTGACGACGCTTAATTTTTTTTGTCTCTTTTATCAATGCCAAAATCGGATTGACGATTGGGGAGGCAAATAACCACGCAATTGGCAAAATAAGAATCATCGCGAACACGGAAATAAAGATCGATTGCCATAACTTCACCATCACCTGTCCCATAACTTGGTGTTCTGGAACAATCACCGCAAAATAATCGTCACGCTGGCCAAGTTGAGTTACATACACATAACTTGGCACCCCATCGATAACTCGTAAGTGCATGGTATTGTGCAATTTAGAATTCGACGCCATACCGAGGACACTTTTATAAGGCAAAAATTGGTCATAACGGTGTTGTTGACTTAACCACTTCTGCTGTAACTGTGCCTTCTGATCTGGCGTAAAACTCGCTAGTGCACGATTCATTATTCCCATGAGCTGTTGCTGCTTAGGCTGCATATAAAAATGCAGAGTCATTGGGTCTAAATCACTCAGTTCAGTAACCCGATATTGATTATTGAGTAAGTTTGATTGCAACTGAACTAAGGTTGGGTAAGAGTTAAGAATGACATCGACGTCACCGAGGCTAAGTGCTTCATAGGCACTTTTCAAATTGTCAAACAGTAGCACATTGGGGTTTATGCTCTCTTCGTATAAATATTGATAAAGCCATTGCTCAAAGCCCTGCTCCGCCACTACCGCAACGCGTTGATTATCTAATGCCGTAATCGTCTCTATCGGTGCTCTATCTGCAAGTGTTGCTGTTGCAAAACGGGTTGAATACATCGCTTCACTTCGAATGCCTAAATGGTGCATAAAATGCGGCGCAGACTGTAGTACATCAAGCTGACCTTCGTTGTATTTATCTATGTGCTCTCCCCAGCTAAAACCATTAATAAATTCGATATCTATTCCTGTTGAACTGGCGACCATTTTCAACACATCAACCGCATAACCTTCTGGTTCGCCTGCGTTACTGTAGTCATAAGGTGCCCAATCATTTTGGTTGGAAATTCTTAATGGCGGTAACGCATCAATGTATTGACGTTCATCTTGGCTTAAGGTCAGAGGCTCAACAGCAGGAATAGCGTTATTCTGAGTTCGAGCAACGTTGGACGCAATAATTTCACCGCTACGGCTAAACACATAAGAATGAACATCATCTGCATGCGCGAGCCCCATGGCCTCGGGTGTAATTTTAGAATTCACCGCAGAAAGGACAATATCAACGCCGATAACCGCGTAGCGTCCTCGAACTGAAAAGGTTTGCCCCGTGATTTTTAGATGGTGAAAGAGGTAGGGTTCCGTTTTAGTGACAACATCTGTCACTGCCGCTCGATACCAAGGCCGTGCCGTCGGATAATATTGACTGGCAGCTTCTAACTGTTTCGTTAAGGTAAAATCTGAGCGGTAATAAGAGGTCTGTTTTACCCTCTGCCCTTCATCGCCTGTGATCTTTACAATCACCCAGCGATCGTCCTTGCCAGCATCAATCCGCTCACGCACCACGGGTGAGGACGCTAAATTGATCACTTGGTAAAAATCCTCATTGGGCATACCAAAATAGAGGCTATAAAACATGTCATTCGTTTTCAGAACGCGGGTCAAGATCTCTCGAACTTCTTGTTCCGAGAATCGCGCGCTTGCTAACGAGAGCGCTTGTAGCATCGTGGCACTGCTACTGGCATTAACGTCTATTTCTTGAACATATTCACTGATGCTACTAGAAGCCTGTGTAAGCGTATTGAGCACTTGATCTCGTGCCATTTGTCTTCCAAAGTAATATTGAAGACTCACTGCCAACATTGCGGTGATCGCTGTAGCGATAACGAACATCGCTACCACGGTTACACGAATTGAATATTTCTTTGGCTGCAACGCGTTCTTATCCATGAACCCTGCCCTCCAGGCAATGACGTTGGTATGCGCAACTTTGACTCAAAAATATAAACTCAGCAAATTGGTTTTGGAACAACAAGTGAGATCAATGAGGTGAGATGCTTTTTATTGTGGTTTGAGTCTATCGACCCTAATTTGAAGCTTAAAATTAGGGTGCTCGTTCTTATAAACTCAAATAAAAAAGTGCGCGATTAAGCGACTTCCGTCAAGTTTTCGTGTTCATTTATCTATGGTTGTCCACACTTTCAAGGTGGTTAAGATACGACAAAGAAGCAAACACCTACTTTGAACACAACCTATTAAACCCAACCTTATAGATACCAAAAACCAATAAAAACCCAACAACACAATCATGAGATGAAATAGTTTGTTAACGATCACCTTTTTAGACATATTCCGCTTTTAAATGGATTAAATTGTGATTAGATCTTGCTCATACCTGCACAAGATATATCAGAATCATCCCAAATTCGTCAGCGCTGAAAAGGAATGTCTCTCTAATGAAACAAAAGTCTCACGTACTCACTTTCGCCATATTCATATCAGCCTCCTCACCTCTGTATGCACAAACCTGTGGCACGATCACCATCGCTGATATGAACTGGAACTCGGCCAGCTTAATGGCTCACATCGACCAATTCATTCTCAACAATGGCTTTGGTTGTGACGCTGAACTTATTCCAGGAGACAGCGTGCCAACAGGGACGTCCATGATTGAAAAAGGCGAGCCAGATGTTGCTCCAGAACTTTGGACAAATGGCATAAAAGCGGCACTTGATCAAGGCATTGCTGAAAAGCGACTGCGAATAGCTGGTAGTTCTTTGAGCGATGGCGGTGAAGAGGGATTCTGGGTTCCAGATTACTTAGTCGCGGAGTATCCTGAACTTAGAACCATAGAGGGTATCAAACAACGTGCCGAGCTATTTTCTCATCCCGAAGATGACGAAAAATTCGCTTTTTATGCCTGCCCTGCTGGCTGGACCTGTCAAATTACTGCAAGTCACCTATTTGACGCTTTAGAACTTGCGCAAGAGGGATTTGAAATGATTGATCCGGGCTCAGGGGCTGCATTGGCAGGCAGTATTGCCAAAGCATATGATCGCCAACAACCGTGGTTTGGCTATTATTGGTCACCAACACCTGTGTTGGGCAAATTTAATATGGTCAAGGTCGATTTTGGTAGTGGCACTGATGTAGAAGAGTTTCGCAATTGCACCACACAACTCGATTGCGACACGCCTAAGGTGACAATGTATCCCGCAGCCCCTGTTCATACCATTACGACAGAGAATTTCGCTCAGAGTAACCCAATTGCATTTGACTACTTTGGTAAACGAAGTTTTAGTAATCAACAAATGAGTGAACTTTTAGCGTGGATGGAAGAAAACCAAGCCGATGCAGAGGAAGCTATGTATTACTTTTTTGAGCAATACCCTGAACTATGGCGAAGTTGGATACCCAAAAGAGCAGCAATCAAAGTGACCAACGCACTCTAATCGTGATTATCAAATCGTGTGATGTTTCGATGGCTTAAACATCACTAATAAGCCAACATAGATACTATGAAAAGGTTCGAGAGTACAACAAAAATTGACAGTCTATATTTAGCTCTTGAACCTCTCCACTGGCTAGTGAAACAAAGAAAGCTTACTTTTGGTTTGGCCAACAGCACCTAATACATCGTATTGCCGTTTACTGACTCTTCAGGAATTTGCTGAATGGAATCCCAATGTTCAACGATTCGACCGTGGTCATCGAAACGAAAGAAATCCATCGTGACGTATTCATCCCCACCGGGCCAAACTTGGTGAGTATGCAGCGCAACCAAATCGTCTTCAGCAATTGCGCGCAAAAACGTAATCGACTTGTCAGGATACTCGCGTTCCATTCGCTCAAAGTATTCCACAAACGCCTCAATGCCATCGCCAACAAGAGGATTGTGTTGCTTGTAGTCAAGCCCAAGAAATTGTTCCGCTCCCTGCCGTGGTTTACCAGCAAACGCTAAGCTATAAAGTCCGATTGCACTCTGTTTGTTACGTTGTAATTCTGATTGATTCATGACCACCTCGTACAACAATCAATGACGCAGGGTTAGCGACGAAAACCACCTTGGCGCTGGGCTGCTGATACCGCAGAACGACGGACTCGTTCCAGTGTTTCCATCATTCGTGCCGCATGCTCTGCTGGGCTGACACTCTCCTCTTGCTCTGGTGCCTCACCAGCTTTATTGCCTTTGACTAATAGTGACACGTCACCTGTGTTATCCAACGAGTTCAGGTGATTAAAATAGTAATCGGTCATGGTCTGCTCCTCAAACATTAAATCAGTTAGAATCCCCATCACAACACGCACGCATTAGCGTGCTACCGTGGCGATGGGCACTAACTTTAAATTAGTCAATTGGAGAGCCGGCACTGCAAATGCAGCGCCTTATTTATGAGACTCGCACTAAGATGCGAAAATGACAGTCAAAAGGCACGAAGAAAAGCGCAAAGATAGCTAAATTCGTTTGCGTGGCTTAACGCAGCCGAGCCAATACAACGTCTTGGTCAAGATGTTCATGATATTGGCTATAATCTAGGCCAGCATCAAAAAGATAGTGTGTCACCAATGTCTTCGCACACTCGACTAGCTGGTCTGCTTGCCAAGGCTTTTCAAAATAGCGGTCGATACCTGCTGAATTAATCGCATTGATCGTATCGGCATGGGTTGCCTGTCCTGTCAGTAATACTTTTCGCGTGTGAACAAAGCGTGCGTCTTTTGAAATTTCAGTAAGCAGCTCGACACCTGTTTTTCCTGGCATCACATGATCAGAAATGATCAGAGCAATCATTTGACCTTCTGCGTCTAACTCATCCATCAATTCAAGTGCTTCACTGGCAGATTCACACTCTTCAATGTTGAGCCAAGTTTCAAGTGGCGCCAAATCTTGAAAAACAGCGCTAAGGACCTCTCGTTGATCATCTACGCAAATGACGTAAAGCTTATCCATGTTCTACCTCTACTGGCAATTTGATCCTAAAAATGGTGTTATCACTATCGCTTTTTACTGCAATGGAACCGCCGTAACCGGAAACAATGCGTTTAACAATCGAAAGCCCAAGCCCCAATCCAAACGAAAGCCCCCCTTTTTTGGTGGTAAAGTTTGGCTGAAAAATTTTACGACGAGTTGTCTCGTCGATCTCTGGGCCGTTATTGGCAATGGTGACTAAAATGCGGCTTTTACTATAACGAGTATGAATATCGATACTGGCAGGCTCAGTCATCGCTAATGCATCACAAGCGTTCTTCAAAATATTGACCCATACCTGCACCATCTCCGTTTGTGAGCCGACAAACAAAGGGAGTTCAGCTTGATCAAAGTTAACTGTAACGCGTCGAAGGTCACTCTGAAGTAGCGCGAGCGCACGATTAATTGAGTCATTCACGCTCATGCTCTCTTCAACATCAATATCCGTCCGACCAAGCTGTTTGACCGACTTAACAATACCGACAGTATGTTTTGAGGCGAGGCGTAAATCGTGCAAATCACGCCCTATTTCCCAATATTGTAGTGCTTCTTCGGGCCGCTTTAGCCAATGTTCATTTAACGTATCACTCGGCACCGCGCGCGCCAATTTTCGCGCCAAATCACGTGGCAATTGATAGCGACGTTCAAAATGCCGTCCTCGCTGGCGCGCTTCACTGGAAGAAACTTTTTGCCCATCAATAAGCCCATAATCAAAAAATTGACTCGCTTCAGGGTGTATCTCTTCAAGCAATGCCATAAAGGCCGACTCTAACCGTTCCGATTTACTGCTTACAACACCAATCGCATTATTGAGCTCATGTGCGATGCCCGCAGCAAGCTGTCCTAACGTGGTCATCTGCTCTGCGGTGTGTAATTTTTGCAATACTTTTTCTTTCGCTATCGCTTCTTGGGTCGCGCGACGCTGGCGACGTGACAATTCATTTACCATGACTGGCATAAATTGCGCTGTAAGTGGTCCAAAACTCGACGTATCAATGGCAGGTGTTTGTCTATCTATCCAAGCAAGTTCGACATCTGTTTGTGCGATCACCGTTGACGACGCCGTCCACGTACCCGAGAAAAAACTGTGCACACCAATAAATGCACCTTCATTGGCGGTAAAAACTTGAATGGCAGGTTCATTTTCTTGCGCATAAAAGCCAGCAAGTTCTCCCGAAAGAACATAATACAAGCGTTCGTTGTAGCCCGATTGCTCAATCACGACCGCCCCTGCCGATAACGACATTCGGCGCTCGCGATGGTTAAAGTAGCACGCAAGTAACCGATCAAGCTCACCATCATTGATTGTTTGAATCATTCAGTGTTCTCGCGTCTTAACCCACAAGGTTCAATAGCCAAACGAGAACAAAACTCGCGGCCACACCGACTAACCCAATAATCACCCCCACACGAGCCATTTGGTTACTTTGAACATGACCCGTTGCGTGAGCGAGCGCATTCGGTGGTGTACTAATTGGCAATGACATACCCAACGAAGCTGCAAAGGTCACCACGAGAATCAAGGTCAATTCACCGCCAAGTGGTGCCAGCGATGCCATTGAAGAGCCTAGTGCCGCCATAATGGGCATAAGTAAGTTAGCCGTTGCTGTGTGTGACATAAAGTTTGCCATTAAAAGACAAAGCATGGCAGCACCAGCAAGCACCACATAAGGTGAAAACGCATCAAATGGAATACTATGGACAACCAACTTAGCTAAGCCCGTCTTATCCAACGCCAAACCGAGTGCGATACCCCCGGATACCAACCACAGAACATCCCAAGAAATTTTCTTAAGATCTTCTTTGTTGATGATTCCGGTGATAGAAAAAATCGCAACAGGAATTAAGGCAACGGTGTAAGAGTTCATACCGTGAGATGAGCCCATTAACCAGAGCAAGATGGTAATCCCGAAGGTAATGTACACTATCATCGCTTTTGGCGTTTTAAGGAACTTACTGTTGATTTGCAGTTCAATTTTTCTCGTTTCTGCGCGATAAAGACGATTAATCACGAACCATGAGAACGCCATCATTACCACAACAAACGGTACGCCAAACGCCATCCACTCACCAAAGGTGATTAAGTTGTCTCCAACCAAATATTTCAATGCGATCGCATTAGGTGGCGTCCCAATCGGCGTTCCAATTCCACCGATATTGGCAGCAACAGGAATACACAAAGCAAACGCGATTCGGCCAGGATCCTTAGGCCCAAATACTGCAATGACTGGCGTTAAGATCGACAACATCATCGCAGTCGTCGCAGTATTCGACATAAACATAGAAAAAATGCCGGTTATCATCATTAAACCGAGCATGACATAAGCTGGATCTTGGCCAAATGGCTTTAATAACACCCGGGCCAGGTTAACATCGAGACGATACTTGGTCGCCGCCATCGCTAAAAAGAAGCCACCAAGAAATAGCATGATAATTGGGCTCGCAAATGTTGCCATTATCTCGTTGTACTTAAGCAAGGTACCAAAGTGAGCTTCGCCCTGCTCTAAACGAAATAAAAATATGCCTTTATCAGACAGCATCAATAATTCGAGAACAATAATAACGACTGAGGTTGCATAAATAGGGATAGGCTCAAAGACCCAGCACAGTGCGGCCAGAAGAAAAATAGCGATCACCCGCTGCTGCATTATGGTGATCCCTTCAAAAGGAAAAGCCGACAACGGCATTAACAATACAATTAACGGGATCACAATCGGAAGAAAGTATTTTAGGTAAGCGCGCATAATCAGTTGTCTCTGTTTGAGATGGCAGTCCGTTTTCATCATCATAGGTTCGCTGCGTCTACTCAGTTATGCTGGGCCATGTACTTTTCTAACAGACATCGAATGCGCACTCTTTCAAAGAGTGAAACATAAGTTGTCATAGATACCCTATCGACTCGAAAGACTTTAGGTAGTACAAATTACCATCTTAAACTGGGTGTTTAGTTAAATTCGACTTCACGCCTCAACGCGCCTTGAGATGGTTCTAATGCTATTGTTATTTGTCCGAAAACGGCATTAATTCCAACTTAAAAGCAACGTCAAATCGTTATTCGAGAGTTTAAACTCGCAACGAGGTGAGTGAAAATCATGCCATTTTCACTCTCTCGCTGCTTAGCGTTAGATCAATGAAAAGCGTGTTATTTGAAAACAACTGATTGAAAACGAAGTGATTCTATCTGTTTTACACTTGAGGTCACTTGGGTATATAGCGTATCTGTCGCGGCAAGTTGGTGACACATCAACGCAATATTAAGGCAGTTTGCATCACGTTGACACATGCCGCGACGGCACTAACCATTAGTGCTGAGTATGATCGCCAATATGCGTAAACTCGGTTTGCTCGTAAATATCGGCAAGTTTTCTTGGTTTGTTTTTCGCCTTGCGGCGACGAATGTTAGGCTGTACGACATTATCTTGCTTGGCAATTGCTTTTTCATGCGCTTTTGCTGCCTTAACAAAATTTGGATCCGCCATGGCTTGCTCTCTTAGGCGGTTCACTCGTTCAAGTGTTTCCCATAACATAAGACACCTCCTCATAACTGTACATAACCACAGTATACCTAAACCTCTACAAGGTCAAGAAAGTACTGTTTTTTCATACAGAATATCATGATGAGTATGGCCTCCATGCGACGATCTAGAGAGTGAATCCATATCACATTAATCACTGTATCTAAGTGTATTACATTCTGCTGGGACGCAGCTCACGACTGCAAGCGCTAGAATTTTTGCAATGATGCAATCCAAAGGCAACATGATGACAATTACGTTCCAAACTTATATTGGCGATGAGCCGAATTCACTCCCCCCCCTACCGTGCTCAAGTCAAACCCAGCTTTCGTTAAATACGCCCGTCGGCAATACCACTGATGATCAAGGTCGTGTTTGGCTGGCAGATACTGCAAACAATCGAGTGCTGGTTTTTGATCCAACAATGACCTCTTTACTAGCGCGCTTTGGTGAAGTTGGCGATGGCCCCCAACAATTCAACATGCCGTTTCGTTTATTGTCCCACCCAGAAAAACCTTGGATATATGTGAGTGACATCGCCAATACTCGTGTTCATATTCTTGAGTACGACGCTGCTCTGAACATACGTTCAATTGCGCAGTTTGGTCATGAGTCTCCGGTGTCGTTAAAAGGTCCAAACGGGCTAGCCTTTTTTTCTGGCGAACTGTGTGTTGCTGATGAGTTTTATGAAGGTGATGGTGGTGCAAGCCGCCTAGTCATTTTTAGCGAAACAGGGGATTTTCTTCGCGAAATCCATCATGTTGTCGATGGTGACCAAACTCATCATTTTCTGTGGCCTCAAGGTATGAGTCAAGACAATAACGGCCACCTGTATATTGCGAACACAGGGTTTGCAAACATTGTTCGCTGCGATTGGCATGGTCAAGGTGTTCCTTTTGCCGATGGAAGCGCCACGATAGAGCAACTGGAACTTGCTCGCGGTGTTTCTGTGATTAATGAAAGAATATTGATCCCCGGAGGCGCAGAAAACGCGATTACGATTTACGACTTGGACGGTCATTATCAGGGGGCAATGATTGGCTTTTTTTCGCCGGTACAAATCAGCGCAAAACATGGTTCCAATCAATTGTTGATTACCGAACCATTTTTAGCCTCACTCCAATGGCACGAATTGGATGTTACATCCGTTCGCGATGGACAAAACACCACAAGCACACTGATTTCTCAAGTTGGTGAAGGTCGCAATCAACCGGGTCAATTTCATTTCGTTACTGCCACCACGGGCAATTGGAGTCGAGAAGTTAATACGTTACATCAATGGACTCGCCCTGCTTTGCATCCTATTAATAATTGGCTGGAGCAACAGACGCGTTGGCAAGAAAATTGGCTCAATGCGGTTAACCCAATAGATAATTCTTGGGTCAGCTTAACCATGACAACCCAACTCGAGTGGCTGCAACGCTGGCAATCGACCTGGTTACGTATTGTTTTTGGCGGCGGTATTAATCAGCCTAATGAGCTGCTTTGGATTGTCGACTCGGGTAATTTTCAGTTGCAAGCCAGTGAACACCCAGGAGCCCAGTCGGCACAACCCGCAAGTTTACCTCTTTTGCCCGGCTCATTAGGTGTAACGCTTTATCATCCGAGTTCACCACTTCCGGGTCAGCTTGACCCGGCGACACCCATGCTAATAGTGAGCAATTTTCTTACGGGGATCGTCACCTTGTTTCAATATGATCCCTATATAAAAGAGCTTATCCCTTACACCGCATTCGGTGGACTTGGTAAGAAAGCAAAGCAATTTCATCAGCCTCAAGGGTTAGCTATTGACCCGTTAAGTAACGATATTTTACTTGCGGATTCAGGAAATAATCGCATCTCTCGTTGGCGAATTACGCCACTAGGGCAGGCAAAATTTATCAGTACGTTTGGTCACAAAGGCGAAGGTGACGGCGCATTTTTTACACCAACAGATATTGCTATCGATGCGCTAGGCCGACGATTCATTGCCGACCAAAAAAATGATCGTATTGAAATTTATGATGCGCAAGATCGCTGGATAGGTCGATTCGGTCAATATGGCTATGGGACTAAAAACAGTAATTTTTTATTACCGACCAGCATTGAATACGATAACGGCTTTCTCTTTATTTCAGACTTAGTCAATCGCGCTATCAAAGTATTTACTCCCGATGGCAATTTTGTAGAAAGCTTTTCTGGTTTTGGTGCAGACAGTCGCAAAGGCCAATTGTGGATGCCCTACTTAATGCATGTTAAAGATGGTGTTATCTATCTTCCTGACTGCACTTTAAATCGAATTAATGTATATCAATTTTCACCGACGCCAACGAGCCAAACTATCGTCAGCAGTAGTGACAATTTTGCATAAGAGAGCGTCATTAATTAGGAGGAACAATGAGTCATATTTTGCAGCAAGCACGGCAAAAACGACATCAGCAATCGGGTTGCGATATTTGCAAAAAAGCCCAACAAGCCAGTGAGGCAATGTTGAGCCAATTTGAAACTGTCGCAAAGCGTTGTTTTGACAGTCAGGATCACGCCAATAAGCGTGAGCATCTCAAAGCGCTTCACCTTACTCATCAAGAGTTTTGTCAAAGTAAAGCCATCAAAACACCGCACAGCTTATAGTACGAAACGTAACGACCTTTCACTTTGGTGAAAGGTCGAGCGATACTAACCTAGCGCTGGCAGTAAGCCACCTGAAATCATCAGTTGAGTAACAACAATCGCCATGCCCATCATGGATACAATCACTAGTGACGCATGACCACCAGCAACTCGATAGCGCTCATCGACTCGCTCATCATCACGTCGTACTCGAATCACCATCGCAACAGGTAAAAAAATGGCCAAAATGGCTAATGCTATTGCAGCGTAACCCAATGCAAGGATAAAACCTTGAGGAAAATACAACGCAAACAGTAATGGTGGAACAAAGGTGATAAACGTAACGACCGGAACGCGATTTAGAACACGAGTTTGTTTTGCAGAATCACCAACAAATTCAAACAAACCCAGGCTCACGCCTAGAAATGACGTAATTAATGCGAGATCGGCAAAGATACCAACTAACTGTGCGAGTCCATTTGTCTGTGTTGCGACGCCAAGCTGAGCGATGAGTGCTCCTAGTCCCGTTTGTGTGATCAACGTTTGTTGACTGACAACGCCCAAGGTCACTATTTGCCAAAATAGATAAATGACAAGTGGAATCGCTGAGCCTATTACAACAGCTTTCTTTAGCGCGGGAGTATCGCCTTCAAGGTAACGCACAATAGCAGGAATGCTGCCATGAAAACCAAACGAGGTGAAAATCACCGGCAAAGCGGCCACGACCAGACCTTGTCCAAGTGGCATATTAAGCAAATACTGCCCTGTAACATTTGGCGCAAGAAAAAACAGCACCAACGCCATTGCCAATAGTTTTAACGTAAACAGGACGCGATTCACTTTATCAACGGTTGCCGTGCCAACTGCAACGACGGTTGCAACAATCAACGTAAAGAGAGTGTTGGCAGCTTGAGGCGTTAACTGCCAATCAAACCACTGCTCAAGTCGTACCGCAAATTGCGCGCCACCACCGGCAATGTACGCAGCACACAATGCATAGAACAGAAAACACATAGCGAAACTGGCAATCCAACGCCCTTTTGTTCCCAAAATCTGCTCGCTAAGCGTATGAAGCGTGGCGTCACTCGCCGCGTACTGGTGCAGTTCAACCATCAGAAGCGCGGTAAACGCCATCACTGCCCAGAGGATTACCATCATCATGAGTGAAACGGAAAAACCGATGCCCGCCGATGCCAATGGCAACGCAAGCATACCTGCACCTATGGTGGTGCCCGCAATAATTAAGGTGCTACCCAAAAGTTTAGATTGGCTCATATGTATATAATTCTTTACTGAAAACAAGATACGTCAATATCACGATATGATTATCAGGACAATTCGTGCGCAATTACGCGACTGCTAAACGTAAACCGCTTAGATTGACGAATTTTTGCTTATTTTATGTCTAAACACAAGTCCATTGTAAGAATAAATATCCACCCGTAAAAATTAATGTACACAATCGTACTGCCCGTAACACTGTCAGTTATCGTAGACATATAGTCAAACACCTTGGAGTTGCAGGTAGGCGGCAAACGTGGAGCTTCAAGTGGGACAGGTATACGCCAGTCAGAGGAATGTCTCTCCTTTAATAATCCGCTCATTCCTTCAGGCTTAGCGACTTTCACATCACTAAGCTTAAAAAAAATCAAAAGGAGTATGTTTGGATGAGATCAGCGCTAGTAGTGGAAGGTGGTGCAATGCGTGGCGTGTTTGCAAGCGGCGTTCTTGATGCGTTTATTAACGCAAACTATTACCCCTATGATCTCGCGATAGGCGTCTCCGCCGGCGCGCCTAATTTAGTGGGGTATCTTGCACGGCAAGCAGAGCGTAGCTACAAGGTGATTTTAGAATTGGCCACTGACAAGCGTTTCTATAGCCCACAACGCTTTTTACGTGGCGGGGATTTGATTGATGTGAAATGGTTGATCACTGAAGCGCAACAACGTTACCCCCTTGATACAACTCATCTATTCAATTCAATCCCGATGCTTGCGGTCACGACAAACATTGATACCGGGGATGCCGATTACTACCAAGTTAATGAGCAAAATTTAGCCAACGTGCTTGAAGCGTCATGCGCGCTACCGATTGCTTATCGCCATACACCAACGTTTTCTGGGGGCAGTTACACTGATGGTGGTGTTGCAGATTCAATTCCAGTGAAAGAGGCATATCGGCGTGGTGCACGAGACATTACCGTGGTGCTTTCTCACCCGCTCAATTATCAAATGCCAGAATATCGTCATCACTGGCTAACCAATACATTGCTAGCAAGACAACCACGCGTCGCACAAGCAATGCGTTCTCGAGCCAAGCGCTACAACGACGCTATCGCCTTTATTAACCAGCCCCCTGCCGACACTACGATGCGGGTCATCGCGCCACCAGTGGGCTTTCATGTCAGAAGGTTAACGATGAATCCAGAGCGCTTACAGCATGGATATCAGATTGGCCGAGATGCAGGGGCAACTCACCTCGACCACATGACTTATTCTGAGCGCTGACCAAGCTTGACGTTGCCTTTGCTATCAAACCACAAGGCTTGACGACGGCGACGTGCCAGTAAAAATGGGCCATCATCATAGAATAAAAAATTCTTCCAGTGCTTGCGGAAAATACCCCATTTGGTTTCGAGAATGTTGTATTTTTCGTAGCAAAAATAGACTGTTACATCATCTTGCCAGTCAATGTGCGCTGAAATTTCAGCGGGAAGTTCACTGTCGTCCGACTCCCAAGCCTTCATCCAATTGACTACTTCAAGCCAATTGCTCGCTTTCATCGGCCAATCTTGGCTGCTCAACCGCTCTGCATCAGGGCTTTGTGCGCTGATATTATCTTTCCAAAATTGCGCCGCACGCGCCGGTGCCATCGGTTTTATCTGCGCTCTATCTTCTTCAGATAGTGGCATCGACGCATGAGTAAAAATCCATTTTCTTTGGTATTCATCCAAAGTGAGGTACGACATTCAAATTCCTTACTATAGTTTTCGTAAGCTGACGAAGCACGTTATAACGTTTGGTTCATTTTCCAGTTTGAGTTCACTAGCGAGACCAAAACATGATCTTGCCAATGACCATCAATCAATAAATAGTCTTTCGCCAACCCCTCTTGAACAAAGCCTAATGCTTTAAGCACATTTTCGCTACGCGCATTCTTTGGCATATACGCAGCTTGAATACGATGCATATTTTGCACCTCAAACATATATTGGCATGCCATAAGGAGGGCTTGGCGCATAATGCCACGCCCTTGCGCTGTTTGTGCTAAAGAGTAACCCACAGTACACGCATATAACGGATAACGGGTTAAATTGCTGAATGAAATGGTGCCGAGCATCGATTGGTCGCGCGCATCAATAATCAGCAAATAGTACCCAAGACCCAGCTTGTGCAATTCGTGTAATTTAACCAATTTTTTTTGCCAGCCAAACGGCGTAAAAAAATCAGCTTCTCGAGTTGGCTCCCATGGTTTGAGGTACTCACGATTGTCGCTGAAATAAGTACTGATGAGCGTTGCGTCATCAGGCTCTGCGGCGCGAACCACCACCTGCTCTCGCTCTAAATAAATACCGCTATAAAATGTCATCTTAACTAATCGTTTTTACGAATATCATATTCACGCAGCTTGTTGGCAATCGATGTGTGAGAAACATCCAATCGCTTCGCAAGTTTTCGACTTGATGGAAACGATTGAAACAGCCGCTCGAGCACCATAGCTTCGTATGATTTCATAATTTCATCCAATGTCCCATCGAGGTTCACGGTCGCATTTTGCTCTTTTCCTGCCTGCAACTGATTTAAATGGAACGCCGCAATCGTGAGCGTGTCACCATCGAGCTCTGTTAGCGCTCTTAATACCATGTTATCCAATTGGCGCATATTGCCAGGCCAGTGATAGCCACCCAGGGCTTCAATCAAATTCGTTTCGAGATGCGGTTTGCGCATGCCAAGTTGTTGGCAATGCTTGGTCACAAACAGATCCAACAACGGGCCGATGTCATTAGGTCGTTGTCGTAGCGGCGGTATGAGCAAGGTTAAGACATTAAGCCGATAGAACAGATCTTCGCGAAAACTGCCCACCTCAGCCAACTGAGCCAGACTGTGGCGCGTAGAGGCGATAATACGCACATCCACTTGCACTTCATGCTCTTCGCCCACACGACGAAATTGACCATCTTGTAGCAATCGCAACAGTTTTACTTGCAAATGCGCGCTCATCTCACCGATTTCGTCAAGAAACACGGTGCCGCCGTTGGCTTGTTCAAAAATACCTTTGGAACCTTGCTGATGATTAAAACTGCCCGGTGCATGACCAAACAGCTCGGTTTCGGCCACATCATCCGGCATTGAAGCGCAGCTCAATACCAAAAAGGGCTTTTCTGCTCGGTGAGAGCGCTGGTGACAGGCTCGCGCCAACATCTCTTTACCGGTGCCCGTTTCGCCTTCAATCAGCAAAGGCTTATCAAGCACCGCCAATTTTTTTGCTTGAGTCATAAGCGCTTTATGGCGATTAGAGAGCCCAACAAAGTGCTCAAAACCCAACTCGTTCATCTCAGGTAATGGTTGAAAGCTAGGGTGAGTTTGGGTGCTTTTTATCGTTACCACCGTGCTGGCAAGCGTCGACTCTTTTGCGTCATCTTGAATATAAACCGGCGTCCACTCGACTTGATAGTCAAGGCCATCAATCACCACCTGTTCATGTTGGCGCAATGTTTCGCCATTACTCCATGCCGAAAATTTCACTGCCGGCATTAAGGCACTGATAGGCATGCCCAGCAGTTCACTTTCTGTTTTTGCAAACAGCGATTGAGCGGCAAAATTGGCCATATCAATCGCGCCTTTGGTGTCGATGGATAGCACGGGATCAGAAAGTTGATTGACTAAAGAGACGAGCTCCGTGTTATGGCGCTCGATAGGCATAAACTGAATTTTACGCACGTCTTTGACACCCGGAATACGACGAATTTCCGCCATGAGTTCCCGAAAGGTGTCAAAGTCAATGTCGGGGCAGTTGAGATAGATAATCCCAATAACGTCGATTTCTATACCACGTAAGTCAATATTTCTAGACGCTAAAATATCTAGTAACTCACGAGTAAGACCTAGGCGGTCTTCGCAAAACACTTCAAGTCGCACGGAGAGTCCCTGTCGGTTTACTGTCACGAAAAGTTGACAGTAGTTTCACTCAAGGTGGTCCAATCGTCAAGAAAAGCCCGTTCAACAGAGCGTGTCTGACTATTGTTTCGCCGTTAATGAAAGAACTTTATTAAGCAGTACCTTGCGAATACTGCTTAATTTGATGGCCTTTCCTTCTTGCCAAGGTAACGGGCGTAAAAGTGATATGGCCTTAATGCCTAACCGGGCGGTGAGCAGGCCAACCCCAATTCCTTGCCCTACTCGCGCCGACATGCGCCCAGCCAAGTCGACTGACATGAGATCAACACTTGCGTCTATCGCCACTTCACTTGCCCCCGCAGCCGCCATATTAATCAACACCAATTTAAAAAGTCGTAGCCGCGACCAATAGCCAAGCTCCATACCATAAACGGTGGCAATCGAGTTAATCATCTGCAAATTGCGCGACGCAACCAACAACATATCCGCAGCTGCCAGCGGGCTGACGGCAATCAGTGCGGCAGACTCCGTCGCGTGTTTGGTGACGATTTTCGTTGCCAATTTATCTTGCTGCGCTACCACCATAGCGTCATACATTTCCAACACTTCCGCATCACTGTGCGCGTCATTCAACGCCTGTGCCCAGCGTTTCAGCCCCGTGTTGTTCTCATGGATATGGCTTTGTTTCGCCAGATGCGCACAAAATTCACGCCCCTTGCCAACAGAGTCACTCTCAATAACAGCTTGAGCTTGCGTTTGCATATCTAATCGGCCGCGTAACGCCCTCAGTTTCCACAACTCACGTCCAAGCGCTGCGATCCCTAAGCCTGCAAGGGTGGCAGAAAAACCAACCCAGCCTATTTGTAACCAATCCCCATTTTGCAGCGCTTGCCATGCGGTATCGAGAGTTTGCCACCCAACTAAAGCGGTAAAACCGACCAACAATCCCCCGCCCCAGTAGCGTCGTGTTTTCGCCGGACGAATAATATGCGCAAGCTCTAACTCGTCACTTTGACTCTCTTGCTCAGGCTCTGGTAATGGCTTAGGGACAAATTTTTCTTGGTTTGAAAACTGTTGCGCCTCGTTGAGTAAATCTTGCGTGCCGACTTTGGACTCATCAACGAGCGGATCGCGAAACACTTGCTTTGGTTTAAATTCACTCATGCCAATTTATCTCCAATTAAATACTCAAGCGCTTTATCAACCCGAATATGATTTAACGGGGTGGTATCTTCTACCGCCAATGGCTGAAAAGAGACAAACTCAAAGCCGTGTTGCTGCCAATATGAGGGTTCAGGCAAGCGCTTGGGCACTTCGCCAGGAAATAATGTCAACGGCTCACCTGTGAGCGTGGTGCCTTGAATTGCTGCTTGCTGACCCGCTTTTGTCGCAATAAAGCCGGACTGCGTTGCCGTCACTGACGCCATCGACATGCAGTTCATTTCAATATTATCAAACGCCGCCGTCTGCCATGCTGGATGCACCATCTGCTGTAACAGTGACACTAAGTTTCCATGTTGATCGGGCGTGACATGGTCGGCTTTGGTCGCGGCGAACAGGACTTTGTCAATTTTGGGCGCGAACAAGCGGCTAAGAAGGCCGCTACGACCATAGCGAAAACTGCGCATGAGTTGTTCAATCGCAGACCGCATATCAAAAAACGCGTCAGCACCGATATTAAGTGGCTGTAAGCAATCAACGAGCACAATTTGTCGGTCAAATGTGGCAAAGTGATGCTTATAAAACGCTTTAACAACCTTATCTTGATACTGCTTATAACGAGCAATAAGGACGGCCAAATTACTGTTTTTGATTACTTTACGCTCAGAGTCAAAAGTAACAGGGAAGAATTGCAGGACTGGCGCTCCAGCCAACTCACCCGGCAAGACAAACCGTCCAGGCTGCACCCAATGGAGCCCTGCCGTTTTACACGCCAATAGATAATCGGTGAAGCATTGAGCAATACGCTCTAACGCAGCTTCATCAACCTCGGCGTCTAAATCAAGCTTTGCGACTGCATCTTGAAACGGCTGTGACAACTCCGCGCGTTTGCCGGTTAATAATGTCCACTGCGCAGATGACCAAGTGGCAAAGTCCATTTCTAACAGCGGCAAGTCTAATAACCACTCACCCGGATAATCAATCAGATCCAGATGGAGCGTTGCCGTTTTTCCTAACAGCTTCTTACTGGTTTTTTGTGGCTTATATTTGAGTGCAAGACGGATTTCACTCACATCACGTGTTGGCTCAGGCCATTGAGGGGGCGTAGATAACAGTTGGCTCATCGCCTCATCATAGCCAAAGCGAGGTACCATTAAGTTCGTTTGCGGCTCGCGCTTGGCACCAATCATTCTGCGTTCACGCGCCACCGATAACAGCGGAAGATTATCGTGGGTGGCGCTGTAGAGCAGTTGATTGACCAATGACGTAATAAACGCTGTTTTTCCGGCTCTGGATAATCCGGTTACCGCAATTCGCACATGCGAGTCGCGACTGCGATGGAGAAAATCTTGTACATCTTGAGCGATATTTTTCATTCGCAATCTCTGTCAATTTTTATGGTCTCAATGTAGCGGATTGCGGTGCTTGTGACTAGCGCAGGATCGATTTGCCTAAAATCATGCACAACTTATAGTAAGCAACATTGTTTTTTAAGAAGGATTCGCCTAATTTGCGAAACCCAAGTTGACGATAAAACCTGCTGTTTGTCTTTTGAGAGTCACACCACAGTAACGTCACGGCTTTAAATTTAAGTTCCGTCGCAACATAATTAAACAGCGCTTTTGCAACGCCGCGCGATTGAAAGTCAGGATGGGTTGCCATATAACGCAAACGCGCCTGGTCATCTTCAACAAACACCGAAGCAATACCAATAAGCCTATCGTCTAAAAACGCGCCAAAATGCACCGAATTCTCATCACCATCGATATGGCAATCCGTTTCATTCTGTTCTGGTTCTAACACTTGATGGCGCAGTGCTAATGTATGCTGCCACGCAATTTCGCCGACTTCCACTTGGTGAGTGAGTTCCTGCATAAACCACCTCTTCTATCAATTTTGATGAAAAAATTATAAAAGAAAGTGCTTATGCTTATTGGGTCATATTTAAGACTGCGATTATTGATTCCATTTCCATTGATTTGAAACAAAAAAACGCACCGTTTTCGGTGCGCTTTTCTCGATTATGTGACGCATTGCGTAATAACTTACGCCTGTTCCATTTCCTGAATTTTTACTTTCCAGGTATCTGGGCCAATTTGATGCGCGTTCGCCCCAAGTGAATCTACCGCAACCGTCACTGGCATGTCTTCGACGTCAAACTCATAAATGGCTTCCATTCCTAAGTCTTCAAATGCTACGACACGGGCTTTCTTAATTGCTTTTGCAACAAGATATGCCGCACCACCTACAGCCATCAGATACACTGATTTGTGGTTCTTAATTGACTCAACGGTTGCCGGCCCACGTTCCGCCTTGCCAATCATGCCCATAATGCCGGTTTGCTCTAGCATCATATCGGTGAATTTATCCATTCGTGTTGACGTCGTCGGTCCCGCAGGCCCAACCACTTCGTCACCCACAGCATCAACCGGACCAACGTAGTAAATAAATTTGCCCGTTAAATCGACGCCTTCTGGTAAACCTTCGCCATTTTGCAGCATGGTCTGAATACGCTTATGCGCAGCGTCGCGGCCAGTTAGGATCTTGCCCGTTAGAAGCACGGTCTCACCAGTACGCCACTGCTCCACTTCTTCTTTGGTGATGGTATCAAGATTAACACGACGAGTATTTTCGCCCGCTTCCCATGTAATATTTGGCCAATCTTCCAATTTAGGTGGGGTTAACTCCGCAGGTCCCGAACCGTCTAGGGTAAAGTGGACATGACGGGTCGCGGCACAATTGGGGATCATACACACAGGTTTAGACGCTGCATGGGTGGGGGCCGTTTTGATTTTGACATCCACCACGGTTGTCATGCCGCCCAACCCTTGCGCACCAATGCCAAGTCGGTTAACGCGATTAAAGATATCAAGACGCAGCGCCTCTTCCGCATTTTCGGGACCGCGATCAATCAGCTCTTGAATGTCGATATGCTCCATTAGCGACTCTTTCGCAAGCACGGCGGCTTTTTCAGCGGTTCCACCAATCCCAATACCCAACATTCCAGGTGGACACCATCCTGCGCCCATAAGCGGTACGGTTTTCTCTACCCATTCCGCAATATCGTCCGATGGATTTAACATCACCATTTTGGTTTTGTTTTCTGAGCCACCACCTTTCGCTGCGATTTGGATCTCAACCTTGTCGCCCGGCACCATGTTGATATGCACAACAGCGGGTGTGTTATCTTTGGTGTTAATGCGCTTACCCGCAGGATCCATCAATACCGATGCTCGAAGTGGATTGTCTGGATTGGTGTATGCTTGACGCACGCCTTCATCAACCATTTGCTGTACCGTCATCGACGTGTCGTCCCACTGTACCGCCATACCAATATTAACGAAGCAAGTCACAATACCTGTGTCTTGACAAATGGGTCGGTGCCCTTCTGCCGCCATACGTGAATTAATCAGAATTTGAGCAATGGCGTCTTTCGCCGCTTGACTCTCTTCACGGTGATACGCTTTTTCAAGCGCCTGAATGAAATCAAGAGGATGGTAGTAAGAGATATATTGCAACGCGTCAGCGACGCTGCTGATCACATCTTGGGTTCGAATTATCGTCATTGCTTGCCTCGTTATTGTTTTGCTTCCGTGAAACGCGAGCCGAATTGCAACAGACCCAACTCACCTCAAGATTCTTGGTATACTCATTCCACTTGACGCTATTTGGGTATTGCCGCACCAAAAGCACAGCTCTGTCGATGAAATTCAGCGCGTTTAATTCAATTATGATACCCTTGCTTCTTCGATGACGCCATGTAGCGTTTGAACCCTTGGTCACAAATTACTAAAAATGAACACTTTTTCCCGCGCCGCATTTTCTTTTAAAGCCCTAGACTACTCGCAAAAACTTACCTTAACCCTGTTTGCTCACGTGCAGCATTTGCCCTGGGCCAGTCTGTTACGTTCAGCCTCTGACACCCATATCGATAGCCGCTTTGATATTTTGGTCGCTAACCCGATTGCCACCATTGAAACGCGCGATAATCAAAGTCATGTTTGGGATGGCGCGGCGCGCTTTATCAGTCAAGATGACCCCTTTCAAGTGATTCATTCGCTACAAACAAAGTTGTTACCGGCATTGAATGACATCGAAAAAGAGACTTTAGGGGAGTTACAGCTTTTGCCTTTCATTGGCGGCGCGCTGGGGCTCTTTAGTTATGATCTGGGCAGACAAATTGAACGCCTACCACAATGGGCAGAGCACGATCTTCGTACCGCCGATATGGCAGTCGGACTTTATGAGTGGGCAATCGTTGCCGATCACCTTGAGCAAAAAGCGTGGATTGTCGGCCACAATATTGAGCAAGCATGGCAATGGCTCAACGCGCAAAAAGCGCCCTTGTCCGTTCCGTTTCACTTGCTAGGTGAGCCGAAACAAAAATGGCTTGCCAATATGTCACGTGAGCAATATCAGCACAAATTTGAACAAATCCAGCACTATTTACTCAGTGGTGACTGTTATCAAATCAACTTAGCACAACGCTTTTGCGCTGCGTACAATGGTGATGAGTGGCTCGCCTATCAAGCGCTTGAAGCTCATAACCAAGCGCCATTTTCGGCTTTTTTACGCACTGAAGAGAGTGCTATCTTGAGTGTCTCCCCTGAGCGATTTATTCAATTTCAACACGGCGTTATAGAGACTAAACCTATTAAAGGGACTCGACCTCGCAGTCAAGATGCCGCAACCGATAAACGTTACGCCACCGAGCTTGCACACTCAGAAAAAGATCAATCGGAAAATTTGATGATCGTTGATTTGCTGCGCAACGATATTGGTCGCGTTGCCACACCCGGCTCAGTCCATGTGCCAAAACTGTTTGAGATAGAGAGTTTTCCTGCCGTTCATCATTTGGTTAGCACGATTCGCGCTTCGCTAGACGAGCAATATCAACCGATTGATTTATTGCGAGCGGCCTTTCCCGGCGGCTCCATCACAGGCGCGCCCAAAGTACGGGCGATGGAAATCATCGAAGAATTGGAGCCACAACGACGATCTGCTTACTGTGGCAGCATTGGTTATTTGAGCCGCCACGGTAAAATGGATACGAGCATCACCATCCGCACCTTAGTGGCAGAGCAAGGGCGACTTTACGTTTGGGCCGGAGGCGCGATTGTGGCAGACAGCGACTGCGATGCAGAGTATCAAGAAACACACGACAAATTGTCTAAGATACTTCCCGTGCTTGAGAGGCTTGGTTAGTTCGTCAATGGTTATGCCCAAGTAGCATCAGAATCCAGCATATCGCAGCCACTTGGATATATATACTTAAATGACCTACGTTTGTGAGTGCCAGCCCTATCTTTGTCACGAGAAGCTTGGCACTTCAATAGAGCCATTTTCCTAGCATCAGTTCAATATCTTGCGCAGTGTATGGCTTGGTGAGAATGTCATTCATCCCGCACTCTAGACAGCGTTCGCGCTCTTCGAGGGTCGTTCCCGCAGTGAGCGCAACGATAGGCGGTTGAAACCCGTCTTGTCGTAGTGATTCCGTCGCCGTATACCCATCCATCATTGGCATGCGGCAGTCCATAAAAATCAAATCGTATTGCCCTTCATTGACAGCGGCAATCGCCTCCAAACCGTTGGAACAAATGTCATGAGCAATGCCCATTTTTTTCAACATTTGTGACACTATGATTTGATTCATTCGAATATCGTCGACTACCAAAAGCTTCAATACGCTTTGACTTGCTTTGGCTTCCTGTGATTTAAGTTGATGTGTCTGTGTTTGCTTGTCAGAGCAAGGGGCCGGAATTTGCACAATAAATTTGGTGCCAACGTCAATTTGACTGTGGCATTCAATCCGACCATCCATCAACTCAACCAAATTATGGCATATTGCGAGCCCGAGCCCTGACCCTTCATAGCTTCGTGTTGTGGTGCGATCAACTTGAATAAAGGGCTCAAAGAGTGTGGCCATTGCTTGTTGTGGAATGCCAATGCCACTGTCTTGCACGGTTAAAGTCAAACGATCGTTGTGCCACTGGCTGGTAAGGCTCACCTCACCTTGGTGCGTAAACTTAAACGCATTACCAAGCAAGTTCACTAAGATCTGCTTGATTCGTTCAACATCAGCCCATAAAAGTTTAGGGATCTCGCCTTGCCGTTCGATACGATAGTGAAGGCCTTTATCTTGCGCTTTCGCGGTAAAAATCCCTCTCATCGCACTTTCCAGTGTGACCCAGGAAAACGTTTTAGGCACAATCTCCATCAAGCCCGCATTCATTTTGCTGTAATCAAGCAAGTCATTAATGATTACTCGAAGTAGCTCACCACCATGACGCAAATTACTTAAATAGTCGTGCTGCTCGCTGGTTAATGCAGTCTTATCGAGCAATTCTGCGCTGCCTAGGACACCATTTAATGGCGTCCGCAATTCGTGATTGATCATGGCGACGAATTCACGCGTTGAACGCTCCGACTCTTCAGCTCGCTTGCGCAACTCAATTTGTCGCTCACTCAAGCGCTGGCGTGTTAGCGCACTGTTGACAAGATCAACCATCAAAGACATTTGATTGGCGATAAAATTTTGGTCAATTTCATTTGGCTGAATCGCAAACGCCCAGCCGCCAATCCACTCATTTTCGAGCAAAATTGGTAGGGTTAAAATGTGGTTATGCCAAACAGGATGAAGCGTTTGAGAAATCATATTTAGCAAAGATGCACTACCAAATTGTCGACGACGAATATTGGGGACTTTATCAGTGTCAAATGCGTCGCTATCAAATGAAAGTGCAACTTCTGCCACCACACTTGAGCCTAACAGTTTTTCCAGAAAGCGAGAGATCAAGATATCGGACAGCGATGTTGATAAAAAAGTACGGCCGAACTCAATCAACACCGTATCGACATATTCTTCAAATTCAAATTTGGCCAAGTCGGCTTCAGATTTAACTTCAAGATGCTTAAGCGCGCTGTGCAGATGTTGATTGGCTTCATAAAGCTCAAGGCTTTTCTGCTCGAGTAATTTCTCTGCTTCTTTACGGGCAGCCATTTCTCGACGTAACTTTCGCTCCAGCGGATTACTGCCAGCCATCGTCATTAATCCCCCTTCGAGCGAAAAACCACGGTAAGTGACTACATAATCGATACAGCAAATCGAACTCGGGATGCGTCATCTTGATTCGGTGTCATTTCGACATTGACCGTCTCATCGTAATGATTGGCGCACCCTTTGATAAGGCCAAAGCAGACGTGGCTCATGCAGCGGACACTGCAATAGTCAAAAATGAGGTGAGATTCGGTTTCGTCAATAAACTCAAATTTGGGGGGATTGGCGTCGGGGTAGAGTTTTTTCACTTCAACATGAATGTAGTGCTCAACGTGACGAATAAACTCTAACGTTGTGCCGCACTGCTGCAAACTCTCTTTTTGAGGTAAGGTTTCATAGAGTTTAATGAAAGCACATTCGCCAAACACCTCTTGCAACACTTCGGGTGAAATATTGGTTTCTCGGCTAAGTTGAACAATCAGCTTAACCAGCTTTTGATGATCATAACTGCCAACAGAGGTATAGATGCCCTCGTCCTCAGCCAAATCTAATACTCGATCCAACGTTTCGAGACCAAATTTTTCTTCAACCAAATCAAGAAATTCTGTGAAAATGATTCCTTTCATTACACCCTCTCAGATGATTTGTTTTTTTCGTCTCATAAGAATGGGTGATAAGTTAAGATAATTCAAATCACTATACCCTTACTACTTGAAATAGGTCGGCTATACCCTTTCCACTTGAAGCTGCAGGGTTGTTGGCTGGCTCTCACAAACCTCATCACATAGTCTATCTATGTTCACGAAGTGCTCAGAGGCTTTGTTCGTTTGCCGCCTACCTGCAATTCCAAGATGTTTGGGTATATATAACACAGGATTATTGATGATGATTTTAACCGCACAAATGCTAAAGCAGCATTTTTCATTGCAATTACCAATGGACTATCACGCAGAGGCCATTGCTCGAACTCAGCACATTAATCCAACAACACTGCGCAAAGCGGCTGTATTAATCGGTTTTGTGGAGCGTGAAAATGGCTTACACGTCCTCCTAACAACTCGAGCGAAACATTTGCGCCACCATCCAGGACAAGTGAGTTTCCCCGGTGGAAAGTTTGAATCGAGCGACCAACGGCTGAATGAAACCGCATTGAGAGAAACCGAAGAAGAGCTTGGTATCGAGCGTAGTAGTATTGAGATCTTTGGCCAATTGCCCCCTTTGCCCACTATCAGCGGCTTTCAAGTGACCCCATTTTTGGCCCAGTTTTCACCTCGTTACCAACTGAACATTGACGCCAACGAAGTGGATAACGCTTTTGAAGTACCTGCAACTTGGCTGCTTAGCCGAACAAATCTTCATACTTCTACGTTTACCATTCGTGGTCATCAACATCGCATTTTCGCGCTCAACTATCAGCATCATTTCATTTGGGGCGTTACAGCTCAAATCATTGATGCGCTGCAGCGTCAGCTCATTTCTCTATATTCCGATACCCGTTTCACTTAAAGCCTCTGAGCATAGACGAACTATGTGATGAGGTTTGTGAGAGCTAGCCCCCCCGGCAACTTCAAGTGTAAAGGGTATAAAGCGCGTTCTTCGACGCGTGTCGCTATGGTCAAATTCTATTAAAAAACCACGTCGATTCATTTTTTTGAATGAAAGACAGCAAAAAGCACCATTCCAGCCATTTGGACGCAAACGATTACCCGACACTCGCCACCTAAAAAGATTAGTTTTTCTAATCCATCAGATAAGGTTAAATCATCTGTAACACGTAAATTTCGTGAGCCAAAACGGATTTTTAAGTTATTATGCGCGCAGGATAAGAAACACCCGATTCAGATCAATTTTTTATGAAATGAATAAGGCACAATTGCCGCAAATTGAGTTCCTGTTCCCAAAATGAGTAACTAATCTATGACTACTGCAACGAAGCCGGCACATGCCGTTCAATCGACCAGCAAGTTCACTTACAAAGATTTCACATGGTGTCTGTCATTATTCGGTACAGCCGTTGGTGCTGGCGTCCTATTTTTGCCGATTAAGGCCGGCGCAGGTGGCTTTTGGCCATTAGTTATTTTAGCCTTAATTGCCGCACCAATGACCTGGTTCGCCCACAAATCTCTAGCACGTTTTGTTCTGTCTGCAAAAAATGAAAATGCCGATATTACTGATACGGTAGAAGAACATTTTGGTAAGACAGGTGCCAACCTTATTACTTTTGCCTACTTCTTTGCTATCTACCCTATCGTATTGATTTACGGTGTCGGCATCACCAACACCGTTGATTCATTCATGGTGAATCAGCTTGGAATGGAGTCAGTACCACGCTGGTTGCTCTCTGGCGCGCTTATTCTTGCAATGACGGCTGGTGTTGTCTTTGGCAAAGAATTAATGCTAAAAGCCACCTCAGCCATGGTTTACCCATTGGTTGCCATTTTGCTAGCGCTGTCTGTCTTTTTAGTCCCAGACTGGAATACGTCAATGATGCAAGTGTCACCAGACTGGAGCTCACTGCCTAGCGTTGTTTGGCTTGCTATTCCGTTGATCGTTTTCTCATTTAACCACAGCCCTGTGATCAGCCAATTCTCCAAAGAAATGCGCATTAAGCACGGTGATGCAGCAGTGAAGAAAACAGATGCGGTAACTGCAGGCGCATCACTGATGCTAATGGGCTTTGTGATGTTCTTTGTGTTCTCAGTAGTGTTGTCTCTTTCACCAGAGCAATTAGCTAACGCGAAAGCAGAAAACATCTCGGTGCTGTCTTACCTTGCTAACGTTCACGCTTCACCACTTATCTCTTATATGGGTCCTGTGGTGGCATTTGCGGCAATTACGTCTAGCTATTTTGGTCACTTCCTTGGCGCGCAAGAAGGCCTAGTAGGTCTAATAAAATCGCGCTCTAACGCATCTGTTAGTAAAATTGAAAAAGGGTCATTGGCTTTCATCGTCATCACCACTTGGATTGTTTCTATTATCAACCCAAGCATTCTTGGCATGATTGAAACCATGGGCGCGCCTATGATTGCAGCGATTCTTTTCTTGCTTCCTGTGTATGCAATGAAAAAAGTCCCAGCAATGGCAAAATACAAAACGAGCCCTGCAGTACAGCTTTTCACAGTAATCTGTGGTGTTGCCGCGATTACTTCGGTAATCTACGGCGCTTTTTAATCACGAGTGATGATTAAGACCCAACGCAATAACGCTTTTTAAGCCTCCCTCCTGTCGGGAGGCTTGTCTCTGAGGTAATCGAAATGATTAGTGTTTTTGATATCTATAAAATCGGTGTCGGCCCTTCTAGCTCGCATACTGTTGGTCCGATGAAGGCGGGTAAAGAATTTGTTGATGACCTTATGGCATCTAACATTCTTAGCAATGTCACCAAAATCACCGTCGATGTTTATGGATCATTATCACTGACAGGGAAAGGTCACCATACGGATATCGCCATCATTATGGGCTTGGCAGGGAATTTGCCTGAATCCGTCGACATTGACAGCATTGCTGGATTTATTGCTAACGTTGAAGCGACCGAACGTCTCTCTTTGGCTCAAGAACGTCATGAAGTAGACTTTCCTCGTGACGGCGGCATGAATTTCCATCGCAGTAACCTCTCGTTACATGAAAATGGCATGCAAATTCACGCATGGGCTGGCGATGATGTCATTTATTCAAAAACTTATTACTCGATTGGTGGCGGTTTTATCGTTGACGAAGAAAACTTCGGTAAAAGCAGCGAAAGCGCAGTCAAAGTCCCATACGACTATACCTCAGCAGAAGAGCTTATTTCTCTTTGCCACGAAACAGGCTTATCAATCAGTGCGCTGGTGATGCAAAATGAACGCGCCTTGCTCGCCGAAGCCGATATTCGCAGCAAATACGCTGCAATTTGGCAAGCAATGAGCGAGTGTATGGAGCGCGGTATGAGCACCGAGGGGATTTTGCCGGGTCCACTGCGCGTGCCACGACGCGCAGCCGCATTGCGTCAGCAGCTGTTGACACAAGAAAAGATCACGAATGATCCTATGTCTGTCGTTGACTGGGTTAATATGTTTGCCTTTGCGGTCAATGAGGAAAACGCAGCGGGTGGCCGTGTTGTTACCGCGCCAACCAACGGTGCTTGTGGCATTATTCCTGCGGTATTAGCGTACTACGATAAGTTTATCCAAACGGTGACGGAAAAAGACTATATTCGTTACTTTGCCGCTTCAGGTGCCATTGGTGCACTTTATAAACGCAATGCGTCTATTTCGGGTGCCGAAGTGGGTTGTCAAGGCGAAGTCGGTGTTGCGTGCTCTATGGCAGCTGCGGGACTTGCGGAGTTGATGGGCGGTAGCGCGGAACAAGTCTGCATGGCGGCTGAAATTGCGATGGAACATAACCTAGGCCTGACGTGCGATCCTGTTGCTGGGCAAGTTCAAGTTCCTTGCATCGAACGCAATGGCATTGCTGCAGTAAAAGCGATCAATTCAACACGCATGGCAATGCGCCGCTCTTCGGCCCCTCGAGTGTCGCTTGATAAAGTGATTGAGACGATGCTTGAGACTGGAAAAGACATGAACGCGAAATATCGTGAAACATCGCAAGGCGGTTTGGCAATTAAAGTTATTTGTTAATTCGCTTTAAAATGATTACTCTAATGCGGCTTTATTGCCGCATTTTTTTTACCTTATTTAGCGATCTATACCCAAACAACTTGAAGATGCAGGTAGGCGACCAGCGAACAAAGCCTCTGAACATAGGTAGGCTATGTGATGAGGTTTGTGAGAGCCAGCCCTTTAATTTTTTTAAAGAAAAGCGCTGCAACTTCAAGTGGAAAGGGTATATGTTGACCATCAAACCTCTCAAACTGCACGACTTTACTGCCCTTCTTGAATTGAAAGTACCGGCTTCTCGACTCTCTTTTGTTCTACCGTTTGAACAAGCTTACGCCACGCGCACCAAAAACGATATATTCTACACCTTACGTGACAATCGCACCGTCGTCGGTTTTTTCATTATCGATAGCGCGTTTGCCCATTCCGTCACCTACGCTCTGCGCAATGAGCTCGGTCTACGCAATCTTTTCATTGGCGCTGAATTTCAAGATAAAAACTACGAACAGCAAGCTATTGATCGCTTGCGGCTATACGCTTTTGCCATCAACCCCAACTGCAGTTCAATTTGCACCACGTTACGCGCTAATGACCATTTAGGCACACAACTCATTCGCTCGTGTGGTTTTAATGACACGGGGGATAAATTTTATGGCGACAATGGAAAAGAGTTGATTTTTCGCTGCTTGCTTTAACTGACTAACATTAAAAGCAATCAACGCGCCACCACGAGGTGACACGTGATTCAAACGATGATGAGATGAATGCGTTACGCTTCACCTCGATAGACACAACCTGCGGTGCAAGTCTCTTTAATTTCTACTTTACTTAATAGCGGTAACGCAGGTTTTAGCTCATGCCAAATCCAATGCGCAAGCACTTCACTGGTGGGGTTCTCTAAGCCAGGAATGTCATTGAGATAATAGTGGTCAAGGCGATCGTAGATAGGTTTAAACGCCGCTTTAATTTCTGCGAAATCAACCACCCACCCGGTATGTGGATCAACCTCTCCTTCAACATAAAGACGAACCAAAAAAGAGTGCCCATGCAAACGGCCACATTTATGGCCTTCAGGAACATGAGGCAAATGGTGTGCAGCCTCAAACATAAACTCTTTGTATAATTCGGTTTTCATATTTTTACTCAAGGGTTACAAAAAAGACGCCTCATGGTAAGAAATCTTCACACGACACTCAAGCGCTTGGTCAATTGAATGGAGGTGATACTAAGTAACTGAGTAATTTGTGTGCTTTTCTCACCGTAGAGCGACAATAACGCTTGATGCGATTGAATTGACAGGTAATATGTGGGCTAGATTACGAAAATCGTATCCAGTGTTGAGTGCATATATGACATACCTTGTCTGTCTGCCTTTGCTCTTCACTGCATTTATACTCTAACGGAGAACCTATTTAACATGACTTACGCGCCTGTAAAAGACGTATTCAGCGGTAAGCTACCAGTCGACAGTGAAGTGACTGTTCGTGGCTGGGTCCGCTCACGTCGTGATTCCAAAGCTGGAATTTCATTCCTTGCCATCTATGACGGCTCTTGTTTCGACCCGATTCAGGCCGTGGTCCCAAATAATCTCAATAATTATAATGATGAAGTGCTAAAGCTGACCACAGGCTGTTCGGTCGAAGTAACTGGCACCGTCGTCGCCTCGCCTGGTGCGGGCCAAGCCTTTGAACTTGCAGCAACAGCGGTGAAAGTTGTTGGTTGGGTTGAAGACGCTGACACCTACCCTATGGCGAAGACACGCCACTCAATCGAGTATCTTCGTGAAGTTGCTCACCTTCGCCCTCGTACTAATGTTATTGGCGCGGTCGCTCGTGTACGCAACTGCTTGGCACAGGCCATTCATCGTTTCTATCACGAACAAGGCTACTACTGGGTTTCTGCGCCACTGATCACGGCATCGGATGCTGAAGGCGCTGGCGAAATGTTCCGCGTATCGACACTCGATATGGAAAACCTACCGCGCACTGATGCTGGTAAGGTTGACTACAACGAAGATTTCTTTGGTAAAGAGACGTTTCTTACTGTTTCAGGTCAGCTAAATGCCGAAGCTTACGCGTGCGCACTTAGCAAAGTGTACACTTTTGGCCCAACTTTCCGCGCAGAAAACTCAAACACCAGTCGCCACCTTGCCGAATTTTGGATGGTGGAGCCTGAAGTTGCCTTTGCAGAACTCAACGACGTAGCAAAACTGGCAGAAGACATGCTTAAGTATGTATTTAAGGCCGTTTTAGAAGAGCGTCGTGATGATCTAGAGTTCTTTGCACAGCGCATCGATAAAGAAGCAATTACTCGCCTTGAGCAATTCGTATCGTCAGACTTTGCTCAGGTAGATTACACCGATGCGATTCAAATTCTACTCGATTCAGGCCGTGAGTTTGAATTCCCTGTAGAATGGGGCATCGACATGTCTTCTGAGCACGAGCGCTACCTAGCCGAACAGCACTTCAAAGCTCCGGTTATTGTGAAAAACTACCCGAAAGACATCAAAGCGTTCTACATGCGTATGAACGACGATGGTAAAACAGTTGCGGCGATGGACGTACTGGCTCCTGGAATCGGGGAAATCATAGGTGGCTCTCAACGTGAAGAGCGTCTCGATATTCTCGATGCGCGCATGCGTGAAATGGGCATTGATCCTGAACACATGAACTGGTATCGCGATCTTCGTCGTTACGGCACTGTGCCACACGCAGGTTTTGGCCTGGGCTTTGAGCGTTTGGTCTCCTACGTTACTGGTATGGGTAATGTTCGTGATGTGATCCCATTCCCACGCACACCACGCTCAGCAAACTTCTAAAACAGTTATCCAATGTTTTTAATCGCCCTTGCTCAGGAATATTGAGCAAGGGCGTTTTTTTTCATTCTATCAGTGGCACTTTCTTCAACATTACATAGAGTTATTAATAAGAGGTTTGATTGGAGTCTCCACATGAGCGCATTCTGGCGACAACGGCAACTGTGTCACCAACCGATTTCTAATTTAGTGCAATGTGTTTTTTATACATTGTGGGCGAATGCGCGTATTCGCTCTCCCCTACTTGTGTTGCTTCTCGGTTCGTTGCTTGTTCACCACTCCGCACTTGCCACTCAAACTGACATTCGTTTGGCAACCACAACATCAACTTATCACAGTGGCTTGCTCGATTACTTACTGCCTATTTTCGAAATGGAAACAGGATATAAAGTGCGCATTATTGCAGCGGGAACAGGAAAAGCGCTCAAAATGGGTGAAAATGGCGATGTCGACTTGGTCATAACGCACGCCCCAAAAGCAGAGCAGCAGTTTGTTTTGGCCGGTTTTGGTATGTTACCTCGCGCATTAATGTATAACGATTTTGTCATCGTCGGCCCGCGTGACGACCCTGCTTCTATTGCGGACCTCGACACCACATCAGCCGCTTTGAGTGCCATTGCGAGCAATAATGCTCTGTTTGTTTCGCGAGGTGATGATTCGGGTACCCATAAAAAAGAACGCTCGCTTTGGCAATTATCTCGTATCTCGCCCACTTTTTCTCATTACCGTTCGGTTGGCCAAGGTATGGGACCGACATTAAACATGGCCTCTGAGCTGCAAGGTTATACATTGACCGATCGTGGCACGTGGCTTGCTTACCGCAATAAACTGGCACTGACACTGCTCCATGAAGGCGATGAAGCGCTCTTTAATCCATATCAAGTGATTCTTATCAGTAATCAGCGTTACCCTGATATCAACTTTACCGGCGCGAAAGCCCTCAGTGATTGGTTGGTTTCTCAACAAGCGCAAGCACTAATTAACCAGTTTCAACTCAACGGAGATCAACTTTTTGTCGCCAGCGCCCAGGCAAATAGCGCAGAAAACAACGATGTTGATACTAACAGCCTGCAAGCGCAATGACCTCACTATGGCAAACGACTCAAGATGCACTCACGCTATTGACTGATTTTGATCCGGCGCTTTGGAATATCGTCATGGTGTCGTTCAGCGTGTCATTAAGCGCCATTTTGGTTGTCACCATACCTGCGGTGCTCATCTCTTTTACCTTGGCCTATCGGGAATTTCCTGGCAAATGGGTACTGCTCACGATGATCAATACATTGCAAGCCGTACCTACGGTCGTCATTGGCCTTTTACTGTACATGCTGCTCTCTCGAGCAGGCCCATTGGGTGATTGGCAGCTACTCTTTACTCAGCGAGCAATGATGGTTGGGCAAATATTGATCTGTTTTCCTGTACTGGTCTCTATGATGCACGGCGCGCTGCAATCAAGCGATCGACGCGCGTATGAGACCGCGGTAACGCTGGGTGCATCACGACTTCGTTTGGCACTGACCATGATTTGGGAAACGCGTTTTCCATTAATCGCAGCGGTAATTGCCGGGTTTTCGCGCATTGTCACTGAGGTTGGCTGTTCGATGATGGTCGGGGGCAACATTATGGGATTGACTCGTAACATTCCTACCGCAATCTCAATGCAAACCTCCAAAGGTGCGTTTGCTCAAGGGGTCGCATTAGGCATCGTGCTCCTCGTACTGGCACTGAGCCTGAATTTTTTTCTGTCTGCTTTGCGCGGCCGAGGCTACCTGCGCAACTGACTATAATGTAAAGGGGGCTGTTTCATGACGATCGTTGCCGATGGGTTATCCATGCGCTTTAAAGAACGCGTGCTCTTTTACATTCCACACCTTACCATCGCGCCTACTGACACCATTTACCTTACTGGCGATAATGGTGTCGGTAAAACCACGCTACTGAAGATACTCGCAGGTTTGGTTAAGCCAAGTGAGGGGCAAGTACACAGTGCAAAGAGCAAGTGGTGGCAGAAAAAACCTTGCAACGATGTTATCTACTTGCACCAATCACCCTATTTGTTTGATGCAACCGTATACGATAATGTGATTTACGGGATAAAATATCGCAAGCAATCGACACAAAGTAAGCGTGTGGCGGCGATAAACGCACTGCGGATGGTGGGGTTGGAAACGCTAGCGAATGAACATGTGTCAGTGTTATCGGGAGGCGAAAAGCAACGTGTCGCGATGGCTCGAGCTTGGGTCTTAAAACCATCTATCTTACTAATGGATGAGCCAAGTGCCTCACTCGACAGTGAGTCGATTGCTCGAATTGCGCTCATGGCAGACGATCTGCTCAATCGCGGAGCCAGCATTGTTGTCACAAGCCACCAAACCAACGCATTAACAGAGCTGTGTAAGAAACAGTGGTGGATCAAAAACAGAACACTTGTTGAAACGCCGCGCCTTCAACTCATAGAACCGAACAATAACAATAAGAATCACTATGCTTCAACCAAACGAAACTAGCTGGGTCATCCTTGCTGGGGGCCAAGCAAGCCGCATGGGTGGCAATGACAAAGGACTTATTCTGCTCAACAGTGAGCCACTCATTGCCCATGTGATAAAGAAACTCAGTCTCCAAGTCGATAAGATCACCATAAACGCAAATCGCAATATCGAGACTTATCGTCAGTTTGCGCCAGTTATCAGTGATGAATTTGCTGACTACCCAGGCCCTTTGGGCGGTATTCATGCTGGGTTATCTCACGCCCAAACCGATTGGGTTGGGTTTGTTCCCTGCGATAGTCCGATGATCGCCGACGACTTAGTACGCCGGTTTTGCAATGCAGTAGAAGCGAAAACTGATATCGTCGTTGCCAGCGACGGCCAATTTCATCAACCTGTATTCACCCTCTTCCACCGACGCGTTTTGCCCAAACTGACCGCGTTTTTAGAGCGTGGCGAGCGAAAAATTGTCTGTTTCTATCATGAATGTCAAACCCAATTCGTCGACTTCAGCGATAACCCAAACTGCTTTATTAATCTTAATACCCCAGAAGAACTGGCCAACTTTGGAGGTCAATAATGCGCTCTCATGTCAATCACGTGCCGCTACTTGGTTTTGCTGCCTACTCTGGCACTGGAAAAACCACTTTGCTAGAAGCGCTACTGCCTAAACTTGTCGCCAGTGGCCTTCGCGTTGGCATGTTAAAACACGCGCATCACGATTTTGATGTTGATAAACCAGGTAAAGACAGCCACCGGTTACGTAAAGCAGGTGCATCGCAAATGCTTATCGCCTCACGCTTACGCCATGTGATGATGACAGAAACACCCAGCGCAGAAGCAGACTTTGACTATCTGCTATCGCGATTTGATACTCGTGAATTGGACGTGATTTTAGTCGAGGGGTGCAAGAATATTGCGTTCCCTAAAATCGAACTTCACCGACTTGAGGTCGGAAAACCCTGGCTTCACCCTTTTGATGACAATATCATCGCGATTGCCGCTGATACTCACGTCGCAAGCACCTCGCTACCACAACTGTCAATCAATGATATAGATACCATTGCAATGTTTGTTCGGCGTTATGTTAGTGACAATACGCACAATCACGAGACCGCCAAACTCAACAATATCAGTTGCGAGTCGCACACAAGCGCACTGAGCGTTGAGCACGCGCAGCAATCGGTTCTCGATGCAATATCTCCCTGTAGCACATTTGAGTCTATCCCAACTTCCGATGGGCTCGACCGCGTGCTAGCCGAAACAGTATATTCTCCAGTGAATGTACCACCGTTTAACAACTCAGCCCTAGACGGCTTTGCCATTCGCGCTGATGACCTTGCTCAGTCGTCATATCGTATTGTCGGTACGATTTACGCGGGTATGGGCATACCTGCGCCCATTGGAATTGGAGAAGCATTACGTATTATGACTGGCGCCCCTCTGCCCTCGGCAGACTACAGTGTCGTTATGTACGAACAAGCCACCACTAACGGTGACACCGTCACTTTTTCATCTTCTAATATTACGTCACAGCAGAATGTGCGACACGCTGGTGAAGATTTACGCCAGAATGACTCGGTGTTCAGCTCAGGCACACGATTGAGCGCACCTGAATTGGGTATGTTGTCGTCACTGGGCTTAACTCACGCGCTATGTTACCGCCCGCTAAAGGTCGCGCTATTTTCAACGGGCAATGAGGTCGTGGCGCCAGGCAGCACTCAGCACGAAGGCGCGATTTTTGATTCCAATCGCACCACTTTAGCCGCGCTATTAACTCGATCTGGTTATACCGTTTTAGATATGGGGATTTTGCCCGATGACCAAATCCAAATCACACGGGCATTAGAGGAGGTATCGCTACACGTCGATGCCATTGTTACCTCTGGCGGAGTTTCTGTTGGCGATGCCGATCACGTCAAAGCGGCACTCAACACCTTAGGCAGCAATCAATTTTGGCGCATTGCAATGCGCCCCGGCCGCCCTTTTGCGTTTGGGCAGATTAACCAAAAGCCATTTTTTGGCTTACCCGGCAACCCTGTTGCAGTGATGGTCTCTTATCTCATGCTTGTTGAGCCAGCGCTACGCAAATTACAAGGGGAACAGAGCTGGCAGCCAATGAAGTTAACGGCACGCGCTGCAGAACCACTTCGCTCGCGGATCGGGCGCACTGAGTTCAGTCGTGGCTATTTCAGCATTGATAGTCAGGGACAAGTGTGTGTTAAAACAACGGGTGAACAAGGCTCTGGGATTTTGCGTTCTATGAGCAATGCAAACTGTCTGATTGAAATAGCGCCCTACATTGACACGGTTAAGGTTGGAGAAAGCGTGACAATTATTCCACTTCAAGGCAGAATCTAGCCCATTATTTGCAGCATCTTCGCTTTCTACTGACGCTGCATTTCCTTTAATAACGTGAGAATGTTAATGGCACGCACCATCCTTTACACATACAAAAACGAAGACAAAACGTTGCTTTTCTCTTATGAGCAACATCGCAACATTCATGAAGCCGTTGCCGAAGCTGAAGGCATTGATATCCGCGACTTTCTCAAAATGGAACAGCAGCTGGAAATGGTGTCAGACACTAAAGCTGTGCGTAATTACCGTGATAACCATTTTAAGAAACTGGGCTTTGGTACGATAACCTTAGCACAGAAGGAAAATCGCGGCGTTGGCCAGAAAAAACCACGCGGTGAATAAGTTATATACCGAAACAACTTGGAGTTGCAGGTAGGCAGCAAAAAAGGGGCAGTATTTACTGCCCCTTTTCGCACCTATACCACTTACAGCTTCAGCATCGAGTAGCCTAGGCAAATGATGGAAATTCTCGTGCGATCAGCCTTTAATATTCAAAAATGCAGCGCCACGAACACCGCCTGAATCACCGTGTTTCGCTTTAACAATTGGTGGGCATTTTGCAACAGATAACAAGTATTTCGGCACACGTTTTGGCATTTCTTCATAAATCAGCTCGTAGTTTGACAAGCCGCCGCCCAATACAACAACATGTGGATCGTGCGCGGTAAACATGTTCGCAAGAATAATAGCGAGCAATTCCATAAAGCGTTCAACGTGCTCAACTGCTTTCTCTTCACCGGCAGCTTGCGCTTGAATGATATCAATCGCCTTTTTCTCTTCGCCGTAGTAATGAGTATAAAGAAGTTCAAAGCCTCGGCCTGAAACATAGTTATCCATACACCCTTTTTTACCGCAGCCACACTGCAGCAAAGGTGCATTTTCACCAAGGTGGAACCACGCATCAATAGGTAGACGACCGTGACCGATTTCACCCGCAACATGGTTATAGCCAGAGAAAATTTGGCCATCAAAAACCAAGCCTCCGCCAAAACCTGTACCTAGAATCATCCCCATGACCGAAGGGGCATCACGTAACTCTTCATCCCAAGCTTCGGATAAGGCAAAACAGTTCGCATCGTTTTCGATTTTTACACTGCGACCAATAATGGCTTCTAAATCACGGCGTAGCATTTTTCCTTTCGCGGCGGGAACGTTAACCGTCAATACTGCACCCGTTTCAGCATCTTCCATGCCAGGAAGGCCCAGACCAATTTTACCTTCGCATTGGAATTGTTGGTCGTATTTCTTAATCAGGCCAGCGAGGGTATCAAGCAACTGCTGATAATCATCGGTTGGGGTTGGAACACGCTCTGTCGCGACGCGGTTTAAATTATCATCAAACGCACCAAACTCAATTTTTGTGCCGCCAACATCAAAGCCGTAATACATCCTTTATCTCCTAAAGATCACCCGTTATCATCACTCAAATGCCTTACTCTCACTCGAATTTGGTGCCAAATTGTCCAATGTGCACTTTAAGCATGGGATAAATGGATTTACCAAATGGCAGAGAGAGCGGCAGATAAGTTAAATAGTGGGGAAATAACAATAACTTTGGCTATTATCCATATCTCGCCCACGCTAAACCGTGACCTACATTAAATTTAGCTGGGTTTACGACACTAATTGTGAGTTTGCGAGAGAGTTAAATTAAGACTTGGCGACTAAGTGACCACTTAGCCTTAGTACCCAGTTATGGTAAAACGGCGTCTCGATACGTCTGTAAGCATGGCCGAGTCAGATCCGGTTTTAATCGCGTTTTTGACAACAGATAACTTTCACGAAATACTTCGAACCACAGCTGCAATGTTTGCGCCGCTTGTACTTCTTGAACCTGGTCAAGCACAATGCTGGCTACCTCAGCAGTAGAGAGGTGCTGTTCGTTGTCAGAATGACGCATCATGTATTGTGACAATGCTTGAGGGGCTATCGACAATACTGGCAGCTCACTAAGCCAAGGCGAACGACGAAATATTCTGCGCGCTTCACGCCAACTACCATCAATAAAAATCAGCAACGGTTTGCGATGCTCACACTCTTTGCCGCGCACCTCAGTGATCAGACGGGTTTTGTCATCGGTATAACTGTCTGGGAATACCACAACGGGGTAATAGTCTGGATGATTGAGCCAATTAAGCATATCAGCGTCGGGATCCGTTCGATTCCACTGGTAGACATACGTTTCCTTTACAACATCCGCAATAAGCCTTCCGGTATTACTCGGTTTCATCACTTCGTTATCGGAAACGATCAGCATGACAGCGACGTTCGTGTTAATGTTGGGCTGGTCGCCACATAAACAAAAATCGGTCGCAACTTGGCAATAAGAGCAGCGACTGACTTTACTGCCACGAGCATTAAAAGGCTTGGTAGAGTTGGCTTTGCGCTGTTGATATAGATGGTGAAAGGCGTGCTGACGCATGGAATAAAAATCATCGATAAATTCGTTAAGCCCTGATTGTAACGCTAATCATCTGTAAGATGCGAGTGAACTCAGTTCATTTTCGCTGCAAGGAGTGTACATGGAAGATCCAACTACGATCAGACTCAGCGTGTTTGGCATAGTATTGCTACTGTGCCTCGCATGGGAGCTTCAGGCTCCTCGCCGACCTCTTACGCAGGGCAAAAGCTACCGATGGCTCAACAATCTCAGCCTTGTTGCCATCGGAGCGCTGACAGTAAATGTGATTCTGCCGCTTGCGGCGTTTCAAGCGGCCTTAATAGCACAGACCCATCAATGGGGGTTGTTCAATTGGCCAGATGGAGCTTTAAATCAAGCCGTTCCGTGGGTTGCCGTAATCATTGCTGTCATTGTGTTTGATTGTGCTATTTACTGGCAGCACCGCGGATTTCACCGAATTTCATGGTTATGGCGCTTACATCGAATGCATCATGCCGATCTTGACATCGATGCGAGTACCGGGCTGCGCTTTCATCCGCTCGAAATTGTACTGTCAATGCTCTACAAAATCGCTCTGGTCTTTGCGCTTGGCGCTCCACCGATCTCAGTCGTCATTTTTGAAGTGTTGTTGAATGCTTGTGCTCTGTTTAACCACAGTAACGGCTATCTTGACTCGGCATTTGATCGCAAGCTTCGCCGCTTTCTTGTTACACCGGATATGCATCGAGTCCATCACTCGATGCACCTTAATGAAACTCACAGTAACTTTGGTTTTTGTCTCTCTATCTGGGATCGTATTTTTCAAAGCTACTGTCCAACTCCGAAAGATGGCCATGATTCAATGACAATTGGCCTTGCCACTTTTCGCGATCCACAGGAACTTCGAATTGACAAATTGCTCACTCAACCTTTTCGTCATTCTAGGACGCAAGATGACTAGACAACTGATACTTGTGTAACATTGCCTGCTGATGCCCGGCTATGTCTGCGACATTTTCCGAGCTTTCAACCATGGAAGCCAGTTGCAGCTTGGTATGATCGCCTTGTTGAGAGATGAGGGTTATCGCTTGACTTACATCGATTGTTGCGCGCTCTTGCTCTTCAGTCGCCACGGAAATTCGCTCGGCTTGCGCTAAAATATCATCCACTGAACGTTCGATGTCACTAAAAACCAACTTGACTGCTTGACTTGCCTCAAGTGCCTCACTCATTTCTCGCCGAGAGTCCATTACCGCTTGGCGACTTTTCGCGGCAGCTTCAATCAATTCCGCCATAATGTCACGAATATTGGTCGTCTGTTGGCTTGTGTCCTTGGCTAATTTGCGAACTTCATCGGCAACGACCGCAAACCCTCGCCCTTGCTCCCCGGCTCGTGCGGCTTCGATCGCGGCATTGAGCGCCAGCAAATTGGTGTTGTCTGCAATACCACTGATTAAATCCACCATTTCACGAATTTCACTAACTCGCTGTTCCAACTGCATCATGGCCGTCTCATTGATGTTTAATGACGATTCCAAGAGCTGTAAACGCTGGTTACTGCGCTCAACAACTGCAACACCAGCGCGGGTTCCGGTATTAGCCAGTTTGGCATTTTCAAAACTTGCCGTAGTGATCGTCGCAATTTCCTTGGTTGAGGTTGCCAATTGAGTGACATTGGCGACCATAGTGCTCAGGGACTGATTTTGCTTTTCGATGCTTCGATAAGATTCATCGGCAGCGCCAGCACTAACCTCGGCCATTTGATATAAGGTTTCACAATTTTGCGTTACCATCGCGATTGAATCATGGGTACTTTCCATGACCACATTCAGCTGGTTTGCGATAACTTTCATCTCAAACGGACCTACTAGCGGGGCACGCTGAGAGAGATCATGATTTGTCAGTTGAGTTAACTGAGCGGTAATGCCTTTAATTCCACGCTTTATCCAGCGGCGTAGTCGATACCATGCCAGAACCACGATAGTGACAATAATCAACCCTGTCCCCACCAGCATAACAACAAGATCGGATATCGTGTCAGAAACAATTTTTTCACTTTTACTGATGCCTCTGTTCGCCGCATCAGAAATGTCATTCAGTTGCTGTATTGTTTGATCAACCAGCTGAGCGACTTGGTCTAACTGATGCTTTTGCGCTTGACGACGCGTTAACTGTACTAAAATTTGCTTGAGTACACCGTCATCTTGGAACCCGGCTGTGACCATCTGATACGGCGCGCTTAAACTGGCAAACTCGTCAATTTCTGGATACCACTCTTTAAAGTCATCGTAGGCTAAATTAATTCCCGCAAGACGATTGCGCATCTCTTTATACTCTTGATCAGCAAGCGCAGCCGATTGATTCATCATCAAAACCATAAACGTGCTTTCCATCGAACTTGCGCTGGAGTTAAAACGATTTGCCGCGTCTTGCGCTTCTGGATTGTCAAAAGCCAAAAATGAGCTAATACGAATCATCTCTGGTCCTATCGAGCTCAATCCATAACGAAAGCTTGGGATTTGCTCATCAATACTTGCCTGAGACGTCAGTAAATCACGCTGGGCACGAAAAGCCTTATCCGATACGTTAGCCAAAAGCTCAATCGCTGTGACCAATTGCTCTTGCTCGGCTCGTTTAATCGTGCCGTTAAATTCAGACTCAGCGGCAGCAATAGAGGCCATGAGCTGTCGATTTTGTCGAGTAAGGGATTCAAGTTGCTCTTCTATTGGCGCTAGCTGTTCAAGATTTTCTCTGGTCGCAGCGAAGTTTAGCCATTTCACCTGCTCAAGAATTGACTGTGTCAGCTGGGCATTTACAACAAATAGAGGCAGTGCGCCAGTAGCCAGCTTATCAAATTGACCTTCAACTTGATCAACACCTCGGTACGTCACTGAAGATAATGCGATAACTAAAATAATTAGTGTGAGAAAAATGCCACTGACCGTCTGCAGCAGTGAGAGTGAAAAACGCGATTTTTTTTCCATGTGAGCGAACATCCATTGACAAAATTTAGCGCGAGGCGCTTTAAAACGTCAGCAATGGTACGGTTCGCATGTTACACAATTGTTTCAGTATGCGTTATCAATCTAATAAAACACACCTTATATGCAATTGATTTAACAATGAATTTTGCGGCATTTATGCTTAAACGACAGAGCATTAGGCGGCACATCGAATAAAATAAGATTAGAAAAGTATGATGTTATTTGACTTCAATCGAATTGTATTAAAAACACTATTCGTTGTAGATATATCCAAACAACTTGAGGATGCAGATTTATGGTAGTGAGGTTAGATGTGAAGAGTGGGTTAAGGTGAGAAGGTTCACTCAAAGATAGAATGAACCGAAATCGTATGATTTAAAAACTTAATCGTAGGTGGTCACTGCATTATCAAACAAATTTTTTACTAAAGCGACGTACTCATCTAAAAACGAAATTTGTTCATTACTGGCCTTTTTGCGCCAAACGCCAGCTAAAATTTCCGATAAATCTTCCACCACTGAGTCCGCCTCTTTGAGCAATTGAAAGCGCACGGTTGTGTGCATTGATGGGTTTTGTTCAAACACGGCCATAATATTTGACGAAATCATGTCGGTTACGACATCCTCAACGGTTTCTGTATCGGTACTACCTTCCTCTACCAGAAACACATCAAAATTATCAGTCAAATACTCAATTAACGCATTGTAACCTTCCGTTTCGACAACCACGTTACCCCCAAATCATACAAAAAAGAAATCGATACCCAAAATGTTTCTGTCACAAAGTAATATATAAACGGCAATCAAAGCTTGGTTATACTAAGATAATACTGTTATTGTTGCAGTAAAATGAAATGAAAAAGTGATCTGAATCAAGTATGTTTAATCGATAATCGTCGTCTGATTACGGCCATTTTCTTTGGAGTGATAAAGAGCACGATCCACTTTTTTTAACCAATCAATGTGACTCAGCATATTACTTCGATATTCACACACGCCGAGACTAACGGTAAAGCGGATCAACTTACCATCAACATTCAAAATTTCTGCGGCGATCCGCTTTCGTAAACGTTCGGCAAAATATTTTGCTTGGTCCGCCGTTGTATTAGGAAGAAGCACCGTAAACTCTTCACCGCCATAACGGCCACAAAAATCACTGACACGAGCGGTTTTTCGAAGCACATCAGCGGTATATTTAATCACTTCATCGCCCGCATTGTGACCATAGGTATCATTAATTTTCTTAAAGTGGTCAATATCGAAAATGACTAAACTGCTTTTGCCTTCGATAAACTGACGTAAATTGTATTCATCTCTAAGCTTTTGTTCCCAAAATGCTCGATTTAGCAGCCCAGTTAACCCATCTTTGCGGCTGATATCGGAAAGGTGTTGATTGGTTTCGCGTAAATGAATTTTATTCAGCGCAATTTCGGAAACATCATTGATTTGCAGTGCGATATGGCCTATCTCACCAGATAAGTCTCGCAACGGAGTAATCACAACATCTTGGTACATATAACTGCTGCCGTGGGATACAGGGGAGAAATTGTGAAATCGAAATAAATAAGGTCGATTTTCCCAACTTGAAAACGTTCTTGTTTCCAAGGTTAGCGCAGTTTTAACACGGTTTTTTAACCACTCTTGCGGTAAGTCAGGCACCGCATCAAATAAATTTTTCCCAATGATATCTTGTGACAGTACGCCGCTGTACGATTGCATAAAGCTGTTCCATACCGACACAACATAATCGCGATCAAGTACCACTAAGCCTGCATCCATAGTATCAAGAATTTGTGTAACCCAATGAAACTCACTTATATTTAGGGTTATCTCCGAATTCATAACACCTCCACAATACGATAGATAATATCGACCGATGTCTTATCCAGTAAAAATAAAACTTCACACTCGAAATCCAGGTTTTCTGCGAAATAAGTGTATTCGATGGTAAACAACTCTTCACTTTCTCGTAAAGTGGCATCTGGTGCAGTTAATGTTTCGATAATCGCAGGTTGTCGCAGAGAAAACACCAAATCCAATTGATTGCCAAGTGACGTTAGAAATGACGATACCAGCATATTTGATATATTGAGCAGTACTTCATTATGAGTACTGAAATCAAGACAATCGCCAAGGCGCTCACCGACTCGCTCAATATCACTGCCTCGTAAACAGACTAAGGCTTCACCATGAACTCCCCCGCCGACAAAGCGTTGAGTAACGGCTTCCGAATTCGGACGATTTAAAACATCGACCAGCGTCATTTGCAATTCGCCCGTGGTGAGCGGCCCAACCTGAGGTTCAGGTAACTGAATAAACTCATGCATATGATCGGAAATAATCGCGGCGCCTTTACCAAGAGCAACATTAGTCAGTTCTCTGAACTTCGCTAATGACGAAATTGGAGACGTAGCACCTTGATGATTCACAGGTGTTTGACGCTCAAGTGAACCGACAAATTGCAGACCTAGAGCATCAAAAAGATCAGCCACTTCTTCATTACGAAACGGTTTAGACACAAATGCCTTTGCGCCTAAAGCTAAACAGCGTTGCTGTGACTCGCGCTGGACATCACCGGAGACTACAATGACCTCCGTGTGATAATTACTCACTGGCAGAGTGCGCAGAACATCAAAGCCATCCATCACTGGCATGGTGAGATCGAGAAATAATACATCAATGTTATGTTCCATCATGAGCTGAAGCGCTTCACGACCATTTTCGGCCTGAAGTAACTCTGTTTCAGCAGTCTGTACTATCGAGCACAAAATCGACTTTCGCGCGAGCGCGGAATCATCGCATATGAGTATTTTCATCGAAATTTCTGGAACCAACCTCAAAGTTATATCATCTTCTTAAATTACTTTTAGCTCAATGCTTTATTTTTCATAATCCTCAGGAGATAGATCTGTTTCACAATTATAAGGTTTGGATCGCTTTCATAACATGGCATTGTGAGAAATTTGCTCGGGTACCCAATTTTGGAAATTTCCAGTCGGATACACTAAGGTGAAGAAGCGTTTCTCTCTCTAGTGAGGTCATTATGTGGCAAGCAATCTCCCAACAACTTTCAGAGACGTTGCAATTTGACTTTAATATTGATGAACGCATCGCTATCGATGGGGGTGACATTAATCAATGTTACATGCTGTCAGACGGCGAGGAGCGTTACTTCATCAAAATTAACGAACGGCGCCACCGCGTGGTATTTGAGGCTGAAGCTCGAAATTTAGCTGCGCTTCGTGCAAGTTCGACTCTATTTGTTCCAGAATTTGTCGCAACAGGTGCAACTGGAGAGCGCGCCTTTATTATTCTTAATTACATTCCAACACGCGCATTGGCGTTAGACAGTGACAGCATCAAACTCGGCGAGCAATTAGCACGATTGCATCTGTGGGGCGAACAGAAAGAGTACGGTTTTGATGAAGACAACTACATTGGCACAACATTGCAGCCCAATAGTTGGCATAAACGTTGGTCGAGTTTTTTTTCTGAACAGCGAGTGGGCTGGCAATTACAGCTTTTGAAAGAGAAAGGCGTTGTATTTGCCGACATCGACGACCTAATCCAACTCATCGAAAAACAGCTGGCAGGACATCAACCTACACCATCACTTCTTCATGGAAATCTGTGCCAAGGCAATACATCGAGTTCCCCGTTTGGACCACTTTGTTTTAATCCATCAAGCTACTGGGGCGACCGAGAGTGTGACATTGCCATGACTCAGCTGTTTAAACCATTTTCTGACTCTTTTTACGCCAGCTATCAATCTGTTGCCCCTTTAGATAGTGGCTTTATTGCAAGGCAACCAGTTTATAACCTCTACCACCTGTTAAATCATTGCCTGCTGTTTGGGGGCGAGTATATTAATCAGACAAACGACCATATCCGCCACTTACTTGCGCGCTAAAGCAGAACCTACTACGACTTTAAGTTTCATTTGTATTAATAGTGAGGATGAGTTCAAATTTTGTACTTATTTAAGCGCGGATAACAACTTCGTTCCTCATACTCGATTTGAGGGGCATGGCACACCTTTGATGTTGTCGTTGTCAAATCAGAATCGATACTCGAACAAACATCGCATTAGTTTTTTCGCGTAATTTGAGTATCGCTAACACGTGGGGAACCGAAGTATGCGCAATTTCTCGGAACGTAATGTTGAGTGTCCGCACTGCGGACACGCGATTTCACTAACACTTGATGCAAGCAATGGTAGCCAAGATTTTTACGATGACTGCCCGGCATGCTGCAACGCTATTCACCTCAATATGGTTGTTGACGAATTGCATGACGAAGTGCAGTTGTTCATTGACGCCGATGATGAGCAAGTTTTTTAACTTGCGCCACCGTTGAGTCTCGTCAAGATACATGATTGACCTTTCGAATGTTTGTCGCTCAAAAGGTCAACATCCACTAGCTGCGCTGAGCAAGAACGCGCTCAACAGTGTCGACGATCGCCTGCGTTTGAGGGTCAAATTCAATGTTGACTTTATCCCCTACAACTCGTCGCCCAAACAGCGTGCGCGATAACGTTTCTGGAATCAAATGCACGCAAAAATGAGCCAACGGCGATGCGGCATCACTCTTAACCTCACCAATCGTCAATGAACAGCCATCGATCCCAATGTAACCTTTTTCAAGTACATATTTGGCCATTCCTAGCGGAATGCTAAACCAAATTGCACGGTTATTGGGCGTATTAATTACATCAACAATATCGGCTTGCAATGTGATGTGGCCAGACATGTTATGGCCGCCGATTTCGTCGCCGATTCTGGCCGCACGTTCAATATTAACAAAATCGCCAACTTGCAACCGTCCCAAGTTAGTAAGACGCAACGTGGCTTGCATCAAATCAAAAGAGACCAGCTCGCCATCCATTCGAGTCACGGTCAGACAACAGCCATTGTGCGCAACAGACGCGCCAATCGCGAGCCCAGCAGACCACTCAGGCTCAAAGCGTAATGTGTGAGTTTGAAACTGCTCCTTCTTATCAATTCCAACTAATTGCGCCATACCTTTTACGATGCCTGTGAACATTCAATTCCTCTCAAATTTTATGGATAAAAAGTCAACATTTGATTATTATCAGCCGGCAAACGATGACGCACTCCCATGAGAGCGTCAAGTCGCTTATCTGTCTGTGCACGTAAGTTCCACAGAATGACCTTATTTACTTGATGATCCTACCATAGAGTGCCATCGACGCAGTGTATGATATTCATCGTTTGCTACACATTAGGGTATCACCCATTAAGTTTTGCCGGGTAACACTGACCTACCCCGCCCTTCTAGAACCTATTTTTCCAAACCGGTTCTTTTTCTGGAGTTTCTCGTGCACCGTTATAAAGAAGAAGCTCGCGGCTTAATTAAGCTTGCGACTCCCGTTCTTATTGCTTCTGCCGCTCAAACCGGTATGGGTTTTGTGGATACCGTGATGGCTGGTGGCGTTAGCGCCATCGATATGGCGGCCGTTTCGGTTGCAGCCAGTATCTGGCTACCATCGATTTTATTTGGAATTGGGTTGTTAATGGCCTTGGTGCCTGTCGTCGCGCAACTTAACGGCGCAGGACGTCAATCTCGCATTCCATTTGAGATCCAGCAAGGGGCTTTTCTTGCCTTGCTCATTAGTGTACCGATTGTACTGGTACTGCTACAAACGGAATTCATTCTAAGTATCATGGATGTACATGCAGAAATGGGCGCTAAAACCATGGGTTATATTCATGCCGTCGCTTTTGCTGTACCTGCTTATCTGTTATTTCAAGCACTACGCAGTTTTACCGATGGCATGTCAATGACCAAACCCGCTATGGTGATTGGTTTTATTGGCTTGTTACTGAACATTCCCCTTAACTGGATGTTTGTTTATGGCAAATTAGGTATGCCCGCGCTTGGCGGCGTTGGTTGTGGTGTCGCGACTGCCATTGTCTATTGGGCAATGTTCCTTATGCTACTCACCTACGTCATCAGCAGCAAAAAATTAGCTAAAATTAAACTATTTGAACAGTTTCATCCATTGCAGTGGCGCGAGCAAGTACGTTTGTTCCGTTTAGGTTTTCCGGTTGCTGCCGCTCTGTTCTTTGAAGTCACCTTGTTTGCGGTTGTTGCACTTTTAGTAGCGCCGCTTGGCCCGACGGTGGTTGCAGCGCATCAAGTCGCACTTAACTTTTCATCATTGCTCTTTATTATGCCAATGAGCATTGGCGCTGCAGTCAGTATTCGTGTCGGTTACAAACTGGGACAATCGACCACCGAAGGGGCGCGTATCGCATCTCATGTTGGTTTATTGGTTGGATTTACCGCAGCAATCCTTTCGGGCGCGATGACGATACTATTCCGTGAGCAAATTACCGCACTTTATACCGACAGCCCCGAAGTAGTGGCACTCGCAACGCAGCTTTTGATCTTTTCTGCGGTCTATCAATGCGCTGATTCGATTCAAGTCATCGCAGCTGGCGCGCTTCGTGGTTATAAAGACATGCGAGCTATCTTCAATCGTACCTTTATTGCGTATTGGCTGGTTGGTTTGCCAAGTGGTCATATTCTTGGTGCCACCGATTGGATTGTGGAACCTATGGGAGCACAAGGCTATTGGCTCGGGTTCATTTTAGGTTTGTCCTGCGCCGCTATCATGCTTGGCAGCCGTTTGCGTTGGTTGCATAAACAAGACGACGCTTATCAATTACGCTTCGCTGATTGATCGTTCTTTGCTCAAACACTCGCAGTCCAAATAGTAAACGCCACGGCCATTTTGTTATGTGCCGTGGCGTTTTTTTTCGAGGTCAACGGCGTGCTTGTACGTCATTTATGCCCAAATAACTTGGAAATGCAGATTGGCGGCAAGTGAATAAAACCTCTGAGCATTTCGTGAACATAGATGAACTATGTGATGATGTTTGTGAGAGCCAGCCCCTTAATTTCTTAAAGAAAATAGCTGCCACTTCAAGTTGGGCATGTATATCATGTTAATATTGAACTCGCTACAGCACCACATTGTTAAAATAATTATACTTGGCCATACCCGTTCTACGTGGATTGGAAAGCGTATCACTGACTTTAATAATAACATTTAAAGGAACAGCCATTGATAATCAGAGTCCTGAGCCATCGTTGTCGATCTCGTATTTTGATTACGATCCTGCCTTTTTTCCTGTCAAGCTGCCTCCCTTTTCAATCTGAGGAAGAAACGCGTTTTGAACGCTACGCCACACGCCTTGCTAACGTTTTCGACATTAAAGCACCAGCCACGCCACCGCTCATTTCCATAAAAGCTCCAAGCGTTCGTGACGTACAAATCACAATCCCTCGTTTGACACTTGGCCTTCTCGACAGCTATGAGCTGCGCCATTGCGGACTCTTTCAACTTATCGCTGAAAAGAACTCGTCACTTGGCAAAGTCCAAGATGCATTTGCCAATTTTGATTACCAACTCAGCCTCACCCAAACGCTTGAGCAGTGCCTAACAGAGGAGAAAAATAACACCAGTGCAACGAACCCTCATTCATTGTCGCCCAAATTGCGGTCAGAGCTAGAAACGCTTTATCAAACAAAACAGCAGCATTTGCAGTGGCACTGGCATAACTTACTGACATCAAGTGAAACAATGCAAAAGCAACTCTTAGGGAATCAATGGCTACCCGATGCGGCTTTCTCACATCGCGCCACGCTCAGTCTTGCTTTGACTCAATTAAGGGAGCAGATCGATCACGAGCAGACATTTATTCCAGAGACTGTCATTGGCTTGCAAGAGGCAATTGAGAAAACGCCGCTCATTGGCCCACTCTACTTTTCCCTTATTCGAACGACGCAATGGCTCAATTTGGCCTCTGAGATGGTCAAGCAGGAACAAAGCAACATATTATGTGGACCTCAACGAGACCCGACACAATTTCAGCGGCTCAATAACGTCTTTCAACGTTACTACATTGAAGCGCTTCAACCCTATACGGCGAAATTGGATAAACTGTATATTGCGCTATCGCCAAACATTGAAATAATTGCCGTAGCTTTTGATTCTGTTGATCAGCCCTATCCGATTACCCAGGCGCATCGACAATTTCGCGTAGCAATCAAAGAACATGTGATGGTATGGCAAACTCTATTTCAGCGGTGTGGTCATTTGCCTGAGCTAAAATGACTTATGACATAATTCTGAGTTCATTCAGGACGCCTTATATGCGCAAAGCGCGCAAATCTTGGGATCCCATTATGCGTAACGCCATTATGGTGAATGGTGATCTTAGAGCCCAGCACTGGTGGAGATCGTCTTTGCTCATCACTAAAACCTGACCCAACATAGAACCTTAGCCCATCATCACTTTCAACCCAAAGTGAGCCAAGCAAACCATCGAGTCGACCTTTACCGGCCTTATAACCAATCACGGTGACTTCTTGAGACTGATGGCGTTTCACTTTAATGAGATCATCACTTCTCCCTACTCGATAGCGCGTATCAAGCTTACGCAGCATAATGCCTTCACCACCTTGATCAACGACTGACTCAAGATAGTCAAAAAGCGCGGATTCACTGGCTATGGAGCGGTGAGAAACCACTTTGACGTGTTTAACTGGCGATTCTTTGTGCCATTGTTCTAACTTTGCTAGACGCTCGGGAAATACACTTGGCACATGTGGCGTATCAAACACCATAAAGAATAAATCGCGCCAAGCAGCGTCATCAGGCTCGTTATCAAGCACCGTTTTTTGGACGTCATTAAAAGCATTACGCGCTATCCACAATTCCCCATCGAGCGGGAACTCTGGTAGCGGCTCCGTAAACCATGTTGGAGCGTGTATTGGTTTTCCGGAACGGGTCAATAACGCATATCCGTTCCAAAAAGCTCGTATCCCATCAAGTTTCTCGCTCATCCAGTAATCTGCAAGCCTAATGTCTGCATCGTACTCGCTTGCGAGTGTCACTATCGGAACGCTCATAACGTTCGGTGATGTGACAATACTCCCCGCCCAAATAAATGCACTACTTCCCAACACCTTCCAATTCATTTCTTTGCCTATTTTGAATCCAGTTATTCAAATTAAGGCGTTTAATGACAAAAGCTTCGAGCAGTAAAATGAATAAGGCTCCAGCGCGTTGCCACTTTTCAGTCTTAGCATCATTTGAAATTACAGTTTTCTTGTTGATGTATCACATCACAGGTTGGCGATCGCCAGTTCAAAGCACGATTTAAGTCATTGCACGATTACAGTGGTAAAGACTGTTTCGACTGTCTCGTATTGGTCGAGAGCGACTCATTTAGAGCGAGTGACGATACACTGCACATACTAGAAATTTGGTTACGCCCTTGTGATTTAGCGCGATAGAGATGAACATCAGCTGCTTGGATTACGTCCAATAGTGGGCCTTCGCCTTGATACTGCGCAACCCCAATACTAACGGTTAACTCTCCGACATGAGGAAAATGAAAATGGCTAATGACGTTAAGTAACCTATCAGCAAAAGCAACGGCACTGGGTAAATCGGTATCTTGGCAAACAATCATAAACTCCTCACCGCCCCACCGACCGGCACAATCACTTGTTCGCGTTGACTGACGAAGCAACTGCCCCAGTGCTTTTAAAACTTGATCCCCTGCTAAGTGACCAAAACTATCGTTAACGGACTTAAAATAATCTATATCGATCAGCAAAATAGAAAATGGATGATGATAACGTGACGCCTGATAATGCGCAGCGCTAAGAACTGTTTCTAATTGAGTGCGATTGGCCAACCCCGTTAAACAATCAAGTAGTGAATGTTGTTCCAGCCGTTTTTTGTCACTGATATCGCTCGCAATAGATAAAAAACCATTGAGTTTACCATCATCACGATACACCGGTATCACATCGGCCTTTAGCCAAAAGTCATCACCTGATTTGGTTTGATTATGAAATTCACCAGTCCATTTATTGGTGTGGGAAATGCTTTTCCACATTTCACGAAACGAGACTACCACGGCAGATGGGTGACGGATCATCGCGGCGTCCTCGCCAATTAATTCACTCGTTTGATAGCCGCTTAGTTGACACAATGCCGCGTTGCAGCGAACAATTTTCCCCGAAAGATTGGTCTCCATAATCGGAACATGCTTGTCGATAATATTAGAGTAGTGCTCCATTTGTTCGCGTTGTCGTTGTTCACGTTTAAGTTGACGATAGTTGGTCAATGCAGCGAAAACGGCTAAAGGTAACAAAATCAACAGCAGCGCGACAAAGACCAAACCGGCAAACAAGAGTGCTGTTTGTTCGGTTTGGTAGCTCCAATAGGCTAACGAACTGACGGCAGCTGAAATCGCGATAGCGATCCCGTTAAATTTGCGAATGACAGCAAACAGCTCCCGATGTTTCGTTAGCGCCATAAAGAAACCTTGAACTCCATTATGCAATTATGTGCTTAACTATAGTCCAGAGTTATAATATTCGCGTAAATACTCGAGACATTTTAGCGATACAACGACCTCTAAACCCAAGCAACTTGAAGATGTAGGCAGACGCCAAAAGAACAATGCCTCTGAGCACCTCGTGAACATAGACAAACTATGTGATGAGGTTTGTGAGAGCCAACCCTTTTAAATCGATTAAACGCCACTTCAGTGAAACCAATGGTTATAAGATATGGTTATATCGTTTTATTTATCTATAACTTATTGCTTTTTGGTTGCGCTCGTTGCTGTATACTGCAACAAACGCAACGGAAGGCAATTAATATGATAGACGTACCATCATCTTACATTGTGATAGCCCTATTTATCGCCACTATTTTGGGGCTTATTCGCTACCAAACACGCCCTGAAAAGGTGTTTGGTGTGCTGCTGGTTGTTCTTGTTGCGTCTGGACTTGTCAGCACTCAACAAGTGATTGCCAGTTTTGCAAATCAAGGGTTATTGACGCTAATTTTGCTCATGGTGTGCTCTATTGCGTTGGAAAAAACCAGCTTATTACGTGTTCTGGCAACCTTTGTCATAAAACCCAGTTACCAAGCAACTTGGCTCCGTCTATTTTCAATTACCACATTGTCGTCTGCGTTTCTAAATAACACGGCGGTAGTGTCGACCATGCTGGCTCCAATTCGAAATAACCCGCATCACCCTGCAAGTCGGTTATTAATTCCACTTTCGTATGCCGCTATTTTGGGTGGAACATTAACCTTGGTAGGCACATCAACGAACTTAATTGTTAATAGTATGGTGCTCGACGCCAATCTTCCATCGTTAGGTTTTTTTGATTTCACACTTGTCGGTGGGCTGCTTGTGGTTGGTTGTGGCGTCGTTTTATTTTTTCTTTCTGGCACGCTGCCAATGAAATCACGCCATACATCGATGGCCGCTGACTATTTTATCGATACTAAGGTAACTCTAGACTCCCCACTCATTGGTAAAACCATTGAAGAAAATGGGCTGCGAAATCTGGAAAGCTTGTTTCTGGTAGAAATTTTACGTCACCATCATCTTATTTCTCCTGTGGCGCCAAACGAAGTGGTCGAAGCGGGAGATCGTTTAATCTTTAGTGGTGATATTAAGAAAGTCTCTTTATTTCATCAAATTCCTGGATTGAATCTCTTTGCGCGTGAAAATGGTCTACCGATTGATAACTTGATTGAAGTGGTTATCAGACCCGAAAGTATCCTCAGTGGCAAAACCTTAAAACATGCCGGATTTCGCGCTCGATTTGATGCAGCTGTCGTGGCGATGAAACGCGATGGTGAACGCGTGTCGGGAAAACTTGGTGATATAAAATTGCGCCCTGGCGATTATTTGGTGCTTGCGGTTGGAGACGATTTTCGTAGTCGCCATAACATTAGTAAAAACTTTTATATGATCAGTGGTTATGAAACTGACCATATGCTTCACGGACGCAAAGAACTTCTCGCGATCAGCGGCTTTTTGCTCGCCATAACGAGTGCCGCGTTTGGTCTACTGCCCTTATTTGAAAGCGTGTTTTTACTGCTGGGGCTTTATCTGCTTACTGGCTGCCTAAGTGGAAACGAAATTTTGCATCGCTTACCAAAGCAGATTTGGCTGATCATTTCGTCGGCGCTCGTACTTTCCCAAGCGCTGATGAATACTCAAGCGTTAAACACTCTGGAAGAGGTCATTATTAATAACCCAAACCTCTTTACCCCATTTTTAGGACTGGCACTGATATATGGGTTGACGTGGCTGCTCACCGAATTGGTGACAAATAACGCCGCTGCCGCCCTCATGTTTCCTATAGCCTTTGGGCTGGCTCAAGCTTTAAACGTGGACTTTCACAGTTTTATCCTTGCCGTTGCTTTTGGTGCGAGTGCCAGTTTTGTCAGCCCTTATGGCTACCAAACAAACTTGATGGTTTACAACGCAGGTCAATATCGATTTAACGATTTTCTGCGAATTGGGCTACCTGTCAGCCTAATGTACGGCGTCATCACGCTCAGTTCGATTACGCTGATTTATGGATTTTAAACACAAAGGGATTATCTCATATGACGATGACTGCAGAACGCATAACACACTTAAAACAGCTGGAAGCCGAATCGATTCACATCATGCGCGAAGTCGCGGCTGAATTTGATAACCCAGTCATGCTCTACTCCGTTGGTAAAGACTCTTCTGTCATGCTGCATCTTGCGCGTAAAGCGTTTGCGCCTGGAGCGCCGCCATTTCCGCTAATGCACGTTGATACAACATGGAAATTCAAAGAGATGATTGAATTTCGCGATTATATGGCCGACAAATTAGGCATGAAACTGATTGTCCACCAAAACCCAGAAGGGTTGGCGATGAATATCAATCCGTTTGTTCATGGCAGTTCCTATCACACCGATGTCATGAAAACCCAAGGGCTTAAGCAAGCGCTGGACAAATACGGCTTTGACGCGGCTTTTGGTGGCGCACGTCGAGATGAGGAGAAATCACGCGCAAAAGAACGTGTTTACTCTTTTCGTGATGAACACCACCGCTGGGATCCTAAAAACCAACGCCCAGAACTTTGGAATATCTACAATGGCAAAGTAAACCAAGGTGAAAGTATTCGAGTCTTCCCTTTGTCAAACTGGACGGAATTGGATATCTGGCAATACATCTATCTTGAAGAGATTGAAATCCCTGGGTTATATCTGTCTAAAAAGCGCCCCGTGGTTGAGCGTGATGGCATGCTTATTATGGTAGATGATGAGCGCATGGCATTAAAACCCGGCGAAGTGGTCGAAGAAAAAATGGTTCGCTTTCGCACCTTAGGCTGCTACCCACTGACAGGTGCCGTCGAATCGGAAGCCACAACGCTACCGGACGTGATTCAAGAAATGCTGCTGACAACCACTTCTGAACGGCAAGGTCGAGCGATTGATCATGACAGCGCTGGCTCAATGGAAAAGAAAAAACGCGAAGGATATTTCTAATGACCAGCCCATACCAACACAAAGCGCACGATGGTATTAACCAAGATGTCGTTTGGCACACAGGCAGTATCACCCACCAAGAGCGTGCGGCTTTAAAGCGACAGGTTCCCGTTGTGCTTTGGTTTACAGGTTTAAGTGGCTCTGGCAAGTCAACGATTGCCAATGCAGTAGAACAAAAATTATTGGCCCTTGGTAAGCATAGCTATTTACTTGATGGTGATAATATTCGCCATGGGCTCAATAAAGATCTTGGTTTTACTCAAGCCGACCGTATTGAGAATATTCGCCGAATTGGTGAAGTAGCCAGCTTGTTTGTTGATGCAGGAAGCATCGTTTTAACCGCGTTTATATCGCCATTTATTAGTGACCGAGAGCAAGTACGTCAACGACTTGAACCGCACCAATTTATCGAAGTGTTCGTCGACACGCCTCTTGCGGTTTGTGAGTCACGCGATCCTAAAGGGTTATACAAAAAAGCGCGCGCGGGCGAAATTAAACACTTTACTGGAATTGATTCTGACTATGAGTCGCCAACACAGCCAGAAATTCATTTAAAAACGGATATCGACTCTATCGAAGCCTGCGCAGAAAAAGTGGTTAATTACTTAGCCGCCCGTGGCTACCTTGGGCTCTAGTACGCCTAAGCCATTTGACGCTGCTGCCCGTACCGATAGACAAAGTGAAATGAGGAGTGCCCGCTTGAGTCAGCCAACAGGAAAAAGCTCAGTGCATTTTGATGTTTTCAATGGTGATGCAGACGGCATTACAGCGTTGTTGCAATTGCGTCTCGCTGAGCCCAAAGAGACACGCCTCATCACCGGCGTGAAACGTGATATTGCGTTACTCAAGCGCGTTGAATCCGATATCAAAATGCCACATTTCGCCAAGGAAAACGTGTCAGTTACCGCACTCGATATTTCAATGGAAAAAAATATTGATGCATTGCAATACCTATTAAATGAAGGCGTTGACGTCTTTTATTGCGACCACCACCGTACAGGTAGCATGCCGCAAAGTTTGCATTTATCAACATTGATTAACCTTGATCCTGAGATCTGCACCAGCTTGTTAATTAACGCATACTTAAGCGGCCAATACCCACTTTGGGCTATCGTCGGCGCGTTTGGCGATAATCTGTGGCAACGCGCTGAAACGTTAGCCAACACGCTTACACTAAATAGCGAAGAAATCACGTACCTAAAAGAGCTGGGTACTTTGATCAACTACAACGGTTATGGCACAACACTTGGCGATTTACACATTGACCCTGCTGAGTTATTTCGCCAATTGCTCGAGTACGTTGATCCCTTCGCGCTAAAGCACGATCTTGAATCACCGTTTTACTTATTGCGAGCCGGTTACGCTAAAGATATCGCACTAGCAAGAACGCAAGTTCCCATTTTTGAAAATGACACTTGCCGAGTATTTAAATTACCAGCTAAGCCTTGGGCCAAACGCATCAGCGGTGTTTGGAGTAATCAATTAGCTAATGAAGCGCCACATAAAGCGCATGCCGTTTTAACCTTAAATGACACTCACCAAGACTATACCGTGAGCGTTAGAGCCCCGCTCGATTCACGTACTGGCGCTGACATAGTATGCAGTCAATTTTATTCAGGCGGTGGACGCGCTGCAGCCGCTGGCATTAACACATTGCCTAAAACAATGATGCACCTATTTATTGAAACGTTAACTGATTTTTATGCCTAGGACCTTTGGTCGTCTGCATAACATCCATATTCACTCAAAAGGATATTGATTATGTCTCATTCATCAGATTTGATCGCAAAAGACATCGAAGCTTATCTCAAAGTTCACGAGAATAAAGACCTATTGCGTTTTTTGACCTGTGGTAACGTCGATGATGGCAAATCCACACTCATTGGTCGTCTTTTGTTTGACAGTAAGTTGATTTATGAAGATCAACTTGCGGCAATTGAAAAAGACTCGCAAAAATTCAACACCACAAATGAAGCGTTTGACTTGGCACTGCTCGTTGACGGCCTACAGTCAGAGCGAGAGCAAGGGATCACTATTGATGTTGCCTACCGCTATTTTTCGACCGACAAGCGCAAATTCATTATTGCCGATACGCCCGGGCATGAACAATACACACGCAATATGGTCACTGGCGCATCAACGTGTGATTTAGCCATCGTGATTGTTGATGCGCGACACGGCATTCAAACGCAAACACGTCGACACAGTTATATTTGCAGCCTGCTCGGCATTAAACACATTATTGTTGCGATCAACAAAATGGATTTGATGGACTACAGTCAGTCGGTGTATCAAAAAATCAAAGCCGATTATCGTGCTATGGCTAAGAGTTTTAACATTGACGACATTCGCTTTGTCCCTATTTCGGCTTTAAAAGGCGATAACGTGGTCACTCCGAGTACCAATATGGATTGGTATCCGGGTGCGACGTTAATGAAGCTATTGGAAACAGTGAAAATTGACCAAGACGCAGACTTAACGCAAATGCGCTTCCCGGTACAGTACGTCAACCGCCCTAACCTCGATTTTCGTGGCTTTAGCGGAACACTGGCCTCTGGCCAAGTTCAAGTGGGAGATGAAATCACGGCTCTACCTTCAGGCAAGCACTCAACCATCAAAAGCATCTACACCTACGATGGTGAACTGAATCAAGCTCAACCAGGACAGGCGGTTACTTTAACGCTTGCGGATGAAATTGACATTTCTCGTGGCGATATGATTGTTCATCGTGGTCATGAGCCTGTGGTGACCAATCATCTTGACGCCCATGTTGTGTGGATGGATGACAATCCCTTGCGCACTCATAAAGAGTATATGTTTAAATTTGCGACCAAATCCTGCCCGGGGGCAATTCGTCAAATTTCGCACAAGGTAGATGTCAATACTCTGGAGCATCATGACTTTAGCGCAGAACACTTAAAATTAAATGAAATTGGCTTACTCAATATCGGCCTGACTGACGCTGTCGCGTTAGACGCTTATGACACACTGCCGCAAACTGGTGCGTTTGTCATAATCGACAGACAAAGCAATGTGACTGTGGGAGCGGGTATGGTGCATCGCCTTATCAAAGAAAGTGACGAGCCAAGTAAAGTTTACACTCAAGCGGAAAAAGAACTCAACGCATTCATTCGTAAGAATTACCCAGAATGGGGCTGTGCTGAGATTTAATTTACTCAGGAGACATGGCGTTGCTGAAAGACTAAATTGAATTAGAGAGGTGCTGAAAAGCACCTCTTTCTCATTTCCCCACCAAACAGAGGATTTATAACGTCGCCGTTGAATTACGCAACACTAATGTTGGCGTAAATGAGGTGGTAATTTCTGTCGAGTTTTGACTGGGAAGCGCGAGAGCCAACTGGGCGGCGTGCTGCGCCATTATCGCAATAGGGTAACGAACTGTCGTCAATCTTGGGCGAACAAATTGGGCAATCAAGGCATCATCAAAACCGACTACTGAAATGTTCTCAGGAACGTTAAGCCCGTTTTCTTCTAATGTTTCAAAGACCCCGGCTGCCATATAATCGTTATAAGCAACCACCGCAGTGATCTCGAGCGATTTAGAAAGCAAGTTCATCATTGCCGTAGAGCCACCCTCGGCAGTCGGCGTACCGGATTCGATGTAGTTCTGTGTCAGCGCAATACCGTGCTGCGTTAAAGCGTCACTGTAACCACGAATTCGCTCATGAGTATCTTCAATATCTTGATCCGATGCGACACAGGCAATTTGTCGATGCCCCTGCTTGATTAAATGCGTTGTCGCAATAAATGCACCGTGATAGTTATCTAATGAAACGCAGCGCTCCTCAATACCATCAACGCTACGATTGATAATCACCAATCCACGAACTCGTTGACAATAATCGCGGATCTCTTGGTCACTTAGCCCTTTCGCGTGCAAAATGATGCTTTCACAGCCGCTATTAATCAAAAATTCCAACGCTCGGCGCTCATCATTCGCATTGTGATAGCCACAGCCAATAAGCAATTGCTTATCAAATTGACGAATCACCTTATCAACCGCGGTGATGAGCATACCAAAAAACGGATCTGATGCATCGTTGACCACTATACCAACATAATTGGTGGTCTGGTTAACCAGCGCCCGCGCCGCAGCGTTCGGGCGGTAGTTCAATTTTTTCATCGCCGCCGTCACTGCATCCAATGCCGATTGACTCACTTGAGGTGAATGATTCACCACACGTGACACTGTCGCGACAGACACACCCGCCGCTTTGGCGACATCCTTGATTGTTGCCATATAGCCTCTAAATATGAAATTGTCGGGGGGATAGATACCCAAACGACTTGGTGTTGCAGGTCGGCAGCAAAGGAACAAAGCCTCTGAGCACGTCGTGAACATAGACAAACTATGTAAGGAGGTTTGTCAGAGCTTGCTCCTTAATTTTTTACAGAAAAACACCGCAACTTCAAGTGGAACGGGTATATCAAAAAAGACCCGCAGTACAACTGAGGGTCATGATACACCGAAATGACGACAATAATTGACAAAAAATTAGAGGAATCGGTAAACCGTTTGATGCTGATAACACTCATTTGGCATCAACGTAGCGTTCGACTGAGCCCACTCTGGTCGGTTAGGTGCGTCTGGAAAATACTGAGTTTCCAGCGCAACGCCTGCGTAATCTCGGTAAGGAGACTCTCGGCGACTTGGCGTGCCAGCCAGCCAGTTTCCCGTATACAGCTGCATTCCCGGTTTGGTTGTCATCACTTCCAAGCTCAATTTGCCATCTGGTGCGCTTAATCGAGCAACGGGCTTTGAAACATCACGAGTGACATCAAACACAAAGCAGTGATCGTACCCTTTTGCCAGTGTTTGCTGTTCACCCTGCATAAAGCTCGCGGCAATCGCATGTGGCTGTTCAAAGTCAAACTCTGAACCTGATGTTTCAACTAATACTCCAGCTGGGATCCCTTTATCATCTGTTGCAACGTAATGCGTTGCACTAATCTGCAATTGGTGATCAAGAATATCTTGCCCCACATCGGCGCCCAACAGATTGAAATAAGCATGATTGGTAAGATTTACCACGGTTGGCGCATCTGTCATAGCCCGATAATCAATCACCACACGGTTGTCTGACGTTAAGGTGTAGCACACCTCAACACTGAGCTCTCCCGGAAAGCCTTGGTCGCCATCGGGAGAAACCAGCGCAAATGAGACGCTAGACTCCGTGTGTGACGTCATAAACCAACGGCGCTTGTCAAACCCCTCAGGCCCACCATGGAGACAGTTATCAAATTGATTGGATTCAACTTGAATATCATCGCCCATCAATGAAAACTGTCCTTTGGCAATACGATTGGCGAAACGACCTACCGTCGTGCCCATATAGACTTGTTGTGCACTGAATTTTTCAATACTGTCGACGCCTAGCAACACTTCACGTAAAGGACGTTCGCGTAGAGACTCACTGGCGATAGGCACTTGGCAGCTTAACCAAGTCGCGCCTATGTCCATGAATGCCACGCGCATACCATTTTCGTTATGCAGTTCAAAAATCTTTGCTGGCTGACCATCAAAGGCCAGCCCCTGCTGCATTGATTGACTCAATGTCATGATATCACCGCGATGCTTAAACAAGCTCAACCAAGCCTGCGCCTGGCATCGCCTGACAGACATAAATCGACTCTTTAAGACCCGTCGCCGCATGATAGTTGGCTTCAACAACTGCTTTGACTTCATCTACTAGTGCAGGTGGTACAAGTGCGACAATACAGCCACCAAAACCACCGCCGGTCATGCGCACGCCACCTTGCGTACCGATAACAGACTTAACCATTTCAACAAGCGTATCGATTTCTTTTACTGTGATTTCAAAATCATCACGCATTGAAGCATGCGATTGCTCCATCAGTTCGCCCATGCGAACCATATCACCCGCGGCAAGTGCCTTCGCTGCTTCGACTGTACGGTCATTTTCAGTGATCACATGACGCGCACGCATCGCCACAACCGGATCAAGTTCTGCCGCTTTGGCGTTGAATTGCTCGATCGTCACATCACGCAATGCCTTAACACCAAAAATCGCTGCAGCTTCTTCACATTGCGCACGACGCGTGTTGTATTCGCTGTCGACCAATCCACGCTTTTTGTTTGAATTGATAATGACCACAGCCATGTCTTGAGCCATTGATACAGCGGTGGTTTCAAGCGAGCGGCAATCAAGCAACATCGCGTGATTTTCTCGGCCTTCTGCGGAAATCATTTGATCCATAATGCCGCAGTTGCAACCGACAAATTCGTTTTCAGCTTGTTGGCCATTTAACGCAATTTCTGCCTGACTAATTTCTAGGTTAAACAAAACCTTAAATGTCTGACCAATCACCACTTCAAGCGCTGCAGAGGAACTTAGGCCCGCGCCTTGTGGCACATTACCGCTAACAGAAATGTCGGCACCGGTAAATTCAAAACCACGTGCACGCAAGCATTTTACGACACCACGAATGTAGTTTGCCCACATTTTGTCTTGCTGGAATTCAATCTCAGCAGTGAGGTCAAACTCATCAATGGCATCATTATAATCAACGGAAACAACACGAACGATGTTGTCGTCACGGCGCGACGCTGCAACAACGGTTTGGTAGTTAATCGCGCAAGGCAACACAAAGCCATCGTTATAATCGGTATGTTCACCAATTAAGTTCACGCGGCCAGGGGCTTGAATAATATGACTCGGTTGATAGTTAAAGCAGTTTTTAAATGAAGCGGTCACATTTTGAATTAGGTTTGACATGGTCTTTCTCGCTGAGTTTGCGCCGACAATATCGGCGCAGAATTTAATCACTTAGACAGTGGGAGGGCGAATCACTCTTGATCCGCCATTATTTGGCGTTATGCCTGTTCTTTATAATGAACGTCGCTTAAGTCACGCAGACGCTGCGCTGCTTGTTCTGCAGTCAAGTCACGTTGACTTTCCGCAAGCATTTCGTAACCCACCATAAACTTACGTACGCTCGCACTGCGCAGTAGCGGCGGGTAGAACAACGCATGAAGCTGCCAATGTTCAATATCGGTACCAGCCTCAAAGAACGGCGCGTAATGCCACCCCATAGAATAAGGAAATGAACACTGGAATAGATTGTCGTAACGGCTGGTCAATTTCTTAATCGCAAGCGCTAAGTCATCACGTTGAGCATCGCTCAGCTCGCTCATACGGCGAATGTGAGTTTTTGGCAACAACATGGTTTCAAAGGGCCATGCCGCCCAGTAAGGCACAACTGCAATCCAATGTTCGGTTTCAACGACAGTGCGAGCACCATCTTTAATTTCTGCTTCCACGTAATCGACTAAAAGATTACGTCCGTGTTCTTGGTAATACGCTTTTAAGTGATGCTCTTTACGCTCAATCTCATTCGGTAAAAAACTGTTTGCCCAGATTTGACCATGTGGGTGCGGTTGAGAACAGCCCATAGTCTCGCCTTTATTTTCAAACGCTTGTACCCACAAGTAATCTTTACCTAACTCTTCGATTTGTTCGTTCCACGTATCAATCACTCCACGAATTTGTGGTACCGACAGTTCAGGTAAGGTTTTGCTGTGGTCTGGCGAAAAACAAATTACGCGACTCAAGCCACGAACACCCTGCGTTTTAAACAGCGGATTTTTCGATTGCGGCGCGTCAGGAGAGTCTGGCATCAATGCTGCGAAATCATTACTAAAAACGTATGTACCTTGGTAGTCAGGGTTCACATCACCCGAGATACGGGTATTCGTTGGGCACAAGAAACAGCCTTTGTCATAACTTGGTAACTGCTCAGTAGATGGTTTTTCATCCTGACCACTCCAAGGGCGTTTAGCACGATGCGGTGAAACTAGGATCCACTGCCCTGTTAATGGGTTATAACGACGATGTGGGTGATCAACAGGATTAAATTCAATTTGTGACATGATGGCTTCTCATCAAACAGCAAAGCTGTACTTTGCTTTTAAAATAATGGACTTATACCCTTTCTACTTGAAGTTGTTTGGGTATATAAACTAGCAGCGCTTTGTGCGTTTGCTGCTAGCCTTCATAAATTAGTAACCTTGCGGGTTATTGGATTGCCAGTTCCAAGTGTCAGCGGTCATTTGCGCCACAGTACGCGTTGCTTTCCAACCAAGGTCGCGTTCCGCTTTTGCTGTACTTGCCCAACACTCTGCAATGTCACCTGGACGGCGTGGGCATAGCTCGTACGGCACAGGCTTACCACATGCCGCCGCAAATGCTTCTACCATTTCAAGCACACTAGACCCTTTACCTGTGCCCAAGTTGTAGATATGAAGTCCTGATTTTTCACCGACAGATTTCAGCGCGGCAATGTGACCATCCGCCAAGTCCATCACGTGAATATAATCTCGTACGCCAGTACCGTCTGGTGTTGGATAATCGTTACCAAAAACCGACAATTTCTCTCGACGCCCTACTGCAACTTGAGCAATAAATGGCATTAAGTTATTTGGAATGCCTTGAGGATCTTCGCCCATGGTGCCTGATGGGTGCGCGCCTACTGGGTTAAAGTAACGCAGTAGCGTAATACTCCAATCAGGCTCTGCTGCAAACAGATCGGTAAAGCACTGCTCGACCATATATTTACTGCGTCCATATGGGTTTGTTGTTGCGCCAGTCGGAGAGTCTTCAGTAATAGGCACGATTTCAGGATCGCCATATACGGTTGCAGAAGAACTGAATACGATACTCTTCACACCCGCTTTGCGCATGGCTCGCGCCAACACAAGAGAACCATTAACATTGTTGTCATAATACTCAAGCGGCTTTTGCACCGACTCGCCCACCGCTTTTAAACCCGCGAAATGAATCACTGCGCTGATGTCATGCTGGGCGAAAACATCATCTAGAAATGCCTCATCACGAATATCGCCACAGTAGAATGGTGGCGTTTGCCCAGTAAGTGCGAAAATACGGTCTAACACTTCTTCTTTTGCATTGCATAAGTTATCGACGATAACAGGCTCAATTCCTGCTTCAATCATCTGAACGCAAGTGTGACTACCTATATAGCCCATTCCACCAGTGACTAGCACTTTCATTGTTTGCTCTCCAATCCAAACTCGCTTTGTTGGCGTTATTTTAACAAGAGTTAAAGCCAAACAACCGTGATCAAAGTCGCATCATGGAAACGTTTACATTCAATCGCGCGCTCTATTTATATCAAAAAACGAATAAAACAATCAAAAACAATGTAAACGGTACCAAGCGTATTCAACTTGCTGATATACCCAAACAACTTGGAGATGCAGCTAGTGAGCAAACGAGCAAAGCCACTGAGAACTTCGTCAACGCAGACCAACTATGTGATGAAGTTTATGAGAGTCAGCGCCTTATTTTCTTATAGAAACGCGCTGGAGCTTCAAGTAGGACGGCTATACCCAAGTAAATTAACGCCACTTGGGTTTTAAATCGCCGTTGGGTGGCACTATGGAATGAGCACCATCTTTCCTGTTACACCGCCACTTTCGAGTAAATCTTGTGCCTCACTCACTTGCGCCAGTGCCATAGTACTGTATATCGGCTTGATTTTTCCCTGCAGCAGCAATTGATAAATTGCTCTTAACGAAGAATCAACCAATGGGTAATTTGTTGTGTAAGTTGCATATAATTCAGAGAAAGTGATTGTCGGCGATTTAGCAAAATACTTCGCAGCTTCTGCCTGTAGATTCGTCGTACCGACACCGGCCAGAAAACCGAAAATAACAATATGACCAAGCTTGGCGAGGACTTCTAAATCTTGCACTATCGTATCGCCTGCCACCGGATTAAAAATGTAGTTTACACCACGCCCGGATGTGATTGCTTTAACCTCATTAAGCCAAGGCTGAGTTGAGTCAAACGCAAAATCCGCTCCGTTTGCCAGCGCGGTCTGAACCTTCTCTTGCCCACGATCAAGGGCAATCATGGTTATGCCTGCGGCTTTTCCCAATTGAATTAATGCGGTACCGACCCCGCCTGTCGCAGCATACACCAAAGCAACCTTGTTGCTTTCAGCCCGCACAACATTATGTAGCATGTGATAAGCCGTGAAATAGGTCACCGGCATCGCGCCCGCTTCAACAACATTAACTGCGTCCGGCAATGCCACCACCCGATTGGCGTCGATAGCGACGTATTGAGCATAGGTAGACGCCCCAATGATACCTATGAAGGCGACAGGCTGACCTTTAACAAGGCCACTGTCGTTTGGATCATAAACGACACCACTCCCTTCAACCCCCGGAATAAAAGGCAAAGATGGCATCATTCCCGGCGGCATATTACCTTCGCGGATCACTGTATCGATAAAATTGATTGGCGCCGCTTTCATTTCAATGAGTATTTGACCAGGTTTCAAACTCGGCATCGCCACCTCTTCCAAATGCAGGTGATCGCTCCCCCCCACTTCAGACAATACAATCGCTTTCATCACACCACCTCCACGCTACTATTGGTCAACCAAGTATAGTTCCATACCCAAACAACATGGTGTTGCAGGACGGCGGCAGATAGGCAAAACTTTCGAGCACTTGGTGAACATAGACGCACTATGTGATGAGGTTTTTGAGAGTCAGGCCCACCGTGGTGCGGCCGTTGGGTGAATAGACAAAAACAGCCACGTATGCGAACACAGCGTGGCTGATTTTTGCAAGCATTTTAACGCTTAAAAGCTCGCTGCGATGTCATTCCAGTTGACCAGCTTAAAGTTCTGATTTTGCTGCTGGTACTGAGAATCAACGTTATAACCATCTTGTACGATCAATAGGCCATCAGGGTACGAATCCCCCAACGATTGCGCAGTTACATGAATTCCGTCCGTTTCGCTTGCGCCATCCAATCCAGCCTCATCGTTGGCCACCAATGCAAACTGGCTAACCACTTGCAAATCTTTATTCAAATCATAGGCAACATAGCTATGGCTTCCCTGACTTGACGCAAGTAGATATTTATTTTGGCCATCGTGATACAGCGCCAACCCTTCGACATCGGCTGTTAATATGTCGCCATCAATTTTAGTGATTAATTCACCCGCCGTGTCGGCGCTTTCATCGGCGCCAAATCGCCAAATACCCACATCTTCTTCGCCAAGATAAAGCTCGCCTGTTGCATCATCCGCAACACACCCTTCGGGTTGAGATGGTACCGAAAGGGTTCTCACGAGCGTGCCTGAAACGCCTTGTTCAACCAGCTCAACACGCCACTGCTCTATCAGACCGCTTTTTCCGTTAATAAAAACATAAGCATCACCATTTACCGCTTGATACATGCATAAACCGTAAACTTCATTGAGCGATGTTTGAATTTCACCATTTGATGTATTGTCCCCAACCGCAGGAATAACAATTAATGGTAAGTTTTGTTTACTCGGATCTGACACGGTATAAAATGCAATCGTATTACCGTCGCGGTTACTGGCAGCAACAAGATTAACGTTCGCGCCTTCAGGCCCTTCCAACGTACGAATATCGACATTATTAGGCTCGCCCTGATTAAGATACTGAAGCTCCTCACCGGCCAGATTGTACGCCATTAAACCACCTTGTTTGTTGGTCGCAACAATCACGCTGTGTGCCGGATCTTCAGGATTTACCCACAGGGCGGGATCATCTGCCGCATCGCCATCATCATCCACTGGCGTGGTTTCCCCAGAGACAGCAACCAGTGCAACACGCGTATGAGCAACATCTGCAGGATTTAACGCCATGCTAAACTGCGCATTTGCCATCTCATTTTGCGCGGCCAGTGATGTAAAACTCATTTTTTGATAAATCGGCTGTTCCAACTCGCTATTAGCAAGCCAAAGGCCATCATGTGCCACCGCGAGTGCTTTCACCTCATCAAAACCTGGGACGTCAAACTGAGTCAGTAGCTCAGCATCTTTAGCGCTATATAGAGTGATGCCTTTGCCTTCATCGGCCGCAACGAGATAACCATAGCCGCCAGACTGATAAATAAAATCGAGCCCTTCAACTTCTTGTAGCTGCCCAAGTGGGGCTAGCGTATCGACCAAGCGACGTTCAAACGTGTGTTCAGGTTCCGCGCCATAAGCCCATATCCCCAAATCTTGCTCGGCAATGTACAGCGTTGCCGTGCTATCATCGGCGACACAAGCGCTTAACTCGCCACCAACATCAATTTGGCGCACCGCGATAGGCATGCTTTCGTCATCAAATAGCGTACTTGTCAGCACACCAGCTTGGTGTTTCAGTTTGTACTGCAACGCCCTTCCTTGTTCGGTTGTCGCCGTGACAATCAATTCGGCATTGGTCGGATTTTTATACAAGCAGACGCCTTCTGCAGCCTCGGGCAAAGACAAGCGCCCCACCTCGCGCATCCATGGCGCGCTGTCACCCTTGATATGATAGAAAGCTAAAGCCTGTTCATCAGGAAGCGCTAAGGCCAACACATCAATCGCACCAGCATCACCAAAAGTAATGTCGTAGCGTATATCGGCTCCCGTTACCTCTCCCACATTCAGGTGGGCTAGCTGTTTGCCGTCGCTTTGATAAAGCGCAACACCGTCAGCTTCGAGCGTGGTGATCAATATGTCATTATCACTCGTTGAAGAGTGGCGCCAAACTACCGCATCGCCAATATCTGCAAAGCTGGTTTCCGTGCTTTGAGTCAGCTTTAGTTCGGCTTGATTTGAGGTTTCACTTGGTGCCTCACTACTGCTTGAATTACACCCGAATAAAAATGTCGCACTCACTGCGAACGCTACCGCCAAAAAACGCATTATTCTCTCCTTAAATATAAATGCGCATTGACGGTAGAAGGTTTAAATGTCAGTGGCGTGACATTTGAGTTGCGTGGCAATTAAGGTTAAATGACACCAAACGTGGCAAAGCACAGATTCACATTGTCGAACCCAATGTTATTCGTAGCGTAACGCTTCAATTGGATCGAGTTGCGACGCTTTGTAGGCGGGATAAAAACCAAAACCAATACCAATGAATGTCGTGCCAATCACGCTGATGAGAATAATCGTTGGCGAGAGAATCATGGTCCAACCAAAGCCGTATTGCATGATAACAACACTGATCACAGAAAGCGTGAGTCCGATAGTGGCGCCAATCAGGCATAAAATAACGCTTTCAATTAAAAACTGCCAAAGAATATGCTTAGGCTGGGCGCCCACAGCCATACGCAAACCAATTTCTCGCGTTCGCTCCGTGACACTCACCAACATAATATTCATCACACCGATACCACCCACAAGCAAAGAGACACCGGCGACACCGGCTAATAACATAGCAAATACCGCATTGGTCTCTGCGCGAGTCGATAACATTTCGGTCAGGTTCATCACCATAAATGGTGAGGGCTGTCCTTGAGCGACTCGGTGCCGCTGATCAAGCAGTGCGCTGATTTCTTCCGTTACGTATTGCAAGTCATCACTATGCTCGACACTGATGGTTAATCGACTGACACGATTGATATTTTTCGACCCTATCACTTTACGATTCGCCGTTGAAATCGGCACTATCACAATATCATCTTGATCTTCACCGCGTATATCTTGGCCTTTTGATTCCAACAAACCCACTACGGTTAAAGGCACCTTATTTACACGAATCATTTCACCAAGTGCAAAGCTTGCCGAGCCAAATAACTCTTGTGCGACAGTCTGACCGATTAATGCGACTTTTGCTGCCTTGGTCATATCGGCGTCGGTCAGTGTACGGCCTTCAGCCACGACCCGATTACTGGCTATGAGGTAATCTACGTTGGCACCTTCTACACTGGTATTCCAGTTTTGATTCCCTGAAACAACCTGCGCTTGGCCTTTCACAGAGGCCCCTGCTGCTACCACTTCCATGATATTGTCTTTAATTGCCACAGCGTCTTTAAGTTCTAAAGTATTGCTTGCCCCTGCAGCACTCTTAGCCCCAGAGCTGCGTTTTGATGCTGCCCGCACCATAAGCACATTCGTGCCAAGATTTTCTATTTGTTGCTCGACTTTTTTTTGTGCGCCTTCCCCTAGCGCAAACATGGTGATCACTGCGCTGATGCCAATCACAATCCCCAGAGTGGTTAAAATCGAGCGCATTAGGTTGCGACGTAACGAGCGCAGTGCGGTAGAGATCACCGTCATACCATCGACTCCTTGATATATGCCCCGTGCTGAATTTTGCCATCTCTCACCATAATGATGCGATCGGCTTGCTGCGCAACCTCAAGTTCATGAGTCACTAACACCACCGTTTGCCCGTTACGGTTTAGCTGGCGAAATAGCGTCATAATTTCATCACTGGTCTGGCTATCAAGTGCCCCCGTTGGTTCATCGGCTAAAATAATTGACGGTCGATTGATCAAAGCTCGTGCAATCGCAACACGCTGCTGTTGGCCACCAGAAAGCTGACTTGGATGATGTTGCATTTTTTCCGCCAACCCCACCGCCGTTAAACATTCAGCCGCTCTTAGATTAGCGTCTGTGACCTTCACATCTTGATACATCAATGGCATGGTCACGTTATCCAAAGCCGACGTCCGTGCCAATAGATTAAATTGCTGAAATACAAAGCCAATATGGTCTCGTCGTAAACAAGCCAACTCACCACGGCTCATTCCCTTGGTACTATTACCAAGCAGCTCGACTTGGCCATGCTTTGGCGTCATAAGACACCCAATCAGGTTCATTAATGTGGACTTTCCCGAGCCGGACGGTCCCATGATGGCCACCATTTCACCCTGCTTGACGGTTAAATCAATCTCTTTTAATACCCAAAAAGGTTCACCAGCCATCATGAAATAATGGCTTAATTGATGACAGGCAATCGCAGGAGTCGCGTCAATGTGTTTATTCATGGCGGATATCTTTCACTTGAGTGATCACCGCTTTGTCTAGCATGCTGGGACGAATAATTTGCGTATATTGACTATCAGAAAGTCCCAACATCACCGAGACCGAAATAGGCCGATTGTCTTCAAGGATCATCACCGTTGCAGGTTTTACTTTGCCCTGAGCGATATCCTGCTGCAATTTTAACTGCGCTGGTGTCAAGATCTGAGCCAACATTGCCTGAATTTTTTGCCGATTCGCGCGATTGTTGGATTTTTGCGGTATATCCGTTAAGGGTTTATCTTTCTTTTCTCGTTTGGGCAAACGCTCTTTTAGTAACGCTTTTTGCTCATCGCTTAAGTTGAGCAACTTTAGCTGCCCCATGATACCTCGATTCGAGACGTCTTGATTCGTAGGCGCTAATTTTTGTGCGACACGCAACGCACCATTATCAATGCGCTCGACATCACGCACGGCATCAATATGAATTTCCAAATTCGCAGTCATGCCTGGCAAAAGTAAGCTCTTCGCATTTTTGGTACCAATGACCACGGTATAACTGATCACCCCAGAATTGCTTTGAGGGGCATGTCTAATCTGATTCACTTGCCCGGTAAACGTTCGGTCAGGAAAAGCATCAACGGTAAATTCAACCCACTGCTCCTCGGCAATAGAGCCAATATCAGACTCGTCAATATACGCTTCGATTTCCATATTGGTTAAGTCTTTGGCAACCGTAAATAACTCGGGAGTATTTAAACTCGATGCCACCGTTTGTCCCGGTTCAATCGTTCGATTAATAATAAATCCATCTATGGGTGAACGAATATCGCTATGATTCAGATCAATCTGCGCTTGATCCAAGCCAGCTTGATTCGCAGCGAGCGTCGCGGTTAAAGACTTTAGCTGCGCTTGCTGATATTGGTAATCTAGCCGCGCTTGCTGAGAAAGATTTTCTAACTGCTCAAATTCGGTACTGGAAATGAACTTACTATCAACTAGCCCGATTCCTCGCTGATAGTCACGATAGGCTTGCTCGTAGTTTAGCTTGGCTCGAGCTATTGTTATCGCTTGTATGTCTATCTCTGCTTCTGTTTTTGCTACTTGTGCTCGCGCTTCATCCACACGAGCTTTAAAACTACGCGGATCAATTTGGGCCAGAATTTGCCCAGCCACCACTTTGTCATTAAAGTCTGCGAGCACTTGAGTAATTTGACCAGAAAGTTGGGCGCCAATAATAACGTCATCCACAGCAGCTAGTGTGCCCGTGGCGCTAACTGTATTTCGAATATCACCTTTGGTAACGCTCTTAGTAATATAGTGGTATTGAGAATTATCGTCACTTTGAGCACGATAATAATGGAGACTGACTCCTGCGCCAACCGCAACGCATAGAGTGCAAATAGACCAGACAACCTTATTCATATTATTGTATTGATAAATGAACCTTGAGATTAGAGTAATACTAAAGAGAGGTTTAGATAAGCCGATTTACACAGCTTTACAGAATATAAAAAGCCCCTACTAATGAGTCGCTAGTAAGGGCTGTATATATACCGTTTCTACTTGAAGTTGCAGCGCTTTTGTTAAAAAACATGGGGCTCACTCTCACAAACCTCATCACATAATTTATTATGCTCAGAGGCTGTGTTCGTTTGCCGCCAACCTGCATCTTCAAGTTGTTTGAATATAGCTAAAAACGTATTTTGTCGGTCGGCGGCAAATGAGCAACGCCTTGGGCGTAGTTATTGCTTAGTCACACTCACCGACTTGGTTTCACTGTTAAATGTAATTCGATAGGTTGAGTAATCATCGACTCGATAATCTTGAGCCGGGTACGATTCGGTCCATGAACCATTATCAATTTTAAAGCGTGCAGGTTGCTCTTCACCATTAAACTTCTGAATTGTATAGTAGTTCCCGGTACTTGAATCATAATCTAGCTGCATGACACCCCAGCCATTTGGCGTACCACGGAAAAACCACTCTTCATCACCACCATCGTCGTCACCATTACCAAAACCACATTCTTCCATAGTCATCCAAGTACCATTCTTATGACAGAACTTATCTGAAGATGCGGTGAGATCTTGCGTTTGGTTAGCGCCGTTATCACTGAAAATAACGTTCATTGATGTTAGCTGTTCATTCACATCAAAACAGTAATAAGGCCCATGCTGATACATGGCTTTACCTGGCCAAGCGACACTCTCCATCGCGTTTCCTGGTTGCGCTCCCCAGTAATAAATATGCGGATTAGAGAACCCACCTTTATTGTCATAGCAGATCGCTTTACCATCTAAACCGGGTACCGGCTGCTCTGGATCGGGCGTTGGTACGGTGCAACCTGGGCAGTTTTTCCCCACAATCGCGCCAACATGAATCGCCGCTGCATTATCACCAGAAACGTTAAAGTCCGCATAACCACCACTTACCGTGATTGTCGTTGGCCCTTTTGCTCCCGGAGCGCCGATACACTCACCGGTTTGTTCATTAAAGTTCGCTTCAATCACGTTACAATAAACGTTATCAGGCATGCCGGTAAACAGACGCTGATTCAAGTCACTGCCATAACGCTTGTTGATCACAACGTAACCATTCCCAGCGCGTCCAAAGCCAATTTGGTCGTTGCCATTTTGCCACCAATCTGTGAGCTGCCATTTGTCGGCGGTATGGTTTCTAAACGCGACCATATTGGCAATACCGCGCCATTTGTGTTCACAAACCCAGCTACCACCATCAAATCCACAAGCGTTACCTGTATGAACGCCAGAGCTTGGTGGTCCCATGTCGAAATCCCCATTAAAGTAATATCCCGACATAATTTTGGGGTACCCATACGGATAGGCGAGCATAAAGATGTTTGCTAAGAAGTAACCATCGCCTTGAACACCGTGCCAAATTGGTCCGTTAGGGTTATGACGCTCTTCGTCGTGATTGGTTACAAAGGTCACCGCATTTGAGCTGCTTAACTCCAGTTCATTACCGATATTGCGTAAACTTGCAATATTGCTATTGCGAAAGGCAGGACCCACGCGACGAGCAAAGTCAAACTCAGTAACATCACCATTGTACGTATATTCTGTTGGACGAACTGGCTCACCATAAGCGCCAATCACTTCTTGGAAAATATACGGATTACCATTTAATTTGTTCTTAATTGCGTTAATATCTCCCGCAGGCATATGTTTCGCCGCGTCAATACGGAAACCCGCAACCCCCATGCTTATTGCATCGTTCATATAATCCGCGATTTTTTGGCGCACATAATCAGACTCAGTAGCCAGATCATTGAGCCCTGATAAATCACAGTTCTGAATTTGCCAACGATTGCCGTAATCAATTTTTGACGTGCAGTGATGGAAATCGTTAGGGCCATAAGGCACCTCGGGAAACGAACGGTTCCACGCCGCCATATGGTTAATAACCGCATCAACATAAATATCGACACCCACCGCCTTGCAGCGGTTCACCATATCTTGAAATTGACCGCGATTGCCACTGCGACCATCAAAATAATAAGCAACTGGCTGATAACGCGTCCACCATTGACCTCCGTCGATGGTTTTATTCGGTGGTGAGACCTGAACAGCAGAAAAGCCTTTTGGCCCCAAAAACGTTTCACACTCTTTCGCCACATCTTCCCATTTCCATTCAAATAGATGAACGAACGTTGTTCTTGGGGTTGATGCTTGGGCGACTGAACCCATCATAAGCCCGGTAGCGCATGCCAATAACGCTATCTTTCTACTCATCATTAGAGTTTTCTCCATAGTTAGTAATATACCAGATACAGCTAACCCTTATCGCATTACTAATTCGGCAAAACCGCTACGCGCCCTTTTATTTCTTCGGTTCCTTTATCCTTAAAACAACGAAGTCTAGGCTTTATTTTATGACAATTAGATAAAAGCACATTGCCTATATGCAGCAGCGAAATAATATTGGCATGGCAGAAAATGATTATCTAAGGCGATTTATAAAAACCGCGCTTATAATCACTTTTTTTATCCCACAAGCATTATCTAGTGAGATCACGATCATATAAAAATTCAAAAACACTTAGTTTAACATTACTTCTGTCAATATAAATTTGTGACGAAGATAATTTAATATAGAAACATCACTGACATAAATTCATATTACTTGTGATTCTTGCTTGTTATTTTATGTAAATAAATAAGTTTTAAAAACAATTACATAGATTAAAAATTCAACAACAAGTTAATCATATTAATTACGATGTGATCTTTATTCCATAGATTTGTAACAACCTGAAATAGCATCACCCAAAATTAATTTTTTATTACTTTATGCTTTTAATATTTTTTAAGAATATACAGCTCAGTAAATATTTACTGAGCTGTAATTCATAAAGATGCTAATAATACGAAGATGTTAAACGTTAAAGAAGGCAAGCTCATCTTCTTGCGTCTGAGCAAGCTGAGCCAGTTCTGCGGATGCTTGAAGTGTCTGATGAACAGCAGAAACGTTTCTCTGCACCAAGTCAAAAGCAAATGTGGTATTTTTCGAAATATCCTCTGTAACGTTATTTTGCTCTTGAGAAGCAGTTGCCACTAAGGTGTTAATCTCAGATATAGAAGAAACTGCAGAAGAAATATCTTCAAATGAAGCTTTAATTTGATCCGCAAACTCAACCGACTGCTCAATTAGCTCAACATTTTTCACCATATTGGTGTTTGCTTTTTCAGACTGTAACTGCAACCTCGTAATAATGTCCTGAATACTCACCGTTGACTCTTGAGTTTTAGAGGCTAAATTACGTACCTCATCAGCAACGACCGCAAAACCACGCCCAGCCTCACCCGCTCGAGCTGCTTCAATCGCTGCATTCAACGCCAAAAGATTGGTTTGCTCAGAAATGGTATTAATAACGTCTGTTACCGACCCAATCTCTACCGCAAAGGCACGCAACTCTTTAACCAACACTGCGGTACTGCTTACAGAATCATTTATCTGATGAGTCAATAAAATGTTGTCTTCTAAAGTCTGCTTACCTCTGTTGACGTTTTGTTGGCATATCCGTGTCTGCTCTTCTGCCATCACTGCTTTTTCACTAACTTCAACCGATGTTGCTGAAAGCTGGTTAATCGCAGTCGATATCTGCTCAAATTGACGCTGTTCATCACGTACATTGGTTAACGTATCGGTCATAACGACGTTAAGCTCCTGAGAGGCTGCAGAAACATTTGTCGCAATGCCATGGGAGTTTTTAATCAAGGTCGCGAGCTGCTCCGATAGGTGATTAAGTGACCTGTAAATGCCGCTGGTTCTTTTTTGCTTTGAAAAGTCTTGTTGTAGCTCTCCAGCCGCCATTTTCTCCATCAAATTGGCAATGTCTTGAGGCGCGCCGCCCACCGGCTTTAAAACCAAATTTTGGAGAACAACTAAAAGCACCCCAAGCGCAAGCAGTAGACAAATAAGCCCAACGGACAAAGATGACATTAATTGATCCATTGCGCCTGCGTGAATCTCACTATCGCGTACGAAGGTGACATAACCCCAGCCGTTAATCTCAAGCTCCAACCAAAACGCGGTAAAATCCACCTGCTCTGTACCGATTTGAGCAGGATAAGCAAGCTCAGGGGTGCTAGAATTAAATTGGCGATAATGTGGTCGCACATCAAATATATTTTTTCCAACCAGCTCTGGATAAGCCGATACCATGATCGTGCCATCATCGGTGTACAAGAACATATTATCGCGTTGCTGTAATTGCTCGAGCACCTCGTTTTGATAAATACTCGCTAGTATGGCCGTTTGTTCATCCAATCGATACGCAACGCCAATGACCATCTGCTGGGTTGTCGAAGATAAATAAGGCGCTGATACATAGAATTGTTTTTTCTGATTAAAAATCGCATTATAATATGCTCGGTTTATATCCCGTACATTAGTCGGTAATTTTTTCCCGTTTTGATTATACAGCCCACCGCTTTTATTAAACAGAAATACTCCATTGCTGGTACCATTTAGTGCTTGTGAAATGCGGCTCAATTCTTCCGCCGTTTCGAAGGATAGCTGATCACTCTCTCTATCGTTTACCACTATAGAAGCCGATGACAAAAGTCGCTTATAGTTGTTAAACTTTTCGGTTAGCGTATCTTCTAGTGTTCGGTTTTTTTCTTGTAATAAGAGTTTATTAAGATTAACGCTTTCTGAGCGAAATGCGATAAAATCAAGAGTTGCAATACTCACTATGGTAGCGACAAGAATTGCAGCCATTGCACCTACTACTCTCACTTTAAATCCATTCATAATCTAGTCCTATTTTTACCACTATACTTTAGGTTTTGATAAAGAAGAATAAAGTCGATTCCTGTTAATTTATAAGGGGGAGAGTATTAGCACATGTAGCATTTTATTTTAGTGATCAAAACCATTATTTTCATAATGATATTCAGCAAATTGATATCTTATCTAATTTTACCTTTGAATTCTTCATATATTCAATATGCCATCCAGTAAAGGCGCGCAATAAAACAATAATTACTTAGGGTATTCCATAGGTTTATAAAAATATACTCTTTCCTAAAATTAATGCGTCTTAATAATTTTATTAACTCTAACGAATCATTTAAACGAGTACGCTCCTCGAGTTTCACTTCCAACTGACTTCAACATACAAAATTCAAATTCGATTCACTGACCTAGTAGCAAGGCACGCAATACAGCGAAATAGCGAGTCTGCTTTCAAGTTGTTTAACGCAGCTTTGGTCACGACAAAAACGGTTGGGTGATTGCCTCCTGCGAGGCAACGCTATGGCTTCGAATATGCTAAAGAATCAAGTGCCCCTAAGCCGCTGTGAACCCCGCCTTCGGTGATTTGAGAGGATTTGCTACGAATTAAGTAGCCTGCATAGGCATTTTCTGAAAAGGCGGCTTGGCCATCAATGTGTACGGTGAACATTCCGATTTCACTGATCAAATCTTCCACTGGATGGATTTCTCCTTTACGCACAACATAGGCGGTATTTTGCCGACAGGCAGGATGCCAACGCCGCATCAATGACCATACTTGATATTCCGCGGGATCAAGGCGTTGAAGCGTGGGAACAATATCTTGGCCGAAAACACAATGTCCTCCACCCTCACCTTGATTCTTCAATACCCATTCATTTTCTGGTCGTTGCGCAATCCATGGAATAGATTGCTTATCGACGGCCCGCATTTCCCCCATCAGTGCTTTGACTCGCTCTGCCTGTTCTAAAGTCAAATTAAACCGAGTGAGTGCGTGAGCACTTTTGAGTGATAGCAACAACTGAACTCTCTTACTCGTCGCCAGTTGCTGAGCGACCGTTGCATTGACTGCGACTCTATGCTGCTCAATCATCAAACGGGTCTGTGTTAATGCCTGACAACAAGCACGATCAATGATGTCATTAGCGATATAATCACTGTATTGATATCCCGCGCGTAAATAGACACAATCGATGCTACCGATGCCGTCAAGAAGTAAGCGGTGATCCTCACCAGCACTTAATCCATCATAGAGCTCTCGAAATGACCGTCTTACGGTTCGAATGCCTTGGTCTTGCAGGGCGTGCTCGAGCAAATGCTGATCGAAAACGTTGTCTTCATGCTCTTGTATTACCATCAAAAACGTCGCTGGCCCTTTATCAGCAAATTCATGTTTGATTTGCCATGTTGCTTTAGCAATCCCTTTCGCTAGATTTTCTATCGCTCTGTTCTCTACCAGTGGGCCGATTTGCTCACCAGACCAATGATCAAATTGGCTTGGCCACTGATGTGAAAGATAACGGTGTAACTCATGCGTACGCTGCCCAAACGGCCCCATACCCGCTGCAATGCCATTAAATTCCACCAGCTTTGGGCCCTGCGTGACATCATCCATGAAGTCACTGCGCATGATGAGCATAGGTAAACGCCGCGCCGTTTGACCTTTTTGCTGGAGTGTGCAATGCATATGCAGAAGCTGCTGAAAAAAACTGTCCCCGGTGGTAATTGGTTCGATGGCTTGTTCAATGAAGGCGGCATCTTCAGAAACAGCGTGTATCAGTTTTCCTAGCAAAGAGACCGTATGCGCAAGTGTTTGAAACCGCTCAGGTGTAATCGCCGTCGGAGTCAACACAAAAGCAGGATGCTGCGCGCTGTCTAAGGTGGTTTTCATCGCCATGCCATGCGCTAACGCCCATTCAATCGCTTCATCTTTTGCTCTATTACTAAATTTATCTGTCATCATCGAGATTCCACGCGCTGTCATGGCCAAATAGAATTTGAAACGGTTACGATAGAGCATGAGGGCAAATGGCTATTTTTGCCAAATTGCCCCAGGATAAAATAGTGAGATTGAATTACGATTTTGGTGCTTTTGCCAGTACCGCATCGATATCAGACGCGCTATGGCGCTCGGCAAGTTGTTCCCATTCCTCCCCCATAACACGGTTAACAATGCGACCACGCTGAACCGCAGGGCGCTGCGCGATATCATTGGCCCATCGCTGTACATTCACGTAACTTTGTACATCCAAAAAGTCAGCCGCTTTGTAAAGTTGCCCTAGTACGAGCGAGCCATACCAAGGCCAAGTTGCGATATCTGCGATGGTGTATTCATCTCCCGCTAGGTATCGGTTGTGCTCCAACCGTTTGTCAAGCACGTCGAGTTCCCGTTTTACCTCCATCGCGAAGCGATTGATCGGATATTCAAACTTTTCCGGCGCATACGCGTAGAAATGGCCAAAACCACCGCCTAAATAGGGCGCTGCGCCTTGTAGCCAAAACAACCAATTGAGTGTTTCTGTCCGTAACGCCAACGTTTTTGGAATGAAATGACCAAACTTTTCGGCAAGATAGAGCAGAATGTTGCCCGATTCAAAAACGCGCAATGCGGGGCTTTGCGAATGGTCGAGTAAGGCTGGAATTTTTGAATTTGGATTAACGTCGACAAAACCTGAAGAGAACTGATCACTGTCACCGATACGAATCAAATGAGCATCGTATTCTGCTTCTGTGACCCCTTTTGCTAAAAGTTCTTCAAGCAAAATCGTAACTTTTTGGCCATTAGGGGTTGCGAGTGAATACAATTGAAGCGGATGTTGGCCAACCGGCAATACGCGGTCAAAACGAGCGCCAGAATCTGGTCGATTAATACTGGCCCATTGACCTCCATTTTCTTCTTCCATTACCCAAACTTTTGGTGGTTGATAATTTTCTTTCATCATTCATCCTCTCTGGTCATTCCCTAAATATTACATTTTTGATGGCTCTCCACAAAAATATTGTTATGTCCAAGGTCTGTTTCAAATATGACAGGCATAACGGAACACTATGAGAATAAATGTAATTTAATCGAATGTCCTCGAGCTTTCGAAGTAGATCGAAATTTCGAAAATTTTTAAGCCATATTGAACCAAGGATTGGTAATGTAACACCATTAAGCTCATGCTAATTTGTGCTATACCCAAACAACTTGAAGACGCCGATAAACGGCAAACGCACAAAACCTTTGAACACTTAGTGAACATAGATGGACTATGTGATGAGGTTTGTGAGTGCCAGTCAACAACGCTGCAACGTCAAGTAGAAAGGGTTTAGATATGTTTTGATTGTGTCGACGGTGCCTTTTGTTTGTATTTCGTTTTTACCAATACTCAAAAAAATTTTGCGGCGGTTTGCTGCTCTTTTTGATTTTAACCGCAGCTGGATTGTGCGACTGGGAAACAACAAAATACGAATTAGCTTGGTATCAAAGCGTAAAGCAAACTTATGGAACATCAGCGGTGAAACGCTTTGAAGCGTGGCGAAATACTCTGCGTGATGTTCACGACTTGCCTTCCATGCAGCAACTACACCAAATTAACGATTACTTTAATCAATTGCGCTTTATTCCAGATAGTAAGCTTTGGGGACAAGACGATTATTGGGCAACACCTCTGGAATTTATTGGCAGTAACGGTGGCGATTGCGAGGATTTTACAATAGCCAAATATTTCTCGTTACGAGAATTAGGCATCAGTGACACTCAACTTAGATTGGTCTATGTTAAAGCCATTAAGCTAAATCAATTTCATATGGTGCTTGCCTACTACCCTACCCCAAGTTCTGATCCGTTTATTCTGGATAATCTCATTCCAGAGGTTATGGCAGCATCGAAACGTCATGATCTCAAGCCGATATACAGCTTCAACGGTGATAAACTTTGGTTAATGAAAACCAACCCCCAAGTTGCGGGTGAGGCATCAAGACTGAGTCTTTGGAATGACCTTCGTGAACGGCAGTCGAGCATGATGCTCAAACGACCTAAGATACAATTGTAAGGAAGAGAGTGAATGACCTTATATCGGAAATTATTTATTGGCATGGTAGCCGTATTTATTTTGCTTTCCTCTTCAGCGTTCATTATTGAGCTCTTAACGAAAAAGGCACACCTAGCTCAGCAGCAGCAAGTTGAGATAACAAACACCCTCAACTCGATTGGTCTGGCATTGGCTCCCTATATCAATAACGATGACCCCATCGCAGCAGAGTCCGTCATTAATGCGGTGTTTGACGGCAGCCATTACTCCTCGGTTGAGTTACGCTATTTGCAAAGCGAGCATAAATTAGTAAGACAATACCCAGTCCAACCTCAAAAAGCACCGCACTGGCTCACTCAGCTCAATCTATTTGAGCCAATCACCGCAGATCAAGTCATCACCAGCGGATGGCAGCAACTTGCGGTGATTCAGATCACAAGTCATCCTGGTATCGCTTATGATCAGTTCTGGCAAACTCTCCAACGCATGTCCTTGGTGTTCGCAGTCATGTTTATTTTGGGAAGCAGTGCGATCGCCTATATTGTCAAACGGTCACTAAAGCCCCTGCATGCCATTACACAAAAAGTAAATAAAATCTCAAATCATGAATTTGATAAACCGTTGGACTCGCCAAACACGGCCGATTTAATTCCTGTCGTTAATGGTATTAACCGCATGGCCACACAACTGGAGTCATCCTTTCGAGCACAAGTCGAAGAAGCACAAAAATTTCGCAATAAAGCCTATCTCGATCCTGTGTCTAAGTTAGGGAATCGTGCGCTTTTTATGGCTCAGCTTGATCATTGGGTTGCAGACCAAACTCCTGGAGGCATTGCGATTCTCAAACTGGGCTTTATTAACGAGTTATATCACCAAAAGGCATACCAAGTTGCGGATGAGAAAGTGCTAAAAATTGCTGATACCATTCGCTCCCTCACTTCAGCATCGGTTGACCAAATTGTGCTCAACCCAACCACGGCAAGAATCGCCAAAGACGAGATTGGTTTTATTTTTCCAAAGATCAACGAAACCGACTTGAAATTGATTGTCAAAGCCCTACTCGCAAAACCACTGCTTTCACAACTCATCGCCAACGACCAAGATCAAAATCACTATTTGTTTGGTGTAGCACACAGTGACGGACAGCAAACGCGAGCCGAGATCCTTTCGCTCGTCGATGGCGCATTGGCAAAAGCCAAAAGTCGACCAGATAAACCTTATGGCTTTATTTCAACAACGCAAACCCAATATCTCTTTGGCAAAAAACAGTGGCAAACGATTGTAGAGCAAGCCATACGCAGTGGTGATGTGGTATTTCGTTTTCAACATGCAAAAACAATGCAAGGTAACACTTTTCATCGCGAGGTTTATAGTAAAATTCAGCGAAGTGGCGCGGAGTATCATGCTAGTGAATATCTCTTTGCGCTTGAGCAGTTGCAAGCGACATGGGAGTACGACAAACACGTCATAAATGCCATGATTGAGCAATTAGCATCAGAATCACAACCCACACCGATTGCGATTAACCTCTCTTTGTCAACCGTGCTTGAACCGCGTTTTATTCAATGGATCAAAGAAGTGCTACCTGCGCACGCCGCAATTGCAGGCCAGTTACACTTCGAACTTCCTGAGATAAGTTTCATTCAGCATGCGGCAATCACAACACTGCTTTGTGAGGCCATTGTGGGTTCAGGGGCTCGTTATGGCATTGATCAATACGGACGCAATTTCAAATCGCTCGCGTACATCAATGAATTTAAGCCCTTCTATGTCAAATTAGATTTTCTCTACACTCATAACTTAGATGATGAAAATCAGCGCTACACCTTAACCGCGTTGTCGCGCACCGCATATAACCTAGATATCACCACCATCGCCGCGCGCGTAGAAACTCAACGTCAGCTGGACTTTCTATCGGAAAATTTTATCGATATTTATCAAGGGTTCATTATTGATTCGCTGAATTTTGAGCCTCAGATCGCCTGATTTTCATCAAGATCGAAGAGCTTCGATCTCAGGGCTAATGCAGCAGTATTAGCCCCTCATAACCCGATAACTCAACAACCGAGACAGGTTGGCCAATGTCACCATTTGGCAAAACCGGGCGCATCTCTTTTTCCAGCTCAATACGCAGTGGTGGTTGTGAAAAGTAATCACGTTGCTTACCAAAAAAGTCCGTTCGATAAAGCACTAATCCATGCTCGAACTCGCGCGCCAGCACCATCTCACTGGGACCATTAGGAACTACTTGTTCAGGCGATTGATAGCGAAAGTAAGTAAACGTGGGTTTGACATCGACAGAGCCATTTGGCAAATCATAGTGCACCAATGTTGGCGAGCGAGTTGTGCCGACCACACTATAATCGGCAGGCACAGGTGTTTGAGTGGATAGCATTAATGATACAGGCGCGTAACCCTGCGGAATATGCCCGGTGGGAGCTCCAAGCACATGTGCAAGAAGATGATGAGGCTGATAAGCGATATTTTTCGCAATGCCCGATTTCCAGAAATTATCCGCTGTGGTGTTCCCGCTTCCATATTGGTAGCTACTGTTCCACTGATTAAAATAGCTTAAACTCGAATGGGAATTAAGATAATAAATCACCAAGGCGGCATATTGATCATTGAGCCAATTCTCTTTAGTGTGGCCAAAATAATCGACACGACCATGGCGAGTTGTCGCTTGAAAAATCACTTTCGCTCCACGATGCGCGAAGGCGGCGTTATCCCAAAACTTCGCAATACCCGCATAGCCACTCAGTCCAGTCGAAGGAAATATATAGTGCTCGCGCAGATAAAGTGAGGCGGCTTTGATTAATTTGTTCTGCCCATTGCGTCCATAAAGATTAGCAGTACCAATATTCACACTGATAAGTGATGCAGGGTCATTTCGCCTTAACTGGCTTAAGAAATCCGCAAACTGTTGTTGATACAGCGCATCCGCAGCGTCACTTCCTGCCACCATACCAAGCTCAGTAATGTTTCCCCCCGACAGCACCTCAAATTGGTTTGGCCCAAGCAGTTTATTCGTATCATCATTGTATGCGCCCTTTAAACCCCAATTGGGCCAGTTTTTCTGATAGTAACGCTGCATGGCGGCTTGATATTGGGGCAGAGCGAGATGCGTTAAGGCCCATGATGAGTGGGAATTCCACATTCGCCCAAATGGAATAACGCGTGATTCCCAGCGAAAGCGCGCGGTCGCTGACTTATTTTGTCGCGATTTGTATTCTGTCGGCGATAAGTAACCATCGTGGTTATGATCGGCACTGAAATCGAAGCCGCGAATTTTACGCCAGCGAGAGATGATTCGCCCATCACGTGTCATCGCGGGCGCATTTTTCGGTGTCACAATCGGAAAGCTGTTTTTGAGCTTAACGTCTTTCAGTATCGGCCGTGTTGCTTGATTGTGCCAACGGATGCGCACCACATACAACTGCCCCCCATCACGCAAGTAAGTTGAACCAAAATAAGGCCCACCACCATAACTCACACCAGAACCGTCATGCGTAGTCGCACGAACCCAATCGCTTGGCATATGCCAAATCACATTGCCATTTCGCGTCATACCTAAGGTTTTGTCATGCTTTACCGCCAATGTGGACCAACGGGTTACCTTCCCTTTGTTATCAATTTCACTGGGGTACTCAAGCGTAAAAGGCGCAGTTTCGTTAACCGTGCCAATGATGGCTTTTTGCGAAAACTTAAACTGCAATCGCTCAAACGGCTCAGAGTGGTACACATAAAGCGCGCCACCCGTTTGTGCATGTTCAAAAACGTCAGCGCTCCACGGAGGCGACTGATAGAGCCAAAACCCTGCATGATCATCATTGGTGTTATACCCAACAATCATTGGTTTGCGGTTAAGCACCGTGTTTTCGGCGTGAGTTGAGTCTACCTCGGCAATGACGGTATCTTCTGAAAAATGAAGAAAATAGTCCTCATAATTGTGACCACTTTGTTGCGCGTCAACACGTAACTCATGCTCCAACCATCCACTATTCATCTCGAGCTTTTGATTGTACATATACCCAATGGCTGTCGTTTGCTCATTAAGTTCACGAGATGAATATTGACCAAATACAAGTTCGCTTGTTTGCAACTCCCAATCTAGCACCTCAGTTGCCGACAAAGCCCGGCCCTCAATATCAGTACCAGGCTCATGCGCCCCTGGCAAAACCAGCACGCTCTGGGCACACAAAATGGCACTAAACACACTGGCACTGGTGAAAAGTAGCGTCCTAGCAAAACGGATATTAATGGTCATGAATTCAATACTCATCAAATCAGACTAAAGTGAAATCGCAAATTGAGTTGCAACTTGCGAGTCATTTTGAGACGAGTATTAAGAGTGACGTGGGTTCTGACAAGACTTTGCTGAGGGCAACCTCGCAAATTCTCAAGCGTAAGACACAATTTGAAAGCAGGCTCAAAGCCAAGTAACTTGAAAAAAAGCAGACGCCCCTTGTAAAGAAGCGACTGCTTGATTGAGGTCAAAAGAGTGGCTGAATGAAACGTACCAAAGCCGTTACATAATCATGCTACGCGAAATTGGGCGACCAAGGCCTGCAGCTGCTCCGCTTGTTGCGCCAATGTTTTCGCGGCATCCACAGTCGACATAGCTTGTTGATTCGCATTGCTAGACACAGTAGCGATCATTTCAACATTTTTAGTCACGCTATGACTGACTTGCGATTGTTGTTCGGCTGCGGCGGCAATACTGTCTATCATCTGTGCCACCGACAAAGAGTTAGTGACAATGTCACTTAAACGTGCCCCCGCTTGTTCAGCCAGTGTCATTCCCTGCTGCACATGCGTAGTACCTGCATCCATTCGCTCAACGGCCAACCGTGTTTCGGTTTGAATTGCTTCAATTGAAGTACTGATCTCTTGCGTCGCGGCGGTCGTGCGTTCTGCAAGAGCGCGGACTTCGTCGGCCACAACGGCAAAGCCTCGCCCGGCTTCGCCAGCACGGGCCGCCTCAATGGCAGCATTCAATGCTAGTAAGTTCGTTTGTTCGGCAATGCCGTTTATCATGATAACAATATCGCCAATTTCTGCGCCACGACGTCCTAACTCAGTGACACTCTGCGCTGAGGCGCTGACCGCTTGCTCAATTTGGTGCATTCCAATGATGGTATTTTGCACGACCTCACCGCCCACACTTGCTGAATCTCCAGCGGCCTGACCACTGGTCGTCGCTTGCGCAGAGCTCAACGCGACTTCTTGAATACTTGCGGCACTTTGGTCAAACGCTGTCACCATTTCAGCGATTTGATTCGATTGCTGAGTCAACTCCGTCGCCATCGCCTCGTTAGCTTCGGTTATTGTGTTCCCCCTCGCGACGACTTGTTGTGTCGTTTCTAGCACTTCATTAAGCACTTGACGAGTTCGAATAACCGCTTGGTTGTAGTTTTGCGCCATGGCGCCAATTTCATCCGTTGATTGCGTCTCGACGTGACAAGTGAGATCGCCGCGCGCTAACGCATTGAGCGCACGAGCAACGTCACTAACGGGTCCTGCAATGCTTCGAAGCACCAAGGTCGCAATCACCACCCCTACGATAATGGCTAACACGGTAGCGCTAATCACAATTTGATTACTCTGCACAGCAGCTTGTTGAGAAGCCTGCTGCTTCTGAGTCATGATTAGCGTTTCAAATTGAATAAATTCGGTTATTTGCTCGCGAAACGTATCGAAATAGACCTTGCCTCGCGCTTTGCCGACCTCTGCTGAAATCCCGTTCATCGAGACGGTACGGCCTATTTCACTGCGCATGGCGATATTCGGCTCAGTAATTTCTCTCACCCAATCGCGAATGGTTTGATTGATCTCTTTCAGTCGAGTCAGTTGGATCGGATCGTCACGAACCCCTTGCTCAAGTTTTTCCATCAACTGAGTAAAAGAAGCTAAGCCCAGATGATAAGGCTCAAGAAACTCATCGCGACCGACCAATAAATAACCCCGCATTCCTGTTTCCATATTAATTGCTGCAATTTCGAGCTCTAGCGCGGTCTCAATAATACGATGCGTTTGGTCTACCCCGGCGTTAGCATCGCGTTGTACTTGGGTATTTTCGACCGAGACAAACGCCAATATGACCATCAGCAATAACGGAAGTCCGGTCCCTAACCCCAACTTTGCCTTCAGTGAAAAGTGTTGTAACAACATGATAAATCTCCCTATTTATCTAATTACGCTTGCATACTTGACAAAAACACCGAACAAAATATGCAACAGTTACCATAAATAGGTATAGATGGTTGACATTTGTTGTGCGAATTATTTCTCGCAATCGACTGTTAATCGGCACTCAATCTTCAATTCCTCGCCTCACTGACAAACCAAGTCATTCTCGCTGAACCTCGCATCTTGAGGTTACTTGGGTATAATCCAGCCATTATCATACCGCCACACGCCATCACCCCTTCTGTATTTGGGCCCAGTTATGCGACTAAACGACATTGAAATTGAATTTGAACATATTTGGCGCGAAGTCCAACATCAACGCTGGCACGCTCTCGAGCGGTTTTATTTTAGTTTCGCCTGTTATCGTGAAGGGTGGCTCGGTAAAAATGGCCAGCCTTGCTGGCAGTCGGCTCGGGAGAATGCACCGCTGAGCGAAGCATTACGTGACACACTTTCATGCCACCCCAAAGCCAGCTCTGATGCAGAAGTTGGTGATAACATTCACTCCTACGTTAACCGTCAATCCACAAAGAGCGCCGTACTGGAACCACTGATTCCGTATACCGCGCTCACAGGCTTCATAAAACAGCGTGTAAAACAAGAAACAGTGACACGCAATGACCTGCAGCAGATACTCAATGCAAACTTGCGTTTTATGACAATAACCCGTGCCGAAAAGCAACGATTAGTCGAATTAGGCTTGGAAAACCGCATGCCAAGCCTCTGGTATCAAAACCCAAGCCAGCATGCTCCGTTATGCCGCTTGCACTGTGCTGGAATATACCCTGCACCAGATGCGTAATGAGCCTACGTGCTAAAACAAAAGCGAGGTTTTAAGTTTCTTTCGCCATAAAAGTGAACTCTTGGCCTTCCTTTTGAATCAAATCAATTTTTTTTCAATTTTTCTTTTCGTCCGGTGTTGTAACCAATATGTCACGCAGGTATAAATAGCATTCTGCCTCTTTTCTTTAGACATGGATGATAAAAATGTTCGAAAAAGTCGTTGCCGCACCTGCGGATCCTATCCTCGGGTTAACAGAAGAATTCAAAGCCGATAGCCGCGCTGAAAAAATCAATCTTGGTGTCGGAATTTACAAAAATGAACAAGGCGAAACACCTGTTCTTGTTACCGTTAAAAAAGCCGAAGCGGCACTACTTGAAACAGAAAAGACCAAATCTTATCTGACCATTGAAGGAACGGCTGAATACGGTCTTGCGGTACAAAAATTACTTTTCGGCGCAGATTCTACCATTGTGTCAGAGAAACGTGCGAAAACAGCTCAAGCCCCTGGTGGTACTGGTGCCCTACGCGTTGCTGGCGAATTTATCAAACGTCAACTTGGCAGCCCTAAGGTATGGATCAGTAACCCGACGTGGGCAAACCACAATGGTGTGTTTACTGCTGCTGGTCTTGAAACCGCTCAATACCGTTATTATGACGCGGCAAACAAAGATAAAGATTTCGCAGGAATGGTGGCAGATCTAGAGCAAGCTGCCGCAGGCGATATCGTTTTACTACACGGTTGCTGTCATAACCCAACTGGTATTGATCCGACAACAGAAGAGTGGCAAGTGCTAGCAAAACTTGTTGCAGACAAAGGTCTAATTCCGCTATTTGACTTCGCTTACCAAGGTTTTGCCAAAGGAGTTGAAGAAGATGCAGCAGGTTTGCGTATTTTTGCTGAGTTTAACCCTGAAATTCTTGTCGCGAGTTCGTTTTCGAAAAACTTTGGCCTTTATAACGAGCGCGTTGGTGCGTTTACATTGGTTGCCAAAGATGCCACAGTGGCAAACACCGCTTTTTCTCAAGTAAAAGCGATTATTCGCTCTATCTACTCAAACCCACCAGCTCATGGCGCTGCAGTTGTTACCTATATTCTTAACGACGCTGAACTTCGTTCAGAATGGGAGCAAGAAGTGGCAGAAATGCGCAATCGTATTCAAGAAATGCGCGAGCTCTTTGTCGCGACGTTAAAACAAGAAGGTGTCGATGCCGACTTTAGCTTTATCGAACGCCAAAATGGCATGTTCTCCTTCTCTGGCTTAACGAAAGAGCAAGTAGAACAACTCAAATCTGAGTTCGCAATTTATATCGTCGGTTCTGGTCGAATCAGCGTTGCTGGTATGACCAAAGAAAATATGGGACCTCTGTGTAAAGGCATTGCGGCTGTTATGTAACTATACCCGTCTAGTCTAAAAAAAAGCCGATGAATCACATCGGCTTTTTTCGTTTAAAATGTCCAATAGCCAGATAAACCAACTTCGTTGCTGTGATTCCCTGCATTACTATCACGATATCGATAATAACCACCAAGACGCCAACGGTGGCTGAATTGATAATCAATCGCTAAAGTACCATGCCCCTCTTCCAAAATGTCACTGTAGTTGTACATTCCTTCGAGTTTAATAAACCACTTTTCATATAACTGGTAGTTAAAACCCAATGTCGCGGCTTGCAGTAAGTGGTCATCAGACTCAAGCTTGCGCCCAGTTCGCTCCTCTTTTGCTGTTGAGCGAATATAGCCTAAACCATACCGAGCATAAAAATCCAAATCATCTTTTAAACTCCAACGATACCCTGCCGAGGCCAAAAAACGATCTACGCGAATATTGTATCCATCTGGATGAAAAAAAAGCCCGGTATATTCAAATCGAGTAAGCCAATTTTCTTGCCAAGATTTTGCATAAGACAAAGTATAAACTGATACGTTGGTTTCATCTTCAAGCCAAGCCTCATTTGTCGTGCCTGAGCCAATTTGCAACCCAACGTGGTTATAATCTTTGAGCAATTCTATATTGGGCTGGGATGCTAATGCAGGACTTATCGCGAGTGCGGCTACGATACCAAAAATCCGTCTCATATCTCTTCCTAAGTTAATTTACTTATACCCAAACAACGTGGAGTTGCAGGTAGGTGGAACACTAACAAAGCCTCTGAGCACTTCGTGAACATAGATAAACGATGTGATGAGGTTTGTAAGAGCCAGCCCTCTACTTTGTAACGAAAAGCCCTGCAACTTCAAGTAGAAAGGGTATAGCGACTTATTAATATACCCAAGTGACCTCAAGATGCAGGATTCAGAGCCGGCTCACTGAGCTGAGAGCAAGGCAAACAACGCAGCGAAATAGCGAGCCTATTTTCGAGTTGTTTAACGCCGCTATCGGTTCAGTGATTGGCTCCCAAAGGGCGAGCTGCCTTGGCTCATCAGCTTTGTTGACGATTTTCGATTGAGAGCCACTCAATCTTCAAATCCTCGCCTCACTGACAAACCAAGTCATTCTCGCTGAACCATGCATCTTGGGGTTACTTGGGTATATCAATATTCAAATACAAATCTTTAAGACACGCAAAGAATGAATACTAAGACGTGATAGTGAAAACACTATTCTAATCGAGATAAAAAACAGACTGGACTTTTCTAACAACTTGATATTCTAACTTCGTGAAAATTTGGCATCAATGAACCTAGATTCATGTTAGACTGACTGCTTTATGACTCATTACTCATGGATGATAACCTTGGAAAAACATGAAGAAGTTTTAGTTTCGATTCGTCAAATCATTCGTGCTATCGATCTCCATTCTAAGCGTTTAAGCAAAGAGTCTGGTCTTACCGGTCCACAGCTTATTTTGATGCGAGCTATTAATGAGATGGAAAATGTGACGATCAAAGAGTTGTCCAATCACACCAACATGAGTCAAGCAACCGCGACAACGATTCTTGATAGGCTTGAACGCAATCAATACATTCAGCGAGTTCGCAGTGTCACAGACAAGCGTAAAGTTCATGCGCAACTGACTGAAAAAGGGCAAGCAGTTTTGGTCGATGCACCAATGCCACTTCAGGAAAATTTCATCAAGCGATTCCAGCAACTGGAGCCTTGGGAACAGACCCTACTGATTTCCTCAGTCCAGCGCATCTCAAGTATGATGAACGCAGAGGAAATAGATGCTGCGCCAGTGCTTGAAATTGGCAGTATTACGAAATACGAATAGTCTATACCCAAGTGACTTCAAGATGCAGGATTCAGAGCCGGCTCACTGGGCTGAGAGCAAGGCAAACAACGCAGTGAAATAGCCAGTCTATTTTCAAGTTGTTTAACACAGCTATCGGTTCAGTGATTGGCTCCCAAAGGGCGAGCTGTCTTGGCTCATCAGCTTTGTTGAGGATTTTCGATTGAGAACCACTCAATCTTCAAATCCTCGCCTCACTGACAAACCAAGTCATTCTCGCTGAAC
>NZ_JABAIK010000050.1 GCF_012641465.1 Vibrio agarilyticus
TACTGATCCGTTCTCAAGTATTGATACAGGGTTTCGCGACTGATTCCGAATTCACGAGCCAGCTTGGCACTGTTGCAAAGTTAGCGATGAGGCAGCCTTTTGTCTTATTCAAAGGCCTTACATTTCAAAAACTCTGCTTACCAGGCGCATTTCGCCCAGGGGATCACCATAATAAAATGCTGAGGCCTGGCCTTTGCGTAGTGCACGCATCACCTCAATACCTTTGATGGTGGCGTAAGCCGTCTTCATGGATTTAAATCCCAGCGTGGCGCCGATTATCCGTTTCAGTTTGCCATGATCGCATTCAATCACGTTGTTCCGGTACTTAATCTGTCGGTGTTCAACGTCAGACGGGCACCGGCCTTCGCGTTTGAGCAGAGCAAGCGCGCGACCATAGGCGGGCGCTTTATCCGTGTTGATGAATCGCGGGATCTGCCACTTCTTCACGTTGTTGAGGATTTTACCCAGAAACCGGTATGCAGCTTTGCTGTTACGACGGGAGGAGAGATAAAAATCGACAGTGCGGCCCCGGCTGTCGACGGCCCGGTACAGATACGCCCAGCGGCCATTGACCTTCACGTAGGTTTCATCCATGTGCCACGGGCAAAGATCGGAAGGGTTACGCCAGTACCAGCGCAGCCGTTTTTCCATTTCAGGCGCATAACGCTGAACCCAGCGGTAAATCGTGGAGTGATCGACATTCACTCCGCGTTCAGCCAGCATCTCCTGCAGCTCACGGTAACTGATGCCGTATTTGCAGTACCAGCGTACGGCCCACAGAATGATGTCACGCTGAAAATGCCGGCCTTTGAATGGGTTCATGTGCAGCTCCATCAGCAAAAGGGGATGATAAGTTTATCACCACCGACTATTTGCAACAGTGCCTATAATACTACCCCATATGAGCAAGAGTATTTTCACGGAAAAGCTAGCAGCCAATTTCGGCCTCGCGGCCTTCCC
>NZ_JABAIK010000051.1 GCF_012641465.1 Vibrio agarilyticus
TCATTTGGATGTTGTCGCCTGGCATTACCATTTCTACGCCTTCTGGTAGAGAGATGTCACCAGTTACGTCAGTTGTACGGAAGTAGAACTGTGGACGGTAGCCTTTGAAGAACGGAGTATGACGGCCGCCTTCGTCTTTAGAAAGTACGTATACTTCTGACTCAAACTTAGTGTGAGGAGTGATTGAACCTGGCTTAGCAAGTACTTGACCACGTTCAACTTCGTCACGCTTAGTACCACGTAGAAGTGCACCAACGTTCTCACCTGCACGACCTTCGTCAAGCAGTTTACGGAACATTTCAACACCAGTACAAGTTGTAGTAGTAGTATCTTTGATACCTACGATAGCAACTTCGTCACCTACTTTCAGGATACCGCGCTCGATACGGCCAGTTACTACTGTACCACGACCTTGGATTGAGAATACGTCTTCGATTGGCATTAGGAATGGCATATCGATAGCACGCTCTGGCTCAGGAATGTACTCATCTAGCGCTTTCGCTAGCTCAAGAACTTTCTCTTCCCACTGCTCTTCGCCGTTTAGTGCGCCTAGTGCAGAACCTTGGATAACTGGTAGGTCATCACCTGGGAAGTCGTATTCAGATAGAAGTTCACGAACTTCCATTTCAACTAGCTCTAGAAGCTCTTCATCATCAACCATGTCACATTTGTTCATGAATACGATGATGTAAGGAATACCAACCTGACGACCTAGTAGGATGTGCTCACGAGTTTGTGGCATTGGACCGTCAGTTGCTGCAACTACTAGGATACCGCCGTCCATTTGAGCTGCACCAGTGATCATGTTCTTCACGTAGTCCGCGTGTCCTGGACAGTCAACGTGCGCGTAGTGGCGAGTTGGAGTGTCGTACTCTACGTGTGAAGTAGAGATAGTGATACCACGCTCACGCTCTTC
>NZ_JABAIK010000052.1 GCF_012641465.1 Vibrio agarilyticus
GTTCTGGCCTCATGCATCGACGTAAAATTGTGCATCCAGATACATTGCTCTTTGATGGTTCTGATTAGCCGCTCAACCATGCCATTTTGCTGAGGTGTATGAGGCTGAATAAACTCCTGCGTTAACCCGTATTGCATAGCCAGTGTGGTATATAAACGCGAGGTAAAGACTAAGCCATTATCACTACGTAGTTGCAAACCTGGCGTCGCTTTGCCTATGACGCCATAGCGAGTCAGTAGCGCATCTTCGAGCGCTGCAACAGCGGATTTTGCATTTCCACGTTTGCTTAAGCTCCAACCCAACACCTCACGAGTATGGCAATCCATCACCAGTGTGAGCGCAGCCCAGCGAGCTTGTTCGCCGCACCACACGCGCGCAATATCGGTAGACCAACGCATATCGGGTGCGTGAGCAACCGATGCTTTGGCTTTCACGCGAGGCCTGAACCCTATTGCTCTTTTCCGACATTGCCAGCCTTTCAAACTCATCAGTCGCTGAACGGTGTTTTTGTTCTCTCCAAGCATGAAGGCAACTGTGCGATAACCTGCGTAGGGCAAAGCATCAATGACGCGCTTTATCCGGCTTGCTAACCACTCGTTCACTTTCGGCTTCCGAGCTTTTTCTTGGTAATAGAAAGTGCTGCGGGCCAACCCTGTCCAACGACACAGTTGGCTGATGGATACCGCATCACCTTCTTTGGCCATCTCATCCCTGATAGCGGGGATCAGTCGTCGTCTTGGTCGAGATGGCGATTGAGCTTTTTTAGGAATTTGATTTGCAGCATGGCCTCCCCATAAGCCGCGTGTAAATCATCAATCTTTTTCTCATATTGCTCACTGAGATCCTTTGGATTTGCTTTAAGCGCGTTCTCCATTCCACCCAATGCATCATCAACCCACCGTTCAACTTCTG
>NZ_JABAIK010000053.1 GCF_012641465.1 Vibrio agarilyticus
TGGATTCGAACCAGGGAATGACGGGATCAAAACCCGTTGCCTTACCGCTTGGCGATAGACCTGCAGGTGATGAGATTGTTGCCAATCTTATCGAATTATGGTGCGGAAGGAGAGACTCGAACTCTCACACCTTGCGGCGCCAGAACCTAAATCTGGTGCGTCTACCAATTTCGCCACTTCCGCATACATTCTTAATGGCTCTTAAGTAAAAGCGATTAAGAATGGTGGCTACGACGGGATTCGAACCTGTGACCCCATCATTATGAGTGATGTGCTCTAACCAACTGAGCTACGTAGCCATAAATGCAATTTGTATTGTCTCAAATTTACTGAGATATGGTGCGGAAGGAGAGACTCGAACTCTCACACCTCGCGGCGCCAGAACCTAAATCTGGTGCGTCTACCAATTTCGCCACTTCCGCATACAAATTGTTTGCTATCAAGTCATGGTGCGGAAGGAGAGACTCGAACTCTCACACCTCGCGGCGCCAGAACCTAAATCTGGTGCGTCTACCAATTTCGCCACTTCCGCGACTTGATTGCTTTCTTTACGCTTTGCTTAAAAAGCGCAAAGAAGAAAAGAATGGTGGCTACGACGGGATTCGAACCTGTGACCCCATCATTATGAGTGATGTGCTCTAACCAGCTGAGCTACGTAGCCATTTAACTCTTAAAGAGTTATGGTGCGGAAGGAGAGACTCGAACTCTCACACCTTGCGGCGCCAGAACCTAAATCTGGTGCGTCTACC
>NZ_JABAIK010000054.1 GCF_012641465.1 Vibrio agarilyticus
GTAAGGTGAGACCCAGACTTTAGCTGCAACTAAAGTTCTTCTATCTGGTAGTTCGATTAAACGATGGCTCCTCGATTGAGAGACCGATAACAAGTACGAACGTCAGATAGAACTCCAAGCACCACACTCGAATAGTCTTCTGGGTCTCGAGCCCGCATTTGCAAGCAAGAGTTAGCTTATTATGAATACAAACACACTTCAAAACATTAATGTTGGCGTTGATACTGGTAAGTCACAATTAGACATCTATATTCGCCCACTCGACATTTACTTCACTGTACCAAACACCGATAAAGGCATCAGTGATGCCATTAAAATCATAAAGAAACACAAACCCCAACGCGTCGTCATCGAGGCTACAGGTCGATTAGAAATGCCCTTCATACTCGCCTGTGATAAAGCCAAATTGCCTTATGTCGTTGCCAATCCACTACGTATTAAAAGGTTTGCTGAAGCCATTGGTCAACGAGCTAAGAACGACCGTTTAGATGCCGAACTCATCGCACATTATGCCGAACGAGTTCAGCCCGAACTTACCAAGCTAAAAAGCGAAAACATACGCCATATGAGTGACTTAGTCACGAGGCGGAACCAACTACTCACCATGCAAACCATGGAAAGAAACCGACTACAAATATTACCTAAAAACATCTCATCGACTATTACTCCGATTCTAACCGCTCTAAAAAATCAGCTTGAAAAAGTAGAGGCAAAGATAGAAAAGCTGATTGAGAGCTGCCCTGAGTAT
>NZ_JABAIK010000055.1 GCF_012641465.1 Vibrio agarilyticus
GCAAGGGGGGGTAATGAGAGAAAGAACAAATATCATGCTAGATATAGGATTAAAGCAATCCTTACAACGGCTTTCGAATAAAACCAAAATGAGTCTAAGTGATCTTATTAACCAGAGATTATCAGGTTCACTTTCAGTTGAAGAACGCATTGGCGAAAAGCCTGAATGGATGAGAAACCTTGATCCCTATCTCGCCAATCACTTTTCAAATATTGAGTTACCGCTCCCTTCACCATTAAAAGAATACCAAGAAAAAATGGATGAGATAGATTCAATTATTAATGACATGATGGTTCTAAAGGAATATTTCAGAGCTAAGTTTTACGACGAAATAAAATAGGCACGCTATACGGAGGCGGAGAATTATGTTTTTTAAACGGTATTTAACGGAGAAGGAAATATACAAGGCAGCACTCCCAATTGTTAGGCTTCAAGGGAGAGTTAACACTTCATTACGTTTTTTATCCAAATACTCAGATGTAAACAAAAATGGATTAATTGCATTGCATCTTAATTTATTACATTTTATCTCATACAACATACACGGTGTAGAGTCTCTGAAAATCACTCAAGCAGGCATAAACAAAGCTGTACAACAAAGCCCTCACGCAGATGAAATAAAAAATATTGCGCAGGCAATAGGACGCAAAGGACCTGAGTACATCGAAGGATTAATTAGAAACCCATGGGGGAAGAAAAATGATAATCCACTAATATTTATAATGAGCATTGAAGAAAGTATAAAA
>NZ_JABAIK010000056.1 GCF_012641465.1 Vibrio agarilyticus
GGAATATCTGGCTAAGCATGAAAGTAGGAAAAACTCTAATTTAGACTGCCACTAAAATGGGGAGGGTTACAGAACAAACCATTCAAATGAAGACGCGCTTGCTCGTTCTCGCACACGTCAACAAGGGCCAGTCACGTGCACAAATCACTAAATACCTCAAAGCCAACCGGACCTGCTTAAATAAATCTATTCAACAATTTCTAAAAGAACGCGTTGAAGGACTTAAAAAGGCAGGGCGACCTGTTCTTGGTTTTTCGTGCAAGCCTTCGATCCCTTCCTTAAGGAACGTTTGCGCCCATTTGTCCACACTGGTTCTACTGACTTTAAGGAACTTGGCGATTTGGGTGCGAAAGTGGCCATCTTTAAAGTGAGCCAATGCGAGTAATCGCATCTTCATCTGGATAGATTTTTGTTGGCTAGCAAGCTTTTTAAAATCTGTGTTATCGAGGCTGTCCATAGCATGCCTTTCACGAGAAATAACAACCTCAATTAGGTCATATTTTTACTTAGATTGATATAAGTATAGTGAAATAGTTACATCACAGGCATGTGTGAAAGAAACTGGATAGAACAGAACTATTAATCTTTCGGATTGGCATTACGATTATTGTTATATAAAAAAAGCCCCAACCTTTCGGCTGGGGCTTTTTTTCTAAATTGAAGCCTGGCGATGTCCTACTCTCACATGGGGAAACCCCACACTACCATCGGCGCTAATTCGTTTCACTTCT
>NZ_JABAIK010000057.1 GCF_012641465.1 Vibrio agarilyticus
AAAGTAACTGGAAGTGATAAAGAAACAGATTAATCATGAACATGTATGCTCCTAAGTAAAAAATACATTGAATGTCGCGGTAGGGATACCCGTTACCGGATACCCCCCGCACAGATCCCGGCGTGCGCGATTTACGCACCGGGCTCCTGCCTCGGGTGTCTGGCGGTGAACCGCTCCACAGGCCATGGATGAAGAACCCGAACCCTTGGTAGCCATGCGGCTGCCAGTTTGTTTGCTTTCGTCCAGGTCGTATCATCCTTCTGGCTCCTGCGCCTGAGCGCCCGGCGCCAGAGGTTTGTTACGTGTGTCCTGAACTTCTGCATGGTGGGGAAGTTGCCCGGTACCGAGTGATAGTTCAGGTATCCCTGAACCACTCTCCTGAGCCATTTTCCCTGTTCGGGGATTGAGTAATGCCAGCGCCTTCGCAGACCGTCTTTGATGGCTTTCAGAGTTGCCGTCATCCGATCCCGGCGGGTCTTTCGTATCAGCATGAACCTGCCGTTGCGATCTTTCCCGCTGATGTGCGTGAACCCGAGGAAGTTGAACGTTTCTGGTTTGCCTTTTCCCCTGATGGCACGGTTTTCGGCAGCGAAGCGGCCGAACTCCATCAGACGGGTTTTCTCCGGGTGAACCGTGAGTCCGAACTCCCTCAGTCTGCGCTGCATGGCTATACGGAAGCGCCGGGCATCGTATCGTTTGTCGAACCCGATGACG
>NZ_JABAIK010000058.1 GCF_012641465.1 Vibrio agarilyticus
AAAGATAAGCTGAGCTAATAAGTCCTACCCCACCACCCATCGGGGCAATAATAAGAACAAAATGAGGCAATTATTATGGAACACCAAGATCATGGCGTGAGAAAAGAATATAAAAACACAATTGATTACAATGCGAGAGCATCAGCTGGCAATGACCTGACCGATCAGAATAAGGTCGCATTTCTACCAGGCACGTCATTCTCAGCAGACCCTTTCACTAGAGATGAAGATGGTAATGTTATCGCTGTAAATACTGACGAGCTTGTCGCAGAATTCAGGAATCAAGACCTTAAAAGAAAAGGCAAAAAAGGCGGTGGCAAATATATGAACCACTTCAGCCTGACACTTGATCACAAAGACTCGCTCACTCCTGAACAATTTAATATTGTGCTCAATGACTTCATGAAAGAAATGAAATGGGATAACAGCCTTTACTTTGCCCTCCTTCATTCAGACAAACAGCATTTACATGCGCACGTCCATCATCACTTAGTTCAAGACAATAGCAAGACACTTGATATCTTTCGACACTACGAGAAGGCGGTGAACGCTGCTGCACAGGTTTCCAAAAAGCATGGTTTGAAAGTAGCACCAGACCCTTACGAAGAGCTAATTGGAACCAGTACGAGTCTAGGCAAGCAGGCCAAGATCATGAAGAAATCGAAAAGCGA
>NZ_JABAIK010000059.1 GCF_012641465.1 Vibrio agarilyticus
GACTGGGGTGAAGTCGTAACAAGGTAGCGCTAGGGGAACCTGGCGCTGGATCACCTCCTTATACGATGATTATTTGATGCAAGTGTCCACACAGATTGATGGTTTATAAAGTTTAAGAGACGATACTGGGTCTGTAGCTCAGGTGGTTAGAGCGTTCGCCTGATAAGCGAGAGGTCGGTGGTTCGAGTCCACTCAGACCCACCAATTTTTCTCCCAAGAAATTGGCACACAGTATCACACACGATGGGGCTATAGCTCAGCTGGGAGAGCGCCTGCCTTGCACGCAGGAGGTCAGCAGTTCGATCCTGCTTAGCTCCACCATCTTTAAGCGCATTAGCGATAGTGCATTTAAAAATGGTTTTCATCAGAAAATCTGCTCTTTAACAATTTGGAAAGCTGACAAAACAAATCTTGTCTTAAATAGATAAGTGTTTGTTTGTAAAGTTCTCAATACTTACTTTTTAAGTAAGTACCAACAAACACATTCAAGTGTTCTTGGGAATATCACTGTTAAGTGATTATTCAAAATTGAGTCCGGCAAAATCGAGTCTGCATCATGTATAAAAATTGCAGACAACTTTGGTTAGTTAACTAGAAGACCCTTTGGGGTTGTATGGTTAAGTGACTAAGCGTACACGGTGGATGCCTTGGCAGTCAGAGGCGATG
>NZ_JABAIK010000006.1 GCF_012641465.1 Vibrio agarilyticus
GATGTCACCGAGAGAGTACCGAGCTCTTAAAGTGGCGAGTTAAACTGTCCGTTTTAGTGGGGGCAACTACATCAGAGGCTTTGCTCGTTTTCCGCCTAGCTGCATCTTCAAGTGGTATAGGTATAGGTATAGGTATAGGTATAGGTATAGGTATAGGTATAGGTATAGGTATAGGTATAGGTATAGGTATAGGTATAGGTATAGGTATAAATAGAAAATAGAAAATAGAAAATAGAAAATAGATTTTAATTTATTAAAATAATCAATTTACCGACTAATTGATAAATTTGATCTTATTTCATATGAGATTTACGAAAAAAAACAACCGTGAAATAGCTCACTGGATTTGAGGATTTCACCCTTCTGATATCACATTTTGTTCATTGTCGCTCGACTAAGGTAAAGACTCATTTACTCAAGAGGGACAATTGATGAAAGTTAGACACGTTTCACTGCTTATTGCACTCGCGGCTTGCTCTGCACCGTCGTTCGCACTCAATGGTAAACTTGTACCCAATCAGGGCATTTTAACCTCCGTCGGTCAAGATGTGGATTCGGTGAACGATTATGCCTCCGCTATGGGCGTCACACCCGCAGGGGTCACGAACTACGTAGGCATCGTCTCGTTAGATGGTCTGAACTCAGACGCAGACGCGGGAGCGGGTCGTAACAATGTTGTCGCCCTTGCAAATCAATACCCAACAAGTGCGTTGATTGTCGGCGTATCAATGAACGGACAAATAGCGGCGGTGGCCAATGGCACTTATAACGCCAATATCGACACACTACTCAACACCTTGGGTCAGTTAGATCGCCCTGTTTACTTACGTTGGGCTTATGAGGTTGATGGTCCGTGGAATGGGCACAACCCTGAGGATCTCAAACGCAGTTTTCGCTATGTTCATCAACGTATTCTCGATTTAGGTCACGCTGATGCCATTTCACTGATTTGGCAAGTCGCGTCTTACTGCCCCACTCCTGGCGGTCAGTTATCACAGTGGTGGCCTGGCGCTGATGTCGTGGATTGGGTTGGCCTCTCCTATTTTGCCCCACAAGATTGTAATTGGGATCGCGTCAATGAAGCGGCGCAATGGGCACGTACGCACAACAAACCGGTGTTTATTAATGAATCGACTCCCCAGCGTTATCAAACCTCAGATTTAACCTATTCTGCCGATCCCGCCAAAGGCACCAATCGCGTCAATAAATCACAACAGCAAATATGGAATGAGTGGTTCGCGCCGTATTTCCAATTTATGACGGACAACCAAGATATTGTAAAAGGCTTTACTTATATTAACGCCGACTGGGACAGTCAGTGGCGCTGGGCCGCACCTTACAATGAGGGTTATTGGGGTGATAGCCGAGTTCAAGTTCAGCCACAAATCAAAGCGAACTGGCAAAATGAGCTAGCAAAAACGAAATACATCAATCATTCCGAACAATTATTTGCTCAACTTGGTTATGATGCCAGTGGCGATCCAACCGATCCGCCCACTAACCCACCAACAAACCCACCTGTGACACCACCGAATCCAACGCCATGCGATGAAGAATTTAGCTATCGCTATATTTCTGATAATACGATTGAAGTATTCCACAAAGACAAAGGTTGGAGTGCCAATTGGAATTATGTCTGCTTGAGCGATTATTGTTTGCCTGGCGTGCGCGAAAATGGGGAATTTACTAAGCAATTTAGTGCGACGTTGGGCCAAGAGTATGGCATTACGTTTAAGGTTGAAGATAATCAAGGGCAACAAATTATCGATAAAACCATCACCTTTGAAAATAAGAGCTGCGCTGCCAATTAATTTCTTATTTTGACACATTTATACCCAAGCAACTTGAAGATGCAGGTAGGCGGCAAACGCATCACCTTTAGCGAGACCAGTTGCGGTCAGTAATCGCTAGTATAAATCTCACACCGCTGTGTTGACGATGCGCTGAACAAGCTCTCGTAACCAGCGGTTTTTTTCTTCATTTGTTCGTGAACGATGCCATAACAATCCAATCTCGAAATCAGCCACGGGGATAGGTGGTGTAATTGACGCAAGATTATCGGCAAACACCGGAGCCATCGCCATTAAGCGTGGCACGATGGCGACTAAGCGTCGTTGACCTATCAAACGGCGCACTGTTAGAAAATGCCGCGAAGCAACGGTAACACGACGAGTCAGCCCTAAGTTGGCCAAAAGTGAGTCGACGCCAGTCACTAAATTACCATCAGCACTGACCAAAGCTTGCTCTACCTTGGCAAATCGCGCCACGTCGGTGATTTCATCCACCGCTACTCGCTTTGGATCGAAAAGACAAACATGTTGTTCTTGATACAGAGTCAGCGATTCAAATTGCGCAGGTGGGTTCGGTATACTTCCTATCACCAGATCCAATTTTTCTTGCTCAATAAGCTTTTGATAATTAGCGTGATTAACATGAATAAAACTGATTTGGGCTTGCGGCGCTTGCTGGCGCAGCGCATCATACAACGTCGGCGCAAAAATAAACTCGGCGTAATCGCTTAAACCCATTCGAACAACGCCTTGGTAACTGTCTGAGCTAAACGCTTCTCTATGAAGCAACTTATCACTCACCGTCACCAGTAATTGCTCAATCGTCGGCGCAATATGCTGAGCATAATCGCTTGGTACCATCACATACCCTTGACGCTCAAACAAGGGATCGCCAAATAGGGTACGTAATCTCGCCAAACTGTGACTCATCGCCGATTGACTCACGCAATTTTGCTCTGCAGCCAGACTGACGCTGCGATGCTGATACAGTGCGTGAAACGCGACTAATAAATTAAGATCGACCGATCTCCAGTTGATACCCTGTGCCATTGTCACACCTTCACTGATTGGCTTGCGCTACGAACCTATTTCATTCATACATACTATCCAAAGTATCAATTTGAGTCATTAACCAATTGTGCGTATTCTGGTTACAAACGACGCGAAGCACATACCGAATAGGCGTGATTCTTTAATGTCGTCATTTCATTGATTCCATAAAAAGTGAGAAAATGATGTTCTCGATATTTAAAACCTTTTTTGCCCTAGGATGGGTCAGTTTTGGTGGTCCTGCAGCGCACATTGGCTATTTTCGCCACACATTTGTTGAAAAGCTAGGCTGGTTAACGGACGAGGAGTACGGACAAATTGTGGCTCTGAGCCAATTTCTGCCCGGCCCCGGCTCTAGCCAAGTAGGCTTTGCGCTAGGTTACACGCGAGGTGGTTTGCTCGGCGGCTGCATGGCCTTTCTTGGATTCACATTACCGTCCATTTTACTCATGATGGTTTTGGCTTACGTCAGTAGCACCATCATGGATAACTCGCTATTTCAGCAAGTGGTCCATGGACTAAAATTACTCGCCGTGGTCGTGGTGGCTGATGCCACCTTGGGTATGTATCGCAATTTTTGTAAAACCCGCCTTGCGGTTGGACTCTGCGTCGCGACGGCATGCGCCCTCTTAATGCTGCACAGTGTGACCACACAAATTGTGGTGCTGATCGTCGCCGCCCTAGTGGGAGTGAAATATTTACGCCAAGATAATCTCACCGCATCAGCGCCGTTCAAACCGTCTATTTGGCCATTAGCACTGTTTGCGATACTGCTATTTGGGCTTCCTTTCGTTGCCTCACTGGCACCAAGTTTGGCACTGTTTGATCATTTCTACCAAGCAGGAAGTTTAGTCTTCGGTGGTGGACACGTCGTTCTTCCATTGCTACAAAATCTTATTGGGGGTGAACTCTCTCAAGACACGTTTTTAACCGGTTACGCTGCGGCTCAAGCCGTACCCGGTCCAATGTTTACCTTTGCTACCTTTTTAGGGTGGGAACTCATGCCGCAAAGCCCGGTGTTCGGCGCAATTGTTGCCACTATTGCGGTCTTTCTTCCCGGTTTTTTGCTTTTGCTTGGGGTGCTAAAGAACTGGCAATCCCTTGCCCAAAAGCCAGCAATTTCAGGAGCGGTTAATGGCGTTAATGCCGCGGTTGTCGGCTTACTTATTTCCGCGCTGTATCAACCTGTGTTTACCAGTGCAGTGACAGCGCCCTACGATCTCGCTGCCGTGTTGGTTGGACTCTATTTATTAAAGCAGTGGAAATTGCCGATCGTTTGGATGGTTTTACTGTTTATGTTGGTCGGCATTGTATTAGGCTTCGTTTATTAATTTAACTTCATTGACTAACGGGCGGGGTTTTCCTATCCCCGCCCTTTTTCAAATTGCAGGGCTTTTTGTCAACAAGATAAAGGCTGACTCTTACAAACCTCATCACATAGTTCATCTATGTTCACGAAGTGCTCAGAGGCTTTGTTCGTTTGCCGCCAACCTGCATCTCCAAGTTGTTTGGGTATATCAATATATCGCCGCTCAAGTCGCAATTTCGCACCTCATCCCTGTCGCATAAAAACTCAAACATGCTACGATTAACATGTTTTTAACAAACCATAAGATTATCAGAACTTTTTCCTTAGCTCTCAGCAAGACAAGCCCAACCCACAAACTGGACTTTTTCTATCGAAAGTCGGCACTTCATGGAGTGATATCATGGCTGATAATGGCGAAAATAGCGCGCGCTGCACCTTACCCCCACCAAATGAATTGATCTTGAAATGGGCCGATGAGCGGCCCAACGACGTTTACTTGAAACAGATCATCAACCGTCAATTCGTTGAATTCACCTTTGCCGATGTTGCCGGTCAAGCCTTGCGTCTGGTCAGCGCATTGCAAAGTCTTGGGGTCCAGCGTGGCGATAAAGTGGCGCTCATTTCAAAAAACTGCGCGGAATGGTTTATTTGCGATCTGGCAATGATGCTCGGCGATTTTGTCAGTGTGCCGATTTTCCCAACTGCAGGCAGCGACACGATTGATTTTTGCCTAACCCACAGCGACAGCAAAGCACTCATCGCGGGCAAACTCGATGATGTCAGCGCAACAGAAAAGGTACTCAGCCAATACCCTGCGCTCATTAGCATCAGCTTACCCTACGCCAGCGCCCCCTCGTGCCAGCATCAATACCGTGACCTAATTGCGCAGTTCGAACCTAGCACGCTGCGCCCAGAGCATCATGACGATAAATTGATGTCATTAGTATACACTTCAGGGACCTCCGGTGAGCCTAAAGGCGCCATGCTAACCTATGGCGCCTACAGTTGGTCAGTGCAACAATTGATCGATTGCATCGAAATCCAAGCAGACGACCGACTGTTTTCTTACCTGCCACTGGCCCATATTACTGAGCGAGTTTACATTTTTGGCTCATCCATCACCGGCGGGCTCGAAACTGCGTTTCCAGAAGCCCTCGATACCTTCATTGATGATGTCAAAATGCAAAGGCCAACCCTGTTTATTTCGGTGCCAAGACTATGGACGCTATTTCAGCAGCGTATTCAAGATAAACTGCCGCAAAAACGCTTATCCTTGCTACTGAAAATTCCATTGGTCAGTGGCCTTATCAAAAAGAAACTGGCCGATGGCCTTGGGCTTGATAAAGCTCGCGTACTCGGTTGCGGATCGGCTCCGGTCTCTCCTGCACTGCTTGATTGGTATTACAGTGTCGGGTTGAATATCACAGAGGCGTGGGGAATGACAGAGTCCTTTGCTTATAGCACGCTCAACTACCCATTTCGCGCGGACAAAATCGGCAGTGTTGGCCGAGCGGGACCTGGCGTAGAACTGAAAATTGCGGAAGACGATGAAATTTTGGTCCGCAGTAAAGGGGTATTTTCAGGCTACTATAAAAACAGCGAAGCGAGCGCGGAGAGTTTTAATCCGGAAGGCTGGCTGCACACCGGCGACATAGGTGCGATTGACAGCGACGGGTACTTAACCATTCAAGGGCGCAAAAAAGATACCTTTAAAACCGCAAAAGGAAAGTTTGTTGCGCCAGTTCCCATCGAAAAACGCCTAGTCGAATACTTGCGTGTTGAAATGCTCTGTCTGATCGGTCTTGGGTTGCCTGCTCCGATTTTACTGATTGTGCCCCATCAATTTCCCAACTTTGATCGAGAGCGCTACGAGCGCAGCGCGAAACGTGTGGTAGAACGCCTTAACAGTGAATTGGAGTCCCATGAGCAGATTAAAGGGGTTTTGATGATAAAATCGCCATGGAGTATTGAGAATGGCATTCTTACGCCAACGCTTAAGATTAAGCGCCACTTACTAGAAAAGCAGTATCATGACCAAGGCGCAAGCTGGCCAAAAGGCCAGCTTGTGGTTTGGGAATAACGATTAATCCCAAAATGATCGCCGCACTTCGTCTCTCACTTGGTGCGGCTCAATGCCAACATCCCGTAACAAGTGAGGGGGTAGCTCGTGCAGTTGACGCCGAGTGCGAGCATTACGGCGGTATAAAACCCACCGATATTTCAACACCTTTATCCAACGTTCTTTTGTAGCTAATGAGCGAACAGTAAAAGCGGTTAATGTAGTCATAGTTAGCTCCTATTGATGTCGGTGATGTACTGGACATATTTCAATAGTTTCAGCAATATGACAAACAATACTCAACCTCACTCAGTTAAGGAAAACTAATGTGATGGATAAGCTGCCTCCGCTACAAGGACTTTACTATTTTCATTTAGCTGCCGCGCGTGGTAGCTTCAAACAAGCAGCCCAAGAGCTGTTTGTGACCCCCGCCGCGATTAGCCAGCAAATTCGCCAACTCGAAGAGACGCTTGGGGTGCGACTTTTTATTCGCCAACATCGTAAAAATACACTCACCAGTGAGGGTGAACTGCTCGCAAGAGAAGTGGCTCAAGGCTTTACCTTATTGCAAAACGGCGTTCGTCAAATCAATCAAGATCCCCACCCCAATCAATTTTCGCTCTCTACACAACCGTCGTTTGCTCAGCACTGGTTGGTGCCGAGGCTCGGAAATTATCGCCAACGTTATCCTGAGCTTGAGCTGTTAATTGAGCCAACCAACAGTTTGATTAATTTCCAACAATCCACGATAGATCTCTGCGTTCGCTACGGCTGCGGCGATTATGCAAATGTTCAGTCGCATTATTTAATGAATGAGGTGCTTTATCCCGTTTGCCATCCGCTCTATCAGAAGCAGCATGGCATTTATCAGCTGAGTGACTTGCCCCGTGCAGAGTTGATTGAGGACAGTTGGCCCGATATCGACTGGCGTATCTGGCTTGAAACCATTGGCCAAATGCCTAAAGCAACACTGCGTTATAGTGGCTCCCAGTTTGTCTTGGAAGGGGCTCTGGCAGTTCAAGGCGTCGCGCTCGTCAAGCACAGTTTGGCATGGCGTTATTTGCAAGAGGGTAAATTGGTTCGAATTGGCGATCTGGGTATTAAACCGATTTACCAATATTACCTTTGCGCGCCAACGGGCTATTTCCGTCGTCCTAAGGTGGAACAATTTTGTGATTGGATCAGTGCGCAAGTCACTGAGTTTGAGACACAAGCACCATGGGATTTTAATGTGGTCGATGCGAAATACTAATCAAGCGCAGAAATAAATATACCCAAGTAACCTCAAGATGCATGGTTCAGCGTGAATGACTTGGTTTGTCAGTGAGGCGAGGATTTGAGGATTGAGTGGTTCTCAATCGAAAATCGTCAACAAAGCTGATGAGCCAAGGCTGCTCGCCCTTCGGGAGCCAATCACTGGACCGATGGCTGCGTTAAACAACTTGAAAATAGACTGGCTATTTCACAGCGTTGTTTGCCTTGCCCTCAGCCCAGTGAGCAGGCTCTGAATCCTGCATCTTGCAGTCACTTGGGTATAGGCCATCAATAAAAAACAAAAAGCCCGAAACCATATTGGTTTCGGGCTTTTATTAAGCGAGTAAGCTAAGAATTACTTCTTCGCGTCACGTGCTTTAACTTCAGCGATAACTTGCTCAGCAACGTTCATCGGACATGGCGAGTAGTGTGAGAACTCCATAGAGAACTGACCACGGCCAGAAGTCATAGTACGTAGAGTACCGATGTAACCAAACATTTCTGATAGAGGTACATCACCCTTGATACGTACGCCAGTTGTGCCTGCTTGTTGATCTTTGATCATACCACGACGACGGTTCAAGTCACCGATAACGTCACCAACGTGATCGTCTGGCGTGAACACGTCAACTTTCATGATAGGCTCAAGAAGCTGTGCGCCTGCTTTAGGCATAGATTGACGGAATGCGCCTTTCGCTGCGATTTCAAATGCAATTGCAGATGAGTCAACTGCGTGGAAGCCACCGTCGAACAGTTCAACTTCAACGTCTAGAGTTGGGAAGCCAGCTAGAACACCGTGGTCCATCATGCTTGCAAAACCTTTCTCTACTGCTGGCCAGAATTCCTTAGGAACGTTACCACCAACAACGGTAGACTTGAACGTAAAGCCTGAACCCACTTCACCTGGTTTGATACGGTAGTCGATCTTACCGAACTGACCTGAACCACCAGACTGTTTCTTATGCGTGTAGCTATCTTCAACTGGTTGAGTGATAGTTTCACGGTAAGCTACTTGTGGAGCACCTACTTCTAGCTCAACGCCGTAAGTACGTTTTAGGATGTCCACTTTGATGTCTAGGTGAAGTTCGCCCATACCTTTAAGGATGGTTTCGCCTGAATCTTCGTCAGTTTCAACTTGGAATGATGGATCTTCTGCAACCATTTTACCGATCGCGATACCCATTTTCTCAGAACCGTTCTTATCTTTAGGCTTAACAGCGATAGAGATTACTGGCTCTGGGAAGATCATTGGCTCAAGAGTCACTTCGTGCTTAGGATCACATAAAGTGTGACCTGTCTTCACGTTCTTCATACCAACAACTGCGATGATGTCACCAGCTTGTGCTGAATCGATCTCGTTACGCTCGTTCGCGTGCATCTCAACCATACGGCCGATACGCTCAGTTTTACCAGTAGCTGAGTTAAGGATAGTGTCACCCTTCTTCATCTTACCAGCGTAGATACGGATGAAGGTTAGTGCACCAAAGCGGTCGTCCATGATCTTGAACGCAAGCGCTTTTAGTGGCTCATCAGCAGATACAGTTGCAACTTCGCCAGTTGGCTCACCAGTTTCTGGGTTAGTCAGTGGTTGAGGATCTACTTCTGTTGGAGAAGGTAGGTAGTCAACTACTGCGTCAAGAATAAGTTGGATACCTTTGTTCTTGTACGCTGAACCACAGTAAGTTGGGAAGAATGCTAGGTCACGTGTACCTTTACGGATACAACGCTTGATGTCTTCTAGAGAAGGCTCTTCGCCATCCATGTAAGCCATCATTAGGTCATCGTCTTGCTCAACGGCAGTTTCGATTAGCATTTCACGGTATTCAGCCGCTTGATCAACTAGATCAGCAGGAATGTCTTGAACTGTGTAGTTTTCTGGAAGACCAGAGTCATCCCAGATGTACGCTTTTTGGCTTAGTACGTCAACCACACCGCAGAAGTCATCTTCGATACCGATAGGTAGCGTCATAACCAGTGGTTTTGCCGCTAGAACGTTTTGTACTTGGTCAACAACTTTGAAGAAGTCAGCACCCATACGGTCTAGTTTGTTAACGAAGATAATACGAGATACGTGAGATTCGTCAGCGTAGCGCCAGTTAGTTTCTGACTGAGGCTCAACACCACCAGAACCACAGAATACACCGATACCACCGTCTAGTACTTTAAGAGAACGGTATACTTCGATAGTGAAGTCAACGTGTCCAGGGGTGTCGATGATGTTTAGGCGATGGTCGTTCCAGAAACAGGTAGTTGCTGCTGACTGGATTGTGATACCACGCTCAGCTTCCTGCTCCATGAAGTCGGTAGTTGTTGAACCGTCGTGAGTGTCGCCGATTTTGTGGATTTTACCAGTTAGCTTAAGGATACGCTCGGTAGAGGTAGTTTTACCCGCATCTACGTGAGCAAAAATACCAATGTTTCTGTATTTTGATAAATCAGTCATTGTCATACTCTGTTAATAAGGTATAAAGTGCGCGCAGAGTATAACACAATCTGTCAAGACTGATACCCTTGCGTGCGGTTGGTGAAAAAAAAATTACCCCAGAGAAAATCAAGGATTTTGCGGTTCGCCACTTAGTTGCATTCTCAAAAATGAAACCTAAGCAATCTCAATAAGAAGACATTTCATTCAGAATTTAGACTGAGCTCAACTTAGCTCATCCCCCTTCCTCTCTCCTCCTAAGATCACAGTTCTGGAACCATTAAATTCAGTTTCAAAGCGCGAGACAGCGCTGCTGAATAATAATGCCTCTGCACAGGAGCGTCACAATGAACGGTAAGACTATCATCTTAGCATCGCTTGCTACATCTATAGGTATAGGGTTTGCTGCCCATGCGCAGTTACCCAACCCAAGTTATAGCCAAGATTTCTCCGGTTATGACAATCAATTTGACCGACCCAGCTGGGGGCTGATTGATCCCATTCCGTTTGATTTTCAAACCCGCGGCGTTAAAGCGGTCGATAAACCCAATTATACTCAATCTGGCGACATAGAGTTTGACGTTCGCTGGACGCGAAAAACGTTAAAGACACTGTTAGGCGATAACTTTGCGCCACTTAAAAATACGATTGGGATCCGTGGCATTCGGCAAGCATTCAACGCCCCGGATAGTCCATGCAAAGCCAAATTAGAAGTTGGTAAAGATTCAATTTATGACTGGGCTTTTACCTCTGGTTATGCCGCCGAGCTTGACAGTGACCGATACGATTGTGGTGATAGCATTGTCATCAATGGGCAGCCATACCCGTTAGATCGTTCAAACAACCCTTCGAGTATTCGAGTCCGTACCTTTATTCCAACCATTCCGGGCGCGACGTACTCTTTTGATATCCACTATAACAAACGCCTTGGTGCGCCCCACCATTTTGATGACAATGATGCGTTAATTGTTAAAGTGCAGGCGAAAAGCTTTGAGTCGGTTGTGCTGGATGGCATTCCGACACCAATAGAGGATGATACGTTTGAAGGGGGCCGAATCACGCTGCCTTTTGATGTTAATACCACCACCTATAACGGCTACTACAAAGCGACCATCACCTTCGTCGCGCAGCATTATTTTACGCGAATTATCATGCGAGGCACCGATGATCCAGACTCCTATGGCGTCATTATAGATAAGGTTGCGTCATCCAAAATTTCCGTGCCTCAAGGCCCATTCCAAATGTGCAGCATGTTTTACCAATATGGTTCGAAGAACTTTAAAAAGTGCATGCACGGCAAAAATGACGATTTGAACTTTGCTTGTGACTTTAATAATGTCGACCCCAACTCGCCCAATAGCGTACGCTACATTATTAATAAGCCGGGAATCCATACGCCAGGCAACCCTCAACGTTACCAGCCGATTAATATGGCATCGCAAACCCGCATCGACGGTAATGGCTCGCTGGGAACCTTTTACTCTGTTGGATTAGAGGGGAAAACGACGGTAAAACTTAACTGCCCAGTGGGGGGGAAATCGATTGTCTTTAACGAGTTCACCAACGGCGTCAACCAAGATATCAATTCTTACCCCGAGCGCGGTAAAGTGAAAGCCAAAATCAAATGTCTTGATCCTAACAATGACAACGATGGCTGGATTTTGCTAACGCGTGACTCCACGGACGTCAACGGAACAGAAGACAATTTCTTACTGACCAATGAATACATCAGTTATGATTTCAACGCCGAAGACTATAAAGGCTGCCGAATGACAAAACTGGTGTTCATCGATAAAACGACCGATCTGCCAAACGCGCCAAATGGTACCGATGGTATTGAAATTCAAGGATTGAAATTCGTACCAACGCCTCCGTAGAGCTTTACCTTATTTGAGTATCACATCAAAAAAGCGCGATTCGTTGTCGCGCTTTTTTATGCGGTTACTTCGGTATATAAGCTAAAGCACTCTCAGTTAAAGTTCATCAAACGCCTCAATCGCTTCAGACAACTTCTTAACCCCGTGAATTTGCATACCTTCAATGCCCCCTTTGGGCATATTTGCCGCAGGCACAATCGCGCGCTTAAAGCCGTGTTTAAACGCTTCATTCAACCGCTCTTGTCCACTCGGCACAGGGCGAATTTCACCCGCCAGACCCACTTCACCAAACACCACCACATCTTTAGGTAATGGCCTATCACGGAAACTCGACAATAACGCCATCACCAAAGCCAAATCGGCACTGGTTTCTGTCACTTTGACACCGCCGACCACGTTGACAAACACATCTTGGTCGGCCATTTGCAAACCGCCGTGTTTATGAAGCACCGCAAGCAGCAGCGACAATCGATTTTGCTCGAGCCCCACGGCGACCCGGCGCGGGTTAGCCAACTGCGAATAATCCACCAGCGCTTGAATTTCAACCAGCAGTGGTCTCGTTCCTTCCCACACCACCATAACCGAACTTCCCGAGGTTTCTTCCTCGCCACGAGACAAAAAGATGGCCGACGGATTGGAGACCTCGCGTAACCCTTGCCCTGTCATGGCAAAAACGCCCAACTCGTTGACGGCGCCAAAGCGGTTCTTATGGCTGCGTAGCGTGCGAAAACGGCTGTCACTGCCACCATCGAGCAATACCGAGCAATCGATAATATGTTCGAGCACTTTCGGGCCAGCCAGCGTGCCGTCTTTGGTCACATGACCGACAATAAAGACCGCCACATTATTTTGTTTCGCATACCGTGTCAGCGCAGTGGCAGACTCTCTGACTTGCGCGACACTGCCGGGCGAGGATTGTACATCTGATACGTGCATCACCTGAATCGAGTCAATCACCATAATGCGTGGCTGCTCTTTTTCAGCAATTTGGCAAATTTTATCCACGTTGGTTTCCGAGAGCATTTTCAAGTGCTGCTTAGGTAAACCGAGTCTTGATGCTCGCATCGCCACCTGCTGCAAAGACTCTTCCCCCGTCACATAAAGCGTTGGCATCTGGGCTGACAGGTAACACATGGTCTGAAGCAGCAAAGTCGATTTGCCCGCCCCAGGACTACCGCCGATCAAAATTGCAGCGCCTGGCACTATTCCACCGCCTAGCACACGATCCAGCTCTTTAAACCCGCTGGTAAAACGCGGCACTTCTTGCAGATCAATCTCGGCCAGCGTTTGAACTTTACTTTCCGCTGCATTTCCTGCATATCCGGAAAGACGCTCGTTGCGCGCGGCGGCAGGAGATGCGGCAAGGCGCACTTCGCTTATCGTATTCCAGCTCCCACAAGCATTACATTGGCCTTGCCAACGGGGAAAGTCTGCACCACAGTCATTACAGACATAAGCGCGTTTTGCTTTTGACATAGAGCCTCTTAGCCTTAATATTTAATAAATCAGCCTGTTATTGATGGCATTAGCCACACAACTTAATATCGTCACGCAGTGACGCCGTACCAAGTGAGACTGGCATCGCACTCTTAAATTAAATGAAGTGTGCGCTTCCAATTCAGCGCAATTGCAATTCAAGCTGCTAAACTTTCTGCCGATAACATGCTATTGAGTCAATGCCGATACCCAATGCGCTTCTAGTGACTGCATCGCGTGATTTGGGTGTAACGCCAACGCGAGTTTGGCCACCAATACTTTTACGAGCGATACCTTAACAAAAAATGGACCAATCCGAAATTATCACACTTGCTGAGCGCTTGATCCCGGTGTATCAAACCGATGAATTTGAGCGTGTGCTTCACCAAGTAATGAGTGACCGCCCAGCCTCTGGCAAGCTATTGATCAAAATGGAATTAAACCGATTGATGCAGCCATGTAAAAAAAGCATCGATTTACGCGGTCGTGTGCAAGGCGAATGTTGGGAATATCAGCTCGATGGCATAACGCATTGGCTGGATGACGTGGCTTTCAACGCATACCACAAAAAGGTCGAAAAATTTGGCGGGTATACGGAAGGGGTTTGGGATGCTCTGGTCAATACGCGCAACAATTTCCGCGTGATGCATCACAACACTCACTCGACTAACCCAAAAGTGCGTAAATCAAGCCCCTATGAAGCAGAAACGGTTCATCTTGGGTTCAATTTACGTCGCCAAGAAAAACGCTTGCGCGTGCAATCTCAAGTTTCGATCACGCTCGACAAAGGCCAAGTATTGCATGGCGTTAGCGTTGATCTTTCGCCCTCTGGCGCCAAGTTTAAGGTGCCAAGCGCCTTTGTCTATCGCTCAGGACAAATCATTCAGGTACGATTTGTTGAACTCGCTGCACAATCAACCTTACCCAAACTCGATAAACCTATCGAGTATCGAGTGCTCGCGATTGAAGAGTGTTACGACAACGACGCCGTCAAATTCATTCGCACATTACGCTTAACCGAAACAGACCGCATTGCTCGAGCCATCGATGAAGTTCTTAATAGCAATCTAAAACGGCTGCGCCACGATAACCAAGATAAAATCACGCTGGCTCGCAATCGTGGCTTTGAGCATGTGTTTATGAAACACACCTCTTCACTGCCGCTATTTTTCCACGGCGCGCGCGCCGAGCTGGCTCTGTTGACCCAAAATAACCAAGAGATTTGGCATTACTGGCACGATGAACGCAATCAACAGATGTTTGGCACGCTGTTCACGCCTGCGCGCATGAAAGCGATGATTCGAGCAGGCGTAAAAGGGGCCAGCTGCACGCTGTATGCTTTTAAGCATCATCACCAAAATAAAGACTGGTTCTACTCGATGTTGATGCCTGAAGCCACTCGTGAGCAACGACAACTATTTTGGCATTTAGGGGCGAAAAGGGACAGTTGGCGCGCCTTTCGAGTTTCGATTTATCCTCTGACCGCGAAAGAACGTCAGCATGTTGCGCAGTTTGCCGATGAACTTGGCGGCGCGACCGAATCGTTAACACACTATGGCACGATTGAAGAAATTGCGAGTGCGCTGGAAGGTGAGCAATACCTTCTAACCGAAAAACCGCAGTTACCATCGTCAACGCTGAATGGGTTCCGTCACCCGCGTAAAATTATTGGCAATCCCAAAGGACTTTCATTTGATGCGCTATCGCGCCGCAAAGAGCCGCGTTATGATTTTACCACTCCGCTGATTATCAAAAAGGCCGACGGCCAAGAAGTGCATGGGAAAACGGTAGACCTTTCCAAACGAGGCTTGAGTGTCGCGCTTGATACACCGTCAGCGTTCACTCAAGCAGAATCTGTACAGGTCAACTTTTTGGAATTGCAGCTTTATGATAAAAGCCTGCCGCTCGATGCCCTTCCCTACACCGCCGTTCGCCTCAGTCCTGACGGGACTCGGCTGCAACTGATGATCACAGAAAACAGTAAGACAATGAAATCGATAGCGTTCTTCAACGCCATCATTCATAACAACCAAGATAAACTGGTGATCCGTCAAGAAGTCCTACCGAGCGCGCCACTGCTACAAGCTCTACGTGGGATTATTTTACGCCGTATGGTTAGTACGCCAGTTTTTATTGGTCGCGAGTCGGGTGGGTTTTCCACGCGAGCGATTGGCGTTAATCATCCACTTGAGAGTTACTTACACGTTTTGGCTAAGTGGGGACAAAAAGAGCGGATTTCGTTAGAGCCCATTTACAAAGGCCGCACTAATACGCTACTTGCAACGCCTACCAAACGGATTGACGGCGCCAAACCGACGCAGCATGAAATTTATTTATCGGTCACTTTACTTGGTAATAAAGTCATTGACTTAGATGCTCAGTTAACCAGCGAATTCATCAGTTTGCAGGGTCGAATCGCCTTTATCAAACAAGCAAAAGCGCAAGGCAATTTCTTTGCCCTACGCTTAACAACGGCGCCAATCTTTGATATTCAAAGCGTTTTGCTTCATCAAGACTTGGTCGATCTCTCTCAGATCAGCATCCAATGCGCTGCAGCGATTGAAAAAGAACTGACCTCATTAATTGGATATGTCGAAATTCACGACATCACCGAAGAGGTATTAGTTCGTCTTGAATTAACTTAAGCGCATCGAACATTAAGGTTTACGCTGCCAACTCACCTTTTGCTGACGCGCCAACGCGCCTGACAAAATACAAATAACGCCACCAAGACCCGTAAAGCGGATCGCGCATTGCGCTTGTGCCTCTACTTTGGGTTTGGCGTGGTAAGCAATGCCTAGCCCTGCTTCAGCCATCATGACTAAATCATTCGCTCCGTCGCCCACGGCCACAGTGTTGTGCAACTCAACCCCATATTGCTCCGCTAGAGCGACCAAAATCTCAGCTTTGGTCTGAGCCGATACAACCTCACCAAGTACGTTTCCGGTGAGCACTTGGTCGACAATTTCAAGCTGGTTTGATTGAGCATAATCCAGCCCGAGCATCGATTTAAGGTGATCAGAGAAATAAGTAAAGCCGCCCGATGCTATCGCGGTTTTCCAGCCATACGCTTTCAATGTATTCATCATCGGCAGCAAATCTGGCATCAACGGAAGGCTTTGGCGGACTTCCTCTAAAATGCCAGCGTGAGCTCCCGCTAACTGTCCGACCCGCTGACGTAAGCTTTGTTCAAAGTCTAATTCGCCTTGCATTGCGCGCTCGGTTACCGCTGCAACCTGCTCGCCAACCCCTGCCAACTTGGCAATCTCGTCAATGCATTCAATTTGAATCACGGTTGAGTCCATATCAAACACAATAAGGCCGGGTTTGCTGAGATCGGGCACCTCACTCATTTTGGCAAAATCCAGCCCGAGCTGCGGCAGCAAATCGCTCTGTTCGATGCTTAACTCACCCGCCATTAATGCAACTTCGTATGAGCCGACTCGCCATGCATCAACGATGCGGCAAGGTATGCCGGTACGTTCGGTTAATGTGTCAAAGTGAGCCACTGTTAAGTGGCTGGCAAAAACAATCCAACCCGCTTGGCGTCTATCATGCTGTGTCGCTAAATGAATTTCGGGAAAACGGTGCAGAAACGATGTGTGACGACAGATCGGCAGGGTATTCAACATATCCATGTAACTTAGTCCTTTGCAAAATTAAGCCAACACTACCCTATTGCAATTTAAAAAGGCAAGTCCCAAACTGAGGATCACTTTATTGTTTACCTCAGAGTTTCATGAACGAATCACTTTTTTCATGGCGCAATGCGCTGCGTATCTTGGCTCTTATGGTGCTGAGCACCATGCTATTTATCACGATCCAAAACACCGTGGTGATAAGCCAAGGCAATGGCAAAATCCAAGCGCAGCAGCTAGAAACCCTTACTAAGGTTCTGATTTCACAAGCATCACTCTCGGCAAGTGAGCTATTGCGCCAAGACGACCCTGAACACTTACGCCGTCTTGCGAATCAGTTGGCACAAGATAATTTGGTGTTCGATGCGAGCATTTATAATGCAGAAGGGGTTCGACTGGCCGCAAGTGATAGCGCAACGTCGGTACGAGATGTACTGGGCTTAGATACGCCTCTGGCCACAGCCAGCATTGGTCGCCAACAGTTGGTTGAGCCAATTTATCAAGATAATCATATTGTTGGCTTTGTTCGCCTGACTTTTGAAACCGGTAAAGTGACGGCCATTTCCGACCACCACTACCGTAAAAGCGATCGCTACATGCTGCTTATGGTGCTAATGAGCTTTTTAGGTGGTGCGATCTTCATTGTGGTGCTGCGCAAAAAACCACAAGCGGGACAAGCGAATTTGCTACTCGAGAATCAAGATTAGACTGCTATACCCAAACAACTTGAAGATGCAGGTAGGCGACCAGCGAACAAAGCCTCTGAGCACTTCGTGAACATAGATGCGCTATGTGATGAGGTTTGTGAGTGCCCGTCCCTATCTCGTTAACAAAAAGCGCTGCAACTTCAAGTCGGACGGGTATATACCCAAGTTACCTCAAAATGCATGGCTCAGCGAGAATGACTTGGTTTATCGGTGAGGCGAGGATTTAAAGAACATTAGCGGCTTTTAATCGGGTGAATATAACAAGGCCCGCACAGTGTGCGGGCCTTGTGGTTTCATCTTAACTCAATTCTTTGGCAAGAAGAGCGTTTACTGTTTATCACCAATCAAAACAGACTCAAGAGCGATGATCATCATGTCATTAAACGTGTTTTGACGCTCTTCAGACGTGGTTTGCTCACCGGTCTTAATGTGATCAGACACAGTACAAATAGTCAGTGCTTTCGCACCGTACTCTGCAGCAACGCCATAGATACCCGCAGCTTCCATCTCAACGCCGATGATGCCGTATTTATCCATCACATCAAACATGCTTGGATCTGGCGTGTAAAACAGTTCAGCAGAGAACAGGTTACCAACTTTTACCTCGACACCGCGCGCTTTTGCCGCTTCTTCAGCCGCTTTCACCATGTTGTAGTCTGCGATAGCAGCAAAGTCATGATCTTTAAAACGAATGCGGTTTACTTTTGAGTCAGTACATGCGCCCATACCAATCACGACATCACGCACTTTAATATCTTCGTTAACCGCACCACAGCTGCCAACACGGATCACTTTCTTAACGCCAAAATCTTTAATTAGTTCAGTCACATAAATAGAGCATGAAGGAATACCCATACCATGACCCATCACAGAGATTTTACGGCCTTTGTATGTGCCTGTGTAACCGAACATATTACGTACATCACACACTTGGACAACATCATCAAGGAAGGTTTCTGCAATGTATTTCGCGCGTAGCGGATCGCCAGGCATCAATACTACGTCTGCAAAATCACCCATCTCAGCATTAATATGTGGAGTCGCCATGTTTATTTTCCTTGTTTTTGCGCTCGTTAACACCAAACACGCTTATTTGTGCGGCGGTTCAACGAGCGATTGGTGGTCTCATGAGCGGTATTTAGGCCGCTCCGTTTTATTAAGAGTTAAAGATCGAGCGTTATAAAAAGCTACGACCGTAATCCATTGCCGTGGTGTCAAAATAACTCGCTAAGGTTTGGCCAATATCGGCAAACGAGTCACGACGACCTAATGATCCTGCGGGAATCTTTTCACCATAGACCAACACAGGGATGTGCTCACGAGTATGATCGGTTCCCGGCCAAGTGGGATCGCAACCGTGATCGGCAGTTAAAATCAGTATGTCATTGGGTTGCATCAATGCCAAAATTTCAGGTAAACGCGCGTCAAAATACTCAAGCGCCGCGGCGTATCCAGCCACATCTCGACGATGACCAAACGCAGAGTCAAAATCGACAAAGTTCGTGAAAACAATCGTATTATCTTGCGCGTTAGCGATTTGCTCTAAGGTAGCGTCAAACAGCGCAGGAATACCGTTAGCTTTGACCTTTTGGGTAATACCACAGCCAGCGTAGATATCGGCAATTTTACCAATAGAGACGACCTCGCCCCCTTTCTCATCCACAAGCTTTTGCAAAACAGTGGTGGCAGGCGGTTCAAGTGAAAGATCGCGGCGGTTGCCCGTGCGCTCAAACTGCCCTTTACCCGCGCCGACAAAAGGACGCGCAATGACACGACCAATATTGTAATCACCCAGCTCTTCACGGGCAATTTGGCAAAGTTCTAGCAAACGATCTAAGCCAAAAGTCTCCTCATGACAGGCAATCTGAAACACTGAATCGGCCGAGGTATAGAAAATCGGCAATCCTGTGCGCATGTGCTCTTCACCAAGATCATCAAGGACTTGCGTGCCCGAGGCGTGACAGTTGCCCAAAAAGCCCTCAAGCCCTGCGCGCGCCAAAATGCGATCGGTTAACTCTTTCGGGAAACTGTTACTCTTATCCGTGAAGTAGCCCCAATCAAACAGCACAGGAACCCCTGCGATTTCCCAGTGCCCCGACGGTGTGTCTTTACCCGAAGAGAGCTCTGCGGCATGGCCATAAGCGCCAATGATCTCCGCATTCGAGTCCAACCCTAACGCCAACGCACCAGTAGACTCTTTATGCGCCAACGCCAAACCCAATTTGCTTAAGTTTGGTAACGAAAGTGGCCCTTGACGTTCATGATTGTCAGCCAACCCTTTGTCACATTGCTCTGCGATGTGGCCGAGTGTATCGGCGCCCACATCACCAAACTGCTGCGCATCTTCCGTCGCGCCAATCCCAAATGAATCTAGGACTAAAATAAATGCTCTTTTCATCGTTATTCTCCAGATCTTACGAACATGACATCACTCGATATCCTGCGTCTCTTTGATGGCGCATTCATGCGATAAGCAAGTTATGCCGCAGATCGTTACAACATAGAAATGAATCGGTATTGGTTCGCATGCCGTGACGCTATCAATGTCATCAGGCATGCGGAAATTTGACTAAATATCCGTTGCGCGAATTTGCTCATAGACATTTGGGGTGGGTTGATACTCACCACCAATCACAATCGCTTGGCGTAATGCGTTGGCCGCCTCTTGCCATTGCGCTTCGCTGCGAGCGTGAATGACCGCCAACGGTTTATCCGCATTCGCGTGCTCACCAAGACGAATAAAATCATCAAAGCCGACAGCGTAATCAATCGTATCGCTTGCCACTCTGCGACCACCGCCCATTGCAACCACCGCCATGCCGATAGCGCGCGTATCCATTGCTGATACGACACCGTCGAATTCAGCGTAGACCGGCTTAACAACCTCAGCGCGCGCCAAATAACGGTCGTAATGCTCAACGAAGTCGGCTGGGCCGCCAAGCCCTACTACCATTTTGCCAAAGCGGCGAGCCGCTTCGCCATTGTCGAGTACCGCCATCAATTTGGCGTTAGCCTCTTCGGTATCGCTTGCCAGCTGACCAAGTACTAACATCTCGGCGCACAGTGCAAGCGTCACTTCCAGTAGTCGAGGGTTACGATATTCGCCGGTCAGAAAACGTACGGCTTCGCGGACTTCAAGCGCGTTGCCCGCAGATGAGGCAAGCACTTGATTCATGTCGGTTAAGATCGCGGTGGTGCGGGTTCCCGCGCCATTGGCGACAGCAACAATCGAACGTGCAAGCTCTTTCGATGCCTCATAGGTTGGCATGAAAGCCCCTGAGCCGACTTTGACGTCCATGACCAAAGATTGCAGACCAGCTGCCAATTTTTTAGACAAAATCGACGCAGTGATCAGTGAAATGTTATCGACCGTAGCCGTAATATCGCGCGTGGCATAAACACGTTTATCCGCTGGAGCTAAATCACCAGTTTGACCAATAATCGCGACACCCGCTTCTTTGGTGACTTGACCAAACACGTCATTGGTCGGCGTAATGTTATAGCCGGGTATGGACTCGAGCTTATCCAGCGTGCCACCAGTGTGGCCGAGACCACGTCCGGAAATCATCGGCACAAAACCGCCACAGGCTGCGACCATAGGGCCAAGCATCAAGGAGGTCACATCGCCGACACCACCCGTGGAATGTTTATCAACGATCGGGCCATCAAAATGCCAAGCACTCCAGTCGATCACCATGCCGGAATCACGCATCGCGCAGGTGAGCGCAATGCGCTCAGGCATGGTCATTTCATTGAAGAAAATGGCCATTGCAAACGCCGCGATTTGGCCTTCGGAGACCGTATTGTCTGCGACACCTTGAATGAAAAAATTAATTTCATCTGCGCTAAGGACTTCGCCATCGCGTTTTTTACGAATAATTTCTTGAGGTAAATACATAAGCGCCTCTCAAAACCGTTAAGGTCTGTGCGTGAGGAGTTGCTGAGCGATGAACCCTCACTCAGCAACCGAATTAACAGCGAAAAATGATTAGTATGCGTTTGGATCCGCTACGTCGCTGCTAACGTCCAATGTATTTAATAGGTTGGTCAGTAAGCTTGATGCGCCAAAACGGTAATGACGCGCATCAGCCCAATCACTGCCGAGAATTTCATCCGCCATGGCAAGGTAAGCTGCAGCATCTTCTGCCGTACGCACGCCACCAGCAGGCTTAAAGCCAACCGTTTTGGCCACGCCCATATCACGAATCACTTCAAGCATCATGCGAGCGTAGTGTGGCGTTGCGTTTTCAGGCACTTTACCCGTTGACGTTTTAATAAAATCGGCACTAGCTTTAATCGCCACCTCTGACGCTTTTTTGATCAAAGCTTCTTCTTTAAGCTCACCGGTTTCAATGATGACTTTTAATAATACGTCATCGCCGCATACGTCTTTACACGCGCGCACAAGATCAAAACCCACTTGTTCGTTGCCATCCATTAACGCACGATAAGGAAACACCACATCAACCTCATCAGCGCCGTAAGCGACAGCGGCTTTGGTCTCTGCAATTGAGATCTCAAGATCATCATTACCGTGAGGGAAGTTAGTGACGGTTGCGATACGCACCTCTGGTGTGCCTTGCTCACGAAGCGTCTTCTTTGCAATAGGAATAAAGCGAGGGTAAATACAGATGGCAGCGGTATTTCCAACCGGTGTTTTTGCATCGCGACACAAGGCGATCACTTTTTCATCAGTGTCGTCATCGTTGAGTGTCGTTAGGTCCATCAGTTGAAGTGCACGTAGTGCTGCTGCTTTTAAATCGCTCATTTCTAGCTCCGATCAATTATCTTAAAAAGTTTTCACTCAACCGCCCAAAGGGGACTGAGTCAACATTGATGAACGGACTTGGTTCCTTGAAGACTCGATAACGGCTGCGTTATCAATTGCTTTCCTTGTCACCGCACAGTACCAGTTTGGTCTATGGCACGACAAACTCGATTGTCGTGTCTTAATATCACCCTTTATGACGAAACGTCATAACTCGGTGAAAAAGGCATTCATTGCCCTCAATTTACCAACCCACTGCCAGCAAATGCACTGGCCACTGCGGTATGGTGTGTACAGTATAGTTTTTTTCGAAAAAACTGTAGCGGCAAAAATAGCGCAAACGGTTTGGATCTCAATTTAATCGTTAGTCTCGCAAGCGACTAAATTCAACAGATACTGCATTGAAATTTAAAGTAAATAAAAAATAATATCGCCCTGCAACCAAACGGCTGCAGGGCGATAAATTCAGTTTAATTGGCGTCTATATTACAAACCGATGTAATTATAGAGCCGATAGGCTTAGGCAGAAGCCCGCAATCGTCGCTGCCATCAGGTTAGATAACGTACCAGCCAGTACTGCTTTCATACCCATGCGAGCAATGTCGCCACGACGTTTTGGCGCAAGACTACCCAGACCACCAAGCAAAATTGCAATTGATGATAGGTTTGCAAAGCCACATAGCGCAAATGAGATGATTGCGACTGTTTTCTCAGACAGCTCACCAATTACTGGAACGAACTCAACGTAAGCCACAAATTCATTGAGTACCAGTTTTTGACCGATGAATGAACCTGCTGTAATCGCTTCTTCCCATGGCACGCCGATTAGGAACGCAAGTGGTGCAAACACATAGCCAAGAATCAGTTGTAGTGTCAGCTCAGGGTAACCGAACCAACCGCCAATACCACCAAGCATACCGTTCACAAGCGCGATCAAACCAACGAAAGCAATCAGCATTGCACCTACGTTAAGTGCCAATTGCAGACCAGCTGCTGCGCCGCCTGCGGCTGCATCGATAACGTTCGCAGGCTTGTCTTCAACGCCAGCCATCGCTTCTTCAAAGTCTTCATTCGGCGTATCGGTTTCTGGATGCAGAATTTTTGCAAACAGTAGACCACCAGGCGCTGCCATAAATGACGCCGCAACCAAGTACTCTAGTGGCACACCCATTGATGCATAACCTGCCAGTACACCGCCAGCAACAGATGCCAAACCACCACACATTACCGCAAACAGCTCTGATTGAGTCATTTTTGGTACGAATGGACGAACAACCAAAGGCGCTTCTGTTTGGCCCACGAAAATGTTTGCCGCTGCTGACATCGATTCTGCGCGAGAGGTACCCAACGCTTTTTGCAGGCCGCCACCAAGGATCTTGATCACCCATTGCATGATGCCGACGTAGTAAAGAACAGAAATTAATGCAGAGAAGAAGATAAGCGTTGGCAATACGCGGAAGGCAAAAATGAAACCGCCGCCACCGAACACTTCAAACATTTTATCTGAAACCAGACCGCCGAAAAGGAACGCAATACCATCGTTACCATAGTTAATAACGTTAGAAACGCCGGTAGAGAAACTGTTTAGGAGGTCACGACCCCATGGAATGTAAAGAACAAATGCACCGAGTACAAATTGGATAGCGAATGCACCACCCACGGTTCTGAAATTGATAGCTTTGCGGTTTGAGGAGAATGCAACTGCAATCGCAATTAGCACTACCATACCGATCAGGCTCATTAACAAACTCATAGTCAATGGCTTCCTTATAAAATTGTTGGCGTGTAAAAAAGGGCTTAAAGCGGGCGCATTATACTCAGTGCGCCGCAAGGAAAGTAATACCGCCTTCTCACTTTCTTATAAAATTCATTATTGATTCATCCCATAACGTGATCACAATCACACTTTAGTTGTGAAATGAAATCGTTTGCAATTTTTTTTCCGGTCAATAATCATTCAATGAAAATAAATGGTTGCTATTTTCCCACAACTGTAGCGCAAACGGTTGCAGTGCTTCACTTCTCAATATCGCAATCGTTTCCAGCACCACACGCACGTTTTTAGGTTCATTTGCTTGACCTTGTTCACCATAAATGGGCATATCCGGCGCGTCGGTTTCGAGCAAAAAGCGCTCAGCAGGAAGACGAGACACCGCATCACGAGTTTTGCGCGCTCGTGGATAAGTAATAACCCCACCAATTCCCAAATAAAAACCGAGTCGCACCCACTCCATTCCTTGTTCATAACTGCCCGAAAAGGCATGTATCACACCACCATGAATTAGCTTGGCTTGTTTAACCAATTGAATCATTCGATTATGCGCGCCTCGGCTGTGTAAAATAATAGGCTTACGATGAGCTTTCGCCAGTGTGAGCTGTCTCTGTAATACCTCTTCTTGTACCGCCATCGGTGTCGGTGAAGTGGTATCTAAGCCACACTCACCAATGGCAACGCAAAGTACGTCGTTGTATGCCAAATATGTGTCGAGCAGGCCCCAGTTGGCCTCATCCATTCCATCGAGAAATTGCGGGTGAAACCCCAACGCGTAGTATAGACCCTGATATTGATGCGCCATCGCCTTCACTCGCGACCAATTTTGCGCGCCAACTGAGGGGATCAGCGCGCGCTGCACACCAGCGTGCTGCGCTCTTAACCACAGCGCCTCAAATTGGGATGAAATTTCGGTAAAATCAAGATGGCAGTGGGTGTCAAACAAAGGAATATTGCTAGGTAGAAGGGGCGATGTATTGTTGTGGCTCATCGGTCACTCCTTAGCTAAGGAAATGGGAGCGCGTTCTCTTGGCGCGATGTCTGCATTTGAGTAAAAAGAATAGACCCCGCAAAGCGGGGTCTAAACAAAGCGATTAATGTTCGCGAGTGGCTCTAAATTGAATATCAGGATGACGCTCCTGAGCAAGATTCAAGTTAACCATCGTCGGCGCGATATAAGTGAGGTTATCACCGCCATCAAGCGCTAAATTCGACTGGTTCTTACGCTGAAACTCATCCAGTTTCTTCGCATCACCACACTCAACCCAGCGCGCTGTCGCGACGTTAACACCTTCGTAGATGGCTTCAACGTTATATTCCGACTTCAAACGCGCAACCACCACGTCAAACTGCAGCACACCCACCGCACCAACGATCAAATCGTTGTTTTGCAACGGACGAAACACCTGTACCGCCCCTTCTTCAGAAAGCTGTACCAGACCTTTGAGCAGCTGTTTTTGCTTTAATGGATCTTTCAGACGAATACGGCGGAACAATTCTGGCGCAAAGTTGGGAATACCAGAGAATTTCAGCGCTTCACCTTGAGTGAAGGTATCACCGATTTGAATGGTACCGTGGTTGTGCAACCCGATGATATCCCCAGCAAACGCTTGGTCGGCTCGTGAGCGGTCACCGGCCATAAAGGTGACGGCATCTGAAATACTCACTTGTTTACCAAGGCGCACATGGTTCATTTTCATACCTTGAGTATAAGTGCCGGAAACAATACGCATAAACGCGATACGGTCGCGATGCTTAGGATCCATGTTCGCTTGAATTTTGAAAACGAAACCTGAGAATTTTTCTTCGGTTGCTTCCACATCACGTTCAACCGCTTGGCGCGTTTTTGGCGCAGGCGCCCACTCAGTCAAACCATCGAGCATGTGATCAACACCGAAGTTACCTAATGCGGTACCAAAGTACACCGGGGTTAATTCGCCTTTAAGGAACAATTCGAGATCAAACTCAGCGCAAGCGCCCATGACGAGCTCGAGTTCTTCACGAACACTTTCCGCAAGATCTGCGCCGACTTTGTCATCCAGCTCAGGGTTATTTAACCCTTTCACGATGCGCACTTCTTGGATTTCGTGACCGTGGCCTGATTCGTACAAAATCGTCTCATCACGGTGAATGTGGTAAACACCTTTAAACTCTTTACCACAGCCAATCGGCCAAGTGATTGGCGCGCACATCATGCCAAGTTCGTTTTCAACTTCGTCGAGCACTTCCATTGGATCGCGAACATCACGGTCCAATTTGTTCATGAAAGTCACGATAGGCGTGTCACGCAAACGGGTCACTTCCATCAATTTGCGAGTACGATCTTCGACACCTTTTGCCGCGTCGATCACCATCAAGCACGAGTCAACTGCCGTCAATGTACGGTAAGTATCTTCTGAGAAGTCTTCGTGTCCTGGAGTATCAAGCAGGTTGACCAAGCAATCGTTGTATGGGAACTGCATCACCGAGGTAGTCACCGAAATGCCACGCTCTTTTTCCATTTCCATCCAATCGGATTTTGCGTGTTGATTCGAACCACGACCTTTTACCGTACCGGCTTTTTGAATGGCGTTTCCGAACAGCAGCACTTTTTCAGTGATGGTGGTTTTACCCGCATCGGGGTGCGAGATGATCGCAAACGTACGACGTTTGGCCACTTCGCTCATAAAGGCATTTGACATGAATTGGTCTTCTTTTACGTAAGCTACGCCCACTGAAATCGCGTCAGCGACGGCGCAGTTTTATACCCAAACAGCTTAGCGTTGCAGGTAAGCAACAAGCACACAAAACCTTCAAGCATAGATGGACTATGTGGTGAGGTTTGCAAGTGCCAGTCAGCAAGACTGCAACTTAAAGTCGAAAGGGTATAGGATTCGATTCAAATTTGCGCGGTATTCTCGCTTATTATCGCGTTAGGGGCAACTTTGACAATGCACCACTTTAATCCGTTTGCGTGCGCAAACCCTCGCAATAAAGTAACGGCATTATTATTTTTGAGACAAAACCCCACCAATAAGACTTCGATTGCATATATTTCAGCAAATCGAGTTCGAACTCAGCCTCTCTAGCCTATAACTACCAAAGTAGAAAAATAAATTCGTTCAGTAGGCTTACATGCAAACAACGGCATCTCAATCTCTTGCCTTTATACAGGCCAAGACGGTATTTTGGCTTTCAATTACTATTGGTTTCTTATTTAGCGGGTACTGGCTCGTGCGCGATCTCAACCAAGAGCAAGCCCGTGTCATTGCGCGTTATCAAACTCAAATTCAGCACAGCCAAGCGTACGCAATCGCAGCCGCAAGTCGCCACAATGAAGGTTTGGCAAAGCAATTTATCACTCAGCTGATGAGCGATGATTCGATTCTTGCAGCGACATTAACCGATGATAGCGCTCAACTGCTTGCGCATCACAAGCGTCCTCATGCGTTTGCACCACCGCTCTACTTGTGGCTTAGCAAGCAAATTTTCCCCGACAGCAGTGAACTCAAATTTCCCTTAAATAACGCTGAAACTCCCGTTGGCGAGTTAACCATTACTGTTTGTGCCGTGACGGCCGCAAAACAATTTGTTGAGCGCAATGTGGGGCTGCTACTGAAAGATTTTCTCCACACGATGCTTTTGGCGTTCACCCTACTTGGGCTTTTTTATTGGCGACTCTCGCGCCCTATTGCATTATTAGACAGCTGGGTGACCACGCATCAAAAAAAACGCACACCCATGCCGCTGTTGCTGCGTGACCGCCGTGACGAACTGGGCCGCTTGGCTTTTTCATTTGACGCACTGTGTCGCGCTAGACAAACAGCAGAGAGTCGCCTAAACGCGCTGGCTTATTATGATTCGCTGACTGGGCTTGCCAATCGAAGTCGTCTATTACAGCTACTTGATGAGCGCTTAGAGCCGCTCAACGAAGCGGGTGCGTTACTGCATCTTGATATCGACCGATTTAAAACCATTAACGACTCGCTCGGTCACCCTATTGGTGATGAGCTCATGCGCGTTATCGCTTACCGAATTAATCGTTGGCTTACCGACAGTAATGTTTGCGCTCGTATCGGAGGCGATGAATTTGCGGTATTGCTACACCGAGTCACTCTGGCACAAGCAAAAACTCACGCCCAGACTCTGCTTGATCTGATCTCTCAGCCTTACAGCATTGATAACCACCAGCTCTATTGCAGCGTCAGCATTGGTATTGCCGCATTTTCACCACAAGCGCCGAGCGCCAGTATTGATCTCTTGCGCCAAGCAGACACGGCACTAAACCGCGCTAAATTGGCGGGAAAAAATTGCTTTGCCAGCTACGAGCAAAGTATGCAAACTCAAGTAGATACCTTTCTTGAAACCGAAAAAGGGCTGCATTTGGCGTTAGCCGAACACCAATTGGAGCTCTATTTTCAAACTCAAGTCAATGAAGCGTTTCAGCTGGTTGGCATGGAGGCGCTCGTGCGATGGCACCACCCGGAACGAGGGCTGCTTGGTCCGGATCAATTTATGCCGATTGCCGAAGAGACGGGGCAAATCCTGACCATTGGCCAGTGGATTGTTGAACGAGCTTGCCAGCAGATGGCTCGGTGGCTCGATATGGACATTTTGCCAAGTAGCTTTCAACGCTTGGCAATCAATATCAGTCCGCTGCAGTTTAATCACCGCAAGTTTGTCGACCAATTTCAAGAGGCGCTGAATAAAGCCCATCTTGACGGCCGCTGGATTGAGCTGGAAATTACTGAAAATCTGTTACTGGAAAATGTCTCCAACGCAGCTCGTAAAATGCGTCAGCTTAAACAATTTGGCGTCAGTCTCGCGATTGATGATTTCGGTACGGGCTATTCATCGCTGCGCTATCTGAAACATTTGGATCTTGATGTGCTCAAGGTCGATCGCTCGTTTGTCACAGGGCTGCACCTCAATGACAGCGATCAGGCAATCGTCGATAGTATCATCACCACAGCAAAACGATTAAACCTAGAGATTGTTGCCGAAGGCGTTGAAGACATTTTAGAAATGAAAGCGCTCACGCAAATGGGGTGCGAACGCTTTCAAGGCTTTTTGTTTGACACACCGCAACCGGTGGAATTTATCAATCAGCAATTAAGAAGTGGCAAAGGGCATCGCCATCAGGATGAACCCGCAATGACACACTGGTGATCTCACGTTAAGCGAAGCTAAAAAACATCATGCTCATGATGATGGCATCTTCTTTGCCATTTGAGGTTGGGTAATAGCCACGACGACGGTCGATTTCATTGAAGCCAGCCTGTTGGTATAAGGCAATTGCCGTATGGTTACTTTCGCGCACTTCAAGCCAAGCGCTCTCGGCACTGGCGGCATCACATTGCTCAATGAATCCGGTTAAAAGCCGTTGACCAAAGCCCTGACCTTGCGCCTTAGGTGCCACCGCTAAATTAAGCAATGTCACTTCGCCGACGATGTTTTGAGCATAAAAATAGCCCACCACCTCATCTTGTACAGTTAACACATGGTGACACGCCCCACGGCCGTTCAAATCGCGTAAGAGGCTTTCAGCCCATGGGTGAGAATGGGCTGCGCGCTCAATCTCAATCACGGCATCAAGATGCTGCGCCATCATAGGCTCAAGCTTTACATTAGAATTCATAGATAACCTTAGCTTTGGCGCCCTTTAAACGGGAGCGCCTAACGTTGCCAAACTGAATGTCATTACGCATTACCGGCTTGAGCCGATTGAATTTGCTGCCAAAGATCTCGGCGATGTTGCGTGTGGCCATCAATGTCTGACAAGCGAGGTGATGTAAGCACCCACCTTTCACGTTCGGTATCCAAACCTTGCGCAGAGCATCCTGCAAACCACAGCCATTGTAATGCTGAGCTTGGTTCCACTTGCGTCCACTGTTCTGGTGTCACCCACTGGGCCTGACTGAGCGTTAAATGCATCGCTTTGAGTACTCGCTCAAACAAACTCACTTCAGCGTCATTTGGCGCGACTGGAGTAACGAGCAGTAATTGGCAATCATGACTTAGCGTGATGGATGGGGGTTGATAACCAGCAAGCCGTTCTGGGTGCGCCAGCACATATTGATCGATACCCATTTCGCGCAAGTAGATAGCAGATACGGGAGACATGGCACACTCTCATCTCGGTCGTTTCAAATTGGGGCGATACTAACAGCGATACTGGCCGAACACCAGATATCGCTTAAGCTAAAACGTATCCTGTTGAAAAGCCAGTTCACCGTGTACCGCATCAAATCCACTGGTTTGCAGCGGCAGCAAATAAACTGGTTCGAAGCCATGTTGCCAGGTCACATTCACGTTCGCCGTACTTGCTGGCACCATGCCAAGCGAAGTCAATAACGCATCCTCACCTTGGGCAACGCAGACGGGATAACCTAATTCTGCCAGCATCTCGATGCCTTGCTGAGCCAAGTCTTGCGCAACTTGAGTGCAAAATTGCGGTTCAGCTTTCTCGTGCTGATGCGTTGCTTCTGGTTGCTCATCAAACAGATCAAGGCTGTCGCATTCCATCGCTAGATTGACAGTAAGTTGCGCCAATCCTTGCCAATAGGACTCTTCACCATTAATTAAAATCGGGCTAAACAGCGCATGCCCGACCAATACACCATCATCGCGGCAGGCGACCAAAGATAGTGTAGCCAGTCCATTCTCACGTAACCTCGCGACCGTATCAGCGCGAGAGCCGGTTGTTTGAGTGGCATTATCAACTGAGCGCAATAGACGCTCAATCACCCGTAGATCTGCGGGCGCTTCAGTTCGAATAAGCATGAGAACGACTCGTCACGGTTTCAGGTTGAACACCAAGATGAACAAATTGCGCAAGTTGATTTAAAGCCACTTGCATTGGTTTTGGCAGCTGAGTCAAATCAACACTGTCCATCAAGTTCTTAATTTCCAATCCAAGCTCAGTATCTCCCTCAATTTGCAAGCGACGCTGGAAAAACAGCGTATCGGGATCTTCTTTACGGCCAGCAATGAGCACCATGTCATTCAGCGTGCCGGAAAAACTCACATCTTCAGACTGAGGCTCATCAGCCACCACCAATTGTTCATTTTGGTAACTAATATACCAGCAAAGATTGAGATCTTTTATTTCAACTTTCAACCACTTATCTTCTAGAAACTCGAAGTCACCGTCTTCTAACGCCTCTTTAAAGACCAGCTGTAATCCTTCAAGTAGAGCTCGCTTTTGTAAACGATGAGGCAAAAGCTGGACTGGAGATCTCAAAATTGAAGCAGCATTTTGAACCAGTTGACGACGAATCTTGTTTAACACGCTCATTTTCCGTTATTTTGTCATATGGATGATCATCTTAGTGGATAGAATATGGCTTGTTTATGTCGTGCATCAATAAAGCATAACATGAACGGTCACCTTTCCACGGTGTCATACATCGAGTGAGATGTGCCAGTGTGAGTCAAATAAAAATTCGCTACGAACCTAGCTGACCAAGCTGCGACAAGAAGACTCACTCGATTGCCAATGCAGAGTAATACCATTGCCATCGTAGGGCAATAACGTCATTTCTTTGACCTGTGATGAAATATTGGCGCTATTTTGTTGATAAATACTTTAACTACCTGATATAGGACGTTATAGTAATTTTGTTCCTACCCAGACGGACCACCAATTCGTCGTTGAACACACCCACGCTATGGATTCGCGTGGCAAAGCGCATCAGGGCCTCTGCATGGACGCCATCGCGCAGTGTGACAAAAAAGGGTAAGCAATCTTTTCCAAATCGGAGTTGAATGGTCATGCTCTTAGGAGATGGTAGTCCCTGATGCCTACTCAGCAATTACATCATTGGTTTTCCAAGCTGACAGCCCATAGCCCGTTTTTCTTTGCGGTGCTTGATGCAAAGCACCATTATTGCATGGTCAACGAACGCTACAGTGAGCTTTCTGGTATTGCCTGTTCAGAATTGGTCGGGATGAATGATGCTCACGCATTAGGCGCTCATGTATACAACCAGCTTGCGCCCTACTATACCCAAGCGTTTACAGGCCGCTCTGTTGAAGCCGAAGTGATACTTGAGGGTGGCCAATTGAACACCACTCTCTATTTTTGCGCGTCACCGCTAAAACACAATGCCGACGGTAATGTGGAACAAATCGTGTTTCATGCGGTTGATATGTCAGAAAAACATATCTTACTGCGTTCACTTGAAGAGTCAGAAATCAAATTTAATCGGCTGAGCCAGCTGTTACCCGATGGGTTACTGCTCATCGAAGATGATGCCATTCTCTCGGCAAATCCGGCTGCCGCAAAAATATTGGGATTTCAGAGTGGCGGTGAGCTACTTGGAGAAACGCTGTCCAGCTTATTGGTTGCAGATAAACCCAATTTACACTACCGTCAACGCTTGTCTGAACAGCTATCCCAAGACGCTCTGTACTGCACCACTAGCGAACGTTGTCAGCGCGACACTCGAGTGCAGCTCTTTGCTGAGCAAGCAACAACTTATGGTCGCACCACTCAGCTTGTTTTGCTGCAAGCGTTAAACGCCACCGACAACGCGGTATCAGACAATGACAATAAGGCCAAAATCGATCCGTTAACCAACCTATACAACCGCTGCGGTTTTACAGAACGACTGGAGCAGTTCATTGAAGAAAATACGCCACTGGTTTTGCTGTATCTTGACATTGATAACTTCAAAAACATCAATGACTCTCTAGGGCACCACGTTGGCGATCGCGTGATCAAAGAGGTCGCGAAACGCCTTAAGCGCTTACTTCCTATTCAAGCGGTTATCGGCCATCTTGGTGGCGATGAATTTGGGATTGTACTGCCACAACCTGAGCACAAACGCATTCCTGAAGTGATGGCGGATCGCATCATCTCTTTGGTCAATCAACCTTTTGATTTGCAGCACTTTAGCAAACGCCTTGCCTGTTCTATGGGCTGCGTGATTTACCCTGATGATGCACAAGATGCGCGTCTTTTGTTGCAAAATGCCGATACGGCAATGTATGAGGCCAAAGAGCGTGGCCGTAATCGTATGATCCGCTTTGATGATCAAATGAACAAAGAAGCGCGAATGCGTTTATGGCTGGAAATTGAATTACAAAAAGCGTTAGCCCAAAACAGCCTTGATGTATGGTACCAACCCAAAGTCAATGCTCGTGACTTTAGCATCAATGGTGCCGAAGCGCTGGTGCGTTGGAAACACCCCGTTGAAGGTTATATTAGCCCAGCGGCTTTCATACCGGTTGCCGAGCGAGCTGGCCTCATTGAACATCTCGGCCGTGTGGTCATGCGCGAAGTGTTCAACACCGTCAAACGCTGGAAGCTGCAAGGGATCTTACCGGGTCGTGTGGCTATCAACCTATCGCCTGAGCAATTTGGTAATCCTCAGCTCATTGATTATATGGAAAAGTTACTCCATACCACCAAATTAGACCCAAGCTGCATCACCTTTGAGCTAACCGAAAGTGCGGTGATGAGTAATAGCGAACATACCATTCAGATGCTCAAAGCGATTAAAAAACTCGGTTTTCATTTATCGATAGATGACTTTGGTACTGGCTACTCTTCGCTCGCTTACTTAGCTCGTTTTCCGATTGATGAATTGAAAATTGATCGCGCATTTATTAATGAAATCGATACACTTCCTAAACAAGTGACGGTCATTGAAAATATCATCAATTTGGGGAAATCGCTTGATCTTAACGTGGTGGCGGAAGGGGTTGAAACTCAGCAGCAAGCAGCGCTGCTGTCTAATTTGAAGTGTCACTCAATTCAAGGGTTTCACTTTCATAGGCCGCAACCCAAACACGAAGTTGAGGCACTTTTTGCCATGAATCGTCGCCACAAACATTGAGCAAATTATCAGCACATTAACGCAAAACTAACAATTTATTGGGTCAAACCTAATTTATATCAAGTTCGTTATTCATAATTCTTCATAAAATGCGACCATGATTTTTTGCGTTAGAACACTGAGTATATGGAACTCCTTTGTCCTGCGGGCAACCTACCTGCGCTCAAAACCGCTATCGATTGTGGTGCCGATGCGGTTTACATCGGTTTTAAAGACGACACCAATGCGCGCCACTTTGCTGGGCTTAATTTTACCGATAAAAAGCTCGATAAAGCCGTACAGTATGTGCATGACAATGGTAAAAAGATCCACGTTGCGCTTAACACTTTTGCGCACCCCAATGGATTTGAGCGTTGGACACGTGCGGTTGATTGTGCTGCCGACCTTGGCGTCGATGCGCTGATCATCGCAGACATCGCAGTGCTTGAATATGCCGCGCGTCGATACCCTGAAATGGAATTGCACCTTTCGGTACAAGCCTCTGCCACTAACGTCGCCGCTATTGAGTTTTATCACCAAAACTTCAATGTCAAACGTGTGGTTTTGCCTCGCGTGCTTTCCATTCATCAAGTCAAACAGCTATCGCGTAATATTCCACCCAGTGTGGAACTTGAAGTATTTGCCTTTGGCAGCTTGTGCATCATGTCAGAAGGTCGCTGTTACCTTTCCTCTTACCTCACAGGCGAGTCGCCAAATACGGTGGGCGCTTGCTCTCCGGCCAAGTATGTGCGCTGGCAAGACACCGAACACGGGCTTGAATCACGCCTTAATGATATTTTGATTGACCGTTATGGCCCAGGCGAAAATGCCGGTTACCCGACGTTGTGCAAAGGCCGCTTTGACGCTCAAATAGACGGGCAAGCAAAGCGTTATCATGCGCTTGAAGAACCGACCAGTCTGAACACCCTATCAATGCTTCCTGAGCTGTTTGCTGCAAATGTGGCATCGGTGAAAATTGAAGGTCGCCAACGCAGCCCAGCCTATGTTGAGCAAGTAACGCGTACGTGGCGCGCAGCCATCGATCGCTACCTTGCCAATCCTGAGGCCTATCAGGTTGAAGAAGCTTGGAATGCGGCACTGGCAAATGTTTCAGAAGGCACTCAAACCACCTTAGGTGCTTATCATCGCAAATGGCAATAACCGCGTAGGAGAACGACATGAAATACGCTCTTGGCCCACTGCTCTATTTTTGGCCCAAAACCGAAGTCGAAAGCTTCTACCAACAAGCCGCAACGAGCTCTGCTGACATCATTTATTTAGGCGAATCGGTTTGCTCAAAGCGCCGTGAGCTGAAACCCGGTGATTGGTTTGAGTTGGCTCGCACACTTAATCAAGCCGGAAAACAAGTCGTTCTCTCGACTATGGCTCTGCTTGAGGCGCCGAGTGAAGTGACTGTAATGAAGAAATACATTGATAACGGTGACTTTATTATCGAAGCCAATGATGTCTCAGCCATTCAATTAGCCTCTGAAAAGGGTGTGCCTTTTGTGGTCGGCCCTGCGGTCAATACCTATAACGCGCACACATTAGCGCTGTTCTTAAAGCAAGGAATGACGCGCTGGTGCATGCCTGTCGAGCTCTCACGTGAGTGGCTGGTCAATGTCCTAGGTCAATGTGAGGATTTGGGCATTCGCGGCCAGTTTGATGTCGAAGTGTTCAGTCATGGTTATCTTCCTTTGGCCTATTCAGCGCGCTGCTTTACCGCTCGTGCAGAAAACCGAGCCAAAGATGAGTGTGAAACTTGCTGTGTTAAATATCCGACGGGCTTGCAAGTGCATAGCCAAGAAGGCCAAGCGGTGTTTAATTTAAATGGCATTCAAACGCAATCAGGTTACTGCTATAACCTGATTAATGATCTGCCTCAGATGCATGAGCTGGTTGATGTGGTGCGCCTAAGCCCACTTGGTGTGGATACACTACAGCACCTCGATCGTTTCCGTGCGAACGAGCAAGGGGAAAGACCCGAGCCACTAACGTCTCATCAGTGCAACGGCTATTGGCACCAATTAGCCGGGCTCAATGTGGTGAGCTAGTTCACTACAATACAAAGACGAATAGAAAGATGGCCAGTGTTATCACACTGGCCATCTTTTTGAACAATAACCTATCGCAGTTCTGGCTGAGGTTGTATTGTTCCACTCGGATCTCGCGGTGAATAACGCACATCACGCCAAAACATCACAATCACAACCGCACTCAACGCAATATTCGATAACGGAAAGGCCAACCACACCCCATCCAAACCCCAAATTTTGGGCATAATGTACAAAAAGGGCAGTTGAACTAGCATATTGCCTATCGTCACAAACATCGCTTTGCCACCACGATTAACCGCTTGATAATAGGCGGCAGCAACCACCAAAAAGCCATCCAAAAACATGGCAAACAAGTGCAAACGTAGCCCATGAACCGTGCTGTCCATTAACGCTTGATCGCTGTTGTTAAAGACTGACACAAATTGGTAAGGCAGCGCATTAAGCAGCAGCACAAACACAACCCCTACAGCGACAGCTGTAGTGATAGCAACCTTGACTAACTTTCGAATATTACTGTGGTTTTTGGCACCATAATGAAAACTGACCAGCGGCTGCATGCCATTGGCTACCCCTTCTGCAATCAAGTAATACATGGTTACTATGTAGCCTAAAATCGCATAAGCGCCAATTAATATCGGACTACCATATTGGCTAAATAGGGCATTGTGAATTGCCACCATAAACGACCCGTAGGCATACATAAAAAAGCTTGAGGTGCCAATCATAACGATGCTTGGGATCGCACTAAGGTTCAAGCGAAGCGTGGCTCGCGACAAACGCAGCGTTGCACGTTTGGAAAAGAAATACGCTAAGCCCAGCACCGTCACAACAATTTGAGCAATCATGGTTGCTAATGCCGCTCCGGTGAGCTCCCAGCCAAATCGAGCAATAAAAAGATAATCTAAAACAATATTAACTAATGCGCCCACGACCATGAGCATAGTGGCTAAATTAGGGCTGTCGTCATTCCGCAACAAAAATGGCATCGCGATCGAGCCTAAGGTAAAAACACACCCGATAATAAGCACATTGAGGTATTGCGAACCTAACTCAAAAATACGCCCTGAGACCCCTTGCCATAGCAAAAAGCTCTCAGAAAAATAGTAAAGAGTCACCGCAATTAAGGGGGCTAAAACCAGCAACATAATTAGGCCAGTGGCCAAAACCGACCGAGCGGCAGTCAAATCCTTTTCGCCTTGTTTGATGGAAGCAAGCGAACCGGTCCCGACTCCCACCATCATGCCTAAACCTAAAATCGCGCCAATAATCGGCCACGAGACGTTGATGCCCGCAAGACCATCTGCCCCAACATAGTGACCAATAAAAATACCATCTACCACTTGATACAATCCGTTCACCAGCATCGCGGCAACCGTTGGAATGGTGTAACGCCAAAATTGGCGATAAATCGATATTGCTTTCATGTTTCTTCCAAAAAAGTTAGCTAGGCTAACTAAATAAACGCACGAATACTCAAACAGTTGCATTAATGATCATCGGCGAACGAGCAACGTTGGGCTCATCCGCTGCATAAAGCTTTACTCAATAACGCGGTAAGTTGGTATTGTTCTTCACCGCTCAACTCTCGACATAGATCGTCAGCAATCGATTGATAAATACCTTCCTCGAGAGCCAAATGTTGCCGCGCTAGATCCGTGAGTACCACGCGCTTTGATCGCGCATCGTATTCACACGCAATTCTCTGAGCCAGACCACGCCGCTCAAGTCGCTGCACCATATTCGTCACTGAAGGTTTACTGACCTCCATTTCGACGGCCAAATCCGTTAAGCGAATTGGCGCTTGAGCCATCTGCAGCACTTTAAGATAGTCGTACTCATTAAAACTCAGCTGAGCCAACGGATCTTCTTTATTATGTTTACGCCAAACCTTAGCCGAAATACGTTCCAACTGAGCCAGTTGTAAAGGTAAGGCATCACTCTTATCGATATTGATTACGCTCATAACCGCCCCCTAGTCGACGAGATGAAGTGTACTCGAACTGCATTTAGTTAGCCAGACTAATCAAATGCAATTGCAATAAAAAAACCGCGTCGTCATAACGCGGTTTCCTTAACTTAATTCCACCGCATCCCTTTTCACTTGAAGCTGCTGGGGTTTTGGTTGCAAAGTAGAGGACTAGCTCTCACAAGCCTTATCACATAGCTTATCTATGTTCACGAAGTGCTCAGAGGCTTTGTTCGCTGCTCGCCTAGCTGCATCTTCACGTTGTTTGGGCAATGTTCATGAAGTGGTCAGAAGCTTTGCTCGTTTGCCGCTACCTGCAACCCCAGCTGATTGGGATATCAGTTATAAGCCATCTGCGTTTTCAGTGGCCGCTCGCTCTGCCTGCAACTGACGGTAAATCACCGCTAACTCTAAGAAGGCATAACGGTGTTCAATGTATTCGTAAACATTAAATGAGACCGCCAGCTTATACAGCGAAATGGCACTGGCGAAATCATTGGCCATTTGATGACGTTTACCTAGATAGAAATACGCCTCCGTTAAACGCTGAGCCAGTAACTCATTTTCTCGCGATCCGGCGATAATGGCACGAAATGCGTCTTCTTCCGTCACTTCGTCAAGCATCATAGCAACCAATACCCAGCCCCACTGCTCATCCTTGTGCTGATATAATTCGAGCAAATCCTTGCGTGCTTGCTCTGGTTGATCTTTTGCTTCAATAATATAGAGCCAAAGTGCTCGAAACGGATCTTGCTCATCTTGGACAAAGTGAGCACGAATCGCCTCAAGAGCGAGCGTCTGACGCCCACCGTAATAAAGTGCAATCGCTCGGTTACGCTCAGCGTAAATATTATCGGGGGCAAGCTCTAACGCCGCATCAAAAGCATCAAATGCTGCATCAAACTCACCTACTTGAGTAAAATAAACCCCAAGCAAATTAAAGATATCGGGTTGCGCTGGGTTGATCTGTAGCGATTGATTAAAGTCCAAGCGCGCTAAATCACGCAAACCGACACTGTCGTAATAATTACCCCGCTCGTACAGCATTTTTGCTCGAACGTCATCCTCGAGATCGCTGCGTTGCAACAATTGGGTCAAGCGCGCGATTTGCACTTCCTGCTGTAAACTCGGCTGCAGTGGAATTGCCATTGGCGGATAAACCCACTGACCTTGCGGCGCTTGCCCTGACGGCGCAGCACAACCGACCAGCGCTAGTGTGAGCAGCGCAGCAATACTACGAAACCATTTCACTCATTTATCTCCCTTCATACCCAGCAAGCTGCGTATCAAATCATCGGTATCAGTAAGACATGCCATAATGTCACACCCACGGATCCATTATCACAAGTCTTTAAAACCACAACAAATCACAACCATACGTCATACTCAACCAAATTGGTATGACTCAAGCGCTAATTTCTTGTACGAAAAAGGGAGCCTCTCGCTCCCTTTTTAATCTCACTACCGCTGCAAGTCTAAGTCAAAGCCGTTAGACATGTCACGGTAGTTACCGCTTCAAGCGAATGATCGCTTATTCAGCAGCTGGTGCATCTTGTGCATCATCAGCTTTTTCTACCGCTTCTTTCATGCTCAAACGAACACGGCCCTGACGGTCGATTTCCAGTACTTTAACTTGAACTTCTTGACCTTCGGTTAGGTAATCAGACACTTTCTCTACACGCTTGTCTGCGATCTGAGAAATGTGCACTAGACCATCTTTACCCGGTAGGATGTTCACAAACGCACCGAAGTCCGCTAGACGCGCCACTTTACCTGTGTAGATCTTACCCACTTCCACTTCAGCCGTGATCGCTTCGATGCGACGGATAGCCTCTTTCGCTTGCTCACCATCGGTTGCTGCGATCTTAACAGTGCCGTCTTCTTCGATTTCGATAGTCGTGCCCGTTTCTTCGGTCAACGCACGAATCACAGCGCCGCCTTTACCGATCACATCTTTGATCTTATCAACACCAATCTTCATTGTATGAATACGAGGTGCAAATTGAGAGATCTCTTCACGAGACGTCGAAATGGCTTGATCCATCACTGAAAGAATGTGAGTACGTGCGCCTTTCGCTTGGTTAAGCGCAATTTGCATGATCTCTTTAGTGATACCTTCGATCTTGATGTCCATTTGCAGCGCTGTGATACCAGTGTGAGTACCCGCTACTTTAAAGTCCATGTCACCAAGGTGATCTTCGTCGCCTAGGATGTCAGAAAGAACAACGAAGTCGTCACCTTCTTTTACTAGACCCATTGCGATACCCGCAACAGAAGACTTGATTGGCACACCAGCGTCCATCAGCGCTAGCGACGTACCGCATACCGAAGCCATTGAAGAAGAACCATTTGATTCAGTGATTTCTGAAACCACACGTACTGTGTATGGGAATTCTTCTGGAGATGGCATTACTGCTGCAATACCACGCTTCGCCAACTTACCGTGACCGATTTCACGACGCTTAGGAGAACCAACAAAGCCAGTTTCGCCTACACAGTATGGAGGGAAGTTGTAGTGAAGGAGGAAGTAATCTTTCTTCTCACCCGTCAGCTCATCGATGATTTGCGCATCACGTTGAGTACCAAGCGTTGCCGTTACGATAGCTTGCGTTTCACCACGGGTGAACAATGCAGAGCCGTGAGTACGTGGCAGAACGCCAGTGCGTACATCAAGTGCACGAACCATGTCTTTTTCACGGCCGTCGATACGTGGGTTACCCGCGATGATGCTGCGACGTACCACTGTTTTTTCTAGATCGTGGAAAATGGTGTGAATTTCTTTTGTATCCGCTTCTGGATCTTCAGCCAGAATCGCTGCGTTGACTTCACCTGCGATCTCGTGGATGCGGTCGTAACGCGCCATTTTTTCTGTAATTTGGTACGCTTCAACCAGTTTCGCTTCCGCAAGCGCTGCAATTTTATCATTAAGTGCAGTGTTCGCTTCTGGCGCAACCCAGTTCCACGATGGTGTCGCCACTTCGGCTTTGAACTCGTTAATCGCCTTGATAACCGCTTGCTGTTGATCGTGACCAAATACCACCGCTGCTAACATTTCAGCTTCAGTTAGGTTGTCAGCTTCTGATTCCACCATCAATACAGCAGATTCCGTACCAGCAACCACAAGATCAAGACGAGAAGCGTCAAGTTCTTTGTTGCTTGGGTTCAGAACAAGTTGACCATCGATGTGACCAACACGCGCAGCACCGATAGGACCGTTAAACGGAATACCAGAGATAGCGAGCGCGGCAGATGTACCAATCATGGTTGGGATGTCTGGCTGAACGTCTGGGTTAACTGACATTACTGTCGCGATAACTTGAACTTCGTTGGTGAAACCGTCTGGGAATAGAGGACGGATAGGACGGTCGATAAGACGAGCAGTCAACGTTTCGCCTTCAGAAGGACGGCCTTCACGCTTGAAGAAACCACCTGGAATTTTACCTGCTGCGTAAGTACGCTCTTGGTAGTTAACCGTTAGCGGAAAGAAATCTTGACCTGCAACTGCTTCTTTTTTACCAACAACAGAAACAAATACCGCTGTATCATCCATAGTAACCATAACCGCTGCGGTCGCTTGACGTGCGATGACACCCGTTTCTAGAGTGACAGTGTGGTTACCGTATTGAAACGTCTTAACAACTGGTTTTTCGAACATTAGATTTTCCTTGCTCTTTAAAGAGCTGAGAGTGTTTTACGATGCTCACTCGGTTACAAATCGCGACTAGTCCAAAGCGACGGCGTCCATTTTAATGGGCCATCGATTTGGAATAGTCGCGACCTTGTGGTCGACGAGGTTGACTGTAACGCCGTGAGCGTAAAGCGAGTTTCTTCGCAAAAATCGCCGTGCGTAGTATAACGATTAAATAGCACTTTGGCTAAATTTGGCGATGAAAAAAGGGGCTTACGCCCCTTTTTAAACAAACTTTCTATGCAGTCACTGATTAGCGACGTAGGCCTAGACGTTTGATTAGGTCTTGGTAACGTCCTAGATCTTTACCTTTTAGGTAGTCTAGAAGTTTACGACGGCTAGAAACCATGCGTAGAAGACCACGACGGCTGTGGTGATCGCCTTTGTGCGCTTTAAAGTGACCTTGTAGGTGGTTGATAGAAGCAGTTAGTAGTGCTACTTGTACTTCTGGTGAACCAGTGTCGCCTTCGCCACGTGCGTATTCAGCAACGATTGCTGCTTTAGTTTCTGCATTCAGAGACATAATTCTCTCCTAATAAGAGTAGGTTAATAACTGTGCCAGCCAATCTCTGATTCAGCCGACACGAGGAGCGCGAATTATAAGGAAGATTCGCTTACGAAGCAAGCAACGTTTACGCTTGCTCTTCGCGGCGAAACACCACCAAACGTTTTGGTGCAATTTGCCCTTCATCTGTCGCTTCAGCAACGCCGATAAACAGACGCTCGTCTCCGGCAGTCATACGAACCGTACCCACAGGGCTACCCAGCAACTGAACAGGTTGGCCATGCTGAACCATGTGCACCATTTGCGCGGTTAAATTCACCTCAGGCAAATCTTGTACCGCCGTGTCCATGGGCATTAAAAGTGCATCGAGTAACTCACGTGGTGCTCTTTCGTCACGATGTGCTTGTTCAACCAAGTCATTCAGTTGCTCTAGGGTAACCATTTTGTCATATGGATACTTCGCGACACCGGTACGACGCAGCATGGTCACGTGGGCACCACAGCCCAAAAGCTCACCTAGGTCATCAACAATCGTTCGAATGTAAGTACCTTTAGAACAGTGTACTTCCATCTCGACTTCATCGCCTTCAAAACGATGGAGTACGATCTCATACACGGTGATCTTACGTGATTCACGTGGCACCTCGATCCCCTTGCGAGCATATTCGTACAAAGGTTTCCCTTGGTACTTCAATGCCGAGAACATCGATGGCACTTGATCAGACTCACCTCGAAACGTCTCAATCGCCGCTTCCAGTTGGGTCAGATCCACATTCACGGGACGCGTTTCGACTACTTCGCCATCCGAGTCCGACGTATTCGTACGCTCACCTAATTTGGCGATAACACGGTAACGTTTATCGGAGTCCAATAGGAACTGAGAAAACTTAGTGGCTTCACCCAAGCAGATTGGCAACATGCCTGTTGCTAATGGGTCAAGCGCACCAGTATGACCCGCTTTTTCTGCAAAGTAGATGCGTTTCACTTTTTGCAGCGCATCGTTTGACGAAATACCGGTAGGCTTATCCAACAGGATCACGCCATCAATAGGACGACCTTTGCGACGACGTGCCATTACTCTTCGCCCTCACGGCCTGCATCTTGTTTACGAGCATTATCATTGTTGACCACTTCGGTGACCAAGTTTGACATGCGCATACCTTCAACCAAGGTGTTGTCGTAGTAGAAACGGATTTCTGGGGTCAAGCGCAGGCGAATGCGTTTTCCAAGCATCATACGAATGTGAACTTCATGTTCACGAAGTGCAGACAAACACGACTCTGGCGTTTGCTCACCAATGCACAAAAAGGTCACGAATACTTTGGCATAAGCCAAGTCACGAGACACTTCTACGTCAGAAATGGTCACCATACCTAGGCGAGAATCACGAACTTCGCGCTGAAGGATCATCGCAAGCTCTTTTTGCAGCTGCTGTGATACGCGCTGCGTGCGGCTAAATTCTTTTGACATATCTTTTCTCTCAAATAGCAAGAATGGGGGGATGGTTAACCCAGCCCCCCATGGCGTATTCAACGACCGATTATTGCCAGATCGCTGGCAATTGTAGTCAATTAATCGATAGTACGCTTGATTTCGATAACTTCGAAGACTTCGATTTGGTCACCAACGCGAACATCATTGTAGTTCTTAACGCCGATACCACACTCGTAGCCATTCTTAACTTCAGCAACGTCATCTTTAAAGCGACGCAGTGACTCAAGCTCACCTTCGTAGATAACCACGTTATCGCGCAACACGCGAATTGGGTTATTACGTTTGATGGTGCCCTCGGTTACCATACAGCCTGCGATTGCACCCAGTTTCGGTGACTTAAACACGTCACGAACTTCAGCAAGACCAATGATCTCTTGCTTAAATTCTGGCGCAAGCATACCGCTCATTGCCTGTTTCACTTCGTCAATCAATTGGTAAATGATTGAGTAGTAACGTAGGTCAAGCGCTGCGGTTTCAATCGCGCGACGTGCAGAGGCATCAGCACGTACGTTAAAGCCAAGAATGATAGCATTTGAAGCTTCGGCCAGTACTGCGTCAGTTTCAGTGATACCACCTACACCAGAACCGACGATGTTCACTTTCACTTCGTCCGTAGACAATTTCACTAGTGAATCAGCAATCGCTTCAACAGAGCCTTGTACGTCCGCTTTCAGTACTACGTTCAATTCAGCCACTTCGCCAGCTGCCATGTTCGCAAACATGTTTTCTAGCTTAGATTTCTGCTGACGCGCCAGTTTCACATCACGGAATTTACCAGCACGGTAGTTTGCAACTTCACGCGCTTTACGCTCGTCACGCACAACGGTTGCTTCGTCACCTGACGAAGGCACGCCAGATAGACCCAAGATCTCAACTGGAATCGATGGACCTGCTTCTGTGATCTCTTTGCCAACTTCATCGCGCATTGCACGTACGCGGCCGTATTCTTGACCACATAGTACGATGTCACCCTTACGTAGCGTACCAGACTGAACCAGTACCGTCGCAACTGGACCACGACCTTTATCGAGACGTGATTCAACCACTACGCCAGATGCCATACCTTCCGCAACAGCCGTTAGTTCAAGAACCTCTGACTGAAGAAGGATTGCTTCTAGTAGACCATCGATGTTCGTACCCTGCTTCGCAGAAATGTGAACGAACATGTTTTCGCCGCCCCATTCCTCAGGAATAACGTCGTATTGAGCAAGCTCATTCTTAACGTTGTCTGGGTTCGCATCTTCTTTATCGATCTTGTTTACAGCAACGATAAGTGGAACGCCCGCCGCTTTCGCGTGCTGGATCGCTTCCACAGTCTGTGGCATTACTCCATCGTCTGCTGCCACAACAAGAACAACGATGTCCGTCGCTTGAGCGCCACGAGCACGCATTGCAGTAAACGCCGCGTGTCCAGGAGTATCAAGGAAGGTGATCATACCGTTGTCAGTTTCTACGTGGTAAGCACCGATGTGCTGAGTAATACCACCCGCTTCACCTGAAGCAACGTGTGTACGACGAATGTAGTCAAGTGTCGATGTCTTACCATGGTCAACGTGGCCCATGATAGTTACAACTGGCGCGCGTGGAACCGCTTCTGCGTCGCTATCGCGATCAGATAGAACCGCTTCTTCCAGCTCATTTTCTTTACGCAACACCACTTTATGACCCATTTCCTCTGCTACCAATTGAGCAGTTTCTTGGTCAATCACTTGGTTGATGGTCGCCATTGCACCCATCTTCATCATCACCTTGATAACTTCTGTCGCTTTTACCGACATCTTGCTAGCAAGTTCAGACAATACGATGGTTTCACCGATCACGACATCTTGCTTCGCCACAACCGCTGATTTGTCAAAACCGTGCTGCATTGAGCTTGGTTTGGCCAATTTGCCTTTACCGCGGCCACGTGCACCACGCGGGTTACGGTTATTGCGTTCAGCTTGCTCTTCTTGTTTGGCGGAAGCTTTCTTCTTTTTCTTGCGACGAGAGCTTTCGTCGCGGCGATCTGCTTCATCTTCGGCTTCACGTGCATAACGTGAGGTCGTTACATGGTAATCTGTATCTTCCATATCACCCTTTTTCTTTTCAGCAGCAGACCAGCGTTCTTCGTTTTTCTCAGCCATCTCGCGGGCTTCTTCAAGCTTGCGCTGGCTTTCTTCTTCAGCTTTACGCTTAGCTTCTTCTTCCTGGCGACGCTTTAGCTCATCGGCTTCTTTTCGCGCTGCTTCTTGCTTCATTTTTTCAGCATCACGTTTTGCTGTATCCTCAACAGAACGTTTTGCATTCTCTTCTGCATCACGTTTGGCTTTTGCTTCTGCCTCACGTTTTGCAACCTCCGCGGCTTCACGTTTCGCTGCTTCTTCAGCGGCGCGTTTCGCTGCTTCTTCCGCTTCACGTTTCGCGGCTTCTTCAGCTTCACGTTGAGCTGCTAATTCAGCCTCACGTTGCGCTGCTTCTTCCGCTTCACGTTTCGCTTGTTCATCAATGGCACTGCGCTTCACATAGGTTCGCTTTTTGCGCACTTCTACTTGAACATTCTTACTCTTGCCACCACCAGCATTAACACTCAGCGTGCTGCGTGTTTTGCGTTGTAGTGTTAAACGAGTCGGCTCAGCGTCACCTGGGGCAACGCCATGCTCTTTTTTCAGGTGGGCTAACAGCTTTTGCTTCTCTTCATCAGAAACAAAATCCGCGCCCGATTTACTCATTCCAGCATCAGCAAGTTGATCTAGTAAGCGGTCAACTGGCGTACCAATTTCTTCACTCAGTGCTTTAACCGTAAGTTCTGTCATCCGCTCTCTCCTTGCTGAAATTATGCTTCTTCGCCGAACCAACAAATATTACGAGCTGCCATGATAAGTTCACCAGCACGCTCTTGTGTCAATCCGTCAATACCGTCTAAATCGTCAGTGCCTTGGTCAGCCAGATCTTCTAGCGTCACAACACCTTTTGCTGCCAACGCGAACGCCATTTCGCGCTCAAGTCCTTCAAGAGCAAGCAGATCTTCTGCCGGCTCAAGGCCTTCAAATGTCTCTTCTTGTGCAAGTGCAATCGTTGTAAGCGCATCTTTTGCACGGTTACGCAGCTCTTCAACCAAATCTTCGTCAAGACCATCCACTTCAAGCAGCTCGTTAACAGGGACGTAAGCCACTTCTTCTAGTGTTGAGAAGCCTTCTTCCACCAACAACTGAGCGAAGTCCTCTTCAATATCAAGGTACTTCATGAAGTTATCGATAGACGCTTGTGATTCTGCTGCGTGTTTTTTCTCAAGATCTTCAACGGTCATGACATTCAGCTCCCACCCAGTTAACTGAGAGGCGAGACGAACGTTTTGACCGTTACGGCCGATAGCTTGAGCTAAATTGCCTGCTTCAACGGCAATATCCATCGCGTGCGCATCTTCATCAACAATGATGGATGCTACGTCTGCGGGCGCCATTGCGTTAATAACAAACTGCGCTGGATTATCATCCCACAGCACAATGTCAATGCGCTCACCGCCAAGTTCGCCAGAAACCGCTTGAACACGAGCGCCGCGCATACCCACGCACGCGCCAACAGGGTCAATACGTTTGTCGTTGGTTTTTACAGCGATTTTCGCGCGCGAACCAGGATCACGAGCGGCACCCTTGAGTTCAATAATTTCTTCGGCAATCTCAGGCACTTCAACGCGGAACAGTTCGCAAAGCATATCAGGCTTTGAACGTGTTACGAAGAGTTGGAAACCGCGCGCTTCTGGTGCCACTTTGTAAAGGAGACCACGGACGCGGTCACCTGGGCGATGATTTTCACGCGGCAGCTGATCGTCACGTAGAATAACCGCTTCAGCGTTATTACCAAGATCCAATACGATAGTCTCGCGATTGACTTTCTTAACAACACCAGTCACAAGCTCGCCTTCGTTGTCAATAAATTGCTCAACGATTTGCGCACGCTCTGCTTCACGTACTTTTTGTACGATAACTTGTTTTGCTGTTTGGGTCGTGATGCGGTCAAATGTTACTGACTCGATTTGATCTTCGATGAAGTCGCCTAATTCAATGCTGTCGTCGTCATAACGAGCCGCTTCAAAAGAGATCTCTTTGGTTGGGCTCTCAACCTCTTCAACCACCAACCAACGACGGAAAGTGTCAAACTCGCCCGTTTTGCGGTCAATAGCAACACGAACATCAATTTCGATTTCGTATTTTTTCTTAGTTGATGTTGCTAGCGCAGTTTCTAACGCTTCAAAAATACGCTCACGAGGTACAGCTTTCTCGTTTGAAACCGCCTCTACAACCGCTAAAATTTCTTTACTCATTTAGTTAGCCTCTAAGCTTCAATTTTTAGGGACCTAGAATTTAGGGATCAGGTTTGCTTTTGCAATATTGCTAAGGGCAAACTGTTCTTCTTGCCCATCAACCATCACGGTAATAGTTTCGCCATCCACACCTTGGATGATGCCTTTCCATTTACGACGGTTACCAACGGCCATTTTTAGAACCAGATTGACCTCGTGACCAACGTACTTTTCGTAGTGGGCTGGTTTAAATAGAGGACGATCCAGACCTGGAGACGATACTTCAAGGCTGTAAGCCACCGAAATTGGGTCTTCAACATCGAGAACCGCACTCACTTGATGACTCACTTCGGCGCAATCGTCGACATTAATGCCATTTTCGTGGTCGATGTAGATGCGCAAAGTCGAATGCGCGCCTGCTCGAATAAACTCTAATCCAACCAACTCATAACCTGCTGCTTCTACAGGAGCTTCAAGCATTTCAGTCAGTTGTCTCTCTAAACCAGTCATTTAACCACTCCAGAAACAAAAAAAGGGCTCAGAGCCCATTCGATTTACCAAGCAACATTGAATTTTTCGGTGATTAACCTGAAAAAATTCAGATAACAAAAAACCCCGAAAGTCGGGGTTTTATGTTGCTGGACCCTGATACGTTGAGTGTAAGTGTAACACTCAACCCGCAGTGTGGTTAGCACTGCGCAAACTTGTACCAAACTTATCTTAAATTTGGTTGCGGGGGCCGGATTTGAACCGACGACCTTCGGGTTATGAGCCCGACGAGCTACCAAGCTGCTCCACCCCGCGTCCGACTTGCTGTGCATTATAAACGCAACAAGCTATGGTTTACAAGTTTGTGAACACATGGTGCCGAGAGAGGGACTCGAACCCTCACACCAAAGGCACTAGCACCTCATGCTAGCGTGTCTACCAATTTCACCATCTCGGCAAATAAGTTAAAACTTATTGAGGAATTTCATCACCTTTCGGCGCTGGAATGTCCTTTGCTGCATCAGCTGGCTGAACGATTTGACCTTGAGTTGGGTCAATCCATTGAGACTCTTCTTTGTGCGTAGTCATACGACCAAGAAGCAAGCTGCCTACAAAAAATACGGTTGCTAAAATCGCAGTTGTTCGGGTCAAAAAGTTACCAGAGCCGCTTGCGCCAAACACTGTGTTTGATGCGCCCGCACCGAACGAGGCTCCCATATCTGCGCCTTTACCTTGTTGAATCAACACAAGGCCAATCACACCGGCCGCTGCCAACAGGTAAATCACAAGTAGAACTGTAAACATTTTTCCACCTATGTTCCAAATTGTTGAGCTAGCGCCATTTAAACCGAATAAAACATCCAAATTCAAACTAAGCCAGCGTCCTCCTTACTGAAGGCCGAGCAATACTAGCGAATGCGCTTAGCACTGACAAGGGAAAAACGAAAAAAAGTTGGCGAAAGCCACTCAAGCGGATAAAAAAAACACAAAAAACGCCATTTCACCGACAATGCACACTACAAGGGAGTACATTGTCGGTGGTTTCATTATCTATTAACTGCTCATTCGCACCGCATCTGCGATTTGTTCCGCACAGCGTTGAACTTGAGCCTCGTCTTCCCCTTCAACCATGACGCGAATGAGAGGTTCGGTACCCGACTTGCGCAATAGCACACGACCTTTTTCACCCAATTCGTTCTCAGCCATTTCTGTTGCCATCAATACCGCTTCACTTTGTAATGGATTACCCTCACCACTAAAGCGCAAGTTAATCAGTACTTGCGGGTAAAGCGTCATACCTTGAGAAAGGTCATGCAATGTCATTGCACTGCCGACGACAGAGGCAAGTACTTGCAGCGCGGCAACGATGGCATCACCGGTAGTCACTTTATCAAGCAAAATGACATGGCCTGAGTTTTCAGCACCGATTTTCCAGCCTTTTTCTAGCAGTTTTTCCATCACATAACGGTCACCCACTGCCGCTCGTATAAATGGAATTCCCAGTTGTTTTAGCCCATTTTCCATGCCAAGGTTTGTCATCAAAGTGCCGACGACGCCCCCTTTTAGCTCACCACGGCGCAAGGCATCACGAGCAATAATATACGCGATTTGGTCGCCATCGATTTTATTGCCCATGTGATCAACCATAATAATGCGGTCGCCATCACCATCAAACGCCAAGCCTACGTCGGCATTTTCGGCAACCACACGCTGTTGCAACGCGCGCACATCAGTGGCGCCAACTTCGTCATTAATGTTGGTGCCATTTGGCTCCACACCCATTGCAATGACATCGGCGCCAAGCTCAGCAAATACCGATGGCGCAATGTGGTAGGTGGCACCGTGAGCGCAATCCACCACAATTTTTAATCCCGCCAAACTCAACGAGGAGGGGAAGGTACTTTTACAAAATTCGATATATCGTCCAGCAGCATCGTTGAGACGCGTTGCTTTACCTAACAAAGCCGACTCAACACATTCAATTGGTTTGTCTAACTCCGCTTCGATAGCAAGCTCAATATCGTCAGGAAGTTTGGTCCCTTCCGATGAAAAAAACTTAATCCCATTGTCGTAATAAGGATTGTGCGACGCCGAAATAACAATCCCAGCCTCAGCTCGAAACGTTTGAGTCAAATAAGCCACTGCTGGGGTCGGCATCGGTCCAGTAAAGGTGGCCTTTAACCCCGCAGCGGCAAGCCCGGCCTCAAGCGCAGACTCAAGCATATAACCAGAGATGCGCGTATCTTTACCAATAATGACCTTTTTCGTACCTTGTTTTGCTAATACGCGTCCAGCTGCCCAGCCAAGTTTGAGTACAAAATCAGGAGTGATAGGGTATTGTCCAACCTTACCGCGTACTCCATCTGTACCAAAATAACGTCGTTTTTCAGACATGTGATACCTTCATTTTTTTTTGTGATATTGAATTTATTGCTTGAGCGCAGCAAGAATTTTCATTGCTTGCTGAGTTTGCGCGACATCATGCACTCGAATGATCTGAGCTCCTTTTTGCGCTGCGATGGTCGCGCATATAACACTGCCCACTACGCTTTGCATCGGCGTAACGTCAAGCAGATTACAAACCATGGATTTACGCGACATCCCCACAAGTAGAGGTAAGCCAAACTGATGAAGCTTTTCAAGATGCGCTAACAACTGGTAGTTATGTTCGAGTGTTTTGCCAAACCCAAACCCGGGATCCAATACCAAGCGCTCGCGCGCAATACCCGCAGCTTCACATACTGCGATACGCTCTGCTAAAAAAGCACTGACGTCATCTTCAATATTTTGATAGCAAGGTGCTGATTGCATGGTTTTCGGCTGTCCCTGCATGTGCATTAAGCAAATCGGCACATTTGACTGAGCGGCCACTTCAAGCGCACCAGGCTCGGCTAATGCCCGCACATCATTTATCAAATCAGCGCCAGCCGCAACGGCTTGGCGCATCACTTCGGCTTTGCTGGTGTCGATGGATATCCAGACATCAAAACGAGAACGCAGAGCTTCGATGACGGGGATGGTTCGTGCTAACTCTTCATCAAGGGGTACCTCTGCGGCCCCCGGTCGTGTTGATTCACCACCAACATCAATGATAGTTGCGCCCGAGGCTATCATCGCCTCTGCTTGCGCAAGCGCATTATCAAGTGAGGTGTAACGCCCGCCATCTGAAAAGGAATCTGGCGTCACGTTTAAAATCCCCATAATTTGGGGCTGAGTGAGATCTAATGTTTTATTATTCGTAATTAATTTCATGGCAAAAACACAAAAACCCCGAGTTTCCTCGGGGTTTTACCGTTAAATTAAGAGATCAATCTGCATCTTTTTTATCTGCAATCGGCGCTGCGTTTTCAGCAGAAGCGCCATCTTGAGACTTCGCTTGAACGCTTTCTTGATCACCCTTTTGCTCTGGCTTATCCGTCGGCTCTTGGGATTTAGCTTCAGAGCTTGGTGGTGTATTGTCACCATCAGTCCAGCCAGCAGGCTCACGGATTTCGCTCTTACGTGCCATCAAGTCGTCGATTTGACCCGCATCAATGGTTTCATATTTCATCAATGCATCTTTCATTGCATGCATGATATCCATATTGTCTTCAAGCAGCTTACGCGCGCGTTCATAGTTACGGTCGATAAGTTTGCGCACTTCGTCATCAATGGTCTTCGCCGTATCATCTGACATATGTTTGCTTTGACTCATCGAGCGTCCTAGGAAGACTTCACCTTCCTCTTCCGCATAAAGCATCGGGCCCAATTTCTCAGAGAAGCCCCATTGAGTCACCATCTTACGCGCAATATCTGTCGCACGCTCAATGTCATTTGATGCTCCAGTCGATACCTTTTCTTTACCGTAGATAAGCTCTTCTGCCAGACGACCACCATATAAACTCGAAATCATTGACTCCAAGTGCTGGCGCGACATACTGACGCGATCCCCTTCCGGTAAATACATAGTAACGCCAAGCGCGCGACCACGAGGAATAATCGATACTTTGTAGACAGGATCATGCTCAGGAACCAAACGGCCTACAATTGCATGACCGGCTTCATGATAAGCCGTCGACTCTTTGGTCTCTTCAGACATCACCATAGAGCGACGTTCCGCACCCATCATGATTTTGTCTTTTGCTAATTCAAACTCAACCATAGAGACATTGCGCTTGTTACCACGCGCCGCGAACAATGCTGCCTCGTTGACTAAGTTAGCTAAATCAGCGCCCGAGAACCCTGGCGTACCACGCGCAATAAGTGAAGGCTCAACGTCACTTGCTAATGGAACTTTGCGCATATGCACTTTAAGGATTTGCTCACGCCCACGTACGTCAGGTAAGCCAACCACGACTTGACGGTCAAAACGCCCTGGTCGAAGCAGTGCAGGATCTAGCACATCTGGACGGTTTGTTGCGGCGATAACAATAATACCTTCATTACCTTCAAAACCGTCCATTTCCACCAGCATTTGGTTCAATGTTTGCTCACGCTCATCGTGACCACCACCAACACCCGCACCACGCTGGCGACCCACAGCATCGATTTCGTCAATAAAGATGATGCACGGTGATGCCTTTTTCGCTTGCTCAAACATGTCGCGCACACGAGAAGCACCCACACCGACAAACATCTCAACGAAATCAGAGCCTGAAATAGTAAAGAAAGGCACTTTGGCTTCACCAGCGATCGCCTTCGCCAGCAAGGTTTTACCTGTACCTGGAGGACCAACCATCAGTACGCCAGTTGGGATTTTACCCCCCAACTTTTGAAAGCGGCTCGGGTCGCGAAGATAGTCGACCAGCTCTTTAACATCTTCTTTCGCTTCATCACAGCCAGCCACATCCGCAAAGGTCGTTTTGATTTGCTCTTCGCTCATCATACGCGCTTTACTTTTGCCAAAAGACATGGCTCCTTTGCCACCGCCCCCTTGCATTTGACGCATAAAGAAAATCCATACGCCGATCAGCAAGATCATTGGGAACCACGAGATGAAGATGGTGCCCAATAGACTCTGCTCTTCTGGTGGTGTGCCTTGAACTTTTACGTTGTGATTGATGAGATCATCCAACAGCTTTTGATCACGTAGTGGCATGTAAGTAACGTATTTACCGCCACCACCACGACGCATATAAGTGATCTCGCCGCCTTTAAACGTTGCTTCTTGAACTTGGCCTTGGCCAACTTCATGTACAAACGTGCTGTAATCGACCGTGCGTCCGTTGCTTTCTCCAGGACCGAAGTTCTGGAATACCGACATCAGTACGACAGCAATTACAAGCCACAGAATTAAATTTTTTGCCATGTCACTCAAGGTGTCAGCCTCGCGATAACCAATTGTAATGAAAGGTAGGGTACTACAGTTTTTCAGCCGTAGCCATAGTGTTAACTTGTGCTAAAAGCAGCAAAAGCGTTAGCCTTTGTAACCAGTTGCGACTACAAAAACTTCTCGCGAACGCGCTCGAGACGAGTCAGGTTTGCGAATTTTTACCGTATGAAACAGTTCTCGAACCTCTTTGACATATTGGTCAAAGCCTTCACCTTGGAACACTTTAACCACATAACTGCCGCCGGGCGCGAGCACTTGTCGACACATATCCAGCGCTAACTCAACAAGATACATTGCACGAGGTTGGTCTACAGAATTGTTGCCTGCGATGTTGGGAGCCATGTCTGACATCACAACATCCACCAGCGAGGGTTGAATTCGCTCAAGTAACGCTTCAAGTACTGCATCATCACGAAAATCACCTTGTAAAAAGCTGACGCCTGCGATGGGATCCATCGGCAACAAGTCACAAGCGATGATTTGACCTTGCTCTCCTACTATCTTAGCAGCATATTGCGACCAACCACCGGGCGCAGCACCTAAATCGACGACTGTCATCCCATTTTTCAACAATTTGTCTTTGTTTTGGATCTCTTCAATCTTGAAATAGGCACGCGAACGATAGCCTTTTTTACGCGCCTCGTTAGCGTATTTGTCGTCGAAGTGCTCTTTTAACCAACGGCCAGAACTGGCCGAATGCTTTTGTTTACTCATTAATATCCCAACAAGCTATGCGTATCCATTGCCAATAAATTATAGTCTTTGACAATAGATGGCGTTAATATGACGGCTTTTCAACCCATAGATTACAGAAATTGGCGGCGCAATGAACCTAAGCACCAAACAAAGACAGCACCTCAAAGGCCTAGCACACAGTTTAAAACCTGTGGTTTTGCTTGGCGCAAATGGCTTAACTGAAGCCGTGCTGGCCGAAATCGAAATCGCGCTCGATCACCATGAGCTGATCAAAGTAAAAGTGGCTTCAGAGGATCGCGAAACCAAACAATTGATCATTGATGCGATTGTGCGTGAAACTGGCGCTGAGAAAGTACAGACCATCGGTAAAATCCTTGTTCTGTTCCGTCAAAGCGAACAACGCAAAATCGAGCTACCACGTAAATAATCGTCATTATTGTGTCGATGATGAAAAAGGTCGCATTTGCGACCTTTTTTGTTTTTATACCTAAACGACTTCACAATATGAGGCTGGGCATAACATCAATGATTGGATCAATTAGAGATATTCAACGCGATCTATCTCAAAATCCTTCTGGCCACCAGGGGTCGTAATCACCACCTCATCGCCTTCCATTTTGCCAATCAAACCACGCGCCATCGGTGAGCTTACCGAAATCAAACCAAGTTTGATGTTTGCTTCATCATCGCCGACGATTTGGTATTTTTTCTCTTCGTCACTTTCTAAATCAATCAGAGTAACTGTTGCACCAAAAATAACTTTGCCGCTGTTATCCATCTTAGATACATCAATCACTTGAGCGACAGAAAGCTTATATTCGATATCACGAATTTGCGCTTCACAAATGCCCTGCTCTTCACGAGCAGCGTGATACTCAGCATTTTCTTTCAGGTCACCTAACTCACGAGCTTCGGCAATCGCTTCCGAAATTTGTGGACGAAGCTTTAACAATCTTTCGAGCTCAGTACGAAGCAACTGCTCTCCGCGGACGGTCATCGGAACTTTTTCCATTTAAAACTCCCATGCCAAAGTCAAACTTTGGACAAAATAAAACCACCCGACCGACAGGTTGGGTAGTTATCAAAATCAATGAATTTGACTTAGTTTAAACAAACTTTGCGGCTAAATCATCTTAATTCGTCATAGCCAATTCGGCAGAAAGAACCATTTTGCGCAAAAAAACTCGAGCCAAATCACAGTTTTAATTTTCGACATTTAGACCAAAAATATAAAATTTTATAAATCACCCAAATAAAACCTCTCACCCTTCCGGTTACAACACGCTGTTTTTTATAGTGAAGCCGTTATACCACAGTGCCTACAGCAGAATTTCGACCGAATTTATATATTTTTACTCACCTATTGCCAATTTTATCAGTAAAACATTCCCAGCTCAGAAGCGGTCACATCGCGAATCGAAAACTATAAGTGACCCTTTCTGCCAGCCATGCAGTGCTCATGTTGGGCACGAGTGGAAAACATAGGAATGAACAATGAAAAAGACTCTAATTGCACTGACTATCGCGTCGATGGCAGCAGGCGTAAACGCAGCTGAACTGTACAACCAGAACGGCAACACACTAAACCTAAGTGGTCGTGCAGAAGCAGTTGTCTCACATCAAGACGCAACCGCAACTCGCGGCGATTTTGAAGATCAATCTCGCGTTCGACTCAATGTTGCAGGTACGACCCAAATCAACGACGCCCTGTACGCCGTTGGTGTTTGGGAAGGCGAATTTGTTACAGCTGATAAATCGGCTATCGATACTCGCTACGGTTTTGCCGGTATTGGCGGTGAATTTGGCCTAGTGACCTATGGTAAAAACGACGGTTCTCTTGGCATGATCACCGATTTTACCGATATCATGTCTTGGCATGGCGCGGGCGCGGGTCAAAAGTTGTCAGTTGCGGATCGTACAGAGAACAACTTGGGCTACGTTGGTAATTTCGCTGCACTAACCGTGAAAGCAAACTATCGCTTTGACGATGCGACGGCAGGCCAAACATCTACCGATGGCTTCTCTATCGGCGCTAAATATGCACTAGGCAACAGTGGCTTTGCTCTAGGTGCAGGTATGGCAAGCGAAAGCTCTGTTGAGCAATATATGCTGGGTGCAGGATACGAACTAAACAACCTTTACTTCGGCGCTCTTGCAACAAGCAAAACCTTTGACAACAGCAACGATTACTTCGGTTACGAGCTTGCAGCTCAATACACGCTAGACAAAACTGTACTAACAGGTACTTATGCAAATGGTGAGTTTGACAACGATACCGATGCTAGCGTGGATCAAATCGCACTTGAAGCGGCATACTTCTTCAAGCCAAACTTCCGTGGTTACACATCTTACAACTTCAACATGGTTGATGGTCAAGATGACGAGCTAATCCTTGGTCTTCGTTACGATTACTAAGAGATACCCTTAACAACGCCAGCGCCATGCTGGCGTTGTTGTATCAGACCATAGGGCCAGCTGCTTCAAGTCTGCAAGGGATGGGTATATACTCAACCCATCACATTTCAGCCCACTGCCACTATGCGCTCCCTTTTTTCTCTTCAATCACTGCTAGTTATTGGGATCATTGTCCTATCTATTGCTTCAGCGCGCTCTTCTTCTCTCATGGCTGACCGATATCATGCGATTGAGCCTTTAGCTAACCGCGACACGCGGCAAAACAGTCAGAAAAAAAATACGTTAAAATCCACAGGTTCACATCAAACCCTGTCTGTTTTAGACAACACACACACACAACTTTACCCACCAGCGAGCACACTCAAGATCCTTACTGCGCTAGCCGCGAAAGCCAAACTGGGGGATGAGTTTCGTTACACCACAGCATTAAGCGCAAGTGACTCAGACTGGGTATTACGGTTTTCTGGTGACCCCACTCTAACTCGTGAAGATCTTAATCGCTTACTGGTAACAGCCAAACGACTCGGTCATCGAAAGATAAACGGCGATTTGTGGCTCGATGACAGCGCCTTTAGTGGTTATGACCGCGCGGTTGGCTGGCCTTGGGACGGGCTTGGAGTGTGTTATAGCGCGCCCGCTTCGGCTATCAGCCTCGATGGCAATTGCGCTCACGCAGCGTTATATAGCCAAAAAAATGGCCAAACTCGAGTTAACCTGCCAGCTCATTATCCACTCAAGGTGATTACCACAACCCAAACCGTGTCAGAAAAAGAACAAAAAGCGCGTCATTGCGGTTTAGAGTTACACAGCGACAACACCAATCGCTATCACCTTTCTGGCTGCATGACGTCGCGTGATAAACCGCTGCCGCTTAAATTTGCAATCCAAAACAGCGCCTTGTACACCAAAGCGGTGCTTAAAACCCTATTAAAAGCCAACGGCATCGTACTCAATGGCTCGATTCGCATAGGACAGCCTTCAACGAATACAGCGCGCCAAACCATTGCACGTCATCACTCAAATCCCCTGCCATCGTTGTTAAAGGTGATGCTACAAGAATCAAACAATCTCATTGCAGACAATCTCACGAAAAGCCTAGGCGCGGCGGTCTATCAAACGTCCGGCTCATTTGCCAATGGCACGGCAGCCATCATTGAGGTATTGGCTCAGTTGGGTATTTCTTTAGAAGGCGCACAATTGGTCGATGGTTCTGGCTTATCACGCAACAATCGACTATCACCACAGCAAATGTTTGCCGTCCTGCATTACATTGCAAACCACGATGCGCAATTACAGCTGATTACCTTGTTGCCCAGTTCGGGGCTAGACGGCACACTAAAATACCGCCCGAGCATGCGCGCTGAAGACATAACAGGACGTATAAAAGCCAAAAGTGGCTCCTTGTATGGCAGCTATAATATGGCCGGGTTTGGTCTTAATGAGACAGGAACACCACACACCGCCTTTGTCCATTTTGTGCGAGATTTCTTCCCCGACAAAACACTTGGCCAAGGTTATCAGATGCAAGATCTGACCAACATTGAACAACACTTCTTTCGCCAAGTGATTAAGCAAAGCCAATAGGTTAGCGTTCGCATTATTCTCTGCGAACCTCGCGACTTGAGCTGAGCTAGTTTATCAATATAAAAAAAGCGCCCAAAGGCGCTTTTAAATTTCGGTACTCAATGCTTGTTCTAAGCAATCGTTACTCGAGCAAATTTACGCTTACCCACTTGAATAACGTAACAACCTGCAGCAAGCTCTAACTTCGCATCGGTGATTTTCTCGCCATCAAGTTTTGCAGCGCCTTGTTTGACCATGCGCATCGCTTCAGACGTCGATGAACACAGCTCAGCGTCTTTCAAGACATTTGCCATCGCCGTTCCCACGCTGAATGTAAATTCAGGCATCTCATCCGGGATTTGATTTTTCGCAAAGCGATTAACGAACTCTTGCTCTGCATTGTCAGCATCCGCCTCGCTATGGAAACGCGCAATGATCTCTTTTGCCAGTAATACTTTAAGGTCGCGAGGGTTTTTACCTGCTGCAACGTCAGCTTTAAACTGAGCAATTTCTTCGAGTGGACGGAAAGAAAGCAGATCGTAGTAGCTCCACATCAAATCATCGGAAATCGACATGATCTTGCCAAACATCTCACTCGGCGCTTCGCTAATACCGATATAGTTGTGTGCTGACTTTGACATTTTCTTTTCGCCATCAAGCCCGACAAGCAATGGCATAGTCAATACCACTTGAGGTTTTTGACCGTACGCTTTTTGCAATTCACGGCCCATCAAAAGGTTGAACTTTTGATCGGTACCACCAAGCTCGACATCAGTTTCCATCGCAACCGAATCGTAGCCCTGCAATAGCGGGTACATGAACTCATGGATTGCAATTGGCTGACCGCCGGTATAGCGTTTCTTAAAATCATCACGCTCAAGCATACGTGCTACCGTTTGCTGAGCGGCAAGACGGATCATTCCTTCAGCGCCAAGCTCAGAGAGCCATTCAGAGTTAAATTGAATTTTCGTTTTGGCTGGGTCAAGGATCTTAAACACTTGCTCTTTATACGTTTCCGCATTACGCAACACGTCTTCACGCGTTAGCGGCGGACGGGTTGTGTTTTTACCGGTTGGATCACCAACCATACCGGTAAAGTCACCAATCAAAAAAGTGACATCATGACCTAGCTCTTGGAACGTGCGCAGTTTGTTCAAAATGACGGTATGGCCTAGGTGAATATCTGGCGCGGTTGGATCGGCACCCAGTTTAATTCGTAGTGGACGTCCTTCTTTTAACTTTGCGATCAGCTCTTCCTCAGGAATCAGCTCTTCAACGCCGCGCTTGATCTCGGCTAATGCAGCTTCAATGCTCGCCATTCTTGTTACCCCACAGATTTGGCAAAAATATTCTAGTCGAACATCTTACTTGAATAGCGATGCATTTTGAAACAGGTTAGACTAGAGCGTTGTGATTTTTCTTCTTGTGCGAAACTTGGACTCTCATGCTATCCATTTATTCCAGTTTGCCAAAACTGCATAAAATTTTGATTGCGACGCTCACTGCGGCGACGCTTATCGCAGTGATGTTGTTGCCCGACCCAAAACAACTGCAACCCAAAGTTGGAAAATTACAAGTTGGCCAACTCTACCCGGTTGCGATAGACACTCAAAGTCTCAACACATCAAACTCATCGTTCCCAGTCTCAATTCGTTGGGAAAATTATACGGTTCAAAACGGCGAAAGTGCTGCGGTTTTATTCTCTCGTATCGGCCTGACACCAGCGCTTCTTCACCAGTTGGTTAGCACCAATAAAACGATCTCTGAGCAGCTTTCTCGCTTACGTCCTGGCGATGAATTGCAATTTGGTTTCGACGCCGATAGTCAACTGGTTCAGCTCAAAAGACCACTCAATATTTACGAAACCTTTATCATCACCCAGACAGCCAATGGATTTGAGAGTCGTCTCGAGAAAAAAGAGCTCGATTATCGTTACAACTACGCAGAAGCGACGATTACCTCCAGTTTTTGGAATGCCGCTATCGCGACGGGACTTAGTGCCAATCAAATTATGGAAATTGCCGGTATTTTTGGTTGGGATATTGATTTTGCACTTGATATTAGGGCCAAAGACCACTTCAAGGTGTTGTATCAAGAAGAGATTTATCAAGGTGAAGTGATTGGTCGCGGCAAAATTATCGCCGCGGTATTTCAAAACCAAGGCGACACTTTCATGGCTATCTTAGATGATAAGACTGGGAATTATTACGATGAAAACGGCCGAGCGATGAAGAAAGCGTTTCTCCGCGCGCCAATCGATTTTCGCCGCGTCAGTTCTAACTTTAATCCGCGCCGTTTGCACCCAGTCACCGGAAAAGTCGCTCCTCATAGAGGCACGGATTACGTTGCGCCGGTTGGCACCCCAATTTGGGCTGCAGGTGATGGCATCGTCGAGAAATCCTCGTACAACAAGTTTAATGGCCACTATGTTTTCATTCGTCACAGCAACACATACATTACAAAATACCTGCACTTAACAAAGCGAACAGTGAAAACCGGCCAACGTGTTAAACAGGGCCAGACCATTGGCACACTCGGTGGAACGGGCCGAGTCACTGGGCCACATCTTCATTACGAATTTTTAGTCAATGGGGTCCATAAAAACCCTCGAACGGTGAAGCTACCACAATCGAAATCGCTCACGGGTAAGGATCGCACTACTTTTATCGCTAATGCCAATAGGCGTCTCGCCGCCTTAGAGCAATATGGTCGCATATTGCTCATGGGGGAGACCAATCCGAATCAATAGCTATTTGCTATCTCTTTTGTCACCTTCGCGCTAGAGGAAGGTTGCGAGCGTGAGTCACGCTCGCCTTGATTCAAAACGACTTTTTGCCCCTCAAGCGCGTGGGTCGTTTCACATGGCGGCACGTTTAACTCACCGCGCGCCGCTGGAGAAGTTTCATTGTTCTCAAGTGGCGACGTTATTTTAGGCGCTCGCCCTAGCATTAATAAGCATGGGGTTAACACCAGCGTGAGTACGGTTGCAAACGCCAATCCTCCAGCCACCGCAGTAGCCAATTGCGACCACCACTGGGTACTAGGCGCGCCGAACTCAATACGTTGATTGATCAAATCAACGTTCATCTCTAACACCATCGGCATTAACCCTAAAATGGTAGTGACAGTCGTGAGCAGAACCGGACGAAGACGCTGAACCCCAGTACGCAATATCGCCTGCTCTTTACTTAAACCTCGCTTCAACAGTTGATTGTAGGTATCAATCAGTACGATATTGTTATTCACCACAATGCCCGCTAACGCAATCACTCCAATACCGGACATCACGACGCCGAAAGGACGCTGAAAGATCAATAACCCAGCAAAGACGCCCACGGTCGAGAAAAGCACCGCGCTCAAAATCAAAAATGCTTGGTAGAAGCTATTAAACTGCGTCACCAAAATCAAAGCCATCACTGCAAGAGCGACTAAAAATGCGTTTTGCAAAAAGGCCGATGAGTTCTGCTGTTCTTCATTTTGGCCACGAAGACGAAACTCAATCGTTCTTGGCAGGCCAAGCTCTGTCAACGCTTGTTCAATTTTCGGCAACTCTAACGCCAAGTTATAGCCTTCTGCTATATCGGCATTAATGCTTATTACCCGCACGCCATCAACACGATTAATCGTATCTTGCTTTTGCTCTGGTTTAATATCAGCAAAGTTAGTGATCGGCACCAAGCCAGCAGCCGTCTTCACGCGAAGCTCGTCAAAACGACCAATATCACGCTTTGACTCCGGATAGCGAACCAAAATATCGACTTCTTCATCCGCATCGTCTGGCAAATAATCACCGATTTTGAGCCCATTGGTAACAAATTGAACCGTATTCCCCACTAAGGTGGCGTCCGCACCAAAGCGTGAGGCGTCATCACGGCGAATATCAATTTGCCAATCAATGCCCTCTTTGCTTGAATTGTCGCTCAAATTTGTCAGTGCTGGATTTTGATTCGCCCAAGCGCGAACCCGTTTTGCTGCGCTGTCCAGCTCTGCAGGCAGGCGCGCAGCCAGTTCAATAACGAGATCATTTTCGACTGGCGGCCCCGCATCAGGAAACTTAAATTCAATTTCAACCCCTGAAAAACGCGCGGTGGTCTGGCGCAATTCGGCAATGATGGCATTCACTTTACGTCGATACTGCCAATCCACGGGGGTAATTTGAATTTGGCCAATTTCGTCTTTTCCGCCCGTGCGAGTGTAGACACTCTCAAATTCATCATGACCTATCATCACCGACTCAATTTGACGCATGACAGCGTCCTTTTCATCGATGGAGAGATCGCCATAAGAACGCACTTTCACGGTGAAATAAGCAGGATCAACCTCAGGGAAAAACTCGGCGCCAAGCCCTGCTTTTGAATAGCTCACGCCAACACCAACAGCCAAGGCAATGGCCGCCAGCAATATTTTTACCGGATGGCGAATCGCTATCGCTAAGGTTTTGTAATAAGCACGAGTTATGCCCTTAGCTTGAGTAAAATCACCATTATGCAGCGCCTGCATTTGCGCTCGCTTAGCCGCAGAAAATGCTTGAGGTCGGCCAAATAAACCACCCAATACAGGCACAAAAAGCAGAGCCATCATTAAAGAGGCGGTTAAGGTTGCAATTAATGTCAGCGGTAAAAAGCGCATAAATTCGCCAGTAATATCTGGCCAAAACAACAAAGGCGCGAACGCGGCAAGTGTGGTGGCGGTCGATGCGGTAATTGGCCATGCCATGCGCTTAGCTGCATCTCGATACGCCTCTTTACGGGTGCGCCCTTCCAACATGCGTCGATCGGCAAATTCTGTCACCACAATCGCCCCATCGACGAGCATGCCCACGGCCATGATCAATGAAAATAGTACGACGATATTGACGGTCAGACCAAAAACAGAAAGCACCAATAACCCGGTAAGAAAAGAGCCAGGAATGGAAATGCCAACCAACAGTGCAGTTCGAACCCCCATGATGGCAATGATCACAATCACGACCAAAATAATCGCTGATAAGATGTTATTTTGCAGATCGTTGAGCATGACTTTAACGTCATCCGATTGATCAAACGTATATTTGACCAATAGATTACTCGGCCATTGTTCGCGTTTTTGTCCTTCAGTGATGACCGCTTTGACAAGTTCAACGGTTTCGATGATGTTCTCACCCGCGCGTTTTTTTACATCCAACACCACGGCCGATTCACCATCTAACCGTGCATAGCTATCGGGATCGCGAAACGCACGCCGTACTGTAGCGACATCGCCAAAGGTAATCACTTGCTTACCGTCAACCTTGATCGGCAATTCCAAAACATCTTTAAGCGAATCAAACACCGACGGCACCTTGACCGAAAATCGGCCATAACCTGTGTCAACAAAACCAGCAGCAACAACACGGTTATTGAGCGCAATCAAATTATAGATATCCGCCTGATCCAGCCCATAGCTCTCCATCAGCAAAGGATCGACAATAATTTCAACGACGTCATCTCGATCACCTGCGATATCCACTTCCAAAACTTGTCGATAGCCTTCCAATGTGTCGCGCAGTTGTCGCGCTACGGCGATAATGGTCCGTTCTGGTACGGTGCCATATAACACCACCGACAACACCGGCTCTTCAGACGCAAACGTCACCTCATTCACCGTCGGCTCATCACTGTCCTCTGGCAGTTTTGGCTTCGCCAAATCAACCGCATCGCGCACATCTGCCATTGCTTTATCAAGATCGGACCCAACACTAAATTCAAGTGTGACTGACGCATGGCCTTCCGATGCGGTCGCGGTCATCTCTTTGACCCCTTCAATCGCTCGCAGCTCTTGTTCAATCGGCCGCACTAACAAGCGTTCAGCGTCTTCTGGCGAAATGCCCTGATGACCCACAGAAACGTAAATAATAGGAATCGTAATGTCCGGACTGGACTCTTTGGGAATCGTAAGATAGGTGGCAATACCGGCAATTAATATCATGACCAGCAGCGACAGCATCGTCCGCGAACGAGCGAGGGCCGCATCAATTAAAGCGTACATGATCCCCCCTTACGGCTCAGATTTGAGTTCAAGTGAGGTATCATCAAGCTGGCGACGCGCAATGACATCATCGCCATCACGAACAAAACCTTGCCCTAACGTAATAATGTCAGCTTGCGTTCCAAGCCCGCTAAGCCAAACGCCATCTTGTTCCGCTTTGACGAGTTGAATAGGGACAAAATGAACTCGAGAATTCTTGAGCGTTTTTACGCCCAAATTGCCCTGCTCATCAAGCGCCAACATGGCAGCCGTCACCTTGATAGCAAGCGCATCACTCAGAGGTAAATCAACCTCGGCACTCACGCCCGCCGGAATACTCATATCACGATTATCTATCGCAATTTCAATTGGGAACGTGTTGGTTGACTCAGATGACAGTTGGCCAATATAGCGAATTTCGCCCTCAATCTGCTGACCATTGATAAGCTTAACATGCGCTTTCTGACCAAGTTGCAGCGCCTGCACATGGCGCTCGCTGACATCGGCTTCAATCAATAAGGTATCAAGTTCGATTAACGTCGCGATTGGGTCGCCAACAGAGACAAAATTGCCTAGTTCAACAAATCGGTGATCCAAAATGCCGCTAAACGGTGCAACAATTTCTGTTTTCCCCAATGCCGTCTCAACATTACGCACATTGGCTTGCGCTTCAACAAGCGCTGCCTGAGCGGTTGCTAAAGCCACTTCACCTTGTAAGCCGCGTTTGTTCAGTGATTGAGCCGCTTGATACTCTTTTTGCCTTACCGTTAGTTGCGCTTGAGCGCGTTTCAGCTGAATGGCCAAATCACCACTATCAATGCGCGCAATCAACTCCCCTTTGCGCACAAACTGACCTTTTTTCGCCACGAGCGTGCGTATCGTTCCGGAATATTCCGCGCCGAGTTGAGCCTGACGAATGGGGGCGGTGCGGCCATATAACTCAATCGTTTTGTGGGTTGGCGTTGCGACAAAAGTATCAAAAACCACTTTCGCAAGTGGGATCGGTGCCTCACCTGAGGCCTGGGTGGTGGGCTCCTGTGCTTGACCTTGAGCCAACCACAAAGAGAGTAGAATAATAAGAACTAATGAGACGATCCACGGCCGCTCATTCAGCGCGTGACGCGCGAGATTAGTAGGCATACGACATTCCTTTGTTATGCGCTCAATCGAGCACTCTTTACGCAACCTCCTTATACGCAAAGAATGACGTTTACTGCCAATCAGATGGCAGTAAACGATAAGTCCATTTTATGCTTATACGCTAAACGACGCACCGCAACCACAGGTTGTGGTGGCATTGGGGTTATTGACAAAAAAACGCGACCCTTCAAGCCCTTCGGTGTAATCGACTTCTCCTCCAATGAGGTACTGTAAACTCATCGGGTCGACCACCAAGGTGACGCCGCTGTTTTCAATCGTAGTGTCGCCCTCATTAACGGCTTCATCAAAAGTAAAACCATATTGAAAGCCGCTACAACCGCCACCCGTGATGTAAACGCGCAGCTTTAGTGCAGGGTTCTCTTCTTCAGCGATTAGGGCTGCCACACGCTGCGCTGCAGCATTAGAAAACGACAGTGGAATAGTTACTTCACTCACGATGACCTCTCTCAATCGAGTCCGGCTCAGTCTGATACCTCACAGGCTGCAAGGCGTTACTCCGTCTCGTTATATTACTTTGTTGAGGATTATCCATTACCTGACCAATACGTTCAAGTATTCACCCTATTTCTTCGACTTGATTCTGATGCTGCAACCGCATAATCATGGCGAAGAAGCAACTGATGTAACTTTAGTAAAGACAATAAGATATCGACAATTTTTAACCAAAATTTCAACTCATGTAACCTATCTTGGCAAAGAAATCGTTGCAAAAGATTTCTTACTGTTCGCCAGAGGGGTACAATCGCTGCCAAATTGGCATTTGCTTTTTCGCATTGCAAAGCGGCCACGACTGTAAAAAACCGAATCAAGAAGGATAACCCATGACCAAATCGTCTGAGTTGTATCAAAAAGCGCAACACACCATTCCTGGTGGCGTTAACTCACCAGTGCGCGCATTTAATGGCGTGGGGGGCTCACCAATCTTTATCGAACGAGCAGACGGCCCACTGATTTTTGATGCCGATGGTAAAGCCTACATTGACTATGTCGGTTCCTGGGGACCCATGATTCTTGGCCATAACCACGCCGCAATTCGTGAAGCGGTCATCGATGCTGCGCAACGTGGCCTCAGCTTTGGCGCACCGACCGAAATGGAAATCGCGATGGCAGAACTGGTGTCTCAGCTCGTACCGTCAATGGAGCAACTGCGTATGGTCAGCTCTGGAACCGAAGCCACCATGAGTGCTATTCGTTTGGCTCGTGGCTTTACCGGTCGCGATAAGATCATGAAATTTGAAGGTTGCTACCATGGCCACGCAGACAGTTTGCTCGTAAAGGCAGGCTCAGGTGCTTTAACCCTTGGCCAACCGAGCTCGCCTGGCGTTCCTGCTGATTTTGCGAAATATACGCTAACCGCCACGTTTAATGATCTCGACTCCGTTCGCGAACTGTTTGCGGCCAACAAAGGTGAAATTGCCTGTATTATCGTTGAACCTGTTGCGGGCAACATGAACTGCATTCCACCTGTTCCGGGCTTTCACGAAGGGCTGCGTCAAATCTGCGACGAAGAAGGCGCGTTGTTAATTTTTGACGAAGTTATGACTGGGTTTCGCGTGGCACTTGGCGGCGCGCAAGCACACTACAACATCAAGCCAGATTTAACCACATTAGGTAAAGTGATTGGCGGTGGTATGCCGGTTGGCGCATTTGGTGGTCGCAAAGAGGTAATGCAATATATCGCACCGACAGGTCCGGTTTATCAAGCTGGCACCCTCTCTGGTAACCCTGTTGCTATGGCGGCGGGTTTTGCTTGCTTAAATGAGCTAAAAGCCCCTGAAAATGAAAAACGTCTGGCACAAATTACCGCGCAACTGGCACAAGGCTTTAAAGAAGCGGCAAACAAACATGGCATTCCACTGGTGGTAAACCAAGTCGGTGGCATGTTTGGCTTTTTCTTTACCGCTCAAGAACAAGTCACTTGCTATCAAGAAGTTGCACAGTGTGATGTCGAACGCTTTAAGCGTTTTTTCCATCTTATGCTTGACCATGGTATCTATCTAGCGCCTTCTGCTTTTGAAGCCAGCTTCACGTCACTTGCCCACGGTAGCCGTGAGATTGCGGCAACACTTGAGGCGGCTGATCGCTGCTTTGCCATTTTGGCCCAAGAAGCCTAATTACAGCGAAACCACTTGGAATTGCCGCTAAGGGAAATGAATACAGCCTCATCATATCGATGAGGTTTGTTAAAATTGGTCAACTGCACCGCAGTTTCAAGTATGTGTATACCCAAGTAACCTCAAGATGGATGATTCAGCGAGGATGACTTGGGTATAGTATCATTGCCATGCAATCCAATTAGCGTCATTATTAATGCACTCTATTATGCTAATCGGAAAATACATTGTGCCCACCCCCGTTCGCATTACGTCAAGTCACTGGGTTTTAATTGTTGCCTTATTGGCTGCCGCACTCGCCTGTTATTTGCTGGTCGCCCCATACATGAACTCCATTGTGATGGCGTTTATCTTGTCTCTGCTGATTTTCCCTATCCATCAGTGGTTCGACAATCATTTACCTAAGCATCGTAATATTTCATCCTTGCTTTCATGTGTGACTTTGACGGTGATTATTGTGATGCCTCTGCTGCTGGTTTTTGGCGCTATTGTCCAGCAAGGTACTGTCTTTGCCCAAAATATGTACCAGTGGGGTTCGCAGGGGGGGATTCAAGAGTTGTTGGCTCATCCATGGGTCAAATCTGGCTTAGCGTTTGTCAATCACTACTTACCTTTTGAAACGATTGAACCCAAAGAGATTGCTCAGCGGGTCGGCGAATTCGCCACCACAACAGGCTCAACCTTAGTCAGTTTCAGCGCCAAACTCTTGGGCGATGCCACTAACTTCATTTTGCATTTTTTCCTGATGCTGTTTGTTTTGTTCTTTTTGCTCCGTGATCATGACAAAATTATTCGCTCATTGCGTCATATTTTGCCGTTATCACGCAGCCAAGAAGATCGACTACTCGATCAGATCGAAAAAGTATCAAAATCCGCTGTCATGGGATCTTTTCTTACCGCTATCGCGCAAGGCTTAGCCGGTGGTTTTGGTATGTGGCTCGCCGGATTTCCTGGGCTCTTTTGGGGCACCATTATGGGCTTTGCCTCATTCATTCCCGTGGTAGGGACTGCGCTCGTATGGATTCCAGCGACTATCTATTTGCTGCTTACCGGCCAATTTGGTTGGGCGACCTTTTTGCTCATTTGGAGCGTTGCCGTGGTCGGTTCAATTGATAACTTGTTACGTCCATTCCTAATGCAAGGCAGTGCAGGAATGAATACGCTTTTGATCTTTTTCTCACTATTGGGCGGCATTCAGTTATTCGGTTTGATCGGCCTAATCTACGGACCTTTGATTTTTGCCATTACTATTGTGCTGTTCAATTTGTACGAAGAGGAATTCCAACAGTTTCTTGATAAACAAGACAACAGCTAAAACGCGCTTGTACCCAGGATGCGTTAACCTTGCATGCTGGGTGCAATTCCCCTTCCGCAAAGCTTGCCATTGCGAACGATTGTGCGAAAATCGCCGCATCTTTTTTTGATAATCTCACTCACCGCTTATGTCTGCTTATACCGCCCCCAGCCAAATCGCCCAGCGCCAACTCGACTATTTCGCGGATAAGCATGTGCTTGTCGCTGGTGAAATTGAAGATCAATTCCCGCTTGAACTGGTCGATCATTGTCAATCCGTCACGGTGTTTAGCTCCAATTACAGCTACTACCGTTCGATAAAAGACAACGCGAAAATCACCGCTTATTTTGGTTGTGAGTTTAAGGCCGATACCAACGCTGATCTTATTTTACTGTACTGGCCAAAAGCCAAAGCAGAGGGTGAATATCTGCTTGCTATGCTACTTGCAAAACTCGGCGTTGATACTGAAGTGGTGGTGGTCGGTGAAAACCGCTCGGGAGTCAACAGCATCGCTAAGTTATTTGCTCAGTATGGACGGATCACCAAATACGATTCGGCGCGCCGCTGCTCATTTTACTGGGGCGTGTGCCAAACCGCGCCAGCGGCCTTTGACCAGCAAGCATGGTTTAAAAACTATTCGATTGAGGTGGCGGGCGTTACTCTGACAATTAAAAGCTTACCTGGCGTTTTCAGTCACGGCAGCTTTGATCTTGGCAGCCAATTACTGCTCGAGACACTACCAGCACTTGATGGCAAGGTGCTTGACTTTGGTTGTGGTGCTGGGGTTATTGGTGCCTATATGGCGAAAACCAATCCCAACGCCAGCGTCCATTTATGCGACATTAACGCTTACGCCCTAACCTCAAGCGCCGCAACACTTGCGGCAAATCATCTTAGAGGTCACGTGTTCGCTTCCGATATTTATTCTGATATCAGTGAGCAATATCAATTTATAGTGTCAAACCCACCCTTTCACAGTGGGCTTGAAACCAATTATAACGCCGCCGAAACTCTACTTGGTGAGGCACCAAACCATTTAACCGGTGGTGGCAGTCTGATCATTGTGGCCAATAGCTTTTTAAAATACCCACCAATTATCAACCGAAGCTTTGGTACATGCCAGCTTCTGGCTAAAAACAGTAAATTCACCATTTATCGTGGTGACAAAACCGCCTGACTCTTATCTTAAAAACAGGCGTACTCAATACGGTGCGCCTGTCCAGTCAAGACTTAACCTGTTTCACATTGACGACACGTTAAATAATAAAACGCCTTATTTACGTTTCTGCGGCGCACTCCACGATTTATTGGTAATCGAGTTGTCATTTTTTGTAGACACGTTAATTTCGTTAAATTGATTATTTAACACAACCCTCTTTAAATGATGAACGGTCTATCGATTTGATAGTTAATCCTTCAATCAATGGCAGCATCTATATTCGAGAGTTAAATTGATTGAAAACTCGAATGAATCCCTATCTAAAGTTATTCATCAAAAATATACCAACACGTTTTCAAAAAAATAATAAATATTGATAACTTGAGTTATTCGCCATGTTCAGTTTTTATCGTAAACGAAAATTCAAACGACTACAAAGCACGTTAATGGCTGCGTTTCTCGCTCTCAGCTTAACGCCACTGACCGTCATTGCCCTCTTCTTTTTGCAAGCCCACACTGCCGATTTACAAGAACAAAGTACGTCACATCTACGCTCAATGTTAGAAACAAAGCAGCGGCAGCTACAAAACTATTATCTAGCACAAGAAGCACAAGTCATGGGCTTTGTTCGTTCAGAACTGGCTTATAACAGTGGTGGCCGCTTCTATGGTCTGGTTAATGCGTTTAAGAGCTTAGGCCATACCATCGCCGAAGCTCGAGTGAATGCCCAACAGCGCTACATAAAAGGTTCAGGCGATTTAATAAAAACCACTATGCGACCAGAATCCAGCGCGTACGTAGGGAGCGAACGATACCGATTATTGCATGAGCGATATCACTGGGCCTTTCTCGAATTACTCAAGCGATCGGATTTCGATGATATTTTATTGGTCGACATCGAAGGTAATGTCACCTATTCCATTTACAAGCATGAGAACTTTGGAACAAATTTATTAAACGCCCCCCAGCAAGCAACGCTCCTTGGTCGAACTTTTCGCGCGTTAAGCGAAAATGTTCATAAAATGCGCAAACAAAACGAAGATTATACGCCGGTTTATCTTTCTGACTTTACGACGGAAAACGGAAAAAGTTATGCATGGCTTGGCGCCCCCATTATTAAGCAAGGCTATTTGCACAGTTTCGCCATGTTCCGTCTACCCAGTAATGGCATTAGCAAACTGATTGCTGATAGCGAGCAAAATACGTCGATTCAAACCTTATTGGTCGGTGATGATCGCAAACCTCGCTCATTAGCCAGCGAGCAGTCAATCATAAATAACAGCGCTCCAATTATTAATCGCGCATTTGATGGTCAAAAGGACGTTGGTAATTATACCAATGGTATCGGCGAAACCCTCATTGCTGGATTTGCACCGATCACGTTAGGAAATTTAAGTTGGGCACTTGTCGTACAGTTGCCTGAGGCAGAAGCGTTTGCACGCATTCATCAATTAGAAAAAGTGTTTATCATTGCGATGGTAACGGCCATCGTGCTTGTGGTGATTGCATCACACTACCTATCTAATTTTATTACTGCCCCATTATTGCGTCTTACTTGGGCTGCAGAAAAAGTCTCTGCTGGGGATCTTGAAGAAACCGTCATCAATACTGAACGTAAAGATGAAATTGGCCGACTAGCCATCAGTTTTGAACGGATGCAACGCTCCATTCGTGAAAAGATCCAGCTGATCAAAACTCAAAATCAAGAACTTGAAAGTAACCTTTTACTGATCAAAAAACAAAACCGCGAACTGCAACTTGCAGATAAACTAAAAGACGAATTTCTTGCGACGACCTCGCATGAATTGCGTACCCCACTTCACGGAATGGTTGGTATTGCGGAAACTTTGATGTCAGGGGCCAATGGCCCAATTCCAACCAATCAAAAATACCAACTGGATATCATAGTAAAAAGTGGTCATCGCCTTGCTAACTTAGTAGACGATCTACTGGATTATCACAAAATGCGGTTCGGCAGCCTAGATATTAACCATAGTGCCGTCGATCTTGCCAGCTCAACCCGTCTGGTGCTTGAACTGTCCAATCATCTCGTCGACAAAAAGCCCTTGCGGATCATCAATCAAGTGCCTAGCGACCTGCCTTTAGTTTCTGCCGATCCACAGCGGCTTGAGCAGGTGTTGTACAATTTGGTTGGCAATGCGATTAAATACACCTCTGAAGGCAAAGTCGTGATCTCCGCCAGCGTTAGCGATGAACAAGTGCGAATTCAAGTGGTTGATACTGGACAAGGGATCCCCGCTGACTTACTTGAGTACATCTTTGAACCGTTAACGCAAATAGGCGATGCCAATGGGCGTTTTCGTCAAGGCACGGGACTGGGATTGTCGGTCAGTCGCCAATTAATTGAACTGATGGGCGGTAATTTGTACGTCAGCTCCCAGCCTTTGGTCGGAACCACATTCAGTTTCAACTTGCCTTTAGCAACCGAAGCACAAATCGCGGATCGCGATAACTCGATACAGAACCATCACTTTCAGTTGCCTGATGATTTTGACATCAACGCACTTGATGAAACCTCTTTACCCGAAAACCCTCAGGGTCAATTGGTTTTAGTTGCCGACGATGAGCCTGTCAACTTACGTATTCTCGAAAGCTTCCTACGCATCGAAGGCTACCGAGTGCAAACCGCCCAAAATGGCCACGACACGTTAGAAAAAATCGCCCAAGAACCACCAGCCCTACTTCTGCTGGACATCATGATGCCCGGGATGAGTGGCTATGAAGTGTGTAAGACGCTACGCCAGCACCATGACAGCGACACGCTGCCTGTCATCATGTTAACGGCGTTAAATCAAGCTGAAGATCGTCAACGCGGATTTGAGTCTGGCGCCAATGATTATCTGTCAAAACCGTTTAATAAACAAGAGCTCATAGCTCGAGTTCAAGCGCACCTTAGTGCCAGCCAAGCCAATGCACAACTGCAACAAAACGAACGGTTACACCAAGAATTAAAACAGCGTAGTCAAATTGAAGCCGACCTACTCGAAACTCAGCAACGTTTACTTGAACAGCTGGATTCGGCTCCGGAAGCGGTTGTCTGTTTGCGAGAAAATGGCCGCATTCATTACGCTAACCGAGCGGCAGCAAAATTATTTAAACGCAGTATTGATCAACTCAAGCGCTCCCAGGGTGACGAAATTATTGCGCCAAAATATTTAGCTCAATCCCAAAGCCACTACTGTGGTGAGATTGATATTTATGTCGCGGATGTTCGTCAGCATATTGAATGCGATATTTTGCGTCTTCCACAAGGTGTTGAAATCGATTCAATGTTTATTTTCAATGTCGGTGGTGGCGCTAATGTTGCTCGAATTCATCAGCTCGAAACCGCACTAGACGTGCTAGCTCGCTACGCATTTGATGGCGATAAAGAGCAATTACAAACACTAAAAGAGCTCGGCGGTGAATTTACTCGTTTAGCAGATAAAGCCCTTGGTGATGCGAAATCTAAGCAAGATCTCATGCGGGAATTGTTGGTTGATGTCATGAGTAATGCCTTAGATTATTGGGAGTCTGCAACGGGGGAAAGTAAGTTTTCTTTCGCTGAAAAGAGTGGGTTGTGGCGCGTATACCTTGACCGAAGTACGTTACAAACGCGTACCTTGGATAAATATATGCGAATTGAGACGCTCCCTAAAACGCCCCGTTGGCGCACGGTGATTAGCTCCATCGAATTTATCTTAGAGCATTGTAAAGAGCCGACACCGCAGCGTCAGCATATTGAAGCGCTAAAAGATAAGCTGCAACATCTGTTGAGCAACTAACCTCCGCTTGTCCCCTTCACCACTGACGCTACCCCATTGCTGGCTGAGCACTAGGCAGCCAGCAATGTTTTCCTAACCAATGGCTCAATTCCCTTCGGTTTATACCCAAGTGACCTCAAGATACTGGATTCAGAACCGGCTCACTGGGCTGAGAGCAAGGCAAACAACGCAGCGAAATAGCCAGTCTATTTTCAAGTTGTTTAACACAGCTTAACGATTCAAATTAGCGACAAGCGAACAGAGCTAGTGAGCCGAGACATGCGATGCGGTGAGGTTAGTGAAAGTGGACTCTTGAGCAGTAGGTCTCATTCGAGACGGGATAACTCACTTAATTTCCATATAAAAACAAGGCCATTTAGGTCGGCAGTAACCGCTAAAAAACAGCGAAAAATGGTGCTTATTCAGCTTGTTTTTAAAGTTATTAGCTAATATTGCGATAATAATCACAACAGAACGGCAGATTAATTTTTCGCGCAATAATTAGCGTTATTTTGCCATGTGATCATGATCCCAGCCCTAACCGCACCTCCTTAAAAGCAATTATAAAAAGGAGCTACGGACGAAGTGTACACTTACATACAACTTTTCAAACAAGGTGGTTTGCGAGTGAGTTCACAATGACAAATCATAATCCCAACAACAAAAACAGCATAAAAATGACGGAAATAACGGAGCTTGAGCGAATTTTAACGTTTTTAACGGTAATGGCGTTTGCTTATTTTCAGCAGAAGGTGTTTTCTTAGCCTTGCCAAAGGCCTACAGGCCACTTTGAAACAGGTCAAACTGCTTAACAAAGGTGGGTCTTGGAGAGTGTTTATCAATTGATTGACATTCCAACCATTGTGAAATGAAAGCAATTAGTAAGGAACAGCTATGCTTACCAATATTAAAAAAACAGCTCTAGCCGCCGCAGTTGTCGCAACAACAGCGGCAGCGGTTTCCGCCCCAGCAATGGCGCGCAGTGAGCTAACAATTGTACCCGATTTCTACCCGCAAATGGTTCGTAACTTTAACCCGTACCTAGCGACCAATCTTCGTACTACCACTGACTTTATTTACGAGCCTTTGGTTATCTTCAATGAAATGAAAGGCAACGAGCCAGTAATGCGCTTGGCTGAAGATTTCCGTATGTCGGATGACCTAATGAGCGTCACATTTGATGTTCGTAAAGGTGTGAAATGGTCTGATGGTGAAATGTTTACTGCTGATGACATCGTTTACTCGTTTGGTCTTCTTAAAGACAAACCTGAACTCGACCAACGTGGCATCAACAAATGGGTTAAAAGTGTCGAAAAACTCGGTGAATACCAAGTACGTTTCCGTCTGACTGAAGCAAACTCTAACGTGCCTTACGAAATCTCTTTGATTCCTATCGTTGCTCAGCACGTTTGGTCAAAAGTGGAAGATCCAACCACTTACACCAATGAAAACCCGGTTGGTACTGGTCCGTTCACAACTATCGATACCTTTACACCGCAACTTTACATTCAGTGCCAAAACCCAAACTACTGGGATAAAGCGAACCTAGAAGTAGATTGTCTGCGCGTACCACAAATCGCAAACAACGATCAACTTTTGGGCAAAATTATCAACTCTGAACTGGACTGGACGTCATCATTCATTCCAGATATCGACCGCACATACGCCGCAGCGAGTCCAAACCACCAATACTGGTATCCGCCATCAGGCACACAAGCGTTTGTTGTCAACTTCAAAAACCCAGATGCGGCGAAAAATGAAGCACTGACCAACGTTGAATTCCGTCGCGCCTTCTCAATGGCATTGGATCGTCAAACCATCATTGACATCGCTTTCTACGGCGGTGGTACCGTGAACGACTTCGCATCAGGTCTTGGCTATGCATTTGAAGCTTGGTCTGACAAAGCGACTCATGACAAGTACAAAGCTTTCAACACTTATAACGTTGACGGTTCTAAAGCGCTTCTAGAGCGTGCAGGCTTCAAAGATGTGAATGGTGACGGCTTTGTTGACACCCCATCAGGCAAGTCTTTTGAACTGCTTATTCAATCACCAAACGGTTGGACTGACTTTAACAACACGGTACAACTTGCGGTTGAACAGCTCGCTGAAGTCGGCATTAAAGCACGTGCTCGTACCCCTGAATTCGCGGTTTACAATCAAGCGATGCTCGAAGGAACTTACGACGTAGCTTACACCAACTACTTCCACGGGGCGGATCCACACCTATATTGGAACAGTGCTTACCACTCAAACCTTCAAAAAGGTGATGGTATGCCACGTTTTGCAATGCACTACTACAAAAATGCGAAGCTAGATAGCCTACTTGATAGCTTCTACAAAACCGCGGACAAAGAAGAGCAAGTCACTATTGCTCACGGCATCCAAGGTATCATCGCAAAAGACCAAGTAACGATTCCTGTCTTGTCTGGCGCAAACATGTACCAATACAACACCACGCGCTTCACTGGCTGGTGGAACGAAGAAAATCCAAAAGGCCGTCCAAACGTTTGGGCTGGTATTCCTGAGCGTCTACTGCACGTACTGGATCTCAAACCAGTTCAGTAATTCGTTCATTCCCCGCGGCGCACACTCCGTGCGTCGCACCCAAAAATCCCCTTACGCTGCTTTCGTTATGGCGCTCGTCGTCAGGGGATTTTTCGTGCTCAAAATGGGCCGACCTGAACCAGTAACAGGGCAAAAAGTCTGGGTAAGTAAGGTGAGTTATGGGTTATTTTTTAAGACGTTTGTCATTTTATCTTGTCGCGCTCTTAGTTGCAGCGACGTTAAACTTCATTATTCCACGGGCCATGCCTGGGGATCCGGTTACCATGATGTTTGCTAATGCGACCACACAGGTAACACCTGAGCGTATTGCGGCAATGACCAAGTTACTCGGCTTTGTCGATGGCCCTTGGTATGTGCAGTATCTGACTTACTTAAAAAGCATCTTTAGTTGGGAGCTGGGCATCTCAATCAAATTCTATCCATTAAGCGTCAATGAGCTGTTAGCCAACTCTGTCGGTTGGTCACTGTTCCTCGCTGGCAGCGCGGTGGTACTTTCATTCTCTATTGCTTCGATCATGGGTATCTTCGCCGCATGGCGCCGTGGCAGCAAATACGACGCCTTTGTAACCCCAGGCACCTTGATCATTCAAGCGATTCCGCAAATGGTTATCGCACTTCTGGCGATGTACACCTTTGCCATTGGCTTAAAATGGTTCCCATCCGGTTACGCATATACCGCGGGCACCATCCCTGACTGGACCAGCTGGGCCTTCTATAAGGACGTGGCTTATCACGCTGTCCTACCGCTTTTCTGCGCCACTATCGTTCAGATCGGCGGCTTCTTGGTCAACATGCGCAATAACATGATTAACCTGCTCGCTGAAGATTACATCACCATGGCCAAAGGTAAGGGACTCACGCAAAACCGCGTTGTGTTCAACTACGCTGCGCGTAACGCATTGTTGCCCAGTGTGACGGCACTCTCTATGTCTCTGGGGATGGCGATTGGTGGTCAGCTTATTATTGAGATGATTTTCAACTATCCCGGCCTTGGCACCGTCTTGCTTAATGCTATCCATGCTCGCGATTATCAAGTGCTGCAAGGTCAGCTGATTATCATGACGCTCTTTATGCTCTGCTTTAACTTAACCGCAGACATGCTTTATCTCGTCCTCGACCCTCGCCTACGCAAGGGAGGCAAGTAATCATGAAAAACTTATTTAAACTTATAGTCGGCAATAACTTTGCTCGTATTGGTCTTGGCATTCTCTCGGTCTTTTTATTCATTGCCGTGGCAGCGCCCCTAATAACCAGCCACGATCCAGCAAAACGCACGGGTAACCCTCATGAATACCCAAGTTTTGTGGTTAAAGCTGCGCAAAGCAACCCTGATGGTTGGGTGGCGGAAAACTTGGCAGATGATCGCCGCACGTTAGCCATGTCAAAGAACGCTGAACACGTTCTAGGCACCTCGCGTATGGGCCGTGATATTTGGTCACAAGTGGTGTATGGCGCACGTGTTTCACTTGGTGTTGGCTTTGGCGCAGGGATCACCGTCTGCTTCCTTGCCACTATCATTGGGATATCTGCTGGCTATTTTGGTGGCCGTGTTGACGACATTCTCAGTGCCGCTATGAACATCATGCTGGTGATTCCGCAATACCCATTGTTGTTCGTGCTTGCCGCTTTTATCGGCGAAGCCGGTCCGGTCACCATCGCATTAATTATCGCGATGACCTCCTGGGCTTGGGGCGCGCGGGTCGTTCGAGCGCAAACCATGGCACTGCGTGAAAAAGAGTTTGTTAAGGCGGCGGAAGTGCTTGGCGAAAAGTCTTGGCGCATCATCTTTATTGAAATTTTACCCAACTTAATTCCTATCGTTGGCGCCAGTTTCATTGGTTCGGTCATGCTGGCCATCAATACCGAAGCTGTTATTTCATTCCTCGGTCTTGGCGATCCTAATACCACCAGTTGGGGGATCATGCTCTACAACGTACAAACCTCGTCTTCCATGCTGATCGGCGCATGGTGGGAAGTATTAGCGCCTTGTTTGGCATTGACGTTACTCGTAACCGGTCTTGCATTGCTTAACTTTGCCGTCGATGAAATCGCCAACCCACAACTTCGTTCACACAAAGGAATGAAACGCTGGAAGAAAATGGCACAGCAAGACAAAAAAGAGCGTCAACCAACGACGTTGGCGACTGATAACGCGATCTTGAGCGGAGATAAATAATCATGACAGCACCACTCATCTCTATCCGCAACCTTTGCGTCGACTACATCACTGACGCTGGCGATGTTCGCGCCTGTAACAATGTCAGCTTTGACATTGCACCAGGTGAAGTTTTTGGTCTTGCTGGTGAGTCCGGCTGTGGTAAGTCTACCGTTGCCTTCTCACTGATGCGCCTACACAAGCCGCCCGCGTTCATTACCGGTGGTGAAGTGATCTTCAACGGCGAAGACATTTTGCAATACAGTGACGAGCGCATGCAGGCGTTTCGCTGGAGCGAAATGTCTATGGTGTTCCAAAGTGCGATGAACGCGCTCAATCCTGTATTAACGATGGAAGAGCAATTTTGTGATGTGATTATGCGTCACACCAATATGACGCGTGAGCAAGCGCGCCGCCGCGCTGAGGGATTATTGGAAATTGTTGATATTCACCCTAACCGCCTGAGCGACTACCCCCATCAATTTTCGGGCGGTATGCGTCAGCGTTTGGTGATAGCGATTGCACTTGCGCTTAATCCGAAAATGATTGTGATGGATGAGCCAACCACAGCGCTTGATGTTGTAGTTCAGCGTGAAATTTTACAAAAAATTTATGCGCTCAAAGAAGAGTTCGGTTTCTCAATTTTATTCATTACGCATGACTTGTCTTTGATGGTCGAATTCTCCGACCGCATTGGCATCATGTACTCAGGTGAACTGATTGAGGTTGCGCCTTCAAAAGAGATTTTACAGAGCCCTTATCATCCTTACACCAAGGGACTGGGAAGTTCATTCCCACCATTAACTGGACCCAAGACGAAACTGACTGGTATTCCTGGTAATCCTTTGAACTTGCTTGAGATCCCGCAAGGATGTCGCTTCCAAGCTCGCTGCGATCGCGTCCACGAAACCTGCACTCGAGTACCGACGCACTTGCGTCAGATCGAGCCCGGACGCTTATCAAACTGTCACCTTTATGGTGAACCGATTGCTCAAACCAAGCTGTGATCATCGCACCACACAATACGAATTCTGGAGACCAATATGAGCAAACAATACGGTGAGCTTTTGATAGAGGGCAAAAATGTCGTCAAAGACTTTCCTCTCAATAGCAACGCGCTAAAACAAACCAAAATGCGCGCGATTAACGATGTGTCGTTCAAAATGTACAAAGGCCGTGGCCTCTCTGTGGTGGGTGAGTCCGGTTCGGGTAAATCCACGACAGCAAAAATGATCGCCAAAATGTATGCGCCAACCCAAGGTGTGATTGAGTATAAAGGGCGAGATATTGAAACGATTACTCAGCGTCAAGAACTGATGGCGTATCGGGAAGGCATTCAAATGGTGTGGCAAGATCCCTTTGGATCGCTCAACCCCACCCACAATATTTTTCACCATATTGCGCGGCCGCTGCTTATCCATAAAAAAGTGGACCCTCGCAACAAGAAAGAGCTTGAAGAGCGCGTGTACGCCCTGCTTGAGCAAGTGGGCCTCATTCCTCCTAAAGAGACCGCGCAGAAATTCCCTCACCAGCTTTCAGGGGGACAGCGCCAGCGTGTCAATCTTGCGCGTAACATTGCCGTAGGCGCTGAGGTCGTACTCGCCGACGAACCGACATCCATGCTCGATGTGTCCATTCGCGCTGGCGTGCTTAACCTGATGGAAGAGATGAAATTTGAGCAACAAATGTCGCTTTTGTACATCACGCATGACATCGCAACGGCTCGCTACATTGCGGAAGATTTGGCGGTGATGTACGTCGGTCACATGGTGGAATGGGGCGACACCGAGGAAATCATTCACGATCCTCAGCACCCTTACACTCAGTTGCTCGTGTCCGCAGTGCCCGATCCAGCGAAATCGATTCATGAGCCACTCAAAGGCAATAAGGGAGACATTCCACTTTGGACACCAGAGTCGGTGGGATGCCCATTTGCAGGGCGTTGTGAACATGCCACAAATCGTTGTCGAGAGCAGTTACCTGCGGTCACTCAGTTATCAGACAACCACTATGTCCGCTGCTATTTGTTTGAGCAGTGATCTCGTTTAAGCAGTAACCCAAACCCGTGAAGCGTTCGACGGCGGCCAGCAAATCATTTGAACACTTCACGGCGATGGGCGCACCGTGCGCCATCTCATCAAAATAAAAAGAGATAGCGCACACCACCAAACATATCAAACGAGTTTTGGAGAATGGCATGTTGCTTCTAACCAATCACATCGGCTATGAACAAACGGGCACCAAACGCGCCATTTTGCAATCGCGACAAGCTCGACTCTCTAGCTACAGCGCGCAGCTTATTTGCGCCAAGAATCATCTGACGGTGGCAACCTTGCCCATTACAAAAGCTGAAAAAGTGGCCAAATGGCATCAAGGCTATTTTTATGGTATTGATTTTTCAGACTTTAACCAAGAAGGCCTTTTCTATCTACGGGTTGAACACACGCGTTCACACCCCTTTCAAATTGGCCAAGATGTTCTGATGCAAACGACATTTTCCGATCTGCTGCACTATTTTAAGTCCCAACGCTGCAGCGGCATTTTTGACGCTCAAGACGTTGCTGCGCCCATCTATGGACAACAACGCACGGTGGATGTTCATGGCGGCTGGTATGACGCCTCTGGTGATGTGAGCAAATATTTGAGTCATCTCTCTTACGCTAATTATTTCAACCCTCAGCAGACCCCTATGATTGTATGGAATCTGTTAAAAGGGCATCAAATGCTGTGTAACGAGGGCGATTTACCACGATTTTTACAATTACGCCTTACTGAAGAAGCGCTGTTTGGCGCTGATTTCCTGTATCGCATGCAAGATCCGCAAGGGTATTTCTACACCACAGTGTTTGACCAGTGGAGCAAGCAGACCGAACAACGCGAGATTTGTGCTTACGAGACTCAACAAGGGCATAAATCGGCCGATTATCAAGCAGCTTTTCGCCAAGGTGGCGGCATGGCAATCGCCGCACTTGCCGCCGCCGCTCGGCTAACCAGTCACGGCCAATACAGTCAAGACCAATATCTAGCCGCAGCAGAGCGGGGCTATTGGCACCTTAAAACTCATAATCACAGCTACACCGACGACGGCGTTGACAACATCATTGATGAGTATTGCGCCCTATTGGCCAGTGTTGAGTTGTATCGCACCACAAAGCAAACTCGCTATCTTGATGAAGCGCGCGATTGGGCTTTACAACTCAGTGCTCGTCAGCACAGTGATGACCAAATGCACTATTTTTGGTCTGCCAATCACGATGGCTCCCGCCCCTATTTTCACGCTAGTGACGCTGGCTTACCTGTTATCGCACTGTGTGAATACCTCAGCATTGAAAGCGACAGTGCGCGTTACAACATCATCCAAACGGTGGTCAACCAAGCGTGCGAATTTGAATTGGCCATTACCAAGAAAAAAGCCAACCCGTTTGGCTACCCACGGCAATACGTTAAAGGGATGAATGAAAATAAGCGTGATGCCTTTTTTATCGCTCACGACAATGAAACTGGCTATTGGTGGCAGGGAGAAAATGCGCGCCTAGCCTCACTGGCAGCGATGAGCCTACTCGCACAACCTTTTGTCAATAAAGAGGCATCTCAACCCTTGCTGGCGTTCGGTCAAAACGCCCTTAACTGGATTGTGGGACTGAACCCTTTTGATATCTGTATGCTCGATGGACATGGACACAACAATCCAAACTACCTTCCAGAACTGGGGTTTTCCAACGCAAAAGGTGGCGTCTGTAATGGCATTACCGGAGGCTTTGATGACGAGGACGATATCGCCTTTAACCCAGCGCCCCACCATCGCGATATGTTGCAAAACTGGCGCTGGGGAGAGCAATGGATCCCGCACGCAGGGTGGTTATTGCTTGCGGTGATGAGCCAAAGCCATCACCTAAATCAACGCACCTCATCACAGCAAAAAACCACTAACGATGCCATCAATCAGGCCGCTTCATCGGCGCACGACTCTTTGAATCAACCAGTGCAAGGAGCCGTCCTATGAGTCTGTATTACGTGGGAGTTGATGGCGGTGGCACTTCATGCCGCGCGCGGATTCGCGATGAACACGGTCAATGGGTAGGTGAAGCCAAAAGCGGCAGCGCCAATATTTTGCTGGGTGTTGAGCTAGCTATGCAATCGATTATCGAAGCGATTGAGCAAGCGGCGCGCCAAGGCGGAATATCATCGACTCAGTTTTGCCAAATGCACGTCGGACTGGCACTGGCAGGCGCTGAACAAAAACAAGCGTGGCAAGATTTCATGGCACTCCCTCATCCGTTTGCCTCTCTGACCTTAAATACCGATGCTTATGGCGCTTGCATCGGCGCTCATAATAAAGGCAATGGTGCCATTCTAATTGCAGGAACCGGTTCTTGCGGCATTTTGCTTCAAGAGGGTGTCCAGCATGTTGTCGGCGGTCATGAGTTTCCGATTTCCGATCAAGGCAGTGGCGCGGTAATGGGGTTGCGTCTGATACAGCAAGTTTTACTGGCTTATGATGGCGTTCGCGATCATAGCGCCCTATCTCACCGCATACTTGCCCATTTTAACGATGATATTGACACCATTGTTCAATGGTCAAAAACCGCGCTACCTCGAGATTATGGCCAATTCTCTCCTGATATTTTCGTCTATGCCCAGCACGGAGACCCCTTGGCCAAAGAGTTACTAAGCCAAACCGCCGCCGATATCGATATGTGGCTATCCGCACTGCAGCAAAAAGGCGCGCAACGCATCTGCCTAATGGGTGGCATTGCCGAACGCATTGGTCCTTGGCTTTCACCGCCCCTGCGCCACCTTATCGTCGAGCCACAATTCGATGCCATTGAAGGCGCTTTGATGTTTGCCAATTGCGCTGAGCATAACCTTTACCCCGAGTTTCTTAATTAGGAGCTATTATGGATTACCGTCTTGACCTTGTGGTCTTATCAGAGCATGACCAAACCTGCCGCTTCGGTATGACACTGCACAATCTTGGCGAACAAGATCTGATCAACTGGTCGCTAACATTTGCCTTCACTCGTTTTATTACTCCCGGCTCGATGACGCATGGTGAACACCATCAAGTCGGCAGTTTTTGTCAATTAAAACCTGACACGCTCGTGCTCGCCGCGAACCATCATTATTACTGTGAATTCAGCGTCGGGTCGTTTCCATTTCGTTATCACACCGATGGGATTTTGGACGCTTTTGTTGAATCAGAACAACAAGGCCAAAAAGTACGGGTTCCCGTCGCATTAACCCCTTTAGTGCTGAACAGCCCACATACAGAGCGCAGTTTTGTACCAAGCGTTATCGCCAATGAATTGGCATTACTGCCACACCCCAATCAACTACAACGTGATAATGGCCACTTTGTGGTGAAGCGCACACTAGGTGTTGCGTGTCATAGTGAGCTTGCCACGTCAGCGACTCAGTGGCTGATTGATGAATTTGCGCGAATTCACCAAATGAAACTGAGCAACAGTCGCAATGGATTGCTGATTATGAAAAGCAATCCAACACTGGATGAAGGGGAATACAGCCTTAAAGTGACCCTTGAGGGCATCAAAGTCGAAGCGGGATCTCGCTCAGGTTTTACTCACGCCTGCGCTACATTACTTCAGCTTGCGCAGCTCACTCCGCAAGGAACAAGCGATCAGGTTCAATTCCCCTGTGTCACGGTTCGTGATGCACCACGCTTTCGCTATCGCGGCATGATGCTTGACTGTTCACGTCATTTCCATTCAGTGGCAACCGTGAAACGACTTATCAATCAATTAGCACACTACAAGTTTAATACCTTTCATTGGCATTTAAGCGATGATGAAGGTTGGCGGATTGAAATTAACGCCTACCCCGAACTCACCGAAAAAGGCGCTTGGCGCGGACTCGATGAAGTGTGTGAGCCGCAATACAGCCATTTGTTGCATCGTTATGGTGGTTTTTATACTCAAGCACAGGTCCGCGATGTGATCGAATACGCGCACCAGCGCGGCATCACGGTGATCCCGGAAATCGATATTCCCGGACACTGCCGTGCTGCCGTTAAATCGCTGCCTGATTTACTGGTGGAAAAAGAAGACACCACTGAGTACCGCAGCATTCAAAATTACCGCGACAATTTATTAAACCCAGGGCTTGCGGGGACTTATCAGTTTCTCGACCGAGTACTTGAAGAAATCGCCGAACTCTTTCCTGCTCCCTTTGTTCACATTGGCGCAGATGAAGTTCCTCACGGAGCATGGACTGGCAGTCCTAGCTGTCAGGCTCTTATGGAACAAGAAGGGTATTGCGATTCAAAAGAGCTTCAGGGCCATCTGCTGCGCTACGCTGAAAAAAAACTGCGCTCACTTGGCAAACGGATGTTGGGCTGGGAAGAAGCACAACATGGCGACAAAGTCAGTAAAGATACCGTGATTTATTCATGGCTAAGCGAAGAGGCGGCGCTCAATTGTGCGCGTAATGGCTTTGATGTGGTGTTGCAGCCAGGGCAATCGACTTACCTCGATATGGCCCAAGATTTTGCCCCCGAAGAGCCTGGCGTCGATTGGGCTAACGCACTGCCGCTTGAACGAGCATATCGTTACGAACCGATGAGTGAGATCCCTAACGACGATCCCCTGCGCAAACGCATTTGGGGAATCCAAACCGCATTATGGTGCGAAATCATCAACCACCCTGCTCGCGTTGATTACATGATTTTCCCAAGATTAACCGCAATGGCTGAAGCGGGCTGGACCCAAAATTCGCGTCGCGACTGGCTTGATTACCTTGGTCGCCTAAAAGGGCACTTGGTGATGTTAGATAAACAAGCGATTACCTATCGCAATCCGTGGAAATAAACCGAAGCTAGCCGGTTTTAACCACATCATTTTTGACTGTTTGACCGCGTCATTTTGCGGTCGTTAAACTAAGGAAAACACCATGCAATACGGCTATTTCGATAATGACAATCGTGAATATGTCATCACCCGTCCTGACGTTCCTGCGCCATGGACTAACTATCTAGGGACTGAGAAATTTTGTACGGTCATTTCTCATAACGCGGGCGGTTACTCGTTCTACAACTCGCCTGAGTACAACCGTGTCACGAAATTCCGCCCGAATGCGACATTTGACCGCCCTGGACACTACGTCTACCTGCGTGATGATGCCACTGGTGACTACTGGTCAATCTCTTGGCAACCGGTAGCGAAAAGCCTTGAAGAAGCCAGCTATGAAGTGCGTCATGGTTTGTCTTACTCTAAATTCAAATGTGAATACAACGGCATCACTGCGACCAAAACCCTCTTCGTACCAAAAGGCGAAGATGCCGAAATTTGGGACGTTGTTGTCAAAAACACCTCAGATAAGCCTCGCACCATCAGTGCCTTCTCGTTTGTTGAGTTCTCTTTTAGCCATATTCAATCGGATAACCAAAACCATCAGATGTCGTTGTACTCTGCTGGTACCGCGTACAAAGATGGCGTGATTGAGTACGATCTCTACTACAACACCAATGATTTCGAAGGTTTCTACTACCTAGCCTCAACATTTGACCCTGACTCGTACGACGGTCAACGTGACAGTTTCCTTGGTCTATACCGTGATGAGTCAAACCCACTGGCGGTTGAGCAAGGTCAGTGTTTCAACACAGCGCAAACCTGTTACAACCACTGTGGTTCACTGCACAAACAATTTGTGATTCAACCCGGTCAAGAAGTGCGCTTTGCTTACATTCTTGGTATCGGTAAAGGCAATGGTGAGCGTTTGCGCGCGAAATATCAAAACCTTGCCGAAGTTGACAACGCCTTTGCTGGCATCAAAGCCCACTGGGATGAGCGCTGCGGCAAGTTCCAAGTGAAGTCGCCAAACCAAGGTCTTGACACCATGATCAACGCTTGGACGCTGTATCAAGCTGAGACGTGTGTGGTTTGGTCTCGCTTTGCTTCATTTATCGAAGTGGGTGGTCGTACTGGTTTGGGTTACCGCGATACTGCGCAAGACGCAATTTCTGTCCCTCACGCAAACCCAGCAATGACGCGCAAACGTATTGTTGACCTACTTCGTGGTCAAGTGAAAGCAGGTTACGGCTTGCACCTATTTGATCCAGATTGGTTCGATCCTGAAAAAGCCGACGTCAAACCGTCTAAATCGCCAACGGTTGTGCCAACGCCATCGGATGAAGATAAGATCCACGGCATTGAAGACACCTGTTCTGATGACCACCTATGGTTAGTGCCTACCATTTGTAAATACGTGATGGAAACCGGCGAGCACAGCTTCTTTAATGAAATGATCCCTTACGCAGATGGCGGCGTCGCCACCGTTTACGATCACATGAAAGCCGCACTGGATTTCTCTGCCGAATACGTCGGTCAAACCGGCATCTGTAAAGGTCTACGCGCTGACTGGAACGACTGTCTGAACCTTGGCGGTGGTGAGTCTTCTATGGTGTCATTCCTGCACTTCTGGGCACTGCAAGAGTTCATCGACCTTGCAAAATTCCTAGGCAAAGAAGACGACGTTGAAAAATACACCATCATGGCAGCAAACGTGCGTGAAGCGTGTGAAACGCACCTTTGGGATGATGAAGGCGGTTGGTACATCCGTGGTCTAACCAAAAACGGTGACAAGATCGGTACCGCGCAGCAAAAAGAAGGCCGTGTCCACCTTGAGTCAAATACCCTAGCGGTACTGTCTGGTGCCGTGTCTCAAGAGCGCGGTGAGAAAGCGATGGATGCGGTGGATGAGAACCTGTTCTCTGAATACGGGCTGCACCTAAACTCACCATCGTTTGCCACGCCAAACGACGACATCGGCTTCGTGACTCGTGTATACCAAGGCGTGAAAGAAAACGGCGCTATCTTCTCGCATCCAAACCCATGGGCTTGGGTCGCCGAAGCCAAACTGGGCCGTGGTGATCGTGCAATGAAGTTCTACGATGCATTGAACCCGTACAACCAAAACGACATCATCGAAAAACGCATTGCAGAACCGTACTCTTACGTGCAATTCATCATGGGTCGTGACCACCAAGATCATGGCCGTGCTAACCACCCATGGTTAACCGGTACCTCTGGCTGGGCGTATTTCGCCGTCACCAACTTCATCCTTGGTGTGCGTACGGGCTTCGATGGTCTGACGATCGATCCTTGTATTCCAACTAACTGGCCTGGTTTTGAAGTAACGCGCCAATGGCTGGGCGCGACATACAACATCAAAGTTGAAAACCCAAGTTCCGTGAGCAAAGGCGTGAAGACGATTACCGTCAACGGTGAAGTAATCAGCGGGGCATCGGTGCCTGTTCAGCCTGAAGGCAGCGTCAACGACGTCGTTGTTGTGCTTGGCTAATCATTAAGGCAATGGCTCAGCGACTTGCTGAGCCATTTTTGCCAAATCGAAAGGAATTCAACATGATCAAATTTGGTACAGGCGGCTGGCGCGCCTTTATCGGTGAAGAGTTTACCAAGGACAATGTCTGTTTAGTTGCTCAAGCCCTTGCCAACATCATTCACAATGAAAATGTGGCCGAGCGCGGTTTTGTGATTGGTTATGACCGCCGCTTTTTATCTGACAAAGCCGGCTGCTGGTTTGCTGAGGTTCTCGCTGCCAATGGCGTCAAGGTCAGCTTTATCGATAAATTTGTTCCAACCCCTATCGTAATGTTCAAAGCCAAAGAAATGGCCTGCGCGTATTCGGCGTGTATCACCGCGTCACACAACCCGGCCGATTACAACGGCATTAAAGTGTTTATTGAAGGTGGCCGTGACGCCGATGAAGTGATCACGCAAAAGATTGAAGAACAAATCGCTCACCTGACGCTTGCCGACGTCCAAAGCGTTGAGTTTGAACAAGCAGTGGATGACAAGCTGATTGAAATCATCAATCCGATGAACGAGTTCGTTGATTCGATCATCGACTTTATCGACATTGAGGCGATCAAAAAAGCCAATTTACGTGTGCTTATCGACCCTATGTTTGGCGTGGCGAAGAACGCTTTGCAAACCGTGCTGATCAACGGCCGCTGTGAAGTGGACGTGATCAACGACGGCAAAAACCCAGATTTTGGCGGCTTAATGCCTTCACCAAGCGCTGCAACCCTGTATCGCCTGATGCACCTTGTCGCGCAAGAAGGTTACGACATCGGTATCGGCACCGATGGCGATGCGGATCGCCTTGGCATTATTGATGAAAAAGGCAACTTCATTCACCCGAACGAAGTGCTGGTCCTGCTTTACTACTACTTGCTTGAGTACAAAGGCTGGCACGGCTCTGTGGTTCGCAATATCGCCACCACTCACCTTCTTGATAAGATCGCCGAAGATCACGGCGAAAAGTGTTTCGAAGTGCCCGTGGGCTTTAAGCACATCAGCTCACAAATGGAAGCCGATGATTCTCTGATTGGTGGCGAAAGCTCTGGCGGCCTTACCATTCGTGGTCACATCAAGGGTAAAGACGGCGTGTTTGCCTCAAGCCTATTGGTGGAGATGATCTCCGTTACCGGCAAGAAACTCTCTGAACTGCTGGATGAAATCTACGGCAGATACGGCTATGCCTACACCGCAGAGGGCGATTGCAAATTCAAACCCGCACTGAAAGAGGCGCTTTACAACAAGATTTACGTTGAGAAGCAGCTGCCCGAGTTTGAATACGAGATTGAAAAAGTCAGCTACGAAGATGGCGCGAAAGTCTACTTCAAAAATGGCGGCTGGGTGATTGCTCGATTCTCTGGAACCGAACCCTTGCTGCGCATCTTTGCTGAGATGGAAAATAAATCGCAAGCAGAGCAAGTACTGCAAACGATGAAAACGTTTCTCGCCCTATGATAACCGCAAGACCTCGAGTCACACTCGAGGTCTAAATTAGCAGTACATTCGATTAAATTCGCATTAAACGAAAACCTTAAATATCGAGCATATTCGAAAGTTAATCACAATCAAGAATATCACCGTGGTACATATGTCTCACCTTGGTTTTTCTGCTTTTAGGTGGATCAACCTCTTTCATTGCAACATAGATTGTACCATCTCCGCCTTTTTTTACTTTTTTAACTTCAAAGTAGCTATCAGGCCTTAATAATATTTCAGCTTCTTTAGTAAAAGTCGGTGAAAAGTTCGAAATATTGACACCATCGGTTGATTCAATTGCAAAGACAACCTTTTCTACTCCTGCTCCTCCAACACTGTCGGCGAACTCTTTCGCAATTGAGGCGCTATATGAGGTGGAAGCAAAAATGTTATTATAAACGACATTCCCTTTCTTAATCAGTTTACTATATACCCCTTTTGGGTAAGCACCGCCACGATAAGTGACTCGAGTCTGAGTTGGCAATTTTTCTAATGAAGAATCTAAGACTTTAGCAAACATACTTTGAGGGTCATCAATATCATAGCCATCTTTCAACATTTCATTAAACATTTCTGGATTAATTGTATAGTTTTCAATAAAGCCAACCTGATCAGGTGTTAAGTATTTCTTATAGTCTGCTCCTTCCTTTAAAGCTTTTTCTAACATTTTAGCCTGCTCATCAGTCGCTTGATGACTTCCAACAATCATATTCATCATATAATTAATCCATGAATCATAGTTTGTTGCATAAGACTGCACTGATGATAATAACGCAAACGCTATTAATAATGAGTTAAATAATTTTTTCATAAACTTATCTCACATGGGCTACACGGTTCACTGTAGCCCATAATTAAAACATCAAATTAATTATTAAATAGGGCAAGTCATTAACTTTATTTTTTTACTTCCCGCCTGCTTTGCCGCTGACTTTTTAACGAGCCCTTTTGCAAGATCGCCTAGGCCAGCCGCAGGATTCATTTCTTGAAGTGTCGATTTAACGATTGCACCTGCAATATCTTTCGCTTCAACTTTTGCCGCGACTCGATTAACTTGAACTAATGCACCCGATGTTGGCTTAAGATCATTGATAATAACACCAGCGCCTTGACCTAATAGCTTTGACGGCTTATGAGTAACAAACTTATTTGGTTTTAAGAATGAGTCCATGTTTGATGCTACACCTGTAAAGAACATGGCATCGCCTAATAAGCCCAAAGCCGCACCTAGACCATCTTTTTTCTCAAAAGATTCAACTGTACCCCAAATAGGAATAAACATTTGTAAAACAGCAAATAAAGTATCTCGGTTTGTTTGAACGGTTTTAAGATCCCATTTATGCTTTTTCATCATTTCAGAAACAATATGATAATAAGCATCTTTCATGGTATCGGAGCTATTATCTCTCGTGATGTAAAATAATCCGCATTGCCAATGAATCTTTTCAAGCCCTAAAGCACCTGGTTTCGTAGGTGAGTCGTGATAGCCATATTCCCATGATGGCTTACTACACCATTTATCTGCATGATTTTTATTCATTGCCTCAAATAATTCAATATCACGAGATCCATAAGCCGTATTAGCCGACTGATCATTGTAAAATTTATATTTTTTATCAAATGAAATATTAGAAAGAGACATGAAATCATAGATATTACTGGCAGTCTTTACGCTGTAGTCAATATTAGGGCCATAAATCAGCCAGTTATTTACATCTGATTTCCAATTATTCCAAATACCATTGAAATACTCTGACCTAATATGCTCATCCACTTCCATTCCATAAACAATCCTTAACTTACTGTCTCGAACATTTTTGCCTTCCATTGGTTCAAAACCACTCAACTTAGCTTTATAATCAATTAACGTTGATAAATGCTTAGCTGCGATAGGAACAATAGCATTAAAATAAGACTCCCACATATCTTGCACAGATTTATTGGTTGTCTTTCTTTCATTATCCAAATGTTTTGACGTAATTCTTGAATCAGAAACTCGAGATAAAAATCCTTGCTTGAGATAACTCTTCCAAAGATCCTCAACCATTTTTGCACTCAAACCATATTTAAAAAGTTGAGCACGTGCAAATAGCTCATCACTTAGAGGAATTGTTTGTACTGGATAACCGTTATCATAGGTAACAATTGCATAATGCTCAGCCAATTCCTGTTGCGCTTTATCTAGTTCAACGAGACCATCATACACAACTTGAGATACCGTAACCGTTCCTTCAGGTTTATTATTAGCGTAGGATGATTTTCTTAAAACTTGTAATGAACTAACTGAGTTAGCCACTGGCAAAGTATGGGTTCCCGCTCCACGCGTCCAATAGTTTCCCGTGTAATTTCCATGTTCATAAAAACGAACTTCCCATCCCTCAGGAATGTGAACTTTTACTGCTTTATCATTAAAATCATCTAGCCAAGAGGTGCTATCTGATAATTTTAGTGTTTTGCTATTTGAATAAAATGAATCAAAAAGTGTAACGACCTGATCTTCTGGCTTCTTCATTATTTTAATAGAACTAATGCGATCATTAGCAGGTAAATCCCTTTGACCACTCCCTAGCGTCCAGTTGCTTCCACTATAATAACTTCCTTCATAAACACGAATTTCCCAACCAGCAGGAACATTCACTGAAGACGCGATATTATCGAAGTCGAAGATTGACAAATCAGGCTCATTCTCACGAATTAATACTGATTTACCACCAGAATTCCCATGCTCAAATAACTCAATTGCTTCGCCTGTCTCTATTTCGAAATTTTCATTAGCAATAACGCCATTCAATCTAAAATTTCGACCAACAAAATCATGAACTAGGCTATCAAAACTCATATTACTAAATTGATCATTATTAGCAATAAGCTCATCCAATACAAAGGGTTCGACACCAGTGCCAATGTTATCAAGCATCGAGCTTTCATTGCTTTCATGAGCGATTCGTGCGTAGATAGAAGCTTTTACATTATTAAGACTTCCATAAGGATATAAGGTATCAATAAAGATCGCATCCATTGCTGCTTGTGTATAAATAGTTTGAGCACGAGTGACATCTTTCGCTTCAACATCAAAAGCTAATGCAGCGATATCTAATACGTTTTTACCAAGCAAACCTCCACCAGATTCTTTGGAATAGATTATTAGATTCATTTCATCTATGTGAATATTGCCATTTTGCTCCAAAACCGCTTTTGCTAAATCGACACCGTCTAAGCCGCTAAATTTTATCGCATGCTGGATAAAATCGAATTGATCATCTGGTGAAACCAACTCATCCAGTGGTGATGAATTTGGATCTAAATATTTCCAGTTATCACTGCTTGTTCTATCTGTTGGGAAATAATCTCTATAATTTCCTTTAAGCTCAAAGAGATCAATTGCATTATTGTACGGGTTTTCATACAAATAGATATCACCCGAATTCCCATAAGTATTCCAATTTCTAGGGCCAATAAATTCCCAATGAGAATTGGATGTTCTATTGGTTGGGAAGTAGCTATAGTTAGAGCTCTTTAACCGAAATATATCTGTCTGTCCGCTATAAGGGTTGTCATAGACATACAAATCGCCTACTTTACCCTGCCCACTTCCTGACCATGTTTTAAAATTGAATGGCAGATTATAAATAGCTAACGTTTTTTCATCAGGTTCAGAGAAAGATGGTTTTGCTTTTCCTTGTTCCAAGTAAGCATTAAATTCTTTTGCGTATGTATCAAATTCACGCAGTAAGAAGTCATTACCTAATAATTTAGGAACCAGCCCACCTTCATCCATTTGAAAAGAAGGGTACATAACACTTGATTGAGTCAGTGCTACACTAGCTTTAATATGATCATCAGAGCCATATTCATAAGTTGTATTTTGTGACAAATTAGTAAGAATATACTTCCTGATATAATCAGCAAAAGATTCGTTTTCTAAATTATCACCAACAATGCCTAATTCAACTGCTTTTCTAACTAAGGAGTCTAGCAAAAATTGGTTAATTTGAGAATGATATCTCAAATCAGTAAAATCAATTGAATACCCTGCGTCATTTGCCCCCTGCCAACCAAGGTTTCCTGATGTCGCCATATTTACGAGTTCTTTATATGCGTCAAAATTATTGGTTTTCACTAAACGAAAGTCTTGATAATCTATATCAGTAAAATCACCATTCAAGTGTGAAATAAACAAACGAGCAAGCAATGGAGCAGCTATATATTTATTCGTAATTGGGCCAGATGTAAGATCATCAGTTGCAATTTTAAATATAGATCCACTTATAGCGCTATTATTCATCACAGGATAGGTAGCACCAGCAACACTGACATTAGTGACAAGGCATTCTACGCCACTATGCTGTTCTCGAACACTTTGAGCTTCTGCAATGAGGCCAATTCCCGTCTCTCGAAACTTAGAAATAACCTTTTCGCTGCCTAATATTTTACGACTTGAACGATCAATAAATGTCATTTCAGCGATAACCAAAGGTAGCTGGTCATGGCCCGTCGTGAGTTTTTTATCGTCCATCTGACTAATTTTTACTTTACACACACCATTTTCATTACGGCTGGTAACAGAAAAGTCAGACAATATTCCATTCATTCCATTGTTTTGGTTATTATTGTTATTGTCTAGTTCTCCTTCTAAAAGGCCAGCTCCTGGGTCGATAATACTATACGCTAATGCATCTGATGACGTCATACTGATGCTTAGCACCGCCATAATAGAGGCAGATAAAAGACTATATCTCATATTTATTGCTCACTGATTTTTAAGCTTTCAATGCTTGTATACGTAATTTGAATGCTACAAAAAATACAGGAGCTGAATTTGATATAAATCAATATTAACCTGACTCAAACTAACGCTCATCAGACCAGAAACAAAATAACTCATCCAACCAGTTGTTTTTTCTACTCTTGATCTTAACCAAACTGGTAATTATTAATTTGTAATTTATAAATTCAAATCAATTACTTAATGAATTGTAGGTAAAGTGAATACATCAATGCCACCAATGATAGATTCAATCACTAGCTATAAATTGTAAAAGCCGAGTTAAATATAACCAAAAAAGGATAATTAATGATAATTAGTCAATAATTTATCCACACCTCTTCAATAACGCAGCTTATACAGTCCGAGAGGATTAATTGCCGATGTTAATTTTTGATAAGTTTAATAAATTGATAATTATTATTTTCAATTTCTAGCTAAAACGCCAACACCCCTTGGGTTGTTACTTTAACGGCAACCGCTTGACCAATCATCAGTGGCTCTGATGAGCTCGCATAGAGCTTGTGGCCATTTGCATCAATCACATAACGGCAGTGATCGCCCATAAATTGCTGCTCCATGACGTGAACAGCGCTCTCTTCAGCTGCATCAATCAAGACATGTTGAGGCCGCAGTAAGAGCTCACACCATTCATCCAGCTCAATCGGCTGCTGGGCTGTTGCTTCAATCACGCCAAATTCCGTATCGAACAAGTTCTCAGCAATTCGTTTGGCTCGCAAATAGCTGCCCCCGCCTAAAAAGTCTGCGACAAACTTACTCGATGGTTGGTAATACAACTCACTCGCCGTCCCATATTGCTCAATAACACCATGATTCATCACCGCCATTTTATCGGCAAACGCGAACGCTTCTTCGCGAGAATGAGTGACAAAAATAGCCGTAACACCTTGTTGTTTGAACAATCGGCGAATTTCTCCAATCAGTTCGTGTCTCACTTGGGTGTCAATATTGGAAAACGGCTCATCGAGTAACAGCAGATCAGGCTTATAAGCCAGCGCCCGTGCAATCGCGACACGTTGCTGCTGGCCACCCGACAGTTGGTGCGGGTAACGGGAGGCAAAATCATTCAAGTGCACCAGGGCCAGCATCTCTTCAATCTTTTGCTTTCGCTCTGTCGCGCTCATAGCACGTAGACCAAACCCCACATTTTGCGCCACCGTCAAATGCGGAAATAGAGCATAATCTTGAAAAATCATGCCAATATTGCGTTTTTCTGGTGCTAGCCACTGCTTTCCATCGTCCATGACTCGACCATTAAGATGCAATTTCCCTTCGCTTATTGGCTGTAAACCGGCAATGGCTTTGAGCAACGTAGTTTTGCCGCAGCCACTGGCGCCAAGCAAACAGACAATTTCACCGCGTTCAACCTCCAATGACAAGTCATCCAGTACCGAGGTATCCCCATCGTAATGACAGCTTAAATGGCGAATAGATAAGGCACTGTGCATCATTTCATTTGCTCCAAAGAACGATTAACTAATACCAAGGGCAGCAGTCCAACCAAGACCAAAATCACCGCGGGCATTGCTGCTAACTCCAATTGTTCATCCGATGCGAAGTTGTAGACATAAGTGGCCAAGGTTTCGAAATTGAACGGCCGTAATAATAAGGATGCATTAAGCTCCTTCATTGATTCAATGAAAACCAACAACGCAGCAATAAGTGCGCCTCGGCGGATCAGCGGAAAATGGACTCGGCGTAACATCTCATTCGCGCTGCATCCCATTGTACGAGAAGCCATATCTAATGACGGAGAAACTTTGGCAAGACTGCTCTCAATACTGCCAATCGCCACCGCAGAAAATCGCACGACCAAAGCAAAAATAATGGCAAACATGGAGCCGGAAAATAGCAAGCCAGGCCGCCCCCAATCCAACACTTTTGCCATGTCGTTAATGCTGCGATCAACAAATAAGACTGCGACCATGACACCAATCGCCAACACAGTGCCGGGAACGGCGTACCCCAGTGACGATAAACGCATAAACGTTCGAGCGCGGCGCAGCCCTGTCAGACGCTGATAAAAATTGACCACCAGTGCCACCAGCACCGCCAGTACCGCCGCTGAGAGTGAGACATAGAGGCTGTTCAGCGCGTAACTAGCAAATTCATCGGTCCAACTTTGAGCAAAATAACGATAGCCATACAGGGCCAATTGCCCCAAGGGCAACACGAAAGCCACGATGACTAGACCCCAGCACCACAAAAGCGCAAGCCATTTACGCCAGCCGGTAAGACGATAGCGCTGCGACTCACCACGACGAAACTGATTTTGAAACAGTTTTTGTTTGCGGCGGCTGTAACGCTCTGAAGAGAGCAGCGCCAACACGACGAGCAGCATCAACGCTGAAATTTTGGCCGCCGCCGTCAAGCTCGAATAACCAAGCCAAGTATCGTAAACCGCGGTGGTCAATGTGTTCACGGCAAAGTAACTTACCGTGCCAAAATCCCCTATTGTCTCCATTGCGACAAGAGACAGTGCTACGGCAATAGCCGGACGCGCAAGCGGAAGCGACACACGAGTAAAACTTTGCCAAGGTGAGCATTTTAACAGCCGAGCGGACTGCAATAAGCTGATATTTTGCTCCATGAAAGCGGCGCGACAAAGCAAGTAAACATAAGGATAGAGCACCAATGCCAATACAACGGCTGCGCCGCCAAGGGTACGAATATCAAAGAACCAGTAATCGCCAGCTTGCCAGCCAGTTAGGTTCCGCAACCCCATTTGAATCGGGCCTGCGTAATCAAACCAGTCGGTAAACACATAACCAACAATGTAACCCGGCATTGCCAAAGGCAAAACAAGCGCCCACTGTAAAATACGTTCGCTTGGTAATCGGCACATCGCCATCAGCCAAGCACTAGGAATACCAAACAGCAATGAAAGTAGCATTACCGCCAGCGTCAACCAGATCGTATTGAGGGTGTAGGTCGGTAACACAGTCGCAAATAGATGCGAAAACAAGGCATCGGTTTCACCGACGGCGGTGTAAAAAATGGCGATAATAGGCAAAACCAGCAGTAACGTCACTGCGCTGCTGCTGGTTTGCCAAAGAGAGCTGATTTTGTTCATGTTACCTTGGCCAACGATATATTTATCAACATATGCCAAGCAAAAAGCCAAAGTTACAAATCAAATTTTACTTCATCAATCAATTTGATTGCCGCTTGGTGGTGGCTTGCAATGTCATCAAGCGAAATCGTATCCGCTTTAAATTCCCCCCATGACGCCACTAATTCTGATGGAGCGACATCGGCTTTAACTGGGTATTCATAATTCACTTCAGCATACATGCTTTGAGCCTGATCGCCGACCAAAAATTCCATTAACTTCAGTGCATTGTCACGATTTGGCGCGTATTTCGCCATCGCCATACCCGACACATTCACATGGGTACCCGTCGTGTTTTGGTTGGGGAAGTTAATGTAAACCGCATCTGCCCAAGCTTGCTGCTCTTTATCGTTGACCATTTTGCCTAGGTAGTAACTGTTACCAAGTGAAACGTCACACAAACCTTCTTTAATCGCTTTCACTTGAGCGCGATCATTACCTTGTGGCTTACGCGCTAAATTGGCTTTAACACCTTCCAACCACGCTTTGGTTGCCGCTTCACCCTGCTCAGCTATCATGGCCGAGACTAAAGAGACATTGTAAGGATGCTTACCACTGCGCGTGCAAATTTTGCCTTTATAAGTCGGCGAGGCGAGATCGGCATAGGTAAACTCTTGTCCCAGACGGCCTACACGGTCACGTGACGAGTAAACATTGCGCGTACGAACCGTCAACGCAAACCATTCGTTTTCATTGTCTTGGTATTGTGCCGGTACGTTTGTTTCAATGATTTTGCTTTCAACAGGTTGCACTAAACCTTTCTCTGTCAGCTCCGCCAAACGACTAATATCGGTGGTTAGGATCACATCAGCAGGACTGTACTCGCCCTCTTGCGCCAACTTTTCAGCTAACCCTTTCTTGGCAAATTTAACGTTAACTTTGATGCCAGTTTCTTTGGTAAATTCATCAAACATAGGCTCAACAAGAAACGGTTGGCGATAAGAGTAAACATTCACTTCTTCTGCAGCAATGGCGGGAGCGACAACCATCGCGTTGGTGGTGAGGCCAGCACCAACAAGTGCGGCAAGTGTGAGCATTTTTTTCATTTGACTGTCCCTAGGCTAATTAATGATCGCAATACGAATATTTATCAGTTGCGTTATTATAATCAACCCCAATCCTATCACAATCTAATAACAAAAAAACCCGCCAAAAAGGCGGGCTTTGTTAACAGTTATTTCGGTGATGATGTATCACTGAGACAAACTCTTATTTTAGTGACACAAACTCTGGGTAAGCGCCTACGCCACAGTCATGAAGATCCATACCTTCTAACTCTTCTTCTTCGGTTACGCGAATGCCCATTGTCGCTTTAAGAATGCCCCAAACAACCAGGCTTGCTCCAAATACCCAAGCGAAAATCACAGCTGCGCCAAAGAACTGTGCGCTAAATGTCGCGTCTGCATTGCTCAAAGGCACAACCATCAGACCAAAGAAACCACACACACCGTGAACAGAAATCGCACCAACTGGATCATCAATCTTAATTTTATCCAATGCCACGATGCTAAACACCACAAGGGCACCTGCAACCACACCAATCGCTACCGCATAAAGAGGGGTTGGTGATAGCGGATCCGCAGTGATTGCCACTAAGCCTGCCAATGCGCCGTTCAAAATCATGGTTAAGTCTGCTTTACCCCACGTGGTTTTGCACACAAGTAGCGCGGCAATCGCACCCGCGGCGGCGGCGGCATTGGTATTTAAGAAGATTTGACCTACAGCGGTTGCGTTTTCAAAATCCGACACCATCAATTGTGAACCGCCGTTAAAGCCGAACCAACCAAGCCATAGGATAAAGGTACCCAAAGTTGCTAATGGCATGTTTGAACCTGGGATAGGGTAAATCGCGCCATTTTTACCGTATTTGCCCTTACGAGCGCCAAGCAGAAGAACGGCGGCAAGTGCTGCTGCTGCGCCCGCCATGTGAACGATACCTGAGCCTGCGAAGTCGCTAAAGCCCGCTTCTGATAAGAAGCCACCGCCCCATGTCCAGTACCCTTCTACTGGGTAGATAAAGCCGGTCAAAACGACTGAGAAAACGAGGAAGGCCCAAAGCTTCATACGCTCAGCAACGGCTCCTGATACCACAGACATCGCCGTGGCAACGAAAACCACTTGGAAGAAGAAATCCGACTCAAGTGAGTGATCAGCCCCTTCTGCTTGTGTACCAATAAGCGTGCCAATCGATGGGATCCAACCGCCTTCAGTGTTATCAACATACATAATGTTGTAGCCAATCAGCAAAAACATGGTGCACGCGATGGCATAAAGACAAAAGTTTTTGGTTAAAATTTCAGTGGTGTTTTTTGAACGAACCAGACCGGCTTCTAACATCGCAAAGCCTGCTGCCATCCACATAACCAACGCACCCGAAATAAGAAAGAAAAAGGTGTCGAGTGCGTAGCGTAATTCCGTTACTGTTACTAACAATTCCATAGTTATCACTCCCTGTTAAAGTGCTTCTGTATCCATTTCACCCGTGCGAATGCGCACTGCATGGCTCAGATCATAGACGAAGATTTTGCCGTCGCCGATCTTTCCGGTGTGCGCCGCTTTACTGATTGCATCAATCACACGCTCAACATTATCGGCTTGCGTTGCAATTTCCAGCTTAACTTTAGGCAAAAAATCCACCTGATACTCAGCACCACGATACAATTCCGTGTGTCCTTTTTGGCGGCCAAAACCTTTGACCTCTGAGACAGTCATCCCTTCGATACCCACATCGGCGAGAGCCTCTCTTACATCATCCAATTTGAATGGTTTAATTATGGCGTTGATTAATTTCATCGACCTTTCTCCATACTCAGTAGTTTCCGTCGTTAATAGTAATCCAAAGAGCGTGCCATAATTCTAAGTTGCTGTTTTTGAAGAGTTAGTCGTTGATATCACATTTTTAAAACAAAAAAAACGCACCAAAATGGTGCGCCCTTTTCACTATTCCAATGCAAAATTGGTGCAATCACCAATTTGGTGCCCAACCAATAAATTCACACCAGCGTTGGATCAGCTGTTCAAAGTCATCCAAACCACAACTTGCCTGACTCTCACAATCATAATAATCAAATTCATCAGTGAGTAAGTCACTCTCAAACGCTAATGCATTTTCAGCCACTGTCACTTCATCGCCTGCGATCAGCAGTGAAATTTCGCGGCCCGATAAGCGCGTTTCTTGCGCAGGATTGGTGCGCGCGCGTAACAAAACATTCACTAGCTGCTGTAATTTTGTGCGATCTGTACCAATCTCATCTTGCAGCCAGCGACCAACGACTTCGTGATCCATGCTGCATTTGACATAATATTCACCCAACAGGGTATTTTTAGTAAATTCAAATTCCATAGATTCGCTCGTTTCTCTCAGTCACTCTTACATACCCAAACCACTCGAATGCGACAATATCACGCGCAAGCGTCCGTTCACTTACGGCGCTACTACGGGTGTCGAGTCTGCCGCAAGGATGTGAGGCGCGATATTTAATGGTGAAGGGCAATCATACGCGTTTCCCATCATAGTAACAGAGCCGGTAAAACGCATTGGCGGGTAAAGATAGAGCAAATTGCCCCCCTGCTCGGCGGTTTTTTTACGCATTTGGTTCATCGCCCCCCACACCATGTCTTTGTCTGCATGAAGCCAAAAGTCATAAAAATGACCTTCCGAGCCATACACAGTGCCGCGATATTCACAGCCCTGCAAAGCCGCTTCGTTATCCCACGCGACTGCAACGGCGTTAGATTGATCGGTTGGAAATGTCACACAGCCACTTAGGGCAAATACAGACGCAACAGCAATAAGCGGCAAGCGAGCAAAGTTGAGTGATGCCACTGAAATACGTAAATTCTTTGTCATAATGATAAACTCATAATTAATGCTCGCGAAGTTTACTCACTCGCGCTGGAAAAACAAGCACCGCAGTGACACTAAGCAGCCCTATTTCGAAGCATCATCACGCTTGATGCTTGTTACAATCGCCGCCCATTATTCGGTATTACTTATGCAATTAAACGCGACCATCGCACGAAATATCGTTGAGCGTACGATGAAGATCATCCCTTATTCAGTGAATGTGATGGACGATCTTGGCCGTATCATTGGCTCTGGCGATCCCACACGCCTTGGGCAAAAACATGAAGGCGCCATTCTTGCCCTTACCGAGCAGCGTGATGTTGTGATTGATGAGGCCACGGCGCAACACCTTAAAGGCGTACGTCCTGGAATTAACCTTCCTATCGTTGACCAAGACAAAGTGATTGGCGTGATTGGCATCTCTGGAGCACCTGAACTGGTTCATCAATATGGTGAATTGGTCAAAATGACCGCAGAGCTAATTGTCGAACAGGCCGCCTTAATGTCTCAAATTGAATGGCACAAACGCCATCGTGAGGAATTGGTGTTGCAATTAATTCAAGGGGCAAAGCGCAATGATCGTCAAATTCAACGTATTGCCGAGCGACTAGAGCTTGATCTCAGCACGCCACGAATTGCTGCTATTGTAAAAGTCATTCCAGAGGCCAATCGCCCTTTGTCTCTCGAACATTTACAGCAGTTGGTGCATCTTCTTGAATACCCTGAACGCGATAATCTGGTTGGTATTTTATCCGTTTCCAATAATGAAGTGGTCGTGCTCAAACCTATCGTATTAAGTGATTCTGGTTGGTCGATTGAACATGAAAATGCGCGAGTCACGAAATTGCTCAAACGCGTCAGAAAGCAGGGAAACTTTAAAATAAAGATTGCATTGGGCGATTATTTTGCCGAGCCCGATGGCTTAGCAAAATCGTATCAAACCGCTCAAATGACGCTGGATGCCGTTGCACAACGTCAAGAAGATGTCTTTTTTTATCAACAATATAAACTCCCCGTTTTGCTCACCAGCCTATTAGATGAGCCGTGGAAAGCGGCGCAGTTACGGCAACCAGCTGAACTTATCAAAGAGCAAGACACTAAAAACGTTCTACTTCGCACGCTGCGCGCCTATTTTGAACAAAATTGTGACGTTCATCTAACTTGCGAAACGCTACATATTCACCGTAATACACTTCGTTATCGCCTAGACCGAATTGAGTCCATTACTAATTTAAATATCAATAAATTAGAAGACATTCTACAACTTTATCTGGCTTCCACACTGCTCACTCAATAACACTTGATTTGTGCATTTGCACAAATCAAGTCCCAATAAGCCGATTGAGATTTGGCAGTCGGCCTAAAGACCCTTCCCACCTATCACTTTATAGTCCGCTGCAGATTTTCCTTTTTCACTTTTTGGCAGTAAACAGATGATTGAAGTATCAACACTTGGCGCTCTCGCTGCACTGGTTGTAGCCATCGCTTTGATTCTAAAAAAGGTTCCGCCTGCATACGGCATGATTATTGGTGCGTTAGTCGGTGGCGTTGTTGGCGGCGTGTCATTGACAGACACCGTGAACTTGATGATTGGTGGCGCTCAAGGCATCGTCACTGCCGTTTTGCGTATTCTCGCTGCGGGTGTGCTTGCGGGCGTATTGATTGAATCTGGCGCGGCAACATCAATCGCCGAAACGATAGTCAAAAAAGTGGGAGAGACACGAGCCCTTCTTGCCTTGGCGCTCGCAACACTGATTTTAACCTCTGTGGGTGTCTTCGTTGACGTTGCTGTGATCACGGTATCGCCCATCGCTTTGGCAATCGCTCAACGCGCTAACATTTCAAAAACCGCTATTTTGCTGGCCATGGTTGGCGGCGGTAAAGCGGGGAACGTGATGTCGCCAAACCCAAATGCCATTGCCGCCGCTGACGCCTTCAACGTGCCACTGACTTCCGTTATGGCTGCAGGGGTGATCCCTGGTATTTGCGGGCTTATTTTGGCGTATTTGATTGCCAAACGCTTAGTCAACAAAGGCAGCATGGTCGCAGAGCACGAAGTGGTTAGCGTTGATCACAGCAAGTTGCCCGCCTTTCGCGCTGCGATTGTCGCGCCACTGGTTGCGATTGCACTTCTTGCACTACGACCGATTGCAGGGATCAATGTCGACCCACTAATCGCCCTTCCACTTGGTGGCTTTATCGGTGCGGTCGTTATGGGACGATTCAAAGAGAGCAATCATTTCGCCGTCTCTGGATTGAGCCGCATGGCCCCTGTCGCCGTGATGCTTCTTGGTACGGGTACTCTGGCCGGCATTATCGCCAATTCAGGATTGAAAGATGGCCTAATTGATGTACTCACCGCGTCTGGTTTGCCATCGTATCTGCTCGCACCAATTTCCGGCGCAATGATGTCGCTTGCAACCGCATCGACCACCGCGGGTACCGCCGTCGCTGCCAGTGTCTTTAGTCACACTATTTTAGAACTTGGGGTTCCAGCCTTGGCAGGCGCGGCCATGATTCATTCTGGTGCCACCGTGCTTGATCACATGCCTCACGGTAGCTTCTTCCACGCAACGGGCGGCGCCGTTAACATGGACATTCGCGAGCGATTGAAACTCATTCCTTATGAGTCGGCAGTCGGTTTGATGATTGCTTTTGTTTCTACCCTGCTGTTTGGCGTATTCGGTTTATTTGTTTAAGGCTTAAGGTTTGATTATGAAAATTGTTATTGCTCCTGATTCTTATAAAGAAAGTTTGAGTGCTATGGGCGTCGCTTGCGCCATCGAACGCGGCTTTAAACAGGTACTACCGCACGCACAATACATCAAATTACCCATGGCCGACGGCGGCGAGGGCACTGTTCAGTCTCTTGTCGATGCCACCGGCGGTGACATTATTGAGCACACCGTCACTGGACCGCTCGGTGAGCCTGTGGTTGGGTTTTACGGCTTGCTTGGTGATGGCCAAACGGCCATTATCGAAATGGCGGCAGCCTCTGGCTTACATTTGGTTGAACCTGCGCTGCGTAATCCACTTATCACCACCACATTTGGTACCGGCGAACTGATTAAAGCGGTCCTCGACCGTGGTGTGAAACATATTATTGTTGGTATTGGCGGTAGCGCCACCAATGATGGTGGTCTTGGTATGGCCCAAGCGCTCGGTGTTCGTTTGTTAGATGAAGCAGGCGAGCCACTTGGCTTTGGCGGCGGCGCGTTAAGCGCGTTGCACACCATTGATATGACGAATGTTGACTCACGACTTGCCAATGTTCGTCTTGAGGTTGCATGCGATGTGGATAACCCACTGTGTGGTGAAAAAGGCGCTTCACACGTGTTTGGTCCACAAAAAGGGGCGACGCCAGAGATGGTTGCGACGCTAGATAGCAACCTCGCTCACTACGCGGCAATCATTAAAGCGCAACTTGGCCAAGATGTGCTTAATCGCGCTGGCGCGGGGGCCGCTGGTGGACTTGGCGCAGCCTTGATGGGTGTGTTCAATGCAACACTACGTCCTGGCATTGAGATTGTGATGGATGCGGTCAATCTCAGCGAGATTGTCTCAGACGCACATCTGGTTATTACCGGTGAAGGCCGTATTGACAGCCAAACGATTCACGGAAAAACACCGATTGGTGTTGCTCGTACGGCAAAACGTTACGATGTGCCAGTGATTGGCATCGCAGGTTGCCTCAGTGAGGATTGTCATGTAGTGCACGACCATGGCATTGACGCGGTCTTCTCTGTGGTCAACCGTGCGGTAGATTTACCAACGGCATTGGCGGAAGCGGCACAAAACATTGAAATTACGGCACGTAACGCTGCTGCAGCGATAACGCTCACACTTCGATAACGCCTTCTCATCGAGCGAAAAGTAAGACCAAACCTATCGCTTGGCGTATTGCTTAGTGGAGACAAAAAATAGCGCTATTAAGCACACCCAATATGCGGTTAAAGGTGAGGCCTCAAAGAACACGGATATCTCGGCTCAACTGCTGGGCAGTCATTTCACTGCCCAGCGACAGGGACATACTTTTAAGTCACAGAACGGTGAATTTCATTCCAAGAAGCTTCTCCGTCATATCCCAAAGCTTGTCTTGCTGTTCAATATCATAAGAGGCTGAACTGGTAGGCTCCACTTGGGCATCTTTGTCGAGAAAAATAGCGTTTTTTCCCTGAAGTGAAGGCGATGTCACGGCCTCTATCATGCTGACAGCCCCTAGTTCCACTGGGACGGCTCGCTGGACCAATTCCGGTGTGCGCTGGGGGTTTAAATGGGTATCAGTCAGTCCTGGTGTAATGGCAAGCACGGTAAATCCTTTGCCTTCTAATACTCTGGATAATTTATAACTAAACAGTAGATTTGCCAGTTTGGTGTTTGAGTAATAATCATACAGGCTATAAGCTTCCTTACCGTAAATATAATCAAAATGAAAATACTGCATGTTCCGGTGCATTTCAGAACTGACATTAATGATTCTTCGGCATTCAGACTTCAGAAGTAAATCGATGATTGAGCTTGTCAGCAAGAAGGGCGCTATATGATTAACCGCAAAACCCACCTCCACGCCTTCGTCGGCAAATCGAAGTTCATGAAACTGAGCGCCAACATTATTCACCAGAACATCAATTCTGTCGTATTTTTCGTGTAGCTCCTGCGACATCTTTTTTATAGCAGGCAGAGATTCAAAGTCGGCTTCAACCCAATCGATATTACAGCCTGGAACACTGTTTTGGATAGTGCTTGCTGTAGCCAGAATTTTTTCTCTGTTTCTCCCATGCAAAATAATGTGATAACCCATTTTGGCTAATGCCATAGCAGCATATTTGCCAATACCATCGGTTGCCCCTGTGATTAATACGATTTTCTCATTCATAATTCCTCACCGCGCTGACCAAGCCCGCTTATGGGCTATCTTATTCCAGTGAACTCCGGCTCCAGAGAACTTAAAACCTTTCAGATCAAAGTAAAAGCCGAAAACACCATCGAACTGATAAATGAAGCAATAATTGACTATAGTTCCAGTAAATATAACAATCAAACAATATAGCAACGATGAATGTAATATTTCAACTTACCAAACATACATTCAGAACTATGGGGTTATTTGTAGAGCTACCCGTTGCAATAGCGCTTGAACATTCTGCTCAATAAGCCTTGTTCTTCAGGCCGCTGTAGCCACTGTTCATCATCAAATCTGGTTCTATCCATATCGCACAAAAGCGACAATTTACAGACAATTTCTTATGTCAACAGAACCACACCACCGATTATCTATCAGCAGAAACTTCTCGCTTGGTTAAATTTCATGGGAGACTAAGCAAGTATTCGCTATCGACCCAAGAAGAAATATGTATAATTTCCAGTTAGATAATTAAGTATATGTTCCGATCACCCTACAAACCCTCAAACTCTAACAGAGCTGAACTATAAACAATAAAAAGGGACCTAAGCCGCACTTAGATCCCTTCTATTTATCAGCCTAATTATTTAGCGCTGGTTTTTTATATACCCATCAAAATTTTCGATACTACTTAAGCGGGCTCTTGAAAGATCACTTCTTCCGCTTTTTTGGTGTACTGAGCCATTTTATGGAAATTCAAGTAACGATAGGTATCTGCAGCGGTTGCATCTATTTGCTGCGCAAACTCCAGATACTCCGCTGCGGTTGGGATCTTACCTAAAATCGCACCTACCGCAGCAAGCTCCGCCGACGCCAAGTAAACATTCGCACCATTACCTAATCGGTTGGGGAAGTTACGAGTTGAGGTCGAAATGACAGTCGCTTTATCGGCAACTCGAGCTTGGTTACCCATACATAGAGAACATCCCGGCGTTTCAATGCGCACACCAGCGCGGCCGTAAATGCCATAGTAACCTTCTTCTGTGAGCTGATCGCGATCCATCTTAGTCGGTGGTGCAATCCATAACCGCGTATCAAGCTGCCCTTTGTAATTCTCAAGCAGCTTACCGGCTGCGCGGAAATGGCCAATGTTGGTCATGCACGAGCCGATAAAGACCTCATCAATAGGCGTGTTTTGAACCTCAGAAAGCAGACGCGCATCGTCTGGATCGTTTGGCGCGCAAAGGATCGGCTCTTTGATCTCGGCCAAATCAATCTCAATCACATGAGCGTATTCCGCATCGCTGTCAGCTTCCATTAATTCAGGATTGGCCAACCACGCTTCCATGGCGCTAATACGACGCTCAATCGTACGGCGATCGCCATACCCTTCAGCGATCATCCACTTAAGCATGGTGATGTTAGACTGCAGGTACTCTTCAACCGATGCTTGCGACAATTTCACCGTACAACCCGCAGCGCTGCGCTCTGCCGAAGCATCAGACAGCTCAAACGCTTGCTCAACAGTCAGATGTTCTACGCCTTCAATTTCAAGCACGCGACCTGAAAATTCATTAATTTTACCCGCTTTCTCAACGGTCAGTAGACCTTGCTGAATCGCGTAGTAAGGTATGGCATGAACCAAATCACGCAAAGTGATTCCTGGCTGCATCGTGCCTTTAAAACGAACCAAAATCGACTCTGGCATATCTAATGGCATCACACCTGTGGCTGCAGCAAACGCCACCAGACCAGAACCGGCTGGGAAAGAGATGCCCAGAGGGAAGCGAGTGTGAGAGTCACCACCAGTACCTACGGTATCAGGCAACAACATGCGGTTTAACCAAGAGTGGATCACGCCATCACCCGGACGCAATGAAACACCACCACGATTCATAATAAAATCAGGTAGCGTATGGTGGGTGTTCACATCGACCGGCTTTGGATACGCTGACGTGTGACAGAACGACTGCATCACAAGATCCGCTGAAAAACCCAAACACGCCAGATCTTTCAACTCATCACGCGTCATAGGACCTGTGGTATCTTGCGATCCCACAGTGGTCATTTTCGGCTCACAATATTGCCCTGCGCGAACGCCTTCAACCCCACACGCTTTACCAACCATCTTCTGAGCAAGCGTGTAGCCTTTTGTCGAAGCAGATGGGTCGATAGGTTTTGCAAATAAATCGGTATCTTCAAGGCCAAGAGAAGCGCGAGCGCGCGTAGTCAGACCTCGGCCTATGATAAGAGGAATACGACCACCAGCGCGAACTTCATCAAGCAGCACTTTGCTTAATGTAAATTCGGCAATGACTTCATTATTCTTGCGTACAACCCCTTCGTATGGATAGATATCAATCACATCACCCATATTCATGTTTTGAACATCAAGCTCAATGGGTAACGCGCCGGAATCTTCCATAGTGTTGTAGAAAATAGGCGCAATTTTACCGCCCAAGCAGATCCCGCCAGTGCGCTTATTCGGCACAAACGGAATGTCCTCTCCCATAAACCAAAGTACTGAGTTAGTTGCCGATTTACGCGAAGAGCCCGTCCCCACAACATCGCCAACGTAGGCCAGTGGAATGCCTTCCTCTTGCAGCGCTTCAATCTGTTTGATTGGACCAACCGTGCCTGGCTCATCAGGGATAATACCATCGCGTTCCATTTTCAACATTGCACGCGCATGGACAGGAATATCTGGGCGTGACCATGCATCTGGCGCAGGAGAAAGGTCATCGGTGTTCGTTTCACCGGTAACTTTAAAGACCTTAACTGTGATTTTTTCGGCCACTTTAGGTTTGGCGGTAAACCACTGCGCATCGGCCCACGACTGCATCACTTGCTGGGCAAATGGATTGCCGGCTTTCGCTTTCTCTTCAACATCAAAAAACGCATCAAACATCAGCAACGTATGCGACAGCGCTTTCGCGGCAATCGCAGCCAAAAGCTCATCATCAAGCAAGTCAACCAGTGGCGCAATGTTATAACCGCCTTGCATAGTGCCCAGCAGTTCAGCGGCTTTTTCACGGCTGACTAACGGAGAGCTGACTTCGCCTTTGGCGACTGCGGTCAGAAAACCCGCTTTCACATACGCGGCTTCATCAACGCCAGGTGGAATACGATTTTCAAGCAGGTCAAGAATGACACTTTCTTCACCTTGTGGGGGATTTTTGAGTAGCTCAACCAAACCAGCGACTTGTTCTGCGTCTAGTGGTTTGGGGACAACTCCTTCAGCGGCACGCTCTGCGACGTGTTTACGATAGGCTTCAAGCACGACTTATTCCTCTCATTGCGGTTCCCTTAGCGTATTGCTCGAGAACATCCTTGGAAATTTGGCTCTCCATTGCCGTACATACCGTGCAGATCACTCCAATACTTTGCGGTGACGATCCTCACTTGCTACCAAGGCGTCATCGCGAAGTTCACTGTGTGATACATGGCGTGGAAGAGGCCAATCAGTGGCGCATAGCATAGCAAGTTTAACTTGAAATTAAAATCTCACCATCTTGACCAACATAGCAAGTTAGACCGAAAGTACTAGGCAAAAGAGTCCTAAAGATCAGCGAAATGAGGTACCAATAATAAGGTAAACCGCATCAAGGTTTTGCTCTGTGCGACCATAAGCCAGCACCACAGGGCCAATTGGTGAGTCAATGCCAGTGAACACCGAAGAAGCCAAATAGAGTGGTGCATTGGACAGGTTTAAATCTGTGTCAGACCAAACACCGCCATACTCAATCGATGCGCCAAGATAAACCGGCGCTTCAAATAGGCCAAAGTCGTTATCAAACCAACGGTAGCGATACTCAAGACTCGTAAAGAATTTGTTTTGACCAATCAAACTGTTACGCGGAATTCCCGATAAATTCAAAAAGCCACCAATTGATTTGGGATCAAGCGGCACATAGGCATTTTTGCTTTTCACCACTTCATATTCACCATGCCCGACCAAAGTATGACGCGAAAATGTGCGCGCAACCTTGGCCGCCAAGGTAATTTCCGTCACGGTATCACGAACTATCTCACCATCGACATTGCTGGAAAAAATCGCCGGACTGTCGTCATGAGACAGCAGCACTTCGGCGTTGAAATACTGCCCTGTCGAAGGCAGCAAAAAACTGTCTAAGTTATCAAATCGATAACGCGCAAACGCACCGATGCGCTTGTAGCTGTTGCGTCCTGCAGATTGAACATTGGTGTATTCAATAAAGCCATCGTTATAACGTGTACCGAGCTGATACTCTTGCCATGGCGCAGGCTGATACCCTATGGCTAACTCGGCAATTGTCTGATTGTAGGTGATAGGAAAATAATCATAAGCGGCCTCTAGCGGCGGGTTATCAAACCCATCAATTGGCACGCTGCGTTTGGTTGAGCTGTAACCAAGTCGCCCACTCGTAAACCAGTCGGGCTGAGTAAACAGCGGCACAAACAGCTCAGCGTCCGCGTGTTTATCAGTGCCCATCTCTAAATTAAGTAGCAGCTCCGCGCCCATAATACCGATATCACTATAAAGGGCTGAAGTCCCAAGACCATACTGGCTATCGGTATTAAAGTCGTCTTCGAGAAAGAAACGAAAATTGAGATAACTCGGCCCCCAAGATTTCTCTTCCACCGCGACCACCAGCTGCTTTTCACCACTGTCACTGGGTTCAAAGCGGTACGTGATGCGCTCAAAACGGTCTAATGCGTACAGGGCTTCAATTTTTTCCTCGATGGCCTCATCAGGCCAAGCGCGCCCTGCGGTCAATTGCAGATGGTTGTTGAGCCACTCATCGCTAAAATGCGTTGAATTTTCTAATACGACACGGTCAATGACCGCACTCTCATTGCGCTCTAACGCTCTGCGCTGACGCAATTTTTGATTTTGATAGGCTTGATAATCCGCTGGCGTTAAAGCGTAACGCGCCAACGCGGCTTGATTCTGATAAGCGATTTGATAGCCCGCATCAAAGGCCTCTGTCATACGGTCAAATTCGGTGGTCTCCATCGAGCCCACTTCGGGTTTTAAGTACACATCGTCTTGAGTCAAGGTTGCCGCTTGCTCTGCTGTGCTGCGCCGCACCATAAAATTAGACAGTTGGTCAGCAACCACAAACAAGCTGGTAAAATCTTGTTTTTTCTTATAATCAGTACTGATATCAACCGCAATGACGTGATCTGCCCCCATGTCACGCGCGACATCGACCGGCATATTATTGATAACACCGCCATCAACCAATAAGGTGCCTTGAAGCTCATAAGGCGGTAGAGCGCCGGGAACCGACATACTGGCCATCATGGCATCAACAAGGTAGCCATTATCAATCACCACCTCTTCAAGCGCCAAAATATCGGTGGCAACCGAGCGAAACGGCACCGCAAGTTGATCAAATGAACTCAGCGCGGGAAGATTGCCCGTGGTGTGACGCAAAATGCGCAACATGTTTTGCCCCTGCACAACCCCTCGAGGCGCCTCAGCTGAATTAAGGTTAATCCCTAAATCCGTTCGCAGTTGAAAACGATCTTCATTTTCCTTATCACGAATGCGGCGCTCACCTCGTGATACTCTGTCACGATAGCCTTGATTCCAGTCAACCTCTTCAATAAAGCGCTCAATTTCGCTCGCGCTCATGCCTGTCGCGTACAAGCCGCCTACAAACGCGCCCATGCTAGTGCCGGTAACGTAATCAACTGGTATCCGCATCTCTTCAAGCGCTTTAAGCACCCCGATATGAGCGGCGCCTTTCGCGCCGCCACCGGCGAGTACGAGAGCAATGCTCCCGCGTGGACTCATATCGCTCAATGATGTCGAATCGCTCTGGGCAATAAGCGGCGTTGCACATAACGTGGCAAAAGCCGGCAAGCATAGCGCCGTCATGCCACGACGTATCCATGCCATGAACGGTTTACGAGAAGAGTTACTACGTTGCGACACACTGACATCCACAACCATTGAGCATCCTTATCAATTGAGCCTTACTATACCCAAACAACTTGAAGATGCAGCTAGGCCACAAGCGAGCAAAGCCTCTGAGCACTTCGTGAACATAGATGAACTATGCGAGCGCCAATCCCTTACTTTGTTAAAGAAAGGCGCTACAACGTTAAGTAGGACGGATATATGCATTCTGAGATGTGTATTATGTACCTGAAACCCCACACCGCTTCAAGTAAGACAACCTATTGATTACCAACTCAATAACTTATCAATCCAGCTTGCTTGCTTATCGCATCGCTGCTGCCATTGGCCGCTATTGTCCCACACTGGCAGTTTGTAGCGATTGTTACAATCCAAAGTCAGTCCTCCAGTGGTCGTGGCACGAAACCCCACGGTTGCTATCTGTTTTGGCCAAGGCAACACCAAAGGTTGAGGCGTGCGCAAGCTTAGATAATCGTGATACACCCGCAGCGCGCCGGAAGAGCCCGTCAATTTGATCGGTTGATTATCATCTCGGCCAAGCCAAACCGTGGTCACTTCTCTGCCATCCACCCCGACAAACCAGCTGTCGCGGTTATCATTGGTGGTGCCGGTTTTCCCTGCCAGTGCCGCCCAAGCAAACTGACCTTGAAGATACCGCGCGGTACCATCAACAACCCCTTGTTTTAACGCATAAGTCGTTAGCCACGCGGCTTGCTCACTCACCGCTTGTTCCGTCTGCAGCGTCGCGCGATAAATCACCTTTTCGTTATCAACCACCGCGCGTAACGCGGTCAATGGCGCTTTTTGCCCCGAGTTGGTGAGGGTCTGATACATTTGCGCCACTTCTAATGGCGTGAGTGAAAATGCCCCAAGAAACATGGCTGGTACTGGGCGAATTTCATCGCGCTGCACGCCGAGCTGTTCAAGCGTGTCAATCACGCTATCCATGCCTAAGGTTAACCCCAAGCGCACAACAGGCACGTTAAGCGAAGTGGCAAGTGCTTGAGTTAATGAAACTTCACCGCGATACTGACGATCGTAATTTCTCGGCGTCCAAACCGAACCTTTGCTTCCCTGCACTGTGAGTGGTGTATCTTGCAGCGTAGTGGCCAAATCGTAATGCGCAGGATTGGATAACGCGGTCAGATAAACGGCAGGCTTAACCAAAGAGCCGATAGGACGCGAGGCGTTTAGCGCTCGGTTAAAACCATCGAAACTGGTGTTTTTGCCGCCCACCATAGCGCGGATCTCACCAGTGTGGCGGTCAACGGCAACGGCCGCAGCTTCCAGTTTATCACCCGCCGTTTTGGCCAATTGCGGGATCTTACGTTCAATCGCCCGCTCAAGCTGAGCTTGAGAGACAGGATCGAGGGAAGTAAACAGCCGTAGCCCTTGCTGCGCTTGAAACGCACGACCCACCTTTTGTTTTAGCTCGATGCGCAGCTGCTCAAAATACGCGGGTTGACGTGAGGCAATGCGTGGTTTTTTCAATACATCAAGGGGCCTTGATGCGGCTTGATCAAACTCACTGGCCGTAAGCAGGCCGTGCTGCATCATCAAGCGCAGCACTAAATCACGTCGCGTTTGCGCGCGCTCAGGGTAGCGCACAGGGTTATAGTAAGAGGGGCCTTTGATCATGCCCACCAACAGTGCCAATTGATCCACGCGCAGCTCTTGTACTGGCTGACCAAAATAGTAACGCGCCGCCAAACCAAAACCGTGCACCGCTTGGTTGCCACTTTGCCCAAGGTAGACCTCGTTAAGATACACTTCCAACAGCTTATCTTTGCTGTAGCGGTAATCCAAAATCAGCGCAATAAACGCCTCTCGCACTTTGCGCCAAAGCGTACGCTCTTGAGTTAAAAAGAGGTTTTTGGCGAGCTGCTGCGTTAAGGTGCTGCCACCTTGAACTGTACGTCCCGCTTTTAAGTTCACCACTAAGGCTCGAGCAATCGCCATCGGGGCGACGCCGTCATGCTGATAAAAGTCCCGATCTTCGGTAACAAGCAATGCATCAACCATCACCTCCGGAAACTCTTCTCGGCGCAGATAGAGCCTCTGCTCATCAACACTTTCCAGCATGCCAAGCATCTTAGGTTCAATACGCAACTGAGCGTGGTCGCCGTTTGATCCCAAGGATTGAATTCGCGCCAAACCCAACGCATCAAAATGAAGCATGACATGCCGGCTTGGCTCTGGCCCGTCTTCAAAATCAAAGGGACGACGGATCAACTCAATTTTGCTTGATGAGGCGGAATATTCACCAGGATAGCGCGGCTGAGCCACTTTACGATAATTGAGCGCATCCAACTCACTGCGTAGCTCGGCAAGTGTTAATCCCTGCCCCGGTGTTAGCGTTAGCACACGAGCATAAACCACCGTTGGCAAATCAAACAACGCACCATCAAATCGCTCTTTGACAACGCTATTAAGATAAATCCCGATAAACAGCAGCAAAGCGACCGCAGCTAACGTCCCCTTCCAAGCGAGACTCCACAAAAAGGCGCCAAGACGTCGGCTACGTGACACAGGCTTAGTCTGTTTCGATGAGCTTGTTTTACGACGACGTGGCTTAGGCGCTTTATCGCCTGGCACATTTTTTTTCGTCGTCGCTTTTTTTCCACGTTGTGGTTCGTTCTTCGCCATTACTCTTTTCCGCTCGCGCGCGTCATTTGTCGTTTGGTTTGTGTAGTCGGTTGATGGGTGGCGGGATCATCCGGCCACACATGTTTGGGATAACGCCCTTTCATCTCTTTTTGCACTTCTTTGTAGCTACCTGCCCAAAAGCTTGCCAAATCACGTGTCACTTGCAAGGGACGCATCGCGGGTGACAATAACTCAACCACAACCGCTTGGCGCTGCTTCGCAATCAAAGGCGATGTTTGCTCACCAAACATCTCTTGCATTCGCACCGACAATTTCGGCGCGCCATCCAACTGATAGTGAATTCGATGTCGATTTCCCGTAGCCAAGGTGTAGTGGGTTGGCAGCCATTGATTGATGTGCTGATTAAGCGGCCACCCTAAATATGCGTCAAGCATTTGAGTTACATCCAGCTGTTGCAACTGCTTCACTGAGCGGATGTTTTGCAAATAGGGCGCCAACCAAACCTCAAGTGAATCCAATAGCCCCTGTTCAGAACAATCGGGCCAAGGCTCTTCCGTCAGCCACACACTCGCACAGCAAATTCGCGTACGTAATGCGTTTGCACTATCACTCCAAGGCAAAGCATCAAGGCCAACACGCCGCACATAATTGAGCAGAGCTTGGCTCATTTGCGCTGCATTTGGCGCTTGCCCATCGCGTTTGCGCACTACCAACTCACCAATGCGCCATTGACACTGTGAGACCAAAACGCCACGCGCGTCATCCCAATCAACGTAATCGACTTGCTGAAATAGATGAGCAAAATGGTGTTCCAGCGCGTCGATATCCAATGCGGCTGCCAATTTTATCTCACTTGCATTGCCCTGACTGCGCATCAAATCGACCGCGACCAAATAGTCACAGTCTGCCAAATGACTCTCTTGCTGTATTTGCCCGCCGTGCCCGTTAGCCAGCAAAAAGCGGCCGCTTTGCTGCACGCGGCGCTGAGCGATTCGATCGGGAAATGCCAACGCCAAAACGAGCGCCATCTCTGTTGCTTGCACATTTTGCAGCGAAAAACTATGCCCAAGCGCGCGAGCTAAGTGCTGCGCGCGGCGCTGCCATATGCGTCCCATCGACGTTCGGCTGTGCTGCCAGTTGTGCAAGCTGTGGCTTAAATCACTCACTTGACGCTCGGGCTCCTCAAAGATTGCCGCAGCCGCCAAAGCCGCATCAAGCCAATGATGAGAACGAAACGAAGCCGATTGCGCGTCCAGTAACATGGCCGCCAAACGTGGCTCGCAGCCCAGCGCATGCGCAGCGCGGCCTTTTTCGGTTAGTTGACCTTCATTATCAATCAGTTGCAATGAATGCAGCAGCTGTTTTGCTTGCGCAATTGCCGCCATCGGTGGTGTATCTAACCAGCGCAATTGGTTGATATCAGACGCGCCCCACTGCAACAGCTCCAACATCAAAGACGCCAAATCCGATTGAACAATCTCAGGGCTGGCCACTTTCGGCTGCTGCTGAAACTGGGTTTCACTATACAGGCGAACGCACAGGCCATCGGCCACACGGCCTGCACGACCGGCGCGTTGAATTGCCGAAGACTGCGCAATGCGCACCTGCTCAAGTCGCGTTAGCCCGGTTTTAACATCAAACCGCGCCACACGTTCAAGTCCAGAGTCCACCACAATACCAATGCCTTCAATAGTGAGTGAGGTTTCAGCAATATTGGTCGCCAGCACAACTTTGCGCTCTCCTGCGGCAGTAACTGCGATAGCTTGCTGCTGCTCAGCCAAGGAAAGCTGACCATATAAGGGGTTAATCTTAATTGAATTCGCAAAAGCGGGCTCTTGCTCTTCCAACCAAAGCGTTAATCGCTCCGCCGTTTGACGAATGGCACTGACACCAGGCAAAAAGGCCAAGATAGAGCCTGCTTCTTGCCTTAATAAGGTACTGATGGTTTTAAACATTGCGTCAGGCAATCGCTGATTCACCGCTAGCGGCTGATAACGCTGCTCAACGGCAAAACTGCGCCCACTTGATGCCACAAACGCCGCGTTGGGCAACAATGTCGCCAACGCCGTTTCATCTAAGGTTGCCGACATGACCACTAGCTTGAGATCAGGGCGAAACACCTCTTGCACCTCAATGCTGAGCGCCAAAGCCAGATCCGCATGCAAACTGCGCTCATGGTATTCATCAAAAATCAGCATAGCGACACCGCTCAGCTCAGGGTCTGCCTGCAGCAATCGCGTCATAACGCCTTCTGTCACTATCTCGAGCTGCGTGTTATCACTGACCTTAGTCTCGCCGCGCAACCGGTAGCCAACCCGCTCGCCCACTGTCTCTCCCAACTGTGTTGCCAAGTAGTGAGCAATCGAACGCGCCGCCAAACGCCGAGGTTCCAACATGATGATCTTTCCGCCAAGCGACTGGCTCAAAAGCAGTTGCAATGGAAAGTGAGTGGATTTACCAGCGCCGGGATCGGCTTTGAGGATCAATTGGCAATGCGAGGCCAATGCGGCCATGATGTCGGGCATCACCGCCTGAATGGGCAGTTGTGACAAGAGGAGCACCTTATGGTCTAATAATGCTTCCATTGTACTGGAAATCTCCGCGAATGCATTTCAAACCCGAACTCGAGCGCGCGATTTTACGCCAGCGCTATAAACGCTTTTTAGCCGATGTCACTCTCGCTGACGGCACTCTGACCACGATACACTGCGCCAATACGGGTGCCATGACTGGTTGCGCAACACCGGGGGATACGGTGTGGTACTCGCGCTCAGACAACCTTAAGCGTAAGTATCCCTTAAGTTGGGAACTCACCGAGACGGCAAGGGGTGACACCATTTGTGTCAATACCGCGCGCGCCAATCCGCTAGTGGTTGAGGCAATTAATGCTGAACAGATCCCTGAGCTCATGGGGTATGACCAACTTCGCACCGAAGTAAAATATGGCGAAGAAAATAGTCGAATTGATATCTTACTCAGCGCAAAGCACAAGCCAGCATGCTATATAGAAGTCAAAAGCGTCACCTTGCTCGATGCTGAAAAGCACGGACAAGGTTATTTTCCTGATGCGGTGACCACTCGCGGCCAAAAACACCTGCGAGAGCTCACAGAAATGGCAAGTAATGGATGTAGAGCGGTACTTTTTTTCGCGGTTTTGCACACTGGCATTGAAAATGTATCAGCGGCCCACCATATCGACGCCGAATATTCACAATTACTCAAAAAAGCGCAACAGGCCGGAGTAGAAATTCTATGTTACAAAGCCACCTTGACTCGTAACCAAATCAAACTCGAACAAAAATTGCCGTTTATCTAAACCCAGTGCGCAACAGCAATTTGTGAGGCAGATTCAGTCATTAAATCGAATTCGATGACGTTTTACTGATAACGCCAAGAAGTTTGAAGGGAGTATTTGCCAGCCTCGGTCCTTTCTGATATAGATACCCGCCTTAAAATTGACTGCAAAGCAGTTGACTGGGTGTAAGTAGGAGATGCTGTATGCCAGAAACTAAGAAAAAATCGCTAGGCATCCTAGCCATTGCCGGAGTGGAACCGTACCAAGAAAAACCAGGTGAAGAATACATGTCACCGGTGCAATTGGACCACTTCCGTAAAATTTTACAAGCTTGGCGTAATCAGCTTCGTGAAGAAGTCGATACCACTGTACAACATATGCGTGATGAAGCGGCTAACTTCCCTGATCCGGTTGACCGTGCGTCACAAGAAGAAGAGTTCAGCCTTGAGCTACGCAACCGCGATCGCGAACGCCGTTTGATCAAGAAAATCGAAAAAACCCTCGACAAAATTGAAGAGGACGATTTCGGTTTCTGTGATTCTTGTGGTGTTGAAATTGGCATTCGTCGCCTTGAAGCGCGACCTACGGCTGATTTGTGTATCGACTGCAAAACGCTTGCTGAAATCAAAGAAAAACAGATGCAAGGCTAAACCGCCGAGCAGTGATTGGGGTGAGTGGCCTGCTTTTTTGGTTGCTACGACCCATAATATTTAGGGAGCCTTGGCTCCCTTTTTCATGTGCTGTCGATAGACAGTGACGGAGTCTTAATGACATATATTGGCCGCTTTGCACCCTCCCCTTCAGGGCCTTTGCACTTTGGCTCACTGATTGCTGCTTTGGGCAGCTACTTTCAAGCTCGCTCACAGCAAGGGGTGTGGCGAGTTCGTATCGAAGATCTCGACCCGCCGCGCGAAATGGTCGGCGCCAGCGATTGGATTTTACGCGCGCTGGATGCCTATCAGCTCCATTGGGATGGTGATGTCGTCTATCAAAGTCAGCGCCACGCGCTCTATCAAGCGCAAATAGATACCTGGCTTGCCGAAGGAAATGCCTATTACTGCCAATGCAGTCGCAAGCAAATCAAGGAAATGGGTGGCTTTTACAATGGCCACTGTCGCAATCTTGGTCACACTGATGGCGCAATACGGCTGAAAATGGCGACGCCAATCACCGAATTTACCGATGTGCGCTATGGCACGATGCACATTCCGCTCGCGTTGGCGCAAGAAGACTTTATCATTAAACGTCGTGATGGACTGTTCGCCTATAACCTTGCAGTGGTGCTTGATGATATTGACCAAGGTATTACTCAAGTGGTACGTGGTGCGGATTTGATTGAACCTACCGGGCGTCAAATCAGTTTGTACCGCATGCTAGCGCGAGCGCCGGTAAGTTACCTTCATTTGCCGTTAGCCATGGATGCTCGAGGTGGCAAACTGTCAAAACAAAATCATGCCACGGCGATTGACATCAAACAGCCCAAAACGACACTGCTTGAAGCGATGCGCTTTTTGGGTTTCACTTTACCTTCTGAGATTGAAAGCGCAGAAATTGAACACATTTTGCACTGGGGCTGTCAAAATTGGCAATTATTCCAACTGCCTAATCAGTTAGCGATGACAGTACGATTCTCAAATGAAGCGCTGTGAGCTATTATAAGCCGCAAATTCGCGCCAATACGCGCTAAAACCAGATAAGCAAGCTCAGAAAAAACTGAGCATTGCCGGATGCCCATGAATACAAACGACGACACATCAAGCGAGATGGTATCTTATCCTGAGCTAGCCCTGAACGTGATCACTCGTGATGAGCACACTATTTCGCGCAAGCAAATCAGTGATAACGCACTGAAGGTGTTATATCGCCTTCAAGGTGCAGGATTCGACGCCTTTCTTGTTGGCGGTGGCGTTCGCGATCTGCTTTTGGGACAACGCCCAAAAGATTTTGACATTGCGACCAACGCGACGCCAGAACAGATCAAACACCTTTTCCGTAACTGCCGCCTTATCGGTCGCCGCTTTCGACTGGCGCACATTATGTTTGGCCGTGACATTATTGAAGTCGCGACATTTCGTGGCCATCACCAAGAGCCAAGCCAAAACGTGGCGCAGCAGTCAAAAGAAGGCATGCTCTTGCGTGACAACGTCTACGGTACCGTAGACGAAGATGCAGAACGCCGAGATTTCACCATCAACTCGATGTACTACAACATCGCCGATTATTCGATTCACGATTACGCACGTGGCATTGATGATCTGGAAGACAAATTGGTCCGGTTGATTGGCGATCCTCAAACTCGTTATCGAGAAGATCCAGTTCGCATGCTGCGGGCAATTCGTTTTGCCGTCAAACTTGATTTTGACATTGAAGAAGACACCGCAGAACCGATTGAGCATATGGCTTATCTATTGCGAGACATTCCCGCAGCACGTCTGTATGAGGAGTCGTTGAAACTATTGCAAGCGGGGTACGGTCTTGAAACCTACCACTTATTGCGTGAATACAATCTGTTTCAACAGCTTTTCCCTTCTATCTCGGAACAATTTACGCCAGACTACCACTCGCAAACCGAGCAAATGCTCGATTTAGTGTTGGACTCGACGGATATGCGCATTGAAGAAGGCAAGCGAATTAATCCTGCCTTCATGTTTGCTGCCATGCTTTGGTATCCAATGCTGGCGATCGCGCAAAACCTAATGAACCAACGTGGCTTTAGCTATTACGATGCGGTTATGGAAGCCAGCAACCTAATTTTGGATGAGCAAATCAAAACCATTGCGATCCCGCGCCGCCACACGGCGACCGTTCGCGAGATTTGGCAATTGCAGTTGCGCCTTCCTCGTCGTAATGGCAAGCGTGCAATGCGTCTAATGGAACTCAATAAATTCCGCGCAGGATTTGATTTTCTTGAAATGCGTGGCGAAGTAGAAGGGGGTGAGACTGCCACACTCGCCAAGTGGTGGGCAACATTCCAAAACGCCGGACGCGAAATGCGCCAAGCCATGGTCAATGACCTTGACCACGCGACGCCAAGCAAATCGCCGCGACGTAAACGTCCACCGCGTAAGAAAAAGAGCCCAGCAAAATCATGACGCTCGTATACATAGCGATTGGCAGCAATCTAGAACAGCCGCAAGCGCAAGCCAATCAAGCCATTGAAGCGCTGGCCCAGTTACCGGATTCGCAGCTTGTGGCACGCTCACAGCTATACAGCAGCACGCCGATGGGGCCGCAAAATCAACCCGATTATATCAACGCCGTCGTGGCGCTTGACACCACGCTGACGCCCTTTGAGCTGCTTGATAGAACACAAGCGATTGAGCTTGAGCATGGCCGCGTGCGTAAAGCAGAACGTTGGGGACCGAGAACGCTGGATCTCGACATTTTGCTTTATGGAAATGAGGTTATCGACTCAGAGCGCTTAATCGTGCCTCACTATGGCATGAAAGTGCGCGAGTTTGTGCTCTATCCACTGGCTGAAATTGCACCAAACCTGAATTTGCCCGATGGCAGTTCACTTCAACAGTTATTAACGCAAGTGCCACAAAATGGCCTGCGAGTTTGGCAAGCGTAACGCTTGACAACAAAAAGGTCGCACCGCTGACCAATGAAGGATTTGTGATGAAAAAAGTGACGATTAATGACCTAATGCTGTGGAAACAAGAAGGTCGAAAATTTGCAAGCTCAACCGCGTATGACGCAAGCTTTGCCCAACTTTTTGAACAGCAAGAGATGCCCGTATTACTGGTAGGTGACTCTCTGGGCATGGTACTTCAGGGGCTCAGCGATACACTGCCAGTCACAATTGATGACATGGTTTACCACACCCGCTGTGTTCGCGCTGGCAATAGCAAAAGCCTATTAATGGCTGATATGCCTTTTATGAGTTACGCCACACCAGAACAAGCGTGTGATAATGCGGCAAAACTAATGCGCGCTGGCGCCAATATGGTCAAAATTGAAGGCGGCGATTGGCTGGTTGATACCGTCAAAATGCTTACCGAACGCGCCGTCCCGGTTTGCGCTCACCTTGGTTTAACCCCACAATCCGTTAACATTTTTGGTGGATTTAAAGTACAAGGACGCGAGCAAGATAAAGCGGACCGTATGGTACGCGATGCGATTGCACTGCAAGAAGCAGGCGCTCAAGTCATTTTATTAGAATGTGTTCCTGCTGAGTTAGCCGCGCGTATCACTGAGGTACTCTATGTGCCTGTGATTGGTATTGGCGCAGGCAATGCCACCGACGGTCAAATTTTGGTGATGCATGATATGTTCGGCATTTCTGCCAACTATATGCCAAAGTTTTCAAAGAACTTTCTCGCAGAGACCGGTGACATGCGTAAAGCCGTCTCTCTGTACATTGACCAAGTGCAATCGGGCGAATTTCCAGATGCCGCTCACACCATTGCTTAGAGGACGTTAAGCATGCAAATTTTTGCTGAAATTTCAGCGCTGCGCGAGCAGATAAAACAGTATAAACGCGAAGGCAGGAAAGTCGCGTTTGTTCCTACCATGGGTAATTTGCACGAAGGTCATCTCACCTTGGTGCGCACGGCACGCAAACACGCTGACGTGGTGGTGGTCAGTATTTTTGTCAATCCGATGCAATTTGACCGTGCAGACGATCTGAATAACTACCCACGCACCCTTGATGATGATGTGGCAAAACTCAGTGGCGAATCGGTCGAGCTGATTTTCACTCCAACGCCAGAAATCATTTACCCACAAGGGGTTGAAAAGCACACCATCGTTGACGTTCCAAGTCTCTCCACCATGCTAGAAGGCGCGTCACGTCCTGGTCATTTTCGTGGCGTTTCAACGGTTGTGACCAAGTTATTTAATATTGTTCAACCTGATGTTGCCTGTTTTGGTGAAAAAGACTTTCAGCAGTTGGCGGTGATCCGCAAAATGGTCGACGATCTGGCCATGGATATTGAGATCATTGGCGTGCCAACCGTTCGAGAAATGGATGGCCTGGCCATGAGTTCTCGCAATGGACTATTGACTATTGATGAACGCCAGCGCGCGCCAGTGCTTGCGCGCACGATGCGCTGGATCTCAAGTGCCATTCGTGGTGGACGTGATGATTACGATTCGGTCATCGAAGACGCCAATGATCAGCTTCGCGCCGCTGGGCTGCAACCGGATGAGATTTTCATTCGTGATGCACGCACACTTCTTCCGCTAACCAGCGAGAGCACGCAAATGGTCATTTTAATGTCTGCCTTTTTAGGCAAGGCACGCTTGATTGACAATCAAGTGGTTGAACTCGCAACAGAAAACAAAGAAGACGCGCCAGCTGAAGCTTAAATTAAGACAAACAGCGATAAAAAAGAGGGCGAACCACTTGGTACGCCCTCTTTTTTTATGAAAACATTAGGGTCTATACCCAAACAACTTGAAGATGCAGGTAGGCAACAAGCGAGTAAAACCTCAGAGCATAAATAGGCTATGTGATGAGGTTTGTGAGTGCCAGTCTCTATCTCGTTAACAAAAGGCGCTGCAACTTCAAGTGGGACGGGTATATTTAAGTTCTTAACCCAACACCCTTACTCACCAAGCGATAAGCAATCGCATAAAGCACCACAACAAAGCCAATCAGAACACTAAAACTGGCCCAAATTCCCACATCCGAAATGCCCAAGAACCCATAACGAAATGCGTTAACCATATAAACAATCGGATTAATTTTCGACACGCCTTGCCAAAACTCAGGTAGCAAACTGATCGAGTAAAACACGCCGCCAAGATAGGTCAGCGGCGTTAGCACAAACGTAGGAATAATAGAGATATCATCGAACGTTTTGGCGTACACCGCATTAATCAGTCCTCCCAGAGAGAAGACCACCGAGGTCAGCACTAAGGTGATAATAACCGCCCACCAATGCTCCACTTGTAAGCGAACAAAAAACAACGAGACCGCGGTTACGATGATCCCCACTAACAAACCGCGCACTAATCCCCCGACGACATAACCAAGAATAATCACGTAATTAGGCACGGGAGCGACGAGGATCTCTTCGATATTGCGTTGAAATTTGGCACTAAAAAATGACGACGCCACGTTTGAGTATGAATTGGTGATCACCGACATCATGATAAGACCAGGGACGATGTAAGCCATATAGCTTACCCCTTCCATATCACCAATACGCGAGCCAATAAGATTACCAAAAATAATAAAATAGAGTGTCATTGTGATGGCTGGTGGGACTAAGGTTTGCACCCAAATTCGCATAAACCGATTGATTTCTTTGGTCAAGAGCGCGCAAAACGCCGTCCAATAAATTTGGTACATATTACTGTCCCCCTTCGCGCACAATACTCACAAACAGCTCTTCGAGACGATTGGCCTTATTACGCATTGACATCACATTGATCCCAAGGTCACTCAGTTGAGCAAAAATGGGGTTAAGACCTTGGCTTTTCTCCACTTCAATTTCCAGCGACCCATTGACCCAGTGCTGGCTGACAACATTCTTAAGTGGCGGCACTTGGGTATCCGTCGCTAAGTCGAGAATAAAGGTTTCCACATGCAGCTTATTAAGTAGCGCTTTCATACTGGTATTTTCAATCAATTCTCCACGACTGATAATACCAATATTGCGACACAGCATCTCCGCCTCTTCTAAATAATGAGTCGTAAGAATGATGGTGATGCCTTCTTCTCGATTAATACGCGCTAAAAACTCCCACATTGAGCGGCGTAACTCAATATCGACGCCAGCGGTGGGCTCATCTAGGATCAGAAGCTTAGGTTCATGCATCAAAGCACGTGCAATCATTAAACGCCGCTTCATACCACCCGACAGATTACGCGCTCGCTCATGACGTTTCTCCCATAAATCCAATTGGGTTAGATACTTCTCTGCGCGCAAGCGCGCTTGAGCTCGGCTCACGCCGTAGTAGCCCGCTTGTTGTGTCACAATTTGCTCAACCGTTTCAAATTGGTTGAAATTGACTTCTTGCGGTACCAGTCCAAGGTGCTGCTTTGCCAGCTCTAGCTGGCTATCAATATCAAAGCCAAACACTTTAACCGTGCCCGACGTTTTATTGACCAAAGAGGATATAACGCCAATCGTGGTCGATTTCCCAGCGCCGTTTGGCCCAAGCAGCGCATAAAAGTCCCCTTTGGCCACATTAAGCGAAATCCCTTTTAACGCCTCAAAGCCACCCGCGTAAGTTTTACGCAGCTGTTCAATTTCCAATGCGTACATGGTGTGATTGCCTTTGTTGTCGTACTGTTTTAAATAAGCTTATCGTTAAAAGACGATGAACACAATCTAATCCAAGCGCGACGTCACCCCTTGGTGCCCGCGCATAAACTAAATGGATTGCAATGCCATCTCTTGAGCTCGAGCGCGATTGACCGCGGCATTCAGCGCCTGATAGCGAAACTTATAAATGTTGTCATTTGGAACAAGATCAATCACATGAAACTTTTCAAGCTGCTCGCGTGTGCGCTGACTTGGGCACAATAGATAAACTTGGCATTCGGCTTCTTGTGCGTCTTTGATTGCATTTTCCAATGCCAGCCCTACTGTTACATCAATCATTGGAACATCGGTTAAGTCCAAGATCATAGCTTCATAATCTGCAATGCTGGTGTGTTGACGAGATATCGCTTTTGAGACACTGAAGATCATGGGTCCAGAGAGATAAAAGAACAACACCTTACCGTTAGCGCTGTCCAATATCGCTCGCTCACTATCGGTGAGTGGCACATCATCTTGATCTGCATCGCTTATCGCTTTGACTTGCTTGGCCTGCTCGCGGCTTAGGCGCTCAATAATAATGATGTTGGAAATGAATACGCCAAGGCCCACTGCGACGATTAAATCCACGAATACGGTCAATAGCATCACGCCATACATAATCGCCATCCCTTGGACACTGACCTTATGCGCACGCTGAATGAAACTCCAATCAAGAATATTAAAACCGACATACAGCGCAATACCAGCTAGGACTGCCATCGGAATCGGTTCGGTTAACCCACTGGCGACTAACACCACCAGCGCTAAGATGAGCGCTCTTACCACACCTGAAAGTGGCGATCTCGCGCCCACTTGAATATTTGTCACCGTGCCCATGGTCGCCCCCGCGCCTGGTAGCGCGCCAAACAGGCCTGAAATCATGTTGGCTAAACCCTGCCCACGCAGCTCCTGATCCGAATTGTGCTCTTTGCGTGTCAGAGAATCACCGATAACTGCGGTTAATAACGTATCAATGCAGCCCAGCGTTCCGAGTACTAAGGCATCGATGACCATGGTGGTAAAAATCTCAGGATGAAATGTGGGTACCACCAAGGATGGCAGCCCTGCTGGGATCTCGCCAATTCGACGAATCTCATTGGTATCGAAGAAGAGTAAAGAAAGTAACGTTACCGCAATTAAGGCCACCAACTGAGCCGGAACGTATTTGCGATAATGTTGAGGAAACAAAAATAGAATGGCTAAGGTCAAGCCGCCAAGCAAAAGCTCACCAAAACGAATACTTTCGATAAGTTGCGGCAACGCCTTTAACGTTCCCATAACGCCACCTGGCGGTGCGGCGTGACCGAGCAGCGGTGACAACTGCAAAATAATCAGTATCACCCCAATACCGGACATAAAGCCAGAAATCACACTGTAAGGCATCAGGGTAACGTATTTTCCAAGCCGCAGCGTACCAAGCAGGATTTGAAACGCTCCCGCCATCATTACCACAGTAAAGGTCATCGCCATTCCCGTCTCAGGATATTTGGCCATCATGCTGGTGAGTACTGCGGTCATTATCACCGTCATCGGCCCGGTCGGTTCAGATATTAACGTCGATGAGCCACCAAAAAGAGAAGCAAAAAGACCGACCATTATCGCGCCCCAAAGGCCAGCTTCCGCGCCAGCACCAGAGGCGACACCAAACGCCAACGCCAGTGGCAGTGAAATGATTGCCGTGGTCACGCCACCAAAAAGATCCCCTTTCAGGTTCCATTGATTAAATCGATCACCGAACACATTCTGCTCCTTGCACTCGAATAAAAACCGTGCGCCATAATAACAAATTCACGCAAACCTGTAACATAATTACAAACTAAGAAGAGAGACACCAACATTACGCATTATTTGCTTAAACCCAAGTAGGACGGGTATCAATGTCGCCTCATAACACCTCAGATGAGTGTAAATAACCACATTTCTACGAGCTTGAAGATGTAACATTGTGTATATTCGAGGCGAATGACAACGGAAGTATCTGACACCATGCCTGAAATTAACCATATCTTTAAAAACAACGTCAAATGGGCCGACTCGATTAAAGACGAAAACCCTGAATATTTTACCAAGCTGGAAGCCGGGCAAAATCCGGAGTTTTTATGGATCGGCTGTGCCGACAGCCGCGTGCCAGCAGAACGATTGACAGGACTCTATTCCGGGGAGCTGTTTGTTCACCGAAACGTGGCAAACCAAGTAATTCACACCGATCTTAACTGCCTTTCTGTGGTGCAGTACGCGGTGGATGTATTGAAAGTAAAGCACATTATCGTATGCGGCCATTACAGTTGTGGCGGCTTAGATGCTGCGATTGAAAATCCTAATCTTGGCTTAATCAATAACTGGCTACTGCACATACGCGATCTCTATCTCAAGCATCGGTCTTACATTGACCAAATGCCCGAAAAAGACCGTGCTGACAAATTGGGTGAAATTAACGTAGCAGAGCAAGTCTTTAGCTTAGGGAACTCAACCATCATGCAAAACGCTTGGGAACGCGGCCAAGAAGTTGAAATTCACGGCGTCATTTATGGCATTGGTGATGGAAAATTAAAATATTTAGGTGAGCGCTGCTATTCACGCGAGTGTGTCGAAACCACATACGCCTCGTCAATGAAAGCGATCTTAAATCCAGAGCAAAGACTGCTTTGTCGCTAATATCACACAAAAAACGCCCGCAATTGCGGGCGTTTTTTTGAATACAGAACCATTACTCAGCGAGAGGAACAACTTTACCGATATAGGGCAAGTGGCGGTATTTTTGCGCATAATCAATGCCAACCCCAACCACAAATTCATCTGGAATTTGAAAACCAATCCAAGTCACATCAACCTCGACCTCACGACGCGATGGTTTATCCAATAGAGTACAAATCGCAATTGAATTAGGCTCGCGTAGTGACAGAATCTCTTTAATTTTGCTTAAGGTATTACCGGTATCAATAATATCTTCAACGATAAGCACATCTTTGCCTTTTATATCATCATCGAGATCTTTAAGGATACGTACGTCTCGTGAGCTCTCCATCGTGTTGCCGTAACTTGATGCGGTCATAAAGTCCACTTGATGGATTAAAGGAATCGCTCGACAGAGATCCGCCATAAAAACAAAAGAGCCACGAAGCAGCCCAACCAAAACCAAATTTTCACTGTTTTGATAATGCAAAGAGATTTGCTGACCCAATTCGCGAATGCGCTCTTGAACCTGCTGCTCAGAAATCATAACGTCTACTTTATGCTTCATACGGTACTCATTGTTGATTAAATGAAATGCTGCCTAAGCCCCACACGTACTTATCAAGCTCGTTGTACGCAGAGCCGTTTTAATTTCACTTTTAGGCGATTAAGCGCTGAGTGTATCACGGCCATTTTTGTTGTGGGTAGCGTAAAAAAAACTCTCATTTTTAAGACGGCCAGCCAAAATCAATGCATATTAAATGACTAACTTAACAATATTAAAAAAAATGACTACAAATTAGCCACCTAAGATTGACCCATAGCATATGCACCAGTACACTCATCAGGCTGATAATAATAATAAAGTAATTTTGTTTTTCATGTACCCAAATCACTTGATGATGCACGCATCTCATTGAGCCTATATCGATTTCAGCAATTGTAGGAATGAAAAAGAGCAAGGTTCGCTCGATCTGCTGCCTCGTCAAGCGGGACAATATAACAACCCATTGGCAAGGAAAGAATTATGGATTCAATTGCAAAGCGACCTCGTACGAGACTGTCGCCTCAAAAACGTAAGCAGCAACTGATGGAGATTGCATTAGAAGTATTTGCAACTCGTGGTATTGGCCGTGGTGGCCACGCCGATATTGCTGAAATCGCCCAAGTATCGGTCGCGACTGTATTTAACTATTTTCCGACTCGTGAGGATTTAGTTGATGACGTGTTGACTCAAGTTGTGCGTCAATTTTCAAACTTTCTCTCGGATAATATCGATTTAGATTGTCATGCTAAAGAGAATCTCTCTAGTATCACATCAACCATGATTGAGCTTATCAAAGAAGATTGTCACTGGCTTAAAGTGTGGTTTGAATGGAGCGCTTCAACGCGTGACGAAGTTTGGCCTCTGTTTGTCACCACCAATCATACCAATCAGCTACTGCTGCAAAATATGTTTGCCAAAGCGATTGAGCGTGATGAAGTCTGTTCAGAACATGATGTGGAGCACCTTGCTAATCTATTTCAAGGGATCTGCTACTCACTATTTGTTCAAGCCAATCGAAGCAAAAGCCCGGAAGAGCTCGACAGCTTAACTCAAACTTATCTCGATATGCTGTGCATTTATAAACAAGTGCATTAAATATCGTTATATATACCCAAACAACTTGAAGATGCAGGTAGGCGACCAGCGAACAAAGCCTCTGAGCATAGATGAGCTATGTGATGAGGTTTGTGAGTGCCCGTCAACACCGCTGCAACTTCAAGTAGGACGGGTATACTCAAGACCACTTGAAATGCAGGTAGGCCGTAAACAAAGCCTTTGAGCACGTCGTTAATCTAGATAAACAATGTGATAAGGTTGGCGAACACCTGCCTTTTCCTCACAACGACCTTTTCTTTACAACGAAAAGCACTGCATCTTCAAGTGGAAAGGGACAAGCAATAAAAAACCGCTGTATAGACAGCGGTTTTTTCGTTTGAGGTTAGGCTCAAGACCTATTTTTTCTTCTTCACCGCTTTTTTGTTTGGCAGATCAGTAATTGAACCTTCAAACACTTCAGCCGCAAGACCGACCGACTCGTGCAGCGTTGGGTGCGCATGAATAGTCAATGCGATATCCTCAGCATCACAGCCCATCTCAATAGCTAAGCCGATTTCACCAAGCAGTTCACCACCGTTTGTGCCCACAATAGCACCACCGATGACGCGGTGAGTCTCTTTGTCAAAGATAAGCTTAGTCATACCGTCAGCGCAGTCCGATGCGATTGCGCGACCTGAAGCTGCCCATGGGAATGTTGCCACTTCGTAGTTGATGCCTTCTGCTTTTGCTTCTTTCTCAGTCTTACCAACCCACGCCACTTCTGGCTCAGTGTACGCGATTGATGGAATAACTTTCGGGTCGAAGTAGTGCTTCTTACCTGAGATCACTTCAGCCGCAACATGGCCTTCGTGCACCCCTTTATGAGCAAGCATTGGCTGGCCGACAATATCACCGATAGCAAAAATATGAGGTACGTTTGTGCGCATCTGCTTGTCGACATTGATAAAACCACGCTCATCAATTTCAACGCCAGCTTTTTCGCCATCAATGAGCAAGCCGTTGGGCACACGACCGATAGCGACGAGAACCGCGTCATAGCGCTCCGCTTCTGCTGGGGCTTTTTTGCCTTCCATTGAAACGTAGATACCGTCTTCTTTCGCTTCAACCGCGGTCACTTTGGTCTCGAGCATCAAGTTGAATTTCTTCTCGATACGCTTAGTGAAGACTTTCACGATGTCTTTGTCTGCTGCCGGGATCACTTGGTCAAACATCTCAACCACGTCCACTTTCGAACCCAGTGAGTGGTAGACCGTACCCATTTCTAAACCGATGATACCGCCGCCCATGATCAGCAGTTTTTCAGGGACTTCTTTTAGCTCAAGCGCGTCTGTTGAGTCCCAAATACGCGGATCTTCATGCGGAATAAATGGCAGTTTGATTGGACGAGAGCCTGCAGCAACAATCGCATTATCAAAATTAACCACGGTTGGCTCGCCTTCACCTTCAACCAAGATGCTGTTAGGGCCAGTAAATTTACCGTAACCGTTCACCACGGTAACATTGCGCATTTTCGCCATACCCGCAAGGCCACCAGTCAACTGATTAACCACCTTCTCTTTCCAAATGCGGATTTTGCTGATGTCGGTTTGCGGCTCACCAAACACAACACCATGCTCGGCCATCGCTTTTGCTTCTTCGATGACTTTTGATACATGAAGTAATGCTTTTGATGGAATACAGCCAACGTTCAAGCAGACACCACCCAGTGTGCTGTAACGTTCAACTAAAACAGTGTGTAACCCTAGGTCGGCACAGCGAAATGCCGCTGAGTATCCCGCAGGACCCGAACCAAGTACCACGACTTGGGCTTTAATTTCTTTGCTCATTTTGACCTCTTGTAGTCATTATCCCTAACAGGCTGAGAAATTGATTTTTATCTAATGGCGCTGGTGTTCAACGATTATTTTTGTTCGTCAACAGTTTACAGAGATGTTAACGATGTGAAAAGTGAATCAATTTGGCCTGTGAGCTGAACGACAGTTCGATAGTAACGGCCATGATAACTCGATGCTCATTTCGCCCTGTCGCTTTATTTTGTTGAGGCGGCCAAGGCCGCCTCAAGACGCTTTTGAGTATTACAATACCAAACGACGAATGTCAGAAAGACAACTGTTAAGGTAAGTAATGAAGCGCGCCCCTTCCGCACCATCAATAACGCGATGGTCATAAGAGAGTGACAATGGCAGTTGCAAGCGTGGCGCAAACTCTTTGCCATTCCATACCGGTTTCATTTCAGATTTAGATACCCCAAGGATACCGACCTCTGGTGCATTCACGATAGGGGTAAATGCAGTGCCGCCGATACCACCTAGGCTCGAGATGGTAAAGCAGCCGCCCTGCATATCCGCAGCGGTAAGTTTACCTGCGCGTGCTTTCTTAGACACCACCATCAGCTCTTCAGAAAGCTCGTAAATACCTTTCTTGTTCACATCTTTAAAGACAGGAACAACCAGACCATTTGGCGTATCAACGGCAATACCGACGTTCACGTATTTCTTGAGAATGATGCTTTCACCATCTTCAGAAAGAGAAGAGTTAAACGCAGGGAAGGCTTCAAGTGCTTTGGCGACCGCTTTCATGATGAACACCAGCGGCGTGATCTTCATGCCTGTGTCTTTCTTCGCTTCAATCGCATTTTGCTCTTTACGGAATGCTTCAAGTTCAGTGATGTCGGCGTTATCCCATTGCGTAACGTGCGGGATCATCACCCAGTTACGGTGTAGGTTCGCGCCAGAGATCTTCTTGATCTTAGAGAGCTTCTGAACTTCAGTTTCGCCGAACTTGCTGAAGTCCACTTTTGGCCAAGGCAGTAGACCTAGCGCGGCGCCGTCGCCTTTACCAGAGGCTGCTGCACCTGCGCCAGACTCAAGACGCTTCAGTGCCTCTTTCACGTAAGCTTGAACGTCTTCTTTAAGAATGCGGCTCTTACGACCAGTACCTTTAACCTTAGATAGGTTAACGCCAAATTCACGAGCAAGACGACGAACTACCGGAGACGCGTGCGCGTACTCGTTATTTTCTTCAAAATTGCCAGCTACTGCTGGATCTTCAGCTTTTGGACGCTCCGCCGATGCCGCCGCTGCCGGAGCAGGAGCTGCTGCTTGTGCCGGCGCTGCAACAGGCGCTGAAACTTCGCCTGCCGCTGTAGCGAAAATCATGATTAGAGAGCCGGTCGTCACTTTGTCGCCTGCGGCAATCTTAATTTCTTTTACTGTGCCGGCAAATGGTGCGGGTACTTCCATTGACGCTTTGTCACCTTCCACAGTAATGAGAGATTGCTCTTCTTCTACTGCGTCGCCAACTGCAACCATGATTTCCGTCACTTCGACTTCGTCTCCGCCAATATCTGGCACGTTAACGTCTTTGTCTGCGGCTACCGCTGGCGCTTCAACCGCTGCAGGAGCTGGAGCCACAGCACCTGAGCCGGCCACCGGACTGCCGGCCACCTCAAATACCATCACAAGAGAGCCTGTTGTGACAGAGTCACCCGTCGCAATCTTGATCTCTTTAACCGTACCGGCAAAAGGTGCTGGTACTTCCATTGACGCTTTGTCGCCTTCAACCGTGAGAAGTGATTGCTCTTCTTCTACTGCATCGCCAACTGCAACCATAATTTCAGTTACTTCGACTTCGTCGCCACCGATATCAGGTACGTGAACTTCTTTCAGCTCACTGGCAGCAGGGGCTGCGACTGGCGCTGTCTCTGCGGCTGGAGCCGCTGCTGCTTCAACGGACGATCCAGCCTCTTCAAAAATCATGATGAGAGAGCCTGTTGTAACAGAATCACCTTCCGCGACTTTGATTTCTTTCACAATGCCAGCTTGAGACGCAGGTACTTCCATCGACGCTTTATCGCCTTCCACCGTGATAAGTGACTGCTCTTCCTCTACCTTGTCGCCAACGCTGACAAGGATTTCTGTCACTTCAACCTCATCCGCACCGATATCTGGTACATTAATTTCGATTGCCATGTCTATTTCCTTCGTTAATTCAGCGCTATTTACGCGTAGAGTGGGTTGGTTTTTTCAGTGTCGATATCAAATGTCTTGATCGCTTCTGCAATCACTGACGTTTCGACTTCGCCACGTTTTGCCAGTTCAGTTAACGCTGCCACCACCACATAACCTGCGTTCACTTCAAAGTGACGACGTAGGTTTTCACGGCTATCGGAGCGGCCAAACCCATCTGTGCCCAGCACTTTGTATGATTCAGCAGGAATAAACGCACGTACTTGCTCAGCGTAATTCTTCATATAATCGGTTGCCGCAATCGCAGGTTCAGTTCCCATGACTTGTTGAATGTAAGGCACTTGCGCTTCGGCATTCGGGTGCAACATATTGAAACGCTCACAAGCCTGGCCATCGCGGGTCACTTCGTTAAATGAAGTGACAGAATAAACATCAGATGCAATGCCGTACTCATCGCTCAAGATCTTCGCCGCTTTACGCACTTCGTTCATAATGGTGCCTGAGCTCATTAGCTGAACTTTGCCCTTCGAACCCGCGTAAGTTTCAAGTTTGTAGATCCCTTTGCGAATGCCTTCTTCCGCACCCTCTGGCATTGCTGGCATGGCGTAGTTTTCGTTCATCAGTGTTAGGTAGTAGAACACGTTCTCTTGGTTCTCACCGTACATGCGACGAATACCGTCTTGCATAATCACCGCCACTTCGTAGGCAAAAGTAGGGTCATAAGAGATACAATTTGGTACCGTACTCGCCATAATGTGCGAGTGACCGTCTTCGTGTTGTAAGCCTTCACCATTTAGTGTGGTGCGGCCTGCTGTTGCCCCTAATAGGAAGCCACGCGCTTGTTGGTCACCGGCCATCCATGCCATGTCGCCAACACGTTGGAAACCGAACATTGAGTAATAGATGTAGAACGGGATCATAGGCAGATCGTTGGTCGAGTATGACGTCGCAGCCGCAACCCACGAAGACATCGCACCAAGTTCATTGATCCCTTCTTGCAGAACCTGACCTGAAGTCGCTTCTTTGTAGTAAGAAACAATATCGCGATCTTGTGGGGTATAGTTCTGACCGTGTGGGTTATAAATACCGATTTGGCGGAACAAGCCTTCCATACCAAAGGTACGCGCTTCGTCAGCGATGATAGGCACGATGTTCTTACCGATATTTTTATTCTTAAGCAGAACGTTCAACGCACGCACAAACGCCATCGTCGATGAGATCTCACGCTTTTGCTCTTCCAGCAGCGGTTTAAATTCGTCTAGCTCAGGCACGACAAGATCTTGAGTGAATTTTGGTAGGCGCTGTGGCGTATAGCCATGCAGAGCTTGGCGACGCGCGTGAAGATATTCGTACTCTTTTGAACCTTGCTCTAGTTTCAGATATGGAAGCTCTTTCACCGCGTCATCGGTCAAAATATCTTGAAGACCAAGACGATCACGCAGGTGCAATACGTGCGTCATATCCATCTTCTTAACTTGGTGCGCAATGTTCTTACCTTCTGCAGCCTCACCCATACCATAACCTTTTACGGTTTTCGCTAGGATAACCGTCGGTTTCCCTTTGGTCTCTTCGGCATTTTTGTATGCAGCGTAAAGCTTCGATGAGTCATGACCACCGCGTTTGAGCGCAAAAATCTCATCGTCGGTCATATCCGCAACCAGCGCTGCCGTTTCTGGGTATTTTCCAAAGAAGTGCTCACGCACGTACGCACCATCTTTAGCTTTGAAGGTTTGATAATCACCATCAATGGTTTCATTCATCAGCTGCAATAGCTTACCTGTGGTGTCTTTAGCAAGCAGAGCATCCCAATTATTGCCCCAGATAACTTTCACCACATTCCAACCTGCGCCTTTAAACAAGCCTTCAAGTTCTTGAATGATCTTACCGTTACCCATGACAGGGCCATCAAGGCGCTGCAGGTTACAGTTGATAAGGAAACATAGGTTATCCAGTTTCTCACGCGCGGCGAAAGAGATTGCACCACGCGATTCTGGTTCATCCATCTCACCGTCACCAAGGAAGGCATAAACACGCTGCTCGGCGGTGTCTTTCAAACCACGACCTTCAAGATATTTGAGGAAACGCGCTTGATAGATAGAGGCAATTGGGCCTAATCCCATAGAAACCGTTGGGAATTGCCAAAACTCTGGCATCAATTTCGGGTGTGGATATGAAGGAAGACCTTTGCCATCGACTTCCTGACGGAAGTTGTCCAACTGCTCTTCTGTCAAGCGGCCTTCAACAAATGCACGAGCGTAGATCCCCGGAGAGATATGACCTTGGTAGTAAACCAAATCACCGCCATCTTTTGCGTTTGGCGCACGGAAGAAATGGTTAAAGCAGGTTTCATAAAACGCGGCTGACGATTGGAATGAGGCCATATGCCCCCCCAAGTCCAAATCTTTTTTCGACGCACGCAGTACGATCATGATGGCATTCCAGCGGATGATCGAACGAATGCGACGCTCAAGCGTGGTATCGCCCGGATAAGCCGGCTCTTGCGAGGCAGGAATGGTGTTAATGTAGTTGGTTGTAATGCCAGTTGGCATATCAACGCCATCTAGGCGCGCTTTGTCGAGCACTTGCTCAAGTAGAAATTGAGCACGCTCAATTCCCTCTTCGCGAACAACCGACTCAAGCGCAGCTAACCACTCCTGAGTTTCCAGTGCATCTACGTCATGCTTGATATCAGACATGGCGATCTATCCTTCTAATAGTGGGATCAAACAAGATAAATTACGTCGTGGATGAATTATTCCCTTGTTGAATTCGTCGAAGAGAGCGCTCACGACGCGACTCCTCTCGACTGAGATCCAATAAGGTTTCTTCGATATAAGCCAAATGGGCGTGACACATTTCGCGCGCCTGCTCTGGCTGGCCAGAAACGATCGCGTCAACAATGTTGGCGCGGTGTTTACTGACTTTCACCACCACTTCTTCACGGCGGTGTAACAGCTTCAAATTCTGTAACACGTTTTGCTCTAACAAAGGCGCAAGGCTGCGCACGATATGCAGCAAAACTACGTTGTGAGCCGCTTCGGTTAAGGCAACCAAAAACGCCATAACCGCGGCTGCTTCTGCCTCAATATTTTGCGCTGTTTGCTCATCACTGATGCTTTCGAGCGTACTGACAATGCGCGCAAAATCGGCCTCGGTTCCGCGCAACGCGGCAAAATAAGCGGCAATACCTTCTAGCGCATGACGCGCTTCAAGCAAGTCCAATTGAGTTTCGGAATGGCTGGCTAGCAGATTCAAGAGCGGATCGGAAAAACTGGTCCAAATGTGCTCGCTAACAAAAGTCCCCCCGCCCTGACGACGGGTCAATAGGCGCTTTGCCTCCAAACGTTGAATCGCTTCACGTATCGAAGGTCGTGACACCTCAAATTGTTTTGCCAATTCACGCTCTGGCGGTAGTTGCTGGCCCGGCGCTAAGGTTCCTTCTACTATCAGCCGCTCCAACTCTTGCTCTATCACATCAGAGAGTTTTGGCTGACGAATCCGTTGATAGGTCATTATCAAAGCCACTTTTTCGCGTTGCTGTTAATTGGTCTTACCAATTTATTCAATGCACAAAAATTAACATATCAAATACATTAATGTCTAGATAAATTTGATGTAAATCATGGAAAGGAGAGGATGCACACAAAGAATTAACAGATGAGTGTCTAAATGATAAATACTTTGGTCTTACCAATTACACATATGCAACGGAGGTGCAGCGAATATTCTGAGCGGTGTCATGCAAATGACGCAAATTGGTAACATATTTTGCGCCATCTCATTCGATGAGTGAGCGGTGGATGAACGAGGTAAAACGGTCAATGCCGCTCAAGTATGGTGAAAAAATGGATACCCAAACCACTTAGAGCTGACGCTTAGCTTGCGCTAGCTCACCATGAAAATACCGCCAATCAAAACACAAACCCGGATCGGTTTTTCGCAGTGGTGCTATGTATTGATGACCGGTGATCCGCTCGTTGACCATTTCAGGGTAACAACACTGCAGCTGCGCAGTCAGCTCGGCCAAGCTGTGATACTGCTCGGTGGTATAATGCGTAAAATCAGTGCCTTCGAGTTCAATACCAATTGAGTAATCGTTACATCGCTCACGGCCGGCAAATGATGAAATACCGGCATGCCACGCGCGATGCTCGAACGACACAAATTGCACAACCTCACCGTCACGACGGATCAAGCAGTGAGCTGACACTCGCATTTTTTCAATTACCTGAAAAAAGGGATGTTGCGATGCGTCCAGCTGACCTAAAAAAAAGTCCTCAATAAAAGGGCCACCAAATTGGCCCGGCGGCAACGAAATGTTATGAAGCACCAAAAGTGAAATATCACAGGGTAAGCCAGACATTGTTGGTGTTGGACGTAGATCATAATGGGGAGACGGCACGCGACGCGCCTTTCGCCACCATCCTTGCTCGATTTCATGACAGATTTGCTGCATAACTCGGTTCCCGTGCGATTTGTGCTGAAAATTACTGAAATTGTGCTACGCCAAGAGTATCATTTGCTTCCCATCCCCTTTCAAGAACGATGTGCATGAATCAAACTCACAACAGCCAAGCGCGTCTTGAGGCGCTCAAGCAATCACTGCCTGCCGATATTACTCGTGCGGTGCGCGACACGCTCAAAGAGGATCTCGGTGGTACGCTCGATGCCAGCAATGATATCACCGCAGCGCTCATTCCCGCCGATGTTCGTAACCGAGCCACAATTATCACTCGTGAGGCTGGCGTGTTTTGTGGCCAAGCTTGGGCCGATGAAGTGTTTAAACAGCTTGGCGGTGACGTCACTATCACTTGGCATGTTCAAGATGGCGATGCTCTCACGCCAAATCAAACGCTGTGTACACTTGAAGGCCCGGCGCGCGCGCTATTAACAGGCGAGCGCAACGCGATGAACTTTATTCAAACCTTATCTGGCTGCGCGACCGTGACCGCCCGTTATGCTGCCAAGATTGCTCATACTCAATGCCGTCTGTTGGACACGCGAAAAACCATTCCTGGCCTGCGCAGTGCGTTGAAATACGCCGTTGCCTGTGGCGGAGGGGACAATCATCGTATTGGGGTTTTTGACGCCTACCTCATTAAAGAAAATCACATCATAGCATGCGGTGGCATCGCTGCCGCGATTCACACCGCCAAAGCGCTCAACCCTGGCAAACCGGTAGAAGTCGAAACCGAGTCTTTAGATGAGCTGCAACAGGCCATTGATGCCGGTGCCGACATCATTATGCTTGATAACTTTACCACAGAGATGATGCGTCAAGCCGTGGCGATCAATGCTGGCCGTGCCGCCTTGGAAAACTCAGGCAATGTGACGCTTGATACCATTGCTGAGTACGCCGAAACCGGTGTCGATTACATCTCGGTTGGCGCGCTGACCAAGCACATTCAGGCGCTAGACCTTTCGATGCGCTTTTGCCAAGAATAAATTCTTAATCGGTCGCCCTCAATAACAATAACCTCGCAAATTGTTGCGAGGTTATTGCAACAGTTGAATAATTTTTGACTTTGCCTCGCACACCCCGCCACAATCTCTTTTGCTCAAGTTTATCCGCTGTTTACTCTAGCCGTCATCGTCTCTCTAAATAGTAAGGACTAATGATGAAACAGAGTCAACGCATGACACAACGCGGTTTTACCCTCGTTGAATTGATGATTGTGGTGGCGATTGTCGCAATTTTGTCTGCCTTCGCCATTCCAGCCTACCAAGATTACACCAAACGTGCGAATGCCACGAATATGCTCCAAGCCACCTCAGCAATGAAATCTGCTGTGACGATCTGTTTAGCGTCAGGTAACACCTTAGCAGATTGTGATTCGCCAAATAACGGCATTCCGGCAACCCAAGATCTGGGTGATTTCACAATCACAACAGAAAATGGCGTTATTACTGCGCTTAGCTCCGCTGGATTTGGTTCGTTACCGGCCAAAAGTTCAGTCATTTTGACACCAACAGAAAAAGTAAAAGATGGTGTTACCTTTGGCTATACATGGCAAGTCAGTTGTGAAGTAGATGACACTGTCGTCACCGATTGGTGTCCAAGCAGCTAAGAGTTAAACGCCTTTGATTATGTCGCACCCGATTTTTGAGCTGCTGGCGCAACATCAGCACCTGAGTGCCAATGCGCTGCTGCAACTTGAAGCGCAGTGGGCACAAGGCGAAGCAAGCGCGGCTGAGTTATTGATTCGTGGTCAGCATATTGAAGCCAAACAACTGGCAGCATTTTTAGCTGCCACGTTTGGCTTGCGTCAAATCGAACTCACCGAATTTGACTATGCCGCGACTTGTCAGCAACTCGGCCTGCGCGCGCTCATCACGCGCCACCAAGCCTTGCCGCTACAGATTGTCGATGGCACGTTACTGCTCGCCCTCGCCGACCCTACCAGCCAGCAAGCCGAAGAGGAATTTCGCTTCTCTTCAGAGTTCCATGTTGAGCCCGTATTGTGTGACATTACCTCTCTTCAAAGCGCCATACGCCACCTCTATGGCCAAACGCTTGCCGCCAGCGCATCAGCCTCGCAGGGAAAAGAGATCAACCGCGATGAGTTAGCCACACTGGTACGCGTCTCTGACGATGAACTTGAACAAATCGAGGATTTAAGCCAAGACAGTGCTCCCGTTGCCCGTTTCATCAACCAAATCTTACTCGATGCGGTGCGTAAAGGCGCTTCTGACATTCATTTCGAGCCCTATGATAATCACTACCGCGTTCGGCTGCGCTGTGATGGATTATTGATTGAAACTGAGCAGCCTCCGACTCAACTCAGTCGTCGCTTGTCATCGCGACTCAAAATTATCGCCAAACTCGACATTGCTGAGCGCCGCCTACCTCAAGATGGCCGTATCAAATTGCGCCTCAATGATACCACTGCGATTGACATGCGTGTCTCTACCCTGCCAACGCTATTTGGTGAAAAAATTGTGTTACGACTGCTAGAGAGCAGCGCAAACAAGTTAAACCTTGACCAACTCGGGTTTAATCCGCAACAAAAAGCCCTCTATGTCAATGCGCTGAAAAAACCTCAAGGGATGATATTGATCACAGGCCCAACCGGCAGCGGCAAAACCGTGTCACTCTACGCTGGGCTGAGTCTCATTAACCGACCCGAAATTAACATTGCAACGGCAGAAGACCCAATAGAAATCAACCTATTCGGTATCAATCAGGTGCAAATTCAGCCCAAAATTGGCCTTAACTTTGCTACCGCACTGCGCGCATTTTTACGTCAAGATCCCGATGTAATCATGCTTGGGGAGATCCGCGATAGCGAAACCGCAGAAATCGCCATTAAAGCGGCGCAAACGGGACACCTTTTGCTCTCGACCCTTCATACTAACTCTGCCGCTGAAACGGTCATACGCCTTACCAACATGGGGATTGAAGCCTATAACCTTGCCGCCTCTCTCAGCCTGATCATTGCGCAGCGACTCGCACGCAGGTTGTGTCCCCATTGCAAATGCGCCACAACCGTGACGGCGGCGCAAAGTGCGCTTGGGCTTCACTTAGGCAGTACGATTTATCGCGCTAATCCGGCAGGTTGCAGTCAATGTAACCTTGGTTACAGCGGCCGCGTTGGACTTTATGAAGTGATGGCATTTAATTCCCCCCTTGCCGATGCCATCTTTCATAACGCTTCCGCTTATGAGATTGAACGTCTCTCGGCTGAGCAAGGCATGCTCACGTTAACCCAATCCGGGCTTGAGAAAGTGAGTGCTGGAATCACCAGTTTTGAAGAGTTGCAGCGAGTGCTTTTTATTGATTAGGCCACAGCTATGAAGCCAAGAATGCTAAAAAACTACGATTGGAAGGGCCAAAACAGCGCGGGTCAAAAATGCGCCGGACGTCTGCTGGCCATGAGTGAAATCGAGGTGCGCGAAAAACTCAAAGCGCAGCGAATCCAAATCCGCAAGCTCAAAAGCCGTCGTGTCTCACTCATCAGCCGCATCAGAAACCGCCTCAAACCGCGAGATATCACGTTACTGACGCGCCAACTTGCCACCATGCTCGCCACCGGCGTTCCGATTTTACAGGCGCTAAAACTGGTCAGTGACAATCATAAAAAAGCCGAAATGAAGTCGCTTTTACGCCATGTCTGTCAATCGATTGAAAGTGGCATGCCACTGGCGAAAAGCTTGCACCAAGCAAGTTCACTGTTTGACCCTTTGTATATTGATTTGGTCGCCACAGGAGAGCAATCGGGTCAGTTAGATGCGATATTTGAGCGCCTTGCTCTTTATCGTGAAAAGAGTGAGCAGTTGCGAGCAAAAGTCATTAAAGCCTCTATTTATCCTAGTATCGTCGTGATCATCGCCATGCTGGTTTCCTATTTAATGTTGGTGCTGGTGATCCCTCAATTTAAAACCATGTTTGCCAGCTATGGCGCCGAATTGCCCTTTTTTACTCGTCAAGTGCTGGTGCTCTCAGACTGGGTCCAGCAATATGGCGCATGGGTAATGAGTGTCAGCGCAATAGGGGGACTTTTGTTACTCAAAGCCAAACAGCGTTCTTCGCACTTAACCTACCTGTTAGCTCGCTTAAGTTTACGGCTTCCGATTTTAGGCTCGATACTCACCAAAGCGGCTATTGCCCGGTTTAGTCGCACTTTGGCCACCAGCTTTAGCTCGGGTATTCCCATTCTCATGGGGTTACAAACCACCGGAAAAACCGCAGGAAATGCGTATTTCGAGCAAGCGGTGAAACAGATTCATCGCGATACTGCGGCAGGCGTGCCAATGTATATTGCCATGCGCAATACCGAAGCGTTTCCTGAGATGGTGCTGCAAATGGTGATGATAGGAGAAGAGTCTGGTCAGCTCGATAGCATGCTCAACAAAATCGCCGCTATCTACGAATTTGAGGTGGATAACACGGTCGATAATTTAAGTAAGATCTTAGAGCCACTGATTATCGTGTTTCTCGGTGTGGTGGTTGGTGGTTTAGTGACGGCGATGTATCTGCCTATCTTCAACCTAATGAGTGTTATGGGTTAGAATAACGACTCCTTTGCGCCGCCGTGCGTACCACAACCTTGTGTATAACAGATGATAGAGCTTTTTATTATGATGCCGTGGAGTTTTGCGCTTTTTGCCGCACTCCTTGGCCTAATTATCGGCAGTTTTTTAAATGTCGTGATTGCACGCCTACCGCGCATGATGGAAATCGCTTGGCAAAATGAGTGCGCTGAATCATTTCCCAACGCCAACATTGCCCCCGTCACCGAAACACTGAGTTTAAGTTTACCACGCTCAACCTGCCCGCATTGTCATACCGCGATTCGAGTCCGCGACAACATTCCGCTGCTCAGTTGGCTTTGGTTAAAAGGCCGCTGCCATCATTGCCAGCACGCGATTAGTGTTCGTTATCCACTGGTTGAATTATTAACCGCTTTGGTTTCCGGTTGGGTTGCTTGGCATCTGGGCTACAGTGACATGACGCTTGCGATCATCGCGCTATCATGGGTACTTATCGCTGCGACCTTTATCGATTTGGATACCATGTTGCTGCCCGACCAGCTCACTTTGCCCCTGCTTTGGGCAGGGATTTTATTGGCGCTGTTACAAATAAGCCCCGTTTCATTGCAAGATGCGGTCATTGGTGCCATGGCAGGTTATCTATCGCTGTGGAGTGTTTATCACTTATTTCGTCTGATCACCGGCAAAGAGGGAATGGGCTATGGGGATTTCAAATTGCTCGCAGCCCTTGGCGCTTGGTGTGGCTGGCAAGCCCTACCGATGATCATTTTGCTCTCCTCGCTGGTTGGCGTGGTATTTGGCCTAATTCAACTGCGACTGCAAAAGCAAGGGATCAACAGCGCATTCCCATTTGGGCCTTATTTGGCCATAGCCGGCTGGGTGGCCTTACTTTGGGGCAATGACATTCAGCAGTGGTATTTTCACGCGGTTTTGGGGCTTTAATATGAGTTTCGTCGTTGGCCTCACTGGCGGCATTGCCAGTGGCAAGACCACAGTTGCCAATCGCTTTCATCAAGCATACGGCATTGATTTGGTTGACGCCGATGTGATTGCTCGGCAAGTTGTTGAACCGAAAACACAAGGTTTGCAGCAAATTGCCGCGCACTTTGGACCGCAAATTTTAAATCGTGATGGCACGCTTGACCGCGCCCAATTGCGTGAACGCATTTTTAATAATGATGCCGATAAACAGTGGCTCAATGAGTTAATGCACCCTTTAATTCGCACGCAAATGCAACGTGCGCTTACCCAAACTCAGTCACCGTATGCATTATTAGTCGTACCGCTATTGATAGAAAATCAGCTGCAATCCTTATGTGACCGCATTTTGGTGGTGGATGTGGATGAACAAACCCAAATTGCACGTACCTGCGCTCGCGATGGGGTCTCTGCCGAACAGGTTCAAGCCATCCTTGCAGCACAAGCGACTCGCGCTCAGCGCCTGAGTTACGCCACCGAAGTCGTGGACAATCTCACGGATCAGCACACTCTTTTTGACAAAATTGACCAATTACATCGAAAGTACCTAGCCATAAGTACACAAAATGGGCCAAAATAGCGGCATCATTTCTACTGACTGAATAGCATGAGCACGCACAAATTCGAACATCCGTTGAATGAAAAAACTCGTATTTATCTGCGAGTCGAATCTCTGTTGCGCCAAGCTCATGCCGCTGCGCAATTTCACGATCCCCACCAGTATCTGCTTTTTTTTCGTGCGCTGTTTGATCTCCTTGAGATCTTTGAACAGATCCAGCTCAAAAGTGAACTGGCCAAAGATCTGGAAAAACAGCGACAAACCTATCGAGCTTGGCTGGATGTGGATGGCGTTGATCAAGCCACTTTACGCACCTTGCTTGATGAACTGAGTCAAATTCATGCTCGCCTTATGGCAGCGGAGCGGTTTGGGCAATCACTAAAAGAAGATCGATTTTTAGCCGCGATTCGTCAACGATTCAACTTGCCTGGTGGCGCTTGCTGCTTTGACTTGCCCGCCCTGCACTTTTGGCAACATTTGCCAACGGAACGTCGCCAACGCGACAGTCAAAAATGGTTGAACTCATTACGCCCGCTCAGTGAGTCTCTCGCATTATGGCTTAAATTAACGCGAGAAACGGGTCACTTAAAGCCGCAAATTGCGCGTACTGGTTTTTTCCAAAGCGACGCGGAAGAGGCCAATATTTTACGCCTTGAGATCCCATTAGAATTTGGGGTTTATCCGATGATTTCAGGCCATAAAAGTCGATTTGCGATTAAATTCCTCTACTTTGAAACCGGACAAGCCACCGCTCAAGATGTGACCTTTCATCTTGCTGTTTGCAATTAGCTCCCCATTGAGCACCAGGTAATGCGGCCAAAGACTGGGCTTGGGCTTGATGACAGTTTCGCGTACACTGGCGGCTCTGTACCCAACCCACTTGGCATGGCTGTTATACCCAAACAACTTGAAGATGCTGGTCGGCGACCAGCAAACAAAGCCTCTGAACATAGATATACTATGTGATGAGGTTTGTGAGTGCCGGTCAACAACGCTGCAACTTCAAGTAGGAAGGGGATAGACGGCACAATGCTGTAACATCAAGTTCCCAGCACTTGCTGAGTATGATTAACGTGAGTATTTATCATGAACCAACCGACGATTGTTTCTTGCCCACAATGCGGCACCCAAGTCACTTGGGGTGAACAAAGTCCTCACCGTCCGTTTTGCAGTAAAAAATGCCAAATGATCGATTTTGGCGAGTGGGCGGATGAGGAAAATAGCATTCCTGGCGCGCCAGATATGTCAGATTCTGATGGCTGGTCAGAAGAACAGTACTAACTTAGTTCTATGGTTCTGTGGAACACCCCACAGGAACACAGCACCTTAGGACCACTCTTAAACGTCGTCCTAACCCTCGTCACTAGCAACCCGCCCCTTTCCTTTCTCCATAAAAAAACGGAGCCCCGAGGGACTCCGTTAATACTATGAGAACGCTAGTTATAGCATTACTTCTTAGCAAGTTTCTCTTTGATACGAGCTGACTTACCAGAACGCTCACGTAGGTAGTACAGTTTGGCACGACGTACTGCACCGCGGCGTTTAACTTCAATGCTATCAACAACTGGAGAGTGAGTTTGGAACGTACGCTCAACACCTTCACCGTTAGAGATCTTACGTACAGTGAATGCAGAGTGTAGACCACGGTTACGGATAGCGATTACAACGCCTTCAAAAGCCTGTAGACGCTCACGCTCACCTTCTTTTACCTTAACTTGAACAACAACAGTGTCACCTGGTGCAAATTTAGGTAGGTCTGATTTCATTTGCTCTTGCTCAAGAGCTTTGATGATGTTACTCATTTTCAATTTCCTAGAATAAACTGATACTAAATAAATTAGGTTACTGCGCTTTGTGTTCACGAATGAACTCAGCGAGCAATAGTTCCTGTTCGTCAGTCAGAGCTAGGTTTTCCAGAAGCTCTGGTCTTCTCAGCCAAGTTCGGCCTAGCGATTGCTGTAATCGCCAGCGACGAATCGCCTGATGATTGCCTGACATCAACACCGTCGGAACGGTTTTATCGTCGAGGATCTCAGGGCGCGTATAGTGCGGGCAATCGAGTAAGCCATTCGCAAAAGAATCTTCTTCTGCAGAGGCAAAATCGCCTAACACTCCAGGGACAAAGCGCGATACCGCATCAATGAGCGTCATCGCCGGAATTTCTCCGCCGGTCATTACAAAGTCACCAATTGACCATTCTTCGTCAACTTCGGACTGAATAATGCGCTCATCTACCCCTTCGTAGCGGCCACAAATGAGAAGCAAGTTCTCGTTTGTTGCCAGCTCAACAACCCCTTTTTGGTCGAGCTTGCGACCTTGAGGCGAGAGGTAAATGACTTTCGTCTTACCCGGTGAGGCTGCTTTGGCTGTGTGAATAGCGTCGCGCAAAGGCTGCACCATCATCAACATACCGGGGCCACCACCGTAAGGTCTATCATCGACAGTTCGATGCTTATCGTGAGTGAAATCACGAGGATTCCATGTCTCAATCGATAAGAGACCTTTTTTAACCGCTTGACCTGTTACTCCAAAATCCGTAACAGAACGGAACATTTCTGGAAATAGGCTAATAACGCCAACCCACATGTTAAATTCGCTCTGTAGTTTTGAAGATTAGAATCCAGGATCCCAGTCAACTTCGATCCGTTGAGCTTCGCGATCCACTTTAATGATCACTTGCTCTTCAAGGAACGGAATTAATCGTTCCTTTTGCCCAAAAGCATCTTTTAGATTGGCTTTTACTACCAAAACATCGTTCGAGCCAGTTTCAAGCATGTCTGTGACTGTGCCTAAATCGTAACCTTTAGTGGTCACTACTTGCATTCCGAACAATTCACGCCAGTAGAACTCGTCTTCTGACAATTCTGGTAATACCGCCGGGTCAATCGCAATTTCGACATTGGTTAGCAGATGCGCGTCTTCGCGTACTTCTAATCCTTCAAGCTTTACCACCATACCTTTGTTATGGCGCTTCCAGCTTTCGACTTTGTGCTCAACCCACTGCCCTTTTTCGTTAACAAACCAAGGGCTGTAATCAAAGATGTTTTCAGCATTGTCTGTGTAGGAAAAAACCTTGAGCCAACCACGAATGCCATAAGTAGCACCAAACTTACCTACAACCATTTTTTCGTTGCTCATTGTTTCTTTACCTTTCATCGACATAAGCTAATTTCTACTTTCGTTAGAATTAAGCCGCTTTTTGAGCGTCTTTAACTAGCTTAGCAACGCGGTCAGATAGAGATGCGCCTTGACCAACCCAGTGGTTAACGCGATCTAGATCGATACGTAGACCTTCTTCTTGACCTTGTGCAGTTGGGTTAAAGAAACCCACTTTCTCGATGAAACGGCCAGTTGCAACATTGCGGCTGTCCGCTACTACGATTTGATAGAATGGACGCTTTTTCGCGCCGTGACGTGCCAAACGAATGGTTACCATGTCGTCCTCTTTGCTTTCTCAAAAATAAAATTAACCCCAGTAACCGCTTAAATTTATTAAACAGTTTGGGGTCTCGTGCCAAAATAAAGCTCCGGAATTTTACTCTTATTCCGAAGCAATGCAAGGTCTTTAGCTACTTTTTCACCACCACAAACTGAGCCGTAATGATGTGATCTCGCTAACACCTTGAAACTTTATGCTCAAACAACTGAAAGGGTTAGAGATGCGTTAGCATCAAAACCACAGCGCTGCGATTAACGACCAAACGGATTAAAACCACCACCGCCCATGCCACCCATCATGCCTTGCATGTTGCGCATCATGCCTTTCATGCCGCCCTTTTGCATTTTCTTCATCATCTTCTGCATCTGGGTAAACTGCTTGAGTAGACGGTTAACGTCTTGCACTTGAGTGCCAGAGCCTGCTGCAATCCGTTTTTTGCGCGAGCCTTTAATCAGTTCTGGACGCTGACGTTCTTTCATCGTCATTGAATTGATAATGGCTTCCATCTGCTTAAACATTTTGTCATCGACCTTGTCTTTGACATTAGCAGGAAGTTGCGACATGCCTGGAAGCTTATCAAGCATTCCCATCATGCCGCCCATATTTTGCATTTGGCCTAACTGCTCACGAAAATCTTCCAGATCAAAGCCTTTCTTCTCTTTGAACTTTTGTGCCAGTTTCGCCGCTTTTTCGTGGTCAACGTTACGCTGCAGATCTTCAATCAGCGACAACACATCGCCCATGCCGAGAATGCGTGATGCTACGCGGTCAGGGTGGAACGGCTCTAGTGCATCGGTTTTTTCACCGACACCCAAGAATTTGATGGGCTTACCTGTAATATGACGTACCGATAGCGCCGCACCGCCGCGAGCATCGCCGTCGACCTTAGTTAAAATAACCCCGGTCAATGGCAGTGCGTCACCAAACGCTTTTGCCGTATTGGCCGCATCTTGACCTGTCATGGCGTCAACCACAAACAAGGTTTCGACTGGATTTATCGCTGCGTGCAACTGCTGAATTTCAGCCATCATCTGCTCATCAATCGCAAGACGACCCGCCGTATCGACCAGCAGCACGTCATAGAATTTCTTCTTAGCGTGATCAATGGCGGCATTGGCAATATCAATCGGCTTTTGATCTGGGCTTGATGGGAAGAAATCAACGCCCACATCGGTGGCAAGCGTTTCAAGCTGCTTAATTGCTGCAGGGCGATAAACGTCGGCAGACACGACCAGCACTTTCTTTTTATCGCGCTCGGTCAAAAGTTTGGCCAACTTACCCACAGAGGTCGTTTTACCAGCCCCTTGCAAACCCGCCATCAACACCACAGCAGGTGGCTGAGCGGCAAGGTTGAGCGCTTCATTAGACTCACCCATAACCGCTTCAAGCTCAGCTTGAACAATTTTGATAAACTCTTGGCCTGGCGTGAGCGACTTTGATACTTCAACCCCTACCGCGCCAGCTTTAACGCGATTAACAAACTCGCGAACCACAGGTAGGGCGACATCCGCTTCAAGCAGCGCCATGCGCACTTCGCGCAGCGTCTCTTTGATATTGTCTTCGGTCAGGCGACCTTTGCCGCTGATGTTTTTCAGCGTTCTGGATAAACGATCCGTTAAATTCTCAAACATTGTCGTCTCTTATGTCGAATCTTCGTTGCCATTTTCATCGACGCTGTTGATACCCAACCCTATATCGATGCAGGTCAGCCCCTCATAAGCAAAGCCTCTGAACATAGACACGCTATGTAGTGAGGTCTGTGAGAGCAAGCTGACAACCCCGCAACGTCAAGTAGGAAGGGGATATAAGCGTCATTTGGCTGCCATGCAGGCAAACAATAGAATGAGTATACCTTAGCCAAAGATTGAGTTACACCTAAGTCGTGAGAGCTAGGATATAAACAGTTCACAAACCGCCACAAAAAACGGTGCGAAAGGTCAACACACCTCATCACTTCGTATATAATGCGGCCACTGACTTTTGGAATATTACCTAAAATTATGGACTCTATTATCGCCGTCGCTGCTGCTTTACTCTATGCGGTGGCCATCGCCACTATTGTGCCAGGCCTTGCACAACAAACGGGGATAAAAATTCGTATCGTGCTTGTGGCTGCAACCGCAGCACTGATTTGTCATGCTTGGCTATTAAGCGATCTTATCTTTAATGACAGTGGCCAAAATCTCAGTATTTTGAATGTCGCATCACTCATCAGTTTTATCATTTCGCTGGTTCTGAGTGCCGCCATGCTCAAACAGCGTTTATGGTTTTTGCTTCCTGTCGCATACTGTTTTGCCGCGATTAATCTCACGGCCGCAAACCATCTTCCCAGCACTTTTCTGCATCATTTAGAAAACGACCCTAAGTTATTGATTCATATTTCACTGGCGCTGTTTTCATACGCCACATTGACGATAGGGACACTGTACGCATTACAACTGGCATGGCTGGATAATCGGTTAAAAAGTAAAAAATCACTGGCGATTAACCCCAATATGCCACCGTTAATGCTGATTGAACGCCATTTGTTTAAGATCATTCTCGTCGGCAACCTCTTATTAACGGCCACTTTGCTAACTGGATTTATTTTTGTGCACGATATGTTCGCTCAAGGTAAAGGTCACAAGGCCATTTTATCTTTCATGGCGTGGGTGGTTTATTCGGTGCTGCTGTGGGGCCACTATCAGCAAGGTTGGCGAGGTAAAAAAGTGACGTGGTTCGCCATTGTCGGCGCCACATTGCTTACCTTGGCGTATTTCGGTAGCCGCTTTGTGCGCGAGATCATTCTCAGCTAACGCAGAGAAAATTAGATTGACTGGCGATAAAACGTCCAATTGACAACTTAGCTTCAATAGCGCACAGTGAGACCATACAGCACAAGGATTGGGTAAGTTTTGGACGACATCTCTACGGGTATCTTATTGACGCTACTCGCGTGTCTTATCGTCATATCAGGTTATTTTTCCGGCTCAGAGACTGGCATGATGGCTCTGAACCGTTATCGACTTAAGCACCTTGCTAATCAAGGTCATAAGGGCGCTAAACGCGTTGAGCGCCTGCTTGAACGTCCTGATCGGCTTATTGGTCTCATCTTGATTGGCAACAATCTGGTCAACATTCTCGCCTCCGCGATTGCCACCATTTTAGGTATGCGCTTATTCGGCAATCTTGGCGTTGCCATTGCCACGGGCGCTCTCACCTTAATCATTTTGGTGTTTGCCGAAGTTACGCCAAAAACCATTGCGGCGCTCTACCCCGAACGTGTCTCTTTTGCCAGTAGCATTGTTCTCACCGCTCTAATGAAATTACTTGCGCCATTGGTGGCGTTAGTTAACCTCATCACCAATGGCTTCATTCGGCTGCTTGGTGTCAATACCGCGCAAGAGAGCAAAGACGAACTAAGCAGTGATGAGCTGCGCACTGTGGTGAATGAAGCAGGCAATCTTATCCCCTCTCGTCACCAAGATATGCTGGTTTCTATTTTGGATCTCGAACACGTGACGGTGAGCGACATTATGGTGCCACGCAATGAAATTAGCGGCATCGATGTGAATGACGATTGGAAATCTATCGTACGCCAACTCACTCACTCGGCTCATGGGCGTGTGGTTTTGTACCGCGACAATATTGATGATGTGGTCGGTATGCTGCGGCTGCGCGAAGCGTATCGCATTATGTTAGAGAAAAATGAGTTCAATAAAGAGACGCTGCTGCGCGCAGCCGATGAAGTCTACTTCATTCCTGAAGGAACTCCGCTGAATGTTCAACTGCTAAAATTTCAAAGAAAGAAGCAGCGAATTGGCCTGATTGTGGATGAATATGGCGACATCAACGGACTTATCACGCTTGAAGATATTCTTGAGGAGATCGTCGGCGAATTTACCACGTCGATTTCGCCCAGCCTAGCGGATGAAATCACCCCTCAGCAAGATGGCAGCTTTTTAATCGAAGGCTCGACCAACATTCGCGACATCAACAAAGGGCTGAAATGGCGTTTGCCAACCGATGGACCACGCACACTTAATGGCCTTATTTTGGAACACTTAGAGCACATTCCAGAAAGCCATCTCAGTTTGCAAGTTGCAGAGCATGCGATGGAAATCGTTGATCTCGAGGAAAATCGAGTCAAGTTAGTTCGAGTTTATCCCAAAAGTAAACCGCTCGGTGATTTCACGCCCGCGTCATCGTAAACGAGCCTTACACCCATCGCCGCCACATTAAAGAGACGGGCTGACGATAAACAAAACGGCGATAGGCTCAAACAATTTGACGTTGCCGATTCAATAAGGCCAGCTTTCGCTGGCCTTATTATCATTCTACTCTTGCTCAAGTATCGCTTTGGCTACGGCTTCAGCCACTTTGATCCCATCAATCCCTGCAGACAAAATGCCCCCCGCATACCCAGCGCCTTCACCCGCGGGGTAGAAACCTTTAAGATTGACGCTTTGGAAGTCTTTCCCGCGTTTAATGCACACTGGCGATGACGTACGTGTTTCAACGCCAGTCAGCAAACCATCTTCGCTGGCAAATCCTTTGATTTTACGATCAAACGCTGGAATCGCTTCACGAATCGCTTCAATCGCAAACGGAGGCAAGGCTTTAGACAAATCCGTCAATTTGATGCCCGGCGTGAATGAGGGTTCAACATCACCCAATGCACTCGGATCGCGGCCTTTTAGGAAATCGCCAATCTTCTGCGCTGGCGCGTCATAGTTCTCGCCGCCGAGTAAGTACGCGTTAGATTCCAATTCACGTTGAAAACGAATACCCGCCAAAGGATCGCCCGGGTAATCCACCTCAGGCGAAATACCAACGACAATCGCACTATTGGCATTACGCTCAGCGCGCGAGTATTGGCTCATACCATTGGTCACAACGCGGCCTTCTTCCGATGTTGCCGCCACCACAGTGCCGCCAGGACACATACAGAAACTGTACACAGTGCGGCCATTTTTACAGTGATACACCAACTTATAATCCGCCGCGCCGAGCAATGGATGTCCTGCATTACTGCCAAAACGCGCTTCATCAATCATCGATTGTTTGTGCTCAATACGGAAACCGACGGAAAATGGTTTGGCTTCCATATAAACGCCACGTTGATGCAGCATTTCAAAGGTATCACGGGCACTGTGCCCCACGGCTAATACCACGTGACGAGATTTTATCGTTTCGCCGCTCGATAAGGTGACGCCGGTAATTTGACCATCTTCAATATGCAAATCATCAACGCGAGTGCTGAAATGAATTTCACCACCGAGCTCAATAATTTTGGCGCGCATTTTTTCAATCATGGTGACCAGTTTAAAAGTACCAATGTGCGGTTTACTCACGTAGAGAATTTCTTCTGGAGCCCCCGCCTCAACAAATTCGGTGATCACTTTACGGCCGTAAAAATTAGGATCTTTCACTTGGCTATAAAGTTTGCCATCGGAAAACGTACCTGCACCACCTTCACCAAACTGCACATTCGACTCAGGGTTTAATGTGCGCTTGCGCCAAAAGCCAAACGTATCTTTGGTCCGTTCGCGCACTTCTTTACCGCGCTCAACAATAATCGGATTAAAACCCATTTGAGCCAAAACAAGCCCCGCAAACAGACCACAAGGGCCAAAGCCAATCACTACCGGGCGCTCGGTAAGATCTGCCGGCGCTTTTCCAACAAATTTGTACTCCATATCTGGCGTTTGACGCACATGAGGATCGCGTTCAAATTTTGCGAGCAACTGAGCCTCATCGCTCTCCACCAGCACATCGAGCGTATAAATCAGATGAATATTGCTTTTCTTACGAGCATCATAACCACGTCTAAACACATTGAATGAGAGAACTTGCTGCGCCGAAATCGCCAATTTTTTGGTGATGGCTTCGAGCAATGCGTCTTCCGCGTGATCGAGCGGAAGTTTGATTTCATTTAAACGTATCATTTTGATGTCTCGTCTTATTTTGGTGTCTTAGCCAACAAGGAAGGGGGAATGAGATTTCAAACGCCATACTTGCCGCTCACAATGGCGCGCATTTTACGAAACTTTGGATTGTCTGTCATACTAATTCCCAGCCTCGCCAAATTCGGCTCAGTTGAAATTTGGCGCTGGATAAGTATCATCGCTGCACTTTTTAGACCGACTCAGAGTGGACGATCATGGCGTTTGTAGTCACAGATAACTGTATTCAATGCAAATACACCGATTGCGTGGCGGTCTGCCCGGCCGATGCCTTTCATGAAGGGCCCAATTTTATGGTCATCAACCCCATCGAATGCATTGATTGTGGTTTGTGTGTGTTTGAGTGTGATGCCGCCGCCATCTTTCAAGAAGATGAGCTTGATGAAGACCAGAAAATTTTCATTGAACTCAATGCTGAATTATCACAAAGCTGGCCCAATCAAACCGAAGTCAAACCCGCGATGGATGACGCCGACAAATGGAATGGGGTTCCCAATAAGTTAAATATGCTCGAAAAATAAACCGCATTTCGCAGCGTAAATCTTGAATAAATTTAACTGTGCTGACGACGAATATTATCTAAGATGATCCCCGTGGCCATCGCCACATTCAATGACTCGGCACCACCAAACGCAGGAATGGTGATTTTGTCCGTCACACATTGAGCAGCTTCCGCTCGTATGCCGTGAGACTCACTGCCCATTAGCACAATTCCCGCCGCCGAAAATTGGGTACGGTGAACACTTTCCCCTTCCAAAAACGCACCATAAATCGGTAACGTACTGCGAGCTAAATACGCAGGCAAGTCGGTTTGATGCACTTTGACTCGAGCAAAACTTCCCATGGTGGCGCTGATGGTTTTAGGGTTATAAGGATCTGCGCAATCATGACTGGCAATAATGTGCTCCACACCATACCAATCTGCAAGACGAATAATGGTGCCCAAATTGCCCGGATCGGAAACGCCATCAAGGGCGATCATTAAGCCATCGGCGTTAGGTAACGTAAAGCTTGGCACATTGACCACCGCAATTGCGGCATTATTGCTGACTAAGGTGCTGGCTTTAGTCAGCTCATCAAGTGAGGCTTCAACACATTCATAGCCAGATAATGCGTGTTGATTTTCCGCCAAAAAAGCTTCCGTCGCAAAGACTTGCTTGACACTCAATCCGCTACCAACCAGCTCAAGCACGTTTTTTTCACCTTGCACCAAAAACAGGCCGAGTGCTTTACGCTGTTTTTTTTGGCCCAATGCACGAAGTAATTTGAGTTGGTTTTTCGAGATCATAATGTTGCCCTAGGTTCAATCACGGCGATTATAACCTTAGACGAGAAAGAAGGAGAAGAGGAACGAAGAGAAAGGGACGAGGAAGAGTAAGAGCTAAAGCGGCCCTTGGCCCTAAGGCCCTGTGGTTGATTGCTGATGGTTCAGTGCTCAACGTCCGATGTGATTACAAAAGCGCCGCTGTCGAAAACTGAATGAGACAAACCAAAATCTCCCCATAGGACTACAGGAGCAAGGCTCTAGGGACTAGGAAAAGAGCACGCCTCAATCTTACTCACCAAATAAAGAAAAACCTCGGCAAGCCGAGGTTTTAACATCACTTCACTTTCAGCTCTTGTAGCATCGACTCCGGCAAGGCCAGTTCATCATTTCGATTGACCGAAATGCCTACGTCAATAATGGTTTGCGCGATGGCCTTCGCTTCATCGAGGGAATGCATCGCAGCAGTACCGCATTGGTACTCATTTAACTCGGGAATCTGGTCTTGGCTGGCAACGTTTAAAACATCTTGCATGGCCGCTAGCCAAGCCGTTGCAACGTCAGCTTCTGTTGGCGTACCAATCAAACTCATGTAAAAGCCAGTACGACAGCCCATCGGTGATATATCGATGATTTCAACCGCATCCCCATTAAGATGAGCACGCATAAAACCTGCGTAAAGGTGCTCAAGCGTATGAATGCCTTTTTCCGATAAAATGGCTTGATTAGGTAAGGTAAAGCGTAAATCAAACACGGTTATCGTATCGCCCTTTGGGGTTTGCATCGTTTTTGCCACACGTACCGCAGGCGCCTGCATGCGTGTGTGATCAACCGTAAAACTGTCTAATAATGGCATGTTTTCACTCCTGAAAATCGTTCCTTAAATTCAAACAAACGCAGGGCTTAAAAAAACCAACTGCGATTATCTTCCAACTCTTTGCGGCACTGCTTGAGTTGCCAACCATAATCTTTGGCTTGCTGCTCTACTTTACGCGCCACCTTGAGTAGGCTGGGCTTATGACGGTAGGTTTGCCGTTTATAACCGCCCCGCCCTTCATGGTACGCCAAATACTGGTTATAGGGATCCCAAAGCGAGATACCCAGCTGAGTGCGAGTCTCGTTGGTGTACCAGCCGATAAACATCAATGCATCAGCAAAGTCGGTGCGTGATCCGCCATAATTGGTCGCTTTTTGAAAATCGGCCCAGGCAGGATCTTGCGCTTGAGCATACCCATATGCGCTGCTAACGCGACCCCACGGAATGAAACCTAATAAGTAATCTTTTGGTGGACGCGCGTCATGGCGAAAGCTGCTTTCTTGTTTAACAAACGCCATGGCCACATGAATTGGCGTGCCCCATTCCTCTTCCATCGCAACCGCATCGTCATACCAGCTGTCATGCTCACGAAAAATCTCACACACATGGTTTTGATTTTGCGGTGGTGGTGTCGCGCAGCCAACCAGTGCCATTGCCGCGCCCATCACAAGTGTTCGAATTAGGGTATCTCGCATATCGCTTTGCTGTCCTTAGGCGTTGAGATAATCAAAGTAGTTGGCCAAATAGTCATCAAAACTGACGTCGGATTGCGCCTCAATCGCTTGCTGAGCGTCGATTGAGCGAGCCACTTCCTCTTCCATTTGCGCCTTCGTGTAAAATTGATAGGGTCGAGCGAGATTAGCCTGACGGTAGTGCTCTCCGAGCGCAAATCCCGTTTTACCCACTCCGCCGTGCGCGCGGATCTGTTCCATCAATTGGCCAGAGAGAGTTAGCTCCGGTGAGTCAATCCACTGGCGCAAGGTTTTGCACACGTCTTGATATGTGTCACTGCCATGTGCCTTATCCATTTCAATCGCAATCAACTCCAGTTCATCAAACACGCGATGCGCCCAAGTCTGCAGCGAAAGTTGCTCCCCTTGACACCCAATCGTGAGGTTTAAACCAACTTCTCGACCAGACACCACCACTTTACTCCAGTTGGAACGCCAACATTCAAGCTCGCAGTTGTCCATAGGATCCGAGTCCGATAACACCGCCCAAGTGAGGAAAAGATCGAGAAAACGCACTTGATCTGCGGTAATGCCCACCGGACTGAATGGGTTAACGTCAAGTGAGCGCACTTCAATATACTCGACACCGCCACGCTCTAGCGCCTCTGATGGCTTTTCGCCACTTTTCGCTACACGTTTAGGCCGAATTGGCGCATAAAGTTCATTTTCAATTTGCAAAATATTGCTATTGAGCTGTCGATACTCGCCTTGTACTTTAACGCCGATTTGCGCAAATTGATCGGAAGGACGACGAATGGCATCATGCAGCCCTTCAAGGTATTGCTCAAGACTATTAAAGCCGATCTTCAGCGTACTTTGCGCGCTACTGGTATAACCCAAATCGCTTAAACGCAACGAGGTTGCATTGGGTAAAAACAGCGTGTTATTGAGTAATTCAAATGGCAGTGCAGTTTCACGATCGGCCAAAAATGAGCGACATAACGCCGGCGAGGCACCAAAAAAGAAGGGGATCAACCAACCGAAGCGATAGTAATTGCGGATCAAGGCAAAATAAGCCTCAGATTGACTTGCTTGACGCTCACTGTCGCTCTGCTCACCAAACAGGGCCGTCCAAAAATCATCGGAAAACGAAAAGTTAAAATGCACCCCAGAGATAACTTGCATTAAACTGCCGTAACGTCGTTTAAGTCCTTCTCGATACAGGGTTTTCATTTTGGCGGGATTCGAACTGCCATACTGAGCCAGCATAATATCCGTGTCATGCTCGACATAACACGGCATAGAGAGCGGCCACATGCCTTCCTCACCAAGTTGGCTTTGAGTGAAGTGGTGAATATCATCCAATTGCGCCATCAGCGTCTCGATATCATGAGAAACCGGCGTGATAAACTCCAACAGTTGCTCAGCAAAATCTGTGGTGATCCAATGGTTGGTGAATGCAGAACCTAAGCCTTTGGGATGTGGCGTTTTTGCCAAAGCACCAGGCGCTTGATACCGCAGCGTTTCTCGCTCGACCCCACGGCCAAATTGTTGCAATACGGTCGGTTGGAGAGCGATTTTTTTCAATCGCGTAGCAAAATCATTCACACTTTGATTCACTTCTATCAAGGCGATCGCGTGCGATCGCAAATGCTATTAACGCTCAATAAAATCTTGTTCGCCTGCCTGCGCTAAAACGGCAATGCGCGCAAGACCATGGCAAGTGATGTTGTCCCTCGCCATGGCGTTTATTGCTGTTTTCAAGAGTGCAACATTGCACTAACTTGTTTACATAGATTGTTACTCTAACGGACGATTTCAAGCTCGGCTATTGGTTTTGCTAACTTTTCTAATTGTGGACGAAGGGTTTTCGCATCCCCCACCACAATAATTTGGTAATCATTAGGGTTAAACCATTTCTCAGCCAATTGATTTAACGTACTTTTTTCAACATTCGCGACAATCGCATTACGTTGAGCGACATAATCTTTGTCTAATCCATAGCGTAAAATATTACTGATCAAGCGCGCTTTTTGACTTGGCGTTTCGTAGTTCAATGCATCATTTTGACCAATGGCTTGGCGCATAAATTGCAGCTCATCGTCCGTCATTCCCTCGGCACTGTATTGACTCAGTTCATGCTGCAACTCTTGTAATGCTGCTATGGTCGCGTCGGCGCGCACTTGCGCAGAAAAGACCACGGCGCCCGTTTCGGCTGAAGCAGTAAAGTAACCTGATGCGCCATAGGTATAACCTTTATCTTCGCGAAGGTTGAGGTTAATTCGGCTATTGAAATTGCCCGCCAAATTAAAGTTCGCGAGTTGACCTAAAAACATCTCACCTACCGCATCATAGGGCAGACCTCTTCGCACCATTCGAATCACGCTTTGCGGTGCGTTGGGCTTGTCGACCAAATAGATAGTGCTCTCCCCTTCCGAAGCCATCACTGGCGAACGATAAAGCGGCGCCGCCTCACCTTGCCAGTCGCGCCAAAAGGTCAGCTCAGTTTCCACTTGGCGTGGTGTCATATCTCCGACAATCACAACTTGCGCGCCTTGAGGGGTGTAATGCTGATGGTAGAAGGCTTTGACATCCTCTAACGTGATGCTGGCCAACGATTGCGCCGTGCCTTCAGGCGAGCGAGCGAGCAGTGAATCACCATACACCACTTGACGTGTTGCCTGCTGAGCCAACCAGCTCGGCTGCTGATGATCGTAAATCAGCGCCTCAACCGCTTGTTTTTTAACACGTGCAAAATCGCCGGGATTAAACGCAGGATGGCGCAGTACGTCATCCAAAATCGCTAGTGTTTGCGGCAATTGACGGGCGAGTGCCGTCACCGACAATGTTGTTGTGTACGTCCCCGCATCAATCGACAGCGAGCTGCCTAATGCATCCAGTTTGGCTTGGATCTGCTCCATCGTTTGATTTGAGGTGCCTTCACTTAGCATTGCTGCTGTGAGATGAGCAAGCCCCTCCTTTCCGGGCGCAACATAACGCTCACCAGCGGGAAGCGCAAACTGCAGCATGACGGTAGGTGTTTCATCACTTTCAGCGCCGAGCACTTCAGTTCCGTTAGCAAAATGAAGCGAATAGAGCTGTGGCATTTTTGCGGCTACAGGCGCGCCCGCCTTTGGCGCAAGTGAGCGGTCAAAGTCATCACTGGCGGGGCGATACGATAAATCGGCTTCATCAACCGCCTCATAGTTAGGCAAAGTGCGTGGTGGCGTAACAAACGTTGCTGGTTTAACAGCAAGCTCCGCCGCGCCTTTAGGCACCACACTCAAAGTAACACTTGGCTTATTGGCAACAAACGCTTGATACGCCTGCATGACAGAAGCTGGAGTCACAGCACGCAATTGCTGCAACGTCGCTTCGATACGGTCTGGTTGACCATAGAAGGTTTCATTGGCCGCCAACTGTGATACTTTGCCCTTGACACTTTGAAGCGCAAAAACGGCATCGGCTTCTGCCTTGCCAATAATTTGCTCAAGACGTTCTGAACTAACCCCTTCAGAGGCAAAGCGCTGAATACTTTGCTGCAATTTTTGTTCAAGCGCGGCTAAGCTCTGCGTGCCACTCGAGTCACCCATTGCGTAGACATAGAAATTACACGCAAGCTCTGCGCAATCATGAAAGGCACCAACATCCACCGCCTGCTCGGTCTTAATTAAGTCTTGATACAAGTAGCTGTTGCTGCCATTACCCAGCACTTTGGCTAAAGTATCGAGAGAGGCTTGCTGCCCCTCGCCCATATAAGTGGTTGGCCAGCCAATAAGCACCATTGGCTGACGAATTCGATCTTCAAGCGTAATGTACTTACTCTCGCTCAGTGTTGCGGGTTGTTTTTGATCCGCTGCCACTTCCGGCCCTCGCGGAATCGAGCCAAAATACTTCTCAACCCACGCTAGGGTTTCGTCAACATCAATGTCCCCTCCAATCGTCAGCACGGCATTATTGGGGCCATACCAACGTAAAAAGAACGCTTTAAGATCATTCACATCAACACGGTCAAGATCTTCTACATACCCTATGGTCTGCCAAGAGTATGGGTGGCCTTCGGCATACATTGCCTCACTCATACGCTCCCAAATCAAACCATAAGGTCGATTATCGTAATTTTGCGCCCGTTCATTTTTGACCGTATCGCGCTGATTCTCAAATTTCCGCTGCGACACCGCATCGAGCAAAAATCCCATTCGATCAGACTCAAGCCACAACATTTTTTCCAGTTGATTGGCCGGAACCGTTTCAAAATAGTTGGTCCGGTCACGATTGGTCGTGCCGTTTAGTGTACCGCCCGCTTCGGTAATTAATTTGAAATGCTGCTCATCGGCGACATTTTCCGATCCTTGAAACATCATATGCTCAAAGAAATGCGCAAAACCTGACTTTCCAATCTCTTCCCGTGCCGAGCCAACATGGTACGTGACATCGACATGGACGAGCGGATCAGAGTCATCCGGTGACAAAATCACGGTCAGGCCATTTTCTAACTGATATTTTTGATACGGAATCGTCAAACCCAACTGTTCCGGATTGGATTCTTCGATCAGGGTAACACCGGTTGGAAGGGAGTTTAAAAATGGCACCTTTAACGTTGGTGCGACCGAGCATCCCGCGAGCACCATTAGGGCACACGTGCTCAAGGCCAGTTTTCTCATGCTGTTACCTTAAATAAATTGGAAATAAATTGCCGCCAATACGCCATAGCGCGCCGCCTTGCCAATAGCAATCAAAATTATGGATGGGAGCCACTGCATTCTAAGCCAACCTGCGGCTAAACAAAGAACGTCCCCAATTAAAGGCAGCCAGCTAAACAATAGCCCCCAATAGCCATAGCGCGATAGCCACTTTATCGCTTTATGACTGTGTTTTTGCTGATGAGTTCGATTGGGAAGAAATAAACCAAGCCAATAATTGGTCATTCCGCCCAGTGTATTGCCTGCTGTCGCAACTACGATAATGGTTGCAACCGAATATTGATTAAGGGAGAGAGTCGCAATCAGGCTAGCTTCTGACCCGCCGGGCAATAAAGTGGCACTCAAAAAACCAGTTAAAAACAATACCCAAAGCGCTGAGTCAGAAAACCACCGCGCCAATTGACTAAAATAAAAATCAAAAAAATCTAACATTGCATATTCAATATAATTTTACCGCGTGTATGGCCTGTCTCTTGCGCTTCATGAGCAAGTACCGCTTCTCGTAAACGGAGTGTCTGCGCAACGTCGATTTTCAACAGGCCGACGCTGACCATGTAGAGCAATGTTTCCAGCTGGTCACGATTACCAGTCACTAACATGCCTGTCGCATCAAATCCGAGCATCGCCGCCTTTTCACAGATCAAATCGGCGCTTAAGGTCGGCACTGTCACGACTCGAGCATTGTCATTCAAACACTTTAACGCATCAAGAGCCGTATCTCCGCCCACAAGGTCAATCAAAACATCAACCTCTTGCAAGCGTTCTGACACCGGAGCAAATTGGTAATTAATCGCGGTCGCGCCAAGGGTTGCAAGGTAATCTAAATTAGCGTCACTGCAAGTGGCAAATACGTGCGCTTTAGCGGCGACGGCAATCTGTACGGCAAGGTGACCAACACCACCAGCCCCCGCTAAAATAAGCACGCGCTCACCCTCTTTCACGGCCGCTTTATTAAGCGCTTGAGCGGCGGTGAGCCCAGCCAGCGGAAGCGCCGCGGCGGCCTCATAGGTTACGGCATCAGGAATTCGACTCAGTTCAAGCTCTGGTACTGCAACGTATTGGCTATAGGCACCACCCCGCAGTGGAAAACCAATCATGCCACAAACTTTGTCACCAACCGAAAATTGCGTCACGCCATCGCCACAGGCCACGACTTTGCCGGACATATCGTAACCTGGCACCCAAGGTAACTTGTCTTTATTTTGCGCGGCGGCCCAGCCCATCCCTGCGCGAGTTTTGCAATCGATAGGATTCACACCAGCAAACAGCACCTTAACCACCACTTCGCCTGCACTCGCACTTGGTAGCGCGCCATCTCGCAGAGTTAATGTATTGGCAGAACCGAATTTGCTGATCACAATTTGCTGATTTTCCATGGTGTTACCTCCTTTGTCATGCAAAAAAATAGGGATGCCTAAGCATCCCTACGACTATAACTGAATCCCGGTTAACAGGTTATGATAACGCTAACAAACTGGCTCTTTTGGCTGTGCTTTGTGCAAGTCTGCACAGATCCTATAAAGCCCGTCGGCTAACATTCTTAGCCTTATCCAACTAATGCCAGCAAAATACCCGCAGCAACTGCTGAGCCTAAGACACCCGCCACATTTGGCCCCATTGCGTGCATGAGCAAGAAGTTTTGCGGGTTAGCTTCAAGACCAACCTTGTTGACCACACGCGCAGCCATTGGCACCGCCGAAACCCCTGCAGCGCCAATAAGCGGGTTAATTGCCTCTTTTGAAAACTTATTCAGCAGTTTTGCCATAATTACGCCCGCACCCGTACCAATACTAAATGCGACCGCACCTAAGCCCAAAATACCCAAAGTCTCCAAATTAAGGAACTGATCTGCCTGAAGTTTTGAGCCAACACCTAGCCCCAAGAATATGGTCACTATATTGATAAGCTCGTTCTGCGCGGTTTTCGATAAACGCTCAACCACACCGGCCTCGCGCATTAGGTTACCGAGACAGAACATACCGACAAGCGGTGTTGCCGAAGGCAAAAACAGAATGGTCATAGCCAATACAGCGAGCGGGAAAATCACTTTTTCCGCTTTGCCGACGTGGCGCAGCTGAGCCATTTTGATCTTACGCTCCTCTGGTGTGGTCAGTGCTTTCATGATTGGTGGCTGAATGATTGGTACCAGTGCCATGTAGCTATAGGCGGCAACCGCAATCGCTCCCAATAAGTCTGGCGAGAGACGACTGGCGAGGAAAATGGCTGTCGGGCCATCGGCACCACCAATAATCGCAATGGATGACGCATCCTTCATGGTAAATTCCATACCAGGAATGAAGTTAAGAATGATTGCGCCAAACAAAGTCGCAAAAATACCAAACTGCGCTGCCGCGCCGAGCCACAAGGTTTTAGGGTTAGCAATCAACGCGCCAAAATCGGTCATCGCCCCAACGCCCATAAAGATGAGCAGAGGGAAAACCCCTGACTCAATCCCGATGTAGTAGACGTAGTACAAAATACCACCCGGCTCGGTAAAACCTGCGTTGGGAATGTTAGCTAAAATGGCACCAAAACCAATCGGAAGCAAAAGCAGTGGCTCAAAGCCACGCTTGATCGCCAAATAAAGCAAAACACAGCCCACTGCCATCATGCACAGTTGGCCGAATTCAAAATGGGCGATCCCTGTTTCAGACCATAAGGTCATCAATCCTTCCATGATACTCCCTTACGCCAAGCTCAATAGAGGCGAGCCAACGGTAACAGCGTCGCCCTCTTTAACATTAAGCTCTTGCACGATACCGCTGCGCGCTGCGCGAACTTCCGTTTCCATCTTCATCGCTTCTAGGATCAGTAACACGTCACCCTCAGCCACTTCACTGCCCGGTTGAACATGGACTTTAAAGATGTTACCGGCCAACGGTGCTGGCACGGCCTCTGCGGCAGGCGCTGCAGCTGCAGGCGCAGGTGCACTCGCACCGGCTGGCGTCACAGAGGTCAACTCACCTTGAGGGCCAACTTCGACTTGATACACTTGGCCATCGACGCGAACGCTATAACTCTCTACTGAGGTATTTAATGCAACTGGCGAGCTTGCTACTGCTGGTTGCGCTGCTTCTAACGTTGGCGCTGGTTCAAATGCATCAGGGTTGCCGCGATTTTTGAGGAATTTAAGCCCAACTTGTGGGAACAAGGCGTAAGTTAAAACATCGTCCACTGCGTCTTTAGCCAGTGCGATATTATCCTGTTTGGCTTTGTCCAATAGATCGGCTGTTAGAGTATCAAGCTCAGCCTCAAGCAGATCGGCAGGGCGGCAAGTGATGGCACTAGCCCCATCCAATACGCGAGCTTGCAATTGAGCATTGACTTCCGCAGGTGCCGCGCCGTATTCGCCTTTGAGCACGCCAGCGGTTTCTTTGGTGATGCTCTTATAGCGTTCGCCGGTCAACACGTTGATCACCGCTTGCGTACCAACAATTTGTGAGGTTGGTGTGACTAGTGGAATGTAGCCAAGATCTTGACGCACGCGTGGGATCTCTTCGAGCACTTCATCAATGCGATCCGCCGCGCCTTGCTCTTTGAGTTGACCTTCCATGTTCGTCAACATGCCACCTGGGACTTGAGCAATCAAAATTCGAGAATCGACCCCTTTGAGTGATCCTTCCCACTTGGCGTACTTTTTACGTACTTCTCTGAAATACGCCGCAATCGGCTCTAACTGCTCAAGTTTGAGCCCAGTATCACGCTCAGTGCCTTGCAACATAGCAACCACAGTCTCGGTCGGTGTATGACCGTACGTGCAGCTCATCGAGGAAATTGAGGTATCGAGAATATCAATCCCGGCTTCAACGGCCTTCACTGCAGTGGCGGTTGAAAGGCCAGTGGTGGCATGACAATGCAGCGCTAATGGCACATCACATGAGGCTTTAATGCGCGTAATGAGCTCTTCAGCCTCATAAGGTTTAAGCAAACCCGACATATCTTTGATACACAAAGAGTGACAACCGAGATCTTCCAAACGTTTAGCTAAATCAACCCAAGTGTCAGTATTGTGAACCGGGCTTGTCGTGTATGACAGCGTACCTTGCGCATGAGCCCCCACATCCACGGTTGCTTTAACCGCTTTTTGGAAATTACGAACATCGTTCATCGCATCAAAGATGCGAAATACATCCATACCATTGGTATGAGCGCGTTCAACAAATTTTTCTACAACATCATCAGCATAATGACGATAGCCCAACAAATTCTGCCCACGTAGCAACATCTGCATTGGAGTGTTTGGCATGGCTTTTTTCAGCTCACGCAAACGCTCCCAAGGATCCTCTCCCAAAAAACGAATACAGGCATCAAAAGTTGCTCCACCCCAAGTTTCAAGTGACCAGTACCCCACTTTGTCGAGCTCAGCTGCGATTGGCAGCATATCTTCGATACGCATGCGAGTCGCAAAAAGCGATTGGTGGGCGTCACGTAATACCACATCGGTTAGCGCCAATGGTTTAGACATGCTTTAAAACTCCTTTTTATGTTCCAACAACTGTTATTTCGCGACCGCTGAACGGTGCTGATGAACCGCAGCAGAGATTGCCGCCACAACTTGCGGACTGACAGCGGTTGGAGAAGATTGATTCTGTATTTTTTTTGTGGGCGTCGCGACAGGCTCTGGCGCGTCTTCAGGTAGCAGTCGCGACATCAACTGCACCAAGTAGACAAGAATGGTCAGAAATAAAAATACGAAGCACATGCCCGTTGCCATTAGGGCTGCCGCATCGATAAGTAGGCTTCCAATATTTGTCATTTTGCTTCCTTTCAATGATGTTCAGTGCATTTGATTGATTCTCGTCACTGCCTCTCTATGCGCCATGCAGCACAGATCGTAGCGCAAACACACTAACTCACCGATTATCTCGATTGGTTAAATATTGTCAATTTTGTTGAATAACAGCGCAGCTTTTGACGCAATTTTGATTATTTATTCATAAGCCAGATCACATAATCGACAGAAAAAATTCTGCTATTAACTGTTTTTTTCAGCCTAATTGAGCCATGAAAGGAAATCTGAGAGCGAGGTTATAATTCGCAAAGCACGCAATGCTGAAAATAAGCAAAGCGCGGCTTAAAGCACAAAATTCGGGGAAATATGAAATTGGTGGCGATTTATAATCACACTAGTCGATTCTCAGTGGTAAACCGTCAGCACAATTAACGACTCCTATCTGACAATGCGAGCGTCAATTACTAAAGCCAGTTACTTTGACTATGCGTCTTTTCGTCAACCCGCAATTAATGAATACATACGCACTTTTAACAACATTTTTGCAACATGCATATGTCGTGCGGTTACGGTCGAGTGATTAGACTAAAGAAGTGTGAAAAGAGTAAATTGGACGAATAAAAAAGGCCTCGCAAATGCGAGGCCTTAATATAATATGGCGCGCTCGAGAGGATTCGAACCTCTGACCGCCTGGTTCGTAGCCAGGTACTCTATCCAGCTGAGCTACGAGCGCGCTGTTTTTTGTATATCGATGAAAAAAATCCAACGATACACTGGGCATTACCCTAAATTCTCTTCTCTTAAAGAGAAATGGCGCGCTCGGGAGGATTCGAACCTCCGACCGCCTGGTTCGTAGCCAGGTACTCTATCCAGCTGAGCTACGAGCGCGCTGTTTTTTTGTATATCGGTGAAAAAATCCAACGATACACTGGGCATTACCCTAAATTGTCTTCTCTTAAAGAGAAATGGCGCGCTCGGGAGGATTCGAACCTCCGACCGCCTGGTTCGTAGCCAGGTACTCTATCCAGCTGAGCTACGAGCGCGCTGTTTTTTGCTTTCAATTTATTAATAAATTAAAAACAGGGCTTTCGCCTAATTTTGCAATATAACGGTTCCTCACTTCAACTTTTCGTTAAAGAAAAGAAGAATGGCGCGCTCGGGAGGATTCGAACCTCCGACCGCCTGGTTCGTAGCCAGGTACTCTATCCAGCTGAGCTACGAGCGCGCTGAGGATGTGAACTATATCACAAAGATTTTCTTTAGGAACAAAAAAATTGACCTTTCAGTCAATAAAATGGCGGTGAAGGAGGGATTCGAACCCTCGATACGGGATAAACCGTATACTCCCTTAGCAGGGGAGCGCCTTCAGCCTCTCGGCCACCTCACCACTTTTTATTTCTGTTCTCATAAAGAGAATGGCGCGCTCGGGAGGATTCGAACCTCCGACCGCCTGGTTCGTAGCCAGGTACTCTATCCAGCTGAGCTACGAGCGCGCTGAGGATGTGAACTATATCACAAAGATTTTCTTTAGGAACAAAAAAATTGACCTTTCAGTCAATAAAATGGCGGTGAAGGAGGGATTCGAACCCTCGATACGGGATAAACCGTATACTCCCTTAGCAGGGGAGCGCCTTCAGCCTCTCGGCCACCTCACCGTCTTGCGGAGGCACATATTACGATTTACCGAAAATAAGTCAAACACTTTCTGTGAAAAAATTGCGGAAAATCGCTTGAGTGCCGAGCATTTAACCAAAGCGTCGATTTATCCAACACAACTGGCCTCAGAGCAGTTCTCTAAGCATAAAAAAGCGATAAAAAAAGACCAACATAACGTTGGCCTTTTTTGATTGCGATCACTAAGTGTGGCACGATTAATAATTGCCAGAAGCAACGTTACCATTGCCCTTTTCTGCCTGTATACGCATATAAATTTCTTCACGGTGAACCGAAACCTCTTTTGGAGCGTTCACACCGATGCGTACTTGGTTGCCCTTTACTCCAAGCACAGTTACAGTAACTTCATCACCAATCATCAGAGTTTCGCCAACGCGGCGAGTCAAAATCAACATTCTTTAGCTCCTTGAGTCATCTCTAATTTGCTTGCTACTTCGCTATTATCCATCAAAATTTATAATTTCGTAAACTCTCTATTCAACAATCTCGTTAAACAGTGCTGTTTTCGCCTACGCAAACGTTGGCGTCATAACCACATACGTATCATGAAGAATATTAGCCGCACACTCTAAGGCATTTGGCACCACACTAAAGGATACGGTGCTCGCTCCGCTTGCTTGCAAGAGTGGCGTGATATGCTGCGAATCAAGCAGCGATTTTGCGTGCTCTGCTAACTCGCTCGCTTGAGTTCCAACTAGCGTCAGCAAAGATACCCAATCACTATTGTGGATTTTACTATCAAATACCAGCTCCAATTTTGCGAAAGCCTCTTGTCTTATCAAGAGTTGAAGCTTGCTCTCATTCTCAACATGCGCAACGACCTCAATTCCAACCGACTGACATTGGATCAAAACAGTTTCGAGACTCACATCATGTAACTCAACTTGCACCGCATCTTTTAATAGCGCCAGTCCTGTCACTGGTGCGGCTTGACTATGCACTACCATACTTCCACCGTCGGTATCAAACGTCGAAAGCACGCGTAATGGGATATTGTGTTGAGCCGCGTAGCGTACTGAAGGAAGATGTAGCACTTTGGCCCCGAAACTGGCCATCACCTCCATTGAATCAAAATCAATACTCGCTAACTTACGTGCGCCAGTCACGATACGAGGATCGCTGGTATAAACCCCATCAACATCGGTGTAAATTTGACACTCCTCGGCACTGAGCGCGCCGGCAAGCACCACTGCACTGGTATCGGAGCCGCCGCGACCCAGTGTGGTGATATCACCGTGTTCAGTGACACCTTGAAAACCCGCCACAATAACGATCGTATCTTGCGCCAATAGCCTGCGTATGGGCGTGCAATCAATATGACGAATGGTGGCATCATTGTGTTGAGTGTTGGTCAGAATTCGCGCTTGCGCGCCATTGAGCGATTGCGCGCGATAGCCTCGTGTATTTAACGTCATAGCCAACAACGCCATGGCCACTTGTTCGCCTGCCGCTAGCAGTACATCCAGTTCTCGCGCCTGTGGCACCGCATCGATTTGCTGCGCGAGACCCAATAGACGGTTGGTTTCACCGGCCATTGCCGAAACCACCACCACCACGTCTTGTCCGGCCTCTTTTGCCGCTATTACATGCTCAGCAACCTTTGCAATTCGCTCAATAGAGCCCATTGATGTGCCACCAAACTTTTGCACCACGACTGGCTTATTCACTAACGTTTACCTTCTTAGGGTCTGCTATGTTCATCTCATTCAACGCGCTGGCTCTGAATGCCGTATCTTGGGATCACTTAGGTATATATACCCAAACAACGTGAAGATGCAGGTAGGCGACCAACGAACAAAGCCTCTGAGCATAGATACACTATGTGATGAGGTTTGTGAGTGCGCGTCAACACCGCTGCAACTTCAAGTAGGACGGGTATAACAAAATAAGGGCGCGCCAACGCGCACCCTTTTCATTATGGCTAAGAGCGCTGGTGTCCAGCGCTCGTTCCGGTGATATCAATCACAGGCGCTCAGTAAGCCAAGCCTCAACACTGTCAAGCGCGGCAGGAAGCGCTGCAGCATCGGTACCACCCGCCTGAGCCATATCAGGACGACCGCCACCTTTACCACCAACTTGCTGCGCCACCATGTTGACGAGCTCGCCCGCTTTCACTTGGCCGATAAGGTCTTTTGTCACACCCGCAATCAGGCCGACTTTATCATCTGCGACATTGCCAAGCATAATAACGCCACTGCCGAGTTGATTTTTCAGCTCATCAACCATACCGCGCAGTGCTTTGTTATCAGCACCATCAAGCTTGGCAACCAGCACTTTGATGCCATTGATCTGTTTAACTTGATTAATCAAGCTTGCGCTGGCTTGGGCTGCTAACTTGTCTTTTAGCTGTGCGAGCTCTTTTTCCAATGCTTTCGCTTTGGTTGCCGCTTCCGCAAGCTTGGCTTCAAATTTATCTTGCTGCGCTTCAATCGCATCCAGTGCGGCTTCACCCGTCACCGCTTCAATACGGCGAATGCCAGCTGCAATACCGCTTTCTGATGTGATCTTAAACAGACCGATATCTCCGGTATTATTGGCATGAATACCACCGCAAAGCTCAGTAGAGAAATCGCCCATCGAAAGCACTCGAACTTGGTCGTCGTATTTCTCACCGAACAATGCCATTGCGCCTTTTTCTTTGGCAGCGTCGATATCCATGATGTCAGTTTCAATCACAAGATTGCGACGAATTTGCGCGTTAACCAAACGTTCAACCGTCTTAATTTCTGCGGCTGTCATCGCTTCAAGATGCGAGAAGTCAAAACGCAAGCCTTCGGCTTTCACCAGTGAGCCTTTTTGGGTCACGTGTGTACCGAGCACTTGACGCAGCGCAGCATGAAGTAAGTGAGTTGCTGAGTGGTTCAGCGTAATGGCTGCACGGCGCTCTGCATCAACCAAAGCGTCAACATTGTCACCTTTTGCCAACACGCCTTCAACCATTACACCATGATGCGCAATCGCATTGCCCAGTTTTTGCGTATCTTCAACACGGAACAGACCTGCTGGCGTTTTAAATACACCCGCATCGCCACTTTGGCCGCCTGACTCGGCATAAAACGGCGTCTGCTCAAGCACAACGACCGCTTTGTCGCCTGCTGAGAGTGCATCGACCGCTTTGCCGTCAACAAACAGATCCGTCACCGAACTTTGACCTTCTGTGGCCGCATAACCACAGAACTCACTCGCGGTATCCACTTTGATTGCCGCGTTGTAATCCGTACCAAACTGCCCCGCTTCACGTGCACGTTGGCGCTGCTCTTCCATTGCTTTCTCAAAACCAGCTTCATCAATCGCCAGTTCACGTTCGCGAGCAACATCGTTGGTTAAGTCTGCCGGGAAGCCGTAAGTGTCGTACAGTTTAAAGACCGTTTCGCCGTCCAGTACTTTACCGTCAAGATTATCTAACGCGTCGTTTAGAATTGTCATGCCACGTTCAAGAGTACGTCCGAAGTTCTCTTCTTCGATACGAAGCACTTTCTCAACCAGCGCTTGCTGTTTCTTAAGCTCTTCACCTGCGCTACCCATCACCTCAGCAAGCACACCGACCAGCTTGTAGAAGAATGCGCCTTGTGCACCAAGCTTATTACCGTGACGCACAGCACGACGAATGATACGACGCAGTACATAGCCACGGCCTTCGTTTGATGGCATTACACCATCAACGATCAAGAATGAACATGAACGAATGTGGTCTGCAATCACGCGTAAAGATTGGTTAGACAGATCGTCATAACCTATGGTGTCTGCCGCCGATTTGATCAGTTTTTGGAACACATCGATTTCGTAGTTAGAGTGTACGCCCTGCATGATCGCAGAAATACGCTCGATCCCCATACCCGTATCCACAGATGGCTTAGGAAGAGGCTCCATCGTGCCATCAGCATGACGGTTAAACTGCATGAATACGTTGTTCCAGATTTCGATGAAACGGTCACCATCTTCTTCTGGCGAACCCGGAGGACCACCCCAAATATGATCGCCGTGATCGTAGAAGATTTCAGTACATGGACCACAAGGACCGGTATCGCCCATTTGCCAGAAGTTGTCTGACTCAAACGCTTTACCGCCTTCTTTATCACCAATGCGCACGATACGTTCGGCAGGAATGCCAATTTGCTGATTCCAGATCTCAAACGCTTCGTCATCGGTTTTATACACAGTGACTAACAGACGTTCTTTCGGCAATTGCAACGTTTCGGTCAAAAACTCCCACGCAAACTTAATCGCGTCTTCTTTGAAGTAGTCGCCAAAGCTGAAGTTACCTAACATTTCAAAGAATGTGTGGTGACGCGCCGTGAAACCTACGTTTTCAAGGTCGTTGTGTTTACCACCAGCACGTACACAACGCTGCGCCGTCGCCGCTCGAGTGTAGGCACGTTTTTCTAGGCCCAAGAAACAATCTTTAAATTGGTTCATGCCGGCGTTGGTGAATAATAAGGTCGCATCGTTGTGCGGGACCAACGATGAACTTTCTACAATCTGGTGTCCTTTGCTTTCAAAGAACTTGAGAAACGCATTGCGAACCTCATCAGTGCTCATGTACATGCAGCTCTTCCTGAAAATCGTCGAGTGAAAATTTTGCCGTATTGTAGATCATGCTTAGTGCTTCGACTAGTTTTCTGGTGGAAAACAACGCAGACGATGCGATTTTGACCACCTACTATCGTTTATTGCACTTAAACCCGAACTACTGATGGTCCTCTTTTGCCAGAGCGTAGCGAATTTGTTCAAAGTCAAACCCACGATATTGTAAAAAGCGCACCTGCTTAGCATAGTCCTTGGCGTCCATTGCGATACGCCCTTTGAATTTTTTCTTCGCCGTGGTTCGAGCCAGTTCAAACCAATCGACTTCAGCCTCGTCCAGAACCGCTGCAATAATAGTGTCGTCAACGCGCTTTTGTTGCAGTTCTTGTCGTATTCGTCGTTCGCCATGGCCTTTGTATAAATGCTGACGCAGTTGAGCCTGAGCAAAACGCCTATCATCCAAATAACCATATTCGGCGCACAGCGATAGCGTCGCTGCAACATCCTGCGGCTCAAACCCTTTCAATAACAGCTTTTGCTCAAGTTCATAACGGCCATGGTCACGCCGACTCAGCAATTGAATCGCGGCCTCTTTTGCACTGATTTTCTGTGGAGGGGAATACGCCATGTTACTCCTTGGTCATAGGCAGATGCTGAGTGCCGTCTTTAACTCGATGATAAATAAAACAGCGACACCAATAAAAAACCCTACCGAAGTAGGGTTTAATATCAAACTGAGTCAGTTTAAAACTCTTCTTGCTCTGGCGCTTCATCCGCCTCTTGCGCTTCCATTGTCGCAGGTGATAGCAGCATATCACGCAATGTTTTATCAATGGTTTTTGCAATGTCTGTGTGTTCGCGCAGGAAATTACAAGCGTTGGCTTTGCCTTGGCCAATCTTGTCACCGTTATAGCTATACCAGGCGCCGGCTTTTTCAATCAGCTTATGCTTCACGCCCAAATCAACCAATTCACCTTCACGGTTAAAGCCTTGGCCGTACATGATTTGAGTATTGGCTTCTTTAAATGGCGCTGCAATCTTGTTCTTCACCACTTTAATGCGGGTTTCATTACCCACCACTTCGTCACCCTCTTTGATAGAGCCGGTACGACGAATATCTAGACGCACTGAGGCGTAGAATTTGAGCGCATTACCACCTGTTGTGGTTTCTGGGTTACCAAACATAACCCCAATCTTCATACGAATTTGGTTAATGAAGATACACATACAGTTTGATTGCTTCAGGTTACCGGTCAACTTACGCATCGCTTGCGATAGCATACGCGCCTGCAAGCCCATATGGCTGTCACCCATCTCACCTTCGATTTCGGCTTTCGGTGTCAATGCGGCGACTGAGTCCACCACCATTACGTCTACCGCACCTGAACGTGCCAACGCATCACAAATTTCAAGCGCTTGCTCACCAGTATCAGGTTGAGAAACCAAAAGCTCATCAATGTTAACGCCCAATTTCTTCGCATAAACAGGGTCAAGAGCGTGTTCCGCATCGATAAACGCACAGGTTTTACCTTCACGTTGAGCTGCAGCAATCAGTTCCAGTGTCAAGGTGGTTTTGCCCGAAGATTCTGGTCCATAGATTTCAACAATGCGGCCCATTGGCAGGCCACCAGCGCCTAAGGCGATATCAAGAGAAAGTGAGCCCGTTGAAATGGTTTCGACATCCATAGCTCGGTTATCACCGAGGCGCATGATTGAGCCTTTACCGAATTGCTTTTCAATTTGACCTAATGCGGCGGCCAGAGCTTTTTGTTTGTTCTCGTCCATCACTTTCTCCGTTGAACTAATAGCGTGAATGCGCTTTAGCTAAAATGGTCAGCCAACAACTTGAGTCCATCTCGCAAAGATTGGGCACAATCTGCGAAACGTCATTGCCGTCGTCATTGGCAGAATTAAATTGATCTCAACTCAGTTGAGTTTATGCCGTCATTATACTGTTGATTCATACAGTGTCCAGAGGCGAGTACAAATTTTCCTGCATCATCACATTTTGGGTTCCACGCATGACAAAGATTGCTATGCGATTCTATACCCAAGTAACCTCAAATATCATCGGCATAATGATCCAGCATCACTTGCAACGCATACCGTACCACCTCGGCTCTCACCTGAGCACGATCCCCTGAAAAGTGCCGAGTTTCACAATGACGCCAACCGTAGCTGTCAGCCCACGCCAAGCAGACCGTTCCCACTGGCTTAAGTGGGGTTCCTCCGGTTGGGCCAGCAATGCCGCTCACCGCAACCGCGGTACGTGGTAACTCTACGCCTAACGCGCCGAGTGCCATCTGCTGAACAACAGGCTCACTCACCGCGCCGTATTGCTCTAGAGCCTGAGTGGTCACATTTAGCATTTGCTGCTTGGCCTCGTTTGTATACGTCACATAGCCGCGATCAAACCAAGCGGAGCTGCCTGCAACATCGGTCATCGCACTCGCAATGCCCCCGCCAGTACACGACTCTGCTGTTGCCATCATAAGGCCTTGACGGACTAGTGCCTGCCCAAGCTGAGCGCTTAACTTTAACGTACTCATCACGCTTTCCTTTTATAATCAGTGGCGCTTTCGCTTTCTAACTCGTTAAAAAATAACATAACCATAAGTGGAGAAAAGCTCAAATATCATCGTGCAGTCATGAGCGCTGTTCGATTCTCTTTTGGCCCGATTTTTGTTATTATTTCGAGCTGCCTTATTGCAGCTCATCAATCCGATTTCACCTCATTGGAACGGCCAATATTGAAGCCATGCCAACCACTCAAGCATTGAACTAAATAAGATGAAACAGAAGACCAGCCCGCTAAAAGACAAAAACGCCACGCATACCCCTATGATGCAGCAATACCTAAAGCTTAAGGCCGAAAACCCCGACATCTTACTCTTCTATCGCATGGGGGACTTTTACGAGCTGTTTTATGATGATGCGAAACGTGCATCGCAACTGCTTGATATTTCGCTGACCAAGCGTGGCGCTTCGGCAGGCGGGCCAATCCCAATGGCAGGTGTTCCCTATCATGCTGTCGAGGGTTACTTGGCAAAGTTAGTGCAACTGGGGGAATCGGTCGCAATTTGCGAACAAGTTGGCGACCCTGCCACCAGCAAAGGCCCTGTTGAGCGTAAAGTTGTTCGAATTGTCACACCCGGCACCGTAACCGACGAGGCTTTGTTATCGGAACGAACTGATAACCTGATCGGCGCTATTTTTCATCATCAAGGCCATTTTGGTTACGCGACTCTTGATGTCACCTCAGGTCGTTTTCAACTCACCGAGCCTGCAACTCAAGAGGCGATGGCGGCCGAATTGCAACGTACCGCACCACGCGAGCTGCTGTTTCCTGAAGATTTTGAGCCAGTTGAACTTCTTGCTCATCGTCATGGTAATCGTCGTCGCCCAGTGTGGGAGTTTGAGCTTGATACCGCTAAGCAGCAGTTAAATCAGCAATTTGGCACTCGTGATTTGGTTGGCTTTGGCGTTGAACACGCCACATTGGGTTTGTGCGCGGCAGGTTGTTTAATTCAATATGTCAAAGACACTCAGCGTACCGCGCTGCCTCACATTCGCTCGCTCACACTGGATCGCCAAGATAACTCAGTAATCCTTGATGCGGCCACTCGCCGCAATCTTGAGCTCACAGTCAATCTTGCGGGTGGCAACGATAATACGTTAGCAGAGGTGCTCGATCATACCGCTACCGCGATGGGCAGCCGCATGTTAAAACGCTGGCTTCATCAGCCAATGCGCACTCGCGAACTGTTGGATCAGCGCCTTGATGCGATTGGTGAAATTAAAGCCTCGGCACTGTTTGAAGAACTTAACCCCACACTCAAACAGATTGGCGATATCGAACGTATTTTAGCCCGTGTCGCATTGCGTTCCGCACGCCCAAGAGATCTCGCACGGCTGCGTTACGCGTTGCAGCAATTACCCGAGTTAGCAGGCCATCTGACTAGCCTAAGTCATACGCACCTTGAGCAGCTGCGCATCGATGCATCGCCGCTGCCCGAACTGTGCGATTTATTAGAACGTGCCATTTGTGATAACCCACCAGTGGTGATTCGAGATGGCGGGGTGATTGCTCAAGGCTATAATGCCGAACTGGATGAGTGGCGCGATTTGGCTAATGGCGCGACCGAATACTTAGAACGCCTTGAATCTGACGAACGCGAGCGTCATGGCATCGACACGCTGAAAGTCGGTTATAACGCCGTTCATGGGTTTTATATTCAGGTCAGCCGAGGGCAAAGTCATCTCGTACCGCCGCATTATGTTCGCCGTCAAACATTGAAAAATGCCGAACGTTACATTATTCAAGAATTGAAAGAGCACGAAGACAAAGTATTAAATTCAAAATCAAAGGCACTGGCCGTTGAGAAAAAACTGTGGGACGAATTGTTTGATTTGATTCTGCCGCAGCTTGCAACCTTGCAAACCCTTGCGGCGGCCGTGGCTCAACTCGATGTACTGCAAAATCTGGCAGAGCGTGCCGAGACATTGGATTATTGCCGTCCCGTATTGAGCTTAGAGCCGGGTATCGACATTCTAGCTGGTCGCCACCCTGTGGTTGAACGCGTTGCAAAAGATCCTTTTATTGCCAACCCTGTGGCTCTCAACCCGGAACGTAAAATGTTGATAATTACCGGCCCGAACATGGGCGGTAAATCGACGTATATGCGTCAGACGGCTCTTATTGCACTACTAGCGCATATCGGCTGTTATGTCCCGGCTGCGCAAGCCACCATTGGCCCGATTGATCGTATCTTTACTCGTATTGGTGCCTCAGACGATCTCGCCTCTGGTCGCTCCACCTTTATGGTCGAAATGACCGAAACCGCTAATATTTTGCATAACGCAACCCAAAACAGCCTCGTGCTAATGGATGAAATTGGCCGTGGTACGAGCACTTATGATGGTCTCTCATTGGCCTGGGCAAGTGCTGAATGGCTTGCCAGCCGCATCGGTGCGATGACGTTATTTGCGACCCACTATTTTGAGCTAACTGAGTTGCCCGCATTACTGCCCAATCTCGCCAACGTGCACCTAGATGCAATTGAACATGGCGATAGCATTGCCTTTATGCATGCGGTTCAAGAAGGCGCGGCCAGTAAATCATTTGGTTTGGCAGTAGCAGGACTGGCAGGCGTGCCAAAAGAGGTGGTGCGGCAAGCGCGCAATAAACTGACTCAGTTAGAGCAGCAAGGCCAACATCAATCGATTGTCAGCCAGCCGCGTTCGGCGGTCGATGTCGCCAACCAACTCAGCCTGATCCCTGAGCCATCTGAGGTTGAAAAAGTTCTTGCCGAGATCAACCCTGATGAACTCTCGCCACGTCAAGCGCTCGAAGAGTTGTATCGATTAAAGCAGCTGCTTTAGAGTCCACTCTAAGCGCTGACCAATAAAAAGGCGATGGTTTCAATCCATCGCCTTTTCGCATCAGCAGCACACTGGTTAAACGTCGTCCTCAACGCTAAACAAATTTTCCATATTGAGGCCTTGCTTAAGTAAAATCTCACGCAATCGACGCAAGCCTTCAACCTAAATTTGACGCACACGCTCTCGCGTCAAACCGATTTCACGCCCAACTTCCTCAAGCGTTGACGGTTCATAACCGAGTAAACCAAAACGGCGAGCGAGTACTTCCTTTTGTTTCGGATTGAGTTCATCGAGCCAGTCGATTAAAGAGGTCTTAATATCTTCATCTTGTGTCGAGACTTCTGGATCTGAATTGTTTACATCCGGAATAATATCCAACAGCGCTTTCTCGCCATCGCCACCGATTGGCGTGTCGACCGAGCTGATGCGCTCATTCAAACGCAGCATCTTACTCACATCTTCAACTGGAATATCGAGCTGAGCAGCGATTTCTTCCGCTGTGGGCTCATGATCGAGTTTTTGTGAGAGTTCACGCGCGGTGCGCAAATAGATGTTAAGTTCTTTGACAACATGGATGGGCAAGCGAATGGTGCGAGTTTGGTTCATTAATGCACGTTCAATCGTTTGACGAATCCACCACGTTGCGTAGGTGGAAAAACGAAAGCCACGTTCTGGGTCAAACTTCTCTACCGCTCGAATGAGACCCAAATTGCCTTCTTCGATTAAGTCGAGCAATGCCAGTCCGCGATTGCTGTAGCGTCGAGAAATCTTCACCACAAGGCGTAAATTACTCTCTATCATTCGTTTGCGTGCCACTTCATCGCCGCGTAAGGCTCGACGTGCATAAAGCACCTCTTCATCTGCGGTTAGAAGTGGTGAAAAGCCGATTTCACCGAGATAAAGTTGAGTCGCATCCAAACTTTTGTTACTGGCATCAAACTCCTCGCGTTGTGATGCCTTTTCGTCTGTTGCCGTTTTTTCAACTTCTGTTTCTATGGTATCCAGTGCATTTGGATCCATTTCAAATTCATCAACTTTGGCTGCTGTATTGCTTATGCTCATAAACGCCTCCCCCTGGCGAGTTAGCAAACATTACTGCTTAATATGTTAGCTTCGTAGTTTCACAAGTCTTAAGTTTCGCAAGTCTGTTCAAAGTTCGGTTTAGGGCAAATACCGCTTCGGATTTACCGATTTGCCTTGATATCGAATTTCAAAGTGCAATCGAACGCTCTTACTTCCTGAGCTGCCCATGGTGGCAATTTTTTGACCAGCCTTTACACCTTGTCCTTCTTTCACTAACAACTGATCGTTGTGAGCGTATGCGCTTAAATAATTATCGTTATGTTTTATTATAATAAGATTGCCATAGCCTCTGAGCGCATTTCCAGAGTAGACAACGGTACCACTGGCTGTTGACACAATGCTTTGGCCTCGCCTTCCGGCAATATCAATCCCTTTATTACCTTGTTCGCCAGCCGAATAGTTTTCAATTACCCTCCCTTTTGTTGGCCATAACCATTTGGACACCTTTGCATTACTGACTGTTTTATTGACAGGAGTAATAGATTTTGCTGGTTTATTAACCGTTTCTTTACCTTTTGCAACAACATACTCTTTTGGTTTAGATTGTTCAACCTCCTTCGATGGCACCTTCTTTGGGGGAATGGGTGCCTTGGGCGCTGAGTTTTTACTCAAATTGGAGGTTGGCTTGGGTAACGCGGCAGGGGCCGCCGCAACGACTTTCGCTGGCGCTGTAACCTTGGATACCGCGACACTGCTGGGTTTGCTCTTTGGTACCACTTTACCAAATTGTGGCGCGACATATTTCTCACCCCACAACTTTAACTTCTGCCCGGGAAATATGGTGTAGGGTGCGTCCAGCTGATTGTAAACGATAAGATCGTTTACATTCTTATCTGTGAGATAAGCGATGAAATAAAGAGTATCGCCTTTTTGCACTTCATAGTAACTGCCACGGTAGCTCCCCCGTTCAACGCTGTCATAATCTTTGTTCAATCCGGAAACTGGCGCAGGGTAACGACTTACACATGCGGTAAGCAAAGACGTCAAAAGCAGAGAGAAGGCAATGCGGCTAAACATAGGTTGAAAACTCTTACGCTAAATCACCTGAAATCAAGGGAACAAAGTGGACGGCTTCAACCTCAGTGGTTGTCACCTCACCCTCACGGCGCTCAATGAGCAGCAGTTGCTGCGCTAACTCACCGACGGGGATCACCATTTTCCCCCCTTCCGCTAATTGATCCACAAGGCTGGTTGGTACAGACTTCGCGGCAGCGGTGACAATAATGGCATCAAATGGGCCCTTTGCGGCCCAGCCCAGCCAGCCATCCCCGTGCTTTGTTGCAACATTATACAAATCCAGTGCTTTTAAGCGACGCTTCGCGTCCCATTGCAACGTTTTGATCCGTTCTACGGAATAAACCGAATCGACCAACTGTGCTAACACTGCCGTTTGGTAGCCAGAACCAGTCCCAATTTCAAGCACTCGGTGATGACGTTCTAATTGAAGTAACTGGGTCATTTTCGCCACGATATAGGGCTGTGAAATTGTCTGACCTTGTCCGATTGGTAACGCATTATTACTGTAGGCTTGATGATGCATTGCATGAGAAACAAAGTGCTCACGAGGCACACGATATATTGCTTCAAGCACTTGACTGTCTGTGATGCCATGATTGGCAAGAAAATGCACTAAGGTTCGTGCATGCGGATTTGTCACGCTATTTGTCCTGTAACCAAAGTGCCATTGCAGCAAGCGATTGATGAGCGGTTAAGTCCACCTGAAGTGGTGTTATTGAAACAAACCCCTGATCAATAGCATAAAAATCAGTGCCTTCTCCCGCATCTTGCTCTTTACCGGGAGGGCCTAACCAATATATATCATGACCGCGTGGATCGTGTTGCTTAATCATGGCTTCTGCGTGATGGCGCGCGCCTAATCGAGTCACTCTTTTGCCGGCTAACTCCGCATACGGTTTATCGGGTACATTAATATTGAGCAGTCGGTTGGCTGGTATGGCAGAGATAAGATGCTGCTCAACCACCTCACGCGCCACTTGCGCCGCGGTAGCAAAATGATGTTGGCCGACAAGCGAAAGTGCTATGGATTGAACACCAAGAAAATGCCCCTCCATCGCAGCAGCAACCGTACCAGAATACAGCACATCATCGCCCAAATTCGCTCCATGATTGATGCCAGTGAGTACTAAGTCGGGCAGCGCGTCTTTCATCAATTCGTTAAGCGCGTAGTGAACACAATCGGTTGGTGTTCCTTGCACCGAGTAGACATTCGGCGCAATTTGCTGCACGCGAATAGGCTGTTCTAACGTCAAAGAATTGGACGCGCCTGAACGATTACGATCAGGTGCGACAATCGTGATATCAGCCAAATCACGCAAGGCGTCAGCTAAGGCGTGGATCCCTTGCGCATGAACGCCATCGTCGTTACTCAACAAAATGCTCAGACGAGCGCCGTTGTGATAAAGTTGTGACGTTTGACTCATGAGTAATGCCGCTCAACCACAATTTCCTCCACCAATTCGCGCACAATTGCGGTCGCAAAAGAGCCGGCATCCAATGAAAAAGAGAGAGTAATCGCGTCCTTTGCCACTTCCCAGCTCAAATCGTGGGGCATCAACGAGATCGCTCGACGATCATGACGCATGCGATTGCCGCGGATCAATTGCATTAACTCAGGCTCTGATTCCAATATAGGCTGTTCAAGTGCAAGTGCAGCTCCTTGGGTTGGCAGCGCATTATCACCGGCTAAGGGAGCGGTAATCGCTGCTTTTCGTTCCGCTAATAATACTTGGTAATCGGCCAACGTAGCTTCCGTGACCAACTCATTTTGAGATTCCATTTGAGCGATATCGCCTTCAATAAAACCGTCAAAACACCCTTGTTCAATGCGCGCAGAGACCACCTGGTTAAAAATCCAAGAACGCGCGGTTGAAAGCATTAAGCTACGCTGGTTAGCGTTGCGCGTACGAACGTTGTCGCGCCCCCAACGCCGAGCCTCAACTAAGTTGTTGCCATCGCGACCAAAGCGCTGCTCGCCAAAATAGTTTGGTACGCCATGCTTGGCGATGTTAGTCAATCGAGCCAGCACCTCTTCAACGTCGGAAACCTCGGTTAAAGTCAGGGTAAAGTGATTGCCCAACAGCTCACCAGGACGCAGCTTTTTGTGATGGCGCGTCATGGCAATGATATCAATACTTGGGTATTGAGCTAGAAAACCCTGTAAATTCGGCATTTCACCATTTGGCAAATGCACACTAAGCCATTGCTCCGTGACGGCATGGCGGTCCTTTAGCCCCGCCCAACTAACATCTTTTGATTTCACGCCGCACGCTTTCGCTAACTCATTCGCGACAAAACTGGTGTTCTCGCCAGTTTTGCGAATGTGAACCATCAGGTGTTCACCGCTACCGGAAAAACGATACCCCAGCTGCTCTCTGACTTGAAAATGCTCAGGCTTTACTTTTAGTTTTGCTGTCGTGGTCGGCTTGCCGTTAAGGTAGGCCAGCGAAGATAAAATATTCGACATGGTTTTCTCTTTGCTTTACGAATTCGCATTGCGTTATGGTTATCAAATGCAAGCGAAAGTGATCATTTCGAGCTTACGCTCAATGGGTAAGTGTATACCCAAGTGGCCTTAATAGGCAGACGTCACAGACTCACGCCTGTGACATGCGCTGTAATAGCACTACAGCCTCGGTCGCAATCCCTTCTTTACGTCCAGTAAAACCGAGCTGCTCTGTTGTGGTTGCTTTAACGTTAATATTGCCGATGTCGGTTTCAAGATCGCATGCAATCGTGTGGCACATTTGCTCAATAAATGGCGCCATTTTGGGCGCTTGTGCGATGATAGTAATGTCGGCATTTCCCAAAATGTAACCACGCTGTTTGACCAACTGATAAACCGACTTTAATAATTCTCGACTATCCGCGCCTTTCCACTTGGCGTCAGTATCAGGAAAATGGCGACCGATATCACCGGCGGCGATTGCCCCAAGTAAAGCGTCAGATAACGCATGGAGTGCAACATCGCCATCAGAATGTGCAATCAAACCGTGTTCATAAGGTATCGCAACACCACCGATGATAACCGGGCCATTACCACCAAATTTATGGACATCAAAACCGTGACCGATTCGAATCATTCCTCTCTCCCTTTATGCGTTAAGTAAAACTGAGCTAGAGCCAAATCCTCTGGCTGGGTGATCTTAATATTGGCGCTTGAACTTGCCACCAATCGTGGAGCACGTCCCAACCACTCTATGGCAGAGGCTTCATCGGTAATGTTCACCTTTGCTGCCAGTGCGCCAGCCAGAGCATGATAAAGCAATTTCGCATCAAAAAACTGGGGCGTCAGTGCATGCCAAAGTTGGCAGCGTTCAACCGTGGCACTGATATATTGACGGCTATCACCTCGCTTCATGGTGTCACGCACTGGCGTGGCTAAAATCGCCCCATCGGGGCTCATACTGCCTTGTTCGATCAATTGGTCAATATCGGCCAATTCCACGCATGGACGAGCCGCATCGTGCACCAAAACCATACCGTCATAACCGTCGCTCAGCACTTTTTCCAATGCAGATAACACAGAATCGGCACGTTCTTTACCCCCATCGACACGAGTGACCGCAGGGTGGGTGGCCAAAGGTAGTGTCTCAAAGTAGGGATCATTAGCGCCAATTGCGATGTAAACCTGTTTTATCTGAGGATGCGCTAATAGTTTATTGACCGTATGTTCCAATACCGTTTGCTGCGCGATACGCAGATACTGTTTGGGTTTATCCGCTTGCATACGGCTGCCAACGCCGGCGGCGGGAACAATCGCAACGAATCCATTTTCAGATACCATCTAAGGTTGCTCCTGATTTAACATACGATAGAAAGTCTCACCTTCTTTAACCATGCCAAGCTCATGTCTTGCACGTTCTTCAATCGCGTCAAGCCCCTGACGCAAATCATCAATTTCGGCGTACATTTCATCGTTGCGACTTTGCAACTTCGCATTCACTTGCTGCTGCGCAACAATGTCTTGCTCAAGGGACCAATAGTCGTTGATGCCATTTTTACCAAACCACAGGGTATACTGTAGCCAACTCAATAATGAGAGCAAAAAGAGCAAAAAAAGACGCATCGTTACTATGCCTTATCGAGCGAAAGAGGTGTCGGCTTTTATAGCACAGAACCGTGTCGCTTTCGAGCCAACTGCTTGATGAAGTGGCACAATCATCACGGACAATACAGGCGGAACGTGACGGTTTTCCTTGATATAAAAAAACGCCCCGCGAATGCGAGGCGTTTCTAAAAGCTTCAATCTAAGCAATTAATTCAATATAGAATTAAGCTTGACCTTTTACTTCTTTAAGACCGTTGAAAGGTGCACGCTCACCAAGAGCTTCCTCGATACGGATAAGTTGGTTGTACTTAGCAACACGGTCAGAACGGCTCATAGAACCAGTTTTGATTTGACCTGCCGCAGTACCTACCGCAAGGTCTGCGATAGTTGCATCTTCAGTTTCGCCAGAACGGTGAGAGATTACTGCTGTGTAACCTGCGTCTTTAGCCATCTTGATTGCAGCTAGAGTCTCAGTTAGAGAACCGATTTGGTTGAACTTGATAAGGATAGAGTTAGCGATGCCTTTCTCGATACCTTCCGCTAGGATCTTAGTGTTAGTTACGAATAGATCGTCACCAACAAGTTGAAGTTTGTCACCTAGAAGTTGAGTTTGGTGTGCAAAACCAGTCCAGTCAGACTCGTCTAGACCGTCTTCGATAGAAACGATTGGGAACTTGCTTGCTAGGTCAGCTAGGTAGTGGTTGAACTCTTCAGAAGTGAAGGTTTTGCCTTCGCCTTTCATATTGTAGATGCCAGCTTCTTTGTCGAAGAACTCAGACGCTGCACAGTCCATAGCAAGAGTAACGTCTTTGCCTAGCTCGTAGCCAGCTGCTGCAACCGCTTCTGCGATAACTTCTAGTGCTTCAGCGTTAGACTTAAGGTTAGGAGCGAAACCACCTTCGTCACCAACTGCAGTGCTGTAGCCTTTAGACTTAAGAACTTTCGCTAGGTTGTGGAATACTTCTGCACCGATACGTAGAGCTTCTTTAAGAGTTTTCGCGCCAACTGGTTGGATCATGAACTCTTGGATGTCAACGTTGTTGTCAGCGTGCTCACCACCGTTGATGATGTTCATCATTGGAAGAGGCATAGAGAAAACACCAGCAGTGCCGTTTAGCTCAGCGATGTGCTCGTATAGAGGCATGCCTTTCGCAGCAGCTGCTGCTTTTGCGTTTGCTAGAGAAACCGCAAGGATTGCGTTTGCACCGAAGTTAGATTTGTTTTCAGTGCCGTCTAGTTCGATCATGATAGCGTCGATTGCCGCTTGATCTTTTGCATCTTTACCAACTAGAGCGTCAGCGATTGGGCCATTTACAGCTTCAATTGCTTTAAGAACGCCTTTGCCTAGGAAACGTGATTTGTCGCCGTCACGTAGCTCAAGCGCTTCACGAGAACCAGTAGATGCGCCAGATGGAGCAGCTGCCATACCAACGAAACCGCCTTCTAGGTGTACTTCAGCTTCTACTGTTGGGTTACCACGTGAATCGATGATTTCACGACCTAGAACTTTAACGATCTTAGACATTAATGTTTCCTCTCGTTTAAATTAAATGTCAAATTTAAAAAAGCAGCAGCACAACCTTCGCGACTGCCTGTATCCATTTTAATTTACTTCAGCTCACCGCGCGCATTTTCACCCGCTGCTTTGATAAAACCAGCAAACAATGGGTGACCATCACGTGGGGTTGAAGTGAACTCCGGGTGGAACTGAGCGGCCACAAACCAAGGATGATTTGGGATCTCGATCATTTCGACTAATTTCTTATCGGCAGACAGACCCGACACTTTTAGGCCCGCTTTTTCGATTTGCGGACGCAACAGGTTATTCACCTCATAACGGTGACGGTGACGTTCGTGAATCGTATCGCTGCCATAAAGCGCACGAGCTTTAGTGCCTTTTTCAAGATGGCACAATTGAGAGCCAAGACGCATTGTACCGCCAAGATTTGACGTTTCTGTGCGAGCTTCAACGTTGCCTTCCGCATCAACCCATTCTGTGATCAAACCAACCACAGGGAATTGAGTCTCTTTATTAAATTCTGTTGAGTGCGCGCCTTTCATACCCGCTACGTTGCGAGCGTATTCAATCAGGGCCACTTGCATACCTAGACAGATACCAAGGTATGGCACTTTGTTTTCGCGCGCGTATTGCGCCGCTAGAATTTTACCTTCGACGCCACGGTCACCGAAACCACCAGGAACCAAAATAGCATCCAGGCCTTCAAGCACCTCAACCCCTTTGGTTTCAACATCTTGTGAGTCAATGTATTTAATGGTAACGCTTAAACGATTTTTAAGACCAGCGTGTTTTAACGCTTCGTTTACCGACTTGTAAGCGTCTGGCAATTCAATGTATTTACCAACCATACCAATGGTAACATCGCCCGTTGGGTTGGCTTCTTCGTAAATAACCTGTTCCCATTCCGACAAATCCGCTTCTTTCGCCTTGATACCAAAACGCGCACACACAAGATCATCAAGGCCCTGTGATTTGATAAGTTGCGGAATTTTGTAGATAGAATCGACGTCTTTCATCGAAATAACGGCTTTTTCAGACACGTTACAGAACAGCGCAATCTTCTTACGTTCGTTGGCTGGGATCATGCGATCTGAGCGACAAACGAGAATGTCTGGTTGGATACCGATTGATAGCAACTCTTTTACTGAGTGTTGCGTTGGTTTGGTCTTCACTTCACCAGCCGCCGCTAGGTATGGTACCAGCGTTAGGTGCATGAACATGGCGCGTTCGCGACCAATCTCAACGGCAAGCTGACGAATCGCCTCCATAAATGGCAATGACTCGATATCACCGACCGTACCACCGACTTCAACGATCGCGATTTCGTGACCTTCTGAACCAGCGATAACGCGGTCTTTGATCGCATTCGTGATATGTGGGATCACCTGAATAGTGGCACCTAAGTAATCACCACGGCGCTCTTTTGCTAAAACGTCAGAATAAACACGACCTGCGGTAAAGTTATTACGCTTCGTCATTTTGGTGCGAATGAAACGCTCGTAGTGACCTAAGTCAAGGTCCGTTTCGGCGCCATCTTCAGTAACAAACACCTCACCGTGTTGAGTTGGGCTCATAGTGCCTGGGTCAACGTTGATGTAAGGGTCAAGCTTCATCATGGTCACTTTAAGACCACGAGCTTCAAGAATTGCGGCAAGAGATGCGGCTGCAATGCCTTTACCTAGAGAGGATACAACCCCGCCAGTTACGAAAATGTAATTAGTTGTCATGCTTAACCTGAAATTGGTTGAATGAGGGAAAAGGATTTCATCTGGACGGGACGTAAATATACCAGAAGCTCCCTAGCGCCACAACGTGAAATCTATCACAGTGCGGCTTTTTCTTTTTTGCTTCAAATCAACTTCAATCGATGCTCGAATTCTCAACCAGAACAAAGTGAAAGCACGCGCCATTACGGCGCTTGCTGGGGTATTACTGCCGCTTTTCAGCGGCTTTGACTTGTTGCCAAAACCCATCGAGCTCTGCCAAAGAGTATTCGCTCAGCGCTTTACCCTGCGCTTGCGCTCGTTGCTCAACCCCATGAAAGCGAGTGCTAAACTTTTGATTGGCTTTGCCCAATGCCACTTCAGGGTTGCAATTTAAGTGACGAGCCAAATTCACCGTCGCAAATAACAGATCGCCCACTTCCGACTCAACTCGCTCAGCGTTTGGTGTGATTTGCTGCGCTTCCGCCAGCACCTCATCAATTTCTTCATGCACTTTGTCTACCACTGGACCCAGTGTTGGCCAATCAAAACCATATTGAGCCACTTTCTTTTGAATTTTTGTTGCGCGCGCCAGTGCAGGCAGTGCAGCAGGAACCCCATCAAGCACGCTACTGAACACCTCGCCACGTGCGGCTTTTTCTTTGGCTTTTTCTGCTTCCCAGTTGGCTTTAATTTCGGCCTCATCAGCAAAAGAGGTGTCAGTAAACACATGAGGATGGCGACGAGTTAATTTTTCATTTACCGTGTTCACCACATCAGCAAAGTCGAACCATTGCTGCTCTTTGGCCAATTGGCTATAAAAAATCACTTGAAACAGCAGATCGCCCAGTTCTTCTTGCAAATTAGCCCAATCGCGTTTGTGTATCGCGTCAACGACCTCATACGTTTCTTCTATCGTGTGCGGCACTATGGTGTCAAAGGTCTGTTTTTTGTCCCATGGACAACCGCGCTCAGGGTCGCGCAGCGTCGCCATAATGTCCACTAACTGTTCGATTGGGTGACTCATAGTCGAATCCTTAAAGTATCTAAAGAAAAAGGTGAGCAGCTAAACCACTCACCTTCTCATTATTTTATTAACGGATAACACAACGTAAATATTTCCGTTGGTTTATAACAATTTGGTTTCCAAGCGCTTAGTTTCTAAGTAGTTGGCGACTAGCTCTCGGCGGCAAAATGATTTCGACATCTGAGCATAGATAACTATGTGATGGTGCGGAATCAGTGCCGCCAACAACGAGGTAGCGCCAAATACGACGAAACCTATCCTAAGCGTTTCACGTTCATCACATCCTTGATCTGCTCAATCCGTTTACTAATTCGGCTGAGCACATCAATATTGGACACCTCGAGATCAAAATCCATGATAGACAACTGACTGCGATAATCAGTCCGACTCTTCATGCTAACCACTTTAATTTTTTCGTTGGAAAACAGCGTCGTGATATCTTTAACGAGTCCAGAACGCTCCATTGCTTCAACACGCATCGTCAAAATGTAAGAGCCAACAAACCCACTGCCCCAGACCGTGTCGATGATCCGCTCCGGCGCGTGATGGCGTAACTCTTCTAACTGCTCACAATCACTGCGATGGACCGAAATACCGCGCCCTTGGGTAATGTAGCCACTGATAGCATCACCTGGGATCGGCTGACAGCATCGAGCCAGATGGGTCATAAGGTTATCAACACCTTCAACCACGACGGCATCTTTGTGGGGCCGCGAGTGGGCGTGAGCGCGATGTTCTTTCCCTTGCAGTTTTTCAAGCGCCTCACGGTCTTCTTGCTCTGCGGTGGGCTTATTCACTAACGCATTAATGTGGTTAATGATTTGATTAATTCGCAAATCACCACTGCCCACACCCACGTAAAGTTCATCAGCGCTGTTGACATTGAAACGCTTCACCGCGTAACGCTCTGCGTCTTTAAGGGTTGCGCCAATTTTTTGCAGCTCGTGCTCTAAGATCTCACGCCCTGCTTCTAAATTTTTCTCGCGAGATTGTTTGCGAAACCACGCGTTAATTTTGGCGCGCGCACGGCCTGAGGTAACAAAGCCAAGCGATGGGTTGAGCCAGTCTCGCGACGGATTCGGCTCTTTTGACGTGATAATTTCAACCTGATCGCCCATTTGCAATTTATGGGTAAACGGGACAATTCGACCGCCAACTTTAGCGCCAATGCAGCGGTGGCCCACTTCTGAGTGAATATGGTAGGCAAAGTCTAGTGGGGTCGCGCCCATCGGTAAGTCCACCACATCGCCGCGAGGCGTAAACGCGTAGACGCGATCATCAAACACTTGGCTACGCAGTTCATCCAACATTTCGCCAGAGTCAGACATCTCTTCTTGCCAATCGAGCAGTTTGCGTAACCACGTAATTTTCTCATCGTAACCACTGCGACCACTGCCACCTTCTTTGTATTTCCAGTGCGCTGCAACCCCAAGCTCAGACTCTTCATGCATCTGCTTAGTTCGAATCTGAATTTCAATGGTTTTGCCTTCCGGGCCTAAAATCACGGTGTGAATTGATTGGTAACCGTTGGGTTTGGGGTTTGCGACATAATCGTCGAACTCACTGGGCAAATGGCGGTATTTGGTATGAACAACCCCAAGTGCGGCATAACAATCTTGCAGTTGGTCAGCAATAATACGCACCGCTCGCACATCAAACAGCTCATCAAAGGCCAAACCTTTTTTCTGCATTTTACGCCAGATGCTGTAAATGTGTTTCGGACGGCCACTCACCTCGGCATTGATGCCAGAGACTTTCATCTCCGCGGACAAATCATCCACAAAGTCTTTGATATATTGCTCGCGTACAATGCGGCGCTCAGCAAGCTGTTTGGCAATTTGCTTGTAGGTGTCTGGGTGCTGATAACGAAACGCGTAATCTTCAATTTCCCATTTTAACTGACCAATACCGAGACGGTTTGCCAAAGGCGCATAGATGTTAGCACACTCTTTTGCCGCCGCTCGGCGCACCGCGTCGGGGGCTTTTTTGACTTCAATGAGGTTGCAAATTCGCTCAGCAAGCTTAATCACGACGCAGCGAAAATCATCCACCATCGCAAGCAACATACGGCGCACATTATCCACTTGCACCGAGGCTTCACTGCCTTCTAAAGTGATATTCAGTTGCCCCAATGCGGCCATTTCATCGACGCCGTCAATCAGCTTAATGATCTCTTTACTGTAATGCTCTTCTAGCCATTCATGCGGCAACGCGCCGGTTGAGACGAGCGGAAACAGTTGCGCTGCAACCAATGTAGGGCCATCCATCGACAAAGTGATCAGGATTTCAATCATTTCACGGCCACGCCAAAGCAATAACTCGCCTTGAGGATGGTCAATTAGCATTTGCTCACAATGACGGTAAACCTCGGTGAGTCGCCGACTGATTTTAGCCTCTTGATTTAAGCTTGCGATCCAGCTCTCGAGTATAAATTGGCCATCGGGGTTTAAATGTGCGCTTCTTACCGCAACCATGGTGTCATCCTAGTTCAAAATGTCGTTGGTTTGACTCGCTTTATCCTAGCGAGTTCAGTGCGTGGCGTTGAGATATTCAACGCCACGCCGTCTATTCTACCTCACCCGACTCGCGTTATGGGTAAGTCTTACTGTTTACTGTTTAACAAAAAGCGCCATTGACTCTAAATGGCTGGTATGCGGGAACATATCGAGCATGGCTAATTTACGCAACTGGTACCCTTGTGCATAAAGGCTTTGGCTATCACGAGCTAGCGTAGCAGGATTACACGAAACATAAACCACCTGCTGCGCGCCAAGACTTGAGATTTGATCAATGATCCCAACCGCGCCAGCGCGGGCTGGATCAAGCAGCACCTTGTTAAATTGCTCACGCGCCCAAGGCTGATCCAAAAATTGCTCTTCCAAATTGGCGTGAAAAAACTGAACCTGAGTCAATCCATTCGCTTTGGCATTGGCTTTGGCGCGAGCCACCATTGCCGGAACGCCTTCCACACCACAAACAAACGCTGCGCTCTGTGCTAGCGGTAGACTAAAATTGCCGACGCCGCAGAACAAGTCTAAAACACGATCATCCTTATCCAACTCAAGCCATTCAATCGCCCTTGCCACCATCATTTGATTTACGCGCTGATTCACTTGAATAAAGTTATTAGGCGCAAACGCAATATCCACCCCAACTTCTTGGTAACATGGTTCATCACCACACACACGATGTAATTCATCCGCTTGTGGCATGAGATATAGCGAGGCCTGATGACTTTGCGCTAACGCCACCAGAGCGGCTTGTTCATGCTCTTTCAATGGCCCCATATGGCGCAGAGTAATGCACGGTCCATTGTCACCAAGCACCAATTCCACATGCCCCAAACGAGACTTGTCGACAAATTGGGCAAGACATTGCTGCAGCGGTTTCAACAATGCATTGAGCGGGCTGACCAGAACGGGGCAGTCTGTCACAGGCTCAATTGCATTACTTTGTTTACGACGAAAGCCAAACCGTAACTGACCGCTTTTTTTATCCACTTGTAAGCTGATGCGCGCTCGACGGCGGTAATGGCGTGAGTCGCCGACAATCGGCTCAGACAATGCCACTGTATTGCCGGAGAATTTTTGCATTAATTGCGACAAGGTGGCTTGTTTGTGTGCGAGCTGCGCCTGAGCTTCAAGATGCTGAAGATCGCAGCCGCCACAAGCGTCGTAATGAGGACAAAATGGGGTTACCCTTTGTTCGCTCGGTTTCAACACTTTAATTAATTTTCCTCGTGCGAAACGACTTTTGGACTCCACTAACTGCACTAAAACCTCTTCACTTGGCAGCGCGCCCGCGACAAATACTGGTTTTTTATTAATGAATGCCACGCCTGCGCCTTGATGATCGAGCCGTTCAATCGTCATCGGCTGATGTTTTGTGCTAGGTTGCGTCTTCTTTTTAGGTTGAAAAAATTGCGCCATGTTTCTTTGCTCAGTGGAAATCGGTTCATCACTGCACACTACATCACTATTTCGCTATAGTGCCGTTGTGCCAACGAGGTGTTCTGATTATTCTATACCCATGCTTTAAGGGTATCCCTATTTTCCCACATCCAGACCTTGATGTAATTAGCAAACATGACCAGATACGGCTTACGAGCGCGAGTGATCACCCTGACACTGGCGCCAACTTTAATTATCGGCCTCTTGCTGAGTACCTTTTTTTCGATTAACCGCTATCAAGATCTTGAGCGGCAAGTGATCAACACGGGTACTAGCATCATTGAACCTCTTGCGATTGCCAGCGAAGCTCACTTGGTCACCGACAGCCGAGAGTCGGTTAGACGATTGCTCAGCTATGCGCACCGCCGTAACTCTGATTTAGTACGCAGTATCGCCGTATTTAATGCCAACCATGAGCTGTTTGTTACCTCAAACTTTCATCCTAACTTTAGCTTACTCGCGTTCGACAATACTAAGCCTATTCCGCAAGTTGGAAATGCCGAAATCAGCGACCAGACACTGATTTTACGCGCGCCAATTATCACTGAAGGACGCTTTATTAACCAACTCAATGGCAAACCGCCGATCACCCAAGCGGTGGGGTATATTGCGGTTGAGATGGATCTTTCCTCATTGCGGTTGCAGCAATATCAAGAAATTTTTTCTGCGGCTTTGGTGCTTGTTATCGGCATCGGTTTGGCAGCCATGTTTGCATCACGACTGATGCACGATGTCACTCAACCGATAACACATATGAAGAATGTCGTTGACCGCATACGTCGCGGCCACCTCGATGTGCGAATTGAAGGTACGATGCACGGTGAACTCGATGCGTTGAAAAAAGGGATCAACGCGATGGCGATTTCGCTGTCCGAATATCACATCGAGATGCAGCATAGCATCGACCAAGCCACCTCAGATCTGCGCGAAACACTAGAGCAATTAGAGATCCAAAACGTTGAGCTCGACATCGCCAAAAAACGGGCTCAAGAAGCGGCGCGAGTCAAATCCGAATTTTTGGCCAACATGTCCCATGAGCTGCGCACTCCGCTCAATGGGGTATTGGGCTTTACGCGTCAGATGCTGAAAACGCACCTATCAAAGAGTCAAACTGATTACTTGCTAACGATTGAAAAATCAGCCAATAACCTACTGACCATCATTAATGACATTCTCGACTTTTCAAAACTCGAAGCGGGCAAGCTGGCTCTGGAAAACATTCCGTTTGATTTTCGCGATAGCTTAGAAGAGGTCATCAACCTTCAAGCCACCAGCGCGCATGAAAAAGGATTGGAACTGACACTTCGCATTGATCCGAAAATTCCGCCCGGTCTTGCTGGCGATCCATTGCGAATGCAGCAGATCCTCACTAACTTAGTGGGCAACTCAATTAAATTTACCGAAAAAGGCAACATTGATGTCAGCGTTGAGCTGCGCGCGCAAAATGGCAATGCAGTCGACATTCAGTTTATGGTGCGTGATACCGGAATAGGCATTTCCGAGCGCCAGCAAGCTCAATTATTTCAAGCCTTTAGTCAAGCGGACGCCAGCATTTCTCGCCGTTACGGCGGCACAGGGTTAGGTCTGGTGATCACACAAAAATTGGTCTCACAAATGGGCGGCGAAATCAGTTTGACCAGTCGTCTACACCAAGGCTCTACGTTCTGGTTCACTTTGCGGTTACAAGCAACCGATTTACCGATGTTAGAAAGTGTCGACACACAATCGCTACAAGGCAAACAGTTGCTGCTGGTTGAGCCTAATTTGCAAGCGGCGACTGTATTGCAAAATATGCTGTCTTTAGAAGGGCTAACGATCACCTACAAAGCGGATATTTATGACAGCCACGGCCATTTTGATTTTGTGTTACTCAACCTAGCACCTAACGCTCATCATAGTGAGCAGCAAGTGCGTGATTGGCTTAACCACGGACAACAATTATCCGCCAATGTTATCTTGGTAACGCCAAGCACAGAGCTGGCACTGGCCGATAAATTAATGAGCCAATTTGACATTCAATGCCTCACCAAACCACTGTCTCGGCGTAAATTATTGCAAAGCCTGATTGTGGCTAAGCCTGACGTGGTAACCGTGCCTTTACCGATTGCCGACGAGGCAGATAAACTGCCGTTGCAAGTGATGGCGGTCGACGATAATCCAGCGAACCTTAAACTCATCACCGCGCTTTTGGCCGAGCGCGTGCTAAATGTGGTGCAGTGCAGCAGTGGCCAACAGGCCGTGGATTTAGCTAGCCAGCAGCATTTTGATATTATCTTCATGGATATTCAGATGCCTCATATGGATGGGGTTACAGCATGTCACTTAATCAAGCAGAGCCGCCTGAATCGAGCAACACCGGTTATCGCGGTGACCGCCCACGCGATGAGCGGTGAGCGCGACCGACTGCTTGCCGAAGGGATGGACGATTATTTAACCAAACCGATTGAAGAACATGTGCTGCAGCAAGTCCTGATCCACTGGGGGCCAGATGCCGAGCAACTGGTGGCAAAAGTCGCCCCCGGTTATTTCGACACGCCAGAAGATGCCGCAACGCAGCAGCAAGGGTTGCAATCTGAAATCATCATTGATTGGCAATCAGCGCTAAAGCAGTCGGCCAATAAACCGGATCTGGCCAAAGAACTCCTAAGCATGCTGGTGGATTATATTCCTGAAGTCGAAACCGTACTTGAGCGAGCGTTGGATGGCGATGAGAATGTTCGTGATGAACTATTGCATGTGATTCATAAATTGCATGGCAGCAGCTCGTATTGCGGCGTACCACGACTCAAAGCGTTATGTGGGCTGATTGAAGAAGCATTGCGTGAATCGCGCCTGTTTGAAGACATTGAGCCAGAACTGTTTGAACTGCAAGATGAGATGAACAAAGTCACGGTGACGGCTCAGCTCTATCTCAATCCAGCTCAGGTGCCTGAATAACCGTGCAAAACACGGTTAGCACGGTTAAATCGATTCTAAAATCACACTGGCCACCGCATAATGCTGCTCATCAGACAAGGTTAAATGAGCGCGTGCGCCATGGGTTAATTCCCGCGCTCGGCCTTGCAGCGTTAATTGTGGTCGTCCCAATTCGTCATTCGTTATTTGAAAGTCGTGAAACGTCACGCCACACGCAATCCCAGTGCCTAGTGCCTTGGAGGCGGCTTCTTTGGCGGCAAAGCGCTTAGCCAAAAAGCGCTCTGGGGCTTTAAGCGCAATGAACTGAGCCATCTCGGCGTCAGTTAAAATGCGTTCAGCAAAAGCGCGACCCGAACGAGCCAGCGCTTTTTCCACTCGCGCAATTTCAACAATGTCTGTGCCAAAACCGCAAATGGCCATTAACGACGCGCCGCAACCATGACGGCTTTCATATCAGCAACCGCTTTGTCTAAACCATCAAACAACGCACGCCCAATGATTGAGTGACCAATGTTCAGCTCATAAATTTCAGGCAGTGCAGCAATAGGCGCGACATTATGATACGTCAGCCCATGACCTGCGTTAACAATCAGCCCTAAATCTGAGGCGTAACTGGCACCGGCGGCAATTTTTTTGAGCTCAGCTTGCTGCGCAGCTTCATCAGTTGCATCGGCGTAATGGCCAGTATGCAATTCAATAAAAGGCGCGCCACACGCTTTTGCGGCATCAATCTGCGCGCGGTCAGCATCAATAAAGAGCGAGACTTTAATGCCTGCCGCGGTCAATGTTTCGGTCGCCGCTTTCACTTTGTCAAAGTGGCCTTTGACATCCAGCCCACCTTCAGTTGTAAGCTCTTCACGCTTTTCTGGCACCAAACAAACATATTCAGGCTGCGTTTGCAGCGCAATTTCCACCATTTCATCGGTTACAGCCATCTCAAGATTCATGCGTGTTTGCAATGTCTCGCGCAAAATGCGTACGTCTCGGTCAGTGATATGACGACGATCTTCACGCAAATGAATCGTGATGCCATCCGCGCCTGCTCGCTCTGCCACTTCTGCGGCATGAACAGGATCTGGATATTTGGTGCCACGTGCATTACGCAGTGTCGCGACATGGTCAATGTTAACGCCAAGATAAATTGAGCTCATTACTTCATACTCCTTCGTTTCGCGATGCGCTGCGCCATCAATTCCGGTGACGACAAAAACAGCTCGCGACTCTTCAATGGTTTGCCGCCAAGATACGGCTTTAACGCTATCCGTGTAAAGCGCTTTGCGGCGCTTAATTGTGCTTTAGTGACAAAGCGGCGCTCACTGATCGCAATCAATTCATCGCCTAAAAAGGTTAAGTTATCGCGGCGCACTGAAGCAATAAACCCTTGCTGTTCACGATAACGATACGTCATGGTCGGAGCAATGGGCTCGCCCGTTCCAGCGCAATGTAAAAAATCCACCCCGTACCCCAACGCCGCAAGCAAGGCTAATTCAAAGCGTCGCAATGCAGGCTCTGGATTTTGGCTTTGCGCTAACTCAGTCAATGCCAGTAAATAATCGTGAAAGAGCCCGGGCATCGCCACCTCAGGTGCCAACACGCGCTCAATCAATTCATTGAGATAAAGACCCGAATAAAGTTGGATGCCACTCAAAGGCAAACCAAGGCTTATCGGCTCAGCTTGACGCAACGTTTTCATCGACCCTTGCCCTGACCATTTCAGCAGCAGTGGCGTGAACGGTTGCAACGCCCCTTTTAGATGTGAACGACGGCTACGAGCCCCCTTTGACATGAGTGTTAAGCGCCCATACTCCTCGGTAAACACATCTAAAATTAGGCTCGACTCGCTGTAAGGGCGACGGTGCAGCACAAAGCCGCGTTGTAACCCTTGGTTTGAGAGATTCAATCCTAACCTCGCTTTATGACGATTTGATGGTTAGCGCTTACGCAAACCATGCCCCTACCAATGCAAATGTCAGTGTAAATGAATAAAAGGAGCCTCTGGGCTCCTTTTATAAAACAATCTTGCGGCACTGAGACCTGACTACTGTGAGTCCACATTAGACTCAAAGATCATCAATATAACCTAACGAGCGCAGCGCTCGTTCGTCATCAGCCCAGCCGGATTTTACTTTGACCCAAGTTTCAAGGTAAACCTTGCGACCAAACAGCTCTTCCATATCGAGACGCGCCTCGCGTCCGATAGTTTTGATCTTCTCCCCGCCTTTACCAATGACCATTTTCTTTTGACCACTGCGTTCAACCAAAATCAACGCGTTGATATGAAAACCGTCGGTTTCGGGGTTGTAATCAAAACGTTCGATTTCCACCGTCACCGAGTAAGGTAACTCGTCGCCGGTAAAGCGCATCAATTTTTCGCGAACAATCTCTGAGGCCATAAAACGCTGAGAGCGATCGGTCACATACTCTTCCGGAAAGTGATGTGTTGCTTTAGGTAAATGCTCACGCACCAATTTACGCAAAACATCGATATTTTTACCGTGCTTGGCCGAAATTGGCACTACATCGACAAAGTTCATCTTTTGCGACAACGTCATCATGTGCTGCATCACTTCGGTGCGATCACCAACGTTATCGACTTTGTTGATGCAAAGTACCACGGGAAAATTCGATTTTTGCAGCTTGGTCAGAACCATCTCATCATCGGCGGTCCAGTGGGTACCGTCGACCAGAAATAGCACCAAGTTAACATCGCTGAGCGATGAACTGGCCGCGCGGTTCATTAAACGGTTAATTGCGCGCTTTTCTTCAATGTGCAGCCCGGGGGTATCAACATAAATCGCTTGGTAATCGCCATCGGTTTCCACGCCCATAATACGGTGGCGTGTGGTTTGAGGCTTACGCGATGTAATGGAGATCTTCTGCCCCAGCAGCTTATTCAGTAACGTCGATTTGCCCACATTAGGGCGACCGACGATAGCAATAAAGCCACAATGCTCGTTTTCAGCCGAGCGTGGTTGGGGTTTTGATGCGAAAAACGCATCGATATCAAATGGAGTGTTATCTGTTGAATCAGCCATGGTTCAATTGCTCTAGTGCCGTTTCTGCAGCCGCTTGCTCTGCCTTGCGGCGACTGGTACCTTTTCCGACCACAGGCTTATCCATACCTGCAACATGACACTCAACCGTAAATTCTTGGTTGTGCGCCTCACCTTTAATATTAGTCACTGTATATTCAGGTAGCGGTTTTCTGCGCCCTTGCAAGAACTCTTGCAATCGGGTTTTGGGATCTTTTTGTGACACGCCCGGCTTAATTGCCTCAAGACGACTTTGATACCACGCTAATACCGTGTGACGAGCCGCTTCGATGCCACTGTCGAGATAGATAGCTCCGATGATGGCTTCAACCGCGTCAGCTAAAATAGAATCGCGACGAAAACCGCCACTTTTCAGCTCACCTGGACCTAATTTTAAGTGATCTCCCAAGCCAAATTCGCGTCCCAATTCCGCTAAGGTATGGCCACGAACCAAAGTGGCACGCATGCGGCTCATATCACCTTCATTCACTTTGGGAAAGCGTTGGTAAAGATCGTCAGCGATGACAAAACTTAAAATTGAATCGCCCAGAAACTCGAGACGTTCATTATGTTTACTGTGCGCACTGCGGTGCGTCAGCGCCAAACTCAAAAACTCAGCATCAACAAAGCGATAGCCAAGCTTGGTTTCTAATTTCTCTACTGGAGACGTCATACTTACTCAATATTTAAAGGTAACCTAACCCACCCAACTTGACGTTACTGTGGTGTTGGCAAGCTCGCACAACGCTCATTACATAGCTATCTATGCTAAAAGCACTCGCTCGCTTGCCGCCCACCAGCTATTTCAAGCGGTGTAGGTATCGTTCGGTTCTAGGGCTTAATGAATCGCCCCAATGCGATTAAAGCGTACGCCTGTCGGCACCCATGTGGGTAAAATGCTTGACTCATCACGGTCAAATTCAAAGCTTATCCAAATCGCCACAGCTTTACCAACTAAGTTCTGCTCAGGTACAAAGCCCCAATAGCGACTATCGGCACTGTTATCGCGATTATCGCCCATAACGAAGTAGTGATCTTTTGGAACGATCCACTCGTTCATGCCCGGTCTCGGTTGATAAGCACTTACGCGGTCACGGCGCAGTGGGTTGACTAAGATTTCATGGGTCTGTTCACCCAACTTCTCGCTCATTTCAATCAGCGGTATGCCATCTTGAATAAACTCGCTCTCTTCGACCTGGCTCAGTGGCACAGGTTGACAGTCACGCGTTCCTTTAGGCTGTACACACAACTCTTTGTTTGCGTTGTAAATCACTTTATCGCCTGGAAGGCCGACAATGCGTTTTATGTAATCAATGTTCGGTTGCGGTGGGTATTTAAACACGGCAATATCGCCACGTTCTGGCTTACCCGTTTCGATAAGTTCAGCGCGAAATACGGGATCTTTGATGCCATAAGAGAACTTCTCAACCAAAATAAAATCCCCCACCAATAGCGTTGGCATCATAGAGCCAGACGGAATTTGGAAGGGTTCATAAATGAAAGAGCGCAGCACCAACACAAAAGCGATCACGGGAAAGATAGAGACGCTATTTTCAATCCACCAAGGCTGAGTTTGCATTTTCACTTTTGTCGCGTCGTCAAGCCCCGATTCGGTTTGCGCTTCCGCTTGTGCTAATTTCAGTTGGCGTTGCTTTGCAAACACCCACTTTTCCAGTGCCCAAACAATACCAGTAATGACGGTCACCAAAACTAGCAGAAGTGAAAATGTATTTGCCATTGATTTCCCTTATTAAGCAAAGCGCAAGCTCAATATCACTCAAAAAAGCGCTCAGAAAAACGAAAAGTGAAAGGACGAAGTCCTTTCACTCAACCGAGTTGCATAGATAATATTATGTTTCCGCCTAAAATAGGCGGAAAGGGCCGCGATTAATTAATCTTTACCCACATGCAAGATGGCTAAGAACGCTTCTTGGGGTAACTCAACGTTACCAATTTGCTTCATGCGTTTCTTACCTTCTTTCTGCTTCTTCAGCAGTTTCTTCTTACGGCTCACGTCACCACCGTAACATTTCGCCAGTACGTTCTTACGTAACTGCTTCACTGTTGAACGAGCAATAATGTGGTTGCCAATTGCCGCTTGAATCGCGATATCAAACATTTGGCGAGGAATGAACTCTTTCATTTTCTCAACCAGCAAGCGGCCACGAGTTTGTGACTGATCTTTGTGCGTGATAATCGCAAGCGCGTCCACTTTATCGCCGTTGAGCAACACGTCAACGCGAACCATGTTCGACTCTTCAAAACGCTGGAAGTTGTAATCCAACGACGCGTAACCCCGTGACGTCGATTTCAAACGGTCAAAGAAGTCTAGAACCACTTCTGCCATCGGAATGTCATAGGTCAGTGCGACTTGGTTACCATGGTAAACCATGTCGACTTGAACACCACGTTTTTCAATACACAAGGTGATCACATTGCCGAGGTAATCCGATGGTACCAAAATGTTACAACGGGCAATCGGCTCGCGGATCTCTTTAATGTCATTTACCGCTGGCAATTTCGCTGGGCTGTCGACATACAAAATTTCATTATTATTTTGCACAACCTCATACACTACTGTTGGCGCAGTGGTGATAAGGTCAAGATCGTACTCACGCTCTAGACGCTCTTGAATGATCTCCATGTGCAACATGCCAAGGAAACCACAACGGAAACCAAAGCCCAGTGCAGCTGAGTTCTCTGGTTCATAAAAGAGCGATGCATCGTTCAGGCTAAGCTTTCCTAGTGCATCACGAAACGCTTCATAGTCGTCCGATGATACGGGGAATAGGCCGGCATATACCTGCGGTTTGACCTTTTTAAAGCCCGGTAACGGTTTTTCAGCGCCATGCTTAGCCAGTGTCAGTGTATCACCGACGGGCGCGCCCAAAATGTCTTTGATACCACAAACCACCCAGCCTACTTCACCGGTACGCAATACGTCAGTGTCGACTTGCTTAGGCGTAAAGATACCAAGACGGTCCACACCCCAGATTTGGCCAGTGCTCATCACCTTAATTTTGTCGTTTTTCTTCAATACGCCATTTTTAATCCGTACCAAAGAAACCACGCCAAGGTAGTTATCGAACCAAGAGTCAATGATAAGCGCTTGCAGCGGCGCGTCAGGATCGCCTTCTGGCGCTGGGATCGCTGAGACAATTTTTTCTAGAACATCATCAACGCCCAAACCAGTTTTGGCGCTGCAACGCACTGCATCAATCGCGTCAATACCAACAATATCTTCAATCTCTTCGGCAACACGCTCAGGATCAGCAGCTGGCAAGTCAATCTTGTTTAAGATTGGCACAACCTCAAGATCCATCTCAATGGCGGTGTAACAGTTAGCTAGTGTTTGCGCTTCAACGCCTTGACCTGCGTCGACAACGAGCAGTGCCCCTTCACACGCAGCCAAAGAGCGTGATACTTCATAAGCAAAGTCGACGTGTCCTGGAGTATCGATGAAGTTTAATTGGTAGGTTTCACCATCTTTGGCAGTGTAGTTTAGCGTCACACTCTGAGATTTGATGGTGATACCGCGCTCGCGCTCAAGATCCATAGAATCGAGAACTTGCTCGGCCATTTCACGGTCACTCAAGCCACCACACACTTGAATTAAGCGGTCTGATAGCGTGGATTTACCATGGTCGATATGGGCGATGATCGAAAAGTTACGAATGTGCTTCATAGGTTCGGTGTGACTAAACTCGTTAAATCTGAAACCAAAAGACTCAATTGGGTAACTTGAGCCTCAATAAATTTGGCAGATTCTACCCAATTTCATCGCAAGACGCATCATCTTTAGGCGATAGGTTCGCCAAGCACTCTTAGCAATGAGACGAATTGTTGCGAACGCTCAGCAAAGCGGTGTGAGAAAAACTTGGCGCAGCGGTAACCGAAATACCCGCCCAAAGCGCCACATACAATGACGGGAAGCTCACCAAAGTTTAGAGCTTTCACAAGTCCCCACTGACCCAATAATGCCCCAATAAGCAACCCTAACAGTGGCAATAGGTAGACCAACAGTGCGGATTGCAACAAAGGCCCTTCCGGCAAACCAATTTCGACTATCTGGCCTACCTTTAATGGATTTTTTGTGTGAAGACGCCACTGGTGCGTTTTATTACCAATGGCTTTGGTGACGATGCCGGTGCCACAAGAGTGATTTGACGCGCAGCTTTGACAGCTGGTTTGCTGCTGACAGCTCACCTCAACGTCAAAGCCAAGCTGCCCATCATGAGATGGGCGCACAAGTGTCACAGTCGCCAATGCAGTCATCATGGCTGAGCTAACTCGGTATTCGGCGTTTTAAAACTGACTGACTGTGCGATACGCTGCGCAGTCGCTGGCGGAATATCACCGACAACCGTAATTTCGTGCCCGCCTTTAACCACACTGTGTAGTGTGCGCCGCCCTTGTCGAATCAACTGCCCTTTCATCGAGTGGCTATCTTTGTTAGCAACATAAACGGAAAAACTAAACAGACCATCACTGTAGAGCTGGCTCTCTACCATCTGTTCAGTAACCGCCAAACGATAACGATTCAACTCATTAGGGACAAACCCTTGCGGCACCCAATTAACCTGCCAATGACTTTGGGCAAATTCGGCCGCTGGCAATTGCAGAACTTGGGGTAACTCGGCGTTATCCAACGGGCTCATCAACTCGGCAATTTTAGGGCTAACAGCGTAGGAGACCGTTCGATATTGTTCCAGCACTTCGCCATCGCGATCGACCAAATCGGCGCGCAGTGGCAACTTAGAGCCTTCATCAATCCAGACGATATAGGAATAGCGCAAGCCATCTTTGGGCACAATGCGCAGCACTTGTGATGGTGCGCCAGCCTCGCGAGCTCGCCCCACTTGAATGTAATCGTAGTACTGCTTCAAGGTGTCAATATCGGCATTAAGCAAAGGCATCATAGGGGCGATCATTTTGCCCGATTCTATCGTAAACGGTTCGTTGCCCGTTTCGATATAACTGACCTCACGCCCACGACGAATCACTTCTCGAATTGGCCCACTGAGATACATCAAGTGCGCCAACTCTTTACTCTCTCGATTGGCGTGGCGATAGAGCAAGGGTTCAATGCTGTTTTGTTTAATCAGCATGTAGGAGAGCTCATAACTCAGCTCATGAGACGCTTGGCTCATCTCATGTAACAATGCCTCTGCAGGCTGTTCGCTTGCAAAGGCATTAAACGCAGTTGCACTAAACAGAGCGCAAACACTGATCAAAATTTTATTCATTCAATATCCGCAGAATGAGTATCTTGGTGCGCTGTATGGTCGTCACCATTAAGGCGCAGTTGCAATTCGTAATCGTGCAGCATCGCTTGAATACGTTTATGCCGCTCTTGGATTTGCGCTTCACTGCCACGCTCAGGGGCATGACCTTTTATATAACTTACAGGCTCAACACTTCCAGCAAATGGCACCGTTTCTAACACAGGTAAGTCTGTCACAGGCATAACCTCTTGGCCCGATTCACCGCTGTACTGCTGCACACCGAAAATCACCACCAAGGACACGCTTGCCGCAATCGCCACCTGCCCCATTTGGTGCATCCAACCAGGCCAGTTGCGCTTTGCCTGCTGAGGCGTCGGTTGCGACTCCAGCAAAGGCACCGCAGCGCTAACAGCGCCCTGACGAGTGTGTGGCAGTTCATCTTCCAACGCTAGCGCGACTCGCTCAGCAATATTCCATTCAGGGTGTGCTGGCGCCTCACCACGCATCACATCACCGATCAGGTGATAATTTTGCCAAATAGTACGCTTTGTCTCATCGTTTTCAAGCGACTGAATCAGCGCCTTGTCGATGACTTCTCCATCCATGAGCGCTGAAAGTTGTTCTTTGTCAGCCATTATCTTCACCATTAATTCGTTTGGTTAATGTGACCGTTAATCAATTAACGCTGCAATAGCGGTTGAATTTTTCGTTCTACCGCTTCTCTCGCACGGAAAATACGTGAGCGCACCGTTCCAACTGGACAATCCATGACTTCCGCGATCTCTTCATAACTCAAGCCATCCAGTTCGCGTAACGTGACGGCTGTTTTCAAGTCTTCAGGCAGCGCATCAATGGCACTAAATACCACGCGCTTCAATTCATTGGACAACGCCAAATTCTCTGGGTTCGAAATTTCTTTCAACGCACTGCCGGTTTCATAAAATTCAGCATCATCGGCGTCTACATCCGTCGCTGGTGGTCTACGACTTTGCGCCACAATGTGATTCTTTGCCGTGTTCACCGCGATGCGATACAACCAGGTATAAAAGGCACTTTCGCCACGAAAACTGGGAATCGCTCGGTATGCTTTAATAAACGCTTCTTGCGCTACATCAGGCACGTCACCCGGATTACTGATGTATCTGGAAATAAGATTACATACCTTATTTTGGTATTTAGAGACCAAAAGGTTAAATGCTTGCTTATCGCCACTCTGAACTCGCTCAATCAAGACTTGATCGGTCAACTGCTCGTTCATGCGAGCGAATACTCCTGTTTATGCTCCTCAACTACGCAACGAATACCGTCGCTTGCCGAAAATGAGGAATTATTATTCGAAATGTACTATTGACACTACTCACTGGTTGAGCACTATTGTGACTCGTTGCTCAAACAAAAGTTCCAAGCAGTTCAATTTTTTTCTCAACCAAGCCGCACAATGTGATGTAATACAACGCAGAGCACAAACATGGCGATATATGAACTACTTAACTTGGTTCGAGTATATACCCAAACGACGTGATGTTGCAGTCGGCGGCAAACGAACAAAGCCTCTGAGCATAGATATGCTATGTGATGAGGTTTGTGAGTGCCAGTCAACAACGCTGCAACTTCAAGTGGGAAGGGGCTACCATGCTGCAAGAAAGCAGCGCCGTTGACAAACACTTCTTTTGTGAATTGATGTCAGCATAATGAAATTGGCCACGGCTAAACCCAATTCATGGACTTACCGCGCGCCAATCACCTTGATGGTTGAGCTCAGCGTGTCACCCATGCACATGGAGCGTCATTAGTATTTAGGATCGCAAGATCTGAAAATAATGTCGAAGTAGGGACTCCAAAAACAGTGGGAATAGCAAAGCGAGTCGGAGGGACTCGTTTCAGTCAGGATCAAACAAATTATGAATCAAACTCGTGAACATCAATGTGATGTGCTCGTTGTCGGTAGCGGCGCTGCTGGCCTATCGTTAGCACTTCGTGTGGCTAACCACTGCAAAGTCGTCGTTCTCAGCAAAGGGCCACGCAGTGAAGGCGCAACATTTTACGCTCAAGGCGGCATTGCTGCGGTTTTTGACGAAACCGACAGCGTTGACTCTCATGTCCAAGATACTCAGATTGCCGGTGGCGGCATTTGCGAAGAGGCGACCGTTCGCTTTATTGCGGAAAACGCAAAAGAGTGCGTACAGTGGCTCATTGACGGTGGTGTGCCTTTTGACCGCGAGGAGGATGACAGTGACGACGCGCCACGCTACCACCTAACTCGAGAAGGTGGCCACAGCCATCGCCGAATCTTACACGCAGCGGATGCCACCGGTATGGCCATGCAAACATCCCTGCAAGATAACGCGCACAACCATCCTAACATTACCGTGCTTGAGCGCCACAATGCGTTGGATTTGATCACCGAAGATAAAATCGGCGGTGACAAAAATACGGTGATTGGCGCTTACATCTGGAACCGTAATGAAGAGCATGTCGAAACCGTACGCGCCAAATTTGTCGTACTCGCCACGGGTGGGGCATCAAAAGTGTACCAATACACTTCCAATCCTGATGTGTCTTCGGGTGACGGTATTGCGATTGCTTGGCGTGCGGGCTGCCGCGTGGCCAACATGGAGTTCAATCAATTTCACCCAACGTGCCTTTATCACCCCGAAGCACGTAACTTTTTGCTGACCGAAGCCCTTCGTGGTGAAGGCGCCTACCTACGTCGCCCTGATGGCAGCCGATTTATGCCTGATTTTGATGCGCGCGAAGAGCTGGCCCCGCGCGATGTGGTGGCTCGAGCTATCGACTATGAAATGAAACGTTTGGGCGCAGATTGTATGTATCTTGACATCAGTCACAAGCCTGCGGATTTTATCAAGAAACATTTTCCGACCATCTTTGCCCGCTTGCTGGATTTGGGCATCGACATGACCAAAGAATCGATTCCCATCGTGCCAGCGGCGCACTACACCTGTGGTGGCGTGATGGTCGATACGCAAGGTCGCACTGATTTAAACAATCTGTATGCCATTGGTGAAGTGAGCTATACCGGACTTCACGGCGCGAATCGTATGGCATCCAACTCGCTGCTCGAGTGTGTGGTTTACGCCTGGTCTGCGGCCAAAGACATTTTAGGCCGTTACCAAAACGTGGCGTTACCCGCAACGTTGCCACAATGGGATGAGAGCCAAGTGAGCAACAGTGATGAAGAGGTGGTGATTCAGCATAACTGGCATGAATTGCGACTCTTTATGTGGGATTACATGGGTATTGTGCGCACTGACAAACGATTGGCTCGCGCGCTGCGTCGCATTCAGCTGTTACAACAAGAGACCCATGAGTACTACAGTCATTTTCGAGTCTCAAATAACTTGCTTGAGCTGCGTAACTTATTGCAGGTCGCTGAGCTGATGGTGCGCTGCGCGATGCAACGTAAAGAGAGCCGTGGCTTGCACTATACTCTCGACTATCCAGACGCACTGCCTGTTAGTGGACCAACCATTTTAACGCCTGACAACCAAGAGTCGAAAACGGCATAGTCCAAACGCGGCCTTTAAAAATAAGCCAAGCCTTGATGCTGATGCGTTTCGCTTGGCTTATTTGTCGCAATATCCCCAAGTGACTTCAATATATACCCTTTTCGCTTGAAGCTTCCCAGTGCCTTGAGTATCGAAATTATCTATCATGCGCATCGGCTTGCCAGAGCACGGCCCAGCGCTGCAGGGCACGATAGTCCTCTAAGCGACATGCATCGCGCCAGATAAAGCACGAACTCCCATCTGCTAAGGTTAGCTTGATGAACCACCAGTATACGCGACGGTCGACATTAACGATGGTGTGCCAGCCTTGGTTATACCACAGCTGAGATCGCGCATTGATATGGCAAAAGAAACCTAGCGCTGGTGGCCAGCATCGACAAGAAAAACTGAGTGCAAGGTATGGCAGCAGTGTGCAAAACGGTGCTAAAGGCAGGGCTGAAATTAATAACGCCCACACCACCAGCAAACCAAACGTTAACTGCGTCATGCGGGCCATTATTGAAAATGACAATAAAAAATTAACGGACTTTGCTGAGGTTGTAAGCAACGATTTTATCAACCATCGACGCGTGTCCTAAATTCTCACTACGACCATGTCCCATGATCCAAGTAAACAGATCAGGATCATCACACTCAAGCAGTGATGCGAATTCACGCTGCTCACGCTCATCGAGCGTTTCAAAACACTCATCAAAGAAAGGCATGATCACCACATCCAGCTCTAACATGCCGCGGCGACATGCCCATTTAATCCGCGCTTTCTCTTCCGCCGTGTACATCGGTTTTCCTCAGCTTTAGGTTGAATTAGCCGGAGTGTAACAAGCTCAATCAGCGCACTCTAGTGTCGCGCTCACAACTTTGTCTTCCGTCGCAGCAATTATTCCGCGGCGTAACCTTTCAGCAAATTTTAACGTTAACTGGCAAACTGAGCTGACAAATATCATTGTCCGCTTTACCATACCAAAATGACTGACAGATTAGGTAGTGTTCACTATGGACTGGCAAAACTTATTTTCGCCGCTCGCATTAGCTCAAAATGCGTCGCTTCCCGCACTTTCACTTGCACTATTGCAGGACATCCAAGCTATCACCTTGGTGGGGGACGATAAAAAATCGTATCTTCAAGGGCAAGTTACCTGCGATGTCGTCACACTGCCCGCCAACCAAAGTACGCTCGGTGCCCATTGTGATGCCAAAGGTAAAGTATGGAGTGTCTTTCGCCTGTTTCACCATGGTGAAGGCTATGCCATGGTACAAGATGCGGCGGTCATTGATGTTGAACTGCGAGAAATTCAAAAGTACGCGGTATTTTCTAAAGTGACCATTGAGCGCAGCACTGATATTGCCTTTGGCGTATTGGGCCCTCACGCCCAAGCATTCATCGATGCATTAACGCCAGAAAGTAGCGCGGATGATGACGTGCGACCGCTCGAAAGTGGTACGGCGGTCAAAGTAGGCGAGCAGCGCTGGCTATTGTTGGTCAAGGCGTCAGCAGTAGAGTCTATCATCGCGGCGGCGCGTGAAATGGAACCGACACTGGCGCTAACAACACAAGCGTTATGGGACTTAACTGACATTGAGGCGGGAATGCCGCGCTTAACCGCAGCGCAGCAAAATAGCCATATTCCTCAGGCGCTAAATTTACAGGCCCTTAATGGAATAAGCTTTACCAAAGGCTGTTACACAGGCCAAGAGACTGTGGCTCGAGCGAAATACCGTGGCATCAACAAACGTGCCTTGTATCGCGTCACGACCGATGCGATGCCCAATATTGCTCAGCCTTGGTCGCTCGAACGTCAAGTCGGCGAGAATTGGCGCCATGCTGGCGAGTTACTGATTGGTTATCAATTTGCCGATGGGGCGGCTTGTGGCTTAATCGTTTTACCCAACGATCTTGAAGCTAACACGCTACTGCGTCTTGCCCAAGCGCCTGAGTCACAGTGGCACCTTGCCGATCTGCCTTACGCCGTTAATGAACCGAGCGCTTAATTTTAACGCCTAAACCCAAATAGCTTGGAGTTTCAGGTAGGCGGCAAACGAGCAAAGCCTCTGAACACTTCGTGAACATAGACGAACTATGTGACGAGATTTTTGAGAGCGAGTCCCTTAATTTTTCATAGAAAAGCGCTGCAACTTCAAGTGGAAAAGAGATAATGTTGACGAGGGCTTGGCAACAACCAAGCTCTGCTTTCCGATTCAAAATTCACTCCCTCGACGGCTTCCAGTCGCAGTCAATGTTGCGCACTTAATTGCGCAAAATCAAAATAACAATCTATTCTTATTCCTGTAACATTCACTTGGCTAAATACTCACGCCGCTGTTTCAGCTTGCTTTATCACGTTTTATTACGCGCCTTGCTCTACCTGTCGATCTCTTTCTTGGCAATGGTGTTGTATCCGTGATTTTGCCATTTTGTGCTTAATCTCACGAAGCTTATTAAAAGCTCTAACAAAAGTTGATACAGCAGCACAAAAAACCAAACAAATAAAAATTACTCGTAAAAAACCCCATAGACTTCACGGTCTATTTGAATTGAGAACCGTAAAATATTTTCGCTAAGCTAGGTAAGGATGAAAGATGAGACTGTTTAAACGCTACACACCATGCATGATAGCAAAACATATTATTCGCCTCTTTAAAGGGCGGATCTATATACATGGTGTCGGTCGATTTGACTTTGACCAAGGCAAACTCATTTTGCCAGAAAAAGCGGAAACGCAGCATTTTCGTGCGGTGAAAGAAATCAATCTTGAAGTGAAAAGATTACGCAGTGCCTATGCCGCGTGAATACACGGGTTAAAGATTTTTCAAAGATCATTGCGACAGAATACCAAAGCATACCGCACCTTGACTTCAGCGGCCGTTGCGGCCGCCGGCAGCATTTAATCCACTTTTGCCAGCGATGGCAACTCCCCTTTTAAACCTAACGCATGGCGCATAGCTTCTTCTTTTAACCCAGGCACAACATTGGAAAATGTCATCCCCAAACCACGGGCCAATTTCTTCACCGGATTATCACCGTCAAAGAGATCGCGAAACGCTTGCATCGACGCAATCAATTTCATCGCTTCTGCCTTACGCCAGCGTTCATAACCGCGCAAATGACGCTGACTGCCAATATCATGCCCAGCATTCCACAGTGCAATCACCTCTTGCGCCAAACTCGCGGCATCCATTAAACCTAGGTTTACGCCTTGCCCTGCAAGCGGGTGAATCGTATGCGCCGCATCGCCTACCAAGGCGACTCGTTCACGAACGAAGTCACGCGCATAACGCATCTTAAGTGGCACAGTTTGTCGCTCACTCACCACCTCACAAAGCCCCAAACGCATATCAAATGCGGCGCTAAGTGCTTTATTGAAAGCAACATCTGGCATGGTGAGCAGTGCATGTGCATCGGTCGGATCAATCGACCAAACAATCGAACACTGATTTGCGTCACTCAAAGGCAAGAACGCCAGAGGGCCGTCTGGCGTAAACGTTTGACGCGCCACCTGCTGATGGGCCATTTGCGTTTGGACGGTAGCGACCAAGGCGTGGTGGCCATAATCCCAATGCGTGAGAGGAATCGATTGAGTTTGACGCACCCAGGAATTGGCGCCATCGGCTCCGACAACCAATTTTGCGGTCACCACCTGACCATTATCGAGAGATAACCAGGCTTCTCGCTCGCCAATAGCCAGCGACTGACAGCGTTGTGGCATGAACAAAGTGACATTTTCTTGCTGCGAAACCAGATCGAGCAACGCCAATTGAATGACACGATTTTCAACAATATGACCAAGATTTGGTTGATTCAGTGAAAGAGCGTCAAAATCTATATGGGCAAAACTGTCTCGCTCCCAAACGTCCATTGCCATAAAAGGGGCGGCGCGGCGCGCTTCGATACCGGGCCACGCGCCCAAACGTCGTAGCAAAGTTTCACTGGCGCGATTGAGCGCAGACACTCGAATGTCGGGGATCTCTCCTAGCGCGCTATCGACTGTATGGCTTTCGATAATCGCAATGCGTAATTCGCTCTCTTTGAGCGCCGCGGCAAGCGCGAGCCCTACCATACCGCCACCCACGATGGCAACGTCAACACTTTGCATCATATTGCTATTGATCACCTTTGTACTCCTAGGGTTCGTCGCAGTAGTGGCGCTTTAAACGCCGAGACATTATCCATCATCGCTAATCCCAGATTACGCCCAAGTCGCAAAGGAAGCCAATCATTGGAAAATAGATGCACCATGGACGCGGTGAGTGTCATGATTGCTGTTCTATCTGGCTCACGACGCTGGCGATAACGACTCAGCATTCGATATTCGCCAACATCCGCGCCCTGTTGCCAGTTTGCTACAATGATTTCAACCAAATCAGCCACATCGCGCAGTGCTAAATTAAAACCTTGCCCCGCAATGGGATGCAACGCTTGTGCGGCATTGCCCACCACCACCGCGCGGTGGGTGATGATGCGCTCTCGATAGCGCAGTGCTAACGGGTAACTGGCACGAGTACCGACTGATGCCAATCGCCCCAAGCGCCAACCAAACTCAGCTTGCAGCGCGTTCTGAAAATCGACATCAGAACTGTTAAGCAATGTTTGGGCTCGTTCAGTGGATAGACACCAAACCAATGACATTCTTTGGTCACTCATCGGCAATAGCGCCAAAGGGCCGGCTGCAGTAAAACGCTCAAAGGCTTGGCCACAGTGCGGCTGGCTCAGTCCAATATTAGCGATAACGGCCGTCTGCTCAAAAGAGTGTGTGGTGAGTGACAGCCCCAGCTGCTGCGCGCAAAAAGAGTCGGCACCATCTGCTGCCACCAGCAAGCGCGTTTCAATCTCAACGCCGTCATCCAGCAAAACTTGCACGCTCGACGCTTGTTGGGTCAATTGCTTGACGGTATTGGGACAAAAGAGAGTAATCGATGATTCACGTTCAAGCATCGCGTGCAACTGCGCGCCGACTGGCTCCAATTCCACCACGTAACCGAGTGCGGATAGCCCTTGCTCCTTTGCGTCAATCTCAGTCATTCCAGCATGATGCTGATCGGACACATGAATGCGACGCAAAGGCTCAGCCAATGCAGAAAGTGAAGCCCAAACCCCGAGCGATGCTAATGTTTGAGCTGTACCATGCGCTAATGCGATAGAGCGACTGTCAAATCCTGGGTGAGTGTTGGGCTGTGCCACATGGGATTCCACCAAGGCTATCGACATCGCCCCTTGCGTTAAATGAGCCAGTCCCAGAGCCAAACAAGCCCCGGTCATACCACCACCGACGACGAGCACGTCGAACCGCATCATCTGCGAGCTCCTCAACTCTAGTGGACTGTTGGCGCTTGAGTTGGTTCCGGCTTGGCACCAAATTCAGCGTGAATGATCAGCACGCAAGCTTTTACATGCTCAATGACCTGCTCCAATAGCTCGCTTTGCTCTTCCAACGAGTCATCCTCATCAATACCCAACTTGGCAATTTCTTCAAGATCGTTAAGTGCTTCACGAGACTCTTGAGACATCGACGTTAAGTCAGCGCCAATCAACCCAAGACCAGAAATAAAGTGGTTAACCCACTCTGCAAGATTATCTGCTAATGCAAACAGTCCTTCAATACTGTCATCTGAAGGCAAAAGTAAAGACAGCGTCATATCACCAGAGGTTAATTCCGCGGTGGCAGCACTTAAGACACGCTGCGCCTGTGCCAATGCAGAAGCCGGCCAGCCCATGCCATCATTGGTGTAATCAAACAGCAATGGCTGCCAACTTAAATCATGCAAATTTAAGCCACCACTGAGCATTCCTATGAGTAAACCTTGCAGCTCAGAAGGCGTTACGGCAAGCGCCGCGTTTTTTAACTCAGTTTCCAATAGCGAATAGTTAGGCAGTCGGTTTTCACTCATGATTAGCAGCTCACACTCTATTAATGTTTCCAGTTAATGGCTCAAGATAACCAAAGGTCACCACCATAAAACTCGAATAAAATCATTCAATCCCGCCATGCTACCATTTTCCCCGAATCGGAAAAACGCTCATCACTGCGATATTGCGCAGCATTTGGCCAAAATGAGCAAAAGCTGGGTGATTGCTTAGTCATTTGCAAAGAGAGCTTTGCGAAAAGCTTGAATCTTGAGAACGCTTTACCTATAGTTCCTCCTCGGTAGGCAAAGAATGCTTACCCTCAATGGCGCGTTTGAAGAGTTTATTCCATCATGAGCAACCAAGCGGTAGATGTTGAAATTTTAGGTAAGATGACTCGGGTTAATTGCCCTGCAGGTCAAGAGTCATCGCTGTTGGTTGCAGCAGAGGATCTCAATCGCCGATTGAAAGAGATGGCCGAACGTACTAAGGTAACGAATGAGGTTCAACTGCTCACTTTTGCTGCCTTAAACGTCTGTTATGAATTGAATAATCAATCTCAACAACGCTCGGGAGAAGAGCAAGCTGTCATCGAACGCCTTGAAAAACTGACTGCATCGCTTGAACAAGCGCTGGTGAACATTTCGCCAACAGAACGTTAAACGCAGTCATTTTCTCATTGTTTGTTCAAAACCAAATTTACCCTGGGGTGTGCGTCAGCAGGATTTACGTCCCTGAGCCGATAAGCAACACTAAAGGGTTGGTATTCGTTGACTATTGAGCAAGCTCGGCCTGGACCGAGAAGCCTACGGTTGACCTTATTGACCCGCCTTGAACCAGCTGGTTCAAGGGCTAAAATCCTCAACGGCACTCTGGGGTTCCTTCATGCCAACTCGTCATGCACTTCGCAAACAGATGCGCCAGCGGCGCCAATCATTGAGCCCGCGGCAGCAGCGAGAAGCCAGCCACCAGCTGGTTGAACGCTTTACCACGTTAGCGCACTATGAGCGCAGTGAGCACATTGCCCTCTATCTCACCAACGATGGTGAACTCGATACTCACCCCTTAATCGAAACGCTCTGGCAACACAATAAATCTGTCTACTTACCGGTTTTGCACCCGTTTGCCAAAGGCCATTTGCTGTTTTTGCGATACCAGCCTGATACCCCAATGACCATCAATCGCTATGGCATTCTTGAACCCCAACTTCGGGTTGATTTGGTGCAGCCAGTGCGCGAGCTCGACCTCATCGGCACGCCACTGGTGGCCTTTGATGCGAAGGGACAACGCCTTGGTATGGGTGGGGGCTATTACGACCGAACACTTGCGATGACTTTTTCCTCGTCTCAACCCGATGCGCTGAGTGCAAGCGGCCCCATCACGATGGGTCTTGCTCACGACTGCCAAGAAGTCTCACAACTGCCCGTAGAAAGTTGGGATGTACCGTTATCAAAAATTGTTACCCCAACGCGCATTATCACCGGTGACAAGTAGATGTGAGATCGCTTGGGTATCAAGCTCACTTGAGTATATAATCGCGGCATGTATACCCCTATCCGTTCCGTGATAAGGATTTTTCCAGTGCAGGAGATGAGCATGACTCAAGATGAAATGAAAAAAGCAGCCGGTTGGGCGGCACTTAAATACGTCGAAAAAGGAAGTATTGTTGGTGTAGGAACAGGCTCGACCGTGAATCACTTCATCGACGCGCTGGGAACCATGAAAGACGAAATCAAAGGGGCAGTCTCCTCATCTATTGCTTCAACCGAGCGTTTGCAAGCTCTGGGAATTGAAGTCTTTGACTGTAATGATGTGTTTAAACTCGATATCTACGTTGATGGTGCAGATGAAATTAACGCACAACGCGACATGATCAAAGGTGGCGGCGCAGCATTGACCCGTGAAAAAATCGTCGCGGCCATTTCAGACAAGTTCATCTGTATTGTCGACGACACCAAAGCGGTAGATGTGCTTGGTCAATTCCCACTCCCTGTTGAAGTGATCCCAATGGCACGTTCTTATATCGCGCGTGAGTTAGTCAAACTGGGCGGTGATCCTGTCTACCGTGAAGGTGTTATCACCGATAACGGTAATGTGATCCTTGATGTTCATAATATGCAAATCACCGATCCAAAAGCGCTTGAAGACAAAATTAACGCGCTACCAGGCGTGGTGACCGTTGGCCTATTCGCACATCGTGGCGCCGATGTCGTGATCACAGGCACACCTGAAGGAGCCAAAATAAGCGAATAAGCACGCTGTTTTGATCCGATAACAACAAAAGCGAGGTGATTATACCTCGCTTTTTGATTACCTCGTCTTCCCCCTCCTAACGTTTGATCATAACCGTCTAGAATTCTGAATATTATTTGGTAATTTTCTTACCCAAATCGGCGATTTTTTGTTACTTTATTGCTCAGTAGACGCACAAGGGAAACGTTTGCTTTTTAGGGTCTCTTTCTCTCTAGCTAGCTTGAGTGAAATTATGACCTGCGCCCTCGCAAACGTCCGTTCTGCGCGCCACATTTTGCCCCTTTCCATTTTTTAAGGACGAGAACAATGGCCAGAGTTTCACTGGAAAAAGACAAGATCAAGATCCTACTGCTTGAGGGTCTGCACCCTTCATCCGTTGAAGTGCTGCAAGCAGAAGGTTACAGCAATATTGAATACCACAAAGGCTCATTAAGTGATGCTGAGCTACTTGACGCGATCAAAGACGCGCATTTTGTCGGCATTCGTTCTCGAACTAATCTGACACAAGAAGTGATCGATGCGGCGAAAAAGCTGGTGGCTATCGGCTGTTTCTGCATTGGTACTAACCAGGTTGATTTAAACGCGGCAGCAGCGCGAGGAATTCCCGTCTTTAACGCACCATTTTCTAACACACGCAGCGTGGCTGAATTGGTACTAGGCCAAATTTTGTTACTGTTACGTGGCATTCCAGAGAAAAACGCTCTGGCGCACCGTGGTATTTGGAAAAAAAGCGCCGATCACTCATACGAAGCACGCGGCAAACGCCTTGGCATCATCGGTTACGGCCACATTGGTACTCAGCTAGGGATCATTGCTGAAAACTTAGGTATGCGTGTCTATTTCTACGATATCGAAAACAAGCTATCGCTTGGCAATGCGACACAAGTTGCGACCATGAGCGAGCTACTTAACAAATGTGATGTGATCTCACTTCACGTACCAGAAACACCAGATACCAAGAACATGATGGGCAGTGATGAATTTGCCCGCATGAAACCAGGAGCCATCTTCATCAATGCGGCGCGTGGCACTGTTGTTGATATTGAGGCTTTATGCCATTCACTGGAATCTGGCCACATCGCTGGCGCCGCTGTCGATGTGTTCCCTACCGAGCCAGCAACTAACGCCGAGCCATTTGAATCACCACTGCAAAAGTACGACAACGTGATCTTAACGCCACACGTTGGCGGCTCCACTCAAGAAGCGCAAGAAAACATCGGTCTTGAGGTTGCGGGTAAACTGGCCAAATATTCAGATAACGGTTCAACGCTTTCGAGTGTTAACTTCCCAGAGGTATCACTACCTCAGCATCGTGAGTGCTCTCGTCTTCTGCACATTCACAAGAACCGTCCGGGCATCCTAACGCAAATCAACACCATTTTTGCAGAGGAAGGGATCAACATCGCCGGTCAACACCTACAAACGTCTGCCGATCTCGGTTACGTTGTGATTGATGTAGAAACAGAGCGTTCAGAAGAAGCCTTAGTTAAGCTCAAAGAAATTGAAGGCACCATTCGCGCGCGAATTCTGCACTAAGTTTTAATCGCAATAAAAGGGCTCGGTGATTTAACCTGATGCCATTTTACTAAAAAATCCGATATTGCCTTGTTAATATCGGATTTTTTATATCTTTTATCCCTAAATTTTATAAATGCACTTTAAATGTATCATTCAAAAAGGCGAGTTCATCATCAGACAAAAGCGAGGTTGCTTTTTGAATAGCAGATTCTTTTATCTTTAACTCGATACGCTGAGATAGTGCCATTAATTCTTCAGTCGACATTTCTGATAATTTCAATTCTAAAAAAGAATCTGCCTCTCTCTCAAAATCATCTTTCAACTCAAATAATTCACCTGACTTTTGGGGATGAACTTCTGACATATATGGAACTGAATTTAGAAGGCCTCCCAACTCTTTTGGAGGTAACGATGCAATGGCCTCAATAAGATCGCTCATAAACACAACACACTATATATGCAACAAGTTAATTATATATGCTTTTTTAAGAACCATTTAACTATTTCACTTCCATTGAAAAATAATGTCAAAAGCGGTCTTTATGATTGGCAAGATGTTGAGCCATCTAGAACATTCCATAACATCATTTAGAACGCGTGTACCGACAGTTTAAGGCGGATTGACAGTATGAGTCACACCTGTTGATTTAAAACCTAAAACGCCCAATGAAGGGCGTTTTTTCAATATTTATCTGTCGTGTCCAAACTTAAAAATGGTATCGAAGCCCTATCGTTACCCCTTGGATCTCCGCATCAAAACCATTAAAGCCAGCTTCGCGGTAACGATAGCCAAGGGAGAAATCGAACGCGTCCAGCATCACACCCATTTCCACGCCCAATTGATATGAAAATTCTGTGTCTGAATCCGACAGGCCGCTGATGTGCCCCTCCCCTTTTAACCCACCAATACCCAAAATCAGTGCGCTGTATAAGATATTATCCGCATCGGTAAATTTTGGTCTTGCATTAACATAAAACGCCTGACCATCAACACTCACCCCAGGGGCAAATTCCGCTTTACCAAAATACTGATATTCGACCTCGAGTCCCAAATCGATATTAGGGTGCACATCAAACTCATAACCAGCATAAAGGCCCGCGCCAACATCGTTATTTTCATCGATGTCGATACTACCTGCGTCAAGTGTGGTGTTATGACCTAGCAATACGTTTGCTCCAACGTAAGGATGCTCGCTTTCAGCTGAAACACTTGCACTTAAAAGCGCTAAAAAGATCCATTTTTTCAAAGTAATACCTCATAAATTGAAACAAGTACCACATTGTGCATTTGGATGCGTTTCATTCCTATGCGCTAGAACAATATTTGACCGATCACCATTGTGAAGGAGGCAGATCTTCTCAATAACACTAACATGAGGTCGCGTTACTATAGTCGGATAAGTAAAGAAACGAATGAACGAGTAAAAATGATTAGAAAAAGAAACACTGCCACGCAGAGCTCGAGTCTGACTTAGATAAGCTCAGAGCAAAATGGCCCTGCTTGAACCCCAAAACGCCTTTAGTAGGCGTTTTGGGGTATTCTAACTGATTGAGGGTTACTAATGATTTTCAATGAAACCTAATCAATTTTATAGATCACTTGAACCTGATCTGCGATGACAATAGCTGCATCCTGATAACCGGCATTTTCTTGTTTCGCGTTCAGCATCGCACCACGCATCAGTACTGGTGGTTGAGTCGGTGATTGATACTCAATTTGCCAAATTTTTCCTAATTTTCGTTCAAACCCTTTTGCTAAAGCGGCCGCTTTGGTTTTGGCATCAAGAATGGCGGCGTCGCGTGCTTGAGCTTGGTATTTGGCCTCATCACGCACTTTCAGCGTAATATTATCGACTTGATTCACTCCCGCGTTCAGCGCTAAATCTAATAAATTATTTAAGTTAGCTAACTGATTCACCGTCACATCAATTGAGCGAGAGGCGCGATATCCGGTCAACTTTGGCTGACCCTCTTTCGGGTATTGATACTGAGGTGCAAGAGATAAGTTAGAACTTGCAATATCACTTTGACTCACGCCAGCTTTCTCTAACTTAGCGATAAAGTCACTGACCACATCATCCACCGCCGATTTGGCCGCTTCTGCGCTGTCCTCCATTTTGCTCACCTGAACGCTAAACGTCGCCATATCCGGTTTTGCGGTTACTTGCCCAAAACCTGTCGTCATCAAATGCGCAAATTCCGGTTGAAAAGCGATTGCCGATGTCCCCACCAGCGCCAAAGATAACACCACACCTTGAATAAACTGTCGCATAACGTGTCCTACCCTTATGAATATTGTATCAATAATAGGCGAAAACCCTCAGCGAGCAACGTCGCCTTCTCAGCTTATTGGCTTTTTTGACACAATCTTAACCAAAACCCATTATTGGGGCAGGTGCTCACGCGCATACTCAATAATTGCCGTAGAAATCTGCTGAAGCACACCAGTTTCAAGTTGCCAGTGATGCCAATAAATTCGATAAGTCACTAAAAATCCAGGGAGAATATCCACAAGATCGCCTTGCTCTAATTCGCGCTGAATTTGCAACTTTGGGATCAAGCAATACGCGATTCCCGATGTCGCCAGGCGCACAAATGCCTCAGAATTGCTGACGTGATGATTGACCACACTCTCTCGAGCCAGATTAAAATGCTCTTGTAAAAACGTTTTATGCATATCGTCATATTTATCGTATGAAACCGAAGGCGCTTGCTGCAATGCGCTTTGGTCCACGCCATCAGAAAAATAACGTTGGATAAACTCAGGACTTGCCACACAAACATAATCCATTCGACCAAGATAATCCGCTCGGCAACCGGTGATAGGTTGCGACTCAAGGCTAATTGCGCCCGCCACTTCGCCGCTTTTGAGTTTTTCGATACTGCGCTTTTCACCATAAATAGACAAATTCAATTCAACATGACGATGCTTCATCACCTCTGTTAATGCTGGGATCAGCCAAGTTGCCAAACTATCTGCGTTGGTTGCAAGTGCCAATTGAACCGCGCGTTGTTCATCACTATTGAGTAGCTCTGGCAAGAGCTCTTGCTCAAGCACCGTCACTCGTTGGTATAGCGCAAGCAATTTTTTTCCGACCGGCGTCGGCTTTGGCGGTTGGGCGCGAATCACGACAGGTTGCGCGAGAAACTTCTCCAGCTGTTTGATCCGTTGTGATACCGCCGACTGCGATATAAATAACTGCTCAGCGGCACGCTCAAAGCTGCCCTGTTCAATCACACTGTGCAGCGCTTCAATGCCTTTGTAATCTAACCCACGCATCACTTTTCCCTTAACTAAAAGCCAATCACAAACCACATAAGAAAAACTGATAATAAATTAATATTATTAATTTTATTAAAGATAACATAAAGCGTACGCTTCAGCGATGCAGTTAAACTTGCGCCAAAAAAAGAGTGCGCAGCCTTGATAACATAACGCAGCGAGCCGTCATTGCCGTTGCGACCGCGTTACGTATTCAAGTATGAATCGAGAATGAAGTAGGTGATATTGTGAGTTTTTGGGTTTTATTACAGGGGTTTGGTCTTGGCGCGACAATGATTATTCCCATCGGCGCGCAAAACGCGTATGTACTCAATCAAGGTATTAAGCGCCAGCATCACCTGACCACAGCGACCATATGTTCTTTGCTCGACACTTTATTTATCTCGCTAGGTATTTTTGGTGGTGGCGCATTTTTGTCTCAAAATGAAACGCTATTAACCTTGGTGACTTTGGGAGGCATTGCCTTTTTGCTCTTTTATGGCGCGCTGTCATTAAAAAGCGCGTTTCGTTCCGCGCAAAGCCGCGAAGATTCTCAAGCGGTATTGGCTCGCGGCAGACGCACTGTCATTTTAGGCGCTCTGGCTGTCACGCTACTTAACCCCCACTTGTATCTCGATACTGTGGTGATTTTAGGCTCGATTGGTGGTCAATTTGAAGGTGACGATCGAATTGCTTTTGCTCTAGGCACCATCATGGCGTCGTTCTGCTGGTTCTATGCGCTATCAATGGGCGCCGCAAAATTGGGCCCAACCCTGTCCAAGCCACGGGTAAAACAGGGCATTGATATTGGCGTCGCACTAATGATGTTTACCATTGCCGCGATGCTAGCAAAAGGACTCATGGCATAATAATTCACTGATTTAAAATAGAAAAAGCGAGTATTACCTCGCTTTTTCTGTTTTACACGTCGCTTGTAATTAAGCGTTTGCTGCTGAATCTACTTTATTCAGATGCACATCCATTTGCGGGAATGGGATCTCAATACCATTTTCATCCAGCGCTTCTTTAATCGCTTGCATCGCATCAAGGTAAACATCCCAATAATCGACGGTGCGACACCATGGACGCACAACCAAATTCACCGAGGAATCGGCCAGCGCTAAAACGCCAATTTGAATGTCAGGATCTTTCAAGATACGGCTGTCTTTTTCCAAAGTTTCACGGATCACTCGCTTGGTGAGCTGCAAGTCGGACTTATAGGACACACCAATCATCAAATCAATACGACGCGTATCATGGCGTGAATAGTTGGTAATGGGTCCGCCGATAATCGCCGAGTTTGGTACCACAACCATTTTATTATCCGGTGTTTTTAATACGGTTTGGAAAATTTGAATTCCTTCAACCGAACCGGCAACGCCAGAAACCTCGACATAATCCCCCGATTTAAATGGACGAAACGCCACAATCAGCACACCTGCGGCAAAGTTTGACAATGAGCCTTGCAGCGCCAAACCAATCGCTAAACCTGCAGCACCAATCACCGCCACAACCGATGCGGTTTGAACACCGATGCGACTTAGCGCAGCAATTAAAACAATCACGAGCAGTGTATAGCGTACTAAGCCATGCAGAAATTCGACAACAGCCGGATCCATCTTCTTACGGTGAAGCACTTTGGCAACACTGCCTGCAACCCCTTTGACCACCAAATTACCGACAAATAGGATCAGCAGCGCAGACACGATGTTTACCCCGTATTGCACCAAAAGATCGCTATTGTTTGAAAGCCAAAGAGTAAGCTCTTTTATCGTCCAAGTTTCCAGACCCGTCTCTGTTACTTGTGTGGTTGATTCGGTCACGTTTTCATCCTCTTCATGTTAAATGTGCCGCTTTAGCGCAAAAGATACTTAATCTTAGCTTTTTTACAACAGCAACTGAGTAGATTTGCAAACAAAGACGCTCTTATCACTCGCGCTAAAAACAAAAAAACCCGCTCAAAAGAGCGGGTTAATCTCGTTACATTAAGCTAGCAGCTTATAGTACGTCGATTGCGTTAAGATCTGCGAAAGCTTTCTCAAGGCGTGCAACCATAGACTCTTGACCTGCACGTAGCCATACGCGTGGATCGTAGTATTTCTTGTTAGGCGCAGCTTCACCCGTTGGGTTACCGATTTGACCTTGTAGGTAATCGTGGTTCTTCGCTTCGTATTGACGGATACCGTCCCAAGTTGCCCACTGAGTATCAGTATCGATGTTCATTTTGATAACACCGTAAGAGATAGACTCTTTGATTTCAGCTTCAGAAGAGCCAGAACCGCCGTGGAATACGAAGTTTAGCGCATTTGGAGCGATACCAAATTTCTCTGCACAGTATGCTTGAGAGTCGCGTAGGATAGTTGGAGTAAGAACAACGTTACCCGCTTGGTAAACACCGTGTACGTTACCGAAAGAAGCCGCGATAGTGAAACGGTGGCTGATTGGGCTTAGTTTCTCGTATGCGTAAGCAACGTCTTCTGGAGAAGTGTATAGCTCAGACTGATCCATATCAGAGTTGTCTACGCCGTCTTCTTCGCCGCCAGTACAACCTAGTTCAAACTCTAGAGTCATACCCATTTTTTCCATGCGAGTTAGGTACTTAGCACAGATTTCAATGTTCTCTTCTAGTGACTCTTCAGAAAGGTCAATCATGTGAGAAGAGAATAGAGGCTTACCAGTTTGAGCGAAGAACTCTTCGCCAGCATCTAGTAGACCGTCGATCCAAGGAAGCAGTTTCATTGCTGCGTGGTCAGTGTGAAGAATCACTGGCACACCGTAAGATTCTGCTACTGCGTGAACGTACTTAGCACCCGCTACTGCGCCAAGGATTTGCGCTTCTTGACCTTCAAGTTTTAGACCTTTACCACAGAAGAATGCCGCACCGCCGTTAGAGAACTGAACAACTACTGGCGCTTTTGCTTTTGCCGCAGCTTCTAGAACACCGTTGATAGAATCAGTGTTTACTACGTTTACCGCAGGTAGAGCAAAGTTATTTTCTTTTGCTACTTCAAATACTTTTTGTACGTCGTCACCAGAGATAACGCCTGGTTTTACGAAGTCGAAGATCTTAGACATGGATAGAGTCCTATTTATCTGTCGTTTAAAATGAAAACTTGGGAAGTTTAAAGTCTGTAAACGTTTGCTAACAGGTCTGTGATTCTAACAAAAATCGTCGCCTGATGCAGCAAACAAGAAAGCGGGGATTATACCCCCGCTTTCAATAAATTATGCTTTTGCGCGTGCTTCTAGCATTTCAACTGCTGGAAGAACTTTACCTTCAACGAACTCAAGGAAAGCACCACCGCCAGTAGAGATGTAAGAGACATCTGCTTTGATACCGAATTTGTCGATAGCAGCGAGTGTGTCACCACCACCTGCAACAGAGAATGCTGGAGACTTAGCGATCGCTTCAGAAATACCTTTGGTACCCGCTTCGAAGTTTTTGAATTCGAATACGCCAACTGGGCCATTCCAAAGAATGGTTTTTGCGTTTGCGATGATGTCAGCTAGAACCGCAGTTGAATCAGGACCTAGGTCAAAAATCATGTCGTCGTCTTGAACGTCAGCAACGTTTTTGATTTCCGCTTCTGCGTTTTCATCAAATGCTTTTGCACAAGCAACGTCAGTCGCAACAGGAATTGCACACTCTTTCATCAATTTTTGCGCAGTTTCAATTAGGTCAGCTTCGTATAGAGACTTACCAACGTTGTGGCCTTCAGCTGCGATGAACGTGTTTGCGATACCGCCACCAACAACCAATTGGTCTGCGATTTTAGATAGTGACTCAAGTACAGTCAGTTTAGTCGAAACTTTAGAACCACCAACGATAGCCACTAGAGGACGCTCTGGGTTGCTCATTGCTTTACCAAGTGCTTCTAGCTCAGCCGCAAGTAGAGGACCTGCACACGCCACGTCTGCAAACATACCAACGCCGTGAGTTGACGCTTGCGCGCGGTGCGCAGTACCGAATGCGTCCATTACGAATACGTCACAAAGCGCAGCGTATTTCTTAGATAGCGCTTCGTCGTTTTTCTTCTCGCCTTTGTTGAAGCGAACGTTTTCAAGAACAACTAGCTCACCTGCGTTTAGCTCTAGGCCATCTAGGTAATCTTTCGCCAGTTTCACTTCGCAATCTAGTGCGTCGTTTAGGTAGTTTACTACTGGTTGTAGAGAGAACTCTTCAGCGTATTCACCTTCAGTTGGACGACCTAGGTGAGATGTCACCATAACTTTCGCGCCAGCTTCTAGGCATAGTTTGATAGTTGGAAGAGATGCGATGATACGTGCATCTGAAGTTACTTTACCGTCTTTTACTGGCACATTTAGGTCAGCACGGATGAATACACGTTTACCTGCTAGATCCAGGTCAGTCATCTTGATTACAGACATGATTTGTCCTCTCAATATTATTCAAAGTTTTTGAAAAGCCCAGCACCCTGCCAAGCTTAGAAATTAAAATCGATATGCTCACGAGCTGCGCGCGATTTAAACTCACTTACGTAGTATTTAATCAGCAAAAGCAGCGTAGTAACCCAGCAAGCCCACTGCTATCGTGCATGATGCATCGCTATGGCAGTATCTAGCATTCGATTAGCAAAACCCCACTCGTTATCACACCAAACCAGCATTTTGACCAGATGGCCATTGCTCACGCGAGTTTGGGTTCCGTCGACGATCGCGCTGTGCGGATCATGATTAAAGTCGATGGAAACAAGCGGCGCCTCAGTATAGTCAACGATGCCCTGTAATGTACACCGAGAAGCGTTAATAATGGTTTGATTTACGTCATTAACTTTCACATTTGCATGAATTGTGACACTGAGATCCATCGCGGTCACATTTACCGTGGGCACGCGCACCGAAATCGCCTCAAATTTGTTGGAAAATTTCGGAAATATTCGTTCAATTCCTTTATGCAGCTTTGTATCGACGGGAATAATGGACTGGCTGGCCGCGCGGGTACGACGTAAGTCAGTATGATACGCATCAATCACTTGCTGATCATTCATCGACGAATGGATCGTGGTTATGGTACCCGACTCAATGCCAAAGGCGTCATCCAATGCTTTTATGATCGGAACAATACAATTGGTGGTGCATGAACCACTCGATACAACGTGATGTTCAGCGGTAAGCGTTTCATGATTAACGCCATAAATAATGGTGTTATCTAAATCATTTGCACCAGGGTGAGAGAACAGTACCTTCTTCGCCCCAGCGGCAATGTGCGCTTGTCCATCGGCTTGAGAACCAAAGACTCCGGTGCAATCAAGGACCATATCCACCTCAAGATTACGCCAAGGCAATAAATCGATACTTTCTGAGTGCAATATTCGAATGGTATCGAATTGACCATCAGGATGATGAATGTAGAGATGCTCTTGGTCGTGACTGACTTTCTTTGCAAAACGCCCATGACTGGTGTCGTATTGCAGCAAATGTGCCATTGCCTCTGGTTGAGCTAATTCGTTGACTGCAACGACTTCTATTTGATCGTGTTTGCCGCTTTCATAAATGGCACGCAGAACATTGCGACCAATACGACCAAATCCATTGATTGCCACTTTTAGCATTTATTTGCTTCCCGCTAAATTCGTTGCTCGCATCTTAACTGATAGCGCCGTACTCAAACAACTTGGAGTTACCCGTCTGTGCTAAACCACTTGCCGTGGCGGCTCAAACAAAAAATATCGACATAAAAAAACCGAGCGTGAAGCTCGGTTTTTGAAGATAAACTTGCTAAATCGATTTACGCCAGCAGTTCTTTCGCGGTGTTTACAGCATTTTCGACCGTAAAGCCGAACATTTCGAACAGTTGCTCAGCGGGCGCAGATTCACCAAACGTTGTCATACCGATGATGCGGCCACCAAAGCCAACATATTTGTACCAAAAATCAGCAATACCTGCTTCAATCGCAATACGCGCGGTCACATCTGATGGCAATACAGACTCACGGTAAGCCGCATCTTGCTTATCAAACGCATCCGTCGATGGCATTGATACAACACGTACTGCTTTGCCTTCTGCTGCCAACGCTTCTGCCGCTTTCACAGCAAGTTCCACTTCAGAGCCTGTTGCAATAAAGATAAGCTCAGGTTTGCCTGCGCAATCTTTCAAGATGTAAGCACCTTTTGCAATGTCTGCCACTTGCTCCGCACTACGTGGTTGCTGAGTCAAGTTTTGACGCGAGAAAATCAGTGCTGATGGGCCATCTTTACGCTCAATCGCCAGTTTCCAAGCCACTGCAGATTCAACTTGGTCACATGGACGCCATGTGCTCATGTTTGGTGTCAAACGCAGTGACGCCATCTGCTCAACCGGTTGGTGAGTCGGGCCATCTTCGCCAAGACCAATCGAGTCGTGCGTGTACACTTGAATGTTTTGCACTTTCATCAGTGCTGCCATACGCATCGCGTTACGAGCGTACTCCATGAACATCAGGAACGTAGCACCGTAAGGTATGAAACCGCCGTGTAGCGCGATACCGTTCATAATCGCAGTCATACCAAATTCACGCACACCGTAGTGAATGTAGTTACCTGAGAAATCATCCGCCGTCAGCGATTGTGAGCCAGACCACATAGTGAGGTTAGAAGGCGCTAAGTCCGCAGAGCCGCCCATAAATTCTGGCAGCATGGCACCAAACGCTTCTAGCGCGTTTTGTGATGCTTTACGTGATGCGATGTTCGCAGGGTTAGCTTGAAGATCCGCAATAATTTGAGTTGCTTTCTCTTCCCACTGCGCAGGAAGTTCACCGTTTAGGCGACGCTTAAGCTCCGCAGCTTCTGCTGGGTAAGCCGCTGCATATGCGTCAAATTTTGCGTTCCAAGCCGCTTCTTTCTCGCTGCCAGCCGCTTTGGCATCCCACTGCTCGTAAACATCAGCTGGGATTTCAAATGGACCATAAGGCCAGCCAAGGAATTCACGTGCCGCTTTGATTTCTTCGGCACCCAGTGGCGCGCCGTGGCAATCGTGAGAGCCTGATTTGTTTGGTGAACCAAAACCGATGATGGTTTTAGTACAGATAAGCGTTGGACGAGGATCCGCTTTAGCGGCATTAATTGCCGCATTGATCGCATCAGCGTCATGGCCATCAACCGCAGGGATAACATGCCAACCGTACGCTTCAAAGCGTTTTGGCGTGTCATCTGAGAACCAGCCTTCAACATGACCGTCGATAGAGATGCCGTTGTCATCCCAAAATGCGATCAGTTTGCCAAGGCCTAAAGTACCTGCAAGCGAACACGCTTCGTGAGAGATGCCTTCCATCAAGCAGCCATCGCCCATGAACACGTAAGTAAAGTGATCAACGATATCGTGACCATCTTTGTTGAATTGCGCGGCTAACGCTTTTTCTGCCATGGCCATACCAACTGCGTTGGTAATGCCTTGGCCAAGTGGACCTGTCGTGGTTTCAACACCGGGTGCGTAACCGTATTCTGGGTGACCTGGCGTTTTAGAGTGCAATTGGCGGAAGTTTTTCAAATCGTCAATCGAAAGCTCGTAACCCGTCAGGTGAAGCAGTGAATAAATCAACATTGAACCGTGGCCGTTTGACAACACAAAACGGTCGCGATCCGCCCACTCTGGGTTCGCTGGGTTGTGATTGAGATGAGAGCGCCAAAGCACTTCGGCAATGTCAGCCATGCCCATTGGGGCGCCTGGGTGACCAGAATTCGCTTGTTGAACGCCATCCATGCTTAAGGCACGGATCGCATTCGCTAGGTGTTTACGAGAAGACATGTCTGCTCCTGAAATGGATACGCAAGTAATTAACAAAACGGTGTTGGTTTAGCGCGCAGTATTGTCTCAAAGCCCTTTTGCAACTGCAAACGTTTAGCGTGACTTTATGACGAAAAAATAATGAGTTGTTGGGAAAGTGACGTTAACTGCGTGATTTGAACATCAACTTTTCATTTTTGATTTTCTTCTAACTCACTCTACGAATATACCCAAGTGACTTCAAGATGCTGGATTCAGAGCCGGCTCACTGAGCTGAGAGCAAGGCAAACAACGCTGCAACTTCGAGTAGAAAGGGTATAAGTAACTGCACGTACTTTCGAGAATAATTCACATTTCCGCGCTCATCAAATGGCGAAATTATCACCCGAATTGGTCAGGATCACGAAAAATAGCTTGAAATCGGCCAGTTCGAAATTAAAATAGACGTCTAGATGTGAATACACCTAACCATATATACGCTTTGATGTTCACAAAACATTCAAGTGTAAGTCGGTTCTTGCCAACGCCTGTGGTTTTAAATTGGCACAATGACGAGAAACGTCACCTCAATACGCTGGTGACACGGCAATCGTCGCAATAGCAGATGCCCGTGTATTCGTATGCAACCCATTCAAGATATTATTGGAGCTCTCATGGCTAAGCACCTATTCACTTCTGAGTCAGTTTCAGAAGGTCATCCAGATAAAATCGCAGACCAAATTTCAGATGCGGTTCTTGATGCGATTTTAAAACAAGACCCGAAAGCACGCGTTGCCTGTGAGACTTACGTCAAAACTGGCATGGTGATGGTAGGTGGTGAAATCACAACATCAGCTTGGGTTGATATCGAAGAATTGACGCGTCAAACGGTTCGCGACATCGGTTATGTTCATTCAGATATGGGCTTTGATGCTGACTCTTGCGCGATTCTAAATACCATTGGTAAGCAGTCTCCAGACATTAACCAAGGTGTTGATAAAGCCGATCCAAAAGAACAAGGTGCCGGTGACCAAGGCATTATGTTCGGCTATGCCTGTAACGAAACTGACGTATTGATGCCAGCTCCCATTACATACGCGCATCGCTTGATGGAGCGCCAAGCGCTCGTACGTAAAAACGGCACCCTACCTTGGCTTCGTCCAGATGCGAAATCTCAGGTAACTTTCCAATACGACCAAGGTAAAATCGTCGGTATTGATGCTGTTGTGCTTTCAACTCAGCATTGCGACACTATCTCAACGCCAGATCTGCGTGAAGCGGTCATGGAAGAGATCATTAAGCCGGTATTGCCTTCTGAGTGGCTAAACCAAGAGACCAAATACTTCATTAACCCAACCGGTCGTTTTGTGATTGGTGGTCCTATGGGTGACTGTGGTTTGACTGGTCGTAAGATCATTGTTGATACCTACGGCGGCGCAGCGCGTCACGGCGGCGGTGCATTCTCTGGTAAAGATCCATCTAAGGTTGACCGCTCTGCCGCTTACGCTGCGCGCTATGTTGCGAAAAACATCGTGGCTGCGGGTCTTGCTGAGCGCTGTGAAATTCAATTGTCTTACGCTATCGGCGTGGCAGATCCAACCTCAATCATGGTAGAAACCTTTGGTACTGAAAAAGTCTCATCTGAGATCATTATCGAAGCCGTTCGTCAGCACTTTGATCTGCGTCCATATGGTCTGCAAGAGATGCTAAATCTACTGCAACCTATTTATCAAAAGACGGCCGCTTACGGTCACTTTGGTCGTGAAGAATTCCCATGGGAAAAAACCGACAAAGCCGCTGATATCCGCGCCTTCGCTGGCCTATAAATTCGCGTTCCAACGCTCCATTCGCCTCAGCTATGCTGGGGCGTTTTCATTTCTATCGCTCATTCGCACCTCTAACACCAGCATCATTGTACAGCGCTTGCGCCATTGCTTTATTTATCGATTAAAAGTTGTATTTTTCACTCACGCCAACAATAGTTAAAAAAATGTTAACAGCATTTTTACCCCCTATTACTTGGCTTTTGAGCATGAGCACTTACCCAAGCCGTCTAAGATGTGTGACTCACGCGAGAAGAACTCGCTTTGTCTCCCAATGCGCTTTCAAGTAGGCAGGTATAGAACGGGGTTCAAATCGGTCGCTAAAGGAGGAGCCATGCCCCGTTCCATTCAATCAAACAATTTTGAGAAAGAGAAACTACCGAAAAACGCGCCAGTTACATCGGAATACGCCCGAACCATAAAATGTCATCGCGTCGAAGCTTATGAGCCGATTAATTGGCTTATTTTGGGCTGCCGTGATTTTTTTGCAATGCCGATAATTAGTGGTTTTTACGGGCTCTGTTTTATGGCAGCTGCGGTGGCGATTGTCCTATTGATCCAATGGCAAGGGACTCATCTTGTGATCATGCCCGCCTTAATTATTTTTATGCTTATTGGCCCTTTTTTAGCATTAGGACTCTATGACGCCAGTTGGGCGTGCGAGAAAGGCCACCAGCCCAGTTTACTTCATTCAATGCGAGCGATTGGGCGCAATTCTGTCTCACAATGGGCATTCGCCGTTTTACTCGCAGTGGCAATGATGTTTTGGATGCGCATTGGCGCCTTACTTCACGCCCTTTATCCATCGGTCACAGGCGCGCCATGGCAAGACTTTCTGCCTTTTCTTTTGATTGGCTCTGCGGTGGGTATTGTATTGGCTACTATCGTGTTTGCTATCTCGGCGTTTTCCATTCCACTGATGATGGAACGCCGTGTCGATATGATGACCGCCGTATTTACCAGCGTGAATGCGGTGCGATCTAATCTATTAGCAATGGCGCTCTGGGCAGCCATTATTGGTCTTGGGGTGTTGATAGGGTTTGCTACCTTTGGCGTAGGCATGCTAATCACCATCCCCATTTTGGGTTATGGAACGTGGCACGCGTATCGAAATGTCATTTCCAGAAGACATCACTAAACCAAGTTTGCTATTCTGCGCATGAGCTGCGGCAATCATCACCACCGCAGCTCACGTGCTTCCATCGTTTTTTCACGTGGAGCCGCTTTTCATATCACTTCGTTTTCACATAACTAAAGGTAAACACGACAAAATGGCAGTATCGCTCACTTCCTTAGCTGGACGAAGCGAGAAGGAACTTAGCTCAGCGCCAACAACACCTCGCCGCACAAGCAGTAAACCAACACTTTCAACCTCATTGCAACACGCAGCGCACACGCGCTTAGAGCAGTGCCTTAACCACGCTAATCGTATGTTGAAGCGCAATTTTGCAAAGCCCGAACTTCTTTTTTCAGTGCGCGGAAAAGCCGCGGGAAAAGCGTACCTGCAATCGCAACAAATCCGTCTTAATCCGACGTTATTTGCCGAAAACCCACAAGCTTTCTTAGATGAGGTGATCCCTCATGAGTTAGCTCATCTGCTGGTTTACCAGCTATATGGCCGAGTAAAGCCCCATGGCCGCGAATGGCAAACTATCATGAAAAACGTGTTTGGCTTACCTGCGCGAACCACTCACGACTTTGCCGTTGCCTCAGTTCAAGGCAAAACTTTTGAATATCGCTGTCAGTGCCAGACATTGCCATTATCAGTACGCCGCCACAACAAAGTCCAACGTGGCGAAGCGAGCTATCACTGCCGCCGCTGCCGCGCTCAATTGCACCACACAGGCATTCAACTAAGTTAAATTCTTCTTTGAAACCTGCTTCCTAAAAATCAGATTGAATATCCCCAAACCACTTGACGTTGCAGGTAGGCAGCAAATCAACAAAGCCTCTGAACAGCGCTGCACTATGTGCTGAGGTTTTGAGGTTTGTAAGAGCCCCTCTGTAACGTCAACTAAAAAGCGGATAAACCTCAGTTTATCCTTCGCTGTAGTGACAATATCCCACTCAACTAATTACTCATCCATCAATATCAGCTATAAATTTTGCGTGCTAAACTGAGTTACACCATACTTTACTCATACTTTTAGCATCATGATGATTCAACGGATAATCACCGCCACCTTATTAACGCTTGTCAGTGGCATGGCTTTCGCGGCGCCCCCCTCCTCTTTTTCTCGAGCCAAAACAGAAGCGGTGAAGATCTATCAAGATCATACGCAAAGCTTTTATTGTGGCTGTGAGATCCGTTGGCAAGGCAAAAAAGGCGAGCCACAACTCAGTGACTGTGGCTATAAGATCCGTAAGCAAACTCAAGCCGTAAGAGCCAATCGAATTGAATGGGAACATGTGGTTTCTGCTTGGGAACTTGGACACCAGCGTCAATGTTGGCAAAACGGTGGGCGCAAAAACTGCACTCGAAAGGATAAAGCCTTTCGTTTGATGGAAGCGGATCTGCACAATTTGGTGCCCGCGATTGGCGAAGTGAATGGCGACCGCTCCAATTATCAGTTCAGTCAGTGGAATGGTGTGGATGGCGTTTCTTATGGGCAGTGTGAGATGCAAGTGAACTTTAAAGCGCGCAAAGTGATGCCACCTGACAGAGCACGCGGCTCTATTGCACGCACCTATCTATACATGAGTGAAGAATATGGTATGCGTCTTTCAAGCTCGCAACGTCAGTTAATGCAAGCCTGGGATCGTCAGTATCCCGTGACTCCATGGGAGTGTGAACGCGATAAGCGCATTTTCCGCGTTCAGGGTAATCATAATCCTTTCGTTGCGAGTCAGTGTGCGGCACGCGGATAACCTACCCATAACGCTGTCGCTTCAACCGAGACAAGTATCCCCAAACAACTTGCCGTTACAGCTAGGCGGCAAGTAAGCAAAGCCTCTGAGCACTTCGTGAACATAGATAAACTGTGTGATGAGGTTTGTGAGAGCTCGCCCCTATCTCGTTAACAACAAGCTCGTTAACAACAAGCGCTGCAACTTCAAGTGGGACGGGTATATAATGCTTGTTTTTAATGCCTAACATACCCATGTTAAAGGCTAACGTTTTCTATTGCCGAGAATATCGCGATGCGCATGCCACGAATTTACCACTCCACTCCACTCCACCTTGGGCAACAGATTGCTCTTGAAGAGGACGCGGCCAATCATGTCGGTCGAGTATTGCGTATGCAGCCTGGCGATAGTGTCTTGCTATTTGATGGCCTTGGCGCGCAGTTTCCAGCGCAGTTGACCGATGTTGGCAAAAAACAGGTCCTTGTTGAAGTCGTTGAGCGACAAGAGCGTAGCGCCGAGTCGCCGCTGGATTTGCATCTTGGCCAAGTGATTTCACGTGGTGACAAAATGGAGTTCACCATTCAAAAATCGGTTGAACTTGGCGTCAATACCATTACACCACTGCTCTCTGAGCGCTGCGGCGTCAAGCTGGATGAAAAACGCTTTGCGAAAAAACGACTGCAATGGCAAAAAATTGCGATTAGCGCATGTGAACAGTGTGGCCGTAATGTCGTGCCTGAGATTCGGCCTATCATGTCATTAGAACAGTGGTGCCAAGAGCCTTACTCTGGGCTCAAGCTCAACTTACACCCTCGCGCAGAGTACTCAATCAATACGCTGCCAGCGCCAGTTGAACAGGTCAAACTTTTGATTGGCCCAGAAGGTGGCTTAACGGGCGATGAAATTGCCATGACAAGGCAATACCAGTTTGCGGAAACTCTACTGGGTCCGCGTGTATTGCGCACCGAAACCGCAGCTCTGACTGCAATTACAGCTTTACAAGTTCGCTTTGGCGATCTGGGTTAAACGGAGAGATACAATGATAAAGTTAGGGATTGTCATGGACCCAATTGCGTCCATCAACATCAAAAAAGACTCAAGCTTTGCGATGCTATTAGAAGCCCAGCGCCGCGGCTACGAAATTCACTACATCGAAATGGCGGATCTGCACCTAGAGCAAGGCGTCGCTTTTGCTGATACCAAGCGGTTAACCTTGTTTGAAGATGCGCAAAATTGGTTCCGATTTGACTCAGAGCAGACCATTGAATTGGCCGAACTTGATGTGGTATTGATGCGTAAAGATCCGCCGTTTGACACCGAATTCATTTACGCAACTTACATTCTTGAACGTGCTGAAGAGTGCGGCACTTTAATTGTGAACAAGCCACAGAGCTTGCGAGATTGCAATGAAAAGCTCTTCACCGCTTGGTTCCCTGAGTTAACACCGACCACCTTGGTGACTCGCAAAGCCGACAAAATCAAAGCGTTTCGTGAGCAACATGGCGATGTCATTCTCAAGCCGCTTGACGGTATGGGCGGCGCTTCTATTTTTCGCGTCAAAGCTGGCGATCCAAACGTATCGGTGATCATTGAAACACTCACCAACCATGAGCAATATTACGCCATGGCACAAACTTTTGTGCCAGATATCAGCAATGGTGACAAACGCATTCTTGTGGTCGATGGCGAACCTATGCCTTACTGCCTTGCTCGAATTCCAGCCAAAGGAGAAACCCGTGGTAACTTGGCCGCTGGTGGTCGTGGTGAAGCTCGTCCATTAAGTGAAACCGATCTCGCAATCGCGAATGCCGTTGCGCCTACACTTAAAGAGAAAGGGCTCATCTTCGTCGGCCTAGACGTCATTGGTGATAAACTCACTGAGATCAATGTCACCAGTCCGACCTGCATTCGTGAAATTGAAGCCGCATACGATATTTCAATCACAGGCAAACTCATGGACGCGATTGAGCGTCGCATTAAAGCCTAACTGTCAGCAAGGGCTGAATCTGGAGTGAATCTTCAATGAATCTCAAGAACCACTTTTTAGTGGCCATGCCGGGAATGAAAGATCCGTACTTTGAACATTGCGTCATTTACATCTGCGAGCACAATGATGAAGGGGCGATGGGGCTGATGATCAATGCCCCTATCGACATCACTGTTGGTAACATGCTTGAGCAGGTTGATGTTCACTCCCCTCACCCTCAGCTGATGGTCGAGAGTTTGAAAATGCCCGTGTATAACGGCGGTCCTGTCGCCGAAGATCGCGGTTTTATTTTACACCGCCCACACGACGATTATGAGTCAAGCATTCAAATGACCGATGAACTCACCGTCACGACCTCTCGCGATATTCTCTCCGTGCTCGGTACCGAGGCCGAACCTCGTAGTTACTTAGTTGCACTGGGTTACTCGGGGTGGAGCGCTGGGCAGTTAGAAACAGAACTTGCGGAAAATTCATGGCTCACGATTGAAGCTGATGCGCAGATCATTTTCGATACGCCCATCACTGAACGCTGGTCAAAAGCGGTACAAAAACTTGGGTTTGATGCCGCGCAGCTCTCCAATCAAGTCGGCCACGCATAAGCGCGGCCCCATTTTTTAGGAATATTCATGTCACGCACCATTATGGCGTTCGATTTCGGTACCAAAAGTATTGGTAGCGCCATCGGTCAAGAAGTTACCGGCACCGCATCACCACTTAAAGCGTTCAAAGCCAATGATGGCATTCCAAATTGGGATGAGATCGAAAAGCAAATTAAAGAGTGGCAACCCAATTTAATCGTCGTCGGATTACCGACTGATTTGCACGGGCGCGATCTAGAAACCATCACTCCTCGCGCCAAGAAATTTGCCAATCGTCTGCATGGCCGTTTCGGTATCGCTGTGGAGCTGCATGATGAGCGGCTTTCCACCACCGAAGCGCGTGCAGAGCTGTTTGCGTTTGGCGGTTATAAGGCGCTCAGCAAAGGAAATGTCGATTGCCAATCTGCGGTGGTGATCTTAGAAAGTTGGTTTGAAGCGCAGTGGGGCTAACCCTCTGCACTTTTTAGGCAAGATACGCTGTATCAGCGCTCAATCCATCTCAATCGTGATGTTTGCTAAACCATTTACCCCGTTAGGTGCATGACCATGATGGGTTTTGATCATTAAGCGCAGATCATTGGCCGAATCGGCACTGTGAAGCGCATCTTCTTGAGTGATTTTCCCCGCCTGAAACAGCTCAAATAATGACTGATCAAAGGTTTTCATTCCCGCTTCACGTGAGCTAGCCATCGTCGCTTTCAGTTCATGCAATTCACCACGCCGAATCAGATCGCTCACGCGAGGTGTATTAAGTAAAATTTCAAACACGCCGTGACGACCACTGCCTTGCGCATCTCGCAACAATTGCTGACCAAGCACCCCTTTGAGGTTCATCGACAAATCGAACAGAAATTGTTCACGTTGACTTTTGGGTACTAAATGTAAAATGCGCTCCAGCGCCTGATTGGCATTATTCGCGTGCAGTGTGGCCATACACAGGTGCCCCGTTTCGGCAAAGGTCATTGCGTATTCCATGGTCTCACGACTGCGTATTTCGCCAATCACTATCATATCTGGCGCTTGGCGTAATGAGTTTTTCAGCGCCACTTCGTAGCTTTCCGTATCTAGGCCAACTTCTCGTTGGGTCACAATGCAGCGTCGATGCTCGTGCACAAATTCTATGGGATCTTCCACCGTTAAAATGTGCCCGCTACGATGATCGTTTCGATAGCCTGTCATCGCTGCCATGGTGGTTGATTTACCCGACCCTGTCGCGCCAACCACCAGCACCAACCCTCGTTTGGCTATGGCAAGATCTTGCAAGACGGGTGGCAGGTGCAACGAGTCAAAACTTGGGATCTCGGTTTCGATTCGGCGGATCACCGCGCCAGGCAGCTCGCGCTGAAAAAACGCACTTATACGAAATCGACCATACTCACGCACGATGGCAAAATTCGCTTCGTGGGTCTGGCGAAACTCCCTCTGTCGCTCGTCATCCATGGCACTGTCAAGCAAAGCACTCACCTGCGTAAGCGAGAGCGTTTCACCAAACGAAGTGAGTTCGCCATCAATACGATATTGCACCGCGGCGCCAACTGTTAGGTAGAGATCCGACGCCTTTACCGCCAACATATGCGCAAGTATATGATCTAAATTCATGCTCAATCCTTAATTGTATTGAAATGCGCCGCTTTCCTGCCCGTCCAGTTTTTGCGCTTCACTGCTGTCGATGATCCCCTGCGCAACCAAAATACGCGCGCATTGATCCATGGTTTGCATGCCGTTTGCCGCGCCCGTTTGGATCATCGAATACATTTGTGCCACTTTATCCTCACGGATCAAATTACGAATCGCAGGTGTCGCCATCATGATTTCATGGCAGGCCACGCGCCCTCCACCCAGACGTTTCAATAATTTTTGTGCGATGACCGCGCGAAGCGACTCCGAGAGCATCGAGCGCACCATGGCTTTATCCGCTCCAGGAAACACATCAATAATCCGGTCAATCGTTTTGGCCGCTGAGCTGGTATGTAACGTACCAAACACTAAATGCCCAGTTTCCGCTGCGGTTAACGCTAAGCTTATCGTCTCTTGATCGCGCAGTTCACCGACCAAAATGACGTCAGGATCTTCACGCAGCGCGCTGCGCAGCGCCGCATTAAAACTTTTGGTATCTCGATGCACTTCACGCTGATTCACCAAACATTTCTGGCTGGAATGAACAAACTCAATCGGATCTTCAATCGTCAATATATGCTTATTGGTGTTGCGATTAATGTAATCAACCATCGCCGCAAGCGTGGTTGATTTACCAGAACCGGTTGGCCCAGTCACCAAAACAAGCCCTTTTTCCGCTTGAGCGATTTTTTCAAAAATAGGCGGAGCATCAAGCTCTGCCAATGAGGGAATATCGATCGGAATGGAACGAAACACGGCTGCACAGCCACGGGCTTGATTAAAAGCGTTGACCCTAAAACGTCCGACCGCAGGTAAATCGACTGAAAAGTCAATTTCCAGTTTTTCTTCAAACTCACTGCGCTGCGCATCATTCATAATTTGAGAAATTAATCGGTGCACATCACTGTGCTCAAAAGCCGGAATACCAAGCTTACGCATCTCACCATCAATACGAACCATAGGAGCAACCCCTGCAGAAAGGTGTAGATCTGACGCATTATGCTTTACACTAAAATCCAGTAACTCAGTGATATCCATTTAATTTCCCTTTTGATAGTCAGCTATGAGTAGTATTCAACAAAATATTCAACAGATCACCTCGCAAATCGAAAGTTGCGAACAAAAGTGGGGCCGCGCTCGCCATTCAGTACAATTACTGGCAGTCAGCAAGACCAAGCCCGTTGACGCCATTCTCGCCGCGATTGAAGCCGGTCAACGGCGGTTTGGTGAAAACTATGTTCAAGAAGGGGTCGAGAAAACCCGCTTCTTCAGCGAGCATCATCAAGATATTGCGCTTGAATGGCATTTCATTGGCCCGATTCAGTCCAACAAAAGCCGTCTGGTAGCCGAGCATTTTGATTGGGTGCACACGGTCGATCGCGATAAAATCGCACAGCGACTCAATGACCAACGCCCTCCAGAAAAAGGGCCGCTGCAAGTATTAATTCAGGTGAATACCAGTGGTGAGAGCTCAAAATCGGGGATCGATGAGGCCGATGTTCTTACATTGGCGCAATTGATTTCAACCCTACCCAACCTCACATTAAGAGGATTAATGTCGATTCCAGAAAATGTCGCCAGTTACGACGTTCAGCGAAAGGCCTTTGAGCAATTGGCCACACTTCAGCGCCAGTTGGCTCAACACTATCCTGATATCGACACACTATCGATGGGAATGAGTGGTGACATGTCGGCAGCGATTGAAGCTGGCAGTACCATGGTACGAATTGGCACTGCCATTTTTGGTGAGCGAGATTACACTCGAACAAAGTAATGCCTGATGGGCGAACCGTGGTAAATAAAGGAATACAGAGAATGGAACAAAAGACAATTGCGTTTATTGGTGCTGGCAACATGGCGCGCTCCATCATTGCCGGATTAGTCGCAAGTGGCTATCCAGCAGCGCTCATTACAGCGACCGATCCCAATGACGCCCAACGCGAGCAATTGGCGCAGCAATATGGTGTTAATACCACTGCCGATAACGTAACGGCCGCCACGGATGCGGACGTTGTGGTACTTGCGGTAAAACCACAACTGATGGAAACGGTGACTAAAGAATTTCAGACAATTGATTGCTCCGGTAAATTGATCATTTCTATTGCCGCAGGGATCAGCGCAGCACGTCTGGATGAAATGTTTGCCCAGCCACTGAATTTAGTGCGCGTGATGCCAAATACACCAGCATTGCTTGGCTTTGGTATGAGCGGCTTGTATGCTGCCTCTCATGTGAGTGACGCCAATAAAACATTTGCCCAGAACTTACTTGAAGCGATTGGTAAAGTTTGTTGGGTCGAGCATGAAGCAGGAATTAATAACGTCATTGCAGCAGCAGGAAGCGCGCCAGCGTATTTCTTCCTCTTTATGGAGGCGATGCAGGCGGAAGCAATGGCACAGGGCTTTGATAAAGCAACCGCACGATTACTGGTTGAACAATCGGCTCTTGGCGCAGCGCAAATGGTCATTGGTAATCCAGAGATTGAACTGGGTACACTGCGTGAGCAAGTCACTTCAAAAGGTGGCACCACCGCAGAAGCGCTGCGCACCTTTAATGAACACCATCTTAGCGAAATTGTGGCGCGAGCAATGCAAGCGGCCGTCACTCGCGCAGAAGAGATGGAAAAACTATTCTAATTGACCTCACTCAGCGTTGAGTGATTTTTGGCTAAAGGGGCATCTATGAATGCGATGAACTTCCTCATCTCTACTGTGTTTGATCTTTATATCATGGTGGTGTTGTTACGCATTTGGTTACAAGCGGCACGTGCCGATTTTTACAACCCATTTTCTCAATTTGTGGTCAAAGCCACTCAACCGATCGTTGGCCCGTTGCGGCGCGTGATCCCATCTATCGGCAGCATTGATTTGGCCACTGTGCTCTTTGCTTATGTGCTTTGTGTCCTCAAGTTCACCTTGATCACACTACTGGCATCGGGCGAGTTTGTTTTTGGCAGTGCTTTCTTACTGCTTGGCCTTATGGCACTGCTCAAAGCGGCCGGTAGCCTACTCTTTTGGGTTTTACTACTGCGCGCCATTTTAAGTTGGGTAAGCCAAGGTCGCAGCCCAATTGAATATGTGTTCCACCAACTCACCGAGCCGATGATGGCGCCGATTCGCCGCGTATTGCCATCGATGGGTGGCTTAGACTTGAGCATTCTTGTGCTGTTTATCGGCCTACAATTTGCCAACTTTTTGATTGGCGATATGCTTGGTCCCATTTGGTATCAGCTTTAATGCGGTTGGCTTGGTTTGACGGAGACACACTGCGCCTTAGGCTTTATATTCAACCTAAAGCAAGCAGTGATAAATTCATTGGCCCGCACGGTGACGAGTTCAAAATTGCCATCACCGCACCACCGATAGACGGCAAGGCCAATGCCCATTTGCGTCAATATCTCGCCAAGCAATTTAAAGTGGCCAAAAGTTTGGTCACTGTCGAAAAGGGAGAGCTAGGTCGTCATAAGCAGATTCGAATCGAGTCGCCTCAAGCTATCCCTGATGTGATTAAAGCCCTCCTCTGAGGGCTTTAATCACATCTAACTCATATCACTGGAGTTCATGATGAGAACCATCCTCCTAGGATTGATCTTGTTCTTTAGCGCAACCACGCTGCACGCTGAACAATTCCAAACCCTCAAAGACGTTGAAGTTCATTACGTCGCGTTCAATTCCACTTTTTTAACCCCGAAAATTGCGCGCAGTTACGGCATTAAGCGCAACGGATACACAGGGCTGATTAATGTCAGCGTGCTTGATACGCGACAAGCCGGGAAACCCGCCGTAGCAGCGCGCATTCAAGGTCAGGCGAAAAATTTACTTGGGCAAACACAAACACTGGCGTTTGAACAAGTGCAAGAAGGTGAGGCGATTTATTATCTGGCCCAGTTGCCAATAAGTCATGAAGAGATCATGACCATCACATTGAATGTCGATGCTGGCTTAAAAGGTTCGGGCAACGTAAGCTTTACTCAGAAATTTTATGTTGAGCCGTGATCTTACGTCTCAGCGCATACTAAGAGATATTCGATGAAAAAAATCGTTCTAGCCACAGGCAATCAAGGCAAAGTCCGCGAAATGGCCGATCTTCTCGCCGATTTTGGTTTTGAGGTTCACGCACAAAGTGAATTTGCGGTTCCTGATGCCGATGAAACGGGCACCACATTTATTGAAAATGCCATAATCAAAGCGCGCCATGCTGCGCACATCACAGGTTTACCCGCTATTGCCGATGATTCGGGATTAGAAGTGGATGCTCTCAACGGTGCACCTGGTATTTATTCTGCACGCTATGCTGGAGAAGATGCGAGCGATCAAGACAATATCGTCAAGCTACTCGAAGCCTTAAAAGATGTACCTGAACACGAGCGCACCGCGCGATTTCACTGCGTGCTCGTACTCATGCGTCATGAAAATGACCCCACTCCAATTGTTTGCCACGGCCAATGGGAAGGACGGATTCTTAATACGCCGCAAGGTGAGCACGGCTTTGGCTATGATCCTATCTTTTGGCTGCCACTGGAAAATTGCACCTCGGCCCAGTTACTGCCTGAGCGCAAAAAACAGCTTTCTCACCGTGGTCAAGCACTGCGCCAGCTCTTTGACACTCTGCTGAGTCAACAGGGTTAAATCACCATGGCAACACTCACTCCACCGGCTTTGAGTCTTTACGTTCACATTCCTTGGTGTGTTCATAAATGCCCTTACTGTGATTTTAACTCTCATGAACTGAAAGGGACGATTCCCGAAGCGGATTACATTGATGCACTGTTAGACGATCTCGACCAAGATCTTAATGATTACGCATTAACCGCTCACCCAAGAGAGCTGCATTCGATTTTCATTGGTGGTGGCACGCCAAGCTTGATCTCTGAGCAAGGCATTGAAAGGATGCTCAATGAGGTCAAAGCGCGGATCGCTTTCGCGCCGAATATTGAAATCACCATGGAAGCAAACCCAGGAACGGTTGAAGCAACACGCTTTAAAGGCTATTTGGCTGCTGGAGTCAATCGCATCTCAATTGGGGTTCAGAGCTTTGATAATCAAAAACTTCAACGACTCGGTCGCATTCATGACAGCGCTGAAGCCCAAAAAGCCGCACGCCTTGCGCATGATATCGGTCTGCCCAGCTTTAATCTGGATTTAATGCACGGGCTGCCAGACCAAACCATTGAAGAGGCGCTAAGCGATCTTGACGAAGCCATTGCTCTCAACCCTCCACATCTCTCGTGGTATCAACTCACGATAGAACCTAACACCATGTTCTACTATAAACCGCCCACGTTGCCAGACGACGATGAGCTATGGGATATCTTTGAGCAGGGGCATCGCAAACTGACTGACGCCGGATATGTGCAATATGAAATCTCAGGCTACAGCAAACCTGGCTTTCAATGTCGTCACAATTTGAACTATTGGCGCTTTGGCGACTATCTTGGCATCGGCTGTGGCGCGCACGGTAAGCTCAGCTTTACCGATGGTCGCATTGTGCGTACCAGCAAAATTAAGCATCCGAGAGGTTACTTGGCGACCAAGGGTAATTTGACAAAATCCTATCGCGACAACGTGTTTGACGTTGCAAACGACGATCGTCCGTTTGAGTTTTTCATGAACCGATTTCGTCTCATTGAGCCCTGCCCTAAGGCTGATTTTAGCACTACCACAGGGTTACCACTAAGCCATATTCAACCCACCATGGATTGGGCAATTGCTCAAGGGTATTTAAGCGAGACAAACACGCATTGGCAAATCACTGAAAAAGGTAAACTGTTTCTCAATGATCTGCTCGAAGCGTTTATGGCGGAAGAGTAATCACGCGGCCCCAAATGCAGCGCTAGCGCAACACGCTCATTCTGATTAAAAAATTGAGCGTCCTAGTTGATTGGATAACAATTCTAACGCAGCGGTCCCTGCTAATGAATTTCCTGAGCTGTCAAGCTCAGGAGACCACACCGCAACGGTCATCTCACCTGGCACGACAGCAATAATGCCACCACCTACGCCAGACTTCCCTGGCATTCCAACACGATAGGCAAACTCACCTGCACCATCATACAAGCCGCAGGTGGCTAAAAGCGCATTAAGTTGCTTGGTTTGAGTCGGACTGATTACAGCGTGACCCGTTTCAATCGAAACACCTTGATTGGCCAAATAGCTAAAAGTACGCGCAAGATCAACACAGCTCATTTTGAGTGCGCACGCATGAAAATAGTTATTTAAAACCGGAAGCACCTCATTGTTAAAATTGCCAAATGAGCGCATTAGATAGGCTATTGCCGCGTTGCGATCGCTGTGCATCATTTCCGAGGCGGCAACGACTTTGTCATACGTAATGTGACTATCGCCAGCAAGTTGACGAACAAACTCCAGCAGCCTCTGCCGCGGCGCACTGAGCCGACTGTGCAAAAGATCCGCAACCACAATTGCACCAGCGTTAATAAACGGATTTCGCGGGATACCCTGCTCCATCTCAAGCTGGATCAGTGAATTAAACGCCTGACCTGAAGGCTCTTTACCGACTCTTTGCCAAATTTCCTGCGGCGCATAGAGCCCAAGCGCCAAGGTTAAACTGAGCGCCTTTGAAATTGATTGAATCGAGAAGGCTTCATTGGCATCGCCCGCCGTGAGCATATCACCTTGATTGGTGAGTACTGCAATGCCCAATTTCGTTGCTGGCACTTTAGCAAGAGCGGGAATGTAGCTCGCCACATGGCCCGTACCTATCAAAGGTCGAACTTGATCCAAGATATCTTCAAGTAAGTGAGCAGTTAGCATTATGCCATTGGATGATGGAACAGAGGCTCGATTAGGCACGAATGAGTGTGATGTCATAATTCCCCTTAACAGAAAAAGCCAACATCAATGATGCTGGCTTTCGTAATAGTTTAGCGTTAACTATCCCCTTTCCACTTGAAGTTGCGGCGTTGTTGGCCGGCTCTCACAAACCTCATTACCTAGCTTGTCTATGCTCAGAGGCTTTGCTCGTTTGCCGCCTACCTGCAACTCCAAGTTGTTTGGGTATATGCCGATTTACTTAGCTAATACGCTGATACTTAATGTCCCACACGCCATGACCGAGACGATGACCACGCGCTTCAAACTTAGTGAGTGGTCGTTCGTCAGGACGGGGAATATAAGGGCCATTTTCGGCAATATTGCGATAGCCTGGCGCAGCATCCATGACTTCAATCATATGCTCTGCGTAGTTTTCCCAATCGGTTGCCATATGGAAGATACCACTGTCCAACTGCAGTTTACTGCGCACCATTTCAGCAAATTCAAGCTGAACAATACGACGCTTATGATGACGTTTTTTGTGCCACGGATCTGGGAAAAACAGCTGCAAAGTGCTCAAGCTGCCATTTGGGATCATATGTTCAAACACTTCAACGGCGTCATGGCACATCACACGTAAATTGGTAACACCCGCTTCACGAGCGGCCGCTAAACAAGCGCCAACACCTGGACTGTGCACTTCAATACCGATAAAGTTTTTCTCTGGTGCATTTTTGGCCATTTCGACCAATGATGCGCCCATGCCAAAGCCTATCTCTAGTACAACTGGATTATCATTACCAAAGACTTCTTGCCAATTAAGCAGTTGCGGCTGGTAGTCAATCCCCATCGAAGGCCAACACTCTTTCATCGCGCTCTCTTGGCCCTTGGTGAGACGACCCTCACGACGAACAAAGCTACGGATCTTACGGATCACTTTGCCATCTTCATTCACTTCTGTGGTAATTACATCACTCATCGAAATTGCCTGAACATTGATTAATCAAAGCGGGGATTATCCAAAGATACGCCGCCAGTGCAAGAGATATATCACACTTGCACTTGGTAACTTGTTTATGTTCCAATTTTAGCTTCAAAAGCATAGAACATAGAGATAACCGTGACCCCTTTTGCTCAAGATATTCTCACCTGGTACGACGCTTATGGCCGTAAAAACCTACCATGGCAACAAGACAAAAACGCCTATCGTGTTTGGCTGTCGGAAATCATGCTGCAGCAAACCCAGGTTGTCACGGTGATCCCCTATTACCAACGTTTTCTTGAACATTTCCCGACGGTCACAGCCCTTGCCGATGCGCAATTGGACGATGTCTTGCATTTATGGACGGGGTTGGGTTACTACGCTCGAGCGCGCAATCTTCACAAAACAGCGCAAATGGTGGTCAATGATCATGGTGGTGAGTTTCCTACTGACATTGACGCGCTCAATTCCTTGCCGGGGATCGGCCGTTCAACGGCCGCAGCGATTTTATCCTCAGTCTACTGCCAGCCCCATGCCATTTTAGATGGCAACGTCAAACGAACACTCGCTCGTGTGTATGCCGTTAGCGGTTGGCCGGGTAAAAAAGACGTTGAAAATACGCTCTGGCAATACGCACAGGCAAATACACCCACTCACGCCGTCGATCGTTACAATCAAGCCATGATGGACATGGGAGCGATGGTATGTACTCGCACCAAACCAAAATGCGCATTATGCCCGGTTTCAAATCACTGCAACGCTTTTCGTCAGGGCGATCCACAAAACTACCCAGGGAAAAAGCCCGCAAAAACGAAACCTGTCAAACAGACTTGGTTTGCGATTATTCATTATCAAGACCAAATTTGGCTTGAGCGACGACCTCCTAGTGGGATCTGGGGTGGACTGCACTGCTTTCCACAATCGGACAGCGACAACCTTGATGCGCTGCTGCATGCTCACGGTATTTCCCGCGCAAGTATCATCACTCAACGCACGCTTATTGCGTTTCGTCATACTTTTAGCCACTACCACCTCGATATTACGCCTGTGCTTATTGAGCTGAATCAACAGCCCAACGTGGTGATGGAAGCCAACCAAGGTCTTTGGTATAACTTAACCCACCCTGAAGCAATTGGTTTGGCAGCACCAGTGAAACAATTACTGGAGAGCTTGCCTCACGAATTGCAACATTCCTATTCCGATACGCCATCGATTTAACGGAATCACGAGACGGCTCGCCAGCATTATCGACGATTCAAATGAAAGGGGTATCATCAATGACAAAGGAGTCCTTATGAGCCGTACTGTATTTTGTGCTCGACTAAATAAAGAAGCGGAAGGCTTAGATTTTCAGCTCTACCCGGGTGAACTGGGCAAACGCATTTTTGATACCATCTCTAAAGAAGCGTGGAGTCAGTGGCAAGCCAAGCAGACCATGCTTATCAATGAAAAGAAATTAAACATGATGGATCCTGAGCATCGTAAGCTTATTGAAACTGAAATGGTCAATTATCTGTTTGAGGGTAAGGACGTTCAAATTGATGGCTACACGCCACCGTCAAAATAAAGTGAGATAGCCATGCCACAAGCTGGTTAATTTTCCATTCTCATAATTCAATCAACATGACATCATGCGATGAGCGTGATGTCTTTTTTGTAATTTGAGATGAAAAAAATAGTCTACTGCTGCCTTAGCGCACTTTTAATCTCCGGCTGTAGCCGAGAATTTGTTGAACGTTTTTATTCTGTCGACTATCAACCGACGAATCGTTTTGCCAAAAACTTAGCACAGCTTCCCGGTCAATTTGAAAAAGATACCGATGCGCTTGATGCACTTATCAACAGTTTTTCCGGCAATATTGCCAAACGCTGGGGTCAAAATGAGATAAAAGTCGCCGGCAAGAGTAATTACGTCAAATACATCGACAATTACCTAAGTCGAGCGGATGTTGACTTTGCCAAAGGCACAATTCAAGTCGAAACAATTGCAACGACCGATCCGAAAATTCATTTAAAAAATGCCATAATCACAACCCTACTCACTCCAGATAACCCTGCTCAAGTCGATCTTTTCTCATCCAAAGCGATTGTACTTGAAGGGCAGCCATTTCTTTATAATCAGGTCGTTGACCAAGACAAACAACCCATTCAGTGGTCATGGCGTGCAAATCGCTACGCGGATTACTTAATTGCCAATCATCTTAAAACAAAAGTCGTCGACTATAAGAAAGCGCATTACGTTGAAATTCCCATGGTGGCGGACCATTCCAGTAAACGCAGCTATCAGTACGCTGATATCGTTCGCCGTGCCTCTAAAAAATACGGTATTCCCGAAGATTTGATCTACGCCATTATCAAGACCGAAAGTAGCTTCAACCCCTACGCAGTAAGCTGGGCAAACGCATATGGGTTAATGCAAGTCGTGCCCAAAACCGCGGGTCGTGATGTGTTTAAATTGGTGAAAAATCGCTCTGGTGAACCATCACCGGAGTATCTGTTCAACCCTGAAAACAACATTGACGCAGGCACTGCCTATTTCTATATCCTCAAAAATCGTTATCTCAAATCTGTCACGCACCCACTGACTCTCGAGTATACGATGATTTCCGCCTATAACGGCGGGACGGGCGGCGTACTCAATACCTTTAACGCACGCGATCGAAAGCGGGCAATGCAAGACATCAATTCACTGCAGCCAAATCAAGTCTACTGGGCGCTGACCAACAAACACCCTAAAGCAGAGGCTCGACGCTACCTTGAAAAAGTGACCACATTTAAGAAGGAATTTAACCGCGGGTAAATAATTCACCGACATTTGCTGAAAAACTCAGCAAACAACACGACAAAGTGTTTTTTTTCGAAAAATCAGTTGACGTTATGACTGAAAATCCGTTTAATAGCGCTCCGTTGCCCGGATAGCTCAGTCGGTAGAGCAGAGGATTGAAAATCCTCGTGTCGGTGGTTCGATTCCGCCTCCGGGCACCATGATTTAAGCTCATTGGTGTATTACCGATGAACAAAGAATATTGTGCGCCGACTTAGCTCAGTAGGTAGAGCAACTGACTTGTAATCAGTAGGTCACCAGTTCGATTCCGGTAGTCGGCACCACTCTTTTGCCTCGATAGCTCAGTCGGTAGAGCAGAGGATTGAAAATCCTCGTGTCGGTGGTTCGATTCCGCCTCGAGGCACCATAAATCGCCCCGCAGCACCTGTGTTGCGGGGCTTTTTTGTCTTTGCTTATATTGCGCAACATTCGATAGCCGCATCCACGGCAGTCAAAGTAGAAGTGCTATCAACCATATCAAGCCCAATCCCTTTTACGATTGTCACATCATCCATACCCAGCATACTCAAAGACGCTCTCATCTGACCTTCAACATACTCGGTTGTGCCACCGCCACATGTAATCACGAGATAGACTTTACGTCCTCCCAGTTCACCTTGAGGCCCTTCCTCGGTGTAGCGGAAAGTAACGCCAGCACGCGCAATATGATCGATCCATGATTTCAGTGTACTTGGAATAGAGAAATTATATACGGGGATACCGATCACCAAGGTATCAGCGCGCTTCACTTCTTCAATTAATGCCAAAGAACGTTCTGATGCGGCCTGCTGTTCAGGCGTAGTGCCGCCCATGCAACCAATAAAGCTATGGCTATCATAATGAGGGAGGCAATCTTGAGCGACATCGCGATGGACTACCGAAGCTGATTGATATTGCTGAAGCATTCGAGAAACAAGCGACTGAGTCAAACGACGCGAATGCGAACTCTCAGTCCGAACACTACTATTAATCACCAAAATATTTTTCATTTCATCACCGACAAACGACTTATTGCTTACTACTGCCACCTTGCGTGGCGGCGCGATGATAAAAGTTGAAGTTAACTTTAAGTCAAGCTACTTTTAGGCGATAGTCGTTTTTAAGTTGCCATGTATGAGTCGCTCTCCCCATTACCTCACCATCAGCGCCATCGCGAAACTGTGCAATGTCACTACTTCAGCACTGCGTTTTTATGAACAAAGAGGCCTGATCTACGCGGTCCGTACCAATGGAAATCAACGGCGATACCATAGATCTATGATTCGACGGATCGCCGTGATTAAGATAGCGCAAAGTTTAGGGATGACGTTGGAGCAAATTGCCTCTGCTTTTGCCACGCTTCCAGAGCATCGCAATCCAACAAAACAAGATTGGGAGCGACTATCCACCCAATGGCGATCGGATCTGGATGCACGAATTGAACAATTACAGCATTTGCGGAATAACCTTTCTGGCTGCATTGGATGTGGCTGCTTGTCTCTTGAGCACTGCACGTTACTTATCCCCGATGATGAATCAGCAGCGAGACAATTTTAAATTGAAGCGAAAACGCGAGCCTATTTTCGATTAAGAACCACTCAGCTTCAAACCCTCCTCCCACTAACACTCCAAGCCCTACTTGCTGCACCCCTGATTTTAAAATGACTCGGTATATACCCAAACAACTTGAAGATGCAGGTAGGTGACCAGCGAACAAAGCCTCTGAGCACTTCGTGAACACTTCGTGGACACTTCGTGAACATAGATAAACTATGTGATGAGGTTTGTGAGTGCCCGTCCCTTCATTTTTTAAAGGACAGCGCTGCAACTTCAAGTAGAAGGGGTATACAATTTTAAGCCCAGCCCTATCAATATAAATTCAATTTCAATCCCAAAATATTTATAAAAATAAATACGATAATAAGCGAATAGAATTGATTTTTTGCGTTAAAAATTAATTCTGTCGTAAAAGTATGCTCAGCATCGCTGATTGCGCCACTCATTTTCCTTACTATTTGAAATATCATCTCACTTGATACGTCACGCATCGCGCAAAACTAAATCGTTTGAAGTGACTACAACCATTACCGAACGACTCTTTAATATTAAACAAGCAACAGAATAGATTGACGCTATTTAATATTAAAAATGAAACTTCAAGCGGGATGAGTATATAGACTTCAAGACGCTGGATTCAGAGCCGGTTTACGACATCTCTTTTTCCACACGCTATCTCATAGGTATTGTATGAAACTAAAAAATCAAGCATATCTCCTTTCTGCAATCATTCTTGTTGCATTAACGGCATTAAGCCTCACTGGGCTATTTACACTTCGCTACGCTAGTGACCTTGATAATAAAGCACGTGTGACTGAGTTATTCCGCAGCGCTTACTCAACGCTTATTGAGGTAGAAAAAATGGCCGCTGAGGGCATTCTTTCTGACAAAGAAGCTAAAGAACTCGCCACACGCCTAATGCGCACTAATATTTATAAAGATAACGAATATGTCTATGTGGCCGATGAAAATATGACCTTTATCGCAGCAGCGCTTGATCCCCAGCTTCATGGCACCAGCTTTCATGATTTCAAAGACGCTAGTGGCAATAGTGTTGCTCGTATTTTATTAGATGCCATTCAAAGTAACCCCAATACCATCGCGCAATATCACTGGACTTCAGCGGCTCCCGACGGCACTGTTGCACAAATGCTGTCAATCGCTCAAAAAACCCCCCGCTGGAACTGGGTTGTCGGAACGGGGATTGGCTCACACGAAGTTGATGCACGTTTCTGGGCCACAGCGCAGTGGCAACTTGCACTTTGCCTTGTGATTGCTGGAGCAATAGTAGCGGTGTTGATCATCGCCATTAAACGCATGTTCAATCTGTTAGGTGGCGAGCCCAATGATGTTTGCGCTGCGGTTCAGGAGATTGCTAAGGGAAATATCCATACTCAATTTTCCCATCGCGCAACGAAGGGCAGCATTTATCAAGCGGTACAAGAGATGAGTCTGTCGCTTGCGGAGTTAGTTCAGAGCATGGAGTCATCAATGAATGCTCTACGCGAGGAGCTGGCTGCGGCACAAAACCGCACCAAAACCATCGTCGACCTTACTGGCTCACAACAACAATCTACCGCGATGATTGCCACTGCGATGACTCAGATGGCCTCGTCTGCTAATAATGTCGCCGACTCTGCCAATGACACCGCACAGAGCACAGACGATGCAGACCAACAAAGTCAACAAACCCGCCAACTGGTTCACAGCGCGGTGGATAAAATCGAAGGCTTAGCGGGACAGCTCACTACTGCAGGTCAAGTCGTAGCGAATCTCGATCAAGACGTGAATGCGATTGTTAAAGTGCTCGATGTGATCGGTGATATTGCCGAGCAAACGAACTTGCTCGCGCTCAATGCCGCTATTGAAGCCGCGCGTGCTGGTGAGCAAGGACGAGGGTTCGCAGTCGTTGCCGATGAAGTTCGTAACCTGGCCGGACGCACTCAATCAAGCACCAAAGAAATTCAAGAAATGATCACTAATTTACAAGAAGGGTCACGTAACGCCATTCAAACGATGGAGCTTTGTGCCACGACAAGCCAACATACGGTCAACGAATCGCGTTCCGCGTCAGAGTCATTGCAGCACATCGTGGAAGCGCTGGAGTCGATTAGTTCAATGAGCCAACAAATTGCCTCTGCGGCAGCAGAGCAAACCGCGGTTAGCAACGACATTGCTCATAGAATCAATATGATTGAAGAGAGCAGCAACCAATTGAATCAAGTCGTCGCAGAAAGTGAAAACAGCAGCACAGGGCTTGCACAATTAGCGAATCAATTGGAAAAAGGCGTGAGTCGATTTTCAGTGCGATAATAAAAACCAACTAAGTTAAGTAAAAAGCACGCTTTCATGCGTGCTTTTTTTGCAAAACTTGGCAATTCCCTCACAATTAATTCGTCGAAAAATCGACGTTCAAGCCTATCAACACAAGGGAACGTGAGAACAAATGTTCGAAAACAACCCACTACGAACATAAAAACAGCAAACGATATTATTTTTTCTATTTAGGTGTTGACCTGAAAGCGGAAAAACCGTTTAATACCCCTCGTTGCCCGGATAGCTCAGTCGGTAGAGCAGAGGATTGAAAATCCTCGTGTCGGTGGTTCGATTCCGCCTCCGGGCACCATGATTTAAGCTCATTGGTGTATTACCGATGAACAAAGAATATTGTGCGCCGACTTAGCTCAGTAGGTAGAGCAACTGACTTGTAATCAGTAGGTCACCAGTTCGATTCCGGTAGTCGGCACCATTATTTCGTATCCATTAAGATACAACAGAATAGTTCCTCCTTAGCTCAGTTGGTAGAGCGACGGACTGTTAATCCGCAGGTCGCTGGTTCGAGCCCAGCAGGAGGAGCCACTTTTATTACCTAATTTAGTTGGGTAATGATTAAGCAAGAAAGTGAGTGAATAACGTCGCTCATACGCTTAATAAAGATTATACTAATTCAATTCCTCCTTAGCTCAGTTGGTAGAGCGACGGACTGTTAATCCGCAGGTCGCTGGTTCGAGCCCAGCAGGAGGAGCCACTTTTAACTTACAAGCTCAGCTCGTAAGTTTGTGCCGACTTAGCTCAGTAGGTAGAGCAACTGACTTGTAATCAGTAGGTCACCAGTTCGATTCCGGTAGTCGGCACCATTATTTCGTATCCATTAAGATACAACAGAATAGTTCCTCCTTAGCTCAGTTGGTAGAGCGACGGACTGTTAATCCGCAGGTCGCTGGTTCGAGCCCAGCAGGAGGAGCCAAATTGAAAGCCCAAGCATTTCATTATGCTTGGGCTTTTTTCTTATCGTTACTTTATATCTCCAAGTAACATCAAGATGCATGGTTCAGCGAGAATGACTTGGTTTGTCAGCGAGGCGAGGATTTGATGATTGAGTGGTTCTCAATCGAAAATCGTCAACAAAGCTGATGAGCCAAGACAGCTCGCCCTTTGGGAGCCAATCACTGAACTGCTTTTTGTTGTAACGAAAGTGCGTTAAACAACTTGAAAATAGACTCACTATTTCACTGCGTTGTTTGCCTTGCTCTCAGCCCAGTGAGTCGGCTCTGAATCCTGCATTTTGAAGTCACTTGGGTATATCAAAGTGGCAAATTTTTACGATACACAATAAACGACGATAAAGGTAACACTGAATCGTATAGTGATCGCCCCGCACTGTTATACTCTTGCGTATGCAAATAGACTCGAAATGCGCCTTCCTCAGTACCTCGTTCAGCAACCTTGAGTAAAAGCGCACGTCCTATATCCTCACCACGAGCGGCCTTATCCACAAAAAGATCTTCGATGTAGCAGCTTTTGTTCTTATTCCATGTGGAGTCGTGATAAAGGTAGTGGATCAATCCAACCAGTTTCCCATCCATTTCAGCGACAAAAGCGCCTAGAGACTCATCAGGGTCAAAGAAGCGCGTCCAAGTGTACTCCACAGTATCTTCCGGAATATGACCACGATAGAAGGCCTGATAATGATGAAATAAGACTTTCCATTGCTCAAAATCTTCTGCTAGGGGGTCTCTAATTACAACGCTCATAATTACCTCAACATTGATCCAATAAGGATCTTTACTGTAGTTGACACGCCTAGGCTTTGCCATCAAAGCAACTCAATTCCGAGCATCTGGGCCATCAATTCACTCATCAACTATCAGAACATAAACGCCATAAACGCTGAGAATAGGTAATGATAAGGCGATCGTCGTAGCCCTGACCACAGCGCAGTTAGTGGCAGCCAACGAAGCTATCCGCAGGAGGCTGCTTATTTAGCAAAAGAACATTTCTTTAAAGGCCTACAATTATTGCGTGTGCGCTTCGTGAAGGCTTCTTGACTTAACGCCACATCAGGGGTGGTAACACTCTGATTGGCAGTGTAGTGCTGCCTTAGCTAACTTCTATTGGAATTAAGCTTGGTGAATATGGAGGGAGCTTGCGATATAAAATCGACTAAGCGAACAGTCAATAGCATCTAGGTAACCGTATTGGCAAAATTAAACAGACTCTTCAAGAAAAGCTTTCTGAACTGCGCTTTAAAACAACAAAAGCCCAAGTATTTCGACTTGGGCTTAGCATAAGTGGTGGAACGGCCGTGGTCGCGCACGACCGGGACTCAAGCCGAAGGCTCTCAGAGTCTACGCCCAATCTACAGACGATAAAAAGCCCCGCTATTACTAGCGAGGCTTCTTAATAAGTGGCGGAGCGGACGGGACTCGAACCCGCGACCCCCGGCGTGACAGGCCGGTATTCTAACCAACTGAACTACCGCTCCACACGGTCTCTGTTTAAAGTCTTATCTCTTAAGCGCTTCAAGCAGATGAATGTTCAAAGCCTGGCGATGTCCTACTCTCACATGGGGAAGCCCCACACTACCATCGGCGCTAATTCGTTTCACTTCTGAGTTCGGAATGGAAATCAGGTGGGTCCAAATCGCTATGGTCGCCAAGCAAATTCTTGCTTTTACTTTCAGCTTTTTCTAAAAACTGAAGGCAAAATAATCTGGAAAGCCGTTAATGCGTTCTCTACACATTCAATCGTTCTTAATCGAGTCCATCAAAACCCTTTGGGTGTTGTATGGTTAAGCCTCACGGGCAATTAGTACAGG
>NZ_JABAIK010000060.1 GCF_012641465.1 Vibrio agarilyticus
GAATATGAAAACGCCCGCTAAAGCGTATGAATTAGCGGCTTAAGTTGTCCAATTTCGGCTGGGTCATTACAATCCAATCAAATTATTGCAAGACCGACTTGTTCAGACTTGTATGAAATCATTGCGTGCACGCTTCGAGACAACGAAATCGCATAAAGAGGAGCAAGTTTTGGTAACGAACTCAATGAATCTCGTCGCATTTAGATTTTATGATGTCAACGCTAGCGTATTACGCTGAGTTATTAGAGAGCAAACAAAGTATCAAAACAGTGATGCTGAGTCTAAAGAAGAAAAAGAACCCTTAACTAACAACATCATTAAGTTGAAAGGTACTACCAAACCAGATCCTAAAAAGGAAAACAGTTTGGCGGGAGAATAGCCATAACCGGAAGTCAATATGAACAACAATAAGAACCAGAAAAAAGGTGGTTCATCCTCCGAGTTGATGGCTATATCTACATTCAACCGCATTGCATTTTTACGAAAATTATCTAAATCAGAGGAGCTTCAGTTTATTGATGACGTTAATCAAGCATTGGAGATGAACCGTGAACAAGATATTTCTGAAGTGGTTGCAATGATAAAAGATAATGTAGTTGCCCCCACTAAAACGGACAGTTTAACTCGCCACTTTAAGAGCTCGGTACTCTCTCGGTGACATC
>NZ_JABAIK010000061.1 GCF_012641465.1 Vibrio agarilyticus
AGTGGCACTTTGGCATGAAGGCCCACATTGGTGTCGATGCCAAGAGTGGCCTGACCCACAGCCTGGTCACCACCGCGGCCAACGAGCATGACCTCAATCAGCTGGGTAATCTGCTGCATGGAGAGGAGCAATTTGTCTCAGCCGATGCCGGCTACCAAGGAGCGCCACAGCGCGAGGAGCTGGCCGAGGTGGATGTGGACTGGCTGATCGCCGAGCGTCCCGGCAAGGTAAAAACCTTGAAGCAGCATCCGCGCAAGAACAAAACGGCCATCAACATCGAATACATGAAAGCCAGCATCCGTGCCAGGGTGGAGCACCCGTTTCGCATCATCAAGCGGCAGTTCGGCTTCGTGAAAGCCAGATACAAAGGGCTGCTGAAAAACGATAACCAACTGGCGATGTTATTCACCCTGGCCAACCTGTTTCGGGTGGACCAAATGATACGTCAGTGGGAGAGATCTCAGTAAAAACCGGAAATAACGCCAGAAATGGTGGAAAAAATAGCCTAAATAGGCTGATTCGATGTGTTTGCGGGAAAAAAATCGGCCCAGATCCGCGAAATTTTAATCAGCGAGTCAGCTTGGGAAGAAATGACCTGCTTATTCGCACCTTCCTTAATAAAAATGGGGTCGAGTGGGTTAATGCA
>NZ_JABAIK010000062.1 GCF_012641465.1 Vibrio agarilyticus
TGCGGCCAACTTACTTCTGACAACGATCGGAGGACCGAAGGAGCTAACCGCTTTTTTGCACAACATGGGGGATCATGTAACTCGCCTTGATCGTTGGGAACCGGAGCTGAATGAAGCCATACCAAACGACGAGCGTGACACCACGATGCCTGCAGCAATGGCAACAACGTTGCGCAAACTATTAACTGGCGAACTACTTACTCTAGCTTCCCGGCAACAATTAATAGACTGGATGGAGGCGGATAAAGTTGCAGGACCACTTCTGCGCTCGGCCCTTCCGGCTGGCTGGTTTATTGCTGATAAATCTGGAGCCGGTGAGCGTGGGTCTCGCGGTATCATTGCAGCACTGGGGCCAGATGGTAAGCCCTCCCGTATCGTAGTTATCTACACGACGGGGAGTCAGGCAACTATGGATGAACGAAATAGACAGATCGCTGAGATAGGTGCCTCACTGATTAAGCATTGGTAACTGTCAGACCAAGTTTACTCATATATACTTTAGATTGATTTAAAACTTCATTTTTAATTTAAAAGGATCTAGGCTGCTGCTTGCAAACAAAAAAACCACCGCTACCAGCGGTGGTTTGTTTGCCGGAT
>NZ_JABAIK010000063.1 GCF_012641465.1 Vibrio agarilyticus
GGGGGCCTCCGGCGGCCGCTGCGCAGCCTTGGGGCGGTGGGCGCTGCCCCCCGCCACCCCCCGCGTTCGCCACGTGGCAGGGGTGCAGGGGCTACGGGCCTGCGGCCCTTCACTCCTGCACCCCTACCGGGGAGCGTGGGGTCGTTCCAGGCGCGTCAAGGGCCGCTGCGCTCTCCGGGGGTGGCCCGTGTCCTCGCCCTGCGGGCTGCGGGCCGCGCCAGCCACCCCCTGCGCCCTTGACCCGCCTTCCACTCCGGCGCTGTCGGAAATTTCCTACCCGGCCATGAGGCGATTTCCGACACGCCAGCGGGCCACTGGCTGACGCCTTCAGCGGAGGGCAGGGTCAAGGGCGCGCCCGCAGGCCGCAGCCCGGAGCGAAGCGCAGGGACCGGGCGAGGACGCGGGCGAAGCCGAACCCTTGACGCTGACCGCAGCGCCCCAGCCTGTGCGAGTGGGGGCAGGGACGAAGGGCGAAGCCCGCCACCCCTGCCCCCCGAGCCTCCCGGCGGCGAGGGTGGGGAGTCCAGAGGGGCAAAGCCCCTTTGGGCAAGGCCGAAGGCCGCCGCAGGAGCAAGCCCGAAGG
>NZ_JABAIK010000064.1 GCF_012641465.1 Vibrio agarilyticus
GTTAGTGCGTACCAGCCCTGTGGCCAGTGCGTCCAGTGCATCGTGCTGGCTTCGCCCGGGTCTGAACCCGTATGAGAACCCCATAAAGTCGTTTTCATAGACTGCGTTCAGGATTTTCACCAGCGCATACTGGACGATCTTGTCCTCCAGCGAGGCGATGCCGAGCGGGCGTTGTTTTCCATCCGCTTTTGGGATGTAGTGACGCCTGCCGGGCTGCGCCCTGTAGCTGCCCTGATGTAGCCTCCGGTGCAGATCTGTTATGTTGTTCTTCATGTTTCCGGCGTAGTCCATCCACCTGATGCCATCCACTCCGGCGGCCGCTTTCCTGCTCAGGGAGAGGAATGCGGCTTCCAGTGCTTCGACTGTCAGCAGGTGGAACAATGCTGTAAACCGTTCTTTCTTCCGCTGCTTCGCAGCTTCCCGCACGCGTGACAGCCTCTGTGACATGCTTTCCCGGCTCTGTGTCCGGCGCATGTGTGGCTGTTCCGCGTTCCCCTTGGCCCCGCTCCTTCGCTCCACTGACTCCGCTCCTTTCGGGTTGTTCGCCTGCTTCGCCGCTACTATGAGCGAGTCCGACTTCTCC
>NZ_JABAIK010000065.1 GCF_012641465.1 Vibrio agarilyticus
GCCGACAACAGGTATTATGGTAAATACTCGACTAACTACGTGTTCTACTGTTTGTCGGTTTTAGTTAACCCGCAGGTCGTCTTAACGATAATGTAGCCGTTATTTTTAACTAATAAGGTCATATTGTTAACGTCAGGCATAATAAAAGACATTATGGCCTCAGAGTTATCATCAGAAGCAGCTCTCTGCATTACTACTTCGATTCCCTTTTCTTTGAATCTATAAGTATCCAGTTGCCTATTAAACTTAGAAAGACCTACAACCATACTTAGTTTGTTATCTTTAACAGTAAGAGATGCTTCCTGAGTACCATTACATCGGTAGTAAGCGGTGTAACCGTCAGCAAAAGATCGACCGGGGAATATAAATGCTAGGAACGCAATTAACCAATACATAGTTGAGAATCTTGGTATTACACATTTCACTATCCTCTCTTTCATTTTTCGTTCACCATACTTTGTTATCTGATTTTTAATTTTTCTATTTTATAAACCAAGTCTCTACCAAAAAGGCGAAAATTATCCTCAAATAATAATAATTGTTTAAGAACATCCATGAAAGC
>NZ_JABAIK010000066.1 GCF_012641465.1 Vibrio agarilyticus
CATCGCCTCTGACTGCCAAGGCATCCACCGTGTACGCTTAGTCACTTAACCATACAACCCCAAAGGGTCTTCTAGTCAACTAACCAAAGTTGTCTGCAATTTTTATACATGATGCAGACTCGATTTTGCCGGACTCAATTTCGAATAATCACTTAACAGTGATATTCCCAAGAACACTTGAATGTGCTCGTTCACTTTCACTTTAAAAAGTGAAAACAAACAGTTGGTACTTACTTAAACAGTAAGTATTGAGAACTTTACAAACAACAATAAATTGTTGTTTTGTCAGCTTTCCAAATTGTTAAAGAGCTATGAGAATTTAAAATTCACCATATTTAAAGATTCTATTGTAAAACCTTTAAATATGGTGGAGCTAGACGGGATCGAACCGTCGACCTCTTGCATGCCATGCAAGCGCTCTCCCAGCTGAGCTATAGCCCCAAAAACTACAAACCATATCAATCTGTGTGGACACTTGTATCAAACAATCATCGTATAAGGAGGTGATCCAGCGCCAGGTTCCCCTAGCGCTACCTTGTTACGACTTCACCCCAGTC
>NZ_JABAIK010000067.1 GCF_012641465.1 Vibrio agarilyticus
ATTGCCTCATTTTGTTCTTATTATTGCCCCGATGGGTGGTGGGGTAGGACTTATTAGCTCAGCTTATCTTTCTGGGTTTGTAGCTTTGCTTTTATTTTCTTCGAAATCTCTGGGATTTCATCGGATTGCTTCATTCCTCTGATTTTCTTGAATGTTTCCTCGTTGAAGCTTTCCCTGTGCAATCCGTTTTTTGTCTCTTCATGCAGTTTTTTGACCACAGCCTTCAATATATTCAGATCTTTCTGTAGCTTATTTAGCCCTTTTTCTGTTGTTTTCTCATTTCGCTGCCAGCTCGCAATTGCGTTGACTGCTGTGATTGCTTGGTTCAAGTTTGTGCCAATTTGCCTCAAGTCCTGCTGCGTTCTTTCGGCTGATTCTCCAGGCATATTGATGACGACGCCTTTGTCGTTGAATAGTTCAATGAACATGTCGTATAGCATTGCACCGATGCTGTTGTAGCCAGTATTTTCTTTCAAGTAGTTGAGCATCTCGTACTCAGACAATGTGGTTTTGAACCTCACCACTTCGGTTTTTTTATTTTCAGGAGCCAGTT
>NZ_JABAIK010000068.1 GCF_012641465.1 Vibrio agarilyticus
ATTGCCTCATTTTGTTCTTATTATTGCCCCGATGGGTGGTGGGGTAGGACTTATTAGCTCAGCTTATCTTTTTGGGTTTGTAGCTTTGCTTTTATTTTCTTCGAAATCTCTGGGATTTCATCGGATTGATTCATTCTTTTGATTTTCTTAAATGTTTCCTCGTTGAAGCTTTCCCTGTGCAATCCGGTTTTTGACTCTTCATGCAGTTTTTTGACGACGGCTTTCAGCAATTTCAAATCTTTTTGTAGTTTTTCCAGTCCTTTTTCGGTTCTTATTTCATTTCTTTGCCATCGTGCAATTTCATTGACTGCTGCCGTTGCCTGATTTAGGTTTGTGCCGATTTGTCTCAGGTCCTGTTGCGTCCTTTCGGCTGACTCGCCGGGAATATTGATGACAACGCCTTTTTCGTTGAACAGTTCAAGGAACATGTCGTATAGCATTGCGCCGATGCTGTTGTAGCCAGTATTTTCTTTCAAGTAGTCGAGCATCTCGTACTCAGACAATGTGGTTTTGAACCTCACCACTTCGGTTTTTTTATTTTCAGGAGCCAGTT
>NZ_JABAIK010000069.1 GCF_012641465.1 Vibrio agarilyticus
GAGGCCACCCCGCACCTGTCGGCCTTCGTCGTGCCGCTGACGCAGGACGGGCGGCTGTCGGCCAAGGAGTTCATCGGTGGCCGCGACAAGATGCGGGCCGACCAGACCAGCTTTGCCGAGGCGGTGAGGGATCTCGGGCTGGAACGCGGCATCGAGGGCAGCCGGGCCACCCATCAGCGCGTCCAGAGCTACTACGGCGCCATCGAGCGCCAGCCCGGGCACGCCACCATCACGCCGCAGGCCATCGAGCCGCGGGTGCTGCGCAAGGGGATTTTCTCGAAGGACGTGGAGACGCCGGAGGCCGTGGCCGCCCGCGTGACCGCTGCCGTCAGGGAAGGGTATGGCCCGACCGTCGCAGCGGCCGCAGGAGCGCGTCAGGAGCGCGAGAAGGCCCGGCAGGCACAGGAGACAGCCCGGAGCCTGCGTGACCGCCTGAAGCCCGTTCTGGACGCTCTGGGGCCGCTTAATCGCGATATGCAGGCCAAGGCGGCCCAGATCATCAAGGCCGTGGGCGAGAAGCTGCTCGCCGAACAGCGCGAGGCGCCACGCCA
>NZ_JABAIK010000007.1 GCF_012641465.1 Vibrio agarilyticus
GATGTCACCGAGAGAGTACCGAGCTCTTAAAGTGGCGAGTTAAACTGTCCGTTTTAGTGGGGGCAACTACATCACGCGCAACGTTACTCTACTACGAGCGTGAAGGGTTATTACTTCCCAGTTGTCGTTCAGACAACGGTTATCGTTGGTATGGCGAGAAAGAGATCGCTCGCTTAACCTCGATTGCCGCTTATCGCTCTTATGGTTTGCCTATCAGTGCAATTCGCAGCTTGCTTGAACGCAAAGGCCAAACTCAAGCTCAGATCCTCAAAGATCACTTCAACGAGCTTGAGCAAGAAATTCAACTACTTCGGGCGCAGCAAAAAGCCATTGTGGCGCTGCTGCAAGACCCAAGCTTAATTGAGGAAAACAAAGTGACTAAACAACGTTGGGTAGAGATTATGATTGCCGCTGGTTTCAACGAGCAAGACATGGTGAAGTGGCACCAAAAATTTGAAGAGATGGAGCCTCAAGAACATCAAAAATTTCTTGAATCTCTAGGCATTGAAGCCAGCGAAATTGAACAGATTCGCGCGCTTTAATTTAAGCAACAAAAGCGGAGAATGACTCTCCGCTTTTTGTCATATTCGGCGCGCTATGTAGCGAGGTTGATAAGCGTCAGGCTGTCACGCTTCGTTTTCAACCAGTGTCTTTAAATAACGCCATAACATAAATACGGCAATAACCGACAACAAATAGACGAGCGCGAGCGTCCGTTGCCCCGTTAATGGCACAAGGCTTGATATCGCCACCAACAGCGCGCCACCCACCATACGCAAAAAGCCGTCAATCGATGCCGCAAGCCCCGCGCAGTAACGAAATGGCTCCAGTGCTAATGACGTCGCAGCGCCAGAAAGCAAACTAAACCCGGCGCTGGCTACCCCTGCCAAAATGAAAAATCCCGACATGACACCTTCTGGTATCAGTACTAAACCAGCTCCAGCCAACAGGACAAAACTGCTGCCTAACAGCACGGTTTTTGGCCGTCCAACGCGATACATCACCTTTGGCGCACTTAAACTGGTGAGTACCTGAGCGCCACCGATTAGGCCAAACACCAAAGAAAACTCAACGGTGGTCATACTGCCCTGCTCCATTGCGATCACTGGTGCCACCGCAACGTATGTGAGCAATCCTGCAAAGCTCAGTGTGTTAGCCAAGGCAAAAGTACGAAAGTGCGTGTTGGAAAAAATCGCTCTGATATTGCAACCTAACGCCTCATGCTGGTTACTCTCACGCTTTGATTGGGCGCCGCGCTCTGACTGGGCGATTTTGGGTTGAGATCCCAGCAAAACCGCGCTCAACACAGTCAATAAGATAGCCAACCCGGCCATGGCGTAAAAACCACCAACCCAGCCCCAATAAAAGGCCAGTCCACTGCCGATTAGTGGCGCAATCGTTGGGATGGTACTAATAACGCCTCCCATGTAACTGAGTAAGCGACCCGCTTCGTTACCCTCAAAATGGTCTCGAATCCACGCCATCGCAGTGACCATGGTAAATGCCGCGCCAAAACCTTGCAGAGCGCGCGCAAGATAAAGGACCTCCATGCCAGTCGCAACCACCGCGACAAGGCTACCAATGGCGTAAATGGCAGTACCCAACACAGCAGAGGCTCGCCTGCCATATCGGTCAGAGACGGGACCTGCCACCAGCTGACTCACGCCAAGGGCGAGGACATAAATCGAAATGGTTTGACGCATCTCGCTATCCGTCGAAGAAAACACGCGGATCATCTCAGGTACAGAAGGCAAATACACATCAATGGCCAAAGGTCCTAAAAGCACAATCGAAAAGATGATCGCCAAAGGCCCAAGCAACTCGCGATAGTGACGTCGTTCATGTTTGTTCATTACGGCTCCTCAGTGGCGTCAATTAAATCGCTATACCCAAACAACTTCAAGTAGGACGGGTATAGAGAATAAATTATTCACTCTATACTATTCAATTAGACCAAATGTCATTTCAAAAGATATACCCAAGTAACCTCAAGATGCATGGTTCAGCGAGAGTGACTTGGTTTGTCAGTGAGGCGAGGATTTGAAGATTGAGTGGTTCTCAATCGAAAATCGTCAACAAAGCTGATGAGCCAAGGCAGCTCGCCCTTTGGGAGCCAATCACTGAACCGCTTTTTGTTGTAACGAAAGTGCGTTAAACAACTTGAAAATAGACTCGCTATTTCGCTGCGTTGTTTGCCTTGCTCTCAGCTCAGTGAGCCGGCTCTGAATCCTGCATCTTGAAGTCACTTGGGTATACAATACATCACGAATGAGATCAGCAGCATTACTAGGGAGTTCCTTTGGATAAGTATCGAAACATGCAGCTTTTTTGCACCGTAGTAGATAAAGGCAGTTTTGCAAAAGCGGCAAAAGCGCTTAACGTCACGCCAGCGATCGTCGGGCGTCACATTGCAGCGTTAGAAAATGCGCTGGGCTTTATTTTACTCAATCGCACTACGCGTAACATGCAACTCACCCCTGGTGGTAAAGCCTACTATGAAGGCGCAAAAGCCGTTTTAGAAAGCATCGACCAACTTGAAGATTCGTTATCCAGCTCTCATCAAGTTAACCCAAGTGGCCTCGTTCGCCTTTCTGCGCCAGACGCTATGGGGCCCTTTCTGATGCAAGCAATCAAAGCGTTTCGCCAACATTATTCCAATATTCGCTTTGACCTTATGCTCTCAAATCAGCCAATCAATCTCATTGAACACAAAATTGACGTTTCGGTTCGGCTCTCATATGACTTGCAAGATTCTTCTTACATTGCGATTAAACTTGGTGACACTCGTTCCGGGTTCTATGCGTCACCCAACTACCTCGCGCAACACGGCACGCCAACCCAGTATCAAGAGCTTGAGCAACACGATTGCTTGCATATGGGAAGTTCGCGTTACGGAGACAACTGGATGCTGCAAGTGGATGGCAAAACCGTCGCTTACCGGCAACCTTGGGTCGCCGTTATTTCAGATACCCATACCCTGATCCGCGCTCTGTGCGACGATATGGGCATTACGGTAATGCCATCACTGTTTGTGCAAAGTGAAGTGCAGCGTGGCGACTTAGTTGAGTTAAAAAATCTTGCCGATTTTCCACCCGTGAACATCTATGCCATGTATCCCACGCGTAAACATCTGCCTTATCGACTCACCTTGTTTTTAGACTTTCTCAAAGCCAATTTAGGCCATTATCTCAACAGCAATGGGAGCATCAGCGCAACACAAATGCCTCTTGCCTGAAGTGAGTCGTATTAAACCCCTGCTCAATTAGCTGCGTTTTTAGCGCGTCAGCAAATGCCTGAGGACCACAGAAGCTCACTTCAAAATCAAGGTGAGACACCTGCTCGACAATGGTGCGCCCATTCAGTGGCGCATGTTCATCGGCGTAAACCAGGTGCAGCGTCACTCCAGCACGTTCTGCAAGTTGCGTCAGTTCATCAGCGAAATAGGCTTCTGTTTTTGCCGCCACAGCATAATAGAGATCAATTTGTGGTTTCGCTTGCGCAGCCGATATTGCAGATAACCTCGAGATCATCGGGGTAATACCAATGCCTGCGCCAATCCACACTTGACGCGATTTCGCCGAGGTTTGAAAGCGTCCGTAACCACCTTCCACTCTTACAGGTTGCTCTATATGAACCTGTTCAACCAAATCACGGGTAAAATCGCCGAGTGCCTTGATTGCAAATACCACCTGCTGGCTCGCAGCATCATAGTTCAAAATAGTGAACGGGTGTGGCGCCTCACCCGCAAAGCCCAAATAAGCAAACTGAGCTTCGCGATAACGGATCGGCGCGTCCAATTGCACTTTGATTCGCGCGACTCGGCCGCTCTTTTCGTTGCCATAACGAGTGACCTCAATCACCTTTCCATTCACTTGACGTCGCTTCCCGATACGCCCAAATAGAGAAGCCATGGCCAGTATCAATGCACCCAGTCCCAAAGCCACAATCACACCAAATAGCGCAATATTCATTTTGCCATCACCAAAATTCAGTAATGCAAACACCAGTGCATGGACAACGCCTACTATGATAGCCACACCACTCCATTTATGGATGCGTTGAAACTGACGATAACTTATCGCATCAATCACAGCGACCAATATGACGAGCGCAAAAGCGTACAGAGAGACATCAGCAAACGTGAGGGCCACTTTGATAAACAGAGGCGGTTCACCCGTAAACGGGGGCGGTGGTGGTGGCGGCATCAAACCACGCTCAATTAACATTTCTCCGCCAACGATCAGCAGCCAGTGCACCAGCAGTGCGATGCCCGCCGCAAGGCCGAACTGTTTATGCCACTGATAACCTTTATCTAAGCCATCAACCCACTTTTCCACCCATTGAAAACGAAAAGCAAGCAGCGTCGCTGCGAAAATGAAGCCAAGCAGTAAGGTGCCGGAATAAATCACCAAGTGTTTGCGCAGGACAAACAAATTTGACCCAACCTCTGGGTCTAAAATAAAACTTGGCAACCAAAGTAGCGTAAGAAACACAATGAATTTGAATAACATAACTATGCTCAAAAGACAGCAGAACAAAATACAACCAACCGAATTGGCTATACCCAAATAACTTGGAAGCGCTGCAACTACAAGTAGAACGGGTATCGCCTATCAAGCGCCAAGTCTATTGAACATTGAAAATTAGACAATTTGCGATAACGTAACTTCTTTCGATATTTTTAGTATTGAATCAAAACTGAACAAAAGATCTTTCATTGCAACCTTGCTCATCACATCGATTTGGCGGTATATTGCGCGCGCTAACAAGGCACACCCTACGATGCACACCGCCATAACGCTTTCATTGGTGCATTGATATTGGTGTTACAACCACATGTTAAACAACACTTCTTTCACTCAATTTTTTCGTGAATCACGCGGCCTGTTGCAGCTAGCGCTGCCCATCATGCTCACCCAACTGGCGACACAATCGATGGCATTTGCCGATACGACCATGGCAGGACAAGTGAGTGCTGCCGATCTCGCCGCGATTGCGCTTGGCACCAGTTTATGGGTCCCTGTTGCGCTCTTATTGCGCGGCATTATTATGGCGCTCACTCCAGTGGTTGCGTTTCATCGCGGCGCGAACGAGCCAGAACGCATTCGACTTGCCTTCATTCAAATGGTTTGGCTTGCGGGCGCCGTTAGCCTTGTGCTTATCGGGTATCTGTTTAGCGGTGAGGCCATATTGAATGCGCTCGCTGTCGCACCTGAGATCATCCCTATCGCCAGTGATTATGTCATCGCGCTGACACTTGGCGTTCCCGGGATTGCCCTGTTTTATACGCTCAACGGCTTTTGTGAAGGGATGAACAACACTCGTGCACCTATGGTGGTTTCTATCATTGGTTTACTGGTCAACATACCCGTCAACTATATGCTTATTTACGGTAAATTCGGCTTACCAGCACTTGGCGCTGTTGGCTGTGGCTGGGCGACCAGTTTGGTTTATTGGCTGATGTCATTACTTCTGTTTAGTTATGTGAAAAGCCACCATCACTATAAAACCGTACTTAACTTTACTCACATTCGCCCTGTGGCAAACGAAATGTGGCAGCTTTTCAAATTAGGGCTACCGATCGGGCTCAATATCGCCATCTGTGGCAGTATTTTTGCGGTGATTGCGCTGTTAATTGGCCGCTTAGGTGCGGAAAATGTCGCGGCAGCGCAAATCGCACTCAATATCTCTAGCATGTCGTATATGATCCCATTGAGCCTCTCATTTGGCATTACGATTCGTGTCGGCCATGCATTAGGCGAACAGAAGTTAGAACTGGCAAAACAACGCAGTGTCGTAGGTGTGATCACAGCAGGGCTACTTTCGCTTATCTCGGTCAGCTTCTTTTTACTGTTTCCCGATTGGATCACAGCGCTTTACACTCAAGATCCTGCAGTTGCAGCAACTGCAGCCAGTTTATTAGCGCTTACCGCAATCTACCAATTTAGTGACTCATTGCAAACGTCGGCAAATGGCGCGTTACGCGGTTACAAAGAAACCAAAGTACCCATGATGTTGGCGGTTGCCAGCTATTGGGGCCTTGCCTTGCCTTTGGGCATGGTTCTTGGACTGACTGACATCATCGTGCCCGCTATGGGTGAAAAAGGCTTTTGGGTTGGGATCATCGTCGGGCTGAGCACCTCAGCAATTGCGATGTTGTTGCGTTTGGCGCAAACCATCTCTCGTTATATGCCCAAACAACTTGAATATGCCCAATTCGACTAACACTCATCTGTGGTTATCCGCGCAGTGATCATGACGCAAAAATCCCCGCTCGAGCAGCCACTCCAGCGGGGATTCTCAAAACGAATTATGTTAAAACTCGTATTTTGCAGTCACTGCCCAGTTACGCTTCGCTTGGGTTAAATCTTTATTTTCAAGCGTGAGATCGCGTACATCGCTCCAGTAGTAGTACTCTTCATTGGTTAAATTAAACACGCCGGCACGCAACGTTAGATCCTTCATTGGACGATAGTAAGCGGTTAAATCCAAAATTGTGGCACTTGGCTTTTCCAAAACGTCATCGCCATTAATATCAGAGCTGTCTTTCTTCGCCATATAATTAACGGTAAACGTCGTTCCCCAGTTATTAACTGAATCATAGCTAATGCCAGCAACCAGATTCCATGGATTAACGCTGTTTAGGGGATCATTATTACCGTCTTCGCCGTCAGTATAGGTCGCAGCGACTCGCGTACTCACGCCAGAAACAGGTAAAAAGGCATCCCAGTTAACACTGTTTGAGAATTCCACGCCTTTGATTATCGCCTTGTTAATATTAACATATTGAATGATGGCAGGGTCCATTGGGCTCCAACTACCAGACACCGTATCGGTATCAATAAAGTTGTCATAGTCACTATAGAAAACTGCAACTTCACTATTTGAAAAGGCGGTATTATTACGCAAGCCTAATTCGTAAGAGAGGCTTTCCTCCGCTTTTAAATCTGGATTCGGACGGTTGATGTAGCCATGATTCGGATTGCCATAAGAGTAATAAAGCTCTTGAAAATCGGGAGCTCGGAAACCTTGACTGACTTGAGCAAAAACGCGGTTTTGCTCATTCAGTTTATAGACGGTGCCTAAACGCGCGGTAACCGCTGAGTCGGAAAATGTCTTGTAGTCACTATCCGGGTTTTGGCTTGGGTTTTTGCTGGTATCACCAGGCTTGGTTTTAAAGGCGTCGTAGCGAATACCGGGCGTAAAGATAAAATCGCCTAGGCTAATTTCATCTTGAGCAAACAGGCCATAGCGATGTTCCGTTGCACCTGGAATGTAGAAAATTTCTTTATTTCCACCAACACTGTTGTACTCCATGTTGGTATTCTTAATATCTTTATCAACATATGAGGCACCATAAACCACAAAGTGTTCTGTATTGCCTAGAGTAAAGTATTTATCCAATTGGATTTCTACCTGATACCCTTTTTCATCATAAATATAATCTTTTCGCTGATAGTTATTATTTGAATCTTTCAGACGTTTTGTCACGCCATTCTCTTTTTTAGCAATCCAATCAAACTGCCAAGACAAGGTATCAACGATATTCGCATTGATATCCCAAATATGCTTAATGCCAATTTGATATTGGTCTTTCACATCGGTGCCAATACCATTCGAATAGCCACTGTATTCTTGTACGATGTCACCATCATTACGAATATACATACCGTTCAATTCAATTCGATTGCTGTCATTGACTTGGTAGTGGAGTTTTGCCAGAACATCATTTGATGACGCATCTTGAGGCAATTTATCGCCAAAATTATCGACTTCTTTGCCATCAGTGCGTGTATAAGCCAGCAGAGTTTCTACATCGCCAAACCGGTTTGCCAATGCAACCGATTCTCTAAAGCTGCTGTCTTTTGACGAATAATTGATTTTTGCGTGGCCACCAAAATCGCCATCTTTCAAAAAGTCAGCCGGATCTTTGGTTTCAAACGCGACAATGCCACCGATAGCATCTGAACCATGTAATGATGAAGCCGCGCCTTTTACAATCTCTACCGCTTTCACTAAATCCGTATCAATATCGACCCGCGCCGAGTTAATAAAGTTTGAATTTGGCCCACCAGGTGTGAATTGGTTGCCTTGTGAAACACCATCAACCAATACCTTGACGCGATTCCCTTCCACCCCGCGAATGTTAATACTCTGAACGCCTTGTCGTGGATTGGTTTGTACACTCACACCGGGAGTGTATTTAAACAAGTCTTCGAGACTCTCAATCATGTTGTCTTCAATATCGGCTTCTGAGATCACTGCAACCGATGCGGCAGTATCGACGATCTGAGTATTGGAGCGAGTGGCGCTGACAACAACTTCATCAAAAACCATAGCGTCATCAGCCATGGCTTCGTTAGCGAGTGCTTCGTTAGCGTAAAGGGCCGGAGAAATCGCGGCGAGGATTGATACAGATAGGAGAGATTGTTTATACATTAACTTCTAATACCCTTTTCCATTTGAGGTAAAAACGACGCAGGGAATAGTACACAAGTTAAATGGTAATTACTATCATTATTATTGGCATTTGTATTTTTTGCTTACAATTTGGCTACATTTTACAACCTCCTTTTGTTACCCTGCCGATAAAACATCAGTTTTTTTTCTAACAAAAAGATCACTATGGATAAACAAACCATCATCGAAAAAACCAATCACTGGCTCGATACCGTGGTTATTGGGTTAAATCTCTGTCCTTTTGCCGCCAAGCCAAGGCGTAATCAGCAGGTGCACGTCGTTGTGTCCAGTGCCACTTCTCTTGAGGCGTTGCTGACCGACCTCTACCACCACTGCCTTGAGCTTCTTGAGCAACCCGCCAGTGCTATTGAGACCACCCTAATTGTTGTCCCTCAGATGCTCTCTGACTTTGATGAATACAATCAGAGCATCGATTGGGTTGAAGCCCTTTTACACCAAGAGCATTGGGATGATGCACTACAAGTCGCCACCTTTCATCCACACTACTGCTTTGCTGGCAATGAGCCCAATGATGTCGACAATCTGACCAATCGCGCGCCATACCCTATTTTTCATTTAATTCGCCAGGCTAGCCTGACCGAGGTTTTGCGCCATTATCCCGATCCACAAGCCATTCCTCGCAATAACATTGCTCGGTTACGCGCGCTCAGTGCCGCGCAGCGCCAAGATTATTTTGCTTATCTCGACGACCCCTAAAAATAGACTGGCGATTTCGATGCGTTGTTTGCCTTGCTCTCATCCGAGTGAGTCGGCTCTGTATCCTGCAACTTCAAGTAGGGCGGGTATAAGCCAGTTTCCCAGACAGCCGCTCTCTGCTATTATCGCGCCACTGTTTAGAAAGGGAATGCACTATGCAATTGTCTCAACTTACACCGTCGATATTTGCTCACCTCTACCGTGACATCACGGAATTTCGTAGCACCTTTGATTTGCCTGTCGCTGAGCCTGGCTCACTTGATGATAAAGCCGACCAATTGCACACCTCGCTGGCAATTGAAGAGTTAACCGAACTGGCTGAAGCGGACAACAAAACGGAACAAGCGGACGCGATTGTTGATAGCGTTTATGTACTTATGGGCCGTTTGGTTCATTTGGGCGCGGATGACATCAATAGCAACATGACAATCAGTTACTTAATTGATCTTCTGCTTAACGTCGCTAAAAATCGTGGTATCGATTTTCTGCCTTGCTGGGATGAAGTGCATGCCAGTAACATGAGCAAGGTGTGTCGTAATACCCAAGAATACGCAGAAACCGAAGCGTTTTACGCGCAGCAAGGCATTAAGTTGATGGCCGTGACCAAAGGCAACTATATTATTGCTAAATGTGCCGAAGATTTTATCTCTGAGGGTAAAACCATTCGACAGGGTAAAGTGCTTAAATCGGTCTATTACCGCCCTGCTGACTTAGTCCCATTGACGATCAATTAAGAAGATAAAGAGACAATCATGAATCCCATTATTGCATTGCTCAAAGCAAACAACATCAGTGATGAACAGATCCAATCACTTTTCCAAGCACTGACGCAAAACCCATTAGCGGCAATGGCAACACTTGGTCAACTGGGTTTGCCTCAAGATCAATTACAACAACTTATGGCGCAAGTGATGCAAAATCCGGCGCTCATCAAAGAAGCGGTAGAAACTTTGGGTCTCGACTTTTCGAAAGTTGAAGAAGCCAAGGCAAAACTGCAGAAATAACTTCTAGGTAAAAAACATGAGTAATACTGAAAAACCGGCCCTTCCTGATCGCCTAGCTGGCAACGCACGCAGCCCATTCTTTGTTAAAGAATGCTTTGAGCACGCAATTGGCATCCGCTTTAACGGCAAAGAGCGCAGCGATGTTGAAGAATATTGCATCAGTGAAGGCTGGATCAAAATCGCTTCACCAAAAGCAAAAGACCGCTTTGGTAACCCAATGCTGATCCAACTAAAAGGCACGGTAGAAGCGTACTATCTATAAGTTGCTATATCCAAACAGCTTGAAGCCGCGTTATGCGGCTTTTTTTGTGCTCAAACCACTGATGTCCCACTCTTCTTTGGGTCATTATAAGTTTTTCTAAATAAATAGCCTTGATTGTGGTCCGCACTAATATTTGTCTCGCTAGGAAGATTGTGTACAACGTGAGTTTAATGGTTAGCGAGCCAGTTACTCTTTACCATGCCAAAGAGTAACCAGAAAGGCATTTTGATTTCGTGAGCTTTGTCCGGTCGGTTTGAGGCGTTCCTTACGCCGAAAACCTAAAAAATCGTCCTGATTTTTTCCCTAGTTTTTTGAACATAAATGGCTATGCGATTGACGCAATAGTCATCGTTAAGCATTTTCTACCTCTAGCGCTAAACAACCTGTCAAAATGTTCTCAATTGAGGGTTCTAGGTTTGAGGACATCGAAGTTATTATGGCTAGACACGTTTTTAGTGCCCATGAAGCAGTTTCCTTTGTGCATATTTCATGAAACCAAGAATAAGCTGGAGATGATAAGAATTCGTTTCCTCGCCCTAATAATATTCGTTTTGAGCGCAACTTTCCGAGTAATTTTATTGGTTGATGATCAGTATGATTATTGTGCGTTTTATAGTGAGTCAAAGAGTTTCTTAGTTCAATTAGCAATCCGAAGTCTTGAATAGGTATCCTGGAGGGATCATAATTAGCACCAGAATACTCATAAACAAGTTTCACCTTACGTTCCAATGATTCTCTATTTCGCTCTGCTGCCAATAATTTTTCATGCAAAATTATTGTTCTTTCATTTAGTTGAGCGGATTCGATAGCTATAACATCACTCAACTCATTTAAGTAAGCCTCAATCGAAGTAACAGACATTATTATGGCTGTGAGTGCTTCAGTATCACCAAATACAAGGTATAAGGTATAAGGGTGAATCTATATCAATACGCTTTGATGCTGCTTTAGCACAATCATAAATTTGCTTCCAAACAATAAACATAACAATGAAACTCCCTTATACCTAACGTCTTGTTCTTACTTTTGGAAGCGGGTACTTTAGCTTAACGTCTTTTGTTTCAACTTCGCGAGGCCCTTTAGTAGGGTCATAGAAATACCATACATTAAACTTACGCTCATGTGGTTTAGTATCATGCAATAAAGTATCCCAACCTAAATAACTTGCAATATTTTTAGCAACTTTCAGCTTGGCGGGAGAGCTAGCCTTACCTTGGAATGCACTCATTACCGCTCCTAGTAAAAAATCGGCAATTTGGATTTGCTCTGACTCCTTAGAGTCTTTAGTTACAACCGAGCGTATTGGCACTTCACCACCGAATTGAGTTTTAAGCATGCTATTAGCGATTTTATGAAACGCTTCATCTGCTTTCTTGTAGCGCGAAGGTAAAGGATCTACTTCAATACGAAACTCACATTGTCGTTGGGGATGGGCTTTGTTAATTGCGCTAATTTTGGTCTGAATTAACTTTGTGAAATGTTTACGCATTGCAAGATCGTAGTCACCGTCGTGATACTTTTTATCGACCATACCTTTTCGGATAACGATACAATGAAAAGCTAACCATTGATGCTTGAAGAATGTTTCTATTAGATCTTCATAAAAACCAGCGTAATGCTTTTTATGAGCCTTTTGCCACTTAATTTCATTGGTATATTTATGTGTTTCTCTTAGCTCTCGAATAATACGAACGAAGTCTCCGCGTCTTTGATACTTCATCCAAAGTGAACCAAAACCATAATATTTCTGACCATCTACGCCTGATTCATCACACGCTACATGCCAAATTAATTTACCGTCTTGCATTTCACCTCCAATGTACCAATTAATCGAAAGCACTTAGCTAGTGGTTCAAACAACCATCTCTTTAACACACAGCCGTCCTTTGACTTATTGCACGCATTATATGCAATCATATCCTTAACAATCATTGAGTTACGTCACGTAGTAAACAAATAACGATCTGGCTTTCGTTGCAAAAACTGCGCATCGTACGTTAAAGAGAGCGTTTATGCAGTCATGCATGATTCAAATTATCTATATTTCAATTGGTTAAACGGATTATATTGAAATAACCGTGCGTAAAAATGCCGTTTAATCCCAATTCAATCGAAGTGCTCACTCCTGTAAGCTCAAGTGGTAAAGGTATAACTTGCTCATGTCCAATTCTCTGCTTTACTCAATTAAGAGCATATAAATTAGAGTGTTATTTCAAATTGGAAAGAGTAAAGCCGGCCTCTCCAACCCTGCTTCATCAAGCAAAATCGCGCTATGTTTTATGTACGCTGGTGTTTTTGGCCTTAATTAGCGCGCTTTGGCTTGTTGTGCCCCACCCTATTATTCCGATTGTGATTGGTTTATTGCCCATTGCCATACTGATAACGCTCGGCTATCCGGTGCTACTCGGTCTGCTTTTTATCGCCTTCTCGTTTTTTCGTCTTCATGAAGCCTTTCCCGCTCTCTACAACTTCAAGATTCCGTTATTGTTGTCACTAGGCACATTGGCCACACTAGCGTGGCATATTGCGATCAGCGGCAAGCTCAAAATGTATACCAGCAAAGAGCTTAATTATTTCTACGCGTTTTTCGCCCTAACATTGTTGGGCGTGCCGTTGGCGAGTAACGTTGGTGAAGCCAGCGCCTATTTCACCAACATCTATGTCAAAATTGGCATTATGACGCCCGCACTGGCGTGGTTACTCACCGACGCTTATCACTACCGCAACACATTAATTATGATCACTCTCTCTGGGCTTGCGGTCGCATCGGTGGCGATTTTCAATAAGGTGAATGGCATCGGATTAGTCGAAGGCACTCGCGTCACCATTGCTCGCGACCTTGGCTCTGCGATAGGTGACCCTAACGATCTTGCATTGGTCCTGCTGTTTCCTTTCTCTTTTACTGTGAGCATCGTTTTAACGCCAGGATTGTCAAAATGGACCCGCTTTATTGGGCTGCTCGCGGCAATCGCGATCTTCTTTGCGATTATTTCCACCCAAAGCCGTGGCGGCCTGCTTGGTATTGTTTCGGGGTTAGCAATCTTTGCATGGCGACGAGTGAAATCAAAAGCGTTACTCATTATTGGTGGCGGCATCGCCATGATGATTCTGTTTGTATTGGCTGGAATCAGTGGCCGCAAATCCGGTGGCGCGGCAGAAGATGGCATTGATGAATCCGCAATGGGACGCATTTATGCGTGGCAAGCGGCGTTTTTTATGGCGGTCGACAATCCGTTTTCCGGCGTCGGTCTGAATAATTTTTACTTCAATTACTTCTTTTACTCGCCTCATTGGGATGGGCTTAACCACGCCGTTCATAGTACGTGGCTTGGCGTTCTGGCTGAAACTGGATTTGTCGGTTTAATCGCCTTTTTACTGATGACCGCAACGGTCTTTTTTTCCGCGCGGCGCACTGTCAATATTGTGATGCAAAACCCCTCTCACTACCCACCCGTTGTTCTGACCATATCAGAAGGGCTGTACTCCGGCATGGTAGCATTTTGTGTCTCTGCCACATTTTTGACTCAAGGCTTTACCTGGCCTTTGTATATTCTGCTTGCCCTAACAGCGTCCGTCTCGCGTTATGTTGCACGCGGCCCATAGTTTAATCTCACTCTTTTAACAAAAATTTCTCCATTATTCGCGAACTTGCAAATTTCATTCTACGCTTTTGTTTAAGCAACATATGCACATTGATGAGCATCGTGCTGGTAAGAAGCAATAACGATTGCAGGTTGATTGTCATTTTGCGAAATCGTCAAATTATGACAAAGCCTTAAATTTAACTCATTGAATATATTTAATAAAAAATTGGCACGTAATTCGCTCCTGTGAATGGCAACTGTCACAAACGTCATCGGCACAAAAACTAAGGTAACGTCTATGCACATTGAATGTTTAAACCAGCCCAATGATTCACTCCTTCTTGTGGTTAGCGGAGATATGGATGCCAGTGGATGCAGTCAGGCACAGCCTCTGATTGAGCAGCTTATCAATGAGCACCCTGCGGTTAACATGACGATGGATTTAGCCGAGGTCGACTTCTTAGACAGCTCTGGTATTGGGGCAATTGTGTTTTTGTTTAAACGTCTGAAAGCACAAGGCTGCACTCTCACATTAGCCAATGTTCATGGACAGCCTCTTGAAATTATTACACTACTGAGAATTGATACCGCAATTCCCTTAACCAGCACTGCCGGCTCACCTTCCTAAAATTGAGATGTTTCGGTGCGTCGCCATTACCAGCGAGGTCTATACCCAAACAACTTGGAGTTGCAGGTAGGCGACAAACGAGCAAAGCCTCTGAGCACTTCGTGAACATAGACGGGCTATATGATGAGGGTTGTGAGGGCCAGCCAACACCCCTGCAACTTCAAGTGGAAAGGGTATAAGGGCATTTTGACGAGATTGAACAAGGAGGGAAAACTATGGGATTCCACGTTGTCTCCAAATACATTCATTTAGCCATTCATAGGGCTTTTTGTGGCTTTCACCCCTGCGCTTATTTGCTTGCTGGCGCGTTACTACTCTCTGGGTGCACCTACTACCCGGAAGAGGGACAAGGGGGCATGGCAGAGCACTATTATTCGACCCTTTCACCTGTATTGCCCGACCAGCCTCTTACCCCACAGCAAGGCATGCGATTTGAATGGGAGCTGCTGGCTCGCCAACTGGATATCTTAGTTTTAGAAGGTGCAAAGCTCTGTTTTCCCGCTTCGGTTTACCAAGCGCGGCAGTTGCAAGACCGAATCGTTAGAGAGCTCTATGGCGGCCTTGAATTTGATGCTGCCAACGACATTATCATTCAGCGAGCGGCGTTAGAGCGATTAGAAAATCAACTTGATGCGGTGAAAGGCAGCGGTGCTTGCTTACCCAACTCAGCCAACGGCGATATCAGCGCCAGCGAGTTGGCCGCAACGATTTACGAATTACTTAATATCGACAATCAATTCGCGTTTAACTCGCCTGCCGTTAACCCCAAGTACATGGGGCACTTGGCTGAAGCGGCACATTTATTACGCGATCTGCCACAATATCGGCTGCATATCACCGGACACGCAGATTCGATTGGTACGCACGCGGCCAATCAGACCTTATCGTTAGAGCGCGCAAAACAAGTGCGCCGTTATCTATTGATATTTGGCGTTCCTGCAACGCGAATTTCGATTGCGGCGGTCGGCGCGACCGATCCCCTCTTTGAAGGAAATGAACCACAAGTGCGGTTGGTCAACCGCCGAGTGTCGATTGAGTTAATCGAGCAAACCTCTGGGAACGTTCCACTAGAAAGCGCCACCAGCGGCGCTTTCACCGACAACAATACAGATCATTTTAGAGCCAACGCGCTCACGGTAGATAGCAAAACCAAGCAAAGTAACTCGGCCTCGCCGTCACATCGCGCGCCGGTGTATCGTGATATTAACGCGGTACTCGAGGAGCGTCTTAAGGAGCGCCGATGATCGCGCTCATACACTCTAACAAATGCCAATCAGTCGCAAGGTGGCAACCTGGTGGTTTTCTTTTTGCGCTGGCACTAACGCTCGCTTTTGTCACTCTGCTGCTGACCAGCTTTGCGCTTGCTGCAAATGACGGCATTGTCGGTGAAAAAGTAGATTATCAAGTCCAAATCGGCGATGAAATCACGGTGCTATTACCCGGCGAAACCACATTGAATCAAGCGTTTCAAGTGGATCGCCAAGGGCGTATTACGCTGCCAGAAATTGGCCCTATTGCTGTTACAGGGCAAAATGAAACCGCGCTTAAGCAAACCGTCAACCGTGCGCTAAGCCGAGTTTTTCGCGATCTTTCCGCGCTGCAAGTACTCATTACCAAACGCCAGCTTCTAGTGACGGTACAAGGCTATGTCCTTGAACCCGGTGAAGTGACTCTCAATCAAAACGCCTCTGTGCAAATGGCGATTGTGGCCGCTGGCGGCGTTAGGCCGGGGGCTCAACTGGACAAATTTCAGCTGCGTCGCGGCTCTCAAATTATCACCTTTGATTATAAAAAGTTTCTTGATACTGGCGATTCAGCCCTACTGCCGCAACTACAATCGCTTGATCTGCTATTTGTGCCCGCCTCTCCGATGATTGGCAATATTGAACAAACCTTTGATCCAGCCAAATTAGCCGACTCTGGCGACGCAGCTAATGAGCGCAGTGCAATTAAGGTCTTTGGTGAGGTATTAAGCCCCGGCAGTTTTTCCGCTAAGCAGAGCAACAATTTAGTCGATTTACTGATGCGCGCGGGAGGCGTGACACGCTATGCCGCCGTCGAGCAAATTCGCGTCATTTCAAATAACGAGCCGAAAATTTTCGATCTCAAACAGTATCTTGATAGTGGCGATGAAAGCCTACTTCCCAGCATTAATGAAGGCGCCACTATTTTTGTGCCTAAGCAAGAAGAAGAGATCAAAGCGGGGTCAAATACCGTTTATGTGATGGGCGAAGTAGCAAAACCGGGCGCTTTTGAAGGTAAAGAAAACGCGACATTTATTGATATTCTCGCTAATGCAGGCGGGCCTACTCGCTTTGCCGAGAGCCGTCAGATCCGCATCATTCGTCGTGATGGCACCACGATACCGTTTGATCTCACGCTGTTTTCTGAAGGGAAAATGGCTGGCGCTATGCCTAAAATGCAGCCCGGCGACGCCATTTTTGTACCGGAAAAACTCGACATTAATGAAAAGTCATGGCTAAAAGTCTCACCAGATCGCGCGGTGCGCGTTCTGGGTGAAGTGGTGCGCCCTAGCCGCGTAGAATGGTCGAGCGAAATGTCCCTGCTTGATTTGCTAGCCCACGTGGGAGGCCCGACATCACGCGCTGACACCAGCCGAATTGAAGTTGTGACACCAACGGGGCCAAATCAAACCCAAGCCACCGTGTTTAATCTAGATACCTTTATTTCGGCTGGCAAACCCGACAGTGAGCTACCAAAAATTCGCGCAGGCTCAACCGTTCGCATTCACGATTTACCGGATGATCCAACCGACAACAAGTCTAAATGGATTCGGCAAAGTTCGGACAGCTCAATTTACATTCTGGGTCAAGTTGGCGCACCCGGGCGTTATCGTTTTACTGAACAGATGAATTTTCTCGACATTCTTGCCGCGGCGGATGGCCCAAATGAACGAGCGGATCTGCACAATATTCGTATTACCCATCTTGATGGCCAGCACGCGCGTGTTTCTCGACTCAACTTAGCGCTGTTTTTTGAAACGGGCGATGCCACCTTACTGCCTGAAGTCAATATTGGCGACACCATTTATGTGCCCGCCAAAGACAGAAGCTGGCTTGATAACACAAAAGAAGAGACCGTGCGCGTGCTCGGCGCAGTCAATAAGCCCGGACGCTACCCTTTTGATGACTCAATGACGATCCTCGATTTGCTCGCCGAAGCCGGAGGCACCAGCGATAACGCTTATGTGGAAAAAATTGCTGTCGTCAATTTGTCATGCTGCGCCGATCAAGCGCGTACATTTGATTTGTCGCGTTTTAGCCGTACCGCGCGATTTGAAGATCTTCCCGTGGTTCGCGTTGGTGACACCATTTATGTACCAACACGGGAAGAGAGCTTGGCAACTCAAGTGCGTAATGGTTTGAGCGACCTCTTCCAAGTGATTGGCATTGCGGCATTGATTGGAGTGCTGTGATGAACTTTGGCAGAACTTGCCCTAGCTGTTACCCAAAAATGCAGCAATGTTCGGTAATTTGTGGATGAGTTAAATGGGAGAGGCTTATGAACCCGTTAATGATCGAAGTTGAGCGAATTTATTACCAATTGGTGCGCAATAACTATCGCAGCATTGCGATAACCGCAAGTCAGCCCAAAGAAGGGGTCACATCACTTGCCTGTTTGTTAGCGGAGCGCTCATTGCTCGCCGGAAAACGCACCCTGCTGGTTGATTTTAATCTTAGCCAACCCAGTTTTATCGCTCAAAACATCAATCTCACCGATACCACTGCGCCACAAAATTCAACAGGCTCTAACGATGCACTGAACCCATCTCAACACGCCGCGTCCAATCCGATTTTGGCAGAGAGCGCACTGTCTGGGCCAGAGCTCGTGGCCGCCAGCCACAATAATGCCATGTTTACCGGAATAGTGGCCCCCTCAAGACGCGAAACGATTGTCGAACTTCGGCGCCCTAATGCGTTAGAGCGCTACATTAAGCGCTGGAAAGAGAGCTTTGACCTGATTATTTTTGATACAGCGGCCGTTGCAGCACTTCATTCAGAGAGCATTTCACCCGAACGGGTCGCAAGCGCTTGTGATGGCACGCTGCTCGTGGTTCTTTCGGGAAAAACCACCCAAAATCAAGTAAAAGAGGCGATTAAGAAAATCTCTGACGCCCATGGCACCTTAGTGGGGTGCGTGATGAACGATCAATTTGACCCAAGCCTAAAAAGTGAATTGCTCAGAGAAATCGAGCGGCTGGCTAAGCGATTTCCCAAGATTGCTCAAAAACTCACTTCGCTCATCAAGCGCAGTCAACTCCTCTCTTTGGAACGGTAGCCATGACATTACTTTTTCAGCGCCTGAGTCAACCCGCCACGCTTACAAACGTCAGTGAGCTAAGGCGCGCACTGGGCAAATCACTCCAACGTGAAAATGCTGATACGGCGCTAATTAACAAAATTCAACTCTGTTTCTCTGAAGCTGCGACTAACCTGATTGAACATAGTATGCCGCCGCCAAAGCATCTCGATATTAGCTTGGCTCGCTCTTGTGATGGCTGGCAATTAAAGCTGGAAGATGATGGGCAAAGCTGGGATCCGACGGCGGTCAATTCTCAACACCTAGACACATCACTGGACTTTGCACTAGACCTCGAATCGGAGCACGGACGAGGCATTGCGCTTATCCGCGCTCAGTCAAGTAGCCAGCATTATGCCACCAATCATGCCTTAAACCGTAACTGCTTAACGCTCGGTTGGCACACCATAATAACAGTCGCTGAAGAAACTAACGCCTCGTCATTGTCATTACGCCATAAACCAAGAGTACTTTTGGTTGAAGATGATGCGAGCCAAATGCGTTTATTGCGCGCCTACCTTTGTAACGACTACCACATTCTCGAAGCGCAAGATGGCATTGCCGCGCTGACATTGTTGAAAGAGCATCGCGTGGAATTGGTGATTTCAGATATTCGTATGCCCGGGATGGACGGTCTTAGTCTCAAAAAAGCGCTTCATGCTCAAACTGATACTCTACTAACGCCCTTTATTTTTCTCACCTCTGCCCATTCAAGTGCGATTAAAGCAAGCGCGGCGGATCTTGGCATTGATGATTATCTGATTAAACCGGTTCAAAAGGCTGAGTTGATTCAAAGCATTCAACGTGTGCTGCAAAGATCAGAACAGGTATTTCGCCAACTTACCGACAAAATAGACCAACGGATTAGCCAAGCGCTCACTCCGTCGCTACCGAGCAGCGCTTTTGGTTGGGAGCTTGCAATTGCGTCACGCAACACTGGAATTGGCGGCGGCGATTTAGCGCTGTTTCATCAGCATGAGAACAAATTTATTCTTGGGCTAATTGATGTAATGGGCCACGACGTTGCAGCAAAATTTTTCTCTTATGCGTATGGCGGATATATTCGCGGGTTAATGCATCATCTCGATAAAGTCGACGACCCTTGCGCAACCATGCTCGCCCAGCTTTCAGACTCACTCAGTAATGATGTCCTACTGTCACAGCTGTTGCTGACTTGCTGCGCGGTAACTTTATACCCCAATGGCCAGTTCGATATTGCCAGCGCGGGGCATCCTGCGCCGCGACTGATTTCATCTAACGGTTCAAATGCATTAAATGTGGGCGGCATTTTGCCCGGAATGTTAGTGCCCGCTCACTACCAAACGTACCGTAGCGTGATGACAAAGGACGCACGGATTGCCCTATTTACCGATGGTTTATTTGAAGCTGCGGAAAACCGCGCCCAACGTGCCGCGCTGGAACTCGCTATTATTAAAGAGTTAGAGCGTACCCATTCGTTACCACTGGCTGACGCACTTCACCATGTGATGCGCGTGTTTGATAAACAAGGCGAGTGGCACCGCGATGATGCAACCTTAATTCTGCTGCAGCACCGTCCTCTTTAGCGATTAGGAGACTCCTATGAATTCGACTGATAATCCACTAAACCCCGACTCATGCGCCAACAATGGCGAACCTTTAGACGGGGTCACAATTCCTATGGAACATATGGCCGGAGAACCCTGTCTGCCGAATAACATTGTGCTAGAGAGCACATTGGAACAATTGGTCAAAGACACTTCAGCCCAGCTAGTCACTGAGTTAATCGGATTTTATTTAGAAGATACACGCGCTCGGCTGCTCATAATAGAACTGGCACTAAAACAGCGAGATAGAGAGACCCTGGAATTTGAAGTCCACACTCTTGGCAGCACTGCGGCCGCCCATGGCAATCAATGGCTGTGTGATGTTTGCCGCGATATCGAAGCAAAATGTCTCTCACACCACACCGAAGAAGCGATGGCCTTAGCCCAAGCTCTGCCGGGCATTGTCGAAGTTTCCTTAGACAAATTGACCCAAAGAGCCGCCGCTGGGTTTCGCGATACCCATCCTACTTGAAGTTGCAGCGGCATCCGTTAAAAATGCAATCTTGTGCATATCGATATCTGACATACACTTAGTTAGTTACTTGAGTATAAAATAAAAACAATGCCTTGCTTTATTAAGGAAGTCCTAAGATGAAATCAAAATGCCGCGTACTCATTGTTGAAGATTCATTGCCACTCATCCAAATGTACAAACAATATTTGGCTAATGAACCCATCAATGTCGCCTACAAGGAAACGGGAGAGAGCGCAAAACAGTATCTCAAAGAGCATACTCCCCACTTAATATTACTTGATCTCAAATTACCGGACATCTCAGGAAATCAGCTGTTACAGTGGATCAAAAAGCAAGGTATTCCCAGCCCAGTCGTGGTGGTAACTAGTCATGGTTCGGTGAATACTGCGGTTGAATTGATGCGCCAAGGCGCAATTGATTTTCTAGAAAAGCCAGTCAATGCCGACCGATTAAAAACCACCATTAATAACCAGCTTGAGCGCAGTCGGTTGCAAGGCTTGGTAGAAGATTTCCAATCCAATTTTGAGCGTTCTTCCTATCGCGGCTTTATTGGTGGCAGCTTACCAATGCAAAACGTTTATCGCATCATTGACGCAGCAGGCCCTAGTAAAGCAACGGTTTTTATTACTGGTGAAAGCGGGACAGGTAAAGAAGTGTGCGCAGAAGCGATTCATCAACAAAGCCCTCGCGCAGAACAACCCTTTGTCGCGATTAACTGCGGCGCTATACCAAGAGATCTCATGGAAAGCGAAATCTTTGGTCACGTCAAAGGTGCATTTACTGGTGCTAGCGCCGAGCGCAAAGGGGTAGCGGCTCAAGCTGATGGCGGCACTCTATTCCTTGATGAAATTTGCGAAATGGATCTGGAACTACAAAAAAAGCTGCTGCGTTTTATTCAAACGGGTCGCTTTCAAAAAGTCGGCGGAAACAAAGAAGAGCGAGTCGACATTCGATTTATCTGCGCCACCAACCGCGACCCGCTAGAAGAAGTGGCACAGGGACGTTTTCGTGAAGATCTTTACTATCGTTTGCATGTTGTGCCTCTTCCGATTCCTCCGCTACGTGAACGCGGTAATGATATTTTGGCTATCGCAACGCGATTTTTAACTCGCTACGCCAAAGAAGAAGGCAAAAAATTCCGCCGGTTTGCGCCTGAAACCGAAGTCGTTTTGCGCCATTACCCATGGCCTGGAAATGTGCGCCAACTGCAAAATGTGGTGCGTAATATTGTGGTTCTTCACGATGGCGACGCCGTTTCAATAAAACAGCTACCGCCACCACTCAATGAAACGCTGAGCGATCATGAAATTCGCGCCATTGCGCTTGAAAACCCGCAAAGCAGTCTAGTGACTGACACGCCAGAAAGTGACGCAAAAGAGATGATCGCCAATCCACTACCTTCAGCGGCAAGCACTGAACCTGTCATACGTCCTCTGTGTGACATTGAGCGTGAAGCGATTCAAAAAACCATCGCCTATTGTGATGGTAATGTACTAAAAGCAGCCGTGTTGCTAAAAATTAGCCCATCAACTCTGTACCGTAAAAAACAAGCGTGGGAAACCGATGAAGCGTAATGGTTTCCGAGCATCTTGAAGTCACTTGGGAACAGTTTGGTTGGAGAGCTTACGTAGATTGTGCTCGTAAAACATTAGGCTCAGCGAAATCACGTTGATGCGCTATCAGATTTCGCAAGCCTTGAATTACCGATGTGGTGGCAAAGCAGCCTAGTTCACACCCTGCGCGCATTGGGCTACCAATTGAAGTTCGAATGTCTCCCCGTCTTGGCGCTTGGTGGTAAACGGCAACCCGTTGATCCGCGAGTGACATAATAATCGACGCCAACTGGTTTACTGAGAGCGCTTCACCACGGCACACATTAAAAATATCGGCATTCGTGGAGGCATTCGCCATCGCGGCACATAAAAAGCGCACAGCGTCGTCAACGTAGATAAAATCGCGCACTTGCTCTCCGTCACCGTGAACTTCAAGTGGCTTTTGCGCCAATACTTGCTTAATAAAAATAGAGATCACATTTGAATAAGACGACTGCGGATTCTGCCTCGGGCCAAAAACATTAAACAAACGTAGCCCCGTTGTTGGTACGCCATGCAGTAAAGACGCCACTCGAGCATGGAGCTCCGTCGCAAGCTTGTCGGCACCATAGGCGGTAAGCGGACGCGCGGTGGAACGTTCAGAAAGTGGTAAATCCGCATTGTCACCATACACTGCAGCCGAAGACGCATACACCACCGGTGTTTTGGCTTTTTTTGCCGCTTCTAATACGCGAATGCTACCGAGTAAATTCACTTGATGTGCTACCGCCCAGTGATCATTAACGAGCGTTTCTTCTGCGCTTTTGGTGACTTCTAGCGTGCGCTCTGGGGCTACTGCAGCAAGATGAAAACAGCCATCGACGTTTTCCATCGCAGATCTCATAACACCAAAGTCACAAATATCTTCCACTCGCAATTCGCATCGACCCATCAGCTCGGTGATTTGTCCATGCACAAAATTATCCACGACTCTAACCGAATGACCCTGCAGTATTAACGCTTCAACCAAATGCGATCCAATAAAACCGCCACCACCAGTAACCAGATATTTTGCCATATTCATACCTCGATGTTTGATTATGGCTAAGACAAAGCAAACCTCCTGCCATAAAATGAATTGACCACTTTTTGCTTGCAAAGTAAATCTATCAATCACCCATTAATCAAAGCTTTAAGCAAAATCCTGAAGCGGCTTATCACCTCAAAATGTCCAGCCTATGAGCGAAAAACCAAGTATTAATCGCAAATCGAATCTAATTAGCCATTATTGAAATTAACTTATTTTCATTTTAAGAATCGCTTTGCAATTAAACCCTATTAAAGTGACACCATTAAGTCCAATTTAGCAAATTTCACTAAAAAACAAACATAAAAAACAATTAAAACAACACCTTGCATTGATGGCGTGACATTTGCTTACTAACCAAAACAACGTGAATTTGCTTGAGCATAAATAATTTTGCTATTTGGGAGTAATAAATGAACACAATTCAAAGAAATAAAAAACCAATAACAACCCCATCTGCTGAAGCTATTAAAGCCGGCTACTCAGACCGCTCAGAGTTAATTTGGCTTGCACTAGACAGTCGAAATTTTGGTGGTATCGAATCCCATGTAGAGCAATTGGCTCAAGCAATCAAAAACCGTGGCTATCGGGTTTGTGTGGTTTTTCTCTGTGACTATTTCTTCGGCGAGCAAGGCGCGCATCCTTTATTGAGGAAACTCGCGCAGCACAATATTGAGTATCGGTTGCTTAACGGCAGCGTTAAGCAGCTGTGGCAAACATTAAAGCAGCAAAATCCCACTGCTGTTCATACTCACGGTTATAAAGCGGGCATTCTGCTTAGAGCCATGAGCACATTGTTGGGCATAACTTGCGTTAGCACCTATCATAGTGGTGAAACCAAACGGGGTAAGATGGCACTTTATGATTGGCTAGATCGCCAAACTGCGCGGCTTGCCAGTTCCGTGTTTGCGGTCAGCACACCAATTCTAAAACAAATCCCCTCGCCGGCTCGATTCGCAGCCAACTTTATCAACCTCAATAAAGTGATTCGCTCCCAAGGTAAACAAATTGCGTTTGTCGGTCGTTTAAGCTTTGAGAAAGCACCTGAGCGATTGCTCGTGTTAGCACGTCAATTACCTGAGCAAACATTTCATATTTACGGCGATGGTCCATTGAAAAACCAGCTTATTGCCCAAGCGCCAAATAATGTGAAATTTCACGGCGCTTGCTCTGATATGGAAAACGTCTGGTCGCAAATTGGCTTATTGATCATGCCCTCACGTGCCGAGGGTTTGCCCATGGCAGCACTTGAAGCCATGGCGCGCGGGATTGCTATTGTCGCCACTCGAGTCGGCGAGTTACCGAGATTAATCAGTCATGGTCAAAATGGCTGGCTGATTGATGAAACGTTATTTAATGAGCCAAATCTCGACTCTCACCCTTCACCGCTTAAATTATCGGTGGAACATTGGCTCACGCAAAATGAAGTCCAACGCAAGCAGATGCAGTCTCAGTGTGAACTTCGCATTCGCGCCTGTTTTAATGCTGAAATCGAGGTCACCACCTTACTACGAGCCTATGGTATTAAACCGCTGTGTTGAGGTGTAAAGATGGTATGAAGAACACTGTTCCAAAGAGACAAATTGGCGCAAATTGGTTTAGCTCATCTACAATTTAACAATATCACTTAGTTGCATATAAATAAGTCACTTCAACGACCTGAGTGATACGCGAAGGAGGCCCTAATGCATTCGACACAAACTCTGCGCCATTGGCTCAAACACAGCCCTCATCCGGTCGCTCGTCGTCTGTTTATCGTTGCCAAATCACTGTTAGGGCTCAGCGCCCCCGCCCCCAAGGTCATTGTCGTGCCGCTCTATAAAGTGACAGTAACGCTGCAGCAAGTCTGGGCAACAGTGACTCGCGTGTTTTTATGGACACCGATTTTTAAAGGACGAATAGATCAAGTAGGCGCCAATTTGTATCTGTACGGCGGCATGCCCTTTGTTACTGGCCCGCTTAAAATTTCGCTAGGAAAAGATAATCGAATCTCCGGTGCGACCACGTTTTCTGGCCGCGTGAGCGCGTTGCATCCTCCGGAATTATTAGTTGGAGATAATGTCGATATTGGCTGGCAGACCACAATTGCCGTGGGAAAACGCGTCATCATCGGTGATAACGCTCGCATTGCGGGACGCGCGTTTCTAGCGGGGTATCCAGGGCATCCCATCAACCCTTATGATCGCGCTGCTGGATTACCTGAACTCGATGAACAAGTTGGCGACATTATTTTAGAGCGTAATGTCTGGCTCGCCACTGGGGTTTCCGTGATGGCAGGTGTCACGGTTGGCGAAAATAGCGTTATTGCAGCAGGTAGTGTCGTGACACATTCAATCCCTGCCAATGTCGTCGCAGGTGGTGTGCCAGCGAAAGTTCTGCGTCCACTGACCAAAGAAGAGCAGCTCAACTCACACCACAAAAATCACACCGAGTCGCTTAACAGCGGCGCATCCTCTGACGAGCACTCAACGCACGAGCAATCGACCTTCGAGCGCCCTTCGAATAAACGAACAAGCGCAGCGTGCATCAATCGCAAAGTAAACGACCATGAGGGCGCGGCATGAAACGAGATCTCATCGTGTTTGGCGAAGATTGGGGAGGATTACCTTCATCGACACAACACTTGATCAAGCGTTTGGCAGCGTCTCGCAAAGTGATTTGGGTCAACTCCATTGGACTACGTCAACCCAAACTCAATCGTCATGATGTTGAGCGTTTATGGCGAAAGCTGCGCGCGGTGACGACAGCAAACCGCAATACGTCAATGAAAGGCACGTCATCTCACTCTATATCTTCGATGAAGTCTCAAACCGGCATAAATAACATCACTATTGTTGCACCTAAAACCATACCCGCACCAAAAAGCCGCTTGGCGCGCAAACTTGCCGCCGCAAGCTTAAGCAAGCAGCTTAAGCCCGTGATTGAACGTGCTCAGCTTCACGATCCTATTATGTGGACCTCGTTGCCCACAGCGGTAGATCTGTTTGATAAGCTGCCCACACGTTCCCTGGTGTATTATTGTGGCGATGACTTTTCAACCCTTGCCGGAGTTGACCACGACACAGTCGCCATGCGCGAGCAGGAATTAGTCACTCGATCAAATTTGATTTTAGCGGCGAGCGAATCGCTGGTCGCTAAATTTCCCCCTGAACGCACTCAATTACTGACGCACGGGGTCGATCATGATCTTTTTTCGCGCCGCGCGCCGCCCGCCGACTCGTTTTCCAATAACAGTACTCCGATTGCTGGCTTTTATGGCTCATTATCCGAATGGCTGGATTACCCTTTGCTTCGTCAGGTTATCGAAGCGCTTCCCCACTGGCACTTTATCTTTATTGGCGCGGCCAATACCCAAGCACAAGCACTTGGTAGTTATGCGAATGTGTCACTGCTTGGCCCTCTACCGCACCATGAGCTTCCACGTTACAGCCAACATTGGAACGTTAGCCTGCTGCCCTTTGTTGATAATGGCCAAATTCGCGCGTGTAATCCGTTAAAACTAAGAGAATATCTGGCCGCAGGTCGTCCTGTCGTCAGCACGCCCTTTCCCGCTCTTGCACACTACCGCGACTACGTCACCCAAGTGAGGAATGCGCATGAGATGATTGCCGCGCTTGAAAAGGTAAAGAATCATTCGACTAACACGGCGCAGCAGCGCGCAGTTGCTCAAGATACATGGGACGCTCGAGCGGATCAGCTATCAAATTGGCTGGAAAATTTATGATCGTAATTTCGCTCCAGATAGGGTCAATAGCGTCAAAATGCAGATAAGGAGTCGCATACCGTGGACAGCTTAAGTTATAAACTGCTGATGATTTTAGAAGGTGCCTGGCGTCGACGCTACGTGATCTTACTGCCTATTTTTATACTGCCTCTCATAGGCACGCTTATCGGTGCCATTACGCCTAAGCAATATCAATCTCATACCAGCATGCTGATCCAAGAGACCGCAAAAATGAATCCGTTTTTAGAAGATCTTGCGGTCTCTTCCCAAATAAAAGAGCGCTTTAGTGGATTACAGGCTTTACTGCACAGCCGACATATTCTCGGACAAGTTGCAATTGAGCGGGGGTTTGTTGATGCCTCTGCGCCCTCGTACCGCCACGACGAAGCGATTGCCAAACTTTCAGCCGCTTTGAGTATGAGCGCTATTGGTAAAGATGTGATTCGAATTGATTATCGTGCCAATGATCCAGATGGAATGAAACAGACCCTAGAAACCGTTAGTTATCATGTGGTTGAGGAGCTACTCGCACCTGAGCGCTCCTCAATGCAAGACTCACGCTCGTTTTTAGCCGAGCACATTGAATATCGTCGCGCTGAACTGGATAAAGCCGAATCCGCCTTAGCGGAATTTCGCGCGCAACATTCCGATGGGTTACCAGAGCTACAATTGGCCAATTTTGCGCGCATCGAGCAGTTAAAGCAGCGCCTATCCGAAAAGCGCGCAGAACTGGCGGGGGCAAGAAAAAGTCTTGGTGGCTTAGATCAGCAGCTCTCTAGTACCAACCCCGTCATTGGCAGCATAGAGAACCAGATCATTCGGCTGCGCAGCGATTTGGCACTACTAAAAGCTCGCTATACCGATGAGCATAGCTCTATCCAAGCGGCGATGCGCAATCTTCGCCGTTTAGAAGAGCAGCGTTCGCAGCTGGTGAGTGAGACCAAGCTAGATGTTAACAGTGATCAATTGTGGGAAATCGCTAATAGCGCGCGAATTAGTGAAACCGGGAATTCTCAGCCTCTGCTCATCTCACAACTTGAGAACCTGCAATTGGCTCGTAGCCGCGTTGAGATGTTGACTGAGGAGACCAGCAGCCTGCAAACCATGGTGGATGAGTTAGAGTTGAAAACTCAACTCTCCGGTCAAAAAGAGCAGCAGATACGGCGTCTTGAAAGAGATTTACAAGTGAAACGCGAACTGTTTGAGGAACTGCTCCAACGCCAAGAAAAAGCGCGACTTATCAGTTCACTTGGCGTCTTTGAGCAAGACAAGCGAATCAAAGTAATTGACCGCCCCTACTCGCCGAGCGCCCCGAGTAATTTACCGCTGTTTGTTTTTACCATTGCTGGATTCATCGGAGGTATTTTTTTCGGCTGTGGCCTCGCGGTTATCATGGAACTGCTGGATGGCACAGTTCGGCGAGCGGCGACTCTTGAGCATCTCAGTGGTGTTCCAGTGCTATCGAGACTGCCAAATAACAATTCATAAAACCCGCCAACTTTTAGTGAATAAGACCACATTCGCCAATCTTTATAAACCGCTCGAGTTTGTTTTCTACCGAGTTGCAAAAAGTGTGATCAAGAAACGAAAATAGTGTAACAAACAAAAGTGTTATTCTTTTTTCTTGATTAATATCAGCATATGCTTTTTGCTTTATTTTACAATGATATTTATATAATTAGCTATTGGAACCGCTTTCCTTTATATAGATAATTATAATGCGTTACTTTATAAATTCCTTGTGTGGTTAAACTATGAAACTTGCTTTTTTGCTTGCCTCCGTTTCGTTAAGCTTATTCTCTTTAGATAGTTTTGCAGCTTCGCTTCGAGTTGCTGGTAGCGTCAATGATCATAAGCTTTACTTAACGTTATTAAAAGAAATCGTAAAACGATCTGATAAGTACGATAGTTTAGATTATGTTTACGCAAAAAATGGTGAACCTGCGGTAACTCGTGTTTACGCAGATCTTGAGGCTGACCGCCTCGATGTGTATTGGACTGCGACGAGTATTGAACTGGAATCGCGCTTTGCTCCGGTACGCTTTCCTATCTATCGTGGCATGCTTGGGATGCGTATTGGAATGATTCACCAGAAAGATGCCAATATGCTTGCTAATGTACGCAATAAAACCGATATGATGAAATACTCTATCTGTTCGGGAAAAACATGGTCCGATACTCAAATTCTTGAGTCCAACGGATTTACTATTGCTAAGTCACTAAAGTATAAAAACATTTTTGAAATGATGCTAGCAGGCAACCGCTGTCATTTATTTGCTCGTGGTTTGATGGAGCCGTTTAATGAGATGCGGACCTATCCAGAACTTCCACTTGCGGTTGATAAACATGTAATGTTGCGCTACCAGATGCCTTACATGTTCTTTGTTAACAAAAACAATCCTCAACTGGCCGCGCATCTTTTACAAATCATTGAAGAAATATTTGAAGATGGCACCTATGAAAAACTTTTCTTCAATGAACCCGAAGTCAAAGCCGTATTGGCTCAAGCCAATGTTTCTCAGCGAGTCGTTATTGAGCTCGAAAACCCTTATTTAACTGAAGCAACTCGTTCCATCCCGAAGAAATATTTTTATGATCCATTGCAACCATAACGGTTATTTCTGAGCCAACCAATATAGATAAAGACTATGAATAAACTTACAAAAACAATCATTATTTGGGTCAGCATTGTTATGACCATCGTTGCTGCCATTGCGCTTTCTGTGGAATATGTAGTCAATAAAAATGCCATTCAAACTCAAACTGAACAAACAATTAAAACGATGGAATCGGAACTTGCGGTTATTTTGCAAGAGCCGATTTATGTTTACGACCGCCCACTGATTCAAAATATCATTGATGCCTACGCACAGAAGCCGATGATATCCTCCATCCGTGTCAGTGACCAAAATGGCAAAATGATCGCAGAAGTTGCGCTTCGCCAAATCGAGCACTCTGGCAATATTAAGGTTGAGTGGGACAACCTTGCGATTGGTGACGTGGCAATTGGCTATAACCGCTCAGTGGAACGTGAAGAACTCGCGCAAACGACGCAAATGTCACTTTCCACCATTTTAGTTGTCGCCTTTGCAAGTATTTTCCTGATCGCATTGGTGCTTGATAAACGTGTTGTGGCACCGATTCGCCAAATGTCCAACCGCATGAATGATATTGCCGCAGGTGGTGGTGATTTGACCTCTCGCGTTACTGCTCAAGGCGATGACGAAATTGCAGGTCTTGCCAAAGCGTTCAATCAATTTGTCGAAACCGTTCAAGAAATCATCGTTGATACGGCGCAAACGACAGAAAAACTTAATACCAATGGGCTAAAAATCAGCGACTTGCGTGACGAAATGAACCAGAAAACGCAACTACAATCTTCGCTGACTCATGAAAGCCTTAATAAAATTGAACAGTTTAATCTGGCGACTAAAGAGATTGCATCAAACACCGACAATACGCTTCAGCAAACCAATGAAGCGCTTGAACTCAGCCACCGCAGCGGCGAAAGCTTGAAACTCAATGCGAAGAATATTGATCAATTGGTTGAAAGCTTAGAAACCGCAGCAGAATGTGCCAACTCGTTAAATATCAGTAGTGAAGACATTGGTCGTGTTATCGAAGTGATCAAAGCCATTGCGGAGCAAACCAACCTTCTCGCCCTCAACGCAGCCATTGAAGCGGCGCGCGCAGGGGAAAGTGGGCGCGGATTTGCAGTGGTTGCTGACGAGGTTCGCGCGCTAGCGTCTAAAACGCATGAATCAACAAATGAAATTGAGTCTATCATTGAGCGTTTGCAACATGAGACTCGTGCGTCATTTGACGCGACACAGCAGTCAAAAACCCTCGTAGAAAAAACCAAACAAAGTTCTGATGAAATTGACGCCGCGCTGAGTGTCATTATCGATTCTGTTAGTGCTATCAATGGTATGGTCCACTCCGTCGCGTCAGCATGTGAGGAGCAGTCTAATGTGAGTAGCACCATCGCTTCTGATATGAATCAACTCGATGCCAGCGCAACAGAGCTGGAAGCGGTAAACAGCAACTTGAAAGTTTTGGCAGAAGAAATTTCTGAACATACTGGCGAACTGTCACAGCAAATTCGTCGCTTCAAGTATTAAGATATACTCAGGTAACCATATTTATTCTGATCTTCTCAAGCGAGTCTTCAAGGCTCGCTTTTTTTCATCTTCAACCTTCAATCTGATTCTCAATTCGATAAAAAGGCGTTATCTCATGATAATGCGGAATTTAATAAGATAAAAATCAATACATTAAATTGAGTGAATTGTTGGCACATCATTCGCTATCTAGTGTTTATACCTGAACACTTGGAGCCAATTATGACCACAACACCCAACATCAACGTCGTACAAATAGTTCAGCATCTGCGCCCAGGTGGCCTTGAGGTCATGGCTTTGGATTATATGCAGCACTCGCACTTTAACCCTGCGATGAAAATCATTAGCCTCGAAGGTTCGCTTAGCCAAGCTCTCGAGCATTGGCCAAGACTAAAAGCGCATCAAGATAAGCTCATCTTTCTCAACAAACCATCAGGTTGGTCTGCTGCCACTTTCAAAGCGCTTAACGGCTGGCTAAAAGTGCTCAAGGCAGACGTTGTGCACACTCATCATATCGGCCCTTATCTCTATGGCGGCTTGGCGGCGCACCTGTCGGGTTTAGCGCATATGCACACTGAACACGATGCATGGCATTTTCAAAATGTGCGTCATCGACTAATGCACAAATTTGTCAGTGGTTTTGGCCAAACCAAATTGATTGCTGATGCACACATAGTGGCGAAAAATCTAGCGAAGCAGTTAGGTATTGCCGCACCGCAAGTGATCAAAAATGGCATTGACCTTGAAAAATTTGTCCCTGGAGATAAGTGTCTGGCACGTCAACAATTGGGGCTTGATCCAAGCCTCAGTTTGATTGGTTCAAGTGGTCGACTTGAAGTGGAAAAAGGTCACCAAGTCTTGATTCAAGCGTTAGCGAAAATGGACAAACGCCATCACTTGGCTATCGCGGGAAGTGGCTCCCAATCCAGCGCACTGCGCCGCCTTGCCCACGATTTAAAGTTGTCTGACAGAGTCCACTTTCTTGGACACCTTGATTCCATGCCACGCTTTTACCAAGCGCTCGATCTGTTTTGTTTGCCCTCATTTAACGAAGGCTACCCACTCGCACCACTGGAAGCGCAGGCGTGCAACATTGCAGCTGCGGTAACCGATGTCGGTGGAGCTACTGAGACCTTATGCCCACAAAGCGGTACTCGCTTACTGGCCGATAACCCAAAACAGATGGCCATAGCGCTGGACCAAGCAATGCGCTGGCCAAGTACGGTATCTCCGCGACTTCACGCTCAAGAGAAAGCCGATGTTTGCACTATGGCACGCCGCTATGATCGCGCCATTTTCGACTTATTGGCAAAGGAGCAGGCAAATGTGGCTTAACCTTCTTATTATCTCAACGCTCATTGCTATGGCTCTGATTGTTTACCACCATCTTGGCTATCCCCTCGCGTTAAAGTGGCTGACTCGTCATAAACCGATGCAAACAAACTTTGATGAGAAGGCGTACAGTATTGCCAATTCATGCACTGCCACCCTACCTTCAATAACGATTGTGATGCCAGCCTACAATGAAGCGTGTTGGATTGCCGAAAAAATTCGCAATATTGCCATGCTCGATTACCCCAGTGACAAGCTCACGGTGTTGATCGCGTGTGATGGCTGCACCGACGATACTGCTGCTATCGCACGACAAACCGCTTCAGAGCCTTTGTGCCAAACGCTTAAGGTAACGGTACTTGAATTTACCGATAATCGAGGCAAAGTCGCCACCCTTAACGATGCCGCAATGCAAGTCACCACCGACATCATCGCCTTTAGTGACGTATCAGCACTAATATCTTTTGATGCACTTCAACTCGCTGCGGAGCGCTTTCGTCGGCACAGCGTCGGTGTGGTTAATAGCCAATATGGATTTATCCACTCATCAACCGAAGAAAAAAACTACTGGCAATATCAAAACCAAATTCAGCATCGTGAAGCGCAGCTTGGCTCTGCACTTGGCGCTCATGGCGCGCTCTACTTCATTCGTCGTGAACTGTTTTCACCACTGAGAGCCGACACCATCAACGATGACTTCGTACTGCCAATGGAGATTGTTGGACGTGGATATCGCGCAGAAGCCGTGGCTCAAATCCACGCCATTGAATTGGAACAGACTACTGGACAGCAAGATTTTCGCCGCCGCTTACGTATTGGCGCAGGCAACTGTCAGCAATTGTTGCGCCTAATGCATCTACTGCATCCTCGTTATCGCGGCGTGGCATTTGCGTTTGCCTCAGGTAAAGCACTTCGCGTATTGATGCCTTTTCTTATGCTTTGGGCATTCATCGGGAGTTTGATATTAAGCACGACAGCCTGGATTTTTGCGCTTGCCGCCGTAGGTCAATTCGCGCTTTATGGCCTAGTTCTTTACTGGCATTTACGCCGCAGCACCTTAACACATAAAGCATGCAAAGCACTCGATTATCTCGTTGTAGGCCATACCGCCAATCTTATTGGCTGCCTACGCTATCTTTTTGGACTTGAAAATGGACATTGGCAACGCGTCGGCCAAGAGCGCAAATCTTAAGGAGCACACAATGAAAACACTCAACTCACACAACCATAGCATCAATCCTACGACGGCCATCGCAAAACGCGGCTTCGATATCGTTTTCGCACTGATTGGCTTAGCGCTCACCTTGCCACTGTTTCCTTTGATTGCTCTGGCCATTAAATGTGACAGTCGTGGACCGGTTCTGTTTCGACAACTGCGTATTGGCCGCGCCCTTCCCGACCGAAGCCTACTATTTAATATGATTAAATTTCGTACCATGCGAACCGATGCTGAAGCGCAATCCGGCGCGACTTGGGCAGAAAAAGGCGATCCTCGTATTACTCGAGTTGGGCTCTTTTTACGTAAGACACGACTTGATGAACTTCCTCAGTTCATCAACGTATTGCTCGGTGATATGTCAATTATTGGCCCTCGCCCAGAGCGCCCAGGGTTCTATCAAAAATTGGAAAATGCGATTCCCTACTTTGCAGAGCGCACCTATGGCGTAACACCAGGGATTACCGGTCTTGCGCAAGTCAACCAAGGTTATGACACTTGTATCGAAGATGTTCGTTCTAAAGTGGGTTTTGACCACTCCTATGCGCTATCGCTGAGCTCAGCCAAAAGTTGGTTGCGTATGGATGGTTATATCATGCTGCGCACAGTTATGGTGATGGTGTGTGGTCGAGGCCAATAGCATTTGAGGTTAAACAAACCACTGTGCAAAGATGCTTCGCTCTGCAAACAAGCAAAAATGCAACCTAAGTTATTAGCATATGCCAAAAATAGTTATTGGCATATGCCAGTTTGAGGCGTACTTTAACGGCACATACCCAAGCAACTTAAAGTTGCTGGTATGATCACTAGGAGTAAATAAATGGTTCGCCCCAAAATAGAACGACGTATCTGCGGCAGCGCCGCTTATTCCTGCTTTAAACCTAACGGGGTTGCGCTTGGCCAATTAGCCAAAGTAACGATAACTCGCGAGGAGCTTGAAGCATTACGGCTTGCTGATGTGATGGGATTGAGCCAACAACAGGCTGCCGATGAAATGGGCGTGTCTCGTCAAACCTTTGGTAACGCGGTTAAACAAGCGCGCGGTAAGGTGGCAAACGCACTAGTTCATGGCCATGCTCTTGTATTTTCTGACAAAGAATAGTTTTTTTGACAAGGAATAACCACGATGATCTATGCAATCCCAAACGATGGTGAACAGATCACCAATCACTTCATCAAGGCACCGTTTATCGCCATCTATTCAGATGGCGATGGTTTAATTGATAACTTTGTTAACCACGCAGCTCAAGCGGGATCCTCATGCCAAAGCAAGTCACAGTTGCTCAATCAAATCGCACAACATAACGTCGATGCGGTGATGGTACGTAACATTGGTGAACGCTCATTAGAGAAACTACTCAAACGCAATATTATGGTTTATCGCGTTGGTTGCCGGGCTGAATTGAACAAGGTGATCTACGCGCCACGCAGCGCGCTTACGGTTCCCTCAGAGGGACGCCCCTCGATAAATCACGCCAAGAAACATCTGCACAGTCATAACGACGGTCATGTGGGAAATGGATGCGGCTGTGGTCACCATCACGAAACTGCGTCATCGCATCACCACAGTGTATTACGCCGTGGTCGCCAAATGGGTCGCCTTGCAGGTGCTATGATCAATAAGATTGGTCAACAATAACTGAGGAGGCGGCTATGGTGTGGCTAATTGCGTTTGTTGCATTTTTAACGGTTATTCTATTGATGTCTCTTGGGGTTATTTTTCACAACAAACGTATTCAAGGCAGCTGTGGTGGGCTTAATAACGTGGGCGTAGACAAGGAGTGTAATTGTGAAACCACGTGTGCCAACGAACCTCGCCAACTTTACCAAATTCAAGAGCCAAGCAAATAATTAAGTCAAAATCAGATAGGGACGCTGCTCAACCTCGACTCGGCGGATCGGCGTTTCAAAGACTTGGCTCAGTGTTTGACTTTGCATCACGTCATCTACCTCACCAAAGGCCTGCATAACGCCTTGCTTGAGCAGTAGAACGTGCTTAGCGTGGTGCAAAGTCCGATTGAGATCATGGTTGGCCAGCACCACACTAATGCCCTGCTGCGCCACTGCCTCAATGAGCTGATAAAGCATTGCCTCTTGCGCGACATCCAGTGCCGTTGCCGGCTCATCTAAAATCAGCAGCCGCGCTCGCGGATTAAGAGAACGCCACACTTGCAAGCAAATCGCCACCAGCCGTGCGCGTTGCCACTCCCCACCCGATAAGGTTTGAATGCTTCTGTGCAGTTTATCCTCAAGCTGCATCATGCTGACCAATTGCGTCACAATATCTCGCGTTTTCGGCGAACTCACCTCAACGTAACTGGGTAATGAGAGCGCAAGAAACTGAAATAAGTCCAATTGAAACGCGGGGCGAGCCTGCTGTGGCAAATACGCGCGAACTCGTGCTTGCTCTTGCCTTGAGAGTGAAAATAACGCCTCTTCCTCGAGCAAAACCTCGCCTTGCCTCGCCTCGTTGGCGCCAAGCAGCCCAGAAAGCGCTGCCAATAAGGTGCTTTTTCCCGCGCCATTGGGCCCCACAACATGCAAAATATCGCCCTGACCTAAGCGAAACGACAAAGGCAACAGTCGGTGACCAACACTTAAGTGATTAACTTGCATCATGGTTTTTAACTAGCATCCAAATAAACACCGGTGCGCCGAGCGTGGTGGTTACCACTCCTAAAGGCAACTCAGCGGAGGAAAGTGCCATTCGGGCAATAATATCGGCCATTACAACTAATGTCGCGCCAAGCAATGCTGACAAAGGTAACAAATAGCGATTTTCACTGCCAAACGCGATGCGAAGTAAATGGGGAACAACTAGACCAACAAAAGCAATCACACCACCGAGGGATACCGCGCCACCGACCAAAATCGCGGTGGCGACAATCAATTGCCAGCGAAGTTGCGCAACATCGATACCGAGTTGAGCAGCATGCACCTCACCTATCATCAGTTTATCAAGCTTTTTGCCCTGTGCTGTCAGCCAGAGTAACGGTGGCAGCATCAGCAGCGTCACCCAATGATGCGCCCATGTTGTGCCGCCAATACTGCCCATTAACCAGTACATTAATTGCCGCAGGCTCAGTTCATCACTGAAATAAGAAGCCCACGTAATGGCAGCACTCGACAATATTCCCAAAGCGACGCCGACCAACAAAAGCCTCGCTGTCGACAAGCGCATAACTCGCGCCATGCTGACCAACAAAAGGGTAAACAAAATCGCCCCTGCCATTGCTGCCAACATAAAAACAAGTGGAGGTGGCGATATTGGCAATACGAAAAGAACAATGACCATCGCAAGGCTTGCGCCGCCAGAAATGCCGAGCACGCCAGGCTCTGCTAGGGCATTACCAAGCAGCACTTGCAGGGCTGCGCCAGAAACGGCAAGGGAAGCTCCGACAACCGCCGCCGCCAGCAGTCGAGGCAAACGCAAATCTAGGAGCAAACGCCATTCAAAATGAGACAGGGAATCCCATGGTAATAAGATTACTTCGCCGACGATGAGGTAAACAAAACTCACCAAAACAAGCACAGCGCTGCTCGCTGCAATAACGCGTTGCCAGCGGCGCTGTTTCAAATGCAATAACTGATAAAAATCCAAAACGCAGACCTAATTAGTCGTAAACCAACTGGCCGCCTTCATAGCGCGTTTTAACCGTACAAACCATTAATGCGGCTCTTTGGCCAATCGCCACATGGGGGTTGGCAAATACCACGGCTTCGTTTTCATTTTTGGCCATTAACGGCTTATCCCCATCATGGCCAAACACTTCCCCATGCTTAAACGTGGTAAAGTTTTCAACGTCATCACCAAAGAGAAACGCAAAATCGTCGTGAACGCGCACAATGGTGCGACTGACTCGATACATTACGGGCGGTTTTGGTAGGTGTTCCGATGCAACGTTGGCAATCAAATCGCGCAGAGTCATATCAAACGCTATCAAACGGTGCAAGTCGTTCTCACCGATAGGCGCTACTTGACCCAGCTCAACCGTTAAGGCTTGCGTAGAGAAATGCTCCGCTGTAAACCAACTAAACGTGCTCGAGGGTGAATTAGACAAAAGCAGCGCATCAATATGAGCGCTGCTCACGAAATCAACCAGCGCGCGAGTTCGAATCGGATGGCGTGTTTTGGGACTCACTGCAAAAGAATAATGTTTCGATAAACGGATAGCGCAGTGCAAATCTAAGTGCCAGCGGGACTCAATGGTAGTGTCAGCAAAAAAATCCGCTGCTAATAACTTAAGCCAAGTCGCAATTTCAGTTTCTGTGGTTTTAGGGTGGGATTTGCTGTCAAAAAGTCGATTTAGGTTTTCATCAATAAAACGAGTGTGGCGACGCGTCGCTTGAGGATGCGCAATCACAAACAAACAACGTTCAGCCACTGGCTGAAAACCCGATTCAATATCGTCAACAAGGCTACTGATAAGCTCCATTGGCGCCGTTTCGTCACCATGAATACCGCTGGAAATCAATATACTCTTAACGCTGACATCATCGGTGGTTACCGTTTTACGTTCATGAGGCGCTTGGTAGTTGGCGGGCAATACTTCTAATACCCCGCGCTGATGCAAAATCAGTGTGACACCATTATCCAAAGTGCGTCTTTTTGTCGCAATTGGCTGCGCGTCATCTAACGTATCCAACAAAAATGATTGTCGAAACAACGATTCGGTCATGCACAGCTCCTATTGTTGCCTGATAAATCCATGGTTTTAATGGCTTTTCTTTTTATTAATAAAAAAAGATAGATGCAAACGATAATATCACAGCAAATTGGTGAAATGATAGAAAACACATTGTTTTTTCAAAGCGCAAGCCTTGAGCAAACGCGCACTTTCACGATTTTATCCTCATAATGGTTCGCCAATCGTGAGCACGCTGTGCCAATGTGCGTTTGAATTGTGAGATGCGTCGTCTGACGCTACAGCCGCGTCCTCGATATACAGGCGAATGTGAGTCAAAGTGCCATAGCCAAGCGCAAGGTTGTGAAACCATCCTGGATTGCGCCAATCCATACCCAAAGCGTGAGCAACTAAAAGGCGTATTACCCCACCGTGAGTGACCACCAGCAAACTCGATTCATTTCGCTCGATTAACGCTTGCCACTGAGTTGTCACGCGCTGGTGAAATTGGCTGAGTGATTCACCTTGGGGTATTTGCGTCGTCACCGGATCGCGTGAAAACACGTCAAACCAAGGCTGCTTCTCTTCCATACGATCAAACGCAACACCATCTAGTATACCAAAATCAATTTCTTGAAAGTCAGCCAACACGTTCAGATCCCAGTGGTGTTTCATAGCATAATGCATTGCTAAGTTGTAGCAGCGACTAAGAGGCGAACTAAACACACCATTGACCGCGAGATTGCGTTGATTCAAGCGGTGTAACAATCGCTGCTGCTCCTCGTCAGCAACGGCAACGTCGGTTCGCCCATACAAGGCTGAGGCGCCTTGCACTTTGCCATGACGCACTAAATAGATGTCTTTGGTTATCACACGCGCCCCTCTTCACGCCTTGGTGCCTTTAATGTCATAGGTAGGCCTGCCGCGACAAATTGTACATAGTCGCAATGGGCGGCTAACATCTGATTAAGCCGTCCTGCGTTATCCACAAACAACCGTGAAACGGCGCCTAACGGCACGATACCCAACCCGACCTCATTAGCAACCATAACCACATTGGCAGGGCACGCATTCACCGCGTTTACCAACTGCTCAAGCACAGGGTCTAGCTGCGCTTGCGCGCACGACTCGCCAAAATGATAAATTTGATTATTGAGCCACAAGGTCAAACAATCGATGAGCACGACATCACTAGAGTTAAATCGCGATAAATATTCACTAAGATGCAAAGGGCACTCATGAAGCGTCCAACCCTCACCTCGCGTTAACTGGTGATGTGCGATGCGCTGTGCCATTTCTGCATCCATGGGCTGCGCTGTTGCAATATAATGGCGCATCGAATCACCGTGCAATTGGCTCCACTGCTTCACCAGCGCTTCAGCGTAACGTGATTTGCCAGAGCGCGCGCCGCCAAGCACCAGTGCTTTATGAGTCACTTGATTGTTCATTATGTCACACCAACGCGTTTGGCAACGCGAGCAATACCAGATAGATAACCATTTCCCCTATCTGCTGCGCTGCGCCAAGACAGTCGCCAGTGAATCCTCCAATTCGGGACATCAACCACCGCTTAAACATGGCTCTCAAGCCCGATAAGACGCCGATCATGACAAGCGCAACATCAATCCCGAACATCATGGGTGCCAGTGCGCCACACGCAAGTAAAAACGCCAATTCGCCTTGAGACTGCCGGCTGGCTAGCGGTTTGCTTTTGCTGGTATTGGCCTCTGACACATAAGGCATGTCATAGATAAAACTGGCCGCAAACGTGCGGCTACTGGTGTAAGCCACGATGAGCGAAACGGCAACGGACATGGTTGTGCCAGTTGCTGCGATCTCAGACAGTAAAATAAACTTTGCCAGCAATGCCATCACTAGAGCCGAGGCGCCATAAGTCCCGATGCGACTGTCTTTCATAATTTCCAAGCGCCGCTCAACACTCATACCGCCACCAATACCATCAGCCATATCGGCCATACCATCCTCATGAAATGCTCCGGTTAAAAGCAAACTGAAGAGCATCGTAAGAAGCACGGCAATCGGCGCGGAAAAAGCGGTTTGTGCAATAACATAAATTAGCGCGCACAGCGCACCAAGCAACAAGCCCACCAAAGCAAAATAGCGGTTAGCATGATTCATTCGCTCGCTACTGTATGGCGTATTGCGTGGAATAGGAAGACGACTAAAAAAACTTAACGCCAACCAAAACAGCTCCATCTGATACTGAAGTCTGCGATAATGACCCGGCAACATGTTACACTGTCACCCCAGCAGATTCAAAGCTCGCCATTGCATTATAAAATTCAGCCGAGGCTTTAACCAACGGATACGCAAGCGCCGCACCGGTCCCTTCGCCCAAACGCAATTGTAAATCAAGCAATCCATGAGCATCCAGCGCATCAAGCACCCATTTGTGACCCGCTTCGTGAGACTGATGAGCAAAAATCATTACATCGCGAGCATTCGTATCCATTCGCGTGGCGACTAATGCGGCCACACTCACAATAAACCCATCCACTAGCACAGGGATGCGCTGCTGACTGGCCGCTAAGAACGCCCCAACCATTTGCACAATTTCAAAGCCGCCTAGCTCTTGCAAAGCTTGTTTGGGTGTAAGCGTATCACCATAAAGCGCTTTAACTCGCTCGACAGCTTGACCGATTAACTTTTGTTTGCGTTCAAGTTGTTGCTCGTTAATACCCGTTCCACGACCAACACACTCGGCAACAGAACGTTCGGTGAGTGCTGCGAGCAATGCAGCCGCGCTGCTGGTATTCGCAATTCCCATTTCGCCAAACATCAATAGATTCGCGCCTTGAGAAAGCCGTGTTTGAGCAATCTCAGCTCCCAGTCGCAATCCCTCTTCGAGTTGCTCTTGCGTCATGGCGGCGTGTTGAGAAAAGTCCGCGGTTGTGGTGCCAAGGCGCTGCTCAAGATAGCTCATTTGAATAGGAGCCTTGTCGCTATCAGGGCGCGAGCCCATCATGGAGGATGTAATGATATTGAGATTTGATGGTACGGCAACGGGCGCTAATATGCCGCAATCGATCACGGTCAGGTCGATGCCATTGACTCGACAAAAGCCATTGATTGCAGCGCCTCCGTGAAGAAAGTTCGCCACCATTTGCTGTGTGACCGCGCTGGGGGCAATACTGACGCCCTGCTCTGCGATGCCATGATCCCCTGCAAACAGCAAAAGATGCGGCTTATCAACATGCAATTGAGTGACAAACGTCTGCTCTCGCAATGAGGCAAGATTTGCCAGTTGACTTGCGGTGCTTTCTAATAAGCCTAATGCGCCAATCGGTTTGGTTTTATTATCAATTCGCTGCTGGATTTGCTCATTCCATTGAGTCGTAAAATTCATCATCGTCACTTCTTAATCAATCATTCAACGCGAGCGCCAAAGACTCCGTGCTATCTTTTCTTTTGGCGTCACAAAACAACAAGGCATTGATTATATACCCAAACCATTTGAAAATGCAGGTAGGCAGCTGATGAGCAAAGCCTTTGAGAACAGATTAGGAGAGCCGTGATGACACAATGGGATACCGAACTTTGGGATAAAGACGCAAACGTGATCATTGCAGGCGCAACGGGATTAACGGGCCGTCTGCTTCTTGAGCACCTGCTTTATCATGAGGCCATCACTCAAATTTATAGTCTCTCACGCCATACTCTTTCGCCAGAGCGCGACCCGGATCATAAGTTAATCCAACTGGTATCAAACGATCTTTCTATCACCGATTGGCGCGAGTCATATGCGGCGCCGACTGTGGGTTATATCTGCCTTGGCACTACGCTGAAAGACGCAGGAAGTCAGTCTGCGCTGGAAAAGATTGATGTCGACTTAGTATGCCATACTGCCCAAACCATGAAGCTGCTTGGCGTGAAACGCATTGGGGTTGTCTCGTGCGATGGCGCCAAAGCCAACTCCTTCTTCCACTATTTACGTTGTAAAGGTCGCATGGAGCAAACCCTGACCAAAATGGGATTTGAGCAGGTCGTTTTTGCTCAGCCTGGCCCGTTGCGCGGTCAACGTAATAGGCCACGTCCCGGAGAGAAAGGCGTTGAAGCACTGCTAACGCTACTCAAACCATTGATGTGGGGACGGTTACAAAACTTTTTGCCCGTGGATGCTGATGTTGTGGCACAAACGCTACTTTATCGCACTTTTGCCTCTGATTTTTCCACAGTTGAACGGTGGAAACGTCGTGACATGTTGCAGTTGCTGCGCCGCTACGCGGTATAAATAACGAGACACCTTTTCACGATATGTACTTGCTATACTCCGACACAGATGTTTCTTGTTGTTTGGGTATAAACAGCGCCTTGTCATAGTGGTGATTACTATTCCAAAGCCAGTACCGTCATTGAGCGAAAACGAGTTACCGCGAGCATCACAAAGCTACATTGATGAGGTTCCAGCGTGGCGTGATGGGACTCCCGTTGATTATGTGCCCATGACGCAAATGCAATGGCGTATCTGGCTTCTAGCGTGCGCAGGCAAATTTTTTGAAGGTGTTGTGGTCTTTATGACGGGCCTCGCCCTGCCTTTGTTTGAATACAGTTTTTCCCTCAGCACCGTGGAAAAAGGCTTTCTCACCGCAGCCACATTAGCCGGAATTACCTTAGGTGCCACCTTGCTTGGCCGATTGTCAGACCGTTGGGGCCGGCGCACCATTTTTATTATCGAAATGGTGATTATGCTGATCTTTTTAGTTGGGCTGATTTTTGCCAACTCACTGCTGCAAGTGGTGATTTGTCTGTTTGGTATCGGTATCGCACTGGGCAGCGATTATCCAACCGCTCATCTCATCCTATCTGAAAGCATTCCAAGCCAAAATCGCGGAAAAATGGTACTCAGTGCATTCGGTTTTCAAGCGTTTGGTGCTCTATGTGGTATGTTGATTGGCGTGGCAGCGCTAAGTGAAATTGCAACACTTGACGCTTGGCGCTGGATGTACGCCTCCATCTTACCATTTTGTCTCATCGTTCTAATTGGGCGCATAACGATTACTGAAAGTCCCCAATTTTTGCTTCATCAAAACAAAACAGCAGAGGCAGAGCGGGCCCTATCACGTTTGCTCAAACGCACTCCAGCGTACCCCAAAAGCTTTCGTTTAAAACCTCGAGCTAACATGAGCCTGCGCAAAAACAAAATTGGCGATCTGTTTAGCCGCAAACGACGCCGCGCTACAGTTCTTGCGAGCATACCTTGGTTTTTGCAAGATATGGCCACCTATGGCATTGGTATTTTTACGCCGACAGTGATCACCATGATGCTTGGACAACACAACTCAATTGATAACTCCGCGGCAGCGACCATCTCCGCAGATTTGATTGCCGCCAAGGGCGCTGCAATGATTGATGTTTGGTTATTAGTTGGCTTTATTCTTGCGGTATTCCTTACCGATAGACTGGGAAGGATGCCGCTGCTGATTGGCGGCTTTATTGGCTGTGCGATTGGTGTTGCTCTGGTTCTTTGGTCAATGAGTTACACCGGGCAAACTCAAACTCTGCTTTTGTTTGGTGGCTTCATTCTCTACAACATAATGAATAATATGGGCCCCAATGCACAAACGTATTTGATTGCAGGCGAAGTGTTTCCCACACACATTCGTGGTCTTGGGGCAGGTTTTGCTGCAACCGTGGCCAAAACAGGCGCGATGCTTGCAGCATTTAGCTTGCCGTGGCTACTTGTTCATTGGGGCCTTGCCGCTATGCTGTCGATTCTCATTGGCACATCGTTACTTGGTGCTGTCATTAGTTTTTGGTGCCGTATCGAAACTAAGGGCATTGATTTGGATGCGCAGCAAGACTAAAGCCAATTGACCTTTGATGATTCAATTTCACGCAAAAACCCTAATGAGACACATAAATCAATTCATCCGTTGCAAAGCCATGCTGCCTCGCTCGCTGTTTAAATTCGGTAATGACTTCTGGTGCTACATTCGGTGACCGAGCCAATAACCATAAATAATCGTGATTCGGGCCGGATACGAAGGCGTAATCGTAATTTTCAGACTCAAGTTCAAAAACAACATATGAGCCATAAAATGGGCCAAAAAAGGACACTTTGAGATAGCCCTTATTCGGTGATTCGACAAAATACGCTTTACCGTGCGCGTCTCGCCATTCGTCGGTTTCAGCGGAAAACCCACGGTTAATCACATCCACGCCACCATCGGGGCGTAAACGATACTCTGCCGTCACCTGACTCAACCCGCGCTCAAAGGAGTGATCAAGCCGCGCGATTTCATACCAAGTGCCAAGATAGCGGTCCAACTGAAAATTATCGACAGGTGTCACTGACTGTGGCATTCCCAAACAGCCAGTTAAACTCACTAAACCCAGTAATAGTGTCCATACTTTCATCTCTACCTCTCATCCATACGCAATGTTGAATAAACATTAAGCCGACCGTTCATTGATTAAAAACCACACAGTATCTATGGCAATTTACACTAAATTATTCTCAAGTGTTATTTCGCATGCGAAACCGTGCGCGATACTCTAATCCCATCACAACGCTCTTACCTAGCCACTCTGACAATCTCGGTTCAAACCACCTCAGCGCTTAACGTCAATCTATCGTTCGCTGACACGTTCAACCGAGCCACGTTTAAGTTGATGCTCCGTTAGCAAAGATTAAACCGCATCGTGGATTGATTAGGTCGTCATATTTTCATCACCTATGTGATACTCATTTTTAGGAACGCTGTTATGAGCTTAGCTGTATTAGCTTGGATCGCGGCTTTTGCGATCATCTTATTTGCCCTCTTTCAATTGCAATTAAAACAACACACATTGTCACGTCGTGTTCTGGTTGGCCTGATTCTGGGATCATTATTTGGCCTCTGCTTACAACTTTTTTCTGAGTCAAACAGCGCCGTATTAAATGAGGCGATGAACTGGGTCAACATGATTGGTACCGGCTACATCAATCTGCTTAAAATGATCATCATGCCATTGGTGCTAGTTTCTATGATTGCCGCCGTCGTCAAACTCGAACAAGGTGGCGCACTGGGCAAGATATCCCTATTAACTATCGGGGTGTTACTAATAACAACTGCCGTTGCGGCGGCGATTGGCATTGCAGTCACAGTCGTTTTTGGGCTCTCAGCAGAAGGGTTGACTGAAGGTTCACGTGAGATGGCGCGCATTGCAGTCTTGGAATCGCACGCCAGTAATGTGAGTGAGTTGACTATTCCGCAAATGGTTGTGAATTTTATTCCGACGAACCCATTTGCCGATCTGACCGGGGCTCGTTCTACTTCTATTATTGCGGTGGTGATCTTTGGTGTGCTCGTTGGGATTGCAGCTCGCCATGTGATGAGTGAAAAGCCAGAATTTAACCAATCTATTCGCACATTTGTCGACGCAAGCCAAGCGGTTGTGATGCGATTAGTCAAAATGATCATGGCGCTGACACCCTATGGTGTTGCTGCGTTGATGGCTAAAGTGGTTGCTACATCCAATGGCAGCGATATTCTCAATTTGCTCGGTTTTATTTTTGCTTCCTACATTGCCATTTTCCTGATGTTCATAGTGCATGGCGCATTGGTGTCAATGGTAGGTATGAGTCCAACTCACTACTTTAAAAATATATGGCCTGTACTGACGTTTGCCTTTACCTCACGCAGTTCTGCAGCCACGATTCCGTTAAATGTAGAAGCGCAAATTAACAAACTGAATGTGCCACCTGCCATCGCAAATTTGTCGGCATCGTTTGGCGCAACGATTGGTCAAAATGGCTGTGCGGGTATTTACCCAGCGATGCTCGCGGTTATGGTTGCCCCCACGGTGGGGATCAATCCCCTTGAACCATCATTTTTGATGTCACTCATCGCGATGATCACCATCAGCTCGTTTGGCATTGCCGGAATTGGTGGTGGCGCGACGTTTGCCGCACTGATTGTTCTACCAGCAATGGGGCTTCCGGTTACCATCGCCGCTCTGCTGATTTCAATTGAACCATTAATTGATATGGCACGAACCGCGCTTAATGTTTCTGGAGCCATGACGGCAGGCACCATCACTAGCCGTTTGCTAAAAAAAGCACAACCGGAACCTGTCATCGCTTAGAGCTATACCCAAACAACTTGAAGATGCAGGTAGGCGACCAGCGAACAAAGCCTCTGAGCATAGGTAGGCTATGTGATGAGGTTTGTGAGTGCCCGTCAACACCGCTGCAACTTCAAGTAGGACGGGTATATAGTGACAAATATCACCCCAATGCCAAGCCTCTCTCATTAGGCTTGGCATTGCCTATCAAATACAGCTATACCCAAATAACTTGAAGTTGCAGCTGCACTTTTCACTCTTTGTCTAACGCGAACTGATTGCCAGCCCGTATTGAAAATGGTCTATACCCAAGTGACCTCAAGATGCAGGATTCAGAGCCGACTCACTGGGCTGTGAGAGCAAGGCAAACAACGTAGCGAAATAGCCAGTCTATTTTCAAGTTGTTTAACGCACTTTCGTTACAACAAAAAGCAGTTCAGTGATCGGCTCCCAAAGGGGCCCTATTTGTTATAAACAAGGTCTTGGTTCATCAGCTTTGTTGACGATTTTCGATTGAGGGCCACTCAATCTTCAAATCCTCGCCTCACTGACAAACCAAGTCATTCTCGCTGAATCTCGCATCTTGAGGTTACTTGGGTATAATAACTTTCTCGCTTTCAACGTTGATGTGCAACATGACACAAGATCACCAACCGACTTTCTTCTTTTTCGATTACGAAACTTGGGGAACCAGCCCCGCTCAAGATCGCCCCAGCCAATTTGCTGGCGTTCGCACTGATGAAAATTTCAATATCATTGGTGAGCCCTTAGTGATCTACTGTCAATTGCCATCCGACTATTTGCCCTCACCAGAAGCCGCTCTTATTACTGGCATCACGCCACAAAAAGCAATGCAGCAGGGATTGCCAGAGCCCGAGTTTATTGCTCAAATTCATCAAGAGCTTGCTACACCCAATACCACCTGTTTGGGTTACAACAGTATTCGGTTTGATGACGAGGTAACACGTTATACTTGCTACCGTAACTTTATCGACCCATATGGCTGGAGTTGGCAAAATGGCAACTCGCGCTGGGATTTATTGGATGTGTTACGCGCGTGTCACGCATTACGCCCAGATGGCATTGAGTGGCCTGAAAATGAGGAAGGTTATCCTAGCTTTAAGTTAGAGCATCTGTCAGTGGCGAATGGCATTGAACATACCAATGCACACGATGCCATGAGTGACGTGCTGGCGACCATTGGCATGGCGAAAAAACTCAAACAGGCTCAGCCCAAGTTATTTGACTACTTTTTGTCGATGCGACACAAACGCAAACTCAACGAGCTTATTGATATTGTCAACCTAACGCCACTGATGCATGTCTCAGGCATGCTCGGGCGCGACTGCCAATACACCAGTTGGATTGTCCCAATTGTTTGGCACCCTACCAATAACAATGCCGTGGTGGTGGTCGATTTAGCCAAAGATGTGAGCCCGTTAATTGAACTGGATGCTGAGGCGTTACGAGAGCGCTTATACACCAAACATCAAGATCTCAACGGCGCCGCGCCTGTGCCAATCAAATTGGTGCACCTCAACAAATGCCCAATCCTTGCGCCAGCAAAAACCTTGACCGCAGAAAATGCGGCGAGCATTGGCATCGATCGTGAAGCGTGTTTGGCCAATTTAGCGCTATTGCGTCAGCATTCAGAAATTCGAGAAAAACTGCTTGAGCTCTATACCAATGCCCCTGAGTACGCAAAACAAAATGACGTCGATACTCAGCTGTATGATGGTTTTTTCTCACCGGCAGACCGCACGGCGATGGAGATTATCCGCAACACGCCACCGGACCAGCTGGGAGAGATCGACATTGAATTTAGCGATCCTCGAATTGAGCCATTACTGTTTCGTTATCGTGCGCGTCATTTTCCATGGACGCTCAATGAATCTGAACAACATCGCTGGCAAGCGCATTGCCGCGACTATTTCGAAACGAGAATTGATGACTACGGCATAAATTTGGAAAATCTCGTGCATGAACACCAAGGTAATGACACTAAATTGGCAATTTTGCAGGCGGTCTATCGCTATACCCAAAATTTATTAAGCTAGATCGGTCGGTACATATAAGGACGATGATTAACATGAGCGCTCAGATCAAATGGAATAGTGTGACACGATGAAAGCTTATATCATGCTCGCCAGCCGCTACGCGATTTCCGCGGCTTTGATTGCCGCAGCATTAACCATTGGGGTGACAATACAAAACTATTTTTCGCTCGCCATACCTGGTAGCGTAATTGGCATGTTGGTGCTTTTTGCCGCAATGGCCAGTGGGCTCATTCAACCTCAATGGGTTCAACCCAGCGCCCATTTTATCATTCGCTATATGATTGTGCTTTTCGTGCCAGTAAGTGTCGGTCTGATGCAACATTTTGAGCTACTTGTTGCAAACGCGATACCCATTTTAGCGAGCGCGGTGGGGGGATCGTTTATTGTGCTTGTGAGCCTTTCATGGCTACTTGACCGAGTTTTAAGGCGAGAATCTTAATATGTGGCTACTCATTACCATCGCGGTATTTTTCGCCGCGCGCGCGCTTAGCCGTCAGTTAAATCACCCTTTTGCAAACCCACTTTTGATTAGTATTGCGGTACTCATCCCAACTTTGGTGTGGCTAAAAGTTCCGTATGAGCACTATTACGCCGAGAACCAGTGGCTCAATCTGCTATTACAACCGGCGGTAGTCGCGCTTGCCTATCCGTTATATGAACAACTGCCGCAAATTCGCCGTCATTGGCGCGTCATTTTGTTGGCCAGCTTCGTCGGAAGTGTGATGTCGATGCTAACGGCGACACTCATCGCTTCCCTATTTGCTACCGATCTCACCTTGATTGCGAGCTTGCTTGGTAAGTCAGTCACGACACCTATTGCAATGGAAGTGTCGCGTCAACTGGGTGGCGAAGCGGCGATTGCTGCCATTCTCGTGCTGCTGGTCGGCTTATTCGGCGCTATTTTCGCATACCCTATCTATCGACTACTCGATATTCGCCACCCTATCGCACGAGGTCTCACGATGGGGACGGTATCTCACGCACTAGGTACCGCAACTTGTGTCGAAAAACAGCCGGAAGACGCTGCGTTTTCATCACTCGCGCTGGTGCTATGTGGCGTGATCACCTCTATTTTAGCCCCGAGCTTTTTCCTCTTTGCGGCGTGGCTCAGCGTCTAGCGCTATCGCTCACTCGACCAATGGCTTTGCTAAAACAAAGCCATTGGCAACGACCGCCACACAATCGAACCTTACTTAGCCTATCGAGATATACCAAACAACTTGAAGATGCAGATAGGCGAGCAAAGCGCGGCCACATCAAGTGGGATTACTATAAAGCTCCATGATTTGGTAAAATCTAACCATACTTCGACATATGTAATCGATTACCCCATCATTATTGACATTTTGTGCTTATTATTAGTGCGAACGACAAGCCAAATGTGAATCTCATCTCGGAACTTCAATGGGTCTATTATAAGATTGTGCTCTGTAAACTTTAAGGACCTGCAATGACAAGTCGTTTTGATAATGCGCTGGCACAAGCCCCGGCGCTTCTTGCTCAGCATCTTGCCCCTATCGTGACCGATAGCCAATTTAACGCGAGCCTCACTGCTGCTCAATTTGACACTTTAATGCAACAAACTGAGCTTTCTGATCAAGCGTTACGTGTGGCTTTGCTGCCATTTGCTGCCGCTTACGCCCACGCCCCCATCTCAGAGTTTCTCGTTGGCGCGATTGTTCGTGGCCTGTCTGGCACACTCTATTTTGGTGCCAATATGGAGTTCACTGGCGCTGCATTGTCGCAGTCGATGCACGCAGAACAATCCGCCATTGCTCATGCGTGGATGAAAGGCGAAACTGGCCTTTCCAGCATTACGATCAACTACAGCCCGTGTGGCCATTGTCGCCAATTCATGAATGAGCTGACCACCGCCGATTCATTAGTTGTGCAACTACCAGAGCGCGCTGAAATGACATTGCAAGAGTATCTGCCTGAGTCATTTGGTCCACACAGTTTGGGCGTTGTATCGGGCCTTATGGCGCCGAGCGATCACGGCTATAGCACATCAGACAGTGACGTACTGATTCAGCACGCGATCAAAGCACTAAATAAAAGCCACGCGCCCTATTCGAGTAATCACTGTGGCGTTGCGATTGAACTGGAAAGCGGCGATATTTTCATCGGCGCCTATGCAGAAAATGCCGCGTTCAACCCGAGCCTTCCACCATTGCAAGTAGCATTAACTCAGCTGCATCTTGCCGGCAAACGCTTTGATGAAATTAAAGCGGTCGCTCTAGCCGAATCATCGACAGGCAAGTCCAGCTACCTCGAGGCAACTCAAGGCGCTTTAGACACCATTAATCCTGATCTACCTTTGAGCTATACGACAGTTTAAGCTCTTTAGCCGTCAGTTCATGGCCTCTTTTCATATGTAAAAGGCCATAGAGCTGTGTCGGTATTTTGATAAACCCAAATACGCCGCGCAGCTCTGTAAATCTTTTCAATACAATCACCAACATAACGCCAACTAACGTGCCTCCTCGTATCGATAGGTAATACCGGAATCAATTTCGATGCGCATGACGCAAACGTTTGCATGTGGCTCATTTTTCAGTATGATCGCCAGCAGTTTTCGTTTCATCACTGTATTTTGTAAGGGAAATCTATGTTTGGTACTGCAACTCGCCCCTCCGCCACTCGCGTGCTTCTGCTTGGCTCTGGTGAGCTTGGTAAAGAGGTCGCCATTGAATGCCAACGGCTTGGGCTTGAAGTGATTGCTTGCGACCGTTATGCCGATGCGCCCGCGATGCAAGTCGCGCACCGTAGCCATGTAATCGACATGCTCGATGGTGATGCTTTAGCGGCCCTTATAGCCAGTGAAAAGCCTGATTTTGTCGTACCCGAAATTGAAGCGATTGCAACCGACACGCTAGTGGAACTTGAAGCGCAAGGCCTCAACGTGGTGCCGTCAGCGAAAGCGACTCAATTAACCATGAACCGTGAAGGTATTCGCCGACTTGCCGCGGAAACACTTGGACTCAACACCTCCGCTTATCAATTTGCAGACAATTACGCCGATTTCACTCAAGCGATTGAGACCGTTGGTCTGCCTTGCGTCGTCAAGCCAGTAATGAGCTCTTCGGGTAAAGGTCAAAGTGTACTTCGTAGTGAAGACGATATAGAGGCAGCTTGGTTGTACGCTCAGGAAGGGGGCCGCGCGGGCGCTGGACGTGTAATTGTAGAAGGCTTTGTCGACTTTGATTACGAAATTACGCTACTAACCGTACGCGCCGTTGATGGCGTGCATTTTTGTAAGCCTATTGGTCACCGCCAAGAAGACGGTGATTATCGTGAATCTTGGCAACCGCAAGTTATGTCTGACAACGCTCGCAAAGCGGCAGAATATACCGCGGAGCAAGTGGTCAACGCATTAGGCGGATATGGCATCTTTGGCGTAGAGCTGTTTGTAAAGGGCGATAACGTCATTTTCAACGAAGTCTCCCCTCGCCCTCACGATACTGGCTTAGTTACCTTAATTTCCCAAGACATTTCAGAATTTGCCCTGCATGTTCGCGCCTTTACCGGCATGCCGATTGGTGCGATTGAGCAATTTGGCCCATCGGCTTCTGCGGTTATCCTTGGGCAAGGACAATCACAAGATGTGCGTTTTGACGGTATGGCCGAGTGTTTAGCAAAGCCTAAAACCCAGTTACGTCTTTTTGGTAAACCAGAGATTAACGGTCGCCGTCGCTTAGGCGTGGTATTGACTCGCGCAGAAAATACCGAAACGGCAGTGACTCAAGCGGTTGAACAGGCCAAGCAAATTAAAGTCATTTACTCACCAGATTAAACCCGTTTTTTCTTGCGCACAAAAAGGGGCAGGTCATCAACCTGCCCCTTTTGGGGTCTGTTAAGTCTCTATCAAGTAAACCTGCTCAGAAAAGCGACTTAACCCCTTTTGCACTCTTTTCGGATGGGCCTCGTCGGCGTCATCGACAAATAACTGGGTGATTTTGCACTGCTCAAACCTTTGACTAATTTCCGTAAAAGGCACGCTGTAAGGCGGACCTGACATCTCTTCTTGCGCATAATCGAGCGTGACTAAAAGAATTTTTCCGCCGGGGTTAAGATGTTCAAGCAGCCTACGAACATACGCCTCACGTTGTGACGGAGAGAGTGCGCTCAATGCAGCTCGATCGTAGATGCGGTCCGCTTTACTCAAAGGCGCGGTAAAGAAATCCCCACTATAAATCGACAATTCATCAAATTGATATAACTGATGCGAGCCACTAAGCTCAGTCACCGTTGGCGTGTAGAAATGCTCCGCAAAAAACGCTCGTACAGCGATGGGACATAACTCAACGCCAATAACATTATCGTGTCGCGCAGCAAGCCACACAAGATCTTCACTTTTACCACACAAAGGCACCAAGACGGAATGATGCCGCTCAGGCTGAGTTGCACCCCAATATTGGCTTAAGAGAGGATTAACATCGAGAAGATGAAATCCGATTTGATTGCTGGCCCATTTTTGGTGCCAAAACTCTTGTTCTTGCATTCTATTTTTATTTAAAAGCTGACTGATTATCCATCCTAACCAAATCTTGACATTAACGGTAGTCAAAGCGTTAAGGTGATCGCATTTGCCACGGTCAATTACTGATAACATCATTGACGTATTGAGAAGCAAATTACAGAATTTTTATCTGACAGCGGTCAGATTAAACTATTAACCTGTCGCCCTTCTCCAACAGTGCGATATAACGCAAAGTTTTGTAAAGGTACTGTTGTTTCTCGATAACTCGACCCAATATAGTTGTTAGACCCTGTTTGTTTCTGCCCTGCGCTTTTTGCTCACCTTTTTGAAACAATGCAAGGTAAGGATTGTCGATGAATATACTGCTTCGCACAACAGCATTGATGCTGCTAGTACTAAGCCGAGCGCCTGCAATTAGTGCAGCGCCACTGGTTAGCCAAGTGGATAACCCCACTCGCGCGACCGGGCAAAATCAAGTTTGCCCAAAATTATTTCGCCATAGCCTCAACGGCCTTTATGGCATCACCAATTTTGACAACACGCCCCCTCAACCTGAAAATGATTTTGAGCGTTTGTACGACAATGCGCTCACTGCCCAAACCGAACTCGAAACACTATGCAGTAGCGCGGCTCTGCTCAGTGACACCAAAACCGTCTTTGCTGGTGTCAAATCTCGCGAGCGTGCTCAAGAAAAAATCGCAACTGAACTGGGTGGAAATGTTTCCGCGATCACTGATATCGCTCGAGCGACGATCAGCGCTGATTCGATTGAAGCACTGGTGAGCGCATTTGAAGTGCTTGAACGTGAAACCACCATTGTGCGCGTGAAAAATCGCTTCAAAGAACCAGCACGTTCGGGTTACCGTGATTTAAACATTCTTGTAAAATTACCCCAAAGTGGCCATATCGCAGAGGTGCAAATGCACTTAGCGGCAATTGCAGAAGTTAAGAGCGGCCCTGAACACCTACTCTATGAGAAGATCCAAAAAATAGAACGCGTTGCGGCAACAGAGCAGCGCGATTTAAATGACATCGAATTAGCCGAAATCAGTAAAATGCGCCGAACGTCTAAGCAGCTCTATCAAGACGCATGGCAGCCTTATCTCACTCCTCAAGCCGCGGCCTAATGCATCAATAACCATCATAAAAAAGACCACGCTTTGCGTGGTCTTTTTGCATCTTACTCAGGTTTCAAACTTTCTACGCGAGCTTTTAGCTTCTGTCCGGGGCGAAAGGTCACCACGCGGCGGGCTGTAATAGGAATGTCTTCACCGGTTTTCGGGTTTCGTCCGGGTCGTTCATTTTTATCTCGTAGATCGAAATTACCAAAACCGGACAGTTTTACCTGTTCCCCACCTTCCAGTGCTTTACGAATTTCTTCAAAGAACACTTCAACCGTTTCCTTGGCATCCCGTTTACTGAATCCTAGTTTTTCAAACAGGTTCTCTGCCAAATCGGCTTTTGTGAGCGCCATAGACCTTTCCTCAAAAACTGTGTTAAACAATGCTACGTGTGATAGCGATAATGGTCAATTTACCCTACCAATCAACAACATATCGGGTTTACACAAGAAGTGTATGCCAAGCTTATGATTTTCGCCAACTTTTTATCAAATTCCTGAGAATTAATACGCGATTTTTGCCTTCCCTTGACACAACACCGTGCATTTGTCACACAAAAACAACACGATAGCAACAGAAGCTTATTTCTCGCCAAAATTTGCCACAGCCAACTTTAGCTATGCAATAAATAAAAAACCCTGCCGAAGCAGGGTTTACAATTACTAATCAACAGACACTGATACCCAAACAACTTGAAGATACCGATAGGCAACAAGTGAACAAAGCCTTCGAGCACGTCATGCACATAGATACACGATGCAATAAGGTTCGTGAGTGCCCATTGCTTAATTTTCCAAGGAACAGGCACTTCAAATGTGGCAAGTATACCGTGTCATTTGATTGGGTTTATTCACGTAAGCTCGCGCCAAATTTCGTCGAGATGTGAGCAACGATGGCATCTACCGCGCCAGCGATATCCGCATCCTCAAGCGTGCGCTCAACAGATTGCAGTGTTAGTGCGATAGCAAGACTCTTCTTCCCTTCTTCAACGCCTTTGCCTACGTAAACGTCAAACAGTTTCGCCGCTTTTAGGAACTCGCCGCCTTGCTCTAGGCACGCATTCACGATGTCGCCAGAAGCCACTGCATCATCCACCACAACCGCGATGTCACGACGGTTTGCAGGGAACTTAGATAGCGCTACAGCTTCAGGGATCACTTTAGCGTTGATTGCGTTCCACTCGATTTCAAACACGATAGTGCGGCCGTTCAAGCCAAACTTGCGCTCAAGTTCTGGGTGAACCGTACCAATCACACCGACCTCTTTGCCGTCTACCATAATTGCCGCAGACTGACCTGGGTGAAGCGCTGGGTTCGCTTTTTTGCTTTCAGGTGACAATGCAACGAAAGAGTACGCTTTTTCGTTTGCTGAAAGTTCTAGAATCGCTTCCAGATCGCCTTTCATGTCAAAGAAGTCAACCGTGTTGGTTGCGATATCCCAGTGCTCTTCGCTACGCGCACCAGAGATCACACCCGCTAGCATCGGCTCTTGACGCATGCCATTTTCTGCTGATTCACAAGGAATAAAACGTAGGCCATATTCAAACAAACGAACACGTGGCTGCTGACGTTTTTGGTTGTGAACAACAGTGTTTAGCAAACCTTGGATGAGACCAAGACGCATCGCCGACATGTCCGCAGAGATTGGGAATGGCAGGATGAGTGGCTCAACACCTGGTACGATTAACTTTTGCTGCTCTGGCTCAACGAAGCTATAAGTGATGGCTTCGTGGTAACCACGATCCACAAGCAGATCACGTACGCGTTTGAGCGGTTGAACCGCTTCAACTTGGTCGTGCATCTTAAGCGCTGCAACTGGGTGTTGGTTTGGAATGTTGTCGTAACCGTAGATACGGCCCACTTCTTCAATCAAGTCTTGCTCGATGGCGATATCAAAACGCCATGTAGGTGCAACTGCAACCCAACCTTCAGCATTTGCTTCAACGCTCATACCTAGACGCTCTAGGATTTCAACCACATCGCTATCTGCAATGTGGTGGCCTAGTAGGTTGTCTAGTTTAGTTCGACGTAGAGCAACGTGGTTTGGCTTAGGAAGGTCTGCTTCTGACTCAACCGCCACAACAGGCGCGACTTCGCCGCCACAGATCTCAACAAGAAGCTCAGTTGCACGCGCCATTGCGGTCACTTGCAGTGCATAGTCCACACCGCGCTCATAGCGCATTGAAGAATCGGTATGCAAGCCGTAGCTACGCGCGCGGCCGCGAATATGGTCAGGTGCAAAGAAGGCGCACTCAAGCAGTACGTCTTTCGTTTCAGTCGTTACGCCAGAACCTTCACCACCAAAAATGCCCGCGATAGCGAGTGCTTTGTTGTGATCAGCCACCACCAGTGTGTCGGCGTTCAGTTCGGCTTCGCTGCCATCTAGAAGGGTTAGCTTTTCGCCTTGCTCAGCAAGACGAACTACGATGCCACCTTCAATTTTAGCAAGATCGAAGGCGTGCATTGGTTGGCCTTGTTCTAGAAGAACATAGTTCGTTACGTCTACAACTGGATCGATTGAGCGGATACCACAGCGGCGCAGTTTCTCTTGCATCCATAGCGGCGTTTCAGCTTGTACGTTGACGTTTTTGATCACACGACCTAGGTAGCGTGGACACGCAGCTGGCGCTTTCACTTCAATAGACACAGTGTCAGCAATGGTTTCAGCAACTGCTGCTACTTCTGGCTGCGCCACGTCGGCACGGTTAAGCACGCCAACTTCACGCGCTAGACCACGAATGCTGAAACAGTCGGCGCGGTTAGCGGTTAGGTCTACGTCGATGGTGACGTCATCAAGGCCTAGGAATTCACGGAAGTCAGTACCGATAACCGCATCTTCTGCCAGTTCCATGATGCCGTTTGACTCAACGTCGATACCCAGCTCAGAGAATGAACAAAGCATGCCGTGAGATGGCTGACCACGCAATTTGGCTTTTTTGATTTTGAAATCACCAGGAAGCACTGCGCCGACGGTTGCTACAGCAACTTTCAGCCCTTGGCGGCAGTTTGCTGCACCACATACGATGTCGAGCAGTTCTTCTTCGCCTACGTCTACTTTCGTTACACGCAGTTTGTCAGCGTCTGGGTGTTGACCACATTCAACAACGTAACCCACTTTAACGCCATTGAACGAGCCAGCAACAGGAAGAACGTCGTCAACCTCAAGACCGGCCATAGTAATTTGATGTGTTAGTTCGTCAGTGGTAATCGCAGGATTCACCCACTCACGAAGCCATGATTCGCTGAATTTCATTGTGATAGATCCTCTGGATTACTTGAACTGTTTTAGGAAACGAAGATCGTTTTCGAAGAATGAACGAAGATCGTTTACACCGTAGCGCAGCATGGTGAGACGCTCGATACCCATACCGAATGCAAAACCAGAGTATTTCTCAGGGTCGATACCGACGCTACGAAGTACGTTCGGGTGAACCATACCGCAGCCTAGTACTTCGAGCCACTTGCCGTTTTTACCCATTACGTCTACTTCAGCTGAAGGCTCAGTGAACGGGAAGTATGAAGGACGGAAACGGACTTGCACTTCTTCTTCAAAGAAGTTGCATAGGAAATCATGCAAAATGCCTTTTAGCTGCGCGAAGTTGACGTTTTCGTCAACCAGCATGCCTTCCACTTGGTGGAACATTGGCGTGTGCGTTTGGTCGTAGTCATTACGGTAAACACGGCCCGGAGCAATGAAACGAAATGGTGGTTTGCCATTTTCCATCGTGCGGATCTGCACGCCAGAGGTGTGCGTGCGCAGCATCAAATCTGGGTTAAAGAAGAAGGTATCGTGATCAGTACGCGCTGGGTGATCCGCTGCAATATTCAGTGCATCAAAGTTGTGGAATGCATCTTCAATTTCTGGACCAGATTCGGTTTTAAAACCAAGCTCGCCAAAGAATTTTTCGATTCGCTCAACCGTGCGGGTCACTGGGTGCAAACCACCATTTTCAATGCGACGACCTGGCAGGGTCACATCAATCGTTTCCGATGCCAATTTCGCTTCGAGCTCAGCGCTTTGCAACGCGTCTTTACGCGCAGCAATCGCCTGCTGCACAACGCCCTTCGCTTTATTGATCTCTTGGCCTGCCTCACGGCGCTCTTCTGGTGGCAATTTTCCTAAGCTTTGAAGCTGAGTGGTAAGCTCACCTTTTTTGCCGAGGTACTGAACACGCACTTCATCAAGCGCGACGAGCGAATCTGCTGCGTTAATCGCCGCGTTCGCGTTAGCAATGATCTCTTCTAGATGTTGCATCGTTTCCTCATCTACCTTGGGGTAGTGTCCATGAAGGATTAACTGTCTTTAAAATAGCTCTACATAGTAATCAAACCGAGGAGTAAAGCCAAATTGAAATACCAAAACAACACGTTATTGAACAAAAACAGACCATTCGAATACAAAAACCCAATCTTAACGACAAAATTTAATAACTAGACTCGCTGCGCGTTTTAACCGTTAATGCCGCCAACACGGACACCGTGCCAGGTCATGATTGTTCTATTTGCTGAAAAACCAGCAAATATCACCAAAGCGGTCAGCGTCAAACCCTTCGCTGCGGGCAATCATGTGTGTTTGTTATACCCAGTGCCGTTCGCCTTCTACACTTAAGGCTATTCTGGGTATGATCTGTGAGAGTCGATGTGGAAAAAACATCTCAATTAGACCGCGTTCGTGCGGACTACAACGTGCACTATTGGAGTCAAGGATTTTACGGTATCGATGATAGCGGTGAGGTTTATGTCTCCCCCCGCTCCGATAAAGCACACCAAGTGCCCTTTAGCCAAATTGTGAAGCAGCTCGAGCAACGTGGTATCAACATGCCACTGCTGGTACGCTTTCCTCAAATCGTTCACCAACGCGTTCACAACATCTGTCACGCTTTTAACCAAGCGATTGAAGAATATCAATATTCTAATAACTATTTGCTGGTCTACCCGATTAAAGTGAACCAACAGCGTGAAGTGGTTGACCAAATTTTAGCCAGCCAAGCTCAGCTTGAAACGAAACAACTTGGTCTTGAAGCAGGCAGCAAACCGGAATTATTGGCCGTTTTAGCGCTCGCGCAACAAGCCAGCTCGGTGATCGTCTGTAACGGCTATAAAGATCGTGAGTACATTCGTCTCGCGTTGATTGGTGAAAAGCTCGGCCACAAAGTGTTTATCGTCCTGGAAAAACTCTCTGAGCTTGACATGGTGCTTCGTGAAGCCAAAAGCCTTGGAGTGAAACCGCGTTTGGGCTTGCGTATTCGCCTCGCCTCGCAAGGTGCCGGTAAATGGCAAGCAAGCGGCGGCGAAAAATCGAAATTTGGCCTTTCAGCCTCACAAGTGTTAACCGTTATCGAGCGTCTCAAGCAAGAAAATCAACTTGATTCCATGCAATTGGTTCACTTCCACCTTGGCTCACAAATGGCCAATATTCGTGATATTCGCAACGGTGTAAATGAATCTGCCCGTTTTTATTGCGAACTTCGCGAACTCGGCGCATCAATTGATTATTTCGATATTGGTGGTGGTCTTGCAGTCGATTACGATGGTACGCGCAGCCAATCATCGAACTCAATGAACTACGGTCTAACTGAATACGCCCGCAATGTTGTGAATACCGTTGGCGATGTCTGCCGTCAGTATAAGCAGCCAATGCCCGTGATTATTTCTGAATCAGGACGCTCTTTGACGGCGCACCATGCGGTACTGATTTCCAACGTCATTGGTACTGAAACCTACCGCCCTGAAACCATCGAACCGCCTAAGGAAGATGCGCCACTGTTATTACAAAACATGTGGAGCAGTTGGGCACATTTGCACGACGGTACAGACGCACGCGCTTTAATTGAAATTTACAATGATACGCAAAGTGATTTGGCTGAAGTGCACTCTCAGTTCGCAACAGGCGTATTAAACCTTGAGCAACGTGCTTGGGCTGAGCAATGCTCATTGCGGATCTATTATGATCTGCACCGTTTGATGAGCACTAAGAACCGCTTTCATCGCCCAATTTTGGATGAACTCAGCGACCGATTGGCCGATAAGTTCTTTGTCAATTTCTCGTTGTTCCAATCGTTGCCTGATGCATGGGGCATCGATCAGGTATTTCCGGTGCTACCGCTCACAGGCCTAGAGCAAGTCGAAGACCGCCGCGCTGTGATGCTCGACATCACCTGTGACTCAGATGGTGCGATTGACAACTATGTTGATGGCCAAGGCATTGAAACGACTCTGCCCGTGCCGCCATGGAGCCCGGATAAGCCCTATATGATTGGCTTTTTCCTAGTCGGTGCGTACCAAGAGATCTTAGGCGACATGCACAACTTGTTTGGCGATACGCACAGTGCCGTGATTGTTATCGACGAAAAAGGTGACATTCATATCGATGAGATCAATGAAGGTGACACAGTTGAAGATATGATGCGTTACGTCCATATCGATGTTGATCGTATTCGTGACAACTACAAACAACTGGTGACTCAGCGCGTCGCGGCACCAGAACAAAGTCAAATCCTTGCTGAGCTTGAACAAGGGCTCGCGGGCTACACTTATCTTGAGGATTTTTAAATGAATGATTTGTTCACAAAGACTGATTATTCACTCTATTCCAACTCGATGTCGTTCATGCGTCGCCCGCATGTGCGTAATCCAGTAAATGCTGATGCGGATTTAGTGGTATTCGGTGTGCCACTTGATATGGCGACATCGGGCCGTCCTGGCGCTCGTATGGGGCCAGACGCCATTCGCCGCGCATCGGTTAACCTTGCGTGGGAGCACAAAAAGTTTCCTTGGGATTTTAACGTCTTCAATAAAGCGCGCGTAATTGACGCTGGAGATCTTGTGTTTGACTGCGGCGACGCGGAAGATTTCACTTATCGCCTTGAAGCGGCCACCAGCGAAATCTTAAAAAGTGGTAAAACCATGCTCGCGCTCGGCGGCGATCATTTCATTACACTACCGATTTTGCGTGCCTATGCCAAACACCACGGTCAAATGGCACTGATTCACTTTGATGCTCATACTGATACCTATTCAAATGGCAGCAGCTACGACCACGGCACTATGTTCTATCATGCACCGCGCGAGGGTTTGATCTCAGCTAAGCATTCTGTGCAGATTGGTATTCGCACCGAATACAATGCAGAGCACCATGGTTTTAACGTGATCAATGCGATGCAAGCCAATGATCTGTCACCGGCGGAAATCGTGGCTGATGTTAAACGCATTGTCGGCGACAAACCTGTTTACGTCACATTTGATATCGACTGTCTTGATCCTGCCTTTGCGCCAGGCACCGGCACCCCAGTAATGGGCGGGTTAAATTCCGATAAGGTATTGAAAATTTTACGCGGATTTGCCGGCATGAACATCGTTGGCATGGATGTGGTAGAAGTTTCGCCAGCCTACGATCACGCTGATATGACGGCGCTCGCAGGAGCCACTATCGCACTTGAACTCATGTACGCATGGGCGTCAGGCAAAGAATTTGGCGATAACTAATCGACCTTGCGGTGGAATAACCTGTTTTAGGGAAGCTTAGGCTTCCCTTTTCTTTAACCATTTTATTAAATTTGCGAAGCGGCTTTATCTACACTTTAGAGCGGGTTTCAAGCGCTTTGATAATGCTCTTGCGTCAAACCAGTTTGAAACGATACCCAAACCATGTGGAATCGCAATAAGCTGTCAACAAAGAAAAGTGTTGGGACTTCATGTGGGATGGGGACATCACGACACTATGGGGAGAGAGTCTGTATGCATGACATCATCAATGAATTGCTAAAACGCTATACCGCTAAGCAATACGACCCTAGCAAACGGGTCCCAGAAGAGAAAATCGAAATATTAAAAGAGGCGATTCGGTTAACCCCCTCTTCCATTAACTCCCAACCGTGGAAATTTCTTCTTTTAGAAAGTGACGAAGCCAAACAGCGTTTTCACAACACATTTGCTATCAAATACCAATTTAACCAACACCACGCTCTTGAAGCATCACACATCATTTTATTTGCCCACAAGCCTAACTACACTCGCGAGGACTTCATTCAACGTTTAGAAGCAGAGCGACAAGCGGGTCGTTTGCCTGATGACATGTACGACGCACGCCTTGAAGGCAGTTTTACGTTTGTTGAAGTTAATACAAACGAATATGGCATCAACAGTCAGTGGACCCGCGCGCAGCTCTATCTCGCGCTCGGTAATGCCTTATGCGTCCTCGCCAGATTAGGCATAGATTCAACCCCAATGGAAGGGGTTGATAGTGAGCTGATTGCAGCGGAGTTTGCTGATGAGTTGGATGGCTACATCTGTGATGTGGCACTAGCCTTTGGCTATGCCAACCCGGGCGAAGACTATAATTACGGTTTACCCAAATCTCGGCTACCCATGGATGAAATTTTCAAAACACTGTGATGTGTTATACCCAAACAACTTGGAGTTGCAGGTAGGCGGCAAGCGAGCAAAGCCTCTGAGCACTTCGTGAACAAAGACGAGCTATGTGATGAGGTTTGTGAGAACCAGCCAACAACCCTGCAACTTCAAGTGGAAAGGGTATAGTTAAAGTCAGCGCGCAGATTGCTTGCGCGCTTGCCGCAAAAACCACCAGCGTAATACAAACACTTGCAGCGCGCTGATCGCCAACATAAGCACTGGAATAAAAAAGCTGAAAATCGCCAGCGAGATGTAAACCAGGCTCAATGCCAATTTTTCTATCAAGTGCGTCGAATGTTCTATGTCTGCCGTTGCGCCATCGGCCATCACACCAAACGCGAGAAGGTAGAAACAAAATAACCATAAACCCGCGAGCAGCGATCTACCGCGAAAAACCCAGCCAATACAGAGCCGAGCCCCAATAAAGGCGACACAGATCAGTAATAATAAGGCTGCAACGTCAAGCGGGTAATGGGTGAGATTTTGCAACGTGTTACCCTGAGTCACTATTGCCGCAACCAAAAGCACCAATGAAATGGTAAACAAAGTAAAGATCAGCGACAGCCGATTTAAGCTGGTTGCCATAATGACTCCCGTGCTCGCTTTAACGATAGAAACTAGCGATAGAAATATCGTGCCACTGCTGTTCCGAGACGATAACCCAAATAGAAAATTCCAACCAATATCACAGATGCCGTGGTGTAACTTAGCCAGACAGGAAATCCAAGCCCAAAGGCAAGTGAAAACGTAATCCCATTGAGCACTTCCAATGGCCACAGATACCAGACTTGAGCCGTGGTTAGGCCTAGGGCCAAAGAAAGCAGGCATAGCACGAGGACACCACCGACAATGCCGCTCCACTGAATTGTTTTTTTCATTACAATCTCTTTTGGTTCACTCCCCCTGTTAATGCATTATGGCCACGATGAAAAACCACGCGCGACGAGAACCGCAAGCAGAGGAATTATTAAAATCAGCGCGATTTGCACGCTAATGTATGAGCGCAATCTCGCTGATAGTGTTATTTCACCGGGATCATCATACTGAAAACGTAGCGAACGTCGACATTTTAGATATTGCACCGTCGGGTACAAAGAGACTAACGCCATGACCACAAAAAGCGTCACTTTAAGATGAAATAGTGGGTTATCCGTGTAGTACTCCGGTGGCTTACCAACCCAAAACCAGAGCCCGACACCACTCATCAACACGCCAAGCGCGGCTAAACCATACGTGGCATCAATCGCCGCGATGATCTCTAAGCGTCGGCGACTGATGGTTGGGCGCACCAAAAACCATTGAGTGACTATCATGGCGGTTAAAATTAATATCGAAAGCAGATGGCAATATTTTATCCAAACGTATTCCATAAACTCGCCTCTATATCCTCAACGGGTGGATACCAAGCCTTTTTGTGCCACACAGACCATTTGCAATGAGGTCGGTTTAAGCAGATCACCGCTCCAATTGCGGTGCAAATTTTCGACGCCAAAGCCTGCGGCATTAAGCAGTGAGGTCACTGTCTTGACCGAGCGGTAACGCATCTGCTGTAGAGATTCATAAACATCGCCATTAGGATAAAGCCGCCGCTTACGAAAATGCATAATACTGCGCTGCGCATCAAAGCGTTCGCGCTTGGCAAAATAGCTCACTTTTTCCCCACCAGGGCTAAAATAAACACCGCCAAAATCATAATCTAACGACGGTTCAACATTGTGACGAAGGGGCAAGCGGCTATCAAAGATGAGGCGCCCGTTAGGACTGAGGTGACGAGCGATATTACGCAGCATACGCAATGCGTCAGCATCGCGAGTGAACGATTGTAAGGCGTTGCCAGAGACAACGGCGATGTCATATGGCGCGCCAAGTTGGAAGTCTCGAGCATCGCCTTTAACGAAATTTATATTATCGATACGCCGCGACTTGTAACACGCATGTCGTAACATTGCAGGGCTAATATCGATGCCCGTAGCGTCAAGAACGTATCGCGTTAACGGAATAGAGACTAGTCCGGTGCCACAACAGACATCCAGTAGTCGTCGCGCACCCTGTGCAATAATCTGTCGCCGCACGAACGCCACGCTTTTTTGATACAAATGCGCGTACTGACAGTCATACTCTTCCCCTGACCAATATTCTGTTAGCGCCTGCATGACGACTCCTTATCGCAACAATGCGTTAAAAAGTATAAGAAGCCACGAGGTATCACGATGCTTCAGCGCTGAGATAGCGGCCATAAAAAAAACGCTCCTGGCTGAGGAGCGTTTCATAACTGGTTAGGAATTAATGACCGTAAATTACTTCTTCATCATCTTAGCGAGATCAGCAAACGGATTGTAGGTCGCCGATTGATGATCGTCTAAGCGTGCGGTGCTCTCAACACCATAACGTTCATGATCAAGGTATTTCGAATGTTCATGATCATGACAGTACAAACAGAGTAGCTCCCAGTTACTGCCATCTTCTGGGTTATTGGTGTGATCATGGTCAATATGATGCACCGTTAGCTCGCGCAGATTGGAATAAGTAAATTCTCGCGTGCATTTACCACACACCCAAGGGTAAAGCTTCAGTGCTTTTTCACGATATCCATGCTCTAAACGTGCATATGCAGCACTGCTTCCTGTGTAATCTGATGACATCTTGGTACCTTTAAGATGATATTAGCAACCTAAATTATTCTCGTGGAGTAGCGCGTCTTATGACATAGCCCTACTGCATTTATACCTGAGTCATTGGAAAAAAGTCACTTAAAAATGCATCAAACCATCTCAGAGACAAAAATGGCAATTTTCGCGCGTTAATCCATGCTCACCAGATAAATTGCGTAGATGCGTGCGCCCTTCCTCAAGGCCCATTTCATAGCCTTCTAACAGCACGGATTTGCGCATCGTTAAACGCTGAACTCGAAAATCGTCAGGTGGCGCGATCACGCGGATCACCGTGCCTTTTGGTGGCTGACGAATAAACTCCAGTGACTCATTATAATTTTCTGAACGTTGCAGCATAGCTTCAGCCATATTCGGGTACTCGGCAAAGAGTTTGCGCATTAGCCAAGGCGTCTGCAGCGACTTTTTTGAATAATTCAGCGGCTGTGACAAAATCACGGTGATTTCACGCGCGCCGCGGCGGTACGCTTCGCGAACCGGAATCGAATCCGCCACTCCACCATCGGTGTAGCAGCCGCCAGAAAAACAAGGCGTTTGTTTATACGCAATCGGTAGCGCGGTAGTGGCTTCTATGGCGTGATGAAAGTTGTTTCGATCAATACGGTAATAGTCCGCCTTGCCTGTCGCGATGTTCGTGGTTGCGGCAAGAAAAGGAATACCATCAAACAATTTTTCAGGGTCAACCGGATATAAACGATTAGACTCTTCAAAGAGCCATTTAACATCGATTAAATCCCCCCCTTTCATAAATCTTGCCCAATCAAAAAATCGACGACTGGTCGCCAGTTGAGTAATGACATTAATGCTGCGATGAGGGTAGTCGGAAAGATAACCAATCAAGTTTGACGCACCAGCAGACACGCCAATCACAAAATCAAATGGCTTATATTCCATATCAATAAACGTATCGAGCACACCAGCGGCAAACACGCCTCGCATAGCGCCGCCTTCAGCAACCAAGGCTTTCATCGCATTTTCCTCACAAATTTTTCACCAGCATAACGTGGGGTTTTAACAGAGAACAGTTGATTTTAGTTATCAACGCGATTGCTGCTTGCTATCAGGCCAGTTAGCTTTGCTACCACGAAGTGAAAAATGCCACTTGATGCGCCACAAGTTGAATAACATCACAATATTTAACAATAGTGATGCAAAAAATAGAAATTTTGATCCATCAGTGAGCATTATTTGAAAAAGTGACTTAAATTTGTAGCCGTACCTTAAAGATTTTTCATTCACAACTACTGTATGCGCTCCGTTATCGTCGAACTCAGTCAGGGAGATGGGCTGTAACAGAAACACGAACGGAACCGCTAAAATCGGGGAATCAGTAGAATGTAGTGAAAGGTTGGTACAAAAACATAACTAATAAAAAGGGCAGAACAATGGAAAACTTAATCACGTCCGCGATGGAAATTCGCAATCGTACTTTAGTGACAAGCTTGCTATCTGATCGAGGGTTTAAAATCACCATGACCGACTTTGACGATATGTCATTTGAAGGAACGGAAAGTCATATCAATGTGCACTATGATCTTTTTTCAAACGTCGAGTCAATCACAGTTGTACCAAAATAAAGCGGTAACAAAATAAGTTCGAATCTAAGTTCGCCAGTCTTATCGACTGGCGTTTTTGTCTCAACGTCCTGTCAACTCTGCCACCGATTCAATCGAAATCGCGTCATGACGCCAATACTCGATATCACAATCAATCAACTCCCCATGCTGATTATAATTGGTGCGCTCAACGACCATTGCCGGAGTCCCCGACGTCGCTCGCAGCGCTTGAGCGATATTACCCAGCAACGTACTGGTGCTAATTCGATACTGGGTTTTTTGATAAATCACGCCATAGTGTTCACGGTAAATATCGGTTAACGAGTGAGTTAAGTCGTAATCCAACAAATGAGGGAAGCGCTCAGCGCGCACATAATTGATCACGTAAACCACCGGGCGGTCTTCTAGATAACGGACTCGATCAACTCGATAAACATTTGAAAATGGCGCTAGATTCAATAATCGTGAAGCGAGCTTATCTGCCAAACTGGTCTTTGCCGCAATGAGCACCGTTTTTGGTTCGCGCTGCTGCGCTCGAGCCATATTGGGAAAATTCAGTGTCTGCGTTGGATCGTAACGCAGTGGCTCTGGTGATATAAACCAGCCACGGCGATCTTCACGGTAAATGCGCCCTTCCGCTTCAAGCAGAGACAAGGCTTCTCGCAACGTCACTCGAGTCGTACCAAACGACTCGGCAAGACTACGCTCGGCCGGGAGCTTTTGCCTTGGCGCCAACATTCCCGCATCAATTTGTTCGACTATCGCATCTTTGATTTTTACATATTGCACGGTGAATCCCTATCGTTTGCGCCACGCCTGCGTTCGCGTGTTTAACCATTTACCTGCCACCATCTGAACAATCTTAGCGGTTGCAGCAGCCATCATGATCATAACCGCCATGGCTGCTGCTGAGCCCGTCTGGCCTGCATCGTCCATATTCAAAATAGAGACGGAAGCAAGAATGGTGTCAGTTGAATATAGGAATACTACCGCAGAAGTGGTGGTTAGCGCATTAACAAACAGATAAGTGGCGATATCCAAGATTGCAGGTAAACAGACTGGCAAGGTCACTTTTAAGAAAAGGCGGTATTGCGGCAACTTCACTGACGCAGCCGTCGCTTCAATTTCACTTGGCAGCTGCTTTAGCGCTGTTAAGGCCGTCATATGCCCAACAGTGTAATAATGCACCACTGTGTTGATCACCAAAAACGCCATTGTTCCATAAAGCCAATTAAACGGATTATTAGCATCATTAAAATAAAAAATATAACCCAAGCCAAGCACCATGCCGGGAACGGCCATTGGCACGACACTGATCATTTGCAGCGTTTGACGAATTGGACCAAAAGCACGCCCTTTTTCAATGCAATACGCCGCGATAAATATCAAGACTGTCCCGAACAGTGCTGTCCAACCCGCCAATGTCAGCGAGTTAAAGAAAGGAAGCCAGCCATAGGTGCTCATCTCGGCAAAATTATAGTTATTCAGAGTTAACGCTTTATTCCATGGCCAAAAAGTGACGAGCGATCCATAAACAGCCATTGCAAGAAGCGCACAAACTGCAGCAGAAATCAAAGCACAATACACAAAACAAAATCCGTCACGAAGACGATTTGGTGAGGGCACATAAGGCACAGAGCGCGTATCAAATAGGCTTTTTTGCTTTTTCTGCACCCAGCGATCTGCGGTAAACGCGAGTAAAGCAGGCAGCAATAAAATCAGGCTTGTTACCGCGCCCATAGCAAAGTTCTGCTGACCAATCACCTGCTTAAAAATATCAGTGGCTAAGACGTTGTAACTCCCACCAATAACTTTTGCGACACCAAAATCGGTAATAACCAAAGTAAACACGACGATTAGTGTACTGATTAGGCCGTATTTAGCCGCTGGAAGTGTCACGACAAAAAAGGTTTTCAGTGGTGATGTTTTTAGCGCACGAGCGGCTTCATAAAGACGCGCGTCTGACGTGCGCAGTGACGTTGTCAAAATCATCAAGGCATGTGGAAATGTCCAAAAAATCAGGCCTAGCGCAATACCGATAAGCCCATATACCGAATGCCCCGAAAGAAGGCTTTTGGCAATACCCTGATTACCAAATAGAAAAATCAGACTGATTGCCGGAAGCAGTGACGGCGCTAAAATGGGCGCGGTCCCAAGAATCTGAAACAAACTCTTTAGTGGCATGCACGAGCGTGTGAGGGCGTAGGCATAACCAAATGCCATGATACCGACCACTAAGGTCACTAATATGCCCACCGCCGCCGTATTGCCGACCGAAACCCAAAGCGAAGCAGAAGCAAAATAAGTCGCAAAGTTGGCAAGACCGACAAATTCTCCGGCGTTGCTTTGCACGCTTTTGGTCAACATCGCCCACAATGGCATGATGATAAACAGCGCCATCAAAGCTGCCATTAATGTCAGTAAACAAAAGAGTACAAGATTGTCTCGACTTATGCGGTTGAACAGCGTTTGGACTTTTACGCTAAGGATCTGAGTTTGAGTGGTCATAGACATTACCGTCATAAATGAATTTCCGTGTTGACGTTAAGCGGCTTGCTCATCACTAACTGCGTAATTTTGACAATCAAAACCATGAAGCCCTTGCTGGGCAAGTGCAATGTAACGAATATCGCCAATGGCAATATTCAGTCGCTCAACTACATCGACAGGCACATCAACAACAATAGGCGCGGCGCCACTGTCGTTTTGCAATACACAATCAACGCGAAAAAAAGCGCCTAAAAACTCTTTCGCAATAATTCGCACAGGCAGGGTTTTAGAATAAGAATCAACAAATTGGATCTGCTGTGGACGCACCGCCAAATCAAAGCGATCGCCACGGCGAAGTTCGCGATTAGTAAGTTGAGGCAGTGGCAGCAAAGTTTCTGCGACGCGCAGCTGGACGTCACTGGCAACTGAGCACTCGATAAAATTCATACAACCTACAAACTCGGCCACAAAGCGCGTTGCAGGCTGCTGATAGATCTCTTGAGGCGTCCCTACTTGCTCAATAACACCATGATTCATCACCACGATGCGATCGGCCATTGATAACGCTTCATCTTGATCGTGCGTTACCATAATCGTGGTGATACCTAGCTTACGTTGCAGATTGCAAATCTCATCTCGCAAATGAACCCGCACTTTGGCATCGAGCGCAGAAAGCGGTTCATCGAGCAGCAATAAGCCTGGCGATAACGCTAACGCGCGCGCAAGTGCCACTCGCTGCTGCTGACCTCCAGACAATTGATTTGGGTATTTTTCACCTGATGTCGGCAAGCCAATAGTGGCGAGCCAATACTCAACTTTTGCCAAAGCATCGTGGTTGGACATACCCTGATTTTTCAAACCAATTGCGATATTTTCTTGAACAGTCAAATTGGGAAATAAAGCATAGGATTGAAAAACAATACCAAAGTCGCGTTTCTCTGGGGGCAAAAAGGTCGTCTCTTGCCGATTTTGATAAATGTGCCCAGAAGAGGGTAAATCAAGACCTGCAATGGCGCGCAGCAATGTGGTTTTGCCGCAGCCCGAAGGGCCAAGAAAACAAATAAACTCGCCCTTTTCAATCGCCAGCGAAATCTGCTTAAGTGCGGTAAATTGACCAAAATGCTTCACCACATTTTGAATGTCGAGATAAGGTTGGGTTGTTGTCATTACACAATCTCCTTTGGTATACACCAAAGTTAATTGTAAATTATGACGCTTAAATGACAGATTTGCAGCAGTAATATGACAATTTTGAATCCGCTAATGCAAATAGCGCCTGCACGCTTCACCAAACGCACAGGCGACTCAACAATACAACACAATAAAATTTTATGATTTTGGCTCAGATTTACCATCAAATTTGGCTGACCACGTTGCTAGAATCGCTGCACGCTGACTGCCCATAGCGGCGAAATCCATTTTCGCCATATTAGCTTGAACATTCGGAAAGTTCGATGCTGTTGCTTTCACGGCTTTATGGCCCACAACCGGGTACATTTGTACATAAAGCTCATTTGCCGCTTGAGAAATCGACCAATCAACCACTCGCTTTGCCGCTTCTGACGGTTGCACGAGTCCTACTGCTTCGGACTCCCAGCCAATGCCTTTTGGGGTGATCACCGCTAAAGGAGCGCCCTGACTTTTTAGTTTAGCGCCGCGGCTTGCCATTGAAATACCGATCGCCACTTCGCCCATTCCCGCTTGCACACATGGCTTTGAACCTGAGTGTGTATAGTGAGCCATATTGTGATCAAGCTTTTCCATATAAGCCCAAGCTTGCTCTTGACCCATATTTTGTAGCCAAGCAGAAACTTGCATATAACCTGTGCCTGACGATGCTGGGTTTGGCATCGCAATATGACCTTTATAGATAGGGTTTGTCAGATCGTTCCACGAGGTCGGTTTGGGTAGATTTAACTGTTGAGCGACAATCTCGTTAAAACAGATAGCATTAAAAAACGCGTCATTTCCAAACCAAGCTTGATTGTCTTGAGGGTCGTTTAAATTGTCATGAAGATCATCTAACCCTTTTGGAGTATAAGGTTTCAAGAGCCCATCTTGCTTTAGCAGCGCCATGGAAGAACCGGCAAGCCCCCACACCACTTCAGCTTGCGGGTTGTTTTTTTCTGCTAGCAATTTCGCTGTCATGATGCCGGTAGAATCGCGCACCCATTTGATTTTGATGTCCGGATTTTCTTTTTCAAACGCGGATTTGTACTTTGCCAGAATATCGGTTTCAAATGCGGTATATACCGTGACCTCTTGCGCGGCAAAAGCGTGATTTGCTAGCAAAGCAAGTAGTGTCGCCATTGTTCCTTTCATCAAACGGTTGTTCATTACTGTCTCCAAGTCATTCATTAAAGGTTGATGCAACGCCACCACTCTAATTGGTCTGCACCAGAATTTAAATTACGATATCGACCTAAGATGACGAATTGGTGACTAAACCGTGGCAGTTTTGCGAAACCATGGCCAAGACGTGACTAATATGCCCAACTCTTTGTGTTAAAAGCATTAAAACCGATTAGTCAGGCGAAAAACAAGTAAGAAGCCAATTCGCAAATTCAGGCACTAAAGGCTTATTTTTCTTACGCACAACCAGATGGTGCTGCCCGCGACTTGGCATACTCCAACTTCCGACTTGAACCAGTTCCCCTTGTTTTAATGGATCGGACACTAACAGATCGCGCACCAACAGCACACCAAGCTGATTGATGGCCGCTTCAATGGCCAGCGCCGAGTGCTCAAATTCAGCGATCACTTTTCGTTTCAAGCACCCAAAGGTCGGCAACGGGCTATCGATATCGCTTTTCTGTCCAACGCTGTGATATTGCGTTTGATAATCAAACCAACTTTGCCACGTTTCTTGATACCCTCCGGTTGCCAGTTTCGGAGCGTTAGCAAGGCAAGAAAGCGTGTTTTGTGGAAAGCGTTTGAGCCAGTATGGATTGGCTACCACTATCCAACGCTCATCGGTGAGGGGGCGGCTCTCGTGACTTATCCACCCGCCATAACCATTAATAATTTCGATGTCAGCCATATCGCTGGCATTTGGCATGGTGCTGGCGGTCGTCGAAATTTTGAAACTCGCTTGCGGGTATTGACGATAAAAATCGGCTAAGCGTGGCATAAGCCATTGAACACAAAAGCTGTGTGCAACATGCAGAACCAGTTGCTGACGCTGATGACGGGAAAAGAGATGTTCGGTGGTGCTTGAAAGCGAAGCAAAAACTTGATTAACCACCACTAAGTAGTCACTCGCCACTTGCGTCAATTGCAACTGACTCGCGGTGCGTTCAAACAAGGTCGCATTCAAATATTGCTCAAGCGCTTTTACTTGCTGACTCACTGCGGCGCGTGTCACATTGAGCTCACACGCCGCTTTGGTAAAACTGCGCAATCGCGCGGTTGCTTCAAACGCTTTGAGCGCATTCAGAGGCGGTAAATTGTGCATTATCTATCAAACACCCACGGTCAATTTCGCCGAGTTTATGAGGTGACAATGACAGATTAATGACACTCAACCTTATGATTTAATAGATCGTTAGCCTTCTATTTTATCGGCTTTACCCGCCGCACCTGCCAACTTTGCCAGCCATTTATCAATGATAAACGGGTTCTCACCACGATCTTCGGCCTCTTCTTTACGACGCACCGCATTGCGCACCATCATCGCCCCACACCAACGAAACGGCTCCGGAGGGAAATGCCCCAAAGGCCCTTGCGCAAGGCCGCATTGCGTCCACTCATTGTTTAAATCCAATGCCATTGAGGCGAGAATTTTTCCACCAATTCGTGTTTGAGAAACGCCATTGCCTGAATAGCCTAGGCCATACACCACGTTAGATTGTTTTCGTAATTGACCAAAAAACGGAAAACCCGTTGCCGAGCGGTCAGATCCGCCGGTCCAGCAATCGGCCAATTTTTCGTTGGCTAAGCTTGGGAATAGTTGCTTAAATGCTTTTTCCAACATCGGACGATAGTTCGACGTCACGTTAAACATAGGATCAACTTGGTTGTTAAAAGAAAACTTATTTCCCCCCTTACCCAACATCATTCGGCCATCCGGCGTATCACGATAATAATGGACGAAAATACGTGAGTCTAAGACACTCGAACCGCGCTCCCAACCCACTTTAGGTAATTTATCAGCAAGAGGCTCGGTGATCACCATGTCAGATGAGACCACCACTATCGTATTGTTAAACTCTCTAAAATGCTCCACCATCCAAGCGTTCAGCGCCAAAATCACTTTGTTGGCGCGAATGTTTGCCTGCGGCGTTGTCACTGTCGCTGGCTGGCCAAATTCCAAACGGGTCATCGCGGTGTTTTCGTATAATTCAACCCCCAACGCCAATGCAACACGACGTAATTCACGCGCCAGTAAAGCCGGTTGAACACTGGCTGCAACAGGAGAGTGAAACCCTTCCACATGGCGCGTGGAACCTGCTTTTTGATGCAATGTTGCGCTATTGCAGCGTTGCCAGCTATTGACGTTTAATCGAGTTAACTCATCCACAACGGGCGCCATCGAGCCGCACTGCGCTTGGTTCGTTGCTGTGTAATACACCCCTTTTTTTGACAGTTCCGCATCAACAGCGTAGTGCGCGCAAAATGCGGCAATTTCTTCGACGGCTCGTTCAGATTCTGCAACCAACCACGCCGCGTGTTGTTCACCGAACAGGCGCTTTAAGGTAGGAAATTTGGTCGACCATGTGAGCATGCAGCCGCCGTTGGCCCCCGACGCACCACTGCCACACAAGCCTTTTTCAATTAATGTGACTTTGCGATGCGGTGCTTGTTGTTTGATTAAAATCGCACTCCACAGCCCAGTATACCCCCCTCCCACTATCAAAATGTCGGTCTCAATATTGTGGCTTAATGCTGGCGCCGCGGTGGGTTGCTCTTTTTCTATCGCTTGTTTAAACCAAAAAGCAGCATGGCTCATATCTGTGTCCTTTGCAGGTTAATTGCTTATTTGCGATTACTTTACAAAGTGTCAGTCCAACTCACGAGCAAGAAAAACTGACGCTTAGCGTCAGCCTCGCTAACGCCTGATATGAAAGTTTTATGAAATTGTTCTATGCCCCATTTACGTGCTTTCCACTGAGCTGTTAGAGTAAACCGCAAATCTGGTATACACCAAAACACGCTAACCTCGGCGCTTTATGGATAAAATAATGAAAAACGATTACCTACTACTGACTCCTGGTCCACTGTCGACCTCAGCCACCGTTCGCCAAGCCATGCTCAAAGACTGGTGCACATGGGACGATGAATACAATGTCGACATCGTACAAGTCATTCGTCAAAAGCTGGTTGAACTGGCCACTCATCACGCAGGCTACACCAGCGTCTTAATGCAAGGTAGCGGCACGACTTCAGTGGAAGCCACGATAGGCAGTGCGATGGGCGCTTCTGACAAGCTTTTGGTGATTGATAACGGTGCATACGGCGCGCGAATCAAACAAATTGCTGACTATTACCGCATTGACTGCGTCGTCGTCGCGCCAGGTGAGACCGAAAAACCCAATCTAACTGAGATTGAAGCTCTACTTGCAAACGATTTAGCCATCACTCACGTGGCGATGGTCCACTGTGAGACAACAACGGGCATGCTCAACCCTATCGAAGCAATCGCTAAATTGGCGAAGTCTTATGGCAAAGTCGTGATACTGGATGCGATGTCAAGCTTTGGTGGCATCACAATGGATATTGGTGAACTCGGCATTGATTTTATGATCAGCTCGGCCAACAAATGCATTCAAGGCGTTCCGGGATTTGCGTTTGTCATCGCCAAAAAGAGTGCTTTGATGCCTTGCCAAGGGCGCGCGCGTTCACTGAGCCTGGACTTATTTGACCAATGGCAGTGCATGGAGCAGCAACATGGCAAATGGCGCTTTACCTCGCCAACCCATACGGTGCGCGCGTTTTACCAAGCTTTACTCGAGCTTGAACAAGAGGGTGGAATTGCTGCCCGTCATAAACGCTATGAGACTAATCAAAAACGCTTGGTCGATGGTATGCGCGCACTGGGCTTTGCGCCGCTACTCGCAGAGGACAAACACTCGCCGATCATCACTTCATTCTATTCGCCAATCAGCGAACAATTTCAATTTAAAACTTTTTACAACGCGCTCAAACAGCAAGGTTTTGTGATTTATCCCGGCAAGGTATCTCATGCCGATTGTTTTCGCATTGGCAACATCGGCGAAGTGTATCTCGATGACATCGAGCGTCTTCTCATCGCGATTGAAAATGCGATGTACTGGCGCGCGCCGAGTTTAGCGGGCGCAGCCTGCACTGCGGCTAGCGCATAGCGTTTCGATATTGACAACCTTCAACGACCCAAACGATGTCACATCAGTGATGTATATGGAGAAGATGATGAACAGCCACATGAGCGAATCAACCCTTGAGCCCAGCCACTGGCGCAGTGAAGGAGACATCAACCTCACTCCTGCGCGAACGCAGTGGCAAGATGCCAAAGCAGCAGCGCGTCTCACTAGCAGCCAAACAACAAAGCTGCTTGCGCGAGATAGCGCCGTGTTTTTGCATCAAGCGATGTCAACTCCCTGTCTCACTGCGCTTGAGAGCGCGCACGGCAGCTATTTAACCGATTGTGATGGCGCGCAGTATCTCGATTTTCACGGCAACAACGTGCACCAAATTGGCTATGGTCACCCGCATGTGGTCAACCAAGTTCAGCAACAAATGGCCCAGCTTCCGTTTTCACCGCGCCGTTTTACCAATGAGATCGCCGTGCGCTGCGCGGAAAAATTGGTCAACATCGCTGGCGGCGAATTATCTCGCGTATTATTTGCACCAGGGGGCACCTCGGCCATTGGTATGGCGCTCAAGTTGGCGCGTCATGTGACTGGCAATTACAAAGTCATTTCCCTATGGGACTCATTTCACGGCGCGTCGCTAGATGCAATTGGCGTCGGTGGCGAAGCCTGTTTTCGCCATAATATGGGACCGCTAATGGCGGGTGTGGAACGCATTCCACCACCTATCTCTTATCGCGGCGCATTACACAGCCCTGACGGTTCTGATCTGCATTACGCTGATTATCTTGAGTATGTCATTGAAAAAGAAGGTGGTGTTGGCGCGTTTATCGCTGAGGCCGTTCGCAATACCGACGTTCAAGTACCAAGCCGTGCGTACTGGCAGCGCGTACGTGAGATCTGCAACCGTCACAACGTGCTGCTTATCATTGACGACATTCCCAATGGAATGGGCCGCAGCGGCCATTGGTTTACTCATCAAGCATTTGATATTGAACCAGATATTCTCTGTATAGGCAAAGGCTTGGGCGGTGGTCTTGTGCCTATGGCCGCAATGCTTACCAAAGACGCTTACAACACAGCGGCTACCATATCGTTAGGCCATTATACCCATGAAAAAAGCCCGATGGGTTGCGCAGCCGCACTGGCAACGATTGAAGTCATTGAGCAAGAAAACTTGTTAGCTAAGTGCCGCCAAGACAGCCAATTTATTCAGCGCAGATTACTCGAAATGAAATCCAAGTACCCCTTGATGGGAGATGTACGCGGCATTGGTTTGCTTTGGGGTATTGAGCTGGTTAGCGACCCAATAACCAAGGCACGCGCGCATGACGCTGCAGAAGCTGTGCTCTATCACTGCTTATCTCATGGGCTAAGCTTCAAAATTTCACAAGGCAACGTGCTTCAGCTAAGCCCTCCACTAACGATTGAGCGTGATGCTTTGGCTCACGCGCTAAACCTTCTTGAGAATGCGATAGCTCATGCTCAGCAAGGGATTGATTCAAATTACGCACCATCAGCAAAGCAGTGACCTCAACCACTGCCTATCACCACTTATTTTTAGGAACAGACCATGACTAACACTCACTCTCCAATTCAAGCCGTTATTTTTGACTGGGCAGGCACCATTGTCGATTTTGGCTCGTTTGCACCGACCAGTATTTTTGTTGAAGCATTTAAACAGGGGTTTGATTTTCACGTCACTCTCGACGAAGCTCGCGAACCAATGGGAATAAGTAAATGGGCTCATATTCAGGCAGTTGGGCGCATACCAACGGTGAACGCACGTTGGATTGAGCAGTTTGGCCAGCCGATGACCACCGCCGATATTGATGCCATTTACGCGGCGTTTATGCCGCTACAAAAAGCCAAAGTTGCGGATCATGCCGCGCCCATCCTCAATGCCATCGAGGTTGTGGCGTCATTACGCGAAAAAGGGATTAAGATTGGCTCTTGCTCAGGCTATCCGCGTGAAGTGATGGACATTCTCATTCCAGCAGCAGCCGAATACGGCTATCGTCCTGATTATGTTGTTGCATCAGACGATCTGCCGCAAGGCGCGCGTCCCGCGCCCTTTATGGCGCTCAAAAATGTGATTGAATTGGGCGTCACTAATGTCAACGCGTGCATTAAAGTGGATGACTCAAACCCAGGTATTGAAGAAGGCCATAACGCTGGCATGTGGACTGTCGGCTTGCTCCTGTCTGGAAATGAAGCTGGACTCACTTTAGAGCAATTCCAAGCTGCTGACCAAACCACACTGGAAAGCGCTCGCGAAACCGCGCGCGCTAAACTACTAAAGAGCGCTCCGCATTACCTCATTGATACAATTTCAGATTTACCTAGCGTGATCGTCGATATTGAAAAACGACTTGCCGCTGGCGAACGTCCTTAAGCGGCTCTATACCCAAACAGCTTGAAGATGCAGGTAGGCGACAAACGAGCAAAGCTTTTGAACACTTGGTGAACATAGACCGACTCTGTGATGAGGTTTGTGAGAGTCAGTCCCTTCATTTTGCAAAGAAAAGCGCTGCCACTTCAAGTGGGACGGGTACAACTGACGTTGTTTAGGTATAAGACGCGGTGACTTGGGAAAAAGGCAGACTTAATCTTAAGAGCTTTGTGTCATTTATGCACATAACCCAATTGCGCCGTTAATCCCCCTTTGGGAAGAGACATCGCGAGAACTTCTCTCTATTTACGTGCAGCGCCCATGCTACGGTAGCTGCACGCAGTGAACAACCTCACGACTAACAACCCTCACCTCGATTTATTCATATTTACGCTATTCGTCTGACGCGTTAATCGTTTGACAAATGACACGGTTTAACTAACTTTTTTTGTGACGCAGTTAACAAATGCGTTGCAATAAAGCTCAATGAACCAATCAAGCTTAATGTATATAAGGCACTTGGTTAACCGTGGAACACTGAGTTAACAAGGCGCTGCAGTCAATAAAGTAATCTAGTCAACAAGAGGTGAGCTCATGAAATTTCTGGCACTTATTTTTGCTCTTGCTCTTCCCCTATCGGTCAACGCAAGCGGTGGTGGTAGTGGCGGCGGTAGCGGCATTCCAATTGTTCCTTGCTATATCGACGGTGAATACCAAGGCTCTATTGAAGTGACCAAATGCCAAGCCAAGGGTGGCAAAACTTACGTCGACGATTAAACATCGCCCTGATGATTAAATCAAAAAATTGAGTCACCATCAGCGCCAAGGTTGATGGTGACTCAATGTATTTACCGTTTTAAAATGCACATATACCCAAACAACTTGAAGTTAGAGGCAGGCAGCAAACCTTAAAGCTGCGCGGCCACGGTAACATAATCGGTTGAGCCTGCAATTGGCGCATACCACTGCCCATTGTGGACGAAGAAAACAGTGCCATCGACCGTCACTTCACTTGCATTATGAGGCAGGTGTTTTGTCACAACCCCCGGTGATGTTGCAGCGATGCTGCTTTTCAAAGCCCCGCTATTTGCAACCATCGGCTTTTCCACATGAATATATTGGTCACCTTGACGTTGATAATACGCGTTGTTAATCACCGCATAAGTGATACCCGCAATAGCGATAAACGCAGCCGCTTTGGGCAGATGATGCTTATGATAAGCGCGGTGCCTTTTGGGCACGATAACAATCGGTCTTTTGTAAGCAGGCTTCTTATTCGGTTTCACCACAATCACTTTGTTGGGCCGTTTATGCGGTTTATGCACCACAATAGGACCGGCAAACGTTGGTGCGACCAGCGAAAGAGCCAGCACCCCGACAAGGCAAGCACGTAAGCGACGAGTGTGGCGTCGAAAAAGTAACGACATAATATTTTCTCAAGCGATAAAGACTACGCCAACCTACCATTTCCAAATTCAACTAATGTAAAGCGATGGTAAATTTCGGTAAAGCTTGAGTGAAACCGTTAGAAGCGCACTTCGACCCCCACCCCTTCAATCCAGCGCTCTTTTGGTAAGGGAGCGTCAAAACTTAATGTCACTTTGATGTAAGCGGGTTGTCCCTGAAACGGGCTCTTTTGCAACTCTTGAGGCAGTTTGTTAACGACCTCAATTGGACGAGAGACCGACGCTGAAAAACGCTGCCCGTCAGGAAAGACAACAGTGGCTTTTTCCCCTACTTTGCCGTAATCAAGATAGCGTGGGTCCAAAAAGGCGGTAATTTCTGGTGTGATATTTTGCGCTAACGTAAGCAAAGGCGCGCTCTCTACCACGCGCTGGCCGGGATGAACATGAACATCCAACACTCGCCCATTAAATGGGGCAACATACGTTAGACTCTCTTGCTGCGCCCGCTTAACCACGAGCTCTTGCATTAAACTTCGATACTGCTGAGAAATGGGCCCAGCTAACGCTAACTGTTGTTGATCACGTTTGGCATTTGCGTAGGCGATTTCTTGGTCGCTCAGCTGACTGTTTAGCGCATTACTGACATTAACAATCGCGGCATAATCTACCTCTGAAACCTGTCCTTTTTGGCGAAATTTATCGTAATTTTGCTGGATCTGTTTCACGCGACTTAAGCTTTGCTTGGTATTGGCAATCGCGACTTGGTAGAGGTCATCAACACTCTGAACTTCTCTATCTGACAGTGCGACTAACTCGCGTTGTATAAAATCCACCTCTTCATCGAGTGCTTTGTCAGTCAATGACAATAACGCTTGGCCCTGACTGACCTGACTGCCGACAGAAACCGATAAGTGCCCCACAAGAGCCGGCTGTGTTGCGGTAATCGTCAATGGATAAAAGGTCACGATGCCTGGCGCTGTTACAAGCAAATGTGTTTTTGCCAGATAATACGCCATGATTAACAGCGGACTTATCACCACCGCCAAAATCAAGTACCAGCGTACACGATACCCGCCCCGTTTTGCTTGACCGTAGACCACTTTCATACCACTTTCTGATTGCGGTTTTTTCTTTTTATCTAGGTGGAAATTGACTTTCATATTAAAACTTCTTGCCTCGCTTTAACACCCACCACGGCGCCATGCTCGACTCCTCATGACCACGCCGCACGACCTCATTTACCATTGAGAATGCGGTAATAAGACGCATGCAAAATTGATAAATCGGATATAAAAATAACCACTTCGTAAACTTAACATCAGCTTTGGCGCGCTCTGAAACCAGTGCGATATAAACCACAAACATCACGCCGGAGAGTACAAGGTAAATCAGATACAACAGCACCAGTAACGCAGCGACCAACGCCACCGGATAAACAATTAACATGTAGACGGTAAATATCACCACCAACAGCGGCAAAAGTACATTTTGCACAATGCCATACACCATAGTGAATATAAAATTGCCCCACCCTAACAGCCGTGGGGTTAACCCTTCATTATGCTTGCGCAAGAACAGAAACAGCAAATCGCCATCCCATCGAATACGCTGCAAAATTAACCCTTTTAAAGTGTCGGGAACATCCGTATGGCCCACCGCATGAGTCGCAAACGCTAACGTGTTGTTAGGGTAACGCCGTTTGTACTGCTTTAACCGCATGGTCAAGTCGAGATCTTCTGCGGTGTGCGTGTCCCAACCTCCGACTTGCTGCAACAATGGGCGGCGAAAAGCGCCAAAGGCTCCGGAGATATTGTTTAAAACGCCCCATTTGGCCATGCCAGTTTTTCCTGCCTGCATCGACAGCATATATTCAAGCGACTGCATTTTGGTAAGAAGGTTGGCGTCATGATTGCGCACTCGAAGTGCGCCGCCACTGGCAATCACGTTAGGATCGGCAAACTGCTGCATCATGGTGTAAACCATGTCATTATCAAAAGAAGTATCGCCATCCACATTAATCACAATATTGCCAGTTGCCACAGCAAGCCCGGCATTTAATGTCGAGACACGCCCCCCTCGCTGCCATTTTGGTAATGCGCGAACTTTGCGATTCAGTTTGCCCGCGTGGCGGCGCTCACCAGCTAAAGCGGCTTGATAAGTCTGTGCATTTTGCACCGCACCATCCACCACCGCCCAAATCTCAATGTTCCCGGGATAAACTTGTTCCGCCAAAGTATCAATAGTGATACCAATCGCCTCACCTTCCCCATAGCAGGTGATGACAAAACTGATCGATGGGTAATCTTGAAGCTCAGCGGCTTTAGGCTGATAGGACCAGCGAAAAATGCCTGTCAGTACCAGCAAGTAAAGTGGCAATTCAATAACAATCATAACTGGGAACACCACTAACCATAATTCAGTGTTGTGCAGTAGTGTCCCTTTGAGAAAACTCAATAAACTTAAACTATCTTGGAGCATAAATTTCACTGACTCTTGCTCTTAACCATTGGCTTGGATCCGCATTGATCTGCTCATCAGGCAATGACCAAAAATAGACATTAAGCTCAAAGGTGTCATCTTCAATCAACGCCCGTAAGTCGGTCAGTTTTTGTTGTAGCACTTGAAAACTGGCATAAGGCGTGTTGGGCATCAACACGAACACAACGTCAGTTCGAAATTGGCAACAGATGTCTGTCTCTCGAAACAGGTTACCAAGTCGAGCAATCAACTGATCCATCAAAGCAAAAAGCTTGCTGTCGCCGTAACGCAGCCCGTAACTGTCCAGCGAAGGCAAGTGCAGCCCCATCAGCAGGTGGGTGTCTTTTTTGTCCCGCTGAGCAACTTTATTTTGCCATGCGAGTACATTTTGGAAAAAGCTCGCCTCAAGCTTGCCCTTGATTGACAGCTGCGGCGCTTGTTGAAAACGGCCATAACGAAACAGATACTCACCCACATCACCAAGTCGATATTGATAGATTTTCCGCACAACCAGCTGATCCATCTTGTTATCTGTTCGGCAACTCAAGCAATGGGCGTGGGTTTCTGCCTCAACAAATCGAAAACGGCAACTGTGACAAACGTGGTTTTCCAGCGGCCTGTCATAATCGACACCGATATGGCGCAATTGCGTTAAACAGTTGGGACATTCAAGTTTGCCACGTCTTTGAAAGCTTTCTTGCGGGCCTACATGCCCACAGGTAAAACAGTGCAATGCGATTTCGGTATCAATGTCGATGCTGGCACAGTTAGGACACACTTCTACGTAATTCAAATGCGCACTATGACACTGGTGGCAACTACGTATGCGGTCGATTAATGTTTCCTTGTCAATCAGCCCGCGCGCATGCTCTGCGAGCACATAACGATAGCTTGAATACAAATCGGGATAGAGTGCCTCAATGAGCGGAAACGAATAAATACTGTGGGAATTGAGATCTTTAAATGGAAGTAAACGACGTTTGCGATCCAGCCCAAGCCAACCCACGAGCGCATCAATATGTTGTACGTCAGCCATGACTGCCAACCTCTGGCGAAACTGGCGCCACTCGTCAAGGCATTGCTCGACGGACTGACTGTCGATGCGGCCGTCCGTTATCGCTTGCGAATAAGGCGTCTCGTGCGTCACCAACACCTGCCAAGACCAACGTTTTAGATGGGAGTAAAATTGCTTTAACGTCCGTTTTAACGCTAGCGGGTCTGGCTGATGAAAAATTGCCAATCCCCCCATTTCAGCAGGGATCGCATCGACACTCGTCACATAGTGAACGCCGTCAATCGCTATCGAATCCAGTGGCTCACCAACCCAATAGATTAATGCGCCCTCTTCGCTGTTTTCTCGCTTCTCCGCCATACCACCTTCGCTTTACTCAAAATCTAATTAAAGCCTAGCGAAATTCGATGGAGATAATGCTCTTAAACCTAAGATCATTCACTAATTAACAACGTGATGTTACACGTTCGCGCGATTAAGGGATTAAATCGCCCCTGAAAGCATGGCTTTCACCACGGTTGCGGTAATATTGGGAGTGCCAAATTTGCGCATCGCATTCCCATGATGAAACTCGACGGTTTTTTGAGAAATATTTAAGATCATGGCAATTTCAAAGGTGGTTTTGCCATCTGCAGCCCACTTAAGCATTTCCACTTCACGGCGTGTAAGCTGGTAATCAGCAGGTTCTAATGGTTTATCTAACATAAACTGACGAAACTTTTGATCCGCGACATGAGAAACCCAAAGCATATACGGCGTCTTTCTCACTAGCTCCTGCTTGGAATAACTTGACTGCCCTCGTGAAAATGAAATCATCGAACCTGTGCCATCTGGGCTGTGAACCGGATTTGACCATCCACTGACTAAGCCGTGCACTCGAGCCTCTTGCCAAAATGGCAATCCTTCGTCATAAAGCTCATTCCAATCAATGGCACTTGAAGAACGTAACGCGCGGCCGACTAAAGGATCGTTAAACACTAAGCCTTGGTTTTGATATCTATCATTCCACGCATCGGTATAATTATTTGCCATCGCAAGTGTTGATGTGGCAAATGGCGCACGTTTTTTTAGTCCAAACGCAAAATGCTCAAACCCCAAATTATCACACGCTTTATCCATTAATTTGATAAACGCATTTTTATCGTCACACAGCGCCATATCTTCAACCAAATTTTCAATGGCAATTCTGTCTTGTGTTTCCATAATCTGAAGTGAGTTCCATATCTTAGTTTTGTTTTCAACCTATAATTTTATACAGTAAAAAGTGAAAAAAAAATGCTCTGGAGCACACTAACATGGATCAAAATGACAATTTAATCATTACAAATTCACTACTTCTATCTCCCATCGAATGCTCGATGCAACGATTCCGAAGTAAAAAATTTACGCTATTGGAAATGGGCCTTTACGACAGCGATTGCCAATTTTCTCAAGAATCGAGTAGTTGTGATCTTTCTGGCTTTGCTGAGTGGCAATATGGTGATACCCCGAGCCTTTCCATTGGCTTTGACTGGGAAGTGCGCAATGGCGCAATTGTTTTATGCGGCGAACCATTCTGCAATTTCGTCCTACGAACTGACTCTGGCTTAGTGATGTCTCACGAAGCCACCACCCTTCGATTGGTGTCAGAAATTGAACATTGGGGCTGGCAAAACACAATCAAGAAAAATCTATATAAATCATTGCACTAAATAACTAGGGAATCACCTAGGCGAAAAAAACGCTGCAGAACCGTAATATGCCACTATGAACCTACACCATGGATTTGGTCGACGTATGGATTACTTTTCTGGCACTGCAGCGCAGCTTTCAACCACTCAACTTGCCGAACTTTTTCACTACCGTTATGACGTTTTTATTAACCACCTCGAATGGGATGTCGTACCAGGCTTTGGTTCAACGTCAGATAAAATAGAAAAAGATCAATACGATAGCGAAGATACTCTCTATGTCGTAGCCAAAGAGCAAGACGACATTGTTGGCTGTGCGCGTTTGCTGCCAACAACAGAGCCATACTTATTACAAGAAGTGTTTCCCGAGCTGCTCAACGGCCAAGCTGCGCCACAACATTCGGATATTTGGGAGTTGTCACGTTTCACCAGTTTTAATCCAGCATTGCAATCACCTAACATTGCACCAAACCAATTTTCCAACGAAAGCACGGTTGAACTGCTTAAAGCAACATTAGATATTGCCAAGCGGCACGGCGCTAAAAAATTGATCACCGTATCACCCGTTGCAGTAGAGCGCTTACTTCGCAAAGCACAATTTTCAGCGCGTCGCGTCGCCCCTCCTGTGCGTTCTGGCCGCTTCTTATTAGTTTCTTTAGTGATTGATGTTATTTAATCACTTACCAGTGTTATACCCTTGTTAATTAAATCACCATTAATAAATGGCTTTTAAATAATACGGGTATCACTATTTGACTTAGAAGAGCAAGTCAAATAGAAAATGCCAAAACCAATTATTGTGACTGCCGTTGCATTATTTGGTGGCATCAAATATAGCAGTAACGACGTCAGAAAATAAAAAAGCTGGGCCTTAATTCTTGATTAAGGACCCAGCGTCTTCATTTCAAGCAATTTATAATCAGTAAATACCTTGTGCCATCATTGCATCCGCCACTTTCACAAAGCCTGCGATGTTTGCGCCTAGCTCGTAATTGATTTTACCAGACTCATCGCGGCCATATTCGACACAAGTGTCGTGAATACTGCGCATAATGCTTTGCAGGCGTTGGTCTACTTCAGATCGAGTCCAACCCAAACGTGCCGCGTTTTGGCTCATTTCTAAGCCCGACGTGGCAACACCGCCCGCGTTTGAGGCTTTACCCGGTGCGTAAACCACACCAACGTTGTTAAATACCGCCACCGCCTCTGCGGTGCTTGGCATGTTCGCCCCTTCTGCCACTAGCTGCACACCATTTGCAACCAAAGTTTCAGCATCATGGCTATCCAGTTCGTTTTGAGTCGCACAAGGTAAAGCAACATCCATCGGGAACTGCCAAGGTTTACTGCCTGCGCTGTAGGTTAATCCTAATTTGTTCGCATAATCGACAACGCGGCCACGCTGAACGTTCTTGATCTCCATCAGCAATGCCAGTTTTTCAGGTGTGAAGCCTTCAGGATCATAAACTGTGCCATCGGAATCTGACGCAGTAACAACACGTGCGCCCATCTCCATCGCTTTCTCAATCGCGTATTGCGCCACGTTACCGGAGCCTGAAACACCAACACGCTTACCAACCAGTAATTCACCACGCTCTTTAAGCATGGCTTCAACAAAATAGAGCAAACCATAACCCGTAGCTTCAGGGCGCAGCAAACTTCCTCCAAACGACAGCCCTTTGCCGGTAAATACACACTCTGCACTGTTGGTCAGTTTTTTCATCATTCCAGTCATAAAGCCGACTTCGCGTGCACCAACGCCAATATCACCCGCTGGAATGTCAGTGTCAGAACCGAGATGACGGTGTAACTCCAACATTAACGCCTGACAAAAACGCATGATTTCGTTAACACTCTTTCCTTTCGGGTCGAAATCACTGCCGCCTTTACCGCCACCCATTGGTAACGTCGTTAACGCATTTTTAAACGTTTGTTCAAAAGCAAGGAACTTGAGTACCGATGAATTCACTGATGGATGAAAACGCATGCCCCCTTTATAAGGCCCAATCGCGGAGTTATGTTGCACGCGAAATGCTCGGTTAACATTCACATTTCCGGCATCATCCACCCAACTGACACGAAATTGGACCAAACGCTCAGGCTCAACGAGACGCTGCAAAATCCCGGCTTTGATGTATTTCGGGTTTTTCTCGACAAATGGCCATATTGAAGCAATCACTTCTGTCACTGCTTGCAAATATTCCGGTTGGTTTGGGTTATTACTCGCTACCTGCGCCAAAAACGCGTCTTTAAGCAGCACTTCTTTCATCACGAACTCCTGTAAACGTAAATAAAAACTGCCCAATCACTCATTGTGAGTCGATACACCTCAAGTACCCACAGGACGCACACCGTAAGACGGCAGTGTATATACCCGCCATTGTGGATGACATCAAGTAAACAAGGATATCTTCGGAAATGATCTATACCCAAACAACTTGGAGTTACCATTAGCTGTAAACGAGCAACGCCACTAAACACGTCGTGAACGTGACAAACTGTGCAAGAGGTTTTGCGAGAGCAAACCCATTACTTTGTAGAGAAACGCGCTGCAACTTCAAGTGATACAGGTATATTGACTGTTATATAACCAGACAACTATGTTAGCAACTAAATTTATATGGGGTGCGACACAACCTTATTTTACTTATCTGGTTTAATATAAAGGAGTCACAATCAAGCCTACGAGCATATTTGTCTCGCGGGTAGGATTCTGCCCAGCTCCAGCTGAATGGAGGCAAGCCAACTACTCTTTGTCATGCCCAAGAGTCGCCACAGAAACGTTCTGGTCTGGCAAGCTTTGGTCGGTCGGTTTGTGGCATTTCTGACACCGAGAGCCTGAAAAATCGTCCTGCTTCTTTTCCTAGTTTTTACCTTATTTAGTGAACTCACTTTTTGAGAATATATGTTTCAGCAATTATTTGAACTCACTCGACAAACTAAAAGCGCTAACGACATACGATAAGAAACCCAGACACCAAGGAATGATCTATGGCTGAAGTAATTGCGCATATCCTGCTAGTTGGAGGTAATCAATTCGCATATCGAGTTGGACGTTTACTCATTGCTATTATGACGTTAGGTAACCTTTCCATAGAGCCGTTACCAAAACATTTTGCTACTCATTTCACCCAAGCATTCGATGACAATGAAATCATTCGTGAGGAGGACCATGCTAAATACGCTGTGTCATATGAGAAAGCACTCACCATCGGTTACATTGTACTTCTGGCTGGCTTGTGCGCCATTATATTTGTTTTTCGAGATTACTTTATAGATACAAAATAACAGAATCATATACGCTGCCATAAGCCTAATCTGACCAAAGTGCTTGTGGGCTAGAATGAGGCTCTATTAAGGAAAATCGTTTAAAAATTAGAAAACGAAAAAACCCAGTCCGAAGACTGGGTTTTCAATTTGGAGCGACACACGAGGTTCGAACTCGTGACCTCAACCTTGGCAAGGTTGCGCTCTACCAACTGAGCTAGTGTCGCAAACGATTCATCTTAAGACGAATTCGCTATTTGATGAGATGGTGCCCCGGGCCGGACTTGAACCGGCACGACTCGAAAGTCGAGGGATTTTAAATCCCTTGTGTCTACCAATTTCACCACCAGGGCACACAAATTTTTGCCTGCTTTGCAGACCGAATGTCGCAATCGCCACATTCCAATATTTGGAGCGACACACGAGGTTCGAACTCGTGACCTCAACCTTGGCAAGGTTGCGCTCTACCAACTGAGCTAGTGTCGCAAATGGAGGCGCCTCCCGGAGTCGAACCGAGGTCCACGGATTTGCAATCCGCTGCATGGCCACTCTGCCAAGGCGCCTTCGTTATACTCAAGAGCATTTCCTCTTGGGTACGGGATGCATTCTACGGATTCATCCCTTTGAGTCAACACTATTTTTTTAATTTTGGTTTGTTTGAGCAGATTTTGCGCTAAGGGGCTAAAATTCATACGTTTCGTCGCACTACCCCATAGGACAAAAGGATCTTAATTGCTTATTTTATTATTGATTCTCTTCACTGAGTAAGTCGTCTTTTGCTGCCATGAGATATTGCACCATAGACCAATAAGTTAATACGGTCGCGATATAAAGCGCAGCAAAGCCAAGCCAAACCATCCAATCATCGTAGCGCCAAATTAGCACCCAAAGGGCGAACATCTGAGATACGGTTTTAACTTTCCCTATCCAAGACACTGCAACACTAGCGCGTTTACCAATTTCGGCCATCCACTCACGCAGGGCTGAAATAATAATTTCACGTGCAATCATAGTAACGGCAGGAATGGTGACCCAGATCGTGTGATACTCTTCAGTGATCAATATAAGCGCAGTAGCCACCAATACTTTATCTGCAACAGGGTCAATAAACGCACCAAAACGCGATGTTTGCCCTAGTTTTCGCGCCAACATACCGTCGAGCCAATCGGTAAATCCAGCGACCCAAAAAATCATTGCCGCTGCAAAAGGCGCCCAAGAATACGGCAGGTAAAACACAACGACAAACACTGGGATGAGAAATAATCTCATAAGTGACAGTATGTTAGGGATGTTCAAACGCATATTATTGTTCTCAGTTGGATTGCGCGCCAATGGTGCTGGATTTTACTTACTCTTTCAATGCCTGATAAATAATTTCTGCTAAAGATCGACTAATTCCGGGCACTTTGGCGATTTCTTCGACAGTCGCTCGCTTAATTTCTTGCATTCCACCCAAATACTTTAGCAAAGCCTGACGCCGTTTGGGACCGATCCCTTCGATGCCTTCCAGTGCGCTGGTACGTCGCGTTTTTCCTCGCTTAGCTCGATGCCCAGCAATCGCATGGTCATGACTTTCGTCACGAATATGCTGAATAAGATGCAGTGCAGGCGCATCACTTGGCAAGTGAAACTCCTCGCCTGTCGTTGTGATTAACGTTTCTAAACCCGGTTTGCGTGTAACACCTTTAGCAATACCAATCATTAACGGTCGTTTAGGCCAATCCGTCCAATATCGCACAATAATATCGTGCGCTCGGTTAAGTTGACCTTTCCCCCCGTCGATAAAAATCACATCGGGAATTTTCTCAACATCAAGCTGCTTGGCGTAGCGGCGTTCTAGCGCCTGTCCCATCGCGGCATAATCATCTCCTCCGGTGATCCCGGTGATGTTATACCGCCGATACTCTTGTTTCACCGGGCCTTCATGGTTAAAAACCACACATGACGCGATCGTACTTTCGCCCATTGTATGGGAGATATCAAAACACTCCATGCGCTGAATTTCATCTAACCCAAGCACCCCTTGAAGCGCATTAAATCGACGGCTTATCGTCATTTTGTGATTTATTTTGGTTGTGATCGCGGTAAGGGCATTGGTGGTTGCTAGCTTAAGGTAACGCGCGCGGCTTCCTGTCGGGTTCACATGAAACTGGACTTTTCGTCCGGCAAGATCAGTTAATGCCACTTGCAACGGTGCCAAATCGAACACCAAATCTTTGGCTAATAAGATTCGATTCGGAATGGTTCGCGCTTCATTGTGATTGAGATAATATTGAGTTAGAAAACTCTCAAACACCTCAAACGGTTCGGTATTTGATGGAATTTTCGGATAGTGACTGCGACTTCCAAGGATCTTGCCTTGGCGTATGAGCAAAATATGAATACAAGCAATGCCCTTTTCCTGCGCAAAACCCAATACATCCATATCCTCCATGCTATCTTCTGAAACAAACTGCTGCTCTTGTACACGACGTATCGCTTGAATTTGGTCGCGACACTTCGCCGCATCCTCAAAGCGAAGGTCTCGGCTGGCTTGCTCCATTCGCTCGACGAGCGTTTGCAAAACTTGGTTATCTTTACCACGCAAAAATAGCCGCACTAAATCGACCAAATCGGCGTAGTCTTGACTTGAAATGATCGAACTGACACAAGGCCCTGCACATCGACCAATTTGGTACATCAAACAAGGGCGAGTTCGGTTAGCATAAACCGTGTCTTCACACTGGCGCACAGGAAAGATTTTTTGAATCAGGTGCAGCGTTTCGCGTACTGCGCCGGAGTCGGGATAAGGGCCGAAATACTCACCTTTGCGCCGTTTTGCGCCACGGTGCATACTTAATCTGGGATGACGATGCTGGCTGATAAAGATATAAGGGTAGGATTTATCATCACGTAGCAGCACATTGTATTTCGGCAGGTACTGCTTAATATAGTTGTGCTCGAGGATGAGCGCTTCGGTCTCACTATGCGTGACGGTCACATCAATTTTGGCAATGTGACTCACCAATGCTTTGGTTTTTTCGTTGTCTAGTGTTTTGCGAAAATAACTCGACAGCCGTTTTTTGAGATCTTTGGCTTTTCCGACATAAATAACCACAGCCTCGGCGTTATACATGCGGTATACACCGGGCTGGTTCGTCACCGTCTTTAAAAAGGCGGTCGAGTCAAACACCAAACTCACTACAAAGTCTCAGTGTCAAGCATGCCGTGACGAATTGCTAAATGAGTCAATTCAACATCACCGCTAATGTCCAACTTGCTAAACAGGCGGTAACGGTAACTATTGACCGTTTTAGGGCTTAGATTCAGTTGCTCCGAAATATCGGTAACTTTCTGCCCCTTAGTGATCATCATCATGATCTGCAATTCACGCTCTGACAGTTCTTTAAATGGATTTTCAGATGCGGACGAGAACTGACTCAGCGCCATTTGTTGCGCAATCTCGGGGGAGATATAACGCTGACCACTGTGCACAATACGAATTGCATTCACCATTTCATCCGGCGCCGCCCCTTTGGTCAAATAGCCAGCGGCTCCGGCTTGCATGACTTTGGTCGGAAATGGATTTTCAGTGTGTATGGTTAACACGATAATTTTTACTTCAGGATTAATGCGCAGGATCTTGCGGGTCGCTTCTAGCCCACCAATCCCCGGCATGTTCATATCCATCAAAACGACGTCGGCATGATTCGCTCGACACCATTTCACTGCATTTTCACCGCTCTCAGCTTCCCCTGCTACGTTCATACCACGGACGTCTTCAATAATACGTCGTATCCCTGTGCGAACCAGCTCGTGATCATCTACAAGGAAAACATTAATCAAACTTGTATCTCCACGCTCATGTATGGCTCTGCACCCACTTCTTTTGTGGATTACAGTATGTGTGTATCGAAACAATTCAAATCAGCCACCTCATCGCGATATACCTATGGGCCATTCCTTGCGCTCGTCACTCAACGGCAACGATTGCGTGAACCAGTAGATAAAAAGCGTGATGGGCTTATCAAATTAGAGGTGTATTCAAATTGCTCGAAACATTCTACGGCATTTAACACACAAATGCTCTTAATGAATATGTGCCGAAACAAAAAGTTTATCAAGAACTAATTCTTGCGAAAACGCAACGCAGCTCAATTAGTTTGACAAGAAGATCTTGCAAAAGAAGCGCTGTCTCGAATATTAAACTGTGAGCGTATAATTTTGCGTCCAAAAACATAGACCAAAACAACTTGGAGATGCAGGTAGGCGGCAAACGAAAAAAGCCTTCGAGCACTTCGTGAACATAGATACACTATGTAATGAGGTTTGTGAGAGCTAGCCACTTACTTGGTAATGGAAAGCGCTGCAACTTCAAGTAGAAGGGGTATATCGGGCTAAATAGTGCTTTTCCAGTTACCCCAACAGCGCGATGCAAATATGGCATACGCCACCACAGGAGTTCGGTATACTTAGCGATTGAGCTATCAGATGTTAGGTATTGTGATTGAGCGTTCAGCAAGGTTTTCTTCTCACTCGGCAAGCGCGTGATATACGCGGCCAAAGCGTTATCGAATTGTGGCTAAGCAGCGACGTCGGCCCTGTTCAATTGCTTATCGAAGGTGAACAGACGGTATTTTTCATCGCGCAATCAGACGCTGAGCGCGCCACTCAGCTTATCGTTTCCCAAGGGCTTCACGCAGACATTCGCACCGTAAGAATGCAAACCTTTGACGCGACGGCTATCTGCGGCTGTTACTGCGCCAGCATTTCACTGGCGCAGCGCATGATTCAACTCTTTGCCGAACACGACATCGTCTGTTTCGAGCACGATATTCGCCTCGCAGACCGTTACTTAATGGAACGATTTATCAAAGGGTCCATCGAGTACGTTGGCCTGCGTCAAACCAAAACGCATTCTCATGCACAGTTCCGCCAAGTCAAATGTCGCTCAAGCGATTATCAGCCTAAGCTTCACGTCGTCTCCCTTGATATCGAGTGTTCTGAAAAAGGGCTGCTCTATTCGATAGGGCTGGCCAGTCCACAAGACGAGCGCGTCATTATGATAGGTGAGGCAAGGTCTTTCGCGGAAGCAAGTCAGAGTGGCAAGATAACCCCGATAGAGTGGGTAAACGACGAACGAGCATTACTCGCAGCCTTGATGGATTGGTTTGAAAAATTCGATCCCGACGTCATCATCGGTTGGAACGTGATTGATTTTGACTTTCGCCTCTTATTCCATCGCGCTGAATTTCATAAACTGCCGCTCATTTTAGGACGAGGTCGCCAAACTGGCTTTTTTCGCTCCAGTGCCCAAAATCAGCAAAGCTTTGTCACTCTGCCAGGCCGCGTGGTCATTGATGGCATTGACGCTCTGAAGACCGCAACCTATCACTTTCGCTCCTGGTCTTTAGAATCTGTCGCGCAAACGCTGCTAGGGGAAGGAAAAGCGATCCATAATGTCGACAATCGTATGGCGGAAATTAATCATATGTTTCGCTACGATAAGCGAGCCCTCGCTAAGTACAACTTGCAAGATTGTGTGCTGGTCAATCGCATTTTTGAGCATACGCACTTACTGGCATTTTTGGTCGAGCGCGCCAAACTTACTGGGCTAGAGCTCGATCGCATTGGCGGCTCGGTCGCCGCCTTTACTAACCTCTACCTGCCCCAGATTCATCGCTCGGGTTACGTTGCGCCTAATCTGCACCCAGAGAATTGGCTCGCAAGTCCGGGCGGCTATGTGATGGACTCTTTGCCCGGTCTGTACGACTCTGTGTTAGTACTTGACTTTAAAAGTCTTTATCCTGCGATCATTCGCTCGTTCTTAATTGACCCTATGGGGCTGATTGAAGGGCTCAAGCTTGAGGTCGGTCCTAACGACAATCAAGCCGTGGCGGGATTTCGCGGTGGTCAATTTCATCGAAGTCGGCATTTTTTGCCACAAATGATCGAAAAGTTATGGCACGCCCGTGATAGAGCAAAACAGCAACAAGAGTTGGCTTTCTCTCAAGCAATTAAGATCATAATGAACTCCTTTTACGGCGTTCTTGGCTCGTCAGGGTGCCGATTTTTCGACACTCGCCTCGCCTCAAGCATCACAATGCGTGGCCATGAAATCATGAAGACCACGCGTAAACTGATTGAAGCGCAAGGTTATCAAGTTATCTATGGTGATACCGACTCGACCTTTGTTTCTCTTGGCAGCAGCTACACACAAGACGCTGCTGATAAAGTCGGCCAGCAACTCGTTTTGCACATCAATGAGTGGTGGAAAAATGAGCTAAAACAGCGCTACAACCTCACCTCAATTCTAGAATTGGAATATGAAACCCATTACCGCCGCTTCTTAATGCCCACCATTCGTGGCGCAGAAACGGGTTCGAAAAAACGCTATGCGGGCTTAGTCGGTGATGGCGAAACAGAGCGGCTGATTTTTAAAGGGTTAGAGAGCGTCAGAACGGATTGGACGCCACTGGCACAGCGGTTTCAACACCGCCTATATCAACTGATTTTTCATCATCAATCACCCGATACGTTTGTACGCGAGTTTGTTGACAATACACGAGCGGGAGAATTTGACAGTGAACTGATTTATCGCAAACGTTTGAGACGCAAACTGGCGGATTATCAAAAAAACGTGCCACCTCAAGTGCGTGCAGCACGTTTAGCCGACGCGCAAAATCAGCGGTTAGGTAAACCGTTACGTTATCAAAATCGAGGGCAAATCGAATACATCATTACACTCAACGGCCCTGAGCCGATTGAGTATCAGCAAAGCGCCATCGATTATCAGCATTATATCGACAAGCAGCTCAAACCGATTGCCGATAGCATTTTACCGTTTGTGGGAAAAGATTTTGAACAACTCGTCGGCCACCAACTAGGGTTATTTTGACCTCAGCCGATACGAAATTCGGTTTTGCGGTATTCATCAGATAACCATTGACCATAGCTGTCGAGCAAACCAATCACCGAGCGCTTTGCAATCACTCGGCCTGAGAGCAAAATTGTCAGGCGCTCAATTTCTTGCGCTTTATTTGGGTAGTAACGCAAAAACGCTTCACCACAAGCGATGGGATCTTCAAGCCAACGCTGCTCTTTATGCATGACTAACGCATAGCTGGCCCGCAACAATTTACGCGCAATGGCAAATTGACTGGCACTTTGAATCGCTGGCATATTCGCCAGCGCAATTTTGTCACGATACACTGCCAACCAATCAGCGACATCGTCGTTCCAATGCTTGGCAATTTCCCAACTAAGCTCATATTCGCCAAAGCATTCGGCAAGATCATCGCCATAAATGCAAACTGCGCAATGTTTAAGTAAAAAACCCCAACTGAATAAGCTGGTTAAGCTAGCCACTTCATTGACTGTCGTACATTGTAATGTCATACCGACCACTTGAGTAAAGTGACGTTGCACGCGCCACTTAACACTGTTAGTGAGTGTGGCTCGCTCACCGGCCAAATCTCGTTGAGTCACCACCACCACATCAATATTGGACAGACCCACCCGCGCAGTCTTACGCGCAACACTGCCAAAGAGGTAAATGCTGTGCAAATTGTCACCAAGCGCGCCGCGCAAGCAGAGCTGCAAATCATTAATTACCGGTTGAAACTCAGTTTGAAAAGGAAGTTTAGGGTCAATGACCGCCAACATGACACACTCTCACTCATAGCGCTGGGGCCGATATATTCGCCTAGCCCTGTGGTCAACGCAAGTCTTTGAGCGCGTTACAGCAATAAGAACCCATCAAATTTTAAGCTAAAGTAGAATAAATGCATTGAAAGACATGATCATCGTCGCGCTCAATAGTATAATCCGCGCGTTTTTGTTCACAACGCTCAATATACCCTTCCCACTTGAGGAGGCAATTTGCAACCTCAGATAGGACTGGGACAAGAGCGATCAAGTAGGAATACAAAATGCCAAAGGCAAGTGAAATTAAAAAAGGTTTTGCAATTGAATCTAATGGCAAAACACTGCTCGTAAAAGACATCGAAGTGACAACACCAGGTGGTCGCGGCGGCGCAAAAATTTACAAAATGCGTTGCCTTGATCTTATCACTGGCGCACGTGTTGATGAACGTTATAAGTCTGACGATGTACTCGAGACTGTTGAAATGAACAAGCGTTCTGCAGCGTTCTCATACATTGATGGCGATGACTACATCTTCATGGATAACGAAGATTACTCTCAGTACACCTTCAAGCACGCAGACATCGAAGACGATCTTCTGTACATCACAGAAGAGATCCAAGGCCTGCAAGTGATTCTCGTAAACGGCGCGGCGGTAGGTCTTGAGCTGCCTTCGTCTGTTGAGCTTGTCATTGAAGAAACAGACCCTTCTATCAAAGGTGCATCGGCCTCTTCTCGCACTAAGCCAGCTCGTTTCGCAACAGGCCTTGTCGTACAAGTACCTGAATACATTGCAACGGGTGACCGTGTCGTGATCAACACGGCAGAGCGCAAATACATGAACCGAGCGTAATCATGGCTGAGCTGATTTCTTACGACGATGCCATTGATGCCGCATACGACATCTTCCTTGAAATGGCGCCTGACAACCTTGAACCCGCCGATGTGATTTTATTCACAGCGCAGTTTGAAGATCGTGGCGCTGCCGAATGGGTTGAAACGGGTGATGACTGGGAAGCTCATACGGGCTTTGAAGTCGATAAAGAACGTTACGCTGAAATTCGTATCGGTTTGGTCAACGAAGCGAATGACGAGCTTGATGATGTGTTCGCTCGTATGCTAATCAGTCGTGATCCTGATGAAAAATCGTGCTTCATGCTGTGGAAGCGTGATTAATTGATTTCAATCTATCCCTACCCTTGAAAAGGTTAGGGTATAGAGATCAAAAAAGGCTTTCATTTGAAAGCCTTTTTTATAACTTATACCCAAACAACTTCAAGTAGGACGGGTATACATCAACGAAATAACACTCAACGCGTTTTATTACGAGCGCCGTGCTCACCTGCCGCTTTCTTGCTGCGACGAGGATTGTTACTGCGGCCTTTTGGCGCGCTGACACGCTCTTCATGACGCTTAACTGCACGACGGATCTTCTGACTACGAGCGCGCTCACGTTTGCGTGAACTGTTCGCTTTGGTTTCATCCATCATGGTTTCGTTTTCTGGACGCAATTCAACCAAGTTACGCAGATAGTTCACCTCTTTAAGGTCGAGTTCCATCCAACCACCGCGTGGTAACTTTTTATCAAGGAAAATATCACCGTAACGAACACGTTTCAGTCGGCTCACGGTACAATCTTGCGATTCCCACAAACGACGCACTTCACGGTTACGCCCTTCGTTGATCACCACATAAAACGTGTGGTTCATACCCTCTCCGCCGGTGTAAACCACGTCCTCAAAGCGGGCAAGGCCATCTTCAAGCTGAACACCGTTGACAAGGTTACGAATTTTGGCTTCGTTGACTTCACCAAACACACGCACCAAATATTCACGCTCCACTTGGCGACTAGGGTGCATTAGGCGATTGGCTAATTCACCGTCTGTGGTAAAGAGCAAAAGACCCGAGGTGTTAGCATCAAGACGACCAACGGAAATCCAACGTGAACCGCGGATTTTTGGCAGACGATCAAACACAGTACGGCGACCTTCCGGGTCATGACGAGTACAAAGTTCTCCTTCCGGCTTGTAATAAGCCAGCACTCGACAAATCACCTCTTCTTGCGCCTTCGCAGACACAATATGGCCGTCAATACGCACAACGGCACTTTCTTCTTCCAGTCGTTCGCCAAGCTTAGCGACCACGCCGTTAACACTAACACGACCGGCTTTAATCAAAGCTTCAAGTTCGCGACGTGAACCGTGGCCAGCACGAGCCAGCACCTTCTGCAATTTTTCGTTCATTTATCTTCAATCTGCCTTTTTGTCGTCTTCACAGACGTCGTATTGTCTCATTAAGAGACAATCGGGATGGAATGATACGCTCATCAGCCTTTGGAGTCATTGCTGAATGAGGGTAATGCATCAGTCGATGCGGCCGCGCAGTATATCACTAATTCCGTCAATTGTAAGCGGCCCATTTTCAAGAAATGCGCACTCTGCAAATTAGGTCACAAGCCCCAATTTGGCCTATTTTCGCGTACACGTCTTACTCGTGAACTAAAAAAGCGCCCTGTTGCCAGCGACGCTTTACAAAAACAAGGGAGACCCAAACGGCTTCAAGTGGAACGGGTAGAAAGACTATTCAAATGCGCTAGGATCGCCAGATCCTAAACGGACAATTTGTGGCTCATCATCACTGAAGTCGACCACAGTCGTCGCCTGAGAGCTGAGATAGCCGCCGTTTAATATCACATCAACCGCGTGTTCAAGTTTGTCACGTATTTCTTCTGGATCCGATTCCGTATAATCGTTGCCCGGTAAAATCAGCGAGGTAGACATCAAAGGTTCACCTAACGCCTCAAGCAATTCCAGCGCGATTTTATTATCTGGCACTCGAATACCAATGGTCTTACGTTTGGCGTTCATTAAACGTCTCGGCACCTCTTTGGTACCTTTAAAAATAAAGGTATACGGCCCGGGGGTATTATTTTTCAGCAAACGAAATGCGCTGTTATCAACACGAGCATAAAGCGACAACTCAGAGAGGTCGCGGCACAATAGCGTGAAATTATGTCGTTCATCGAGGCGGCGAATCTGACAAATACGCTCTAGCGCTTGTTTGTTTTCAAGCTGGCAACCTAGCGCGTAGCCGGAATCTGTCGGGTAAACAATCACGCCACCATTGCGAATGATTGCCACAGCTTGACTTATCAAGCGTGCCTGAGGGTTTTCTGGGTGAACATAGAAAAACTGGCTCATCGTCTGTCCTTGTAATTTTCTTATGAATAACGGCCAGACGCACTGAGCAACGTGATGCTTCATGAGTAAGCCATAATTGAGCGCTCATGTGTGTAAAATCACACATTCAACGCGATGATTATACGCGATGAATGCGCTTTGGATCACGTTATTTTGTCGACCTAAGTCGCGTCGTTCACTCCCTTATTTGTAGGTAATGACCAATTCTGCCATACAGGCGCCACACCCGAAGGGAGCCATAAATTTCGCCCTAGCTCCATCCAAGGTGAGGGATAATGAAAATCACTGCCTTGCGATACCAATAGTTGATAATTAATAGCGTAATCCGCCAATAGCCTGCGTTCTTGCTGAGATTGCTGCGGCTGCGCAATTTCCATTGCATCGCCACCGGCTGCGCTGAAATCCGTCAATAGCCGTTTTAACCATTTTGCGGTAAAGCCATAACGTCCAGGGTGCGCAAGTACCGCTTGCCCACCAGCGGCCTGAATGGCCTTAATCGCCTCTGCCATTGAACACCAATTGGGTGGAACGTAACCGGGATTATTGCGCGTCAAAAATTTCTTAAACACTTGCTGCATATTTTTAGCAAAGCCTTGCTCAACCAACCACTTGGCAAAATGAGCCCGTGTCACTGGCGCATCACCGGCGATATCTTTAACCTCATCTAAGACACCTGGCCGCGTCGCCTTTTCTAAGCGCTCGGCAATCATTGCCGCACGACCATGACGTCGTTGCTGCTGCTCAAAAATTAACGCCTGCAATTGGGCATTTTCCGGGTCGACATTCAATCCTACGATATGAATGTCTTTGTTATACCACACGGTCGAGATTTCAATCCCGTTAATCAACGTCAGTGGGTAATTGTGCTGAGTAATGTAGTGACGCGCTTCGTCAAGACCTGCCAGCGTGTCATGATCCGTGATAGCAAGCACGTCAAGTTCAAACTGTAGCGCGCGGTCAACTAATTCGGTAGGAGTCAAACGCCCATCGGAGGCAGTGGTATGGCTGTGTAAATCTATTCGCATTTTTTTGTTCAAAGGGTTGACATTTTGTTGCTGTACTTGTTTACTAGTACGCAAACACGACCACAGCCTTGAATTGCCATGTTACAAGAATTTAACGCAAATAAGAATGACAAACTTATCTCCGTCTCGCGCGACAGCGTGAAGTGGCAATTGTGGTGCCAATCAGTTTGGGCGTTTTGGTATGCGTAAATTACGCGAAGTTTCCATTTAAACGCCCGTTAACACGGGCGTTTTTTATTTTTCGATGTGCATCCTAGGAGGTTTTGTGACTAACGCGATGAGTTCAACAGGATTTGATATTACCGCTACCAGCGCGCGCTCTGCTGCAGAGCTGACTGTGATGACGCGACCGCTAGCGTACTGTGATGACCCTACGGCACTATTTCAAACGCTGTGCGGTGATAAAAGCGACAGTTTGCTGCTCGAATCGGCTGAGATCGACTCGAAACAAAATCTCAAAAGCTTACTGCTGGTCGATGCCGCGGTGCGCATCGTATGTCGCGGTCAACAAGTAACACTGAGCGCCCTCACGGCCAATGGCGATCGCCTGCTTCACGCAGTAAATCGTCATCTCGCCGCAGAAAAAACGTCAGCCGATACGATTTCAATTCAATTAAGTCAAAGCGAAGGTTATACAGAACTTACCCTGGGTTTTACTCCTGCTGACAATGCGCTTGATGAAGATACCAAGCTGCATCAAAGCTCCTCCTTTGACGCTCTGCGCTTGATACGTACCAGTGTTAACTTACCCGAACATGATAAGTACGCTCTGTTTGTTGGTGGTCTGTTTGCTTATGACCTCGTGGCTAACTTTGAGCCGTTAGGTAGCGCAGATGAACACAATCACTGTCCTGATTACGTTTTTTACGTCGCCGAAACTTTGCTCGTCATTGATCACCAAGCGCAAAGTTGCCTTCTACAAGCTTCACTGTTTGATACGACACAGGCGATTTCGCAGCAGATACAGCAGCGCTTAAATCAGATTGAACAGCAAAGCCACGGTGTTCATACCGCGCCCATTGCACAGACCACTAGCCCGCTCAAGGTGTCGGTAAATATTAGTGATAACGACTTTGCCACTATTGTGTCCGATTTAAAACAGTACGTAGTGCGCGGCGACGTGTTCCAAGTGGTGCCTTCACGCTGCTTTACGCTGCCGTGCCCTTCGCCACTGGCGGCTTATCGAGTACTAAAACAAACCAATCCAAGCCCTTACATGTTTTACATGCAAGATGAACACTTCACTTTGTTTGGCGCGTCGCCAGAAAGTGCGCTGAAATACGATGCTCAGAGTAACCAAGTCGAGATTTATCCGATTGCGGGCACGCGACGCCGTGGTAAAAAGGCCGACGGTACGATTGATCTTGATTTGGATAGCCGTATTGAGTTGGAACTGCGCAGCGATACCAAAGAAAACGCAGAGCATATGATGCTGGTTGACCTTGCGCGCAATGATGTCGCACGCATTTCGACGCCGGGCACACGTCACGTGGCCGACCTTCTCAAAGTTGACCGCTACAGTCATGTCATGCATCTGGTTTCTCGCGTGGTCGGCCAATTGCGCCCCGATTTTGACGCGCTTCACGCCTATCAAGCGTGTATGAATATGGGCACATTAACTGGCGCGCCCAAAATCCGCGCAATGCAGTTAATTCGCCAAGTTGAGGGCCGTCGTCGTGGTGCTTATGGCGGCGCAGTTGGCTATCTCACGGGCGATGGCACATTAGATACCTGTATCGTGATTCGCTCCGCTTACGTTGAGCAAGGCATCGCCCATGTTCAAGCTGGTGCTGGTGTGGTGTTTGACTCAGATCCCATTGCCGAAACCGATGAAACCAGAGGTAAAGCGCAGGCGGTCCTCACTGCCATTCAAGCGGCGCACCAAGGAGCCTAATATGACCCAGATTGTATTTATCGATAATTTTGATTCTTTTACCTATAACTTGGTTGATCAGTTTCGCGCGCTTGGCTACCCAGTGACCATTTATCGTAATCATATTGACGCCAATACCATCATTCATGCATTAAGCCAGATGGAAAACCCCGTCGTCGTGCTATCGCCGGGCCCTGGCAAACCCAGCGACGCTGGCTGCATGCCAGAACTGATTGAACGTCTCAAAGGCAAAGTCCCTATGATTGGTATCTGTCTGGGGCACCAGGCCATTGTCGAAGCCTATGGCGGTGTTGTCGAAGGCGCAGGGAATATCGTTCATGGCAAAACCTCGATGATGGCCCATGAAAACCACGCTATCTATCAAGGCCTGCCCAACCCTCTCGCCATCGCTCGATATCATTCACTGGTCGCGACGCAAGTGCCTGAGAGCCTGACAATCACAGCCGAAGTCGATGGATTGGTGATGTCCGTGGTTCACGAAGACCATCGCGTGTGTGGGTTCCAATATCACCCCGAATCGATTATGACCACCTTTGGCGCCAACTTACTGGTCAACGCCATTGAATGGGCTCAGAACAAGCATGACCGACAAATAAGCACCACCAAACCGCAACGACAGGAGTTAGGATAATGGACGTAATCATCAATAAGCTTTATGAGCAACAATCACTGACTCAAGACGAAAGCCAACAACTGTTTGACCAGATCATTCGCGGTGAAATGGATCCTATTGTGATGGCCTCGGCGCTCACAGCATTAAAAGTCAAAGGCGAAACACCCGATGAAATCGCAGGAGCCGCCCAAGCACTGCTGGCAAACGCCAAAGCGTTTCCACGCCCAGATTACGATTTTGCTGACATTGTTGGCACCGGTGGTGATGGTCACAACACGATTAACATCTCTACGACTGCGGCATTTGTTGCTGCCGCTTGCGGGCTAAAAATCGCCAAACATGGTAATCGTTCCGTCTCTAGCCAATCAGGCAGCTCGGATTTACTCGACTCTTTTGGTATTGATTTGGCAATGAGCCCTGAAAATACCCGTCAAGCGGTCGATGATCTTGGCGTGGCATTTTTATTTGCGCCGCAATACCACGGTGGAGTGCGCCACGCGATGCCAGTGCGTCAGACTCTAAAAACTCGCACTATTTTTAATATCTTAGGTCCACTGATTAACCCAGCTCGCCCCAGCATTCAATTAATGGGGGTCTACAGCGAAGAACTGGTACGCCCAATTGCAGAAACCATGTTACAAATGGGTATGAAACGCGCTGCTGTGGTACACGGCAGTGAATTGGACGAAGTGGCGATTCACGGCGACACCCTAGTCGCAGAAATTCGTGATAATGAAATTCATGAATACCGCCTCTCTCCTGAAGATTTTGGCGTGGACCGCTTTCCTTTGGATGCAATCAAAGGCGGTGGCCCTGATGAAAACCGCGCTATCGTGACGCAAATTTTAAATGGTCAAGGCACGCCAGCGCAGATGTCTGCCGTCGCGGTCAATGTGGCCCTGTTAATGCGTTTATTTGGTCATGATGATCTTAAAGCCAATACCGAAAAAGCGTTCGAGGCGATGAACAGCGGCAAAGCGTATCAATTAGTTCAGCAGTTGGCTGCGCGAGGATAAAAATGGAACACAATAATCAACAGCTCTCTGAGCATGTCTCGATACAAGAAGCCGCAATGGCTGAGGTATTGGCTAAAATTGTGGTCGACAAACGCTTGTGGGTTGCCAAGCGCCAAGCCGCTCAGCCGCTGAACACTTTTCAGTCAACGTTGACCCCGTCCGATCGAGACTTTTATCAAGCGCTGAGTGGTGAGAACAGTGCGTTCATTTTGGAATGCAAAAAAGCCTCGCCATCCAAAGGGCTGATTCGCGCCGATTTCGACTTAGATGCCATTGCCAGTGTCTATCGCCACCACGCTGACGCCATTTCAGTACTGACCGACGAAAAGTATTTTCAAGGTCAATTTGAGTTTGTTACACAAGTGCGCAACCAAGTCTCACAACCGATATTGTGCAAAGACTTTATGATTGAGCCTTATCAGGTCTATTTGGCGCGTCACTATCAAGCTGATGCCATTTTGCTGATGCTCTCGGTGTTAGACGATGCTCAATACACTGAACTTTCCGACATTGCTCACCAGTTGGGAATGGGCGTGTTAACAGAAGTGAGTAACGAGGCGGAACTGACTCGCGCGGTGGCACTAAACGCTCGCGTAATTGGCATCAATAACCGCAATTTACGAGATTTGACCACGGATCTTAATCGCACCAAGCAACTTGCGCCGCAACTGCGCGCGCAAGCTCCCCATAGCATTGTGATTTCCGAATCTGGTATTTACACCCACCAGCAAGTGCGCGATCTGGCTAACTACGCCGATGGCTTTCTCATTGGTAGTTCACTCATGGCAAGTGACCATCTTGAATTGGCAGTACGTCAGGTGATTTTGGGCGACAACAAGGTGTGTGGCCTTACATCTGGCCAAGATGCTCAATACGCCTATCAGGCCGGTGCGGTATTTGGCGGACTCATTTTTGTGCCTGAGTCGCCGCGGCATGTTACTTTAGAGCAAGCGAAAAGCATCACACGCCATGCGTTGTTACGTTATGTGGGCGTGTTTCAAAACCAAACCGTGTCCTTTGTTGCCCAGCACGCGCAGCAGTTGGCACTTTATGCGGTACAGCTGCATGGCAACGAAACCGAGCAATACATTGCAGAGCTAAGAGCCGTGTTACCCCAAGAGGTTCAAATTTGGAAGGCGTATGGCGTCAGTCAGGACGTGCCAAAACTCATCGAATACGGCGTTGATCGCCATTTACTCGACGCTCAAGTTGGCAAGCAAAGCGGTGGCACTGGCACCTCTTTTGATTGGCAGCTCATCGCTAAACCTAGCCAAGTCATGCTCGCAGGAGGGCTAAACCCCACTAACGCACAAAGCGCAGCTCAGCTTGGTACTCAGGGACTCGATTTTAACTCCGGAGTGGAAAGCACTCCGGGCACCAAAGATCAGGATAAATTGCAGCGTGCATTTACTGCAATTCGACAATATTAAGGACATTCATCATGGCAATACTTGATGCCTACTTCGGCGAATACGGCGGCCAATTTGTACCGCAGCTTTTGGTTCCTGCTCTTGATCAACTTGAGCAAGCGTTTATCGATGCTCAAGAAGATCCCGAGTTTCGTAGCGAATTCATGTCACTGCTGCAAGAGTACGCCGGACGCCCAACCGCATTAACGCTAACGCGCAATCTCACCGCAGGTACAAAAACCAAACTCTACCTTAAACGTGAAGATCTATTGCACGGTGGCGCGCATAAAACCAACCAAGTGTTGGGTCAAGCGCTTCTCGCCAAGCGCATGGGCAAAAACGAAATTATTGCGGAAACCGGCGCAGGCCAACATGGCGTTGCGACCGCGCTAGCATGCGCGTTGCTGGGGCTTAAATGCCGCGTCTACATGGGAGCAAAAGATGTCGAACGTCAAAGTCCCAATGTCTTTAGAATGCGTTTGATGGGAGCCGAAGTCATTCCGGTTCATTCAGGCTCTGCGACCTTAAAAGACGCCTGTAACGAAGCGATGCGTGATTGGTCGGCCAGTTATCAAGAGGCGCATTATCTGCTCGGTACTGCTGCAGGCCCCCACCCTTTCCCAACCATAGTACGTGAGTTTCAGCGCATCATTGGTGAAGAAACCAAACATCAAATTCTCGCGCGTGAAGGCCGCCTTCCCGATGCGGTTATTGCCTGCGTTGGTGGTGGCTCAAACGCCATTGGCATGTTCGCTGATTTTATCGACGAACCCAGTGTACGCTTGATTGGCGTTGAACCTGCTGGCAAAGGCATCGACACCAGCGAGCATGGCGCGCCATTAAAACATGGCAAAACCGGCATTTTCTTTGGTATGAAAGCGCCGTTAATGCAAGATTCATATGGTCAAGTGGAAGAGTCCTACTCGATTTCAGCCGGCCTCGATTTTCCATCGGTTGGGCCGCAACACGCTTATCTCAACGCCATTGGTCGCGCAGAATACGATAACGTCACTGATGATGAAGCGCTGGAGGCGTTTCAAGCGCTCGCTCGCCATGAGGGCATTATTCCCGCACTGGAATCGTCTCACGCGCTTGCAGCCGCACTGCGTATGGCGCATGACAACCCAGAGAAAGAACAGTTATTGGTAGTGAATCTCTCTGGCCGCGGTGATAAAGACATTTTCACCGTCCACAAGATCCTCGAAGAGAAAGGAGTGCTCTAATGAGTCGTTATCAGAATCTATTTGATCGTCTAGCCAGCCAAAATCAAGGGGCATTCGTTCCTTTTGTCACGGTATGCGACCCAAATCCGGAGCTGTCACTTGAGATTATTGACACGCTTGTGCGCGCCGGTGCCGATGCACTTGAATTAGGTCTGCCGTTTTCCGACCCGCTCGCCGATGGCCCGACAATTCAAGGGGCAAACGTGCGCGCTCTTAACGCAGGTGCGACCCCAGATATCTGTTTTGAGATCATTGCAACCATTCGTCAGCGCTACCCGCAACTGCCCATCGGTTTGTTAGTCTACGCCAATTTGGTTTACGCTCGTGGCGTAGAGGATTTTTATCAACGCTGTCAAAACGCAGGTATCGACTCAGTACTGATTGCCGATGTTCCGACTAATGAAAGCGAACTGTTCGTTGATGCCGCTAAGCGCTTCGATATCGACCCTATTTTTATTGCACCACCAACGGCAAGTGCGCAAACATTGAAGCAAGTGGCCAAATTGAGCCAAGGCTATACTTATTTGCTTTCGCGCGCTGGCGTGACTGGCGCTGAGACCAAAGCCAATATGCCAGTGGAGCATCTGCTCGACCAATTACGTGACTACCATGCGCCACCAGCGCTGCTTGGTTTTGGCATCTCCGAGCCAGCTCAAGTCTCTCAAGCGATTGCCGCTGGAGCGGCTGGCGCCATTTCCGGTTCGGCGGTTGTAAAAATAATTGAGCAACATCGCGATGCCCCTGAAACCATGCTAGCAAAACTGACCCAATTCATTAGCGCGATGAAGGCCGCAACGCAGAAATAACCTAATCCACTTGAGAATGCAGACACTGCGTCACCTCAGTTGAAGATAAGTCAGCGATTTGTCAAAATGGCTGACTTTTTTTATCCACATTTTGTGGTACATACCCAAACAACTTGACGCTTAAGGCACACTCATAGGTAACGCACATGTCTTTTTCCGTATTACTCAGCCCTCAAGTGCTTAGCGCTTTGCCACGCGATATAGAGCAACCTACTCAAATTCAACGCCTTGCGATTCCAAAACTGCTCACAGGCAATAACGTGCTGGCGTTAGCAAATACTGGCAGTGGTAAAACGCTCGCCTTTGGCTTACCTGTGATTGAGAAGTTGCTTGCGTCACCGACTGTCAGCGCGTTGATTTTAGTCCCCACTCGAGAGCTTGCGATCCAAGTGAAAGAGACCCTTGAGCGCGTTGCTCAGCCTTTGGGTATTGAAACAATGGCATTGTGTGGTGGTGAAAACAAATCCGCCCAAATCGACGCACTAAAACAACGCCCGCGTCTATTGGTTGCCACAACCGGGCGACTGCTCGATTTGATGAAAGACGATGAGAGCGCGGCACTTCTTCCACTATCTGCATTGGCTATGGTGACACTCGATGAAGCGGATCGTTTGTTAGATATGGGCTTTTGGTCCGATGTAGTCGCGATTTTTGCGCGTATTCCATCAAATTGCCAAATTGCGATGTTTTCTGCCACTTTCTCAGATGAACTTAAGGCCAAAGCCAAGCAGCTTATGCCACACGCTGTCGAGCTACACGCTGCGCCAACTCATGGTGTTGATGATGCCACGCATGGTCACGACGCTCACAGCAGCCCGATTGATGAAACCCTTTATCTTGTCAATAAGGGCAGCAAACCACAGGCACTGATTGCATTACTCAAACAGCATAGTGACGCTCAAGCGTTGGCCTTCATCGGTGAAAAAGGCAGCGCCGATAGCCTATGCAAAAAATTGGTTAAAGCGGGTATTTCAGCTCAGGCACTCCATAGTGCAAAGACACAAGCCGAGCGAGAGTCAACCCTGGCGCAATTTAAAGCTGGCGAGGTGTCGGTATTGTTAGCGACAGATGTGTTAGCACGAGGCATTCATATTGATGCACTGCCTTTGGTTATCAATTTTGACTTACCGCAGCACAGTGAAGTCTATGTTCACCGCATCGGTCGCACAGCACGCGCTGGCGCAACCGGGACCGCGTTATCTCTGGTTTGTCACAGTGAGGCGGGCGCATTAGAAGCCATTCGCACGCTAACCAAGCGCGAACTGCCACTACGCCCGCTCGATGGGTTTCCTGTTACTGACACCCCTTCCGAGGGAACGGCAAAGCGCGCGCCTAAAGACAAAAAAGCCAATCGGCGCACTCAAAATAAAAAAAGTATTAAGCAGTTCCAGCGCAAAGCTTAGCGTTAGTTTTAAACGGCGCGCGTCATCAACCTTAGGCCAATCGCGCGCCGTTTGGCATGGGTAGGTCAACACTAGAGAGTACGACTGCGCCATCTTCTCGATACAAGCCTGTGACTAAACATTCCGACATGATCGGCCCAATCTGTTTGGGGGGGAAATTCACCACCACCAGCACTTGCTTACCGAGTAAAGCTTCTTTGGTGTAGAGAGCGGTAATTTGTGCGCTGGATTTTTTGACGCCAAGTTCTGGCCCTAAATCGATCATCAACTTGTAAGCGGGGCGGCGCGCTTCAGGAAACGCCTCGACTTCAACAATCGTTCCGACACGAATATCGACTTTTAGGAAGTCACTCCATTCTATATGTTCCATCATCATCCTTGATTTTATATCTGTCCTACTTGGCGTTGCCGCGGCGTTGGCTGGCTCTCACAAGCCTCATCACATAGTGTATCTATGTTCACGAAGTGCTCAGAGGCTTTGTTCGTTTGCCGCCTACCTGCATCTCTAAGTTGTTTGGGTATATATCCGTCCTACTTGACGACCGCAGTTATAACACACCATCTCTGCTTTTGAGTAAATACTTAAATACGCAAACAAACGTATCACTTCCCTTTCCACGCTGATGCGTTTTGAAATTTCATTGTCAAAATAAGTGGCATATTGCAAAACATACGCAAATGAGCACATAAAATTATGAGTCAAGTAGCACATTAATCGTGCCAATCCGCTGATCTCTCTCCGCTTTATTAAAAAGTCTCCTTATCCACTCAAGCTTGGCAGACCCCTTGCTCTTACTAAGTTCGGCTTATCAGGAAGAGGAAATAACATCATGGCCCAAAGGACACTGCTGGCCGCAGCCTTCAGTATCTTCATACTGAGTGGCTGCCAATCCAGCCCGAAACTCAGCCACGCTTATCAAGACCCAGAACGGATCAGCGCTTATGAGCTGCCCGTTCCAATCAGCGATGGGTTTATTTTACAAAGCTACCGACAAACCCAACCCGAACAAACATGGTTTTGGAGTCTATTGCCCAACGAATCCAGCCAACAAGGTGAAAACATCATCGTCCAAATTGTGGCAGAAGAGCCGATACAGCAACCTCCTTCGCGTTTTGGTTTTGTTACGCCTGATAGCAATAGTCAAAAATCGCTTAATGCTCTTGGCCCACTCGAAGTGTGGCGCTCAAGCAAAGCCAAAAATGAAATTTGCACTATCACCAGTCAGTATCAAAGGCGACAAGAACAATGGATCTCTTTGTTTACTCACGTCTGCAGTGACATCAGTGCACAACCAACCCCAACATGGCTTGCACCTTCCTCTCAACCAACCTTAAGCTGGGGGCAATAAAATGGCTCAACAAAACGCTTCCCCACTTAAAACGTTCGGTCGAGTTCTATTAACCGCCGCGTTTGTGACAGTGTTACTTTATTTGGTGCAAATGGACGTGTCGGTTGAAACGCATTTGTGGCTCTCCGTCAGTGCGTTTGTCGTCGTGGTCGCCTTTACAAAAACCACATCGAGCCATCTTCGCGCGTTTACGATGCTGCTCGGTGCCTTTATTTCCATTCGTTACATTGTCTGGCGTTATTCCGAATCCCTGCCTTGGGAAAGCGCGCTGGACTTGCCTTTTGCCTTACTGCTGCTGTTTGCCGAGTGTTATGGCGTGCTGATTTATGTATTAGGGATGGTGGTCACACTCAAGACCTATGAGCGAAAAGTGACGCCGATAGATAAGAGCAAACCACTGCCGAGCATAGACGTTTACATTCCAACCTATGACGAAAGCCCTGACGTGGTCAAACCCACGATTTTAGCCGCCACCCAGCTTGATTACGCAGGTGTTGTCAATGTGTACCTGTTGGATGACGGCGGCACACACGAAAAGCTTTTCCATGGCGATACTGCAACCGCGCAACAGGCCAAACGTCGTGCGAATACCCTTCAGGCATTTTGCGCTGATGTGGGCGCAAAGTACCTCACACGGCCGAATAACGAGGGCGCTAAAGCGGGAAACATCAATCATGCACTGCGGTGTACTCACGGTGAATTGCTGCTGATTTTGGACGCCGACCATGTCCCGACGCGAGATTTTTTGACCAATACCGTCGGTCTATTTCAGGCCAAACCTAAGCTTGGCTTTGTTCAAACGCCACACTTTTTTGTCACGCTTAACCCAATTGATCGAAACCTTGGCATCGATAACCAAGTGCAGCCCGAAAACGAGATGTTCTATAACAAAATCCTCCTTGGCATGGATTATTGGAACGGCTGCTTTTTCTGTGGTTCAGCGGCGGTGATTCGACGCGAAGCGCTACTTGAGGTAGGCGGCATTGATACCAAAACCATCACTGAAGATGCCGATACCGCACTGAATATTCATGCCAAAGGTTGGGACAGTGCGTATCTCAACATCGCTATGGTTGCCGGGCTCTCACCCGATACGTTTGGCGCCTACGTGACCCAGCGTGCCAGATGGGCCCAAGGCATGATTCAAATATTTTTGCTTAATAACCCTATGCTGCGCTCAGGGCTAACACTGCCACAGCGGCTGTGTTACCTCAACTCAACGCTCTATTGGTTCTTTCCGATTTTCCGCAGCGTCTTTTTGCTATCGCCACTGCTTTACCTGCTGTTCGATTTACAGATTTTCGTCGGCAGCGCATGGGATTTCATGGTGTACGTCATTCCGCATCTGCTAATCAGTATGGCGCTCACCCAGCAAATTTTCGGCCGCACGCGACAAGCCTTTTTTTCGGAACTTTATGAAACCGCACTTTCAATTTATTTACTTCTGCCGACCCTTGCGGTGTTAGTGCAGCCGAAAAAACCCAGTTTTAAGGTGACACCAAAAGGAGAAACCACTCAGCAAACCACGTTTTCAAAGCTGACCCCAATTATGGTGACAACGCTTGCTTTATTAAGCGCGGCGCAACTTTGGGGGCTGTATCGTTATTTCAGCTTCGCAGAGCAGCAAAGCCAATTAATTTTGGTGCTGATTTTTAACAGCATTAACCTCGTGCTTGTGGTGCTTTGCCTCGGAGGCATGCTTGAGCGCCAACAGCGCCGCCAAGCCCCGCGAATGGCCACAAATGAACGGGCGATAGTCAGATTTGGTGACCACAGATTTAGCGCAAAACTGCAAGACATTTCAATGAATGGCGCCCGTTTGAGCTTAAAGCCGATAAATAGTGTGGCTGAAAACCAGCTCGGGTCAATTGTAGACAAAAAACATATCGAAGCGGCACCGCCACAATGGCCCAAACGCAACGATCGCATCGATGTACAGTACATGGTGAATTCAGCGACAAGTCACGCGGCGAAACCGCATTTCACACGCGTCACTGTGCCCATGATGGTCAGCAGCTCAAACGCACGTGCTCAAGGTATTCAGCTCTGTTGCCAGATTGACCGACCAAACAACACATCACACGCCACCTCAGCCGAAAACACGACGCTGCCGATGCTCACAGCGCTGTATCGCAAGACCTATGCGGATAGTCAGCCCTGGCGCGACTCTCGATTGGCAAGTGAACAAATGGCGCGCTCGGTCGTTGGTTCGATTCACCATCTGCTCACTCTCGCAGCGTCGCACGTGACACGTTTGCTGCGAATGTTTTGGCATACCCGCCACGTTGACTCACGCAAACCCATGAAGGGAGTCATTGAAAAATGAGACTACTACAACTGATACTTCTACCCATCGCGATGCTCATATGGCACTCCAGCGCTTGGGCGCTCACCGTTCCGCTTAATTTCGCGTCAGGCATTGACGCGCAAACCGTGCTGCGCGGAGAAAGCCAAAGTGTCGACATTCCGTTTGAACTGCTCAAAAATGAAGCCATTGAAAACCTCGAATTAACCCTCGCGGTTTACAATAACAACCCGATTTTGAGCTCTCAATTGTGGCTGTTTCAGGCCGGTTTACCACTGGCTCAAGTCGAACTTGAACAGGTCGATCGTTACCAATACATCAATATGGTGGTGCCAAAATCGGTCTTTAGTGAGCCAAACGCGGTGCTGACGGTGCAAATTAAACATACGGTACCCAGTGGCGCAGAGTGGCTCGACAGCAGCCAGTTAGTCACCACGATCAGCAATACCGATTCATTCTATCGGCTCACCAGCGAACAATCGACGATGCCACTTGGCAACACATTGGCAAACTTTGAAAAAATGCTGCGCAATGGCTATTTCCACCGTCATACGGTTCATCTGCAATCGGTTGGCGATAATACCGCCCCGACTTCACTGTCTCATGCCGCCATGTTAGTTCAAGGCTTAACGCTGAGAGCTGGTTTTGAGCTGAGTTCATTGCACTATAATTCGGCACTAACTGAACATGTTGCATCGATGAAACAGAACGATGAGAACAAAACCAAAGCGCAGCTTTCAACACTCACGCTATGGTTTGGTACTAAAGCGGCTTTAATCGAGAACAATCGGCTGAGTCAGGCTGCCGCCGCAGCCATCACAGGCCCATACATTGGACTGCATCCTGACAGTGAGTTTGAATCGTACCAGCTCGTCATCAGCGGAAATAATGAAACGCAACTCGCTCAAGCAATTCACTTTTTTTCATCGCATCATTCGTCGCTGCCAAATCAGACCTACACCACATCGATGCCGATGAAAACCATTGCGACACGGTATGTTGAACCTACAATTTCATACCCCATGGCATACTTTACATCGCAACAAAATTTGACTGGTGTGCCGCTCAACTTCCAAGTGCACATACCAGCAAATACCGTGATGGACAGTAGTGCCATCGCAAAAATGAACCTTTTGCTAACCCACCCCAAAGTGCAACCTGGTGACGGCAATCTGGTGATTCGAGTCGGTGGCGAATACGCTAGCAGTGTTCGACTGCGTTCAAGTATTTGGCGCGAGCAGCAGCACTATCGCCTCAACATTTCGATGGCGCACTTTCGCCCCGGATTAAATGACATCACCATAGAAGTCTTTGGTCCTGCGCAAAACGATGAGAGCCTAAACGCGTTTCCAGTGCTGATGGCAGAGCAATCCAACTTGGTGCTTGCGCCATGGCTCAATTATGTTCCGACCGAAGGGCACAACGTTACGGCGCATGATTTTCTTGCGCTCAGCGATCAATTCGGCGCCAACGCTCAGATCATTGTTGATAGCAGCGCGGCAGACCAGCAGCAACTTTTATGGCACATTTTGGCCAATGTGGCACTCCAAACCGAGCAGCCATTAACTCAGCTTTTGATCAGCGACAATCGTCAAATTGAGCGTCCATTCAGTCTCGATTTAACCGCGCACAAAACACCGTTATTTCCAACCCACGATGAATCGGTCAAATCTCAGACCCATTTAATTGCGATTCGCCAAGCGCTGTTTGACATTATCAGCACCACCAACGGCGCTCAATCGTCATCGCCGCTCTCATATTCAAGCCACAGTCCGCTCGAACATCACTCACGTGACGCCATTGCATCTGTCTACCAAGACAACGACAACGACTGGTATGGCATCCGTGTGCAAAGTTACGATTTGCAGCGTTGGCAGCACTTTTTTAACGCCGCAGAAAAAAACACACCTAACGGTATGTTAACCGAAGATATTTTTGCTGCCGGATTTGATCAAATCTTCACCGCGTTATTTTGGGGTTATCCCGCATTGCTTACGGTGATGGTCTGTTTAATCGCATGGCTGCTGTCATGGATAATTGCTCGAGCTGTGGAGAACAAACGATGAAGACCAACTTAACACCGCGCGATTTTCGCCTCCGCACCAAAGCCATTGGCATCACAGTTGCTCTCGGATGGCTCGCACAATCACCTTTAACGCATGCACTTGAAATCGATAAAGTCTGCAAAAAACCTTACGCACAATGGCAGCAATATAAGGCCAGCTTTCTTAGCGAAAATGGGCGGATTATCGATAACGGTAATAAAAACATTTCACACAGTGAAGGCCAAGGGTACGGCATGCTTATGGCGGTCTATTTTGGTGACCGAGAAAGTTTTGAGACCTTATGGCGTTGGACGCAAACCCACCTGCAACGCGAGCAAGACTCTTTATTTTCTTGGAAATGGCAAGAACAGCCGCCCAATGTGCCGGACGAAAATAACGCCTCTGACGGTGATGTTTTTATTGCCTGGGCACTGCTGCGAGCATTTGATAAATGGCGTCATCAACCCTATTTCGGCGATGCAAAAGCAATTATTACCGAGCTGCAATCAACTCAGTTGCGCTCATTGGATGACGAGCAAGTGCTTCTACCGGGAACCATTGGTTTTGAAAAGCCTCATGCCACTGTGGTCAATCCAGCCTATTGGGTCTATCCCGCATTCAATGAATTTGTCTATTTTGGCCAGGAATGGCAGCAAGTCGCGCAAAGTGGACTGCGAATATTGGGCAAGAATCAATATGGTGGCGCTCGCCTGCCCACCGATTGGTTGCAGTTTTCTCGCCAGCAATGGCAACCTGCCGATGGTTTTTTGAGCGAATTTAGTTATTCAAGTTATCGCATTCCGCTGTATCTCATTTGGGGCGGCAATCAACACCTTTTGAGCCTCAAATACCTCGATTGGCTGGAAAAAAACAATGTTGCGTGGGTCAACCTTCTTTCGGGAAAAACCGCAAACTACGCACCGCCTGCGGGTGCCTTTGCCGTTGGTGAATTGGTTCAAGCCTCCATCGTTGCACCATCTCAATCCTCTGGGATCCACCAGCGTGTCTCTGGTCAAGACTACTATTCCGACAGTCTCGTTTTGCTCGCACACATCGCATATCAAGAGAGGTTTTGTAAATGAACACTCCTATCGCTTTAATTTCAATCGCATCCATGACCCTCAGCGCGGCTGTCATCGCAAATGAGAGCGCTCAAAATCGTGTAGGAAACGCGGCAGAGCGGCAAGCGCCCAATAACGCCATTACGCTTTATGATGAGAGGCTTGATATTACCGTCTCCCAGCTCGATGAAGCGGACACTGTCGAAGCGCAGCTTTGGATGCAACTTGATGAACAAGGTTGGCAAAGTACCAAAGTCGCCGCCGAGAAAACGCCGATTTCCGCCGCACTTCAAGACGAACTTCGCTACCGAGAAGTGCTACATCAGTTAACTCAGCTTAATCAGCAACGACTATTTGGTGAAGCCGAAAAGTTGGCTCAGTCACAACCGCAATGGCAAAACTGTCAACGCATTCAATGGCAATGGCAAGATTTGCGCGCGGAAATGGGCAGCGGTTATGGCCCTAAAGCCAAACAAAAGTATCAAAACCTACTTAACCAATGCGCGCAATACAACCGCGCTACCTTTCAAAAAATGCTCGGTTGGAGCAACGCCTCAGCTCATGGGCACATTTTAGGCTTATATCAGCAGAGCACAGCGCCTGATACCCAGCTTGTGCAAGAAACCAAGGACAACATTCGGCTGACACGTTTAAAACAAAAAACAGTGTCGAGTGAGGAGCTTAGCCACGCCGAGCGCATTGCTAAGACACGTGGCAATGGTCAGATTGCTGAAACGTTAGGCTGGAAGTATCTCGATAACGCTCAGCCGCATCGAGCGCAGCAGTGGTTTGAACATGCGATAAGTTGGGCGGGGCCTTCAGAAAAACGAGTCAAAGGGTTACTGCACAGCTACATTTTGAGCGATCAACCAGAGCCTTTTACTCAAACTCAGCAGCAATACGCCAAACGCTTTCCAAGCATTCTCGAGCTCGAAATCGCCTCAGGCGATGATGATGTTGCTGCCCTGTGTCAAACAGGTGCTCCCGCCGCACCTTGTTTAAATGCGCTCGCGAAAAAGCCATCGCTCGATGGTGAATCATTAGCGCTCAAAGGGTGGAAACTTTATGATTTGCAGCGCCCTTACTCTGCAATGGCAGTATTTGAACAAGCGCTCCCGCAACTTGAACCGACAAGTAATGCGTACACTAACGCGCGCCATGGCTATATTTTGGCTCTCGAACAAGCGGGCTTTAACCATCAAGCGATGAACGAAGTCGGCCAGTTGCCAAGTACGGACACCCAGTATCGACTGCAGCAACAATTGGGCAAGCGCCACATCATTAGCTATTTCGAGCAGGCCCAATACGAACAAGCACTAAACGAAATCAGCCAGTATGAACAGCGCTATGGTGAGAGTTTTGATTTGGCAGAGTTAAAGGCATGGTCGCTGTTTCACACCAATCGCCACACTGCGGCGCTTGAGATCTACGACCAACTGCGCACGGCATACCCAATGGAGATTAGCTATCAAAAGGCATATCAATCCATCCGCTGCACGATTAAACCCAAAGATTTTCGCTGCAAACATTAAGCGAAAACGTCAGCGTTAATTTAGGCACCCAACTTATTTTGTTGGGTGCTTTATTTTAAGTGAGGTTACTTGGGTATAGTAGCTAATTAGCTTAGCGCACGGCACTAAATTGAGTTTTACGACTCACCTCAAAGCGGCCAATTAATTGTTCCAGACGCCCGAGTACATTTTTCATCAAGGTGACGCGACGCGCCAATTGCTGAGTCGAAACTTGCAATTGATGTACCGATGTCTGGGCTTTCGCTGCACTGTCACGGTTGTCGGCACTGTTTTTATCCAGCGCAGAGATCGTACCAAATAACTCTGAAACCGCATCATGCATCTGTTGGTTACGCTCACTTGAGTCAACCATCAAACTGCCATTACTCACGTTCTGCACGCCTTGCTCCATCGATTTTACCGCGCGCTGCGATTTATCGTGCAGCTCTTGCATGATTTGCCCGATGTGTTGCGCCGCGCTTGAAGTTCTATCTGCAAGTGTGCGTACTTCGGTGGCAACCACAGAAAAGCCTCGGCCATGCTCTCCAGCTCGAGCGGCTTCTATCGCGGCGTTAAGTGCGAGCAAATTGGTTTGCGCGGTAATATCGGTGATGATATCGATAATGTCTGAGACTTTACCCATCTCACTGTTGACTTCATTCACACTGATTGCTGAATTTTCGACGATATCTTTAACCAAGTTCATGCCTTCGGTTGCGCGCAAATATTCGGCTTCCGCGCTCTCTACCGCCTCTTTCATCACCACGTCCATCTGCGTGGCTGAAACATTGGCGTTAGTGATTTCATCTTGTTGATGCTGGCTCAGAGTCAACATGTGCGTTAATGACCCCGATGTCGCTTCACTGGCGCTACTCAGCGCCTGACTACGGCGAAACATCGACTCAGAAACCTGCTTAACTTCGCTACTCGCATGAATAAGTTCACGAATAATATTATCAAGATGATCAATAAAACTGTTGGTCCAACGACCTAAGTTACCCAACTCATCACTACTGAAGGTGGCAGGATCCAGTCGCTGACTTAAATTACCATCCCCTTCGGCAAGCGTTTGCATCACCTGAGTCATCTGTTTCATTTTTTGACTTAGAGGCTTGGCACTCAGTCGATAAAACAAACTGCCACTAATTAACATGCATAATGACATGAGGGCCACATGAAGCAGTGGCGATAACATCATCCATTGCGCCGCCAAAAACGGCAAAAACAATGTCGCTATCATGCTGGCATAAAACTGCTTAGTTAACGAATAACCAACACTTCGATCGCGATACACCTCTTCAAGATCCGACTCGCACATCATGCCAAAGGTATCGGGCGAACCGTCCAGTTGAAACGTCACCCCTTTGCCAATCACAGGAATATGTCGGTAATCCGAATAGCCTGGATACTCGATATAAAGGTTACTGCCATTTTTGATGGTTTCGCGCACGCCCGGATGCAGCTCGTTTGTCGCCGGATCGGTAAAACGAATTTCAAATTCGGTATGACGATGAATTTTCACCGTGCCCCAATCAGTGCGAATACCTTGCTTGAGGTTTTCACCATGAGAAAACGTGCTGTCTTCAAAGCGTGAACGGGATAAAGCAACGCCTGGAGCAATGCGGCCATCGTGTTGGGAATCGACCATAAAAATATAGTTATCACCAGACTCACTGTAGATGTGCCCTGCTTCACGCTGGATAAGATCGCCAACCACATCATTTGGGACGCGCCCGCACAAACAAAACGCTTCGTCTCCATTAATCACAAAAGGCACATAAAACATGAGAGTGACTTCGTCATGAAATGCCGATGTTGACGGTCCCACTTCCAGCGTGGCTTTGTCCACATATGGGCCATGAAGATAACGTTTCACTAACCCCGCTTGCAGCGCCTTAGGAGCGATATTGACCTGCCCTTTATGGCCAACATAACTTGATGTGAGTGTTGTCCCTTTCGCGTTAACCACAAACAATTCTGAAAAATCACGCCCTCGCTGCAGCAGCTTAGCCAGTGTCTCATCATCAACCACCTCTGAGCGGGTTGAAAGATACAAAGCGGCGTCTTCGAGGAAGTTCCATTGATTGGCGACCCAGCTATTTAACAGGTCGACGCGCGTTTGAGCAATTCGCTCAAATGTCTGTTCCAATTCACGGGTTCGATTTCGATTAAGAAAGCACGCTTTGCGCATCGCCAACTTTCCTGTTGCGCCGAACCATTTTAGCCAATGACGTTCTTGGTGAGTCAAATCCATTAGTTACACCTCATTTAATTTTTTTTAATGTTTTTATCTTGTTTGAGACAGTTTTGTAAACTATCGTGCAAAAAACGAACCAGATCCATTTCACATTTCAATGTATTAATAGATTTCGTTATTGCTGCTCGACTCGAGCTATCTCTCATCCTGGCCCCTCACCAAAAGACGCACTACTTTAGTGCACCGAAGCGCACTAAAATAGTGCACTAGTGACAATACTTTTCGCTCAAATCGTGATACGAATGTGTTTCGATTTGTTGGTCGCTATTCACATTGGGGGAAATTTCGCTAGACTGAGGGCAATTTGTCACAAGGGACACACTTGCAACTATGAAACAACTGCTCGATTTTATTCCTCTGATCATCTTTTTTGCTCTGTATAAGATGTACGATATCTATATCGCGACGGGCGCACTTATTGCGGCGACCGCTGTGCAACTTGTTATCACCTACGCCTTATACAAAAAGGTCGAGAAAATGCAGCTCGTTACCTTCGTTCTGGTAGCGCTGTTTGGTGGCATGACTATTTTTCTGCAAGACGATAATTTCATTAAATGGAAAGTCACGATTGTTTACGCCATGTTTGCGATTGGCCTTGCAGTGATGCACGCGATTGGTAAGTCAGTTATCAAAGGCATGCTTGGAAAAGAGATCGCTCTACCAGATTCAGTTTGGGCTAATGTCACATGGGCTTGGGTGGGCTTTTTCTCATTCTGCGCAGGCCTAAATATTTACATTGCGTATTCGTTGCCACTGGATGTCTGGGTCAATTTTAAAGTCTTTGGGTTACTTGCAGCCACACTTGGTGCTATGGTGGTTACGGGTATTTACATCTATAAGAAAATGCCACAAGAGGCGAAAAATTCATCTGCATCGACTTCAGATGAATAACTCAAATGTTTTTTCTGCGGCCTCAAGGCCGCATTTTTGTGTCGAACTCAATTTGCATAACGCCCTATACTGCGCCATCAATGGAGTATTAAGATGACGATCCAAGCCATTCAAAACCCGTCGGGTTCGCTACTATTACGAACCTTGGCAATGCCATCAGACACCAATGCTGCGGGACAGATTTTTGGCGGCTGGCTGATGTCCCAACTTGATTTGGCGGGTGGCATCTTGGCCAAGGAAATCTCAAATGGCAAGATTGTGACCGTCTCAGTATCGAGTATCGAATTTAAACAGCCGGTTTCTGTCGGCGATGTGGTCTGCGTTTATGGCGATTGCCGCAAAATTGGCCGCACGTCAATGAGCATCGATCTTGAAGTATGGGTAAAGCCGGTGCTCGATCATGGTGTTGGCGATCGCTATAAGGTGTGCGGAGCAACGTTTAACTATGTTGCTGTGGATGAGCATGGCAAACCGCGACCGATTCGCAAATAACATCACTTGGGTATGACTGGACCCAAAACACTCACTACAAAAGGATTGACCATGTGGTACGTAATTTTTGCTCAAGACATTGAGAACTCGTTAGAAAAACGCTTGAGTGTCCGTGAACAGCACCTAGCTCGACTACAACAGTTGCGCGACGAAGGGCGCTTATTAACCGCAGGCCCAATGCCTGCAATTGACAGTGAGAACCCTGGTGAAGCGGGCTTTACTGGCTCAACCGTTATTGCCGACTTTGTCTCGCTTGACGCGGCAAAAGCGTGGGCCAATGACGACCCTTATATCAAAGCCGGCGTCTACGCTCATGTTACCGTCAAACCCTTTAAAAAAGTCTTTTAAATTATGATGCGATTTTCGAAACGGATGGTAGGGCTACTCTGCAGCGCCCTATCTATCTTAACCCTGTCAGGCTGCGCCTCAAATGATGAGCAAGCACGCCAACTTGAAATTCTTGCATCCAACCGAGCAGGGATTTTATCCGCAGGACTGCCATTGGAATATGGCCCATTGCAAGTGATGAGTGCCACAGCCAAGCGCCACGTGATTGAAATCATGATGATATACAACGACAGTGCTCCGGGAGCTAAACCTATCAGTGATGTTGTTAGCGCCAGTGTCAGTTATTATTGCAATAACCCTGAGATTAAATCACAACTCGATAAAGGCTTGCTATATCGAATTAAACTGCGTAACTCGCGCGGTCAATTAATGGTCGATGAGTACATTTCAGCGCCAAGTTGCGCGACGAAATAACACTCAGCTAAAATAGCAACGCCACACTCAGTGCGGCGTTGTGGATTCATCATACTGAAAGCTACGACAACCAAACAGGCCTTCGAGCACTTCGCGAACACTTCCTGGCCACTTCGTGAACATAGAGAACCTGTGTGATGAGGTTTGCAAGAGCTTGCCAGTCGCGGAATAACGTCAATTGGAAAGCGGGTAAGCCGCGTACTGCTCTCTAAGCGCTTTTGCCGCTGCCACCATATTGGTCAATGCCACCTCTGTCTCTTCCCAGCACCGGGTTTTTAAACCGCAATCGGGGTTAACCCATAACCTTTGAGGCGCAATACGCTGCGCCGCTTTCGTGAGAAGCGCTTCAATCCACTCTTGGCTAGGAATATTTGGCGAGTGTATGTCATACACTCCCGGACCAATTTCGTTCGGGTAATCAAACTCTTCAAACGCATGCAATAGCGCCATATTTGAACGCGATGTCTCAATGGTGATCACATCTGCGTCTAACGCTGCGACTGAATCAATGATCTGATTGAAATCGCTGTAACACATATGGGTGTGAATTTGAGTTTGTGGCCATGCACTACCGCTGGCAACTTTAAAGGCATTCACCGCCCAATTTAGATAGTCGCTTTGCGCTTGGTGACGCAATGGCAGCCCTTCACGCAATGCTGGTTCATCAATCTGAATAATACCAATACCCGCACGCTGCAAATCATCCACTTCATCACGCAGAGCCAGTGCGAGCTGCTCCGTGATCTGCTGACGTGAAATATCTTCGCGTGGAAAGGTCCAGCACATAATAGTGACCGGACCGGTCAACATACCTTTTACTGGCTTGACACTCAGCGACTGCGCGTATTGAGCCCAATCTAGCGTCATTGCCGCAGGTCGCTCTATATCTGCCACAACAATAGCGGGTTTCACGCAGCGCGAACCATAACTTTGTACCCATCCCAACTGAGTGGTTTGAAAACCCTCAAGCCGCTCCGCGAAATATTCCACCATGTCATTGCGCTCCGCTTCTCCGTGCACCAGAACATCTAAGCCCAATTGCTCTTGTCGTTGTATGGCATCATGCACATTCGATTGCATCGCATCTTGATACTGAGCGTCGGTGATTAACCCCAACCGATGTTCGCGCCTTGCTCGACGAATTGCGTCAGTTTGCGGAAACGACCCAATGGTGGTGGTAGGAAACAGTGGCAAATTCAATGCAGAGCGCTGCTGAGAAACTCGCTCGGCATAACTTAGCGCGCGCTCACTAAGCGCATTAGCATCATTGAGTCGCGCTCTAATATGTGGTTTATGCACCTCTGATGCTTGTTCACGCTGACGTAATGGCGCACTGTATTGTTCACAGGCGCGTTGCGCGTCATTCTCTTGCTCTAACGCGTCGTGCAACAAGGCAATTTCATCCATCTTTTGTTTTGCAAACGCGAACCAGGAATATGTGGTGGGGTCGAGTCCGTTCTCTTGGCTTAAATCGACAGGGCTGTGCAGCAATGAACATGAGCTGGCTATCCAGCAGCGCGCGCCAAGCTGCGTTTTAACATCTCTTAAGCGCTCGGCATAATGAGCTAAATCAGCTCGCCAAATATTACGACCGTTAATGATCCCAAGTGACAACACCCAATCTTCTGGCAGCGCGGCTAACACGGAATTCAACTGTTCCGGCGCTGCGCTAAGGTCGATATGCAACCCATCAACAGCCAATTGGGTTAACATCGATAACTTATCATTCACCGCGCCAAAATAGGTTGTGAGTAACACATTAATATCACAACGTAAAATTTGGTAAGCCAACTTAAACGCATCTTGCCACTTCGACTCAAGATCCAGTGCGAGGATCGGCTCATCGATTTGCACCCACTCGATACCAAGCTGGCTCAATTTAGCCAAAACCGCTTGGTAACCAACTAGGAGTCGTGGCAACAGAGTCAAACGGTCAAAATCAGGCTCAGCCGATTTACCCAAATAGAGATAGCTCAGCGGACCGAGCAAAACAGGTTTGACTTGATAACCAAGCGTCTGAGCTTCGCTAACTTCATCGAACAGCTGCGACCAAGCGAGCGTAAATCGGTCATCGGCGTGAAATTCCGGTACGATATAGTGATAATTGGTCAATAAATTTCATTAACGTCATTTCAGTAAAAAGCCGCCCAATACAGGACGGCTTTCGTTATCGTTTGTAGCGCTTAACTTTCTGTTGAACCTTGCGCTGTAGTGCCTTGGCTCGCTTATTCCATCTTACGGTATACGACTGATAAAAGGCAGATATAGCACGATCACCAACAGCCATTATCGCGGGAACCATAAACGGCTGTGCGTCCATTGCTCCCACTTCACCCTCGTCGCGTCCCCATTCAACCACTGCCGCATACCAACCAACATTTCTACCTGACGTAGTAACCTTGGCTTTCGCAACAACACCATCATTATATTTGTTAACTGCTTTATTCCCTGAAACACGTACTTTAATCGAGTCCTTCAAATGAATAAGACCTTCTTTAGTTTCAAGTTGCTTTGGTGCTAACGCTGCGGCTTTCTTTCCTAATATATTCGCTGACTCTTTAAGTGATAGACGAATATCATTTTGAAGTGGATTAGACTTATATACTTTCTTACCTTTTCTAAAGGCAGGTTTAGGATCGAAGTACTGAAGTGATTTTGATACTTCATTAATTGCTGGCGCACCTTCAAAGCCATTAAACATTATTCTAGTATCAATCATATTATCTCCTGCGCTTTGTCGGATTTTCACGTTCTGATTTCTGCTGCGCCGCATATATTACGTTGCGTTGCTTCATCAGTTGTTTACTAAACCACGCTTCATCGGTCACAGATCCGTTTATTGTGATAGGCGCACTGATAGTAGTACCACCTGAACCTGAACCTGCATTATCAACGAAGTCAGAAACAGTATCTTTAGGTATAACCATTTCACCGCCCTGCATATAATAAGTGCCGTCTCTTGGGATCATACCTCCATCATGAAATTGACCTATTGCTGCTGATTGGATATTACCTATTTCTGCTGCAATACTTGCTACTGCAACACCGATCTGTGCTGCTTTCGTATACCAAGGTAAGGTTTGATCCGCCCAAACACCTGCTATTGCTTGTGATTGTAGAATAACCATTTCTGCCAGTGCTGCGCCCTTGGTGAAGGCGAATGCTGCTATTGCTAATGCTTTGTTTTCACCGAATAGATTAGATAGACCGTTTAATATATCGCCCTGCTTCTGAAGTTCCAGTTTCAATTCTGCCGCATTACGTTCAGTGGTGAACTGTAATATTGCTTGATCCGCTTGCTCTCTGGTAATAACCATATTTCTAACAAGTTCATCAAGTCTTGCTTGTTCCTTTTCAGTCTCAAGAATAGCGATCATTTCTTTGTCTTTGACGTACTGCTTTTCAAATTCAAGTAATTGATCAATACGTGAACGCTCTTTCAGAATAGCGTTATCAACATACATACTATCCATCGCGTACTTTTTATTAAGAAAATCTTGATGTGCTTTTAGTGCTGCGTCTGCTGTATCTTCTTCAGGTTCATCTTTAGGTTCATCTTTAGGTTTAGCATCTGGTTTAGTCGCTTGAGTTGGTTCAACTAATTTTGCAGTTAGGCCGCTTGTTTGAATAGCAAGATTTTTAGCCTTATTGAGTTGCTTAATAGTTTCCTCGCGAAGTTTTATTTGTTCTTCTAATCTAGCGTTAGTTTCCTTTTCTGCTTCAGTTAATTCAGTTGCGCCCCAAAAACTAACAACTGGTTTAGCCATTTGTGATCGAAGACTTTCAATCTCACTTTCAACTTCTGCGATTTCCTCTTTATAAGGTGCTGCAACATCTTGTGTCTTTTTAATACTGGCATTCAGTTCTTGGTTTAATTTAACCTGCGCTGTTAACCACTTATTAACCGCTTCAGCAATATTGTTATACGCCTCTGTTATAGGCGTTGCCCAACTGGTAACAAAGTTTGATGCATTATTAGTTAATAATTCGGTCTGTGTAGATGCCTCTTTAAGTGCTACTACAGTGCGCGTATTAAGTGTTGATGCTAATTTTCCGTACTTAGTTTCAAGCGTTGTTAATTTCTCTGCATTACCTGTCAACAGTGGGATCAAGTATCTTGCGTCACTTGCCATTCCTTCTAATGCAAAGTTCATCTTCTCCGCTGAAACACCTGCTTCTTCCATTTGACGAACCATTTCAACTAGAACGTCTTTACCTGAAAGTTTTTGTAATTCAGTCGCAGTAGCGATTGCTTGACCTTCAGTTAATCCCATTACATCAACGAAGTCCTGAAAACCACCGCCGCCCGTAGCAAGGAAATCACCGATCTTTTCTTCAGTATCCCCAAGTATTGAACCTAGTTGTTCTGTGTCGATACCAACTGACCTTACAGCCAGTGACATATTTTGAAATTCAGTAATGCTTAAACCTGCGGCTTCCGCTGATCGTTCAAGTTGTTTGCTTAATTCCAAACTATGCTGACCTGCTGCAATAACTGCTGCTGTGACTGCCGTTATTGCTGTTGCCGCTATTGTTGCTGGATTGGCAATTGCGCTTATTCTTGATGTTAGTTTCTTGAAACTTCCGTTTGCTTTATTGGCATCCTTTGCCATTTTATTAAGTGACTTAGAAGTTTTCTTTTCTGCTGCGGATAAAGCGCGTGATAGTTGTGCGCTATTCGCTTGCAGATCTATTGTTAGTTGTCCTGCTTTATAAGCCATATTCGCTCCTTGAAATAAAAATGCCCCGATCAAGGATCAGGGCGAAAAGGACTTGCACTGATTTATTATTTTTATATGTATCAGTGTTGTTCTTTTAAGCGGCTTTAACACCAAAACGAATAGCCGTGTTATCCAACAGTAAACCAGAAAAGCGATTACTTGTGTAGTACTGAGACAATCCCTTCTCTGTGATTTCGTCTTCAATATTAACAACTGAACCATTTAAACTTAGAAGTGAATAAGCGTTCATCAGTGAACCAACGAAAATAACGTCATCAGCCAGATTATCAATAATTACTACCTTGTAACCTTGCCAAGTGTAAGGCGTGATATTGTGGTTAACATTATCGCCTGTATTTTCAGTGATAAAATTGAACTCACTGAACCAATTTTCACGGTTCATGTATATCGCGAAGTCTTCAGCCATTTGATAACGGCTAGGCACTGACTTAATAAGATCAATCATAAAACGTATCTTAGATTGAGTATCACCGCCCCAAGTATGATCTACGCCGCTTTTATGCACTTGAAATACATAATCGTCACGATCATTATCGCTCTTGATTGCTTCTTGATATGGCACATTTGAGTTCAGATGCTGGCCTTCTTTATCAATGCAGTAATTAGCCAAACCAAAATCAATATTGTCATTCAATAAGTCATCTTGCATTTTAACTGCTGTAAGATTACCGACTTGCGAAAATACGTGCTGAACAACATTAACTTGTGAGTCCTGAATAATTTCGTGCGTTACTGATACTAGACTTTCATTCTTATGAAATATCGCGTTCTGTTGAATATAAACAGGATCAGTAGACTTAGTTGGTGCTTGTCCTTCTGTTCCATCTTGAACTGAAGTGTATATTTTTAGAACTGGTTTACTGAACTTCGGAGAGTTAGCAACTTCATATGCCATACGTGATAATAGAACATCATTATCAAGTGCTTTTTCAATATATGAAGATGTCAACTGCTGTTGAATAGTTGCTGCACCACTTGTTGTATTAAGTTCTTTCTTGCCGTCTTCATGCAGACGTTTAATTAAAGGAGTCATAATTAGCCCTCCCTTATGCCGCTGCTACTACAACACGAACTGCATCATTGTTATGCATTACTGAGTAGAAACGAACATCCGAATAAATCGCTTTCTGACCTTTGATCGTCACCTCGTCAATAACTACGTGCTCAGAACCTGAAATAGTACCGAACTCAATACAAGCGGATAGATCACCATAAAATAATGGGATGTCGTTTGCTGTTCCTGCTGTAGCGTTTAACTGATCAATTACGTAAACAGGTTTACCAAGTAACGACCAATTAGTTTGTTTTTGTTCGCCAGTTAATTCGCCGAAATCCTGAACTAATAAAGGACGGTTATCACCTGCTGTTTCATTCACTTTAACTTTACGAAGTCGTTTGAATGCTTCTTTTGATAGATACCAAGCACTATTACCTTGGTATTTGAATGAAATATCACTCTGAACATCTACCAAGAAATCAATTAAGTCAGTGTCATTTACTGGTAATTCGTTTGCCGTTTCGGTTTTAATTACCTTCAAGTATTCTTGATCGCGGTCTTCGTCTTCTTTAAGTGCTTCTGTGTAACTGTTATCTGAGTCAATACGGCTAGTTAATACACCACGCAAATGATCATCTGATCCATCCGCAAATAGAAGTTCTGAAATGAAGTGAAACGCTCTTTGGTCAGCAATAAGTCGCATACAATCTGCTTCAACATCGCGAGTTGAGTCTTGAATAATCTCGTGCGTGAACGCTGGCATACTTGCGGATTTACTAAAATCTGCGCTAGTGAAAATATATTCTTGGTTCAATGTTGGATTGAATACTTCACCGTTAATATTCTCGGTTGTTGGTACAACATTAGGGCGTTGTCCTATTTTTGGCACTCGATAAGGCGATCCATCTGGCAGTGAACCACGTCTAACTTGTTGTAGAATAATATCATTAAGAATAGCAAGTTCATTTAATTCACTTGAAACCATTTCTTGAATAGTTGCTGATCCAGAAATGCCCGTATCAAGTGCTTTTGCTTCTGCGTATTCGCGTAGTCCGTTTGTGATATCGTTATGCTTATACAATCCCGCTCGATGCGCGAACTGCTCTAGACCTTCTTTATGGCCTGCTCCTGCTGTTTTAAAAGCGATCTTCAGTGTTTGCTTTGCTACTTCCTGAAAATTGATTTCTTTTTGTTTGGTTACTTTGTTACGTTGCGATTTAGTTTCAACGTCTGCGATATCTTCAACGATATCTTTAAGAACTGATTTCATTCCTTCAATTGAAGAAATATTGTCGATTTTATTTTGGATGCTCATAATAAACCCCTGTATTAATTTGATTTGAAAAGCGTGCACGCTTTCCGTACAGGGGTATTTATTCTTGGGCGGTTCGACTTATATAATAAATAGTATTAGATGCTTATTAAGATGTACTCTTAGTTGTTATGTAATCCTTTGGGGTAATAAGCCTGAAGCCGAAAACTGGAAGGTTCTTTTATTATTAAACTTGTAAGTTTAACATTTAACGCAACCTTTTATTATTTCTAACAACTGACTGGAGACTGCTTATGAATAAATCTATTTTATTTCTAACTTCCAGTTTCACGGCTTCGCGCCGCAGTACTCCTTAAATAAAATACCTTGGAATGGTAAGCATTGGTGATTAAAGTCAATAGTGGGATGCTCATTGGTTTTCATTACTTCCTTGTATAAGTGGGTTTTTGGGACTGTTTTGCTTCATCTTCTGGCATTCAGTCCCTTTTTCTATTCGCCAGTAATAAGATACTTTGCTCTATTCAAATAGTACTTAATACGTGCTTGCCTAATGCATACCTGTGCATTCGACATATAAAAATCGTCTGTTTCACGTAATAGCCGATCTGCTTCATTAGTTAACCTGTCTATCTCTTTCTGCGTCAGTTCCTTCTCGCACTTCAAATAAGCCAGTTCTTCAAATGATTTTGCTGTCATGTGTAGTTCAATTAATTCAGGGAATGTTTTTAAGTCCTTGTAGTTCATCACTGCTCCTTTTTATTGATCTGCTGTATGTTATTAAGTAGATCATTAAGAGAACTTTCTTTCACTTTCTCAGTTTCGATCTTTATTGTTCTAGCAATAACATTCAGTTGTTTTATTGCTTTATCTCGTGTATTCACTGCTGGATTTTCTTTTGTGATCTGCTGCTTTCTAGATCCCGTTTCAACTAATAAAACGCCGTGCTTATTGATGTGCTCGTTGCAATCTTCGATTGTGGTTATAAGAACCGCCATTGATGCGGCTAGTGCGTCGTTTACAGTATTAGTGTCTTGCACGTCGGCTTTGATCTGTTTTGCTATGCGTTGCTGTCTTGTAGTTAGATTTTTCAATTTACTCTCCGTGTAAAATCGTCTGAAAGTTCTTTATTTGTTTAAGAAAGAGGAGGCGGTGCAATCGTGCTTCATGCTTAAATTGTTGCTGCACTCCCCCTGTACTACTTTTCTTTATAGATTTTATTAAATGTTAAGTAATAGTGTTCAAGCCACAGGGTCTTATGTCTGTTAACAATAATATTATTAAACATATTATTATTATCACTCTCTATAATATGCATCTGTTGTTCAATATATCTAAGCCTATCATTAGTGCTTTGTATATCATCACGAACAGCGTTTATTTCTTCTGTAGTACTTGCTTTTGATATGTCCGTACGTAGTGCGGGCAATGGTTTATATTTTGATATCATCTTATTATGCCTTCTTCTTTCAGGTGGTCGGTATTGACGCGCAGTAATTCAAGCGCTTCGTCTGGTTGAACTGCTTCCCTTGATTTACGTCCGTTATTAGATGTTAATTTTTGTGTAAGTAGGTATTCTATGATTAGTTCTAGTGCTTCATCTTCTGTCAGTGGCACGTACTCATTCAATATTTTCTCCTGCTGCGTTTTCTAATTCGTCTTTCTTCTTCAAGCATGTAGAAGTAGATCTTCTTTCTTGCTGTTGCTCGTTTTCTTCCTTTCATTATTTCTCCTTAATATCTGTAGTCCCTGTAATATTGTTAGGCTTCGCCTATCTGGATGTGCTTTGGGTGGGATAATAGGGGTAGAAATTTGCACCTTTGCTAATAATATTATTAGTAATAGTGCATTTTTCTACCCTTTTGGGGTCAGTCGCTCAGTGCCTCGCAATACGCTTCCCATAGGGCTTTTCGCTGCTTGCGTTCGTCCTTGGTTAGATCTCGGATTGCTTCTAGGTCTTCCAGTGCTTGCCAATCGTCCAACAGTGCTTGCTGTGCGGCGGTGTGTTGGATTTCCTTCTCGCAGTAGCATTCTGTTTTAGCCCCTGCTACGGTCTTGCGCTTCTGCTCAATATTGAAGGTGAACAGCATTTCAATAACAACTTTAACTAGTTTATCTTCACGGATATGTTTCTTACTTAATCCGTAATATTCCAACAGTGATTTAATATCTTTCTTCACTTGTCGAACTGCTAGACGTTGGTCTGCTGACAACTTAATACTGAGTGCGATTTCATACGCAGCCATTTGACAGTAATAAACGTTGTCTTTATAAAAAGCCTTTAGAATATTACTTGCTGCGTTATCTGGTAAATTCTGCACGTCCTTGCGTTTCTTTGCGTAAATAATATTTCCTGTTGTATGCAGGTTCAGAGATGAATAAATATTTTCAGGTACAATCAGAATATGTTTACCGTTGCCGTGGTTACGATATCCTGTGTTACGTCCTACTGCTTGATTTGCTTTATCACTCGCGACTAACGCCTTTGCTTCATCCGCTGAGAGTTCACACGATGCCATAACTGGCGTGAACTCTTGCGGGTGCGGTGTGCTGATAATAGTGCATAGATCAACGTCCATTAACTTATTACTACCCTTTACACCTTCAATAGTGAAATCCCCGATTGCCTCATAATCTCCTGTTTCAGTCTCATATTTCCCGTCTGTAATAACTTTATAACCTTGCTTCCTTGCTAACTTGGCAAACGTGCGTTTCGTCATACGGCGATCACTTGTGCCGTGAACAATGCAGATCGTTAATTTATCATCGTGTAGTGGGTCAATATTTGACAGTTTATAGGTGATATCAGTCCCTTTATAATCCTTTCTGAAAGGTGGAAACGTTGGACTTTCTAACGCTGCTTCTAGGCTTTCTTCTGCTGATAATAAAGCAATCCCCTTGATTTCACCTTTATTCGCTTTATCTACGATTGAGTGCGTGAAGTTATTAATGCGCTTGTTAATCTTCTCTTTGTATTCAGATCCCCAAACTTTGAAAACTCCTTCGCCTGTCCAAATACGGTCTTGTCTCATTTCGTCCAGAAATACATAACAGTTATTCAGGAACTTGAAACTCTTGAACATTACCAACTTCTGATAAGTCATAGTAATAAAAGGTTCACGGAATAGTTTTGTGAACTCCTTTGTAATTAACGCTTTTAGTATTTCTGAGTCAGTGCTTGTAATAAATCCATCTTGCTCCATACGCTTTAATCTTGTGCGCTCTGATGGTTCTTGAGTCAACAAACGAATATATTCTTCTGATACTTCTTTACCTGCATATTCTTCAAGGATTTCTGAAACACCACGAACGATAGTAAAAAGTGAGTTCTTTTTATTCATTGCGTCTCGGTTTTCACGCGTGTTAGTTGCGAAAATAACACGACAATCATCGAACCGTGGAAAATAACGGTCTTTATATGTTTTGCTTGGCCTTAATAATTCTGCGAACTCGCTTACTGAATTTGATTTTCCTCGACCTGTGTTAGTTAGATATGTTGCGATTGGTGTTAACTCGAAACGTGCTTTTAAATCACTTGCGCTTAGTCTCATTATTTGCCCCTTGGCTTTCTTCGTTTTCTTTCTTCTTCATATCTTCACGGATCAACTGGCGAATATAACGTTTGTCTGAGTAATCACCTTTATATTTGTTGATGTGATCCATTTCTTTACGGCTGAATTCAATCTGCATTTTATTTCCCCTTAATATCTTTCTTGTATTTCAACACTGCGTATTCTTCTTTAGTCATGTATTCCTGAAAACGATCAGGGTCATTTTTAACGATGCGTTTGAAACGTGAAACAGTACTTAAACTGATCCCGTTTTGCTTCGCCACGCTTACATTTGTATATGTCTTTGCTTGATCGTATACAGCGAAAATAGTTTTATCGTCGCTCGCTGGGCGACCGCTTGTGCGCTTCTGTAGCATATTTCTTGCCCTCTTTTGGTTTATCTACTTCTATTTATAAAAATAGTTATTACTTTTATTATGACACGATATTTCTGGATATCTGTAAGATATGATATAGCGTTCTGTTTAACTTTGATAGCCACTGAAACAGGTTGGAAAATTGTCCTCATTTAGGTGGGGACAACTATGCGTAGGTGGGGACAAATCGTTGGTTTTGTCGAATAGGTGAAGACAGTGAAGACAGTGGAGACAAGTGCATTTTATGTTATATTTCAGTAGATTAGGTTGTCTTCACTAGGTGGAGGCAAACACCCGAAATGGAGACAAATCGACGAAAAGTGGGGACAAGGGGACAAGTGGGGACAAGTAGAACCCTAGGACATTAGGACAAGTTAGGACAATTGATATTCTGATTTAATATCAACAATTTATGATGTCCTAAGTGCTTAGGGAAAATAGGGTTAAGTTAGGACAAATAAAAGCCCTTGAACCAATGATCCAAGGGCGGTGTTAATTTGCAGGTTAACACTGTGGTATTATAACTTAATTACTCCTTAATGACGTATCATCACGTTATATTTTCGAACTACGTAATCAATGACATCATCACGACTGAACTGATCGCCTTTTACAAAATACAATCTGCGTCCGTTCTTAGTTAATTTCATTGATAACTCATCTAACTTAGTGTCTGTTTTAGCATCAAAGAACATTTGATATTTGCAGTTCATATAATCTCACTTAATTACTGACTCAAGTTCACTATATGGTATATCGTTCTGATAAAATTTGATACCCCTTGAAACAGGTTGTTATATATAAAATCAAAAAGCCCACGAAACGCTCTATACGCGCTCCTGTGGGCTTCTGTAATAAGTTATGCATTGGTTCAGGTGATGCGCTTAAACGGTGCTCTTGGGCGTTCTGGGGCTAATATTTAAGGCTTAACGTCTGTATCAGTTCGCCGCTTGGAAGCACTCTAGTTCTACGTCATTCCTAAAGTCCTCTATTGTCCTTGCTCTCATTTCGTCCGTGCTATAACGCGGTTGCTTATATGCCTCAATGATTACCTGTTTCATGTGGTTAGCAACCGCTGTATCGTCATTAAGTGCTTCTAGCATGGTAGATAGGGGAATTCCGTTCTGACGTGCTGTCATAATTTTTACTGATAAATCGCCTAATTCACGACAAACGTCCGCTTGAGTTACTTCAGCCGCATTGGATGCAGACGATAGAGCAGATAGGACGCCAACCAATATCATTTTCTTCATAGATGATCCTTACGTTTTGTTTTATTGCTTAATATATAGATATTCTTACTGCTTACTAGCAGTTTCCAAAATCTAGTCTCACACCTTTTTGATATTGTGATACTGCCGACACTTGTACTTGACTCCATCTAAGCGTTCAACTCCTCCTGCGCGCTTGTGGCTGCGTTTACAAGGTGCTTCAGGATAGAACTGCGTTCAATGTTCTGCTCTAACGTTTCGTGTGTGATAACTGGCATAGTGTAATACTCAAGTACCTGTTTCTCTGAACCACCTATGAACTCCTTACGCTCCTGTTTCTGTTGTTCTATACGGATCATCCACTCACGATCCTGCAACTCGTACAACAAGAAATACGGCTGTTTGCTTCTGCCGTTGTATTTGTGAACACGTAATGACTGCAACAGTCTTAAATAAATTTTCTTGGCTTTTACTCTTATTTCTTCATCTCCGTTGGCTACTTCTGACCAATTCAGATCAAGTACCTCGGTTTCACTTTGAGACAGCAGATCTATTTCTTTCGTTAATTCTTTTATTTCGTTCTTATGCTTTGATATTGAAATAGTTATCGTTACGTCTTCTTCCTCCAATGTTTCGGCGTATTCGGTCAGTTGCTTTAACGCTTTTTCTTTCTTAGAGATTTTCAACGATAATTGATCAATTAATGTAGTATCCTTTTCAGTATTGAATACCCCTTCATTCCTTAGATGCAAGAATAACGATTTTGAAATTGCTTCTTCAACCGCTTTAACTTCAATTGATCCATTTGAACACGTTCCACCTGTATCACGGTTAGAACAGATATATCTACCTTTCTTGTGATAGGTATATGTAGAACCGCATTCATTGCATTTTATAATACCTTCAAATAGATTTTCATTATATGCGGCTTTCTTACCTGCTCCAAATTCGCGCTGCATTCTTGGCACTTGGCACTTATCAAATAATTCGTGTGATATCACCTGCGGATATACATCACTTATAATCAGATCCGCTTCTTCTTTATTTGCTCGTTTTAAATCCTTCGTTCTTGATTGGCTTTTAATATCACCTGTAACAGAATACGAGTTAATAATATTCTTTATCTTTGTTTGGTTCCAAGATCCATTTTTGAAGTGCAATATATTATCTGCATTAAGTCCTTGAGCAATCGAACGAGGTGAGTTGCCTTTCGCGTATTCATTGAATATACGTCTAACAATAATTGCTCTGTCTTCTATTAATTCATATCCCGTTGATGTCCTTTGCAACCAATACGGCGTTTTATTGCTTGTGTGCTTCTGAGTACGATATTTGTTATCCCACGTGGCAAGCAAACGATCAGAAAGGTTTTTACTGTATTGATGCGCTGCGTCAATTCTAACAGCAAGAACTAAAGCAGTAGCGAGATCATCTGCTGCTTCTTCTGTGTATAATTTGTTGTAACCTAGTTCATATATATCGACGTATTCAAGTAAGTCTTCAATTAATCTACGTCCATCTTTCAATGATAAACGTGTTAATCGGTCTAATTTCTCGATCATTAATACGTGTTTAGGATTTGTCGGTAATATTATTTCTTTTTCTTTAAGTGCTTCAAAGAATACGCCCAATTCACCTTTAGATATATGTTCAGATTTAAAAGCCGATAATGCAGGGTCACTCATTGATAATGTTTCGTCTAATGCTGCTCCTGCTTTATTAACAAAATCGGTAATCGCTTCTATCTGTCTTCGCTCTGAGTCTCCCAACTTCTGCTTAGTGCTTGAGAACCGCATGTAACTGATTACTGTTCTACCTCTTAGATCGTGCATACTGCCTCCTTACGTTGGATTTACAGCATATCACAGATATGACATTAAAGCAGGTAATTGGTATTAAACCATTTGGTCATTTCACTTGCGGCGCAACCATCTTGGCCCGCGTGCGCCTTACCTCGCGCAATATCAAACATGGTATCTAACGTTGGAAACCCATTACGATGACGTTTAGGAATATGACCCAGCATCATTGATGTATTCAATACTTGGTCATACCAAGCAAAATCACCCACCGTTACCCAACTCAAACCCGAATCGCTCTGAGTGCGCCAGTTTTCTTGACGTATCGCTCGCCCAATCGTGTTTAATTGCTTTTGTGTGATCTCGCCGCGCCAATACTGTTCAAGGCCAAATTTTAATTCCCGTTTTGCCCCAATGCGAGGGTAACCCAAAATGTGTGTTGTCATGATTTCATCCCTGTCGTGTCATTGCCTGCCTCCCCCCCAAAAAAAATCACTTCGCTTTTTACACAAGGTGAAGCGGAAAGGGTTCGCCTTGTGATCATTTAAACGAGTTATCTCACTCAGGCCAAACGGGAAATATTCATTGCGATCATGAATGAATTTCACGTATATACCCAAGACAACACAAAAACCTAACTAAGACATGTAGACGTCCAGATGTTTACATTTATTACGCGTCAAGGTAACGTAACCCAAATGGCCTCAACAAACTCGAAACGGACCACTCGAGTTCTAAGTAGGAAATGTCATTTGCCGGTCACTGAATTACGCAAGGAGGCGTTTTATGATTGAGCTGAAGCATCTACGTACGTTACAAACGTTACGCGACACCGGGTCACTGACTGCGACCGCAACCTCTTTGCACCTCACCCAATCGGCGTTGTCACATCAGTTAAAAGAGTTAGAAACTCGAATTGGCGGCGCCCTGTTTTTGCGTAAAACTCGCCCTGTTAAGTTCACCGCCGAAGGAGAAATTCTGCTCACGTTGGCACAAAATGTGTTACCTCAGCTTGCTCGAGCCGAAAATGAACTTGCGAGTTTAAAAGAGGATGTGAATGGGCGTCTGCATATGGCGATCGAATGCCACTCCTGTTTTCAGTGGCTCATGCCAGCACTACGCGAGTATCAGCAAAATTGGCCATCCGTTGCATTGGATTTTTCATCCGGTTTTGGCTTTGAGCCTCTAGCGGCTTTGGCAGCCGGCGAGCTGGATTTGGTGATCACTTCTGACATTCAGACTCGAGCTGAAATTCATTATGAGCCTTTGTTCGATTTTGAGATGCGCCTCATTACAGCCACCAACCACCCATTGGCAGATTCAAAACGAATTCAACCGAGCGATTTACAAGATCAAACGCTGCTTTCCTATCCGGTGCAAAAGCAACGCCTAGACGTTGTAAAACATTTTCTTGCGCCAGCTCATATCGAGCCTTCACGCTGGAAACAAGCGGATAATACCTTGATGTTGGTGCAAATGGTGTCGGCTGGTTTAGGCGTTGCTGCTCTGCCAAACTGGGCCATCAGTGAGTTTTCACGTCAAGGCCTTATTCAAAGCCTACCACTAGGTAATGGATTATGGCGTCGGCTTTATGCTGGCGTTCGCGCAAGCGAGCGCGAAAAACGTTATCTACAGGCGTTTTTTTCCACCGCACGGCAACAGTGCCAAAGCCACCTTGATGGGATCAAGATGGCGAAGATCTAAGTGGAAAAGCGCTCTAAACCGCTTTGAATTGATTGGTCAACGGGTCGTAATGATACCCGACGTCTGCCAGTTTTTGCCTCACCATATCGGTATCTAATTCATAGCGACTGGCTAGCTCCTCGTAACTGTTGCATTCAATGCGCAGCTTTTCATTTAAGATACTGAGTAAAATGACATTATCGAGCTGATTAACATGACTTAAATCCATAGCACCTCTCCTATCGATACGACATGGTGTTAAATCGTCTGTTTGCCAAAGCATCGTTGCTATCATGGGCCAACTCAACCAAGGCTTACGCTCTAGTCTAGACGTAAAATACGCAAGTTCTCAGTTACAACGCACAAAAGCGACTCTATACCAAAAAAATGGGCGTCTAAGGTAGGTAACCTGCGTTCTTAAAGAAAAGCATTGCAAGCTCAAGTAGGACGTGAATAAGGCGCCTTTAGCACAAAGTCTAGGCAGAGGCCTCGGTTACTCTGAGCTCGTAAATGTGGTCAGAAAACCAGTGCCCACCAATCTGATATGCGTCGGGTTCAATTGTGGCAAGATGAAATCCGCATTTTTTCAACACACTCTCTGAGGCACTATTTCCCTCGGTAACCACAGCGCGAAACTGTTTGATATTCCAATGCGCTTGCGCATACGTCAGCAACGCTTGATTTGATTCTGTTGCGAATCCTTGATTGTGACTGAGCGGATCAAACATAAAACCCAGTTCAGCGACTTGCCCATTCCAATAAAACCCAATGATCCCCACTTTTGTCTTGGTGTCGCGAGTTTCGACCATGAGGCAGAGCCAGCAATTTGACTCAAGTTTCCAAGGAAGTCTTCGCTGTTCAAATTTTGCTTTGATCTCAGCCTTTGGCAGCGGGTCGAAACAGTGCTTAATCACATCATGGTTGCAAAACAACTGATAGAAAAACGACCAATCGTCATCGGTCATAAAACGCGCTTCAAGGCGTGAGGTATTAAGCAGCATTCAACGCACCGGTTAGCTGAAACAAAAACTGAATCCCTGTGCTAGCAAATAATGCCAAGAACAGTGCGATACCCAATTGCAACTTGGTGGCTGCTTTATGAGTCAACATGTGCCAACACCACGCCACAATCGCAAGGATCAAGAGTAAAAATAGCGCAATAATAGAATGCGTTTGCTGCGCAATCACCGCTTCATCCAAACGATACATTACCGCCATTAACGCCAAAACCAATCCCATTGCGCCGATAACGCCAGCAACAGGTAGAATTTTATTAAATGCTTGCAGTCGAGAGCGAGCAACCGTCAAAAGTAACTGAGCAAAGAGACCGCCGATGAATACACTGAGCAATAGTGTGGCAATTGAAGCGGCGAAAGATGACTGTTCAAAAGCTTGAATCATCAGATAAGAAAACGCGAGGCCATTGGCCAAATGAAGCAGCCACAACGGTCCTTTTTCGCGAGTCTTGCCCGTTTGTACTTTAGAATAAAAGTAAAACAGCGCGAAAACGATCATGAAGGCTTCAATCTTAAGTGAGGCCACTGCCAACCATAGGATTGAAAGAGCAGGAAACAGCTTATGAATTCGACCTCGTTGACCTGGGCAAATATCACCTTTGACTAGAACCAAAGTAAGAATAAGCTGCGCGCCAAACAGCATCGGCGCTAAATTGTTTAATAACAGCGGGATCATCACGTTTCGTTATCTCGTAAAATGGGCTTGGAATCATACCCAAAGCCACCAAATTCAGCAAATTCAGCAAATCACTGTGTCTCAATTGTTCATCGCTGGCCGTTGCAATGTCGATAGCGATTGACTCTAACCCGAGCGACTATGGTACACTTCCGCGCTTTATTCACGACCTCAGCCATTGGCGTCATCATCCATTCATCAGGGCAAAAAGCATGAATCTAACGAAAATTTTCGACTACAAAAAGTTCTGGGCAGAATGCTTTGGCACTGCGCCCTTTTTGCCGACGACGCGCGCTGAAATGACGGCACTTGGCTGGGACAGCTGTGACATTATCATCGTCACTGGGGATGCGTATGTTGATCACCCAAGCTTTGGCATGGCGATCATCGGGCGACTTCTTGAAGCCCAAGGGTTTCGTGTCGGGATCATTGCGCAGCCCGACTGGCACAGCAAAGACGCTTTTATGCAGCTCGGCAAGCCGAATCTGTTTTTTGGCGTGACCGCGGGCAACATGGACTCCATGATCAACCGTTACACCTCCGACAAAAAACTGCGCCACGATGATGCCTATACGCCCAATAATGAAGGTGGCAAACGTCCTGACCGCGCGAGCTTAGTGTATTCACAGCGCTGTCGAGAAGCCTACAAAGAGGTGCCGATTGTGCTGGGCGGCATTGAAGCCAGTTTGCGCCGCGTCGCCCATTACGATTACTGGTCAGATAAAGTGCGCCGCTCAATCTTAATGGATGCCAAAGCCGATATTTTGCTGTTTGGTAACGCAGAGCGCGCGTTAGTGGAAGTAGCTCATCGTCTCGCCGAAGGTGAGCCAATTAGCACGCTGACTCATATTCGTGGCACCGCCGTTATGCTTTCTCATGCGCCTGACGGTTATCAAATCATTGACTCATCAAGAATTGAAAAGCCTCGCAAAGAAGCGTTTATTCCACCAAACCCCTATGAAGTGGAAACCGAGTGCGACAGTAAATCATCGCAGCCACAACCTATTACCGTGCGCCCTTCACGCCATGACGCGGAGACAACCGCAGTGCGATTGCCTGCGTTTGAAAAACTCAACAACGACCGCATACTGTACGCTCATGCCAGCCGCGTGCTCCATCTTGAGACTAACCCGTACTCAGGACGCGCGCTGATCCAACGTCATGGGGATCGCGAACTTTGGGTTAACCAAGCCCCGATTCCACTGAGCACTGAAGAGATGGATTATGTCTTTGGTCTGCCTTTTGCTCGTGTGCCGCATCCTGGCTATGGCAAAGCCAAAATACCGGCTTATGACATGATCAAAACCTCTGTGAATATCATGCGTGGCTGCTTTGGTGGCTGCTCATTCTGCTCAATTACCGAGCATGAGGGCCGTATTATTCAAAACCGATCGCAAGAATCGATTTTGACCGAACTCGAAGAAATTCGTGACAAAGTGCCCGGTTTTACCGGTACCATTTCTGACCTTGGTGGGCCCACTGCGAATATGTACCGCCTTGGCTGCAGCGATCCAAAGGCCGAAGCGAATTGCCGTCGTCCGTCGTGTGTTTTCCCAGGGATCTGTCATAAACTCAATACCGACCACAAACACACTATTGATCTTTATCGCGCGGCGCGTCAGGTCAAAGGTGTTAAAAAGGTCATGATTGCATCTGGGGTGCGTTACGATCTTGCGATTGAGTCTCCTGAGTATGTTAAAGAGTTGGTGACCCATCATGTGGGGGGGTATTTAAAAATTGCGCCCGAGCATACAGAGAAAGGCCCGCTTGATCTGATGATGAAACCAGGTATGGGTACTTATGAGCGCTTTAAGGCGATGTTTGATAAATACAGCCAAGAGGCTGGGAAAAAACAGTACCTTATACCTTACTTTATCTCTGCTCACCCCGGAACTGAAGACGAAGATATGCTCAATTTGGCGCTTTGGCTCAAAGCCAACCAATTTGAGTGCGATCAAGTGCAAAACTTTTACCCATCACCAATGTGTAATGCAACGTCAATGTATTACTCAGAGACGAATCCACTTAAGCGCGTGAAATATAAGCAGCGTGAGGTGGTACCTGTGGCGAAGGGTGAGCGTCAGCGTCGACTGCATAAAGCGCTGCTGCGTTATCACGATCCGGCCAACTGGCCTTTGATTCGAGAAGCCTTAATTGCGATGGGTAAAAAGCACCTGATTGGTGATAAACCAAGCTGCCTTGTGCCCGCAGACGATATCGATGCGCTCACTCCTGCACAGCGTCGTAAGTCTGGCCGGCATGGCGCCAATCGCTTTGCGACCAAGCACAGTAAAGGCCAGCCCGGGTTTGCGCCTTTGGATGGCAAACGCCAGCGCGACAAATCCAACCACGCACAGACAAGCAACGCCCAACGCAAATCTGGTGTCAACAACTCGTCGGGGAGCGCAAGTAAGCCAAGTCGAGGTCAAACACGCAATGAGTCCGGCCAAACAGCTGCAAAGCGTGGCGCACGCAACGAATCATCTCGTGGCCGCGCTCAATCGAATACACAGTCAAACGGCCGCGCGCGTGGCAAACACAGTCACGCCAAGTAAACTCTATACCCAAGTAACCTCAAGATGTATGGTTCAGCGAGAATGACTTGGTTTGTCAGTAAGGCGAGGATTTGAAGATTGAGGTCACTTGGTTATAACCCCTGCGTGCCGAAGCAATTCGCTACGGCACCTTGACCTTTTCTTCAAGCTCCCAATCGCTCAAGTCTGTAGATTGATGACTGAAATAGCGCTCTTGTAAAATATCAAACGGTATGGGAGGTGAGAACAGATAACCTTGCAATCGAGTTACTCCAAGATTATGCAAACGAATTTGCTGTTCCGAAGTTTCAACCCCTTCTGCGACCACTAAAATACGATTTGACTGCCCAATCGCGATGATCGAACGCACCAGATTCTCACTGCGCGAACTGCTTAGCATTTTATCAACAAAAGTACGATCAATCTTAATTTCAGTAATGGGTAGTGCATTTAAGTAACTGAGTGACGAATACCCGGTTCCAAAATCATCCAATGAGATACCAAAACCCAACTCCCGAAGATCTTTAAACACCGGTTTGACGCGATCCAGCTCTTCCATAAACACATTTTCAGTCACTTCAAGCGTGATAAGACGACAATCCACATCAAGCTCATTCACGATGCAATATACGTCGGTCACAAAGCCCCGTTGAAGAACCTGTTTAGGAGAAATATTAATCGAGACTGTCACATGCTCGCCACGCTGCTGCAACGTTTTGATGTCAAGACAAGCGCGGCGGAATACGTATTCACCGAGGGCAAAGATCAGCCCTGATTGCTCAGCGAGTGCAATAAATTTTTCTGGCGAAACGAAACCGAGCTTTTGACTATTCCAGCGACATAATGCTTCCATACTTACCAGCTCACCCGTTCTCGGATGCACTTGTGGCTGGTAATAGACCTCAATTTCGCTGCGCTCTAACGCCTGTTTCAACTCATCTTCAACTAAGAAATCATACTGGATCTGTTGACTAATGCGTTCATCGTAAAATCGCACTTTACCCTTATGACCACTTTTAGCGCGATAGAGCACAATGTCAGCGTTTGAAATTAACTGGTCAACACTGTCACCATCACTTGGGTACATGGCAACACCCACGCTGCAATCGGTGGTGATCATCGCACCATCAAATGAAAACGCGCCAGATATTGAGTGGCGAACACGTTCTGCAAGGTATTCAGCGTGATCCAATCCATCGACAAGTGGAAAACAAAACACAAATTCATCGCCACCAAACCTTGCCACTGTATCTTCACTGCGAAGCAGGTGCGAAAATCTATCTGCAACTCCCGCCAGAAGCGCATCGCCAATTTTATGTCCGTACTGATCATTCACTTTTTTGAAGTTATCTAAATCAACAAACATAACGGCAAGCTGTTTTTGATTTACTCGCGATAGCTCAATCCCTTGAAGAATCTTCTTCTCTAATAGTGCGCGATTGGGCAATCCGGTAAAACCATCGTGTTCAGCCTGATGAGCCAATAATTGCTTACTTTCTTTTAATTGTGAAAAGTCAGCATCGATACGTCGATGCAAAACTTTAAAACGTCGCTGAATATAGCGGCTCAATATCAGGGATAAAAATAGCAAAATGGCCGCAAGCAGCGAACATAAGCCGAGCACTTTGGTTAATTCAATGACATTCTGTGCTTTTAACTCTGTAATTTGATCGGCAATATAATGCTCAACCTCAGCCATAAAAACACCACCACCAATGACCCATCCCCAATCTGGCATTCGGCGAATGTAACTCATTTTTTGCGGATCGTGTTTTGCGTTAGACCAATAAGGGCTGGTATAGGAAACAAGCTCCGCCTCCGACAAACTCAGCTCTTTCAGTTCTGCATTAAATAGTGTGCTGGTCATCAAAGGGGACGTATTCGACCAACGTTTAGCAAGACGCACAATATTATTGCCATGCTGATCCACCGCAAAGAAGTACCCATTCGTCTCCATGCGATAGCCTTCAAGCCACTCCTTCATTCGCTGCTGTGTATCACGTTCAACATCATCAATATATTCGCCGGTCCCAATCACCCAATTCAGTGGTGAAAAACGCTTGGCAAAACCGATTTTTTCAAATTCACGCTCGGCGTTGCCTGGCTTGACAAACCACCAACGATAAAATGCGCTGCCGTCATCATTCTGCTCGATACGAGAAAGCATATTACGTACGATGTAGTTGCCTTTGCTGTCTTGAAGCTCGAGGAGATTACGGCCTTCTAAGTCTTCATTGATGGGGTGAAGAACATTAGTACCATCAAGGGTGTAGATAAAAAAGTAGCCACGACCATCGTTAAAACGCAACGGGTCGATAGCCTGACGAATAAGCTCAACGATTTCTTGTCGTGGCTTATGCTGGTTTGAATAATAGAGGCTCTCAACAATGGTATGCGCTTGCTTGACGCGATCGCGAATGTCGTTTCTCAAACGCTCTTCTGTGCGATTTTTTTCATACCAAAGCTGATTGAGCACTGCATCTACCTGCCTTGTGACATAAGTCTTTTGGCTAGTGATATAATCGGTGCGCACTGATTCAATCACATCAAGTGTACGTTGGTGATTCTCTCGCAAAATAATGAGCACCAAAAGCAGCATGAATATCGAAGTTAATGCGACAGGCAATATCTTAATTAAACGCAGTAATTTTTTATCCGATAAAATCGTCACGAACCTGTGAACTCCGACAGTGCCTATATCCAAACAACTTGACGTTGCAGCCAGGCGACAAAATAAACCTATCAGCGCTTTGAAAGCATAAATGCACTAGATGAGAAGGATTGTCGTTGCCAGCTCTTCTTTTATACGAATAAGCGTGGCAACTTCAAGTAGGTAAGATAATTTAGATATCACCCGAAATAACAGATATTACGCTCAACTCTGTTAGCTAAGTCATAGCTTTTTTTATTGTTACGTAATTTTTCAGTATGCAACACCGAAAAGAGTACCTTTTTTATAGGATTTCCCTAATTTTCAATTTGTTGGTTCGCAGATCTCCAACGCTCGCTCCGCCGCTTTCGCCGCATGAATTGCCGTGGTGTCATAAAGCGGCACAGTGGTGTCCGTTTGGCTGACCAGCATGGTAATTTCGGTACAGCCCAGTATAACTGCTTGCGCACCCTGCTCTGCCAACGATTCGATAATACGGACATAATCTTGGCGTGAGGCGGGGTCGATCCGTCCTTGGCATAATTCTTGGTATATCACTTGATGCACACGCTCTCTATCAGCATCCTGTGGAACCAAAACATCAATACCATGTTCAACTAAACGCGATGTATAGAAATCTTGTTCCATCGTAAAACGCGTTCCCAGCAATCCAACACGCGTTACACCTGCATTTTGGAGAGCCATGGCTGTTGCATCTGCAATATGCAAAACCGGAATCCCAATTTGTTGTGATATTTCCGGCGCGACTTTGTGCATGGTGTTAGTGCAAATCACTAAAAAGTCAGCACCTGCAGCTTCTACTGCCTGCGCCGCTTTTGCCAAAATATCGGCCGTTTCTTGCCAAAGACCCTGATGTTGCAAACGTTCTATTTCCGCAAAATCGACGCTGTATAATGCAATTTTTGCTGAATGGAGACCACCTAACGCGGCTTTCACATGCTCATTAATTTGGTGATAATAGAGCGAGGTTGACTCCCAGCTCATACCGCCCAGCAAACCAATTGTCTTCATAATCGCTCCAACTCAACACGTTTTGTTACCACTTCGCGAAAACTCAAAATAGAGCGCGAGACTGTGGCAGGTTAAGTCCCCAATTTGGCGCTATAACGGCGCAAAATCAAACGGTTTCTCCATCAGAGGCTGCTGATTGTTCACTTGTTATGCAATATAACAACTTAATATGCTTCTTTTAATTGACTTTCCGACGCGCGGGTCTCAGGCGTCTGTTTTGCTTTCTCTTCATCCGCCTGAGCCGACTGCTCAAGCGCGTGAGAATTATTGTCCACCTGCTGGCCAAACGCATCATCTCCATCGGTTTTACCGCTTTCCTGCTGATGCAATTTTATCTGCGACTCTTCGGTAAAGGCCTCTTCACTGTTCTGACCGCTTTGGTGGTATTTATTCGAGATCTGTTTTTCAATCGATTGAAATTTTTGTTCTGATTTTTTCGCGTCAGATTCCAGCTCATGCCAGTCACTCTCCACTGCAGACTCAGCCCAACTAGTAGCGCCTGTACATAAACAAAAAATCACCAGACTGAATCGAACGCTCTTTGCTAAACGGTTCATAGCTCACCCCCAATATCGGCATACGCACTTTGCATTCATTATGGGCAATGTCGCAAACGCGTGGTGGTAATGAATGACTCATTAATTGGATTATACCCTTTCTACTTGAAGCTGCAGCGTTGTTGGCTGGCTCTCACAAACCTCATCACATAGTCTATCTATGCTCAGAGGCTTTGTTCGTTTGCCGCCTACCTGCAGCTTCAAGTTGTTTGGGTATATACCCAAGTGACTTCAAGATGCTGGATTCAGAGTCAGCTCACTGGGCGAAGAGCAAGGCAAACCACCTTAAATGCGACGGGGTAAAGTCAAAAGCCGAGACGGCTGGGTAGCTCAGATAAGCAATCGATAGTGGCAATATTCAAGTTTCGTTCTGGCATTTCCTCGCATGAGCAAGCTAATGACCGCTTGTTTCGAAACCATATCGCGTTCAGTCCAGCAGCTTGCGCTGAAAGCACATCTCGCGCCAAACAGTCTCCTACCATGGTGACATGACTCGGCTGACAACCAAGTTGGTCTAAAATTCGAACAAAAAACTGATTCGAATCTTTTCCTACCTTCAGGTTATTTTGGCAAAAAATAGTTGAGATATAAGCGTCGAGTTCGACACGCCTTAACGCACGATAAATGTCGTGCTCGGTTGAATCCGCTGCGCCAGTGGCAATACCTATAAAGTAGTGATTTGCTAGCAATGCAAGTGTACTCACCGCATGATTAATGGCATTCACCTGCGGCCAATCACACATTTTTCCGGTTTGGGTACTATCGTCGTGCATGAGCGTATCGCCCCAGTCGAAAAGCAACACTGGACGTCGTTCTACGCGATCATACGTAATCGGATTGAATTGTACGTTCATCTTTAAACTTCACACGCGCTTATCGGCGCGCTACCCATGGCGACATAATTTGGCTGCTTGGTCATTTGCGCGCACCAACGCTGTATCGAGGGATATAAATTGAGATCAAACCCACCTTGGTCAGCTACGTGAGTATAGGCATAAAGGGCAATGTCGGCGATGGTGCACCGTTCCCCCACTAAATAAGACGTGCGCGATAACTGCGCCTCCATCAGTGATAGGGCCTTATGCCCACCGGACTGCAACTGAGTGTATTCGGCTTGACGTGATTCCGGCATACCTAGGTAGGTTTGAATAAACCGCGCTACCGCAATGTAAGGTTCGTGACTGTACTGTTCAAAGAAGAGCCACTGATACACTTGGGCACACTGATAGCGATCTTCAGGTAAGAGTTCTGAGCCTTGAGCAAAATAGCCTAAGATTGCGTTTGATTCTGAAAGGCAACGTCCATCGGCTAATGTGACCACAGGGATCTTACCTGCAGGATTTATTGCCAAAAAGTCTTGAGTTTGCGTTTCCCCCGCGAGGATATCGACCTCTTGCCATTGGTATTCAATCTGTAATCGCTCAAGTATCCATTTTACTTTGTAACAATTTCCCGAATTAACATCGCCATATACTGTAATCATCGGCACTCCTTGCCATTTAAATGATAGATTTTTGCTTATGCTTTCGATAGATAAGTCTTGTCATATAAGCCACAATGATAAGGTTTATCATAAAGATAACAACACCTACCCAGCTAATTTGATGCCACATATGCACTAATTCAAACGGTAAATATACCCCGCTACTGAATAAAGAAAACCACTCGGTCCAAGTGTAACCGTGCCAAAGACCAAAGGCCTCAACCAACCTAATCACCGCATAACTGCCGACCCCCAAAGCCATTAGTGTAAGTTGCGTTGGTGTCACTGTATCACTGAGCTTAATTAAATCACCGCCAAGGAAATTGGCTGGATTAAGATGTAGATGCATGACAATTTCTTCACTAAGGTGGGTCAATGTTGCCCCCGTCACTTGATGCAATCCCACCGCGACCATCAATGCTAATGTGCCTTTGCTGGCCTCAAAAAGCGCAATCCATTTTAATCCCGCGGTTCTTTGGTTCATTTAGCATCCTTTTGTGGTGTCATTCATCCTCAATACGCCGCAATGGCGGCAATCCATTATTCAGTCGCTTACTGGCACTTTTGGCTAAGAATAGTTCACAAGCTGCTCTATCGGCGAGTGTGGGTTGCTGCCACGCCCCACAAAGATCTTTGACTTGATTCGGCATACGGGTAAATTGCCGACATTGACCACATCGATTCATCGTTACTCTCATTTTAAAAATAGACTCACAACCAGCGCTGAGCGGAATAAATGAGCCAGCTAACTAGCATTATTAGACCTAATTTAGCCAACCATGTATGGCGACTTTGCTGTAATAACTGCGCGCGTCCATCGCTAAGCTCGACCACTTGATATTCCAAGCGAGAAACGTCGCGCTCGAACGCAATAAAATGAGCTTTCAATGGTGCGAGACTAAAATCATACTGGTGCCCTATCGCCAAATGCTCATTTGGCATCAATAGGCTTGCGGCCACGGTGTATCCATCAGGGTGGTGCCTGAGAGTGGCACCATAATCAGTAGAAAGGCAGATCTCATTCGGGTCGATATACCAATGAGCGACATTATTTTGATGAGCCAGTAAAGTGCCACGGCATGACTGGGCTGTCACACCATAACCCCAATCCGTCCAATGATAAAAAATAAGATAACCCACACCCAGTAATGCAGTGAAGCACCAAAGTCTGGGCCACTGGCCAAAAGAAGTGAAACTATCCATGCTCAATCCTTAAAATACCTCTCACTCCTTGAGAGGCGATATATACCCTTATATCGGTATATCGGTATATCGGTATATCGGTATATGGGTATAAGTCACGTTACCGCTTACAAAGCGATGAATTATTCAAGGTCGCCGCAATCATAAAGCTGTTTTTGTTGATGACGCGTGACAAATCCCGGAACACTGGTCATAAACACATTTCGCAGCACACAGGCAAGTGGACTTTCAAAGTGGCTGACGCTTCCTAGTGTTTGGGACAACTTCACGACTCGCTCGACACGCTTGCGTCTTGACAACTGATACTGCTGAAACGCTAACTCGGGTTGAGGATATTTAGCAAGCTTTTTCGCCAAAACCCACGCATCTTCCATTGCAAGAGCGCCACCCTGGCCTAAGTTGGGGATCGACGCGTGAGCGGCATCGCCTAACAGCGCGCCGTGCTTACCGTGCCAAAGGGCAAGCGGCGGCAGCTCACCGATGGATGCTGAATGGATATCAGTCGGCGGAGTTAACGCGATTAATTGGCACACGATATCAGGAAATTCTTGAAACAATTCGATGAGGTTGAGATCGTCCGATGTCACATCAAGCTCATCGGTGGTGATGGCGGATTTAATCGCGTACCAATAAGCGTACTTTTTACTGACTTGCACAAAACCAAAGCGCAGTCCCATGCCCCAAAGCTCAGTCAGTTGATTTCGCCATGGTCGAGGCAGCTTGGTTTCAACAACGCCGCGCCAGCAAACTTGCGATGTTATCTGTAATCTTTGCTCAGGAAAAAAATGGGCGCGCACTTGGGAGTGCAGACCATCTGCACCAATAACATAATCAAACTGTTGTGAGTCCTGAGATTCAAAATGAGCGCAAATACCATCGCTGTGCTCATCCAGCGCCAAACAGCGATGCTCGGTATGAATTTGCTCAGGCGTCAGCTCATCTAATAAGATCTTGCGCAGTTTATTACGCCGAATGGCAATGGTCGGCGCGCTGCCTTTTTTGTACGAATATGCGGCCTTTGATTTAGACAATACCTGTGCTTTATGATCTAAAATCGTCAGCCAGTCGACTTCAAATCCCGCTTCAGCTACCGCTTTCGCTAACCCGAGCTTTTTTAATACGGCCATGGCATTAGGTGGCACAATGATCCCCGTATTCGAACGAGGAAACGCCGTCATATCAGGAGAGGCGTCATAAATATCGATAGCGATGCCTCGCTGTTTTAGCGCCACCGCTGCGGTTAATCCCCCAATGCCAGCGCCTATAATTGCGCCTTTTCTCGTCTCTATCATATCGAGGCCTTTTTACTGAATCTCTGCTGTGCCGTCTTTCATCCACGAAAGATCACAATATCGAGAAAACGAGCCAAACGACATGATAAAGCATTGTCATAGCCAGCTCGAGCGATAAATTGGATTCAAAAATAAAAAGGCCAATCTGAGAAAGACTGGCCTTACGGTTTGGTTATTACGCCAAATCACTGCACGGCAATAATTGCCCTCACCGCCTCAAGATCCTCAGGAGTATCAACGCCAGTTGGCGGCGCTTGTTTCGCTAGCTCAACGTGAATTTTTTCACCATACCAAAGCACGCGTAATTGCTCTAGGCTCTCAATTTTCTCAAGCGCACTAGGCGCCCAATGAATATAAGTATTGATGAAACCTGCGCGGTAAGCGTAGATACCGATATGGCGCATTAGCGGATTGACTGCTTGTTTTGTGCCTTTGGCATAGGCATCTCGATCCCAGGGAATCGTCGCCCGACTAAAATAGAGTGCATAACCCGCTTCATTGGCCACCACTTTGACTGCGTTCGGGTTGAATGCTTCGTGCTCATCGGTAATTGGCACTGCAAGCGTTGCCATTGGCGCGTCACTCTTGGCCAGATTCTCAGCAACCTGAGAGATAATAACAGGTGGGATCAGTGGCTCGTCACCTTGAACGTTCACCACAATATGGTCATCTACGATCGCCATTTTTTTAACGACTTCGGCCAATCGCTCGGTACCCGATTCATGGTGTGGTGATGTCATACACACTTCACCGCCAAAACCATACACAGCGTTTGCAACCCGCTCGTCGTCTGTCGCAACAATGACTCGCTCTGCCTGAGTCTGCTTTGCTTGTTCATAAACCCATTGAATCATTGGTTTACCACCAATATCAGCCAAAGGTTTACCCGGCAATCGCGTCGACTGATAGCGTGCGGGGATGACAATAGTGAACGACATTAGCGGCCCTCGTCCATGCTCATACTGCGCGCTTCATTCTCAAGTAACACCGGTATGCCTTCTTTGATCGGGTAAGCCAAACGGTCCAGTTTGCAAATCAACTCTTGATTGTCTTTATCAAAAGTCAGTTTTCCTTTGCACACTGGACAAGCGATGATTTCAAGCAAACGATGATCCATAACGTTCTATTACCTCGGTTATTCTTTGCATTAATTGTTGTTCGTCTGCGGGACTAAATTCTGCACTGACAGGCAAATACCACCAATTAGACTGAGCAAATTGATCGCACTTAACGGCGTCTTTTTCCGTCATGATGACATGCTGCCCTTGCGCCGCAAACGCTTGTAAATCTGAAAGTTGAAAGCTTTTATGGTCAGCAAAACCTCGCGTCGCAATAAGCGATGCCCCTAATCCACGTAATGTGTCAAAAAACCGATTTGGGTAGCCAATACCCGCCAGTGCCACCAATTGAGGCAATGCTGTTACGGCGCGCCGCTCTCCTGTCACCAAATTAACAGCCAGGGTTGGTTTTAATTGCATCACGCACTCATTTTCCGCCGCAGGCCCACCGTTATTGATCACGAAATCGACACCCTCTAAGCGTGTTACGCTTTCACGCAGCGGCCCTTGAGGAATAAAACGTTGATTCCCAAAACGACGTTTGCCATCCACCACAACCAGCTCCACATCTCGCGCTAAGCCGTAGTGCTGCAAACCGTCGTCGGTTATGACCACATTAACGTCTTGCTCAAGCAGAGTCTTAACCGCTTGCGAGCGGTTAGGATCCACCACCACAGGAACACCAGTGCGCTTGTGTATCAGCTTAGGTTCATCACCACAATGACTCACCGCGGTTTCTGTGTTAACCACCAAAGGGTACGCAGGCGCTTTTGCGCCGTAGCCACGAGAAACCACTCCGGGCTTATATCCGCGCTGAAGTAATTGTTCTACCAGCCAAATCACAACCGGGGTTTTGCCATTCCCACCGGCGGTAATATTCCCGACAACCACTACAGGAACAGGCGCGCGATACACCGGCTTTTCACCCGACAGATAACGCTGTCGACGCTGCTCTGAAATTCGTTGATAAAGCTTTGCCAGTGGCCAAAGCAACGGCCAGAGCAACCAGCGTAATGGCGAATTGCCAAACCAAATCGTATCAATCACAGCGCGATCTCACTTGTTCATCTTCTGTTACGCACCAAATTGAATTCGGTGAAGCTGTGCGTAGGCACCATTTTGTGCCAATAGGGTTTTATGATCGCCTCGCTCGACAATATAGCCATCATCGACAACCAAAATTTCATCGGCATTCTCAATTGTTGAGAGGCGGTGTGCAATCACAAGCACCGTTTTGTCTTTCTGTAACTCATCTAAAGCCGCTTGAATTGCACGCTCAGACTCTGTATCCAGCGCTGAGGTGGCCTCGTCCAAAATCAGTACCGGGGCATCTCGTAGCAACGCACGCGCGATCGCAATACGCTGCCGCTGACCACCAGAAAGCATCGCGCCATTATCGCCGACCATGGTATCTAAGCCCAATTCCAGTTTGTTAATAAACTCCATGGCATGAGCTAATTTAGCCGCGTTTTCAACATCTTCCCGGCTGTATCTGTCGTTAGCAGCGTACGTTATGTTGTTGGCGATGGTGTCGTTAAATAAATGAACGTTTTGAGAAACCAGTGCAAATTGCTCGCGCAAGTTTTTCAGTTCAAAGTCACGCACATCATAACCGTCAAGTTCAATCGTCCCCGAATCAACATCGTAAAAGCGGGTAAAAAGATTCGCGATAGTACTCTTGCCCGAGCCAGAGCGACCGACCAGTGCGACCGTTTTGCCTGCCGGAATTTCAAACGTCACCTCTTTCAGTGCCGGTTTTTCTGCGCCAGCGTAGGTAAATTGAACCTGTTTCACCGTAACATCGCCTTTGGCTCGTTCAACGCGGTGAGTGCCGTCATTACGCTCAGTGTCCAAATCAACTAACGCAAATAGCGTTTGGCTGGCCGCCATACCACGCTGAAATTGCGAGGTCACATTGGTCAGTGCTTTGAGTGGACGCATCAAGCCAAACATCGCCGAGAACACCACTGTAAAGGTGCCGGGTGTTAAGTGATCTTTGATTTCATCAATGCTGGCTAAATAAAGCACCGCAACAATAGCAACGGAGGCAATCATCTGAATAATTGGGTTGGCCGCCGCTTGGGCGGTTACCAGCTTCATTGTCTGCTGGCGCATGCTGTTACTGACGGTTTCAAAACGCTCACGTTCAATATCTTGACCACCATAACTGAGCACCACTTTGTGACCTTTTAGCATTTGTTCAGCAGAGGCAGTGACAACGCCCATGGTGGTTTGCATGTTCTTAGATATTTTGCGAAAACGCTGTGACACATTGCCAATTGCCCACGCCACCACAGGAGCAACCGCAAACAACACCAAAGAGAGTTGCCAACTGTTATAGAACATCAATACAAGCAAGCCGATGATGCTGGCACCTTCTCTGACAATGCTAACCAAAGCTTGGCTGGTTGCCGCTGACACTTGCTCAGAGTCATAGGTGATGCGAGATAGCAGACTGCCGGTTTTTTCTTTGTCGAAATAAGAGACCGGCATATGCATAAAATGGTTAAACACCATGCGACGAATTTGCATCACCACGTTGCCAGAAACCCAACTCAATGCATACGCAGAGACAAAATTCGCCACGCCACGAATAAACATCATTGCAAACACAATCAGAGGCAATGTACGTAGGAAGTCGGACTCGGCACTGCCAAATCCCTCATCAAGTAGCGGTTTTAGCAAAGAGATCATGTAAGTGTCGGAAATGGCACTGATAACTAATGCGACAACGGCCGCCGCCAAACCGACCTTATAAAGGCGAATATATGTCCATAGACGTTTAAAAGTACGCCATGTGGATTCATCATGATTTACTGACATAAAGAATGGTTCTTTCTAAATTTGAACGGCTATTCTACTTGGTTACGCATCATCTGCCTATACCAAGGCTCAAAAGTATCATGGCGCTGTGTTTCAACCGAGATCCCATTCGGTTCAAATGTTAACGAAATCTGCCCGTGACGTGCGGTCTCCAACCATCGACTCCCTTGCTCAGTATAGCGCGACACTACACTTTGCTGCGGCAGTCCCCACTGATTCCCTCGTGCGAGCGACGCAATGGCATAGTGTGCATCGACCGCATTGACAAAACGGCTCAAAGACGACGTCGCACTACCGTGATGGGGCACCAGTACCACCTCAGCGCTCAATTGCTCCGGCTCTCGTAATAAAAGCCACTCAGCCACAGCCGTAATATCGCCCGTTAAAAGGACCCGCTTTTGGCTATGTAAATCGGTCACTCGAATCACACACGACTGTGGATTGTACGCGCGAGTGACGAGTTTGGGAGGCCAAAGCACTTGCCAATGGGTTTGTTGCCACTCCCAGCTCTGCCCTTTAACACAAGGACGCAGTTGGGGCTTTAACGTCATACTGGCCTGCTCCTTCTCTAGCAAAATTGACGGCGCGCTGCCACTCACCCAGCGTGGCGATAGCTTCTGCATGACTGAACTGGTGCCACCCGCATGATCGTTGTCATCATGGGAAACCACCAGACCATCTAATGCCATCAAGCCAATCGCTGAGAAATTTGGCATCAAGACTTGCTGCGCAATGCTGCCATTTGGCCACGCTCGTCCAGTATCATACAAAACACTATGACCATTGCGATGAAACGCCACCGCGAGCCCATGCCCAACATCAAAAATCTCTAAGCGCAGCTTATCGTCCTGATAGTGAGAAAAAGGCCACCCTAGATACACTGCAGAAATTAAAATCCCAATCGCTCGACCTAGCGTGCTCAAATACTCCCACAACAAAAGAGCCACCAACAGTAACCCAATCAGGGGATACCAATACGCAGACACAGTGAGCCACGCATTTGCGGCTGGCTCTATCGCAAAAGTCACTGGTGCAAGCGCTCTATCCACCAATGGCCAAACTATTGCTGCCAACCAACCAAAGGCAGGCAGTGATATTGATAGCCCAGAGCAGAGCATTGCGACGAAAAGCAGTGGCACCATAATCAAGGTAAACCAAGGAATAAAAACCAAATTAAATACTATGGTGCCACTACTTACTCCCTGAAAATAAATGATGCTCAATGGCAGTAGCAGCGCGCTGAGCCGCAACTGAAATGCCATCGCGCGCTTAATCACCGCGAATATTCGCCAGCCAATTGGCGCTGCATCATCTCGCGTTTTTGCTGGTATTAAGGCCAAAATTACCGCAGCGACGGCGCCGTAAGAAAGCCAAAAACTCGAAGAAAGTGAGGCAAATGGATCAAACATAAGATTGAGCGCCATTACCCACAAAAATAGATACCAGCGCAAATAGACCAAACCGCGCCACTTAAACAGTGTGATCAGCAAACAAAACAGCAGCGCGCGTACCGTCGGAATTGAAAAGTCTGCCAGCCACGCATAGCAGCAGCTCAACACAAAGCCGCACAACCAAGGCAGCGCAACCGCCCGCGGCAATATCAACCGCATTCCCGCACCGACAAACGCGCCAAAAGCAAAAGCCATGGCAATGTGAAGCCCCGAAATCGACAGCAGATGAATCAATCCACTGCCTTGTAACTGTTGCCATAATGTCACAGTCAATTCATCGCGCAGACCAAACCCAAGTGCTTTAATTAGGGGAAAATGTGGTAAAGAGTCGGCATCTTCGGTCACTTTAGCTAAAAGTTGCGCGCGCAAATTGGCCTGAGATACCACGCGAAAGCTGTCTTTGGTATCCAACAAAGCTTTCGCCACTATGCCGCGCGAAAAGTAGAACTGCTCTCGGTCAAATCCGACTCGGTTACGTAAGCCGTAAAGGGGTGTAAACGTCGCTTTGACGGTAATGTGGTCGCCGAGGCTAAGCGGTAAAGCCGTTCGCGCGAGTACTTTTATGGTGCGAAAATCTTCAATTGGCGTGCCATTTAACATATTGATGGACACAATTCCCTCATATCCGTTTGTTATAGGGATAAAGGGGCTGTCAACTCGTGCATTTATGGTACTATGCACTCCAGCTCGAAACAGGGACTGAGATTGCCACTGCAAACGATTGCCTTCGGTAATGATGATGAGCAGAGCAAGGAAGACACCTAAGCCTTCGATATATCGACGGTATTTGAGGATCAAAACGATGAGCGCCACCAGTGGCAACGTCCAAAGCCAATGGGGTAACCCAGGCCAAAAGCGCGTTGTCAGTATAGTGACGATAAATAATATCCAACATCTAGTGTCAAATAAGAGAGTCATCGCATCTTATGCCCAAAAAGCTGATTAAACGCTTCTTGCCAGACCATGAGGCCATCAAACGTCAAAAGGCGTTAAAAGTGTTTGGTAATGTGCTGTACAACCCTAATTTGTGGAGCCTCAACCGCCGCTCTGCGTCCGGTGCCTTCGCCGTGGGCCTATTCATGGCGTTCGTACCACTTCCGAGCCAAATGATCATGGCCGCCGGTCTAGCTATCTTGTTTGGCGTCAATTTGCCGTTGTCGGTCGCACTGGTTTGGATCACCAATCCAATCACAATGCCGGTAATTTTTTACTTTACCTACAAACTCGGCGCTTTTTTGATGGGCACTCCCCACCAACACTTTCATTTTGAATTATCGTGGGAGTTTTTGCTCAATCAAATGAGCCATATTGGCCCTCCCTTTTTATTAGGCTGTACGGTTTGCGCATTTGTAGCCGCAGCACTTGGTTATTTTGGGGTCCGCGGATTATGGCGCTACTCAGTAGTGCGTAGCTGGCGAAAACGTAAGTCACGATAACCAACTTCATCATCTCAAAGAAGAGTCGATTCGCGTTTCACGACCGTGATTACACTCTGCATGAAATGCAGTGTCGTTTAAACAGTAAAAATTACGCCCCATAATCAAAGTTACGGGGCGTTTTTTTTATTGATATTGGCCTGCGGTGATAAATTCACCGAAAGATTCACACCAAACAATGACGGTATTGTATTTCGCCAAATTAACCCCCTTTGGCAAAGTCACAATAAAATTATCAAACGTATTAATATCGCCCACTTGAATCATCTGCGCTTTCGCTTGTTCAAATTCCGCTTCGTTTTCAACAAATGTGGGCGAGAGATAGAGCTTGTAATCAGGCCCTGGCGCCAGTTGACCAAGAAATGTAACCACTTCATCACTTAAGAAAACCTGCCCTTCCCCCCAATGCAGCGCATCACTACCAGCCAGCGCACGCTCAAACTGAGCTTGAAACTGTCCATTGAGCGCCAATTGATTAATTTCTTCAGATGAGGGCGCGGTGGGTGCGATCAATATAGGCAAATAATAAATGCCTGCCGCAAACCCTAAAACACCAACCGCAATATGGCTTATCGTCAGTAGCACTATCTTTTTTATACTCATCCGCTTTTCCTTGTTGAATATTATACCCAAGTGACCTCAAGATGCTGGATTCAGAGCCGGCTCACTGAGCTGAGAGCAAGGCAAACAACGCAGCGAAATAGCGAGTCTATTTTCAAGTTGTTTAACGCCGCTATCGGTTCAGTGATTGGCTCCCAAAGGGCGAGCTGCCTTGGCTCATCAGCTTTGTTGACGATTTTCGATTGAGAACCACTCAATCTTCAAATCCTCGCCTCACTGACAAACCAAGTCATTCTCGCTGAACCATACATCTTGAGGTTACTTGGGTATATCAATAACGTGAGGTGTGACCGTATTTTTAGTGTGACTCATTTGAGCGATTAACCGCATAATTTGGGCGAATTATGTGACGAGTGGAACTCTAATGATTAACAATAATATGACGCTTTTGGTCGACTCAAATCAGATTGAGACGATAATTCACGGTGATGAATTCACATTCAAAATTAAAGATGACTCCCATTTTGAGCTTTCATCGCAGACCGCGCTTTGGCGCATGACTCTCGCGCTCGACAGTCATGCGCAAATTCTCGGTGATGGATTTCAAATGCTCGCACAAACCGGTGGGCGTATTGACCAACCTCACCCGATTGGCAGATGCCCCGATAATAATGGGGAGTATCGCATTTATCCGATTGACGCGCCGCAGCGCTATTACAACTATCTGGTAATTCAAACCAACCAAGATTTTTGTTTAATGGGCTTTAGCTCGTGCCAGCGTTTTGCAGGCTATTTTGAAATCGAACCACAAGCGGATCATTACGCAATTACCGCCTATCTCGATGGTGAAGAGCTACTTACCTCAGAGCTTACCAATCGATATCTTGAATCGCTCGTTGTGATCCGCGAGGCGACATTAGACGCTGTTTTTTCTCGCTTTAGCAACGCCATTGCTCGCCACCACACGCCTTGCGCTGGAACACACGCACAAACACCCGTGGGCTGGTGTTCATGGTATGCGTATTACGCTAATGTCACTCAAGATCATATCGCCGAGAATCTTGAGGCAATGCAAGATGCCTTCGCTGAGATTGAGTGGGTATTACTAGATGATGGTTATCAAGCCCACATGGGCGATTGGTTAACCCCTTCGAACAAATTTCCAGATGGCATTGACGCTGTGATTGCCAATATTCGCGCAAAAGGCAAAAAGCCTGCAATTTGGATAGCCCCTTTTATCGCAGATAAAGACTCTGAACTGCTGAGCAATCATCCGGATTGGTTCGTAACTCACAGTGACGGCAAATTACTCAAAGCCGAAGAGATAACCTATGGCGGATGGCGCTGCACCCCTTGGTTTATTTTGGATACCTCTCACCCTGAGGTTCAGGCGCATTTAACCTCCGTAGTACGCAAGATGCGCGAGCAATGGGGTGTTGAACTCTTTAAGCTCGATGCCAACTATTGGGGCACATTGAAAGGCCAGCGCTTTGCCAACGTGACCGGTATTGAGGCTTATCGTATGGGAATGGAGGCAATTCGTCGCGGCGCGGGAGAGGCGTGGTTATTGGGCTGCAACGCGCCGATGTGGCCATCATTAGGGCTGGTGGATGCGATGCGCGTCTCAGACGATGTCGAGCGTTTTTCTGGTCGCTTCGAGCAAATTGCCAAAGAAAATTTCTGCCGCAGTTGGCAACATCAACGTTTGTGGCAAATTGACCCAGATTGCGCCACCTTCACTTCATTGCCTAACCAAGCTGCAGAGTATGAGGCTTATGACTTTCATCGCAATGCGCTGCTTGCCAGTGGCGGCTTATTGCTCAGTGGCGACCCTCTCCCAGATGCCTCACCTCTTGCGGTTTCATCATGGCAAAAGCTGGTACTAAGACAATCACAAAACTCCGCCAACGCGCGTTTTGACGATCTGCATTTTCACCATGCGACCCTAACGTTAAATACCAAAGAAACCCTACATTGCGCATTCAATTATCACTACAACGGCGCGCAAACCCTGACTTTGCAAAGTCAGGTGGCCTGTAATTGGTTTGATTATTGGAGTGGGGAGAAGCTAAATAGCGAGCCAACGGCTTTATTTGAGTTGTCTTTACCTTCAGGGCTTGCCGCTCGAAGCCTGATAAGCCGAGCGATTTAAATCGTTCAACCTTCCCCAAGCACTGTAAAAAACAAGGCTTGGGGATGGCTTAGGCATTCAAAGGCATTAGTGACCGCTCAATACGGCAGCTGGCAATACTTTGGCAGCGCGTGAGGCGGGATACCAGGTAGCGCACAAGCTAAGAGCAATAGCGGTAGCCGAAACGACTATCACATCAGAAAACATCAACTGGGAAGGCAGAAAATCAACAAAGTAGATATCACCAGATAAAAACTGATGCCCAACCAGAGTCTCTAAACCTCGAATCAGCGCCGTTAAGTTACTCGCCACCAACACACCAAGAACACTGCCAATTACACTTCCTAGCACACCAGAAAACAAACCTTGGCTGATAAAAATACGTTTTATCAAACGATCGTTCGCTCCCATGGTACGTAAAATCGCAATATCTGCCGCGCGGTCTTTCACCGCCATCATCAGCGTTGAAACAATATTAAAGCACGCTACGCCTATTACCAGTACCATGACTAAATACATAATGGTGCGCACCATCTGAATATCACGATAGAGATAACCAAATTTCTGCTGCCAACTGCGCAAATAGACGTAAGCGCTCACCTGTTGCCCCGCTTCGCGAACAATATTTTGACTCTCTAGCACTGAGCTGGTTTTGAGAGAAATCCCCGTCACGCCTGAGGCCAAACCCGCGTACTCTTGCGCATCTTGCAATGGCAACAAGGCTAAGCTGTGATCAATTTGACCATTGAGCGTCAGCAGCCCCGCGACTTGAACACGAATGCGTTTCGGTGCAGTCACCTTCTGACTTTCTCCAGCTTGCGGAATGAGCAAAGTGACAAAATCACCCACTTTAGCTCCTATAGTATCTGCAATCCCTTTGCCTAAGATCATTTGGCGCTGACCGGGTAAAAATGCCTTTTGCCCTTTCTTATCGACAAAACTGAAAATCGACGAGACCTGAGGCTCCAGCTGCGCATCGATACCGCGAATTTCGAGCGCTTTCATTGTCGCCCCTTTTTCGACCAGCCCAGTTAAACGCACATAAGGGGCTCCCGCTATCACTTGTGGATGCTCAGTCGCTTGTTCAATGATCAAAGGCCACTGCTCAATTGGCGCATTAACCCCTTCCATTTCCGCGTGAGAAACCACCGAGAGCACGCGCTGCTGCAACTCGCGCTCAAAGCCATTCATTGCTGAAAGTCCGATAATAATAACCGCCACGCCAACAGCGATACCGATCATCGACGATACTGAAATGAACGAGACCATTTTGTTGCGTTTTTTCGCGCGACTAAAGCGATAACCTATTGTCAAAGCCAGTGACATTACGCCTCCTCAACTTGACTTTGAGCCATCACAACATTCGGTTCATTTTTTACCAAAAGGCCATCTTGCATCACCACTTGGCGATCCATTTTCGCTGCCAACTCTTTGTCATGAGTCACCACCAAGAAAGCGGTTTGCGACTCTCGATTCAGCTCACGCATCAAATCATAAATCGCAAGCGCACTTTGATGATCCAAGTTCCCAGTTGGCTCATCGGCAAGCACCAACGCAGGCTTATTGACTAGGGCTCGAGCAATTGCGACACGTTGCCGCTCCCCGCCAGACAGTTCAGCGGGCCTATGATGAACTCGATGAGCCAAACCGACTTGCTTAAGCAAGGTTAATGCACTTTGCTCAGCCGCCGCCTTACGCGCGCCACCAATGAGAAGGGGCATCATCACATTTTCCAATGCGGTAAAATCCGCCAATAAGTGATGGAACTGATAAATAAAGCCCAGATGCTGGTTGCGAACTTTGGCTTGCTGATTGCCCGTCAAACTCAAGAGATCGTAATCAAGAAACTGCACCTTACCTTCGGTTGCATCATCTAACGCCCCCAATATATGCAGCAAAGTGCTTTTTCCTGAACCAGAGCTACCCACAATCGCCACCAACTCTCCGGGTTTCATTGAGAAGCTAACGCCCTTAAGTACCTCAGTTTCAAGCTCACCTTCGCGGTAAGTTTTGCGAACATGGGTACAAGACAATAAGTTATTCATAGCGTAGCGCCTCAGCAGGTTTCACAGATGATGCTCGGTAAGAAGGATACAAGGTTGCCGTGAGGCTCAAGACAATGGCCAATGCCACCACCAGCACAATTTGCATTGGTTCAATTAAAATCGGCAGTTCGCCACCATAGGCAAATAACGCAACGCCCATAGCCTCTAAGACGGTGTTTAAATGACTAGCCAAGATCACGCCAAGAGCGCCCCCCGCTACTGCGCCAATTACGCCGCTGCTAGCACCTTGTACCATAAAAATCGTCATCACTTGACCTGAAGACATACCTTGCGTTTTTAGAATTGCGACTTCAGATTGCTTCTCCATCACCACCATAATCAGTGCCGAGATGATATTAAAGGCGGCAACACCAACAATCAGACCAAGCATAAGGCCCATCATATTCTTTTCCATTTTTACCGCTTGAAACAGCTCACCGCGCTGCTCACGCCAATCGTGCCATTGCCAGCTGGCCGGTAGCGGCTTATTGGCTAACTCAGCCACGCGAAATGGATCATCAAAAAATAGACGCCATCCAGAGATGGTATTTGGTTTAAATCGCAGCAATCGGCGCAAATCCTCGATATGAGTGATCATAAGCTGACCATCCACATCAGAGCCGGTATTAAAAATACCCATCACAGTAAAATTACGTTGGCTTGGCATGCGCCCAAGCGGCGTAAGCAGCGAGGCGTTGGTCGCTAAAAGCCGAACTTTGTCTCCGACCGAGACACGCAAGTCACGCGCTAACTGATGCCCCAGAAAAACGCCATACTGCCCTTGAGTCAAACTCTTAATATGGCCCGCAATGAGATACTGAGTAATCGGGTCGTCTGCCGCAGGTTCCACCCCAACGGCGTAACCGACAGAGAGATTGGCCGGACTTTGCAACACCACTTCACTTCGTACCAGCGGGGCGGGTGGACGCGTTTCAGACAATTCGGTGATAAAACTCGGCGCCGCCAATTGCTGCGGCGTTGGCCCATGTTCCAAGCCGATAACCGCTTGTGGCAACACACCTAAAATACGTGATTTCAGTTGCGCTTCAAAACCATTCATGACTGACAATACGGTGATAAGCGAAAGGACGCCAATAGTGATACCAGCGGTCGACATATAAGAAACAAAGCGACTAAACCTATCACCGGAGCGGCCTTTGAGATAGCGCAACCCAATAGCTACCGATACAGGATGAAACATACACGATCCGTAAATGAGAATAATATACCCAAGTAACCTAGGCCCAAACAACTCGATGAAGCAGGTCGGTGGTAAACGAGCAAAGCCTCTAAGCACGTCATCAACATAGATACACTATGTGGTGAGGTTTATCAGAGCCAGCCAACAATACTGCAACTTCAAGTGGAAAGGGTATAACGGTCATCGAGACGATAATTTGAGTATGATAACTCAAAAAAGTTCGAAACCGTAATTCAACCACTAAGCGGGCAAAATTTAATCAAACTTCGTCATTCTCACCAAGTTTGCATAACGGCGCTTGATATGTTGCGCGTCTTGACGATAATCACCTCACTGAGTCAGATTTTTCAGTGAGATACCGCAGCCTACGCAGTGAGAAGGATTGCCCATGACAGAATCAGAATACTTCACCGTTCGTCATCGCATGACGATCAATGTCGAGATGCTACCCCCTGAGTTTTCGCTGCCAAGCGAGGATGCTTTCGAGGCGCAGATCCCTACTCCCTTTCGCGTTGCCAACGAGTTTTGCCAACTGGACCAAATGGCCGAAAATGCACGAAGTGAACTCAAGCAGAGCGACTTTACTCACGTGATCGGGCTGCTTGATGCACAAAATGCCAAACTGAACCTTTTGCTCAGCTTTATGTTGGCACAACAAGACGATGAAAGTTTGCGCTTTTTTACCACGGATTTCGGCGCTAGCGAAGTGCGTTATTTAAGTCCAGTCTCACAAGACATCGGCCAATTAGCACGCGTCAAACTGTTTATTGACCATCCAGCCGCTGCCATTTTCTGTTATGCCGAAGTGATTCGCTGCGAAACGGTGAGTGACGCTCAAACTGAGACTGGCGAGACACAATACCGCATAACTTTACGCTATCAAATGCTACGCGACATCGACCAAGATCTGCTGATCAAAGCAGCTCTGTACCAACAGCAAAAACTGCTTCGCCAACGCTCACTTGAGCGCGAAAGAAAATAGACTGAGTTGATAATGAACCCAAATGCCATTCTGTCGGTTCCGCAACCAAGCGGTGCGGGCGACAAAAAACACTTCGGTAATCTCACTGGCGCCGCGCTTGCCCTGTCAGTTGCAGAACTTGCGCAAAACCACCCTAGCCACACTCTGTTTGTGGTGCCAGATCCGCAAACCGCGCTTAAGCTGCAAGCGGAGATTGAACAGTTTTTTCAAGGTGAAGTGGCTATTTTCCCCGATTGGGAAACTCTGCCTTACGACAACTTTTCACCCAACCAAGAGATCATCTCCGACCGAATTGAACGGCTTTTTCAACTGCCACAGCAGCGTAGCGGCATTACCATCGCGCCAATTAGCACCCTGTTGCAGCGCCAATCACCTCGTGATTTTCTGTTGCAGCACACGCTAGTGGTAAAAACAGGCGATCAATACTCTCTTGAACGACTGCGAATACAGCTGGAAAACTCTGGCTACCGCCACGTTGATCAAGTTTTTGGACCAGGTGAGTACGCCAGCCGAGGCTCAATTATCGACCTTTACCCTATGGGTAGCCGCGACCCGTATCGAATTGATTTTTTTGACGACGAAATTGATACAATTCGCACCTTTGATGCCGAAACCCAGCGTTCAACAGCGGATATTGGTGAGATTCGCCTCTTACCCGCGCACGAATTTCCCACCAATGACAACGCCATTGAAGAGTTTCGCATTCGCTGGCGCAGTAAATTTGACGCGCGTCGTGAACCCGAGTCGATTTATGCTCAAGTGACAAAAGGCGTATGGCCAGCCGGCATTGAGTATTGGCAGCCGCTTTTTTTTGAGCGCACTGAGACACTGTTTGATTATTTAGACTCGAACACCCAAATCGTCAGTGTTGGCGATTTGGATGCCGCTATCGACAGTTTTTGGACCGATATCGAATATCGTTACGATCAAAAACGTGTTGACCCAATGCGGCCGCTGCTTGCTCCTGTCGAACTTTGGCAAACCAAAGACGAACTGTATGGCCATTTAAAATCGCACAGCCAAATTCGACTGCATTGCGACCCTGTTGAAGCAAAAGCGGGGCGCACTAACGCCAACATTGAAGCGCTGCCAACACTGCATGTTCAGCAGCAAAATAAAGAGCCTCTAGCTCAATTAGGTCAATTTGCCCACCAGTTTGACGGCAAAGTGATCTTCTCCGTCGAATCGCAAGGCCGCCGCGAAGCGCTGTCCGAACTCTTAGCTGGGATTCAGATCCGCCCTAAAGAGTGCGAAAGTCTAACCGAAGCACTGAGCAGTGATGAGCGTTTTACGTTGATCCTCGGCGCCAGTGAACATGGCTTCCTTGCACTGACTCCGCGCTTTGCCCTCATCTGCGAAAGCGACCTGCTTGGCGATCGCGTCATTCAACGCCGCAAAAAAGACAAACGCGCAGTCAATAGCGATACTGTCATTCGTTATCTCGCGGAGTTAAAGCCAGGTCAGCCTGTGGTGCACATTGACCACGGTATCGGACGTTATATCGGGCTGCAAACCCTCGAAGCGGGTGGCATGAAAACCGAATATGTCACTCTTGAATACCAAAATGACGCCAAACTGTATGTGCCGGTGGCATCGCTTAATCTTATCAGCCGTTATTCTGGTGGTGCCGACGATACCGCGCCCATCAACCGACTTGGCAGTGAGTCTTGGGCCAAAGCGCGACGCAAAGCGGCCGAAAAAGTGCGGGATGTGGCAGCGCAATTGCTTGATGTCTACGCCAAACGCGAACTCAAACCCGGCTTTAAATTCGCCCTTGACCGAGGTCAATACGCCACATTTAAAGCAGGATTCCCATTTGAGGAAACCGACGACCAGTCAATGGCGATTAACGCGGTACTCTCTGATATGTGCCAAGCCAAAGCTATGGATCGCCTCGTCTGTGGTGATGTCGGTTTTGGTAAAACCGAAGTGGCAATGCGCGCGGCGTTCGTCGCCACCGACAACGGCAAACAAGTCGCGGTTCTTGTGCCAACCACGCTTCTTGCACAGCAGCACTTTGAAAACTTTCGTGACCGCTTTGCCAACTTGCCAATTCGCGTTGAAGTGTTGTCACGCTTTAAATCGGCCAAAGAGCAAAAGCAGATCATGCAAGCGGTCGCCGAAGGAAAAGTGGACATCGTTGTTGGTACTCACAAGCTGCTTTCAAGCGACATTCAATTTCGCGATTTGGGGCTATTGATTGTCGATGAAGAACACCGCTTTGGCGTGCGCCAAAAAGAGAAAGTCAAAGCGATGCGCGCTGATGTCGATATTTTGACGTTAACAGCGACACCAATCCCGCGTACTCTGAATATGGCCATGAGCGGTATGCGTGATTTGTCGATTATCGCCACGCCACCAGCACGACGTCTTGCAATTAAAACCTTTGTTCGACAACACGACAACAGCGTGATTCGTGAAGCGGCGCTGCGTGAAATCATGCGTGGTGGCCAGGTTTACTTTCTGCATAACCAGGTTGAAACGATTGAAAAAGTCGCTGAAGATCTTGAAAAGCTGATCCCAGAAGCGCGCGTGACCGTAGCCCATGGGCAGATGCGAGAGCGCGAGCTTGAACAGGTGATGAACGATTTTTATCATCAGCGTTTCAATCTACTCGTGTGTACGACCATCATTGAGACCGGGATTGATATTCCAACCGCCAACACCATTATTATGGATCGCGCCGATAACCTAGGACTCGCTCAGCTTCACCAACTTCGTGGACGTGTCGGCCGCTCACATCATCAAGCGTACGCCTATCTGCTCACGCCGCATCCCAAAGCCATGACTAAAGACGCAATTAAACGTCTTGATGCTATCGCTTCATTAGAGGATCTTGGTGCCGGCTTTACACTGGCAACACACGATTTGGAAATTCGTGGTGCTGGTGAGCTTTTAGGCGATGAACAAAGTGGGCAAATTCAATCAGTTGGATTTACACTCTATATGGAGATGCTTGAACAAGCCGTCGAAGCCCTAAAAGAAGGTAAAGAGCCCTCTTTGGATGATTTGCTGCGCGAGCAAACCGAAATCGAAATGCGGTTGCCAGCTCTATTGCCCGATGACTATATTCCGGATGTGAATACAAGACTATCAATGTACAAACGTATTGCCAGTGTCACCGAGCAAAACGCATTAATTGAACTGAAAGTGGAACTTATCGACCGCTTTGGCACCTTACCAGATGCCGCAAAAAATCTTCTAGAAGTGGCGGAGCTCAAGTTAGTTGCTGCAATGCTCAGAGTGAAGAAAATCGAAGCTCATGATAAGGGTGGCTTCATCGAGTTTTACCCAAATGCAGCCATCAACCCAGCATTTTTGGTCAATTTGCTACAGTCACAACCACAAAAATTTGCAATGGATGGTCCAACAAAATTCAAGTTTGTCGTACCATTAACCGATCGGAGAAAGCGAGTACAATGCGTCCGCGATCTCCTAAACGACTTTCAACAAAATTTATTACCAACGAGTTAAATCTGCATGCGATTGTTTATTCCACTGCTGTTACTTTGCGTTTCATTGCCTTCTATGGCCCGTCAATTTGATGTTGAAATCGTGATCTTTAAGCGCACGGTTGACGCTGAGCAAACCATGGAGGCCTGGCCTAACACTCAACCGACAATTGATATGCGCCGCGTTGCTGAGTTTACCGATATTGAATATCAGACTGCCAAAGGAGTAACCCTGCTGCCTGAAAATGACTATCAGTTAAATTCACAAATCCGCGCGCTACAAAACCACGCAGGCTTTGAAGTTTTGTTCCACAAGGCGTGGCGTCAAGGAGATGAAGGCTCGCGTTCAGCGCCAACCTTTCATATCACGGCAGGTAAGGATTATTCGGGTGAATTCGTCGCTGACGTGACCACAAGCCAAGGTAATACTGAAAGCATTACTGGCACCGTTCTTACGCCACTGTTTGAGCTTGATGGTAAAGTACAAGTCTATGTTCAACACTACCTCTACGCCGACATTGAGCTTGACCTAAAACAGCCAAGCGTCAGGAATGTTACCATTGCCGATACTGAGTTGAACGAAGAGTCGTTTTTTGTAGATAGCGTCGATGGCAATGTGCAAATTGCCAATATGGCAGAGATCTCTCCCACTTTTGAGCAAGAGACCTTCCTAAAGAGTTATCGTTTTGATCAAAAAAGACGAATGCGCAGTGGCGAAACTCACTATTTTGACAACCCACTCATGGGCGTGATTTTGCAAGTGCGTCGTGTAGAGCAAACCACGACTAACTAATTGAAATTGAAGGATTGAAGAACGAACTGAACCTTTGATCTCTTCAGGTAATATAAATATCAAAATGGGCGCTAAGCGCCCATTTTGATATCTTAATAATGAGTGTTAATGCAATTTCAAATTCGGTCGTAGCACTCGATTGATGCGACTCACCAGCATAATCAATCCGGTTTTTACCACACCATGCAACGCCATTTGGTGCATTCGATACAGCGAAATATAGACGACTCGAGCAATGCGCCCTTCGACCATCATCGACCCCTTAGTGAGATTCCCCATCAAGCTGCCGACTGTTGAAAAGCGACTGAGTGAGACTAATGAACCGTGATCTTTATAGATGTAATCTTTTAACGGTTTATTATTCAACTTCGCCATAATATTTGTGTAAGCGTGACTCGCCATTTGGTGCGCCGCCTGCGCGCGCGGGGGAACAAAACTGCCATCAGGTTGAGTGCATTGCGCCAAATCACCGATAACAAAAATATCGTCATCTCGCGTTGTTTGCAGCGTTCCCTTCACCACCAACTGATTGATGCGGTTAGTTTCCAACCCAGCGATATCTTTAATGAAATCTGGTGCCTTAATGCCAGCGGCCCAAACCATGATCTGCGCTGGAATTTTTTCGCCATCTTTGGTGGTCAATCCATCTGAATCAGCCTGAGTGACCATAGTTGCAGTGCGAACGTTCACACCGAGTTTAACCAGCTCATGGTGCGCTGCGGTCGAAATTCGTGGCGGCAACGCCGGCAAAATACGTTCACCGGCTTCAACCAAACTCACCTTCAATTTGGTTGAGTCTAAGTCGCCAAAGCCATAGCTGTGCAACTCTTTAATCGCATTATGCAGTTCTGCTGATAACTCAACACCCGTCGCACCAGCGCCCACGATAGCGATATCCACTGTCCCCTGCCCATTTTTTGCGTGCAGCTTTAGAAATTCGTTATTCATTTCTGTACGAAATCGGTCAGCTTGCTCTGGGCTATCCAAAAAGATGCAATGTTCACGAACGCCTGGCGTATTAAAATCATTTGAGGTTGAGCCAATTGCCATAACCAACACGTCATAATCGAGTTCGCGGCTGGGCATCAACAATTCACCTTCATCATCCAATAACGGACTGAGTGTGATGGTTTTATTCTCGCGATCAATCGCCGCCAAACTACCAAGCTGAAACTCAAAACCGTGATTACGAGCGTGCGCACGATAGCTTAACGCATCCACCCCCTCATCGAGCGAACCAGTTGCCACCTCGTGAAGTAACGGCTTCCACAAATGGCTGGCATTACGATCCACTAACGTCACTTGCGCGCGATTTTTTCGACCCAAGGTTCGGCCAAGTTTTGTCGCGAGCTCGAGTCCACCTGCGCCTCCACCAACAACAATAATTCGAGTCATACAACATCCCTCTAAAATAACAAAATGAAAAATAAGGCTGGGTACGGCCAGTCGAACGCGAGCGTCGCTCAAGCGTTTATGTCCTGGCAACCTGACGCTATACCGCTGAAACTTCAAGTAGGACGCGTATATAACGCCGCGTTATGTGAGCACTTCGTGGACACAGATAAAACTAACTGGCTGAAAATTCGATAGTTAGAGTCTTTAAGATTGAGGTAAATAATAAGATGACATTGAATGCCTCTACCTAAACAACTTAACGTTGCTGCTGCAAATTACGCTACTGGTTCAAATGACAAATCTACGGCGAGTTCACTCGCTCTCAATTTTTTTTGATATTTATCAAATTATTTTGCACAAAATCATTATATAGGCCGCGCTACATCACGCAAGCAAAATCCCACACGAAAAATGTTAATTGAGCAAAATTTATTACAAACAATGACAAAACAATCAACAACAGGCTTTTGAATGCAACATAAGCAAGTTGCAGCCTTGCTGCAACTTTAAGTTTGACGGGAATTACGCGTTCTTAAACGCTTTAATGGTTTGAAGGTGGTGAGAGAGTTGTTTGAATTTATGACCTTGCTGCTCATCCCACACGATAGGATAAGTGGCACCCAGCGTTTCTGCCGTCACTTGATTGTTATGAATCTCATCGTTACGCGACAAGATCACCATGCATTTATCGCGATTTTTGTCGCGAAATTGTGTGACGCATTTGGTCGCAATATCTTGATACTCTTCAGGTCTGTCGATACGACCTTGCATATTTTGCTCTGGGTGCAGATTTGGATTGATCATCACCTGCTTAATACCACACAAAAAGCCAATACGCTCGGCCCAGTACGCACCAAGACCAACCCCGCAAACCAATGGCGCAGGATCGTCGGATGCCTCAATTGCCTTATGCACTTCTTTTAACAAATGCGCCATATCATGCTTAGGGTGTAATGTGCTGTAGTTGACAAAACGAACATCTGGGTCGATAAACTGCAGCTGCAATACCTTTTCATGGTTACCAGGGCTTGTGGAATCAAAGCCATGCAAATAGATAATCATGATCACTCTCCTTGTAAAACGGTATTCTTGTAATCTACCACGATTCCTATGGCTTTTCCGATAACGGCTATCTACACTGCCACAAAATAGTGATCAAAAGCGTAAAATCTCTTCAAATTACGGTTGGAATATCGCGGCGGAATTTAGTTGCGCGTCCTTGATTTTGACTCGAAACTGCGACGCTTGAACCACAGGCGCAATCGCGGACAGGGTAATAGACTCTTCAGATAGGACTAATGTGGTTTGCCACGGGCTCGGCTCGACCACCTCGAGTCCCTGGTCATCGTACCAATAAAACCGATATTCAAGTTCGACAGGGGTGTTAAAGCGATTTTTCAACACAACACTGGCCTGGGTACGATTTCGAACTTGATGCTGGGTTTCACTCACCAGCTCAAAACGCGCCGCAAGCATGCTATCAACGAAAAAGACACTACGATCTCCTTGATCAATGGCAAGAGTCGCGGTTTCGTCGGGGTTACTCGCACACCCCAACAGACTCACCAACAATAGCCAGATACTGCCTTGCAACCCGAACCGGCTTAGCAAAGCTCCTTGTGATAAAGACCGTTTTCGTCGCATTGTCCACATAACAAGCTTCATTACCACCTCGCATACTTTTGTCATATCCATCAAAGTAAGTCAGTGTTCAAAAATCGTGCTCAGGAAGTCAATAAGTGACCACCCATGAAACGGAAGAAACACAGGGCAAAAGATAAAGATATTGCTAACGCCTTTCGTGTTTCGCGATACCCACACAACTTAAAGATGCAACTTCAACAGGTGGATGAGTCCAGTATGGCACCATACATAAAGAACGTGAAGTTGCAGCTTGGCGACAAGCGGGGAAAGGTAATTCGGCAGCGTGGGGCATTGAGATACTTTGGAAGAGAACAATCGTGCTAGCGCACTAGGCCAGCACGACATTGCTCTGCGCTTAATCGTCGAGAGAAACCACGAGTGGGCCGAACGGCTTGCCTCCCAGCAAATGCATGTGAATATGATAAACCTCCTGGCCGCCATGAGCATTGCAATTGACAATCAGACGGTAGCCATCTTTGTCAATCCCTTCTTCGCGCGCAAGACGCCTTGCGACTGAAAACATCCGGCCCATCATCAGCTCATCGTCTTCGGTGACATCATTGACGGTTGGGATAAGCTTATTGGGTACAATCAGAATATGCGATGGCGCGCGCGGGCTAATGTCGCGAAATGCAGTGACCAAGTCGTCTTGATACACGATGTCAGAGGGGATCTCTTTACGAATAATTTTACTAAAAATGGTTTCTTCAGCCATATTAACTCCAAATACTGAGGGGCAAAAATTTTCCATATCGCCAGTATGCGCCACGGTCTAGCAGCAAACAATAAAAATACAGTGCACTTAACAAAATTCACTAACCATATAATGCTATTACTTTTTTTGCTCACTGAGTCATAAAAAACCTTTCCGGCACTGAATACAATCATAGCCAATACGATAATAATTAAGACATTAGACGTTAATTCTTTTCTTTGTGATTCGATAGAAATCGGTCCTCATCGCAGTTAGTTTTCCCTTTCACGATCGCGCCGAAACACCACAACACTCTATCTTGAGCACAAATGGAAGAATCACTTACCGTCATGTTTATCCACGAGTGGGGGATAGGGAAATCATGCAAGGATCAGTAATAAAGAGAATGTACGCGGGCTTCGCATTAATCATTGTGCTGTTTGCGTTCACCATCACAATCATGCTTCGCAGCACCAGTCAGATTCATAGCAATTTCGAGACCGTGAGTAATACCTCACTGCCTCTAGTCACCATATCAAACCAAACCAGCGTCGACCTCCTCTCTGCCGATAAATCGTTTAAAGATTTTCTCACAACCCAAAGTAGTTCGCGTATGGATGAACTGCTGGCGCTCTTTGGCGAGCAACGAAAACGCTTTCAGCAGACAATCAATCAGCTAACCAAAGCGGCGCAAGCCTACCCATCGCTTAGCGATGAGATAAAGCAGTTAAAAGCCATCGAAGAAGGCTATTTTACTGAAGCGCAAGAAGCGATGAACAATTACCAAGCGATGTTTGCCGCGCAAAGCCAAGTGCAACAGTCTGTGCGCAGCTTTCAAAAACAGCACAGCGACCTTACCTTAGGTATGAAAGCGGCGGTGGACAATCAAGATAAAATCGCCGTTAAAGTGATGGCAAACAGCTATTTTGCCAAACTTAAAGACGCGGAAGTTGCCACATCAGATGCTCTGGCAAGCACTGATATCGAATTTGTTCTAAAAGCAATTGCCACTAACCGCAAAGCCGCCACTCATCTGAATTACGCATTCCGCGGCTTGGCGACACAAATGCCGTCACTGAACGACGATTTCAAAGCGCCTGTTGAACAGTTTACTCTTGATATTGGCCAGCGTGGTGGCGTTCTTGATCAACATGCAAACTATTTAACCGCTCGAAACGCGCTGTATGACAATATCTCAAGCTTAACGCAAACCGTTGATACTGCGATGGAGATCTTAGCTGGTTTTCAAGATGCAGCGACTATAAGCTTAAACGCATCGTTAGCAGAAGCGGGTGAGGTTTATCAAGAGGGGGTAATTAAAGCGATTGGTATTGGCGTTATTGTTACACTTTTTGCTGCGGCAATTGGCTACCACATTTCTCACGCAGTTCGCTCTCCTTTGACTCATATTTTGCGCACACTAGAAGCGCTTACTGAAGGCGATATGACCCAGCGCATCGACATTCGTTATAACAATGAATTTAGTCGCGTTTCGAGCCACATCAATAGCTTGGCAGATAACCTTCACAACATTATCGAACAGCTCAATGACGCGGCGAAAAATTTAACGCAAACCGCCACTGCCAACGAAAATACCTCATCAAAAACACAGTCGCAGCTAAGCCAACAACGTGAACAAACGGCCAGCGTCGCGACAGCTATGACTGAAATGGCCCATTCGGTTCAAGAAGTGGCTCAAAGCGCTCAATCCTCATTAGAGTTAGTACATCGCGTGGAAGTGGCGTCACAGTCTGGACGCGATGTTATGTCAAGTAACATCTCAACCATTCATCAGTTAGAATCACGCCTCAATGAATCTGTTGACGCGGTCGCCGAACTGCAACGCATGAGTGGTCAAATTGGCTCGATTCTCGATGTGATCAGCAACATCGCTGAGCAGACCAATTTGCTGGCGCTCAATGCCGCCATCGAAGCTGCGCGCGCTGGAGAGCAAGGTCGCGGATTTGCCGTAGTGGCCGATGAAGTGCGAGTGTTGGCATCAAAAACCACCCAATCGACGACCGAAATCGAAACAATGATCAGCAATTTGCAATCGAGCTCACGCTCGGCAAGCAAGGTTATTGAAAGCTGCATGTCAGAGATGGATCTCTCAGTAGAACAAGCCTCAAAAGCCAACCAAGCGATGGAAGAGATCCAAGCGCTGATCATCGAAATCAGTCAAATGAGCACTCATATTAGCCAAGCGGCTGGCGAGCAAAGTGAAACCTCAACGGTCATTGCGCAGAATATTGAAGAGATCAATCATATTGCCGATCAGAGCTACCATGCGATGGAAGATATTACCCACGCCAGCCAAAATCTAACCGTATTGGCAAGCAAGCAGTCGATACTGGTTGATCGATTTAAAATCTAGATGCTGAGACAAATTTAACTCACTGCTGACATACCACTCCGTATTCGCGGTAATTTAAATCAAGTGATAAGGGCGATAATCATATCGCCCTTTTTTATGCTTGCGTTACTTGAATATATTTCGGGCTATCAATAAAAAACTGCAATTTCAGCAAAAACTGAGTATAACTGGAATGTCGCCCAAACGCGGGGTTCGCTCATGCATCATTATAAGGATAATTTATGGCCGTTCATGTAGGTATTATCGATCAAGACCCGATTCGGCTCGTCACCCCTTTATTGGACAGCCAACTGACCAGTTCTCATATGGTGTTTATCGGTGATCAAACACAGTCTGACAGCTATGAACGTTTAAAATCCGTGCTTGCCGCGCGTGGGATCAGCTGCGAGTTCTTTATTATCCCTGCAGCAACGAACACTTCGCTGATTAAGCAAGCAATTCAAACTCTAGCGGAAGACCTTAAGCAACGTGGTGAGAAAGTGAAATTCAATGCCAGTTGCGGTTTACGTCATCGCCTACTCTCAGCCTATGAAGTGTTTCGTACTTATCATTGGCCTATTTTTGTGGTCGAACCCAATAGCGATAAACTTTGCTGGCTTTATCCAGACGGGCGCCAAGATACTCAGGTGCAAGATCATATCACCATCAATGACTACCTCACTATTTTTGGTGCGCGTGGCGAATTCAGTACCATAGAGCTGCCGCCTCAACTTGATCAGCAGCTCTACCTATTGGGTGAGCGTTGGGCAAGTAACGCCCTTGAGCTTGGTCCGGGTCTTGCGACATTGAACTATCTTGCTACGACTTGCCGTAAAGAACAAAAACTGGATGTCACGCTGTCAGAAAAACAGCAAGGGTACCGCGAGCTAAACATGCTTATCACCGATCTGGTTGCCGCGAACATAGCGGAATACGACCAAGGTGTACTGACGTTTGCCAATGAAGAAGCGAGGCGATTTTCAAATGGTGAGTGGCTTGAAAGTCTCGTACACAGCACCGTCAAACAAATTCAAGACGACCTCCCTACCATTCAAGATCACTCACTGAATGTGCAGGTCTATCGCCAAATTGGTGAACGTGAAGTGCGCAATGAGTTGGACGTGGCATCCGTGGTCAATAACAAACTCCACATCATCGAATGCAAAACCAAAGGAATGCTCGACGATGGCGATGACACCCTATACAAATTAGAATCACTGCGCGACTTACTCGGAGGATTGCAAGCGCGTGCCATGCTGGTCAGCTTCCGGCCGCTACGCCACAATGACATCACTCGAGCGCAAGATTTGGGCCTTGCTCTGATAGGCCCAGATGAATTAAAGAACTTGCGTCACCATCTGCAAGAGTGGTTTGCACAAGCCGGTGGCCGTGATGGTATTTAACACCGCCCTGCTATATACCTAACTAGTTGGTTTTAAGTGATAAAAAAATGCCCCGACACTTCGGGGCATTTTTTATACCCAAACAACTTGGAGGTGCAGGTAGGCGGCAAACGAACAAAGCCTCTGAGCACTTCGTGAACATAGACGAACTATGTGATGAGGTTTGTGAGAGTTAGCCAACAACGCTGCAGCTTCAAGTAGAACGGGTATACATCGACTGTCTGCTAATTCGTTAATAAGTGGCGCGCAGCAGTAACAACCGCCGTAATAGAGCGCGCCTCGACCTCTTTCAAGGTTTGATGATCGGGGATCTCATTGTGAGTTCGGTTCACAATCACGCCCGCCACACAACCTGCGCGAAGACCTGAACTGGCACACATGGTGAGCAAGGTTGCCGATTCCATTTCATAATTCAACACCCCCATAGATTGCCACTCTTCCATTGACCCTTGGAAACGACGTACCACACGACCATTAAACGTATCGTAACGCTCTTGACCGGGATAAAACGTATCGCTCGATGCAGTAATACCAATATGGACGGGAACATTGAGTGTGTCGACGGCCGCTTTCATAGCTGTTGTCACTTCAAAATCGGCAACCGCAGGAAATTCCATTGGCGCAAAGTGCAGGCTCGCGCCATCAAGGCGGACAGAGCCAGTAGTGATGATCATATCCCCCACATTCACATGGGGTTGAATCGCCCCTGTCGTCCCCACTCGTAAAAACGTTCGCACGCCAAGCTGAGCCAACTCTTCAACCGCTATCGACGTAGACGGGCCACCAATACCCGTAGAGCAAACCACGACACTGTGCTCACCAATATTGGCTCGGTATAACGTGTATTCACGATGCGATGCCAAAAATTGTGGATTCTCCATCTGATTGGCAATCTTCTCCACGCGAGCAGGATCCCCGGGAATAATTGCTAATGTTGCACCATTAAGATCGGCTTCAGTAATACCTAAATGAAAAACAGTGTGAGACATAAAAAAGCTCCTTAAGCATCATTATTTACCCAACCCACTTGAAGATGCTGCCAGGCAACCAGCGAGCAAAGCCTCTGAGCACTTCATAAACCTACACAAACGATGTGATGAGGTTTGTGAGTGCCACTCAATACCACTGCACCTTCAAGTGCGACGGGTATAACGGGGGACGTTTTGGCACCCAATAGGCACCGTGCACTCACTTCACTTTATCTAACTTAGCCCAACTTCATTGTTATCTCGATCACGACGTTAAAATGAAATATTAATTTAATTGCACAAAAAAGTGATGCAAATCACGAATCGCTCGCATTTTCACTGTTTCAGATAATTCACTTACCTTCACGAAAACGCAGTAAACGCAATGCATTGAGTGTTACCAGTGCCGTAGCACCACTATCGGCCAGTACGGCCACCCATAACCCGGTGAAACCTAGTAACGTTGTTATTAAAAATAGTCCTTTTAAGCCCAAAGCTAACGCTACGTTTTGACGAATATTGCGCAGCGTCGCGCGCGAAAGTGCGATCATAAAAGGCAAAGTATGCAGATTATCGTGCGTTAGAGCCGCATCTGCAGTTTCCAGCGCAACGTCCGTTCCGCCACCCATTGCGATACCCATAGTCGCGGCCTTCATCGCGGGTGCGTCATTAATGCCATCACCCAGCATCGCAATACGGTGTTGATCTCGATAACTCTCAATTTTGGCAACTTTATCTGCTGGAAGTAGTTCAGCATGACATTGGATATTGAGTGACTTTGCAATTGCTGCGGCGCAGCGTTGATTATCACCGGTTAGCATTACCGCGCTCACATTTAAATCTCGTAATTGCGCCAATGCCTGTTGAGCTTCTTTACGCACAGTATCTTGCCATGCGACGACCCCAAGCGCTGTCTCATTTTGCTCTACTACTGCGACCGTTTTACCCTCATTTTCAAGCGCTAGAATACGCAGCTTATGGTTCTCTGGCAGTGGCTTTGCCAAATGATTAGGTGAGCAGATACGGATACGGTCGTTCATTACCCAACCTTCGACCCCAATGCCTGCTAGTGCTTTGCGATTTTGTGCTTGCGGTATTCGCAAAGCTTGTTTTTCAGCACGTTCCACCAAAGAACGAGCCAATGGGTGCGTTGAACCTTGCTCTACGGCTGCGGCCAAAGCCAAAAGTGCCGCTGCATCTGTCTGTGCGATAGGCGCTGCACCCTTCACTGTCGCTTGGTGCTCAAAGGGAACAATGTCCGTAACTTGTGGCTTTCCTTGAGTTAATGTGCCCGTTTTATCAAACGCAACCACCTCAACCTTACCCAAGGTCTCAAGTGCGGCGCCGCCTTTGATCAAAGCGCCACGTTTGGCGGCAGTTGCCAAACCGGATGTGATCGCCGCTGGGGTTGAAATAACCAACGCGCAGGGGCAAGCAATCAGCAATAACGTAAGCCCACGATATACCCATGTATCCCACGACTCAGCAAACACCAATGGTGGCAAGGTCATCACTAAAGCTGATACCAACATCATTAGCGGTGTGTACCAGCGACTAAACTTATCGAGAAAACGTTCAAGCGGCGCTTTGCGTGATTCAGCCTCTTCAATTAAGCGCAGAATACGATCAATGGCGTTATCGCCTGATGCCGACGTCACCTGCATTAATACCACACTATCTACGGCTACCGTTCCCGCCATCACTGCGCCACCCGCCTCAATAAACGCAGGTATTGATTCGCCAGTGAGTGCGCTTTGGTCAAAGTTTGCTCCCCGCTCTAGAACGAGACCATCTGCAGGTAGCCGCCCACCAGGAGAAATTTCAACAATGTCTCCTGCCTTTAACTCAGAGGCAGGGCGAACTACGCGGTTTTCGCCTTCAATGACCACACAATTTTCAGGCACCAACGCCATGAGCGCTTTTACGCCACTGCGCGCTCTTGATGCCGCATAACCCTCAAGTTTCTCACCAACTAAAAACAGCAGCAACACCATGGCAGCTTCGGCCGTTTCGCCCAAATAGAGCGCACCGATTGCCGCCACACTCATCAAAGTTTCTATCGCAAAGGGGGACCCTGACTGCGCTTGAGCTAGCGCTTTTTTTACAATGGGCACGAGACCAATAACACACGCAAAGGTAAAAATCCCTTGACTTACAAGTGTGGAAAATGACCACTGCGTAGCGAATTGACTCAAAAATCCTGCGCTTGCTAAGGCCAGTGTCATCACTGCAAGTAATGCGTTTTGCTTAAGATAAAACCACTTTGATACTGTGGCATGAGGCGCATCAGAATGTTCTGCCGACAAGGCAAAACCAAGACGCTGCGCGGTCAGTTCCACCTGCTTTTGGATCTCTTGCATCGTTGCGGCGTCACGAATCTGTAAGCTCAATACTTGCGTTGCAAAATGCACCTTCACCTGCGCTACGGATTGATTTTGTGTGAGCGCTTTTTCTAATTTTGCCGCGCATGCCGGGCAATCCATACCTTGAATTACCCAACGCTTCGTCGCTGATGGTGTGACGATATCGCCCATCGAGAGGTGATCACCTGATGTTATTCCACTGCAATCACGATGTGGATTATCAGCCGCTCTAAGCTGAGTAATGTGAAATGGGGGTACCCTTTTTTGTTTATCGGCGAAACCGAACGAGTTTTTCGGCTCAGCGCTGCAGCGTGTCGGATTGATAGAATAGTCGCGTTTACGAGCAATGCTCGTGTCATGCGGATCGTTTTGAGCACACATGATGAAATCCTCTTTCAAAGTTTTCACCAGTGTAAACCTTGAAGTTAACTCCAAGGTCAAGCAGTTATTTTCGCCGAGCCAGTACACTGACTCGGACGCTGATTGATTAAACCGGGTGCTGAAAGCACTCGTTGAGTGAGTGGCCAATCGCCTTTAAAACATCGCGCCTTGTAATAACCCCAACCAATTTTTTATTTTCCACCACCGGATACATTTTGGGTTTGCCAATTTTCATCATCTCAGCCAAATCAATCACTGACATATCCGGCGAGACCGATAACACATCGCCGTGCATACAATCCCCCACTGTATGTGAGTCTTGGCAAAAATAGCTGACTTTAACCAGCTGTTGCAGCAAATCCTGCTCCGAAAGAAAGCCAATAACCGCGCCTTGCTCATCAACAACGGGGCCTCCCATGGTCACGCTTGACATGACTTTATCTAATGCGGCGCTAAGTGGCATCTCTTTAGTAAAAGTCACCGCTTGTAGCGTCATGTAATCTTTGACTTTTAATGAATTCATTCACATCTCCTTAGCCCATCACGTAGGGCGTTTAGGATAAGTGTCGCCTAAATTTTTCGTTTTACTAAATCGAATACAACGATTTTTGTTATTGATATAACCTATTGAATTCTTTTATGTCGAACGTATCATTTCTGCAATCACCCTCGACAAACTTGCACCCGGTGCTGTCGTGTTGATTCGCTATACCCCTCACTACCCAGCGTGATGGGCAACACGCAACAGGTGGTCATACCTCTCTAGCGGATTGTCATGTTTTGCAACACATTTTGGCTTTTTTCATGCACTCAGTTGACGCAATTCGGACACTTTTTCAACGAAAAAAAGTTTCAATGTAAAACGAGTTAATTTTTTAATTTACCAACTGGATAGTAAATTATACACTGCGTGATATTGGTCGTATTTTAATTTGAACATCAACGGCTTTGGTTAACGATTTCTTCAAACTCAAGGGCTGAACTTTTTAACTAAGTCATTGACCAAACTGATGCGAAATCAACTTACTTTAAGTCGAGATTTATTTTCAATGGAGCTTAAATGAACAATAAACTTAGGATTGCTTCGGCAATTGCTGCTGCTTTGTGGCTATCGGGATGTGATTCATCAACCGCAGCGCAACAGCCTCAAAGCGCCCCTGCTGTGCCAGTGAATATCGTTGAGCTTGCCAGCCAAGCCCAAGCGATCACCATGGAATTGCCAGGTCGCAGCCGCGCTTATATGGAAGCGGAAGTTCGCCCGCAGGTTTCAGGCATCGTACTCGCACGTAGCTTTGTTGAAGGTGGTCAAGTCACGCAAGGTCAATCACTTTACCAAATTGATGATGCCACTTTCACCGCGCAATTGATCAGTGCTAAGGCCGAGCTTCAGCGTGCGAAAGCCGCGCTTGCATCTACTAGCGCAACGGCAACCCGTTTTAAAGAACTGCTTAAAACCAAAGCGATTAGCCAACAAGATTATGACCAAGCTGAAGCAGCATACCTTGAAGCAAAAGCCAGCGTTGCCGTTGCCAAGGCAGCCATCAACAACGCAGAAATCAACCTAGCGTACACTAAAGTTCAAGCGCCGATTTCTGGTCAAATCAGTAAATCAAGCGTCACGCCTGGTGCACTTGTTACCGCAAACCAAGGTGTTGCTCTAGCGAAAATTTCACAGCTTGATCCAATCAACATTGACATTGCGCAGTCGAGCACACAGCTGCTTCGCCTTAAACAGCGCATTGCCAGTGGCCAACTCAACCAACCTGAAACAACTGAGGTGAGCTTGGTGTTGGAAGATGGCACCGTTTACCCGCACAAAGGGTCAATGAAATTTGCCGAAGTCACCGTTAACGAAACCACAGGCTCTGTAACATTACGCGCTGAATTCCCGAATCCAGATGGCATTTTGCTACCGGGTATGTTTGTACGCACTATCGTTACCGTCGGTACCTACCCAGAAGCGATTCTTGTGCCGCAAAAAGCGATTTCTCGTACACCGCGTGGTGAAGCAATGGCGATGGTTGTCACCGCCGACAACAAGGTTGAAGCTCGCATTGTTAAAACTGAAGAAGCGATTAACAATCAGTGGCTGATTTCTTCAGGCTTGGCTGACGGCGATAAAATCGTTGTCGAGGGTTTACAAAAAATTCGCCCTGGCGCTGCGGTAGCTCCTACTGTGATTGAAAGCTCACCAGCTAACGACATTAAAGCCAGCTAATAGGAATTGATAATGGCTCGTTATTTTATTGATCGGCCCATCTTTGCGTGGGTTATCGCGATCATCATCATGCTTGCAGGTGCTTTTGCGATCACCAGCCTGCCGGTATCGCAATACCCCTCTATTGCGCCACCGACTGTGATGATCACCGCCAGCTACCCTGGCGCATCAGCAAAAACCGTCGAAGATTCGGTGACTCAGGTTATCGAACAGCGTATGACAGGTCTGGATCACCTTCGCTACATTAAAGCGGATAGTGACAGTTTTGGTAACGCGCAAATTCAATTGACCTTCAATTCAGAAGCGGACATTGATATTGCCCAAGTACAAGTACAGAACAAACTGCAACTGGCTATGCCGATGCTACCTCAAGTGGTACAAGCACAAGGTGTGAGCGTAAGCAAAGCGGGCAGTGGCTTCTTAATGGTACTTGGCTTCGTTTCTCAAGACGGTTCGATGAGTGAAGCAGACATCGGTGACTATGTCGCTGCCAACATTCAAGAACCCCTAAGCCGTGTTTCAGGTGTGGGTGACATTCAGCTCTTTGGTGCGCAATACGCAATGCGTATATGGCTCGACCCACTGAAGTTGAATCAATACAGCCTCACAACCAATGACGTGATTGCCGCGATTCAAGAGCAAAACGCTCAGGTCTCTGCAGGTCAACTCGGAGGCACGCCATCAGTCAAAGGCCAAGAGCTGAATGCAACAGTGTCATCTCAGTCACTACTGCAAACACCTGAAGAGTTCCGCGCCATTGTACTGAAGTCTGACACCACAGGCGCGAAAGTGTTATTAAGCGATGTGGCAACAGTGGAAGTTGGCGCAGAAAACTACATGACGCAAGGTTTCTATAATGGTAAGCCAGCATCAGGTATTGCGATTCAGCTTTCAACTGGTGGTAACGCGCTGGATACCAAAGCGGCAGTCCTTGAGCGTATGGAAGAGCTTGAAGCTTTCTTCCCTGCGGGTCTGGAAATGGTAGTGCCTTTTGATACCACGCCATTTGTTGCCAACTCTATTGAGAGCGTTGTAAAAACCCTGCTTGAAGCGGTGCTTTTGGTGTTCGTCATCATGTACCTGTTCTTGCAAAACTTCCGCGCCACTATCATTCCTATGATTGCGGTGCCTGTCGTATTGCTAGGTACCTTTGGTATTCTTGCGGCAGCGGGTTTCTCGGTCAACATGCTCACCATGTTTGCGATGGTACTGGCCATCGGCTTGCTGGTGGACGATGCGATTGTTGTTGTCGAAAACGTTGAGCGTATCATGTCCGAAGAGGGCTGCACGCCACTCGAAGCGACACGTAAATCAATGGGCCAAATCACAGGCGCCTTGGTTGGTATCGGTTTGACCTTGTCAGCGGTATTCGTTCCGATGGCATTTATGTCTGGCTCAACCGGTGTGATTTATCGTCAGTTCTCTATCACCATCGTGTCGGCGATGGCGCTGTCGGTATTGGTTGCAATGGTGCTAACTCCTGCGCTGTGTGCCACCATGCTCAAGCAAGTTGAAAAAGGCCATGCATACACTGACAAAGGATTCTTTGGCGCCTTTAACCGCTGGTTTGACCGCAATACCAACCGTTACGAATCGGGTGTTGCGAGCATTATCAAGCGTACCGGTCGTATGTTTATGATCTTTATCGCTATCGCAGTGGGTACCGGTTATTTGTTCATGCGAATGCCAACGGCGTTTCTACCGGATGAAGACCAAGGCGTTATGTTCGTGCAAGCCATTTTGCCAGCGAACGCGACTCAAGAAGCAACGGTGGATGTGATTCAAAACGTTGAGCGTTATTTCAATACTCAAGAAGCTGACTCGGTTCAATCTGTGTTTGCGGTTGCGGGCTTTAGTTTTGCTGGTATGGGTCAAAACATGGGTGTGGCTTTCGTGAGCTTGAAACCATGGGATGAGCGCACAACACCAGAAACTCATGTTCAATCGGTTGCCGGTCGTGCCATGGGCGCCTTCATGCAAATGAAAGAAGCGTTTGTGTTTGCTTTTGTTCCGCCTGCGATTATTGAACTGGGCACGTCAGGTGGTTTTGACTTCTTCCTACAAGACCGCGCAGGTCTTGGTCACGACGCGCTGATTGCGGCTCGTAACCAACTGCTTGGCATGGCAGGACAAGATCCAAACCTCGTCGGTGTTCGTCCAAACGGACAAGAAGATGCGCCAATTTATCAAGTACATATTGACCATGCGAAACTGCGTGCTCTGAACTTGAACATTGCGGAAGTGAACTCTGTGCTGTCGTCAGCGTGGGGTGGTGCGTACGTCAACGACTTTATCGACCGTGGCCGAATTAAAAAGGTTATGGTGCAAGGTGAAGACAAATACCGTATGCAGCCAGAAGATCTCGACAAATGGTTCGTGCGTAACAGCAAAGGCGAAATGGTGCCATTTTCAGCCTTCGCGACCGGTTCTTGGGAATACGGTCCACCACGTTTAGAGCGCTTTAACGGCCTACCAGCAGTGAATATCCAAGGTGCCACAGTACCAGGTTACAGTACGGGTGCAGCAATGGATACAATTGAAGCACTTGCAGCGCAACTGCCACCTGGTTTTGGTATTGAATGGAACGGTTTGTCGTACGAAGAACGTCTATCAGGCAACCAGGCACCCATGCTATATGCCCTGTCTATCCTTGTGGTGTTCTTAGTACTGGCAGCCTTGTATGAAAGCTGGTCAGTGCCGCTGTCGGTTATTCTGGTTGTGCCACTTGGGGTTATCGGTGCCATTATTGCAATGAACGCGCGCGGCCTACCGAACGACGTATTCTTCCAGGTTGGTCTACTGACAACCGTAGGTCTGGCAACCAAAAACGCGATTTTGATTGTCGAATTCGCCAAAGAATACTATGAGAAAGGCGCAAGTCTAACAGAAGCGACATTGCACGCGGTGCGTGTACGTCTACGTCCGATTTTGATGACCTCATTAGCGTTCGGCTTGGGCGTCGTACCAATGGCGATAAGCTCTGGTGTAGGCTCTGGCGCACAAAACGCGATCGGTACTGGCGTACTTGGTGGCATGGTAGGTTCGACCTTCCTTGGCATCTTCTTTGTACCGCTGTTCTTTGTCGTGATTGAGCGTTTATTCAGCCCGCGTGAACGCCAAGAGCGTCGCGAGCGCCGTCTGGCGCGCAAGGCATCAGCCAGCTGATTTAAAGTACCAATACAAACTTAAGGGCCAATATTTGGCCCTTTTTTATTTCCTTCCTACTTGAAATTGCAGCGTTGTTGACAGGCACTCACAAACCTCATCACATAGTGCATCTATGTTCACGAAGTGCTCAGAGGCTTTGTTCGTTGGTCGCCTACCGGCAACTCCAAGTTTTTTGGTATATATATCTGTCAGAATGAAAATGACCTAACTTTGGCGTGTCGTATTCGTAGTAAGCGATTGCAGAACGCTGGCGTCAATTGGCGCGGGAACAGGAATACGACTGGTGTCATTACCACCAAACATTTGATAAGGACGTAAACCAAACAGCGGCATCACGGAATAAATGTGATCAAACAAGTCCGCCTGTACTCCCTCATAGAACACCCAGTTAGTATTATTGACAAAAGCATACACCTGCAGCGGCAAACCTTCCGACGTTGGTGCCAACTGCCTGACCATGAACAACATGTATGGGTGAATATCTGGATGAGTACGTAAATAAGTTGTGAGATAGGCTCGAAACGTTCCAATATTGGTAATGTGTCTTTGGTTACCAACCGACTCCTTATCCCCTTCTTCCAAACCTTCATTAAACGCCGTCACCTCTCTTGTCTTATCAAAAAGATACTCTCTGAGAATGCGAATTTTCTTCAGCTCTTCAATTTCATCTTCGGTTAAGAAGCGAATCGAATTGACATCAATATTCACCGAGCGGATGATCCGTCGCCCGCCAGACTCGGTCATGCTCTGCCAATTTCGAAACGCATTCTGCACTAAAGCGTAAGCGGGCAGCATAGTCACGGTGTTATCGAAATTGCGCACTTTGACTGTGGTTAATGCCACCTCTTCGACCGTACCATTAGCACCGAATTGATCCATTTCAATCCAGTCATTCAGACTCACCATATTGTTTGCTGAAAGCTGAATACCAGCAACAAAACCCAAAATGGTATCGCGAAACACTAACATCACCAGACCGGTCGCCACGCCCAAACCACTCAAAAATATAACAGGCGATTGGTCGATTAGAATCGATACGCTGAGGAAAATACCAATGAGAAACGTGAACAGTTTAATCAACTGAACAAAACTCTTAATTGGCATTTTTCGAGTAAACCCACGCTTACTCGCAAGATCATTTAACGAGTCTAATATGGCAAACAGTACCCAGATGAACAGGATCAGTATCAAAGTGGTGAGTGAGCGATCAATCACTAACGATAATGTGGGATGGTGCGAGACGATAATCGGAATGAAGAGTTCTAAAATAAGCGCAGGCACCAGCATGGCAATTTTTTCCAACACGCGAAATTTGGAAAAACTTTCACTGAAATTTTGCTGAGTTTTGCTGAGCAACAAATGAAGCGCGCGTAGAATAATACGATGCACGATGAGATAACTGATGGTTGCTACCCCAATGGCAGCAAGCACCAGCACAATGGTAGGCTCAATTCCATAGGGGTCTGTCGTGACCCCTAATGATTTTAGATATTCGGTAACGTATGCGCGCAGGCCAGATCCCATGCAACCTCCTTATTACTGTGCTTAAAGCGTATGTGACAAGGTATCGCCGAGCAAGTGAGTGCGCGCCAGTAAGCCTACTTTTTGGCTTAAAGGTTAAATCTGAAACAAATGACTAGGGTCTGTTAACCTTTCGAGGTTAAATTTTGTTCGCGCAAAAATCAGCACGAAAGGTCAACAGCCCCTAGATTTGGCCTTCATTAAACCCTTTCTGAAAATAGAGCACTTTTTGCAAATAACGCCGTGCTTCATCTTTGGGATGTTGCGTGGTTAATGCATCATACACTTGCTTGGCTGATAGACTATTGAGTTCGTTCATGGCGCGTTTGCGGTCGTTGTCAAACGTGCTAAGAAGCCCACCAGTCCCACCGTTATACGCCGAAATCATACTAAAGTGCTTCGACGTTTCATTTTTTACCTCTTTGAGGTAACGGTTTTTCAATATATAGAAATAAGCCGCACCAGTATCGATGTTATTGGCCGGATCAAAAAGATACTCTTTTGTCGGAATACCCGACTGACCTTTGACCAAATTAAACACATCCGCACCCGCGGTTTTTGGGATCACTTGCATCAAACCATATGCGCCAGCATGACTCACCGCGTACGGGTTAAAACTACTTTCGGTCTTGATCACCGCATAAATCAGATCTTCCGAAATACCATAGCGTGCCGCCGCTTCACGAACCAGATGAGCGTATTGGTATTCACGCTGCTCTAAGTGATTTTGCACCATCGCAATTTCAACATAGTGCGCTTTCCCCTTTTTCATCGGCTTAGATTGCAAACGATGCTCAATTAAATAATCGGCATAACGGTTGGCGCGCCATTCCCACTCAATGGGTTTATTATCGTGATCGAGCACTTGTCCCAATAAAAACGGTTTGCCTTTGAGCACCGCTTGCTTATCACTAAATAGCTCTGCGTGTTGCGGGTCCGCTGGCATGAGCAGCGTTTGCACAATCGCTTTTTGTAATTTCTCTACCGCTTGGTATTGTGAAATGGTTGCTACGTATATTTTGCCTTGCTCAAAATCAATGTGCGCGCGAGTGCTGTAGCCATCAAGATACTTAACGTAACGATGCTTACCAGCCTCAACATAATCCTCATCACCCCACTGCTTTTTCACTTGTGTCGAAAGATATCGAAACAGTTTTTCAACCTCTTCGGCCCTCGGATTCGACGTACTAGAAGGTGGCAAGACATTTGGTGAAGAAACACTTGGAATGGTTCCAGGAATCACAGTAGGCTCACATCGGCAAGCCTGTGGCTCTGGCGCCATGGTACAAGCGGATAATGTCACTCCAATCACTAGGGCAACAATAAGGTGTCGTATCATAATCTCATTTTTATTTGATGTTCATCCCGCCTCAGTCATTAACACGTTTCAGCCATCATCTAGTAACAACGGGGCTATACCCTTCCTACTTGAAGTTGCAGCTGTGTTGGCTGGCTCTCACAAACCTCATCACATAGCTTATCTATGCTCAGAGGCTTTGTTCGCTTGCCGCCTACCTGCATCTCCAAGTTGTTTGGGTATAACAGACATCGATTTGATTTGGATGCCAGCGTATTTAGATGTAACAAGCAACAACCAAAATAGAAAAGTGCATACAACTTAATCAGGACAAAATAACCGGAGTAATAAATTTAATAATAAAAGATAGCGCGCCCCAACCAAACTTAAGATTTTTGTCCTGTCGATAATTAACCAAAATATCGATTTTATTAAACTCCTAACGAAAATAATGTGTGACATGCAGCCAGAATGCGTCAATCACACATAAAAAAAGAGCATGAAGTCATGCTCTTTTTTGTGAGGCTCAAAAAATCGACTTATTTCTGAGTCGCCAATTTTGGCGCACGTTTCGAAGGCAAGCGTGGTTCACTGCTTAGCCCTTTAACAACCGCGACCGTTGCCACCAAAAGCACAATGGTAAACGGTAAGCCCGTTGCTACGGCCATGGCTTGCGCCGCGCCCAAACCGCCACCCAACATGAGCGCGATAGCCACAAGACCCAAGAAGCTACACCAGAATACGCGTTGTGGTGTCGGTGCATCCACTTTGCCGCCTGCAGCAATGGTATCAATCACTAATGAGCCAGAGTCCGCTGATGTGATAAAGAACACCACAATCAACACAATACCCACCAATGAGGTGATTTCAGCCATCGGCAATACATCAAGCATTGCGAACAGTTTTAATGGCAATTCAGCATTAAATACCGCTTGGTAACCATCATTCACATATTGACCAATTGCTGTTCCGCCAAAGGCCGTCATCCACAACACACAAACGGTTGATGGAATGAGCATTACGCAGATACAAAACTCACGGACACTGCGTCCACGAGACACGCGTGCAATAAACATCGCAACAAATGGTGACCATGAAATCCACCATGCCCAATAGAACGCAGTCCAACCTTGCGAGAAGTTGACATCTTCACGTCCAACTGGCACCGACAGCGCTGGCGTATTAACAATATAAGCCCAGATATTGTCAAAGAAGCCGGTGAAAATCGCTAGGGTTGGACCGACAATCACCACGAAGAACAGCAGCAGCGCTGCCGCAATCATATTGATTTCGGACAAGCGTTTAACACCACTATCAAGCCCTTTCACCACTGAAATGAGCGCTAGCGCTGTGATGATCACAATCAAAACAATTTTGGTGGTTTCATTAACTGGAATATCAAAAAGATAGTTCAGTCCTGATGCCGCTTGTTCTGAGCCATAGCCTAGAGACGTCGCCAAACCGAATACTGTCGCGACAACAGCCAACGTATCGATGATATGTCCAATCCAGCCCCAAATACGCTCACCAAATAATGGGTAGAAAATCGAGCGCATCGTCAATGGCAAACCTTTGTTAAACGAGAACAGCGCTAAGCCAAGTGCTAATGTGGCGTAGATTGCCCAAGGGTGCAGGCCCCAGTGGTAGATAGTGGCCGCTTGAGCCAGCAGTTCTGCTTCTTTGGCATTCCCAACTGCGCCAGCAAGTGGTGCCCAGTCAGTACGTACACCATCTGCGCCAACGGTCACGCCACCTAAAGCTGAACTAAAGTGTGACATAGGCTCAGACACACCGAAAAATAGCAGACCGATACCCATACCTGCGGCAAACAGCATCGCAAGCCAACCAGTGTAGCTGTAGTCAGGTGTCGCTTCTGTACCACCAATACGGACACGACCTAACGGCGAGACAATAAGACCAAAACAGAGAATAACAAAGACGTTACCTGCGATAAGGAAGAACCAATCAAGGGTTGATATTAACCAACTGCGTAGGCCGGAAAAAAGAGGTTCAACATGCTCACGAAATAGCAGTGTTAAAACGACAAAAAGAATAATAGAGAGGCCTGAAATGGCAAAAACGCGGTTGTGAATATCTAAACCAAAAGGGCCAACTTTTAAAGCAACGTTATCTTGACCGACTTGATAATCAGTATCGATTGCATTGACTTTACCCTCAGGGCTTTGAATACCACCATTATTATCAGTGCTCACGAATTAACTCCTTAAAAACGTGAATACAATGTGAATTGAATCGGATGCAAAAACACTTACTGTATTTTTTGTGGGCATCCATTCGCCAATTTGAAGAGTGTTGTTATTGTTTGGCTCCATTGTTAGAAAATCGAAAAAATTTTAACCCTATTACTGATAATGTAAAGTTAAAAATACTAATCAACCGTGTGACTGAACAATATCTCCCCGCGCAAACGTTTAAATGCGTCCACGTTTAGGGATATTTGCTATTGCCACAATAACTTTATGGGCATTGATGGTTCAAAATGGTACGCCACTTGTGCCTGCCACAATTCTGCCGTGGCCAATGCGTCGGTTAACGCATGATGTGGCGCATAAGCAGGTAATCCATAACGTTCACGCGCATGCGCCAATCGCACCGAGCCAGGCTTTTTCCCTTTGAGCCAATTAAGCCACCCTTTACACTGCTCTCGCTGTACAAAGGCTTCTAAATCCAAGGTATCAATGACTGGAAATTCAATGCCTTCTGCAAGACGTACTAATAGCGCTTGATGGATAAACTCCCGCTCAATTTTTTTGTAGTGGACCACCACAACCTTACCCGCAAGTGCGTTTAACACCTCTTCTAATACAATATTTAGATCCGGCGCCTGTTTAACATCCGAGTCGGTAATGCCGTGAATAATCACCGACTCTTCGTTCATTTCTCGATGCGGGTTAATCACCCAATGCGCGGACTCTTTGCATCGAATACGCTGTAACGAAAACGGCACGAGCCCTATAGTCAAAATAGCGTCATTTTGAGAATCAAGCCCGGTGGTTTCAAAATCTAATGCCACGAAAGGCACCTCAGATAAAGGAGTATCCCCGCTCACCACCCCTTGCTGATAATAATCAATCAAACGTGGATCTTGGGCTTTACTTGCCAAATCGGCAAAGCGCTCTGGCCAATTAGCAACGCCTGAATTATTAAATCTCGCGGCTGTTTTTAGACTCATTTGCTGCTTCTCTGGTAACGGAATTTTATAAAGTTCTGCGCATTACTTAATATTTGAAACGCTGCTTTTAAGTTGCGTCTCTCAAATTCCGACATATTTTCAGGTTCCACACTATTATCCGGTGTTTCACCATTTTCTAAATCCAAAGCTTGATGGCGAATGCGAACCATATAAATAAGCTCCATGGCGTCGCGCAAATCTTGACCACGTCCGTTCGGCAAAATGCCAGCCGCAATAATGTCATCCAATCGTTCAAATGAATTTTGCGCGCGCGAGCCTACCGCAAGTGCGTGTACGCGAACAAGATCGGCCAACGGCGCGGTGCCACGTCGTTTTAGATTGATAGAATTGCGATGACGCCCATCTTTCTCCATGACAAAATCTTTAAAAAAGCCCAGTGGTGGCGTGCGATTAATCGCGTTATGCGCCATACAAGCCAAAAAGCGATTATTCCGCCGCGCGCGACGCACAATAAAACTGCTCAGCTGTTCAGCCCACTTTCTTCTGCCATAAACACCAGTAATATCAAAGAAAATTGAACTATTGAGCAAACGTTCCGGGTTGGGGTTATCTATCCAGTCGGCAAAACAGGTTTCCCACTCTTCTCGTGTTTTACGCCACTTCGGATTGGTGGCCATAATATCGCCCGTACAGTAACTGTAGCCGCACTGATCAAGCCCATCACAAACGAACTTTGCCAACTCAGCAAAATATTCACCATGCAGCGTTTCATCGTAACTATTGTCTAAAATCAGAGCGTTATCTTGATCTGTCACAATGAGCTGTTCATCTCGCGCCATAGAGCCCATTGCCACCAAACAGTACGGAATTGGCGGGGGGCCTAGTTGCTCTTCGGCGAGCTCAGCAAGGCGCTGTTTAAAGCTGGCACCAATCACCGCCATTGCCGTTCCCACCATATGAGCATTGGCATCTTCATCGACCATGCGCACAAAACAATCTTTAACTTGACCAGCAATGCCGCGCAATTCTTCAACCGTCGTTTGCTGAAAAATTGAGCTCACTAGCAACAAACTGTTTTGTGACTCATAACGAACAATATCCGTCATACCGATAATACCAACCGGCATGCGCTCTTTAATAATCGGCAGATGATGCACGTTGTAGCGCAGCATCATTAGCATGGCTTCAAACACATACGCGTTGTAGTCCAGCGAAACCACATCGGTACTCATCACTTCGGCGACGGGTAAATTTGTGTCAATACCTTGTGAGATGACTCGAATGCAGAGATCTCTATCGGTTAATATTCCGAGCAGTCGCTCCGACTCTTCTTCTTCCTCTTCATCCCAAGGCGCCGTGCCTACCACCAGCAGCGACGTCACGTTCTCCTCAGCCATCAGATTGGCGGCTTGCTGTATCGAATGCTGGGGTGAAATCATGACAGGGTCACGCGCGATGATTTTGCGCGCTTTTACCGTAGTCAAGTCATTCCCTTCACCATGATTTGAGACAACCGTCCTCAGTCTGGCGCTGTCCTCAAGCTCCATAAAATCGGCAAAATAATCAAATTCGTCACACAACTGATTAAAAATGTCGGCGGGAATGCAATACACCAAAGTATCTTCAATCGCTTTGGCTGGCATACGCACGCGATTGTTCATTAATAATCCCATTTGGCCAAAAACACAGCCCGTGTCGATACGGTTATATAACTCCCCTTTACGGCGATAGAGTTCCATCGCGCCACTTCGAATCATATAGAGATCTTGAATCTGATCACCCACGTTGAGCACCATGCTGCCGGCGCGGTAGTAGGCAACCTCAACATTCATTGCAATATGACGTAGTTTGTCGTCTGGCAGATCATCAAAAGGGGGGTATTGGCTGATAAAATTAAGTACTTCGAGTTGTTCAGCTTCCATGTCCATATCCGTGATGGGTATTTATCGCGAAGATGTAACATTAAAAGAACGTTCTAACAATGATTTAGATCTTGAAACTAACAACTCTTGCCGTCCAACCACTAAGCAACTGGACTCCAAAAACAAAAAGGGGAACTACCTAGGGTATGAGCGTATATACCCAAACAACTTAAAGATGCAGGTAGGCGGCAAACGAGCAAAGCCTCTGAGCACTTCGTGAACATAGATGAGCTATGTGATGAGGTCTGTCAGTGTCAGTCAACACCGCTGCAACTTCAAGTAGGACGGGGATAGGGAAACGACGGGAGGCAAGCTCCCGCACACCACTTATTCAACATTGACCGTAATTACCTGAGACACCACCGGCTTCTCATGGGGAATGTGATTGCCATCACCGAGTACCAACTGCAAGGTATGCTTACCTGGCTCTAATGTAATAAACGTCTGGGACTGCGCTTTGCCAAAATGCAAAATATTTTCGGTTGCAGGCAGTGGCACCGCCATATCGGGTACAGAGTCAACATCGATTAATAAATGATGATGCCCTGTGTTTGGCTCAAATGTGCCAGCCGGCGCTAACGTCATCCCTTCGATACCAAACTCCACTTTAAATGTGGCCGGTACCGTTGCACCATTTTTCGGTTCAATGATAAACACCCTGGCCCCTTCTGGGGAGGGCGTGGCTGCAAAAACAGAGCCGGACACCAGTCCCCCACAGGCACAAACTATCACCACCAACGCACGAACGATTAAGTTCATTACCTCTCTCCTCACGTTAGTTAACCCCCATTAAGCGGGCTAATCCGCAAAAGTATTGATGGCATTGGTCGACTTTGCCCTGCAAATCCTGCTGATGCTTGAAAATGAAACGTTATCCTACCGTGTGCTTGGTCGCTTAGAATGGAAAAAGCGTATTCCTATTGGTTTGTAGCAAGGCTTGCAGTGCATGCAGCCCCTGCTTAAAACGAGCCTCATCAGAAATGGACATTAATGACAACCGCACATGGTCGGCCACTTGCCCATCGGCACTAAAATAACTGCCGCTGGTCACTAATATCCCCTGATTTTTTGCTTCCATTGTAAACCTATCCGCTTGCCAGTCTTGAGGTAATGGTAACCAGATATGATAGCCATGAGCTTGCCATGAGACTTGAGTCAGAATATCAGCGGCGATCTGGCGACGACGTTTCGCAATATCTCGCTGAACCGCCGCGATACGAAACGCCTCTTGTGATTCAATTAAACATGTCGCAGCAATAAAATTGAGTGGTGACGACAGCCAAATATCGGAACGTATGAACGCATTTAACACGTTCACTTGCGGTTGTGGCGCTTTAATAAAGCCGCACCTCATCGCCGGACTTATCGCCTTAGATAACGCCGAGATATGGAAGGTATAATCCGGAGCAAAATTGGCAATCGGCTCACAAGGCGCCTCATTTAAAAACGCGTAGATATCATCTTCAATGAGCCAAACTTGATGTTGATTAATCAAGTGAGCAATCGCCTTTTTGCGTGCTTGCGACATCAATGCACCGGTTGGATTTTGATGATTTGGCACCACAATTACCAATGTGGGATCATGCTCAACTAATGCCGCTTGTAAAGAATCTGGGCATAGACCTTGCTCGTCCAACGCGACGCTCACGACTTGCCTACCCGCTAAACTTGCGATCGCCAGAATCCCTGGGTAAGTCAATGCTTCGACCAAAATGGTATCACCAGGTCGAGTCATACTGTGAATGATCAAAGAAAGGGCGTGCTGCGCGCCGTTGGTTAATAGCGTGTTGCTGCTATTACCACCCAGTAACCCGTACTCTTTTGCCCACATAACGCCGGCCTCGCGATGCGCTTCGTGGCCCGAGCCTTCGACATACCCGATCGCCACAGCAGAAAACTGCTCTGCCGCTTGCTGGTAGGCTTTTTTAAGTGGTGCAACATTAACGTCGAGACAAGGCTGCAACAATGAAAAATTAAAGTACTTTTCATCATTCGGGGCTTGTATCGCTTGCCCCAATTCAGTGTGCGCTCGAACAAAGGTTCCTCGACCAACAAATGAGTCTAGTCGCCCACGCTCACTCAACAATTTATACGCCTTAGCGATCGTCGCGGGGGTCGTTTTAAGTTCATCCGCTAACGCTCGGTGAGTTGGCAGCTTTGAATTGGGCAAATACTCACCACTATTAATTTTTTGCTCAATTATTTCTGCAATTTTTGTGAATTTATCGTCACTCACACGGCATCTCCTAAAAAGAACTTGGTCATTATAAAGCAATGCTTCTGCCTATTCGCTCAAAAAATCCATTTTCAAACAATTATGACAATTGACATATGTCATTGTGAATAATAGTCTAGTTCAAAACGAAATACTAACAACAAAACTTAGGCTAGATGATGTACAAATATCGCGAAAGAGACATTCCACCTCCAACAATAAATGAAATACACCTATCGTATGACGCGAATAGAAAGATAAAAAATGCCTTTCAAAGTTTACGATTAAACGGAGATAACGCCTGGCTTAACGCAAGGGACTGGCTAGGCTCGACAATCCAACATGCCATTTCACCATCGCAACTCAGTGCCCTGGTTAAATTTAAGCAAGATCCCGCAAAAACCGCACTGATTATACGTGGGCTTCCTATTGATTCTGAACTTGGCGCAACGCCTTATGGTGGTTATCTCGCTCCAGAGAAAACACCGGTTGCAACGGGCTGCCACATTGGCATATATCAATTAATGCAAATTGAACCAATATCTTACATCAATGAAAACAAAGGATTGTTGTTTCGCCACGTCGTACCGTCGACCAAAGGTCAACAAGAAAAATCATCGCACGGGTCGATACACACCTTCGGCCATCACGTCGACAACCCCGATTTGCCGCTGAAACCGGAACCGATTCAAAATGAAAGCCGCTGCCCTGAATTTTTATCACTCATGGCCCTTCGATCAGACTTAAAGGTGAGATCCAATTTTATTTTGCTCGACGACATTATTAACAATTTAAGCCAAGGTGTTATCGAAGAACTTAAAAAGGCGAATTACCATATTCAGCGTCCAGACTCTTTTGGACAAGCAAAAATCACTCGGCTACCACTTGTGGTCTGTGGACCAGATGGCGTGCTTTCTTGTCGTTACGATAAAGAAAATACAACCCCACTGACCGAACAAGCCGCAGCCGCCCTAGTCATGCTTGAAGCTCAACTTAAAAATGGACAGATCAAAAATGACATCACCTATCAACCAGGTGATTTCTTAATCATCAAAAATCAGCGTGTTCTCCATAGCCGAGAAGGTTTTCGCTCTCGAAATGACGGCGCTGATCGATGGCTAATACGATTATTCGGCATGAGCTCACTTGACCAAATAATTTCAATCAATAATGCATCACCACACATTGGAAAAGATTAAGGGAATAATATGAAAATCACAGACATTGCGTTTATTGGCCTTGGTGTCATGGGGTACCCAATGGCCGGTCATTTATCCAATCATGGACTAAGGACCAAAGTATTTAATCGCACATTAGAGAAAGCCACACACTGGCATAACCAATATCAGGGGGAAATTTGCCAATCACCTAAAGCGGCGGCACAAGATAGTGATGTTGTTTTTCTCTGTGTTGGCAACGACGATGATGTTCGAAGTGTGGTATACGGTGACTTTGGTGTTCTTGCGGGAATGAAATCTGGAGCGACCCTTGTCGATCATACAACGACATCCGCAGAATTGGCCACAGAGCTTGCTGCAGCATGCGCAAACTACGGCGTTAATTTCATTGATGCGCCAGTCTCCGGCGGGCAAGCAGGAGCCGAGAATGGTACGCTAACCGTCATGTGCGGCGGTGAACAGACCGTGTTCGATGCCCTTATTCCTATATTAAATTGCTATAGCAAACAGGTATCACTCGTGGGAACTCATGGTCAGGGTCAGCGCTGCAAAATGGTGAACCAAATTTGTATTGCTGGCGTGCTGAAAGGCCTCAGCGAAGGCCTAGCGCTAGCACAAAAATCCAACCTCGACATAGCCCAAGTCACAGAAGTGCTAAAACACGGCGCCGCAGGGTCATGGCAAATGGAGAATCGCGCTGTCACCATGTCACAAGGGCAGTTTGATTTTGGTTTTGCAATTGATTGGATGCACAAAGATCTTATGATTTGCATGAATGAAGCCAAAAAATTAGGGCTGTATCTGCCTCTAATTAAAGATGTTGACAATTCTTACGTTGAACTGCGCAAACAAGGCTTTGGCCGATTAGATACGTCTGCGCTGTTCAAATCGTATAGTCAAACAGCATAAGGGAGATAAAATATGGAATGGCTCGGTAGCGATATTACTCTATTAGTTTTATTAACCTTAATGGCGGCAGCTTTTGCCGCAGGCTTTATTGACTCTGTCGCAGGTGGCGGCGGTTTAATACTAGTACCCTCTTTTATATTGGCCGGTTTGCCGCCTCAAGTGGCGCTTGGCCAAGAAAAAATTGTCAGTACTCTAGGAACCATCGCGGCTATGCGAAACTTTATTCGCAATAAACGTGTAATATGGACTGCGGCCGCAACTGGTATTCCCGCAGGACTTATTGGTGCTTATATCGGCGCAGAAGCCATTTTGTATTTTGACCCAAATACAATTGGTAAAATCATTTTAGCCATGCTGCCATTTGGTATTATACTCTCCTTTATTCCCAAAAAATCAAAGCATCAAGCGAATGATGACAAAATAAACCCCATGACCCTCTTTATCGGCGTTCCTCTTGCGGTGTTTATTATTGGTTTTTATGATGGTTTTTTTGGACCGGGAACTGGCAGCTTTTTAATTCTAGCACTTCACTATTTGTTAAAATTTGATCTTGTGGCCGCTTCTGCTACATCAAAATTATTTAATTTCTCTTCCAACATTGGTGCCTTAGTCGCATTTATCATTTCGGAAAATGTGCTTTATATGCTTGCCATCCCTCTTGTAGTAATGAATGTTCTCGGCAATCACTTAGGCAGTTCTTCTGCAATAAAGTATGGTCCAAAGTTAATTCAAAGAACCATTTCTTTATCACTTAGTCTGTTAACTGTCTCATTGGGATATAAGTTTTTATTCTAATATCACCACATCAACACGGCGATTGGCTTGACGTCCTTTTGCCGTTTGATTAGTCGCAATCGGCTCATTTTCGCCTTTTGACACTGCCTCTAAACGATTTGGAGCAAGCGCCTGCTGCACTAAATAATCATTAACACTCGTCGCTCGCCGCCAGCCTAAGTCAAAATTATACACAGCGGTTCCCACATTATCTGTGTGTCCTTCAAGAAGCAAAAACTGTTCTTGCCCACGCATTTTACTGACTAGTGTATCTAGTACATATTGCGACTCTTGCGTTAATTCGGCTCGGTCAAAGGCAAAATAGACCCGCGCCACAAGCTCCCCCGCATCGTAATGCGTGATTTGACTCTTCGTTAACAAGTATTCGGCGCAATCAGGATCAATACCCGCCTCAATAAGCGCTCGCTCAATAAGCGCCTCAGTTATCTCATAATCACTCTCTTTTTCGAGCAACATAAAGCCGCCTTGGTTCAAGGCCACAGCTTGTGGCGCGCCAAATCGAACACTTTGTTGCTCGTTGAGGCCTGGCTTGGCGCAATAACGAATAATCTCCGTAGCGTCTTGCGCCATCAGCGAAGTGATTGGCTGCAGCGCAAATAAAAGAACACTGTATTTCACTAGGTTCATGTTTTACTCCTTACCCTTGAAACTTAAAGTTACAGCGTTATTTACTGAAACTCACAAATTTCAATTAATGTAGATGACCAATCTCTTCACTAATCAATTCTAGTATTTTGTTGAGAATGTCATTCTTATTTTGTGCTTTAAATACATTTTCTGCCCCTGCGCAATCTTGCAAACCGCGATTACTCGCAACATCGTAATCAAATCCTATGACTGCAATTCGAGAAACCACTTGCTGATTACCGGAAATTTGTCTATCCAATTCGCTACGAATTTTGTGGCAAATTTGGTAGGTGCTGCCATAAAGATTGTTCGCAATCGTTTTATTTTGAATACCCGACGTTGATCCATAATCATTGCCATCAGAAAGAATAATCATCAGCCGGCGCGGATTACTTCCCAACGCTGCCAATTGTGCTCCTCGAATTACCCCTTGAATTGACGATGTTGTACCACCGGGACGAAATTGCCCAATAACGCGATTAAATGATTCAAAATCTGTGGTCGGTAATACATCATGAAAGCTCGCACTCGTATTGTTCACGCACCCCACTTTGGGCACAAACACTTGAGTGACCGTTTTTCGATAATCTAAAAGCCCTGCAGTATAACGAAGCTCATTGACAAAACAGGTATTTCCCGCACCATCCCCATTTTGCAGTCGAACATATTGATTGTAGCCAACCAAGGCTACTGTGTTATCGTCGGCATGAAGGATGTTATTAAACTTTTGCAGTTCAACCGTCACCGCATCGATAACATCGAGTAAATCTTGGTATTTATATTGATTGCCACCAGACCAATCCCACCCCATTGACCCCGAATAATCGGCCACAAAAACCACATCGACCGCATTGTCTTGATATTTGCGCGCAATTGACTCCCCGCCAATCTGATAGGTTTTTTCACTAGCATCAAAATGCCCAGAAAAATAAGGATCATGATCCGTGGTGGCGGTCACTTGATATTCAAAAAAGCGCGAGTTTCCTTGAGCCAAACCAGTGACACAATCGGGAATTTGCTCGCAGCTTAATTTGATGATTTTTAAAGCATCAATCTCTTCCATCCCCGTCATGTAGTGCGAAACGTAAGATCGCGCAATACGTTGATTCACCGCGCTTCCGTTTCCCGAGCCGTCATCTTCGTTATCATCATTGTGCGCGGCAATCGCAAGACTGGCCGCTTCAAGTGCATCTTGTAAGCGCGCTTTATCTTGCAACATTTGCGCCCCATCCGTCGCGAGACTAAAAAGGCCAAACAGCGCAGGAATTAATAGCAAGCATAAAATCGCGGCATGACCTTGTTGTGTTTGAGTATTCATCATCGACCGACCACCACCGCGCTGGATGAGACCATCGCAAAACCATTATCCAACACTTTCTCCACCATATTTTCAGTCGAATAACACAAGGTCACACGGTACAAAGTGGCTTTGCGCCCCCAAGACGTGACGACGGTTAGATCATTCTCTACTTGAGATAAGGGCGCGGTAATTGTGCAGGCTAACGTACCGCGACGTAAGGTTTTTAGGCTATTCGCCGAGTGGTCGGAGGCGTATGTTTGCTCTTCAAGCACCATTCCAAAGCGCGCGACATCAAATGAACCCGTTGTCCTTGTTAACGAATCACGCACCACCCTAAACACCAGATCCGCGTCTTGAGAAGAGGTAAGATAATTTTCACCGTATAATTGCGTTCGCTCTTTAACCAAACTCGTTGCGGAGTAAGACAACCTATCTAGCTTGCCCTTCATCGACAGCTTTTCAATAATGTCGGCCGAAAACAAAAACAAAACGCCGAGAAAAATCCCAACTAACGAAAACTCTATCGTGAAGGTCCCCGCCTGCTTAATAGTTGAATTGATCACGTTCATACTCCTGTACCACGATGACCTCTCGACCAAAAACCTCCTTAGTATCAATGAAATAATCAAATATACTGTCAAATTGATACCCGACATAATAAATGGCGATAGCGGAGTTTTGCGCAACGCCACACTCCGCCATTTGTTCACCTTGAGGCGGAAGGCAGATCGTTTGAACTTGGGTTAACGCGTTGATGTCTTGCACATAGCGAACTGAGGCACGAAACTGGTTTTTGTCCATAAATCCCCCCCAAAAGCTGTCATCTTTTTTAAGCTGGCGTTCAAATGCGTCCATATAGGCCTGAGTGCCTTTTTTGGCCGAACGGGATGCTTCTGCTATCGCAACATCATTCACCGCAGAGACATACGACATATAACTCAACTCAGCCCATGCCATCACCATGAGCCAAAACAGGAAAAAACCCAATGCAAACTCAATCGAAATCACCCCAGATTGACGACTGCGCTTAGTCTTGCGTTCTGTAATAAGACACTTGCATTTCATGGCGACGCTACTACTCGCCTGTAACCGCCGCGTGGGTCTCGCCTTCATATTATGGACTCTCCACTGATGAAGGGGCTCCGTTCGTGACTGCCATGCGAAGCGCGACAAATAATGCTTCACGCTCGGAAGCATTATAGCGATTGATATAAAGCGCTTGAAAAGGCTCATAATGTCCAGCTTTAGCATAAGCTAACGCTAAATTGGCAATCAGCGTGTCATCGCGCCGGCCAGCCTGATAAAGCGGTTCCAACCGAGAAATGGCCAGTTGATAGTCTTTAAGCAAAATATCGATAACCGCTAGATTGTTCTTGATGGTGGCATCGTCAAATAAATTTTCCCGCGCTGCATAAAAATAATGCCAAGCACGGTTCATATCCCCCTTTGATGCGTGCGCCATGCCAAGTAAATTTTCGACCTCGGCGAAATCTGGACGTAGCGCCAACGCTTGGGTTCCAAGCTCAATCGCTACATCTAATTGGTTTTTCGCAAAAGCAATTTTCGCCCCGAGCCAATACCCTTCGGCCGACGTCTGGCTTTGTTTATTCAAACGCTGATAATGAAAATCCGCCGAATCAAGATCGTTTGCCAATAAATAGGCATCGATTAACGCCATTTGAATCGTAACGTCATCACGATTTTGTTTTAAATACGTTTTGTAATGGGTGATCAATTGTGGATAGTCTTGAGTTTCATGCAGTAAATCCGCTTTTGCAGTAAACGTAGCCTGAGCGGTTTGAGTCATGGTCCCCGACACACACCCGTGTAGCATGATCGTTATCACGAGTACCCAGCCTTGGTGTAAATTCAGTGACATTGTTATAACGCCTCCCTAAGCCCCAGACATCAAACGCAATATACCCGGCGCAGTAATCAACACCACAATGGGTAACATAATAAATAAGATCAGCGGCACCGACATTTTCGCGGCTAATTTGCCAATTTTTTCTTCCAAGTTGAGCATTTGAATTTCACGTATATCGACAGACAAGGTGGCCAATACATTTGAAATTGACGAACCATATTGCAAGCTTTGGCTCAGCGTCATAACGAAACTACGTATTTCGGCCGTAGGAATCCGGTCATACAACTCATTCAGCGCCGCTTCGATACCCACCAGCATCGCGCGCTCATTCGTCTTTTTGAGCATATATGCTAAATCTGGATCAAAACTTTCCATTTCTGCCGCGAGATAACGCATTGACGATTCAATCGTCATGCCGGTTTGTACACAGACACCCATCAAATCGAGCAAATAAGGCAAACGATCTGAAACGCCGCGTTGCAGGTTGTGCTTACGCATCGTTAAATACCAATCCGGTCCAAGCAAACAGACCACCATCCATACACTGGCGTACAGCAAAAGCCGACTCGGCTCGAGCTGCCCTTGTAGCCAAGCAAACATCAACCCTAGCGCTCCCAACGTGAGCACACCGTACTTCAATGGAAACAACCATTTATCAAAACGGCCATGGTAAATGCCTGCCGCTATCATTTTTTCTCGCACATCACTTTCGGATAGAGAGACGACACTGCCAATAACACTGTTAAACGAATGCAAAAGTTGATGCCCACGCATTGATTTAGCCGTGCTTAAACCATATCGCTGCAAACGCCGCTGGCGCGCGACGCGGATCATGACGTGATAACCAATTGACGCCAACACAATGACACCAACCCAGACCAAAATAAGCCAGTGCGCAGTGGTCGAGGAAAGCCATTGCCAATGTGAAGTCATCATCGTACCCCTTTCATGAGTAACCAGATGATCGCCATACCAATCAATTCACTGCCTAGCATGTAATAGAGAATCGGCCTTCCCTGTTCATTGAACATGATAAACTCGTAGTTTTCCGGGCTCATACTCTGCATAAAAAATAAGAAGATAAAGGGGATTGCACAGACAATTTTGGCCGACATTCGCGCTTCTGCCGTCAGAGCATATTTCTTCTTATCGAGCGCTCGCGCATCAAACATCGAACGATTTAAACGTGTGATTACCGCTTTTAACTGACCGCCACGCTGCATATTGGCACGCAACGTGATCACAAAAAAATGAAAGGCTGGATAGGGAAATCGTGCACACGATTTTTTCAACACCTCATCTGGGCTTTCGCCAAGCTGAAGCCGCTCGCCCATTCGTTTAAATTCAGCTCCCACCGCATTGTCTAAAGATTTACCGACATAAACGATGGCATGCATGATACTTTCACCCGACGAAACAGCGCTTGCCAACATATTGAGTGCATCGGGAAACGCGGCTTCAAACGTCTGTTTTTCACGTTGCTGCAACCATAAATAAGCGCAAATTAACCCAACGACCTGTGTCAATATCACAACCAGTAACAGCGAACCTCGAAAAAAACGACTGTTAATTTCAACTGCAGCAAGATATAGCACCACCATCAAGAGTGCGATTTTGAGATACGAATAACGCCCTATCTGTTGATGCACGTTGTGCCATTGGTCTTGCATGCGTTGCCGCCACGTTTTATCGGTCAACGATTTGATGTCGACCGCTTGGCCTGTTTCATTGATGACACTGTTGACCAAAATGGTGCGATTGAACTCTTCAATGTAGCGACGTTTCTTCTTTGGTTGACGCATCGCTAACGCAAGAAGCAATATTCCAACACCAATCAAGAGCAAAAACATTATGTTGTCGCTCCCATGGCGAATAGGGATTCAAGCTGAGATTGCAACCCAAAAAATCGCGCTTTTTCCACCAGCACCGAGCGTTTCATCAGCCCAGGGGTAATAAAGTTTCCTTGAACCTTGTGAGTATTCTCTTCACCCGCTTGTGGCTGAAAACGAAAAATCTCCTCTAAAACCACATTGTCCCCTTCGATGCCCACCACCTCAGCAATACTCATCACTTTGCGGCTTCCATCGTGAAGACGACTCACTTGAATAATCAAGTCAACAGCACTGACTATCGTGCGACGAATCGCGGTTAATGGCAGATTGTTGGTTGCCATCATGACCATCGCCTCAACACGAGCAATGGCATCGCGCGGTGAATTGGCATGGAGGGTTGACATGGAACCATCATGCCCCGTATTCATTGCCTGCAGCATTTCAAAGGCTTCAGAGCCACGGCACTCACCGACAATAATCCGGTCAGGTCGCATTCGCAGCGCATTGATCACCAAATCACGTTGATAAATCGCGCCAGTATTTTCAATGCCTGCCGTACGTGTTTCTAAACGCACCACATGTGGCTGCATCAACCTCAGCTCTGCAGCGTCCTCGATCGTGACAATGCGTTCTTTTTCAGAAATATATTGAGACAAGGCATTTAGCATTGTGGTCTTACCGGACCCTGTGCCACCAGAAATCAAAATGTTAAGCCGACAACGAGACGCTATCATCATCAGTTGCGCCATCTCCGGACTCATAGCGCCAAATTCAGACAGTTTCTTTAGATCAATGGCTTGTTTGCGAAATTTACGAATTGAAATCGAGGTGCCATCAATAGCAATTGGCGGGATCACAATATTCACGCGGCTGCCATCGGCTAAACGCGCGTCACACAATGGCTGCGACTCATCAACACGCCGGCCCACTTGTCCCGCGATCCGTTTAGCAATATCCAGCAGTTGAGCATGGTCGACAAAATTAACCTGACAAGGCTCAACCAAACCGTTGCGTTCAACAAAGACACTTTCGTGCCCATTGATCATAATATCACTCACCTCTTCGTCATCCATGAGCATCTGTAGCGGCCCGAGGCCTCGTAGCTCATCCACTAAGTTGCGCACAAAATCGGAACGCAACGTCGCAGGGACTGGCAACTGCTCTTTATCAATTAGCATTGCGACCGCTTGCGACAACTGCTCCGATAGCTGACGAGTATCCAATCGGTTGATCACCTCAGGATCGAGCGCATCAAAAATGCGTTTGCGCAGCTCTCGATAAATCTCTTTCGCCCCTTGCATCTTTGCTCCTTATGCGTTTTTACACATTGCGCGTCATATTATGAAAACAGGGATAACAGAGGGCGCTTTGGGGTTTCCTCACCAAAAATGGATGCGGCTAAACTTTGCAAAGCTCGACCACTTTTGCCACGAGCATCGCTCATTCGTTTATCGTCCAATATTTGAGCATCGACTTTTTTGATAAATGGCACCACCACATCAACTCGGCGCCTTAGGTATTGTTCAACTTCGGTTTTCGTCACCGTAGCGTTGACCGCTGGCAGGTTGTAATTTAAGACCACCAACGTACGCACCTTTTGTCCGGTCGCTTCGGACTCGGCTTGCAACAGATGATTAAGCCTTGCGGCTTCACGTAGTGATGAAATCGTCGGTGCAACAACAAGAATGATACAATCGGACGTATCGACGATCTCGTGCGCTGAAAGCGTGGCGACCGCACTGGCGGATAGGTCGTCCAGCACAAAGTTGACTTCCTCAGAGACAAACGCCGTAACATGACGGCTGTATTCCTGCAATTCGCTAAACGCTATGTCTTGAGAGGTTAATGCAAGCACAGAAAGCTGATTCCCTTGCTTGGTCAATAAGCTCTGTGACGAGGTAAAATCGAGATTAGCAACGAGTGAACCAGCTCGAATTTCTCGTTTTTTAAATTTTTCTATCCCCATCATGATGTCGAGGTTACTGCTGTAAAAGCCATTATCGACCACGACACACGAACTGTTTCGTTTGTTAACCAGATGGTGGCTCATTTCAGCGCAAAGCCATGTGGTTCCGACGCCCCCTTTGCAGCCAATAAAACTTATTTGTTTCGCTCGACGCTTTTTACTGAGCCCGCGATTACCACGGACGTTTTCTTGTACACTGAGTACAAAATCGATCAGTTCATTTTTATTAATCGGCCAAAATAGGTAATAAATTCCCATAGATTTGAGTTTACGAATGGTTGAAATGCAGTCTTCACTGCCAATCACCACTAAAGAGGCACCATTAGGCAAAAGCTGTCTTAGCCGCGCCGCATCCTCCGCCACATCGTCACTGTGATTAAGTTCGATGATGATCACTTCAAGTGATTCCACCCGCGCATGTTGGGTCACTTTGTCATCGGTGAGTGGATGAAACTCCGGTTGTTCCAACCCTTCAAATCGATACGCTTCAGCAACCAGTAGTCGGCAAGCGTCACTTTGGTAAAACGCGACAGAAGAGACATGACGCACGACCTCATTGGGGCTCTCTTCACGTTTTTTTAGTACATCAACCAAATCAAACATAGAGACTCCTTATTCTGCCCAGTTAGGGTTAACAAGCATTTTTTCGGGATGAACCATGCTTTGCCAGCGCCCGCTTTCTGGCGCGCACCCTCCCTCAATAGCACCATACTCGCCAATCGAAGCGTAAGGACACAGCGGCGATAGCACATGGTGCGCCGTCATCGAAAGTCCAAGATCAAAATGCTGCGTCGCCTGTTGCGAGCCACTTAATACCACTTGTTCAGCACTCACCCCAGCTTTTTGCAGATGCTGCTTTAAGCGCTGAGCCATTTTTTTCCCCTTCACAGAAGTCCAAACTATGGTGACGGGTTCTTGGGTAATGGTTTGCCAATGCTGATCGACGTAATCGAGCAGTTGCTCCCACGCTTGCGACTCGTGTTTAATCGTGAGCTGATAACCATAACTAATTGGGATAACATCAAACGTTGGGCCCTGCCGCTCCGATATATGCTCGGCACACCCAACCGCACTGCTCATAAACACGGCGAATAAGAAACGAATCACCACCGCGCGGTGCGATGCGAAGCGAATTGCGTTCATCATTGTTTAAACCCTCCGGTGGCGAGCACCTCTTGCACATGAGCACTTGCCGCTTTTGGATAACCAAGTTTGATATTGAAAAAACGCTCTAGGTTGGAGCTGCGCTGCAGTGTGGGAAGTTGAATTTGCGATGGGTGTATCGGCTGAACCAGATTGACGGTTGCGACAATAATCAGCTCCGTTTTGGTGCGCTCGGTTGAGGTATTGCGAAACAGCCCCCCTAGAACCGGAATGTCGCCGATATAGGGAATTCGGCGTAAAGTTTCCCGATCTTCTGTACTTAACAGACCACCCAAGATAAAACTTTGCCCATCACCGAGCTCTACGGTTGTGCGCGCGCGGCGAGTGCGCAGTGCGGGCAAATCGTAGTTTTCATTTTCGTACTGATTATCTAACGCACTCACCTCTGGCAGCATAGATAGCATGATTTTCTCATCACTCAGCACCTTGGCCATGAGCTCTAGACGGACGCCATATTCTCGGTATTCCACATCCGTTGCCCCGTCGATAACCGTCACGACCGGAATTTCTCCACCAGCAAGAAAACTGGCGGTCTCACCTGAAATTACCGACAAGTTAGGCTCAGCAAGCACTTGACCAACGTTATCGTCACCAATGGCGGTGATCACCGTAATGATGTCGCTTGCGCTAAAACGGGTGAGCTGATCAACAAATACGCCGGGCTCTAATACACCAATTTCAATCCCAAACTCTTCTAAAAATCGATGCGTCACTTCGGCAATGGTCAACTTCACATTAACTTGTTTGGTGGTGATGACATCAATGTTATTGACCAGTCCCGGAAAGCGGTAACGACGCATAAATTGCATCTCATAGATCTGATCGCCCAAGTCCCAATTAACATTGGTGATTTCGGCCTCCATCCCGAGTAATTCACCAGCAAGACGGTAGATTTGCTCGCGTATTTCATCCGATGCAACCGTGCCACTTAACACGGCTTGCTCACCGAGGTTATAAATCGAGACATCACTGTTGGGGTAGCGCAATTGAATCTGCTGCTGGATATGGTGCAAACTTTTATTGACCACGAGCTTGCGGTTTATCAGTGTCTTGCCGTCTTTATCAAACACCATAAAGGCGGTATTACCTATGGTCCGACCAAAGAAGACCACTTTATTTTTTTCAATCACTTGGTAATCTGCCACCTCAGGATTGGCGACAAACACCGAACCAATTTCAACTTGTGTTGCAATTGCCTTTGCATCCCCTTCCGCCAAATTAACAATTCGCGCGGCATTGGCATAACTGGCTAGGCACATGACCCAGAGCCATCCATATTTTGCCCATCTTTTCATCCCTGCCCCCTAGACACGTCTGCTTACTTAATTTTGATTGTGTCGCCGCGGAACTCGACGATGGCGCGATAATCCGGCAGCACATCACCGGAATTGGCCTGTAAATCGCTCGCCTCTTGGCGACCTAATGATTTGTGTACTTCAAGTTGTGAGATATTTTTGGCGATGGCCAACTTTGCCACTTGACGCTGGCTCAATTCGAGAATCAAAGTCGTATAGGCAGGGTTTAACACCTCTCGCGATGATTCATTGGGCAGTTCGGCACTGACTTGGAGTACTTTTACTGCCATAAGCACCGGAGCAATAGACACGGTTTTATACCCAGTGACGGTCTCGTCATTGGCTAAGTTTTGCTGCTCTGATGACAAAGCGACCACATCAACAAACGCGCCATGAGTAATGATTCCTCCAACCATATTGCTGGTACTGACTTCTATCGCATAGGGCACTTTATTTTTTGCAACGATGGCTTCGATATAACCAGGATCACTAGGGGTAATAAACAATGACGGGCTAACTAAGGTACCCGCAGCAATATCTTGAATGGCAACGCTTCCTGGCGTTAAATTGAGAGGCATGCTCGGGTCAATTCCGAGTTGTAAGGCTTTAGGTTGGTCGATTTGGCGCAATTCGAAGTGGGTTTTGGAAACCACTGTGCCTCGAGAAATCCGCTCGGCTAACGCATACACCGTCACTTGAGGCACCGCTGTTTCAGCGGCTAACTCAACCAATGGCGCTTGGCTAGATTGATTAAAATAGGGCTGTGATAAGCCATAGAGACCAGCACCGATGGCGATCAAGGCCACCGGGATCAGCAATTTCATCATTATCTGTCCTTCTTAAAACGAAGCGACGGAAGTAACAAAACAACTTAACGCGATGGGGATACCATACGGAACACTGTTAAATTTGCAACACGGGCTTAAACGTCGATACAGTAAAAATATGAGTGCTGTTGCACAACCTGTCAAACCGATAAATGCAATCGTAGCGATATAAAATTGGCTGTCTATCATAGGAAAAAACGCCAGAAGAAGTTTACTGTCACCAGCGCCCCAAATACGAAACCGCCACAAAGCAATCGCGATGACAAAAGTGATAAGCAGCGCGCTCCAGTGGGGAAAATCTCCACGAAAAGCAATGATGACAAATCCGGTGAGTAAGATCGCAGCGCACAGCAGGTTGGGTATGATACGCCATCGCCAGTCATAGTAGCAGGCAATGAGCGAGAATATCATCAGCGCTGCGATCATCATTGGCGGCGATCACTTCATTTTGTCTTTGATGGTTTTCATGCCTTCATCCAGTGCTTTTTCTAAATCGCCATTGGTACCAAATACAGCCGTTACAATCCCAGCAATCGCCACACCGACTAATGCATATTCAATCGCCGTAACCCCTTCACGTTGCTCAATAAAATCACGAACCAACATTTCAAATTTTACACACGTTGCAAGAAACATAGTTATCTCCTTATTTTCCACTTTAAAACAATTAAATGATTTCAATTAGAATGTTAAATATTAATAGATGAGACTATTTTATTGTTTTTTAAATATAAAAAGAGAAATAAAATAGCCATTTCCTATTAATCTCTAGTCATTATTTCATTTTATCTTTAATCGTTTTCATCCCTTCATCCAGCGCTTTTTCAAGGTCACCATTAGTGCCAAACACTGCGGTGACAATGCCTGCAATAGCAACGCCTACGAGAGCGTACTCAATCGCCGTCACACCATCGCGCTGCTCGATAAAATCACGCACCACCATTTCAGCTTTAACACACAGATTTAAAAACATAGAACTCTCCTTGATATTAGCTTGATTGCATAAAGACCATGTACAAGAAGAATATAGTTGCCCTAATCCATTTTAACTAGGCAGGAAAAACAGAGAGAAAAAATTAGTATTAATTTTAAATTAATTATCAGTAGGTTATTTAAATGACATATTGTAAAGCCAGAAAAATATAAGCACTCACTGGCGAGAAATTACAACTTTTCTCATACTAAGAAGGAAAGGGATTCTACCCAAACAACGTGAAGGCGCAGGTATGCGGCAAGCGCACAAAACCTCTGAGCACGTTATGAGCATAAATAGACTATGCGATGGGGTCGTGAGCGCCAAGCAACACCGCAGCAACGTTAAGTGGGAGATTGCCGATGCTGCGATATGAGTAGGATTAATTGAATGGGTTGCCTGCAGGCGCTTCATCGCGCTGATTCATGCCATAGTCGCGAATGACACCCGCAACACGCAGTCGGTAATCTTGAAACACACGCTCTCGAGCACTCATTTGCGCCAAACGATGCGCCTCAACACGTCGCCACTGAGCAATCGCCTCTTCGTCGCGCCAAAAGGATAACGAGAGCACTTTGCCCTCATTTGATAGGCTTTGAAAACGCTCTATCGAGATAAAACCATCAATTTCAGCCAATTGCGGCCGGAGTTGAGCAGCAAAATCTAAATACTGCTCGGTCATTCCTGGGGTTATAGTGACTTCGAAAATTACTGCAATCATGATTGTCGCTTAATGATAAAAATTTCAGTCAGCGTTTTGCAGCAAAATTAGGTATTGGTCAAGCGTTAGCCTTCAAGTTTTTCTAATATACTCAAACAACTTGGCGTTGCAGGTAGGCGGCAAACGAACGAAGCCTCTGCGCACTTCGTGACCATAGACCGACGACGTGATGAGGTTCGAGAATGCAAACCAACAACGCTGCAACTTCACGTGGGAAAGGCATCGAGCCCACGCCATGGCGTTTATGTCGCACCCTTACCCCCCCACGACTCAGGAATCAGATGATCCCGCCAACGGTTGCAAATTGTCTAGAACCCAAGGCATAAGTTCACTCACAGTGGGGTGAGGAAATACTGTGCGCCGCATAATTTTGTAAGAGACTTGTGATTGCATATAGGCTGCGAATATTCCAATCACTTCATCGCCCCCAGTGCCAAATACGGTTGCGCCAACGATTTGCTCTGATTGTGCATCAACCAATATTTTCACCAACCCTTTGGTCTCCTGCTTTTCGCGAGCACGAGCAATGCGCTCCATCGGCAGTGTCGCCATAAGAATTTCTCTATCACTTTGCCGCGCTTGTGATTCACTTAAACCCACTCGAGCTAACGGCGGGTCAATGTACATCGCATAAATGATATGGCGCAGGCTCAATCTGCGATCTAACTCGGCAGGCTCAGGATTAATGCCCAACTGACGACTGTAGTGATCCCAAAAAATCTCGCCATCGTTTACCGATGTGTGGGTAAATGCACCACAACCATTAATATCACCCAGCGCGTAGATGTGACTTTGCGAGCTTTGAACCCAGTCATTCACTTTGATGTAGCCATGTTCGTCACACTCAATGCCAGCGGCACCCAAATTTAGTCGGTCGCTATTTGGCACCCTCCCTGCTGCATAAAGGCAATGAGATGCGTGAAGCTGTTTTTCTTTGCCATCTTGTTGATATTCAACTAAGACCGGCAAACGGCCATGCTGACGGCTCACTTTTTTCAATTCGGCACCACAATGCAGCATAACGCCTTCATCACTCAGCACGTCACTCGCAATCTGCGCAATATCTCTGTCCTCACGAAACATAAGCTGTGAACCGCGCTCTAAGACCGTGACTTGGCTACCAAGACGACGAAAGATTTGCGCAAATTCCAATCCAATGTAACTGCCTCCAACAATCGCGAGATGCTCCGGTTGCACGGTAAGATCAAGCAGAGTTTCATTGGTTAAAATGTCAACCCCATCGCGGTTTTCCAGCATAAACGGCGCGGGGCGACAGCCCGCGTTAATAATGATATCTGTTCCAGTAAGCACTGTGTCGCCCACCTGAACGGTATGGGAGTCAATAAAATGCGCTTCACCATAAAAGACATCACACAAAGAATATGCTTTGAGCGCCGATTCAATTCCTTGTGTTGCACTGGCGCGATTACGCTGCTGCGGCGCCATCACTTTAGCAAAATCCACTCGAAGTAACCCCGTGCTAAACCCAAAGTCAGCGCCTCGCCCCGCTTGATGAATTGCTCGCGCCGCTGCAACTAAGGTTTTTGTCGGAGTGCAGCCTGTGTTAACACACGTTCCACCAAATTGATTGGCTTCAATAACGGCCACCGACTTACCTGCTGCGCTTAGTCGAGGCACAACGGTAAGCGTCGCCTGCCCTGTTCCAATCCAAATAACATCGTACTGTTTCATGATTTCACCCCGCGGCTTTACTTGGCTATAAGCCTAGTTGACGCACTGAGAAGTGTAAGCTCACTCTTGAATCATAAAGGGTAAATTGCAAAGTTGAACATTATGATTTTTGCGCGTTTTTGCGCATCCTTTTGCTTTATGATTCGTGTTATACCCAAACCACTTGAAAATGCAGGTAGGCAACAACCGAGTGTGAGCCACGATTCACTTCAATTGGTATGACTAATAGAGCATTAACGTATTCGTTTGATAGGTATAACTCAGGATTTTTGTTATGGACTTTCTAGAAATGGACGCGCAGCGTCAGCACGCGCCTTCACGCTTACCCTTTTTTCCAATTGTCTTTTTTGCCGTCGTGATGGGCCTTAGTGGTCTGACTCTCGCTTGGAAAAGTGTGGCAGGAAACATAGCGCCCGATATCTACCAATGGCTCGGGGCCATAACAACGGTGATCGCACTCATTGTCTGTGCACTCTACTTTCTAAAAACAGTTTTACATCGTGACGCCGTACGAGCAGAGCAGAACCACCCAGTCATGCTCAACTTTTTTCCTGCATTTTCAATCAGCTTGCTATTACTTTCTGCGATTTGGCAAAGCACCCCATCGCTTGCCCTGCCACTTTGGGGACTCGGCTCTGGTGTACAATTATTATTGACCCTTTATGTACTAAGCCGTTGGATATACGATCAACACTTTCAAATCACCCATGTTAATCCCGCTTGGTTTATACCCATCGTCGGCAATATCATTGCGCCAATTACTGGAAGTCAATTGGGGTTCATTGAGTTGAGTTGGTTCTTTTTTAGTATTGGCATTGTGTTTTGGTTGGTGATACTGACTATCGTGCTCAATCGCCTCTTTTTTCATGAGCCGCTACCGCTGCCAATGACGCCGATGTTATTTATCTTATTAGCGCCACCTTCTATCGCGTTTGTCTCTTATACCAGCCTTATCGATGGCATCGATCATTTTGCTCGTGTGCTTTACTACGTGGCGCTGTTCATCGGCTTATTTTTACTGGTTAGCATTCCCCGTTTTATTCGAGTTCCGTTTTCACTTTCATCGTGGGGATATTCGTTTCCTAGTGCAGCGCTCACTCTTGCAACCTCAAAAATGGCGACACTGATTGCAAGCCCCTTTCTCTTGTCACTCTCATACGCGCTGCTTTTGGGTGTCACGCTATTGATTGCCCTCTTACTGATAAAAACCATAAAGGGTTTACTCAATCACACCATCATTAGCGCAGAATCAAAATGATAGATGCTTCGCAATTTGTGGTGTTTAGGTAGAATTTTTATAGTTCCGAGTAGAATTGCTATGGAGAAAGCACAGTGATGAGCGTATTTTCCTAGCACTTCTTTATTACTCACCTTGTTATTATGTTATTGCTCCTTGCTCTAATTTATCTTGCGTTTATTAGCCTTGGCTTACCTGACGCAGTGCTTGGCTCGTCTTGGCCTGTAATAAGCCAAGATCTTTCCACCTCACTTGATGCAGCCGGCTTTGTTGCGGTTATCGTAAGTGCAGGTACGGTGATTTCTAGCCTTGCGGCAACTCGAATCATACAACGATTTGGTACCGGAAAAGTGGTTGCCGTTAGTGTGCTAATGACGGCCGCCGCGCTACTTGGTTTCACCAGTGCCAACTATCTGTTTGTGCTCGTTCTCCTTGCTGTGCCACTCGGTTTGGGCGCAGGGGCGGTCGATGCAGCGCTCAATAATTTTGTCGCGCTGCATTACAAGTCGAAGCATATGAACTATTTGCACTCATTTTGGGGAGTCGGCGCCACAACGGGACCATTAATTATGGCAACCTATTTGGCCGTCAATGGTGGATGGCGCGAAGGTTACGCGGTTCTCTCTGCGATTCAATTTGCGCTAGTCATCGTGCTTTTTGCCACCTTACCTCTTTGGAAAAAAGCCATTACTCCGACAGTGAGCCAAGAAGAAGAGTCCTCTTCTACGGCGATGATTTCCAATCGAACCGCATTGAAAATCAAAGGGGTAAAACTGCAAATGTTGGTCTTTTGCTGTTACTGTTCGCTGGAAGCCGGGACGGGATTGTGGGCCGCCAGCTATCTCACCACTGAAAAAGGCATGCTTGCCAGTGACGCCGCCTTCTGGACGGCGATGTACTTCCTTGGGATCACCATCGGCCGCTTTTTGTGTGGCATGATTGCGGATCGTTTTGATGAAGCGAAAATGATCCGTTACGGCGCGGTCATCATTTTGTTGGGCGTCATTGGCGTTTTGGCGCCACTTCCTATGGTGCTCAATCAATGGAGCTTAGTGTTGATTGGTCTGGGTTGCGCGCCTATATACCCCAATACCATTCATCTCACACCCAAACGCTTTGGCGCCCACGCCTCTCAAGCGGTTATCGCTCTTTCAATGGCGACCGCGTACACAGGTACGACCTTAGTGCCGCCTATGATGGGCTTTGCGCTGGACACGCTATCCTTTGCTTATTTTCCGTTCATCTTGCTACTACTCAGCGGCGTAATGCTGGCCTTATCTGAAAAACTCAACGCTTTTGGTAGCAAAACCAATGCGGATAAAAATTCAACGAATGAAGCGCAGATGGGTGCCGAATCGATGTAAACCAAACCATCATGAGTTGAATCGACACAGTCGCGCCTAGTGACGGCTCTAGGCGCGAGCACAATGACCAGATAACGCAACCAAAGACGAACTGACCCCCAATCAAGCCTTGCTCCGTCTTGGTGTTCGTTACGCGTTATCTTGGTCACCCCTTTGCCACTCTATGGCTCAAGGAAAACGCGACGCACTTGATCTGTATCGCCATACTCGCGAATACGCCAAATCTTCCCCTGTTTCATTTCAATAAGGTAATGGTACAAATTGTTGTACGTTTTCCCATTTTTCATGTTACCAAATGACTCAACTTCCACCGCAACGCGATCGCCATCGATAGTCCAACCCTTAGGGGTCATCGCCAAATGGTCAATCACAGTCTCTTTAACACCGGCCATCAAGCCTTTTATGCCTTCTTGATCCATATTACCAGATACCGGTAGCCCACCTTGCTGTCCCATCATCCGCCAATCAACATCTGGCGTGAGTAGCTCCAGCACCCCTGGTACATCCCCGTTGGAGAAACGTTGAAAAAACTCATTAACCACTTGGTGATTTTGCTCTGAGCTCATTATGGACTCCTTTTCCTCACCCCTCACCGAGCAAGGCCAAATCGTTGCAACATGTCTGTGAAAGATAGGAGCAATAGCCGCAAACTATTACCCTGATTTTAGAAAAACAGAATTTTATCTCAGCGCAATTTGGAGAGGCCGATAGGTGAAAAGCGAATATCGCTTCAGTTTCAAATAGGAAGGGGTTAACCACTTGCGGCAACCTAGGAGCATAACTAGCCTTTACCCTACGCACGCTCACCAAGAGGATGACATGAATGACCAATATTGCGATTACCGCCGCAAGCGGACAGCTCGGGAGCGCGATTATTTACGCCCTTAAAGAACTTGTCAGCCCACAGCAACTGGTTGGATTATCAAGAAATACCGCGCATGCGTCTCACCTTGGCATTGACATTCGACCGGGTGACTATAACGATGGCGCTACGTTGCAGCACTCGTTGCAAAACATTAATACATTAGTGCTCATTTCAAGCAATGACGAGCCACAACGTCGTGTTACTCAACATCGCAACGTAATTAATGCCGCAAAAAAGGCCGGTGTGACGAAGTTAATTTACACCAGCATTCAAGGAAACCCTGAAGGTAACGACTTTGCTCCTGTGGTTGCCAGTAATAGACAAACCGAAATGGATATAAAGTCCAGCGGATTAGAATGGTCTATCGGTCGCAACGGCCTCTATATTGAACCAGATATTGAATACATAGATCACTATCGCCGTGAGGGCATCATTCGAAACTGCGCGGGTAATGGAAAATGCGGCTATACCACACGAAATGAGCTCGCCTGGGCCTATGCCAAAATGGCCACTGGCCAACAGCATAATGGCCAAACCTACAACTTAAACGGCGCGCCAATCACTCAAAGCGAGTTATGCCAATACCTCAATCATGCTTTTAGCACGACATTGAAATACGAAAATATGAGTGTCGACGCATTCAAAATTGAACGAATCAATGAACTCGGTCAGTTTATTGGCACCGTCATCGCCGGTATCTATCAGAGCATTGAACAAGGCTATTTCAATAACCCAAGTGACTATTCCATTGCGGCGGAACGCGAGCACCTGTCTTGGACGCATTTTTTTGAGCAACTACGTCAGCAGCAACTGCAATAGTGTCTCAATTATGTGCATAGTTGCACCTTTCGCTCGCATTGATTAGTTTAAAAATGAAAACAGTGATTAAAAGACATTGAAATTTATAACTTATTTTTGTGGCACAGTTTTCGCTATTTCAACAACAGTCATCATTATAAGGAGAGTAACGATGTCATACGTTGAACCCCGTGAATTTGTCACCAAAATGGTTGATGCTGGCGAACAAAAAATTTTCATGTCGACCAAAGATACGGTCGTGCGTGCCTTTATGGCAGGTGCAATTTTAGCTCTAGCTGCTTTTTTTGCGATCACCGTGATCGTCAAAACCGGTAGTGTACTGGTTGGCTCAATTCTCTTTCCGGTCGGTTTTATCATGCTCTATCTGATGAAATTTGACCTGCTCACCGGCGTCTTTACGTTAGTTCCCCTCGCTGTGCTTGATAAACGCAGTGGTTGCACCGTCGATCAGATGCTGCGTAATTGGGGTCTGGTGTTTCTCGGCAACTTTGCTGGCGCTCTCACTGTCGCGTTTTTTGCCTCGTTCATTTTAACCTACGGATACAACACTGATGGCGGTGTGCTAGCACAAAAGGTCAGCACCATCGGCGAGTCCAGAACCCTTGGGTACCAGGAGCACGGCTTGGCAGGTTGGTTCACCATTTTCATTCGCGGCATGTTATGTAACTGGATGGTTTCTATGGGCGTTGTGGGCGCGATGATATCGACCTCTGCAACAGGGAAAATGTTCGCGATGTGGATGCCGATCATGCTGTTTTTCTTCATGGGCTTTGAGCATTCTATCGTCAACATGTTCTTGTTCCCATTTTCGATGATCATGGGTGGGGAATTTACCGTTGTCGATTATTTTATTTGGAATGAAATTCCTACCGCACTTGGCAACTTAGTTGGTGGACTACTCATGGTCGGCTTGCCACTTTACATCACGCACGTGCGCACAAACGCCGAGCGCAAGCTCAAAGTAAAGGAGCAGTTGGCATAACACCGTTTAAACACACGTTAATGAACCGTGCATCGAAGTCATCAATATGAGTTACCAGTATGAGTTCAAAACCGCCTCTCATTGAACTGGGACAAGCTTCGATTGCCGGTCTCAAGCCGATAAATCAAGATTTCATCGGCGCGTTAATACCAAAACCATCCGCTATGAAACGCAAGGGGGCTCTTATTGCGATAGCGGATGGAATAAGCTCAAGCAACGTCAGTCAGATTGCCAGCGAAACGGCAGTGAAAACCTTGATCCAAGATTACTACTGTACCAGCGATGCCTGGACGGTAAAAAAATCCGCCATCAAAGTACTTACCGCCGTCAATTACTGGCTTTATGCACAAACGCGAAACAGTGAATTTCGCTTTGATTTTAATAAAGGCTACGTGTGCACGTTAAGCGCGCTCATTCTTCACCAGCGCCACGTGTACCTTTTTCATTGCGGCGATACTCGCATACTAAGATTTTCTGAAAACCATCTAGAGCAGCTTACACGCGATCATCGAAATAAACTCGGCACAGAGAGCGACTATCTTGCTAATGCCTTTGGTCTAAACCCTCATTTGAATCTTGATTATCAGAGCGTTGAGGCAAAGACAGGCGATATATACATTCTTGCCAGTGACGGATTTTATGAGCATGTCAGTGAAGAGGCGCTCATTGAGCAACTCACTCATCAACCACAAAATCTCACTCTATGCGCCCAAACGCTTACCACGCTTGCATTAGATAACGGCAGTGCAGACAATATTTCTGTCCAATTGGTTAAAATTGGCCCCTTACCCCATTCGTCTGAGCCAATTGACCTTTTTTCATCGAGTCGATTGCCCTTACCACCAGCACTAAAATGCGGCGATACCATTGACGATCTTCGTTTAATACGCGAACTGAGCATCACCAGTCGTAGCCATCTCTTTGTTGCAAAGCGAGCAACGGATGATACCGAGTTGGTCATAAAACTGCCGTCTGCGGAAAGTCGAGACGATGAAGCGGCGCTTGAGAGCCTATGCATTGAAGAATGGGTCGGGCGCAGGCTTCACAGCCCTTACCTGCTTAAAAGCCTACCCGCGCCAGAGCGCCACTATCTTTACACGCTCAGCGAATACGTTCGAGGAATCACACTAGCCCAATGGCTGAAACAAAATTCCCCTTGTGCTTTATCAAACTGGAAACACATTATGATTCAAATCGCCAAGGGGATTGATGCCATGCACCGCCACGATATGATTCATCAAGATCTTCGGCCTGAAAATATATTGATTGATGAAAACGAGAAAATCACCATCATTGATTTTGGCGCCACCCACATTTTGGGATTAACAGACAATCCAGCATCAGTGATTAAGGGCACCATGCAATTTACAGCGCCCGAATATTTCGTCGGGCATGCAGCGACACCGCAATCGGATCTCTATTCACTCGGCGCGATTGGCTATTATCTGCTGACCAATAAGCTTCCTTACAATGGCATGGTCAGCCGCGCGCGCTCACCCAAACAGCAGCGAGCACTCAAATACACTTCAATCAACACGCTTGATTCAAATAGGAACGTAACAATAAACTGCGTTTTGCAAAAAGCGCTGCAAATTCAGCCTCGAAAACGCTATCACGCTGCATCTGAGTTTGTGTTTGAGTTAACCTCACCTAATGTCGTAAAAAAAACACGCCCAATAATTCCTTTGATTGAGCGTAACCCATTACTCTTTTGGCAGCGCCTATCACTTGGGCTGGCGACAACACTCATTGTGCTTTTAGTGTTTGGCTACTAAAAACAATATAAGAGTCGCCAGTTACAGGCAGTTGGAAGGTATCGCGGCAGCAAAAGTCGCTGAAAAGCATAAAAACCGCAAACTAATCCCAAAACTATTCAGTAAGAAATTCTGGCTATGCGTCAAGCACACAAGGCCATCCGCGAACGGTCAAAATCATTTTTGGACATTTTTGAGTTACGTATTTTAGTAAATTAGATAATAACGGGTTAGTTTAAGTAAGGTGAAGACTCTTAAACCTGATTTATGTATGTGCCAATCGTATACATCGACACATCAATACCATTAATCTTTTATTTTTGCTCACCACAGAGCTAACGAGATATCCATAACAATCAAGGTGAGAACTGGTAGTTTAGACTGAAACGGCAGTACTTCAGCGGGTACTCTTGGTGATAAGGGCTCTTATGTGATGGCTTATTTTTTCTTTTTCTTGTCCTTATGTTTTTGAGTATTGCTTTTTGAGTGCAAGATGACGACTAAAAGATCAATTTTGAATGCGTCTTTTTTTGTGATTTTAAAATGATTAAAACTATCGAATGAAGCAGGATTCATTTCTGCTCCACTGTTATTTACAACATTTTTAATTTCACTTTTTATCTTATCAAGTTCAGCATTAAAAGCGTAGAGTACAACACATGCTTTTCTGTTATGGCCTTCGGCATAAGATGCCGCTTGAGTAAAAATTGCCTTATCGACATCATCTTTTTTAAATTTACCATCTTTAAATGCAATTTTTGCTTCAATAGCTAAATCAGAAATAAATTTATCTTGAACATTATTGACCAGTAAATCTATACAACTTGCACCATCATCTTCCTCTATCTTAGCGGTTACATTGGGTTGCAAATTGATGAAATCACTCAATCTTTTGTTAATTGCAGTTTCATTACGAAATTTTTCATCATCGAGTAAGTAAGACAGTTTATCCTTTCTTAATAATTTAATTCCTTCTTTGATATAAAGCATTAATTGGTCAGGAGAGGAAATAATTTTATATCCTAACTTACTAGTTCGATTTGAATCTTCAATAATCATGGCTGTAACTTTATTGCGCTTTTCTTGGTAATAAGTAATAGCCGCCATAAAGTGCGGACAAGTATCTGATAGATCATCGGACGGATAGTCGGTTCCACCCGTTGTTATTGTTTTATTTTCAATTGTTATCAGTGATTCTTTTACCCACTCAAGAGCCTGTAAGAGACTATTTTCCAATCTTGTATCCATGTTATAGAAACGGTCGTAATTTTTACGATATCTGGCGTTTCGATCATCACTAAGATATCTACGTAGGTTATTACGGAACGTGATGTACTTTCCTACACTATTTGAGGTGGGCTGATGATAAAGACCATTGTTTAAATTATATGAAGTCAAAAATAACTTATTACTGCCAACCCAGCCAAGTAAAAATTCTGACTTATCAAACTTCTTATTTTCGTAAGGTGCTATCAAAGTAATCTTTCTAGAAAAAACTTCATAGCGATGCACTTCTATTTTAATATTAACTTTTGTACTGCTTTTGTTAGAACTATCTTCTTTAGTAAAAAATTGATAATTAACAAGTTCGCTTTGGATTTCTTCTATAGAAGATTTCAACTTAATTATAAATTCCGACTCACTAGAAGATATGGAATCGAAATGAATATCTTCATGAAGTTCGTTCGAACAATTTAAAACTATTATATCTTTGGTATAGTCTGGAGCCCAATTTTTATCCGCTTTAGAAATAGTAAAGGGTGTTAGCCCTAAACACATTTCTAAAGCACTGATCCATCTAATAGCAAGAGAAGTAGGGAAGGTGAAATTACAACGAGAAATTATTCGTAAAGAATCTGCAAATCTCTTGTACGATGCATCATCTTCAATTTCTTGCCATAGTGGACTTAAATCATTCATGTATTAATCAGACTATCTTTCATATCAAACCTCCTTAAAAGAATAACGCATTTAGCTTTAAGATCATACCATCATAATTTGACCTTTCTCCGAGAGTAGTATCACACTTCATTACTTTGTGCCTCTAGCCAGTGACTTTTTAGAGAGAATCATTTCTGTATCTTGCAACTCATTTCGGGGCAATTTCGTGTTACATGCCCCGCCAGCACACCTTTGGACAGAAACGTGCTAGGACGACGATAAAGCTACTCCTACTGAGACCTTCACTGGGTATACTATATGATCAAAGTTTACACTCAATATTGTCTGGTTCTGTTACAAAGTTACGTCAGTGTTAGAAACAGAGCTCTATCATTATGATGGGTGAGTGTTATTTCAATTTAGACTCTAATGTAATGACCCAGCCGAAATTGGACAACTTAAGCCGCTAATTCATACGCTTTAGCGGGCGTTTTCATATTCAGAGCTTGATGTGGTCGTTCTGTATTGTAGAAATCAAGCCACTTGCCAATCGCTGTTCTGGCCTCATGCATCGACGTAAAATTGTGCATCCAGATACATTGCTCTTTGATGGTTCTGATTAGCCG
>NZ_JABAIK010000070.1 GCF_012641465.1 Vibrio agarilyticus
GTTAGATATATCATTCCAATTTAAAATACCTGATTGCTCATCAAACATTCTCTTATTTGAGTTTGGTCTTTCGATGTTATAAATTCTGACTTGTTTTTCTAATTCCATTAATATATTCTCCTTTTAATCATTAATATAATACAAGGATAGCACAAAGGCTATCCAGTTGTCAATATAAATTATGCACTACATGCTAGACATGATTCTTCTTGTTTACTATCCCAAGAACGAACATAATAAGTTGTTTTAATTCCACGTTCCCATACTTCCATATGCATACGAAGAAGGTGTTTTACTTGTAAGCCTGTTGGAATATATAGGTTAAATGATGATGCTTGGTCATTCCATTCTTGTCTTGCTTCATTGTGTTGTATAGCCCACATATGAGCCAACTGTTTTTCTCCATCATATTCCATCTTCATAGTTGGTTTATAATAGAACCATGTCTTTGGTGTTAAGTTAGGAACAACAATAGGTAATAAAGCATTGGCTTTACCGTCATTATATACCACATCAAAGATTGGATCAATACCAGGTGTGCTTC
>NZ_JABAIK010000071.1 GCF_012641465.1 Vibrio agarilyticus
CATCGCCTCTGACTGCCAAGGCATCCACCGTGTACGCTTAGTCACTTAACCATACAACCCCAAAGGGTCTTACAGCTTAAATTTACTTTCACTTTGAAAAGTGAAAACAAACTAAGTAACCAAAGTTGTCTGCAATTAACTCTTTGCTTTCACTTTGAAAAGTGAAGACAAACAGGACATGATGCAGACTCGATTTTGCCGGACTCAATTTCGAATAATCACTTAACAGTGATATTCCCAAGAACACTTGAATGTGCTCGTTCACTTTCACTTTAAAAAGTGAAAACAAACAGTTGGTACTTACTTAAAAAGTAAGTATTGAGAACTTTACAAACAAACACTTATCTATTTAAGACAAGATTTGTTTTGTCAGCTTTCCAAATTGTTAAAGAGCTATGTTAGCTACAAGCTTTCGCTTGTAAACCATCAATCTGTGTGGACACTTGTTTCAAACAATCATCGTATAAGGAGGTGATCCAGCGCCAGGTTCCCCTAGCGCTACCTTGTTACGACTTCACCCCAGTC
>NZ_JABAIK010000072.1 GCF_012641465.1 Vibrio agarilyticus
AAAATCTGGATCAAGCTGAAAATTGAAACGACACACAGTCAATGTGTGTTCGAGTCTCTCAAATTTTCGCAATCAGAAGTGAAACATCTTCGGGTTGTGAGGTTAAGCGACTAAGCGTACACGGTGGATGCCCTGGCAGTCAGAGGCGATGAAGGACGTGCTAATCTGCGAAAAGCGTCGGTAAGGTGATATGAACCGTTACAGCCGGCGATGTCCGAATGGGGAAACCCAGTGCAATTCGTTGCACTATCGTTAACTGAATACATAGGTTAACGAGGCGAACCGGGGGAACTGAAACATCTAAGTACCCCGAGGAAAAGAAATCAACCGAGATTCCCCCAGTAGCGGCGAGCGAACGGGGAGCAGCCCAGAGTCTGAATCAGCTTGTGTGTTAGTGGAACGGTCTGGAAAGTCCGACGGTACAGGGTGATAGTCCCGTACACCAAAATGCACAGGCTGTGAACTCGAAGAGTAGGGCGGGACACGTGGTATCCTGTCTGAATATGGGGGGACCATCCTC
>NZ_JABAIK010000073.1 GCF_012641465.1 Vibrio agarilyticus
TACCGGGCTCGAACCAGTGACCCCCTGCTTGTAAGGCAGGTGCTCTCCCAACTGAGCTAATCGCCCACATTGATTTTACTTCTTGTGGAAGAAGTCTCGAATGGTGGAGCTAAGCAGGATCGAACTGCTGACCTCCTGCGTGCAAGGCAGGCGCTCTCCCAGCTGAGCTATAGCCCCATCGAGAAATGGTGGGTCGTGCAGGATTCGAACCTGCGACCAATTGATTAAAAGTCAACTGCTCTACCAACTGAGCTAACGACCCATTTACCTTTAAAAAGTAAGTGGTATCCCGTAGGGGAGTCGAACCCCTGTTACCGCCGTGAAAGGGCGGTGTCCTAGGCCTCTAGACGAACGGGACACGGTGTGAACATCTTGGGGGATGTTCTATCTCTTAAACTTCATAAACCATCAATCTGTGTGGACACTTGTATCAAATAATCATCGTATAAGGAGGTGATCCAGCGCCAGGTTCCCCTAGCGCTACCTTGTTACGACTTCACCCCAGTC
>NZ_JABAIK010000074.1 GCF_012641465.1 Vibrio agarilyticus
GAGTACCAGCGATATACACGTAAATGTCACTGCGGGAGAGGTACGGGATATTCACATTAATAGTGATTTGCCCGGCTGTACCTGTTTCGGTCTGCCATGAATTAGCCATTCTGTTTCCTTGGTGAAGGGCGAACTTAATCGCCCGTGTTGTTAATGAGGATTCGCAGCGGGATGAACTCCTGCGCCAGCGGCACCAATTTACTTGCATCCTGCGCAGACAACTCGCCTTTCTTCGCAACGCTCTGGAGCGTGCTAATGACAGAGTTTGCACCACCCAGCATTGATACTCCACCGCCGCGCTGGTTATCGCTGAACAGGTCCATCACCAGAGAGGCACCGCCGATTGCACTCATACCGGATACGGAATCCATAATGAGGTCTTTGGTTGTCTTCTGGTCAGATTTACCGTCAGCGCCATACCGGGCGTAAGTGGCCAGAGCCATCATCGGGAACTGATACATCATCAGCATAGCCAGACCCAGATACTCTCCGTTGTCGATGTGACG
>NZ_JABAIK010000008.1 GCF_012641465.1 Vibrio agarilyticus
GGCATGCGCGATATCAACTTTTTTGACTGGGCTATCTCCAGCGCCTCTTTCAGGATTTCGGTTTCCATGGTTTTACGGCCAAGCAGCTGCTCAAGCTGCTTAACTTTCTTTTGAAGCGCTTTATGGTCTGCCGCGCTGACGACTTCGTCACCAGACTGGATTGCAGACATGCCACCATCTTGCATGAGCTTTTTCCACTTAAACAATAGACTCGGGGTTATGCCGTTTTGCCTGGCAACCAATGAAACCGAATAGCCCGGTTGCATGGTCATGGCAACGAACTTGGCTTTCTCTTGCGGAGTATAACGACGGCGACGCTGTTCGCCAGTAAAAATTTCAATACGCTCCATAGGCACTCCTTAAAGATAGGTCTAAGCCTATCGCTTAACTAATGAGTGTCCGTTTTAATTGGGGGCTATTACATCTGAGCATAGGCAGACTATGTGATGAGGTTTGCGACAGTCAGCCAACAACGCTGCAACGTAAAGTGGGGCGGGTATAAGTAACCTTAACTATGCCTTGAAAGAAGTGAGGGATGATTTAATAAAGTGTCGATTTGAGGGTAATGTTCCTCACGGATACCCGCTCTATTACCATAGCGTGGCGTTTGTCTGTCATTTTCTCTTGGAAATTGCCAGCCCAAAGTACTTTCAATAAAGCACTGAGCAAATGATGGTGACACATCTAGGCACCCCGCGAGAACCGTGTCAACGTAGCTTTGCAGTACGGGGGTGGCCTGAGAAGGCGGCAAATGTTGCGCTTTGAGGTAGACCCAAATCGACGCTGTGCGGTCAAACGGCATTTGCGAGCAAATTTGATGGTTTAGTAATTCAACGCGATGATACCCGCGTTCGCGCGCATCAAATTGCGCCAGTGCGCTCGACGAAATTTCGAGTAACACGCCGTTAATCTTTCCTTCGCCGCGCGCTGCGATAAGAGGTGAGTGGTGATAGGCACTTTCAACTTGGCCCCAGTAGCGTAACAGCCCCGATGCGATGGCGGGAATCGCGCGACCTGTCTCTCCGGTGCGAGCCCGCGAAGCGGCGTTAATTAAGCTTCCGTAACCAAAAATGTAGTGCATTGATGCTCTCCTGATGGAATGATTTTAGGGCTCCCAAGCGGCCCACGCACGCGCGCCAGCAACGGCACGCTGCCATCCCTGGTAACGACGTTGACGCTTGCTTTCGTCACCATCGGGTGAAAAACGTCGCTCTATCGCCGCTTTGCCTTTTAGCTCATCTAAATCGCGCCAAAACCCAACCGCGAGACCGGCAAGATAGGCCGCGCCCAGAGCGGTGACCTCTACCACATGGGGCCGTAGCACCTGACAGTTAAGTACGTCAGATTGAAATTGCATGAGAAAATCATTTGCTACCGCGCCACCGTCGACTCGAAGTTCACACAATGAGGTGCTAGCGTCAGCTTGCATCGCATCTAAAACGTCCCGCGTTTGATAAGCAATACTTTCAAGCGTAGCTCGAACGATGTGATTGGCCCCCACTCCGCGCGTTAAACCTATGATGGTGCCGCGAGCGTGAGGATCCCAATAGGGCGCGCCGAGTCCAGTAAAGGCAGGCACCACATAAACCCCGTTAGCGGAACTGACTTGCTCGGCAAGTTCTTGCGATTGTGCTGCGCTGTCGATGAGTTTCATTTCATCACGCAGCCACTGCACTGCCGCGCCTCCCATAAAAACGGCGCCTTCTAACGCGTAACATGGCTGACCTTTAGCATCGCACGCTAGAGTGGTCAGCAGACCGTGCTGAGAGGTGACTTTCTCTTGGCCGGTGTTCATTAGCAAGAAGCAGCCGGTTCCATAGGTGTTTTTAGCGTCACCCGGTGCGACACAAAGCTGGCCAAACAGTGCCGCTTGCTGATCTCCAGCAATCCCCGCAATCGGAATCCCCGCATCAGTTTGGCCTGCCATATCGGCATAACCATAAATCTCCGACGAAGATTTCACCTCTGGCAACATGCTTTTGGGAATATCAAGTGCCTTGAGCAGAGTGTCATCCCAAGTCAGTGTATTAATATTAAACAGCATGGTGCGCGATGCGTTGGTATGATCGGTCACATGGACGCGGCCATGCGTTAACTTCCAAACTAGCCAAGTATCCACAGTGCCAAACAGCAACTTACCTTGGTTAGCCAGCGCTCGAGCCTCAGGCACTTCATCTAAGATCCATTTGATTTTGGTGGCGGAAAAATAAGGGTCTAACACCAACCCCGTTGCTTGTTGAATGTAGCGTTCAAGTCCTTGCTCACGCAGCGCATCACAAATAGACGCGGTGCGGCGGCATTGCCAAACAATGGCGTTATAAATTGGCCTACCGGTCTCCTTGTTCCAGACAATAGTCGTTTCTCGTTGATTGGTGATGCCAAGTGCGACGATCTGCTCCAGTCCGATCCCAGATTGACCGAGCGCTTCGACCATAGTGGCGGTTTGTGTTGCATAGATCTCAAGAGGGTCATGCTCAACCCAACCCGCTTTGGGGTAAATTTGGTGAAATTCACGTTGTGCAGACGCCACAATGTTGGCGTCATGATCCAAAATAAGCGCTCGTGAGCTGGTGGTGCCTTGATCGAGTGCGATGATGTATTGGTTGTCTGTGGAAGATGAAAAAGCGGAGGTTTGCGCCATGAGAATTGAACATAGTAGTAAAGATAAAAAGAGCATAACGCGAATTACGTGCGAGCTAAACCTCACTCTGTCGTTTGGCGAGTAAAATGTGACATTTCGACGCGGCTGCGGCTTTGCTTTCGCCATGAAAAAACGCCGCGAGTGCGGCGTTTTATTCACGTAAAGTTGCGGTGGTGCTCGTGGGCGTTGACACGCTTCATAACATCGCCAACATTTTGTTTATTGCCCTCGACTGGCACCGTTACGTGGTTTGGGTATCAATGAGAATCTTAGTTGTTTTTGTGTAGTTCGGCGTTAAGCTCAACCGCACTCTTGTTGGCCAGACACTCGATTTGACCTGTGACCGAGTTACGACGGAAGAGCAGATCCGATACGCCAGCCAGATCGCGCGCTTTAACCATTTCCACTTCCGCGCCCGACGCATCGAGCATGCGCACTTTAGAGCCAGCCGTAACATACAAGCCCGATTCGATGGTGCAGCGATCGCCCAGAGGGAAACCCAGCCCTGCGTTTGCGCCAAGCAATGAGTTTTCACCAATTGATACGACCACTTTACCGCCACCAGACAAGGTGCCCATGATAGACGCGCCGCCACCGATATCTGAGCCATTGCCGACAACAACGCCAGCAGAAATGCGGCCTTCAACCATGCTGACCCCAGTGGTTCCTGCATTGAAGTTAATGAAACCTTCGTGCATTACCGTGGTGCCTTCACCGACGTGAGCGCCAAGACGAACGCGTGAGGTATCAGCAATGCGTACGCCAGCGGGAACAACGTAATCAACCATTTTCGGAAACTTATCAACACAATCGACGCTGATAACTCGTCCAGCAAGACGCGCTTCAATTTGACGCTCAGCCAGCTCTGGTAGGTCAATCGGACCTTCGTTGGTCCAAGCGATGTTATGCAGCAGCCCAAAAATACCGTCCAGCACAGTGCCGTGAGGTTTCACCAAACGGTTTGAAATGAGCTGTAATTTAAGAAAACCTTCGGCAACCGACTGAGGCTGCTCATCGCTGGCTAAAATGACCACCACAAGCGGCTGACTCGATTGCGCTGCTTTGGCGGCAAATGCTGCATTAGCTGCATCACCGTGCGCTTCAAGTAATGAGGCCAATTGCGCGCTCTGTTGAGCCGAGACTTCAATCGCCTGATTACCTTGCTCGTAGTTGACAACCGGGGTAATCGCCGCAATAAGTTCATCACTTGGGTTTAATTGAGGGTGAGGAAAAAACGCTTCGATGATTTTACCGTCACGATTTTTGGTAGCAGTGCCAAAAGCAAAAGAAAAGAAGGCCATTGAATATCTCCAAATTGTTTGGGTTGTGTGGGTGCCGTTTCGGTGATGCAAAAATTTTCCGCGAATGGTTTGGGTATTAATGTTGAGCTGCATCGCTGTGGCGACGGCGTCACCTTATTGGCATTCAGGACTGAAACCCTGAGTGTCGCATTGATGAGCTATCTTATACATACCGTTATGCTTGTGAAAAGGCGCGCAAGGGAGGTGGTCGAATTGCGAGTATTGGTTGTCTTTTCGGCGACACTTTTGTCTCAAAATGGGTAATGACTGCGTGCCGCCGAAAAAAACGATTCAGCCAAGGCGCGATTATGCCGCGTCTTGCTCTTCGTCTTCGTCAGCGTTTTTTACCGCTTTAGGCTTCTTTGGCGTTGGTTTGCGTTTTGCGCCAAGGGCGTATAGAAGCTCTTCTTTGTTTTGCGCTAGGAACATTGCTAAGTCTTCTTGTTGCGCATCATCGGTGAGCATTTCACTTTTACCTAAAAGATCGTATAGCTCATCTGCAACATCGAGCATTTTGTCATACGCGTCAGCGTCGGCTTTAGAGGTAAAAGTCATCTTTTCTTCTCCGTTGCGTTCTACCACGTACTTGACGATTACAGCCATGGTTCATCCTCTATTTTTTCGGTCGATACGATGGAATACGTCGCGCAAACTACGCGAGTACAATTACTGTGCGTTTATACAGCCTTTACCAGTTAAAGTCCAGCGCGCCTGCTAAAGGTGTGATGGCGTCGAGGCGCGAGCAAAGTCAATAAATTGCAGCATCATTTTACTGCGATACTTGTCTTTGCGCACTGCAAGCCATAATGGTCTTGCTTCCTTTAATGGGATTGGCAGTGCGACCACATCGTTGGCTTTTATCGCCTGCTTTGCTGCATGTAACGACAAACAAGCAAGGCCGAGTCCTGCGCTTACACTGGTTATAATACTGGCGCTGGAATTCAACGCCAATGAGGTTTGCCAGGCGGTGAATTGGGTTGCAACATGGTTGAAAAAATAATCGCGCGAACCTGACCCAGGTTCACGAATAAGCCAAGACTGATGGTTGAGATCCGCCCAAGTGAGCGCCGGTTTTGCGCTCAATGGGTGATGCGTTGCTGCAACAATGACCATGGTGTCACTACCAAAAGGCAGAAAGTCTAATGTGTCGTTGTTGGGAATGGACTCAATAAACCCGATGTCCAGCTCAAAGGCACTAAGTTTGTCGCAGACACAACGACTATTCGCAATCAATAGGCTCTGCTGTTGATGCGCCGTCGTTTGGCGAAAACGTTGCAGTAGGGGAGGGAGTAAATAATTGCCAATTGTATCACTTGCGCCCAATCGAAGCGTGTCGAATGCACTATCCTCTTGGGTAAACAGATCGGCTATTTCTGCGCTGCGGTGGATCAGTTCATCGGCGTAAGGCAGTAGCGCGTGACCTGCTTGATTCAGTCGCAGGCGATGGTTAACCCGATCAAAGAGCGGTTGCCCCAATTGTTTTTCCAATTCAGCCAAGCTCATGCTCAAGGCCGCTTTTGAGATAAACAGTGCGTCGGCGGCAGCGGTTAATGTGCCGTGCTGAGTAATAGCAACAAAGGTGCGCAATTGTTTTAATGTTAAAGGCATGAGCAACAAGTTCAATGGCAGTGAGCGCTCAAGCATAAACTGACTACCAACGAAAGGCGAATAAATGTTTAGTTTTGCTTAACGTATGTCGTAAATGATTGAATTTAACTGAACGCGATGTCGGCATAAGATGGCTCTCTAACGGAAATGCTGGCAAGAGTGGGTAACACTATGATTCAACGGGTTACAAAACGGTTTAAAAATGCACCAACCCCAATGGCAGGTTTGGCCTTAGGCATCGCAAGTCTCGGCTGGAGTTGGGAAAATGTGGCGCCTTTAGGGCATTGGGGTCAATGGTTAGCGGCTGCGATTGCTTCGGTGCTATTGGTGATTTTGGCGGTAAAGTTTCTCTTTCATGGTCACCTGTTACGTCAAGATTTGGCGCACCCCGTGGTTGGCAGCGTGGTGCCAACCTTTGCGATGGCGACCATGGTGGTCTCAAACAGTCTTGGTCAGTTTTTTCAACTTGCGGGCGATGCATTGTGGCTGTTTGCGGTCGCTCTCCATGTGGTTTTTTTGATCAGTTTTATCTATCACCGCCTGCGCGATTTTGAACTTCACCATATGGTGCCGAGCTGGTTTGTGCCACCTGTTGGCATTATTGTTGCGGATGTCTCTTTTTCTGGCAGCCCCGCACTGGAGCCGATTGCCTACGTTGCGCTTGTGTTTGGTATGTGCGCCTACGCGATTATGTTGCCTCTGATGATTTATCGTCTAATTTTCACTCATGAAGTGCCCGACGCGGCTAAACCAACGCTTGCTATCTTGGCCGCGCCAGCCAGCCTGTCTCTTGCTGGTTATTTGACCGTAACGGCAACGCCATCGCCCATCATAGTGGCACTGCTATTTGGTATTGCTGTGCTAATGACCAGCATCATCTATGTGTCGTTTTTTCGCTTACTACGGCTGCCGTTCAGTCCAGGTTATGCCGCCTTTACGTTTCCAATTGTGATAAGCGCGACCGCGTTGTTTAAACTTGAGATCTGGATGCAATCTCGTGGGCTGGAAGCGCAGTACACCGAGCAAATTCATTGGCTGGCGACCGCTGAACTGTGGGTTGCTACTCTTGTTGTCACTTACGTCGCGTTGGCGTATTTTTATCATCTGCTCTGGGTTCCACGTCAGATCCAATAAGCAACATGGCGAAATAAATCATGAATCAACGCATCGCCAATGAGAGCCAACACATTCCAACGCCACTGGCAGGATTGGCGCTTGGCATTGCCAGTTTAGGCGTCAATTGGAGTAGCGTTCTCTCATCGGGGCATGGGTATCTGTGGAGCTCGGCAATCATCGCCTCATTATTACTGCTTGTCGTGGCGTTGAAGTACGCGCTCAATCCTCATCAGCTGATCAAAGATGTAGCGCACCCCATTTTAGGCAGTGTGTTACCGACATTTTCGATGACCTTGATGCTCGTTTCTATCAGCGTGAGAATGCTTTCATGGTCATTCGGTGAAACGCTGTGGCTAGTTGCGGTTGCTTTGCATCTCTTATTGTTGCTGGGGTTTGGCTATTTTCGGCTGCGTTACGTGGGACAAGAGCCAGTCAGCCCGAGTTGGTTCATTCCACCGGTTGGCATTTTAGTTGCGGTCCTCTCTTTTTCTGGTAACCCAGCGCTGTTGCCCATCGCTTGGGGCGTTTTAATATTGGGCATGGTTGCTTGCGTTATCATGCTGCCGCTAATTTTGTTTCAATTAATCATCAGTCAAGGCATGCCTGACGCCGTCAAACCCAATATTGCCATTTTGGCGGCGCCAGCCAGCTTGTGTTTGGCTGGGTATTTAGTCTTGGTTGCGATACCGTCGCCGTTGATCATTGCCCTGTTTTTAGGCATGGCCTTGTTGATGACGGCCATTGTCTACATCGCTTTTTTCCAACTGTTACGCTTGCCACTGAGCCCCAGTTACGCCTCTTATACATTCCCGATTGTGATCAGCGCCACTGCGCTGTTGAAGCTAAAGGACTGGCTACAATCTCACGCCGATATGACGCAATATAGCGAGCCGATACAGGCAATTGCGATGATACAACTTTGGATAGCCACGATTGTGGTTTTGTATGTTGTGATTCGATTGGGGCGTTATGGTTTGCGTTCTTTGCGATAAGATATATATAAAGCCCCTATCAATGAGTTGAGCGGCGAACTGTGCGACAAGGGCGTGGTATTCGGTATGGCTATTTAGGGTTGCTGACGCGTTGGTGCTAACATGATTTCACGCACGCAAACTCCCTGAGGCTGGTTGTACGCGTAGTCAACGGCGCGCGCAATATCATCTGCGACTAGCACGCCGCCCATATCTTCTTTCCAACTCTCGTAGCCCGCTTTAATTTCATTTGACGAGGTGTGCGACAGCAATTCAGTTTCTACCGCGCCTGGCGCGATGGTGGTTACCCGTACATCAAAAGCCGCGACTTCTTCGCGCACGTTTTCCGAGATGGCGTGCACCGCAAATTTAGTTCCACAATATGCGGCATGATTGGGAAAGGTTTTTCGGCCTGCGACCGAGCTGATATTAATAATGGTGCCGCAGCGTCGTTGTTTCATTGGCGCTAGTACGGCTTGCATGCCATTCATTAGACCAATCACATTGACATCAAACATCTGCTGCCATTCTGCCGGATTTTGTACATCGAGTTGACCTAAAAGCATTACGCCGGCGTTGTTGACAATGCAATCTGTCGGACCAAACTGCGCTTCTGCTTTGGCAATCGCGGCTTCAAACGATGTTTTATCTAACACATCCACTTGCTCACACAGCGTGTCTGGCAACTGCAGGGCTTGCAAACGGTCTAATCGTCGGGCGACTAATAATAAGGGATGACCTGCAGCGCTAAAACGACGAGCAATCGCTTCGCCAATACCAGAACTTGCACCTGTAATCACAATCAGCTTTTTCATCTTTGTCTCCAATCCAGTTAACGACCGACGCCATATTCCAGAGATAGGCTTATCCAGAGTGTAGTTAAGGACAATATGGCAACGTCACCAAACTGACAGAGCACCGAAAGTGTCTCGTTCTTATGTTTGTATCAAATTAGCGTTATGAAAGGCGTGATGTTTGAAGGCTTTGCTCGCTTGTCGCCTAGCTGCAACTCCAAGTTGTTTGGGTATATCTGACATTAAAGTATTTTGAGTTGAATAAATCTGGGGTGAATAATCGAGATACCCATATTTTTACTGCGGTAATATTTAATTAAAACAGATATTACGATTGCTTTTATTGGTCATTTTATCGGCTGCCATTCACAAAAATGAATATGTGTAATGGTACTGATATATCATTTTGATAGGCTTATCAGAAATCAATATGCAACAGAGGTTAATTGGTGCGTAAATAATGAATTTTTTGGGATGGTGTAGTGCATTAATAATGTTGTCATTCAATGCATTGGCGGTAGAGAGTAATAAAGAAATTGCTTCTTGCACTTTGGTCGAGAACGAATTAGCACGATTGAGTTGTTATGATGCGATGGCACAAGGATATCAAAGTAATGTTGTGCCTAAAAAAGTGTTTGAATCCCAACGCACTGGAAAATGGACAATTTCAGAAAAGATTAATCCAATTGATGATACGAAATCAGTGACTTTAAAGCTTGATACAATATCTCACCAAGATCCTTGGCATCGACGTGTTAATTTTGTGGCACGTTGTTTGGGTAATAAAACAGAAGCCTATATTATGTGGCGAACTTATTTGGGTGTTGAAAATAGTGTATTGACCCGAATTGGCACAGAGCCAGCGATGCGAACGCAGTGGCGTCAGTCAAGCGATCATCGGGCTACCTACCATACCCAGCCCATATCATTTCTAAAACACATTGCAAAATCGAATCGTTTGGTTGCCCAAATAACCCCTTACAATAAAGATCCTATCACTGCGATATTTGACACTTCCGGTCTAAATCATGCACTCACCACTCTGCGAGAAAGTTGCCGTTGGTAAAGGACTCGCGTCATATTTGAAGCAGTTTGGTTGGGCCGTAAATCGGGCTGTGATAGGCTTAGCACAGTTGCCGTTATCTTGTTAAAAGCGCAGGGCCTGCCGTGTTTACAGTTTATCACTCCAATCAAGTCGAATTATTAACCTCGGTGCTGGTCGCACTGATTCAACGGGCGCCGCTGGATAACCCGTTTGAGTCGGAACAAATATTGGTACAAAGCCCCGGCATGTCGCAGTGGCTGAAAATGGCTTTGGCCAAAGAGCTTGGCGTTGCGGCAAATCTGAACTTCCCCTTACCTGCAACATTTATCTGGCAAATGTTTGTTGAAGTATTGCCAGAGGTTCCGGTTCGAAGTGCATTTAATAAAGAGGCGATGACTTGGAAGTTGATGCAGTTATTGCCAGAGAAATGCGATGATGACGCTTTTGCTTCGCTCACACGTTATTTGGATGACGACATCGATGGTACCAAACGATATCAGTTGGCTGAAAAAATCGCCGACATTTATGATGGCTATTTGGTTTACCGCCCGGAATGGATTGCGGCTTGGGAGCGCAATGAAACGGTGGCAGAGCTCGAAGATGAGCACCCTTGGCAGCCTATTTTATGGCGCGAACTGACCGATGCCACCGCAAATTTGAATCAATCGCGCTACCATCGCGCCAACTTATACCAAGACTTCATTGACGCCTTAGCTCAGCCCAATGTGGATTTAACTCGATTGCCAAAACGGCTTTTTGTGTTTGGTATTACCTCTCTTCCCCCGCGCTATATGGACGCATTGCGCGCGTTAGGTCAGCACATTGATGTGCATCTAATGTTTACCAACCCCTGCCGCTACTACTGGGGTGAAGTGCGCGATAGAAAATTTTTGGCCCGTCTGGCGGCGCGCCATCGTCAGCAGCTTGCACTGCGTGAACGTGAGGCGATACTGACCGGAGATGTTGCTCAGTTAAAACCGTCGCTGGCAGTGAGCGAGGTATTAGAAAGCCACATGACCGGCAACAGTCTGCTGGCGTCAATGGGCAAATTGGGTCGAGATAATCTGTTTTTGCTCGCACAGGCAGAGTCGAATGAAATTGATGCGTTTGTCGAGATCCCGCGCGACAATTTATTGCATCACTTACAAGCCGATATTTTGGATTTAGAGGAGCATCAAGACGATACGCAATTGCTATCGAGCGCTCATAAGCCGATGATTTCGCCAGTCGATAGCTCTCTTACCGTGCATGTTTGTCACAGCGCGATGCGAGAGGTTGAAGTGCTTCACGACCAATTGCTGGCCCGTTTTGATGCCGACCCAAACCTGAAACCGCGTGACATTATTGTGATGGTGGCTGACATCAATGCTTACAGCCCTGCGATCCAAGCAGTGTTTGGTAATGCGCCGGGTGAGCGTTATATTCCGTTTTCGATCTCTGACCGTACCGCCACCCAAGAAAGCCCCATTTTGGCGGCGTTTTTACAACTTTTAGCCTTACCGACCACACGCTGCTTAGCCTCCGAGTTGCTTGAGCTACTTGAAACTCCGGCGATTTTGCGTCGATTTGGAATGGATCAAAATGAATTTAATCAAGCTAAGCAGTGGGTGGAACTATCGGGTGTACGTTGGGGGCTAGATAGCCAAACGGCGAGCGAGTTCTCATTGCCCAGTGGCGAGCAAAATACTTGGCAGTTTGGCATCTCTCGCATGCTGTTAGGGTATGCCATGGTGCCGGAAGCCGGTTTGTTTGCAACGGCGCAGGGGGACATTGCGCCGTTTAATGATGTGCAAGGGTTAAGTGCCGAATTAGCAGGCAAATTGGCTCACTATATTGAAACCATTGCGCATTATCGTAAGCTTCTAGTCCAGACTCACAGCGCTGAGCTATGGCAGCAGCATTTGAGCGCGCTGCTCGAGGACTGCTTTAGCGTGGAACTGGAAGGGGAAATGGCGCTGAAAAGCATTCGCGATACCCTAGGCCAGTTGGCGCAACAAGTGCGAGAGTCCGCGCTGAGCGATCATTTTGATGCGATGCTCTCTCCTGCCGTCGTCAGCTTGTATCTCAACAATAAACTTTCTGGCACTCGCGTCAGTCAGCGTTTTTTGGCGGGCCAAGTCAACTTTTGCACCTTGATGCCCATGCGCTCGATACCGTTTCACACCGTGTGCCTGCTCGGCATGAACGATGGCGTTTACCCTCGTTCGATGCCACCGGAAGGGTTTGATTTAATGAATGGCCGAGGGAAACCGGGCGACCGCTCACGTCGTGACGATGACCGTTATCTCTTTTTAGAAGCGTTACTATCGGCGCAGCAGGCACTGTATATCAGTTATGTTGGCCGCTCGATTCAAGACAATAGCACCAAAGTTCCCTCAGTGCTGGTGGCAGAGTTGCTCGAGTATTGTCAGCAAAATTATGCCTTACAAGGCGATGAAGCGTTAAGTGTGGACGAGTCCGGCACTCGCTTGGTGCGAGCATTAACTCAGTATCACGCAATGGTGCCGTTTGCGCCGAGCGCTTTTGGTGAAGAACGTCGTGATGGTTTAAACCACAATGCTCAAAGCTACGCAAAAGAGTGGTTACCCGCGGTGAATCGTCAAGGGGTAGCCAGTGGCGCGTTCAATCGAGCGTTAACCCCATACCTTGAAGGCGCCGTCACACCGCTGCTGCTCGACTGGGTTGAATTACAGCGCTTTTGGCGCTTACCGGTGCAGTACTTCTTTAATCGCCGTTTGAAAGTGGTGTTTGAGCCGCCGTTACCTGTGGCTGAAGATGATGAGCCGTTTGTACTCAGTGGCCTTGACAGTTACCAGATGCGCGATGCCTTGCTGGAAACCAAACTTGCGGCATTGCTCAAGAGCCCAGCGCAGGCAGACGCCGCAGCCGGATTATTTAAAGCGCAGCAACGAGCGGAAGGTAAATTGCCAGTTGGCGCTTTTGGCGAGATTGAATTTGATGCCAATCGTGCGCAAATTGATGCGCTGCTTGAGCGTTTGCATTTTGTCACTCAAGCGCCACGCGATGATATTGAAATCAATTTAAGTTTGTCCCTTGAGACTGAGACTGAGACTAAGATTGAGACTGAGACTTCCGTTCAGTTGCAGGGCTGGCTGACGCAATATTATCAGGCAGGATTGATTCGTTATCGCTCTGGACGACTCCGTGCGCAAGATCAATTGAGCGCTTGGCTTGATCATTTGGCGATGAACGCAGCAGGATTTGCCAGCCCCACTCATATGATTGGATACGACCGTAAAAAAGGCGTTGTCCATTGGGTTTACCCACCTCTTGCCAGCGCGACAGAGGCGCGCAGTGAGCTGGAACAACTGGTGGCGTTATTTTATCAAGGTATGGACGCGCCATTGGCGTACTTTCCCAGCACGGCCCTCGCCAACGTCGAAGCGGGGATAGGTCGCAGTGGGGTGTGGCAAGATGATGAAGACAAAGCGTTAAAGAAAATGGCCGAGACGTTTAATCCAAGCTATCTCAGTGACGGCGAGGGCAGTAACGTGTATATACAACGCATTTGGCCTAAATGGGATGATGATCTTGCAAAGCAGGTGCGAGCGTTAAGTCAACGCGTGCTTCAAACACCAAGATTATATTGGCAAGATCAAGAAGAGGCGTCACGAGCATAGGAAAGAGTAGGGTGGCCGTCAGGAAATCATTATTATGTGTAGGGTGTTTACTGTACGGCCACAGGGTCAGAGAGACCAAATTCGAGTGACTGGCTTGCCAGTGCATGGCGCGGATATTAGCGTCCACTTTGGCTGTCTGCCGTGAGAAAGATCCCACTTGATGAGTTTATTGTCTTCTGGCTATTCATAATCTCATCATTTTAAACGTTCGATCACACTATCAATATCTTGCTGAGTTGAATTCGACATCAGTTTTGAGAACCACTTAATTACAGCAAAAGGCAATACCGCATGACGCAACCCACCGCGCTCGACACTATGACTTTTCCTCTGCATGGCGCTCGTCTGATTGAAGCCTCTGCGGGAACCGGAAAAACCTTTACTATTGCTGGGCTTTATTTGCGTCTGTTGCTGGGGCACGGCACCGACGCCTCACGTCATGCAGCGCCTCTGACTGTCGAGCAGATCCTAGTGGTGACCTTTACCGAAGCGGCGACGGCGGAGTTGCGTGAGCGGATCCGCGCGCGAATTCATGATGCGCGCTTGGCGTTTGCACGCGGTGTTAGCGACGATCCTGTGCTCAAGCCACTGCTCAGTGAGATAAGCGATCACGCGGATGCGGCGCAGCTGCTGTTGCAAGCCGAGCGGCAAATGGACGAAGCGGCGGTCTATACGATCCACGGTTTTTGTCAGCGCATGCTAACGCAAAACGCGTTTGAATCTGGCGCGCGGTTTAATAATGAATTCATTACCGATGAAGGGCGCTTAAAAGCACAGGTGGTGGCCGATTATTGGCGGCGACAGTTTTATCCGTTGCCACTGGCGCTCGCGGCCGAGGTACGCGCCTTGTGGAGTTCACCAAGTGCACTGCTGGCAAAAATTGGTCCTTATTTGTCAGGATCGCCACTGACGATGACTACGGCCCCGATGCAAGGGGAACTTAGCCAATTGCATCAAGACAATTTAGCCAAAATTGACCAGCTAAAAACGCTATGGCGCAGCGGTGAAAGTGATTATCTATCGCTGATTGAGCAATCTAACATCAACAAACGCAGTTACAGTAAAAAGTCACTCCCCAATTGGCTTGAGGCGGTGAATCGTTGGGCCGAGAGTGAGACGCGAGATTATCATTTTCCTGACGCGTTAACTCGTTTTAGCCAGAGCGCGCTGAATGAGAAAACGCCGTCAGGCGAGGCGCCAGAGCACGCTGCATTTGTGGCGATTGAGCATTTCTTGGCGCAACCGATATCCCTTGAAGCGCCTTTGCTGGCGCACGCTATCAGTCATTGCCGTGACGCGCTGGCTAAAGCCAAAGCGCAAAAGCACTGGTTATCGTTTGATGACTTGCTGAGTCAACTTTCTGCGGCGATTGATCTTGAAAGTGATGGAACGCTGACCAATCGAATTCGAACCTTATATCCGGTTGCGATGATTGATGAATTTCAAGATACCGATCCGTTGCAATACAGCATTTTTAGTCGAATTTATTTGCCCGATCCTCAAAGTGCGTTGTTGATGATTGGCGATCCCAAGCAAGCGATTTATGGTTTTCGTGGCGCAGATATTTTCACTTATATCAAAGCGCGTAATCAAGTGAGTGCTCACTATACCCTTGGCACCAACTGGCGTTCGAGTGATGCTATGGTAGGCGCAGTCAATCAAATATTTGCAACGGCAACCAACCCCTTTATTTACGATAATGACATTCCGTTTTATCCGGTCAACAGCAGCCCCAAAGCGGCCTCACGCTATTGGCGCTCTCATGATGTCGCTCAACCGGCGCTCACCTATTGGTTGGATGAGAGTCTCGACGCGCCCCAAAGTAAATCGGACTATCTCACCCAAATGGCCGAGGCTTGCGCCAGTCAAATTCATTCAATATTAAGCGCGGCCCAGCAAGGTAACGCTCATTTTATCGACGGCGAGACACAGCGTGAGATCAGTGCGGGTGATATTGCCGTGTTAGTACGCACTGGAAGTGAGGGACAACGCATTCAACGGGCGCTATTTGAACAAGGGATCGCCAGTGTTTACCTGTCTAATCGGGACAGTGTGTTTTCCAGTGCGGTCGCACAAGACGTGCAGCGATTACTGCAAGCGGTGTTAACGCCGGAGAATGAGCGCGCACTTCGCGCGTGTCTTGCCAGTGAGCTGTTTGCCTTGGATGCCGCAAGCTTGGACGCGCTCAATAACGATGAGTTGGCGTGGGAAAGCGCTCTGGCTGAAATCAAAGAGTACCGCAAATTGTGGCAACAGCGCGGCGTTTTACCGATGCTGCGCGCGGTGATGAGCAAGCGTCATATTGCGGAACGTTTGCTGGCGAGCGAAGGGGGTGAGCGCGCACTCACTGACTTAATGCACATTGGTGAGTTGCTGCAGCAAGCGAGCAATGAATTAGACAGCGATCACGCGCTATTACGTTGGTTGGCTCAGGCGGTCAGTGATGCTGAGCAAGGCGTAGGAGGCAGTGACGAGCAGATCCAGCGGTTAGAGTCTGAGCGTAATTTGGTGCAAATTGTCACCATCCATAAATCAAAAGGCTTGGAATACGATTTGGTAATGCTGCCATTTGTGATGAGCTATCGCCAAGCGCAAGAAGCCAAATATTACGATGCCACTCAAGATTGCACCTTGCTTGATATCACCGCACCGACAGAGGCCTTAGCGCTGGCCGATAAAGAGCGCTTGGCGGAAGATTTACGCTTGCTCTATGTAGCGTTAACTCGCGCGGTCTATGGCTGTTTTATCGGTACTGCGCCGCTGCGCCTTGGGCGAGCCAAAACAGAGCCAACCGGCGCACACCTTTCTGCCATGGGCTATTTGCTGCAAAATGGCCAAGAAGGCGGCGTTGCGACGTTTTGCCAAGCGATAGCCACTCAGTGCAGTATCAATGCCGCAGGTGCGCACGCTGATGTGATACAAAGTATGCCGCCGACCAATCAGCTCGCTCCTTTTCAAGCGAAAACGGCGCCACATACGCCGCTGGTGGCGGCTGAATTGAGCGCGCGCATCGACCGAAGTTGGCGTATTACCAGCTATTCTGGGCTAGTGAAATCAAGCCATAGTCAAGGTGACTCGCTAACGCCTACGCCTCTGGCACTTGACGGGATCTTAGCTCTTGAGGGTATCGCTAGCGCCAGTTTTGATATCGACGCGTTTAATGCCACTTCGCTAAGCCCTGCGAATCGCGCGATAGAGCAAGAGGCAGAATTACGCCCGTTTGAGACCAATCCGGTAGCCTTTAACGATAACAATAGCGATAACGAAACCCGCGCAATGTTTGATATCGCGCCAGCATCTTCTGGCGCAGAAGAATTGTCTGGCGCTAAAGAGGCGTCTGGTATCACTGAGCCTTCACCTACTATTTTTGATTTTCCACGCGGGGCGACACCCGGCACATTTCTTCACACCCTGTTTGAGCAAATTGAATTTAGCCAATCAGCCAGTGATGAGAGCAATCGCGCCATTATTGACGAGCAGCTCGCGTTGGCGCAGTTTGATCCGCAATGGCAAGGGGTGTTAGCCGCGCAAATTGATACCGTATTGGCCACACCGCTCGATGGGAAATCTTTGCAACTCAATCAATTAACCCCAGCTCAACGCCTCGTCGAGATGGAGTTTTTGCTGCCAGTTGAGGTGTTGCAAGCGGGCGAGTTTAACCGTCTGGCTCAGCGGTTTGATCCGCTGTCAGCACGCGCTGGCGATCTTGGATTTCAAACGGTTCATGGCATGCTCAAAGGGTTTATTGATTTGGTGTTTGAGCATCAAGGGCGGTATTACGTTTTGGACTGGAAATCCAATCACCTTGGTGACAGTGTTGCCGCTTACCATCGCGATGCACTTGAGCAAGCGATGGCCGATCACCGCTATGATTTGCAATACCAACTCTACGCTCTCGCGCTGCATCGGTTTTTACGCAGCCGCTTGCAGGATTATGATTACTCACGTCATTTCGGTGGCGTTTATTATCTATTTTTGCGCGGCATGGATGGCTCGAGCGATCATGGGGTGTTTTACGCCAAACCTAGCGAAACCTTTATTGATCAATTGGATGCATTAATCCAAGGCGATGTATTACCCCCAAGACACACCGATGCGGGACAGATGGAGTTACTATGAGCTCAACCATGTTAGTTGAAAACGTCGACGCAAAGTTTTCATTTCACGCCTTGCTCGCGTCGTTAGCTCGGCAGGGTATGATTCGTCAATTGGACTGGCAATTTGCTCGGTTTATTGAGGCGCAATCGGGTGATGAGCGGCTCGGTTTTATCGCAGGTGTCGTCAGCGCAGAGCTTGGCAAAGGACACATCTGTTTAACCTTGTTTGGCTATGAGGCAAAGGCAATGCCTAACGCAACATCAGTGCATTGTGATTTTGCCAGCAAGCTCGGGCTTTATGGTGATGCGGGTCGAGCGCTCAATCGAGCCTGTCAGGCAATTGACTGGCAAACGGTACTGAGCAACTCGCCGCTGGTGGGGGTGCAATCTCAGGTAGAGCCAGAAGGCGCATTAAGTGCCGATGAGGCGACACACGCAGTCGCGACGCCGCTCATGTTCGATGGCGAGCGGCTTTATCTGCAGCGTTATTGGCATTATGAAGTGACGTTAGCGAATAAACTGAATCAGTTATCTGGCGCGATGTCATTAACTCAAGATCAAATCACCCAACTGCGTCAACGGCTGGACCATTTGTTCGCGCGGCAATATCACTATTTGTGGCAAGCGTTGCAGCGGTTAGACAACAGCAGCGCAAATCAGCGGCAGCAGCTTTGTGGTGATATGCTCGATATTGTCGATGACAGTCAGCTTGATTGGCCGACGATTGACCGCTGTTTGTGTGACGCTTTAACCTTACCAAATGGGGTACGAGCGCTAGAGCAGCTCGACACGCTGGTGCCATTAAGCGCTTGCATCAATTGGCAAAAAGTAGCGGCGGCGGTGGCATTAACTCGCCGCTTTGCGGTGATTTCTGGTGGACCGGGAACGGGAAAAACCACCACAGTGACCAAGCTGCTGGCGGCATTGTTAGAGCTCGACCCTGCAACGCGCCCAACCATAAAGCTCGTTGCGCCCACTGGAAAAGCCGCGGCTCGATTAACCGAATCCATGGGTAAAGCGGTTCACGCTCTGCCCATTGATCCAGACCAAAAAGCGCATATACCAACCGAAGCCAGTACCCTGCATCGATTGCTCGGCGCGATACCGAACAGCGCTGAGTTTCGTCATCATCGGCATAACCCATTGCATTTGGACATTTTGGTGGTCGACGAAGCGTCGATGGTCGATTTGTCACTGATGTACAAACTGGTGGATGCGCTACCACAACATGCGCGGCTGATTTTACTCGGCGATAAAGATCAATTGGCCTCAGTGGAGGCCGGCGCCATACTGGGTGATATCTGTGCATTTCAACGGCAAGGGTACTCGCGCCAACAAGCGGCGATGCTAGCAAAATTAACTGGTTTTGAACCATTGGCCGCGTCGGCTGCGCGCGTGAATATCAGCGCGCCCGTGGCCGACAGTCTGTGCATGCTGCAAAAAAGCTACCGCTTTGATGCGCGCTCAGGAATTGGTCAGCTAGCCAAAGCGATAAATTCAGGCCAAGTGGCGCAATTAGAAACGGTGTGGCGTCTTCAATTTGATGACATCAGCCACGCGCCATTAAACCACGACAGCTACCATGAGATGATTCAAACCCTGGTGGCGCAATATCGCGCCTATCTGCAGCTTGTCCCACACCCATTGAGTCAGTTTGCCTTGGCGAGTCACGATCAAAGCACCCTCGCTGCGCTCTCGAGCGCGCAGCGAAAAGCTGCGATGGAAGAGAAAGCCAAGCAAGCGTTGTCAGCGTTTAATCGCTGTCGCTTATTGTGCGCGTTACGCGAAGGTGACTTTGGCGTGACAGGGTTGAACCATCGCATTGAGCGAGCGCTTGCAGCGCGTCGATTGATCCACACCCAAGAGGAGCTTTGGTACGCTGGCCGGCCCGTCATGGTGACACGTAATGACCACGCGTTGGGGCTGTATAATGGGGATATCGGGATCTGTTTGCTCGATGAAAGCCTTGAGCCGGCTCGGCTGAAAGTGTTTTTTGAACTGCCCAACGGTCAAATTAAAGCCGTGCTCCCCAGTCGCGTGCCTGAGCATGAGACGGCCTATGCAATGACAGTGCACAAGTCGCAAGGCAGCGAATTTGAGTTTACCTTGATGGTGCTGCCGCCCAATATAAGCCCAATTTTAACCCGTGAATTGATTTACACCGGCGTGACTCGCGCTAAGCAGCGTCTTGCGTTGTACGCAGATCTTGCGATATTGAATCGAGGTATCAGCGTAAAAACGGAGCGAGCAAGCGGTTTGATCAGTCGTTTACGTCGCAATTTTTGATTAACTCAAGAAAGACATGATGCTTCGAAAGTGAGCCTTTGTATACAAACGCTCACTTTAATTGCGTATCACTACTCACAGCTGTAATACTATTTGAGCAGATCAAGCGAAAGCGCGCTTGCAACCGTGGTTATCATTTGCTGCGCGCGTACGCTATTGCCATAACTATCAAGCGGAGAAGAATAAGCGGCAATGGCCATTTGGCCGGGCACGACGGCGACAATGCCTCCGCCAACACCACTTTTGGCAGGCAGCCCCACTTGATAAAACCAATCACCTGAGTGGTCGTAAAGCCCTTCCATCGTCATCTGAGCCAGCACGTAGCGAGCGTAACCTGCAGTTAATACGCGCTCTTGAGTGTGAGGATGACGCCCATCTAAAGCCAAACAGGCCCCCATGGTGGCGAGATCGTTACAGCTGATCATCAAAGAGCACTGCTGAGTGTAGACTTTGCACGCCTCCATGGGATCGCAATAACAGTTGCCCGCTGCATAGAGGAGCCAGGCAATCGCACGATTGTGAAAGTTAGTGCTTTGTTCCGATTGATTCAGCGCATCGGATAAGGCGATATCGCGCCCCGCCAAGCGATTAAAATAGTGATGAATGCGCTGCCAACGCTCCGCTTCATCGGTGGCATTGAGTAAACTGACCGTTGCAATTGCGCCAGCATTGACCAAGGGGGTCAAGGGTTTGTCATGATGCTCAGTAAGGGCTTGAATTGAATTAAAGGGCAGTCCGGTTGGCTCTGCACCAATTTTCTCACGCACACTGTCGGGGCCAATGTCGTCTAATAGCAGTGCGAGCGTAAAGATTTTTGATACCGATTCTATGGCAAAGGGCGTGGCGTGATCGCCTGCTTGGTATACCGCCCCTTCGGCGGTCACAAGGCTGATAGCGCATTGTTCACTTGGCACGTTGGCAAGAAACGGAATGTAATCGGCGTTCTGTCCGGTTTGATTTTGATAGTGGTCGTAAAAGGCGCGATCAACCGCTTCTTGGAGTTGTGCGGCGGAAAAAAAAGATGACATTTAAGACTCCTATGCGATGGCGTCACTCTATGGGGAGCTTTCGCGGTCAATAGAGTGACACTTGAACCTAGTTTAAAGAGTCTAGATGCTGCTGACGTATTCAGTGAGACGTTCTAGCTGTGCGTATACAGATCAAGCTGCAAAATTTTTGAGCGACGCTGAAAGTTGTACAGACACTGCTTTGCCATCGGCAGCGATTCAACGCCCGTTTCGTAAAAACCTTGCTCGCGGAACCAGTGGAGTGAGCGTGTGGTGAGAACAAAAATCTTATTGATACCGGCTTGTTTTGAACGATGCGCAAGATGCTCAAGCAATACGCCACCTCGGTTGGCATCGCGATAATCGGGATGAATGGCAACACACGCCATTTCAGCCATTTTTTCTTCGGGGTAAGGGTAGAGTGCCGCGCAACCAATAATAAGCCCATCACGGTCAATAATGGCAAAGCGCTCCACCTCTTGCTCTAACTGCTCTCGAGAGCGGCGAACCAAAATGCCTTGTTCTTCCAGTGGCTGAATTAAATCCAAAATCCCGCCAATATCATCGATGGTGGCTTGGCGTACCTGCTCGGCACTGGCCATTACGACTTGGGTACCAATCCCATCAAAGGAGAACAGCTCTTGAATGAGAGCGCCATCAATTTGATAACTGATAAGATGCGAACGATTGATCCCCGCACGGCAGGCCGAGACAGCGCCGGTCAAAAAGCGTAACGTGCCAGAGCGTGTGTCGCTGCAAGGATCGCTGTCGAGCTGATATTGCTCAATGATCGCTTGGGCTTCGCTGGGAAAGAGTTCAGCAACTGCGTTGCCTTGATGATCGATAACGCCTTGCTCGGAACAAAAACCAATCAGTTTGTTGGCGGAAAGCTTGATGGCCACTTGCGTTGCCACTTCTTCTGACATCAAATTAAAACACTCGCCAGTGACGGAACTTGCAATGGGGCCCAGCAGCACAATGGCGCCTTGGTCGAGGCTGCGATGAATCGCTGCGGTATCGATGCGCCGAATGCGACCGCTATGACAGTAATCCACGCCATCGTCAACACCAATTGGTTGAGCAATCACAAAGTTACCACTAACAATATTCAATTGGGTGCCAGCCATTGGCGTATTGTTGAGGCTCATTGATAATCGTGCGGTGATCGCCAATTGTAGTTGCCCTGCTGCTTGCATAACCAGTGGCAGAGCGTCCTCAGTCGTAACGCGGACTTGTTTATGGTAGGGCGTGGTGACGTGCTGTTTTTCCAATACTCGATTCATTTGTGGACGAGCGCCATACACCAATACGATGCGGATTCCTAAGCTATGAAGTAGCGCAATATCATTGATGATATTGGAAAAATTCTCATGGTCAATCGCTTCGCCGCCCAACATGATCACCATGGTTTTTCCACGATGGCCATTCACATAAGGGGTAGACTGGCGAAATCCTTTCACCAAAGCCGTACTGCGGAATTTCATCATAAACTCCATCTGATGTTTATTTATGTATAAATACTGCCTTTTTATTCACTTGTGAGCAAGTGAAATTTTGTGAGCTTTTGTCCAACTTCTCGGCACTGAGATTGGCCTCTTTTAGGTCGCGTTATAGACTGATAAAAATCTCATCAGGAGTCTTGTTATGGCATTGAGTAGCAACAAGAATAGCGATAACGCAGTGCCGCCTTTAAGGCGCACTCAAAGTGTTGAGCGAGTGCTGATGCTAGTGGCGGCGCTTGGCACTCTTCTGGTGGTGTTTTTGTACGCCGATTTGATTAATCAATGGCTCAAACCTAACCCTAACGACAATGTGCTCATTTATGGTCGTTGGGTGGAACAAGAAGTGGCGCCTTATCAAGCGGATGAATTTCATCTGTCAGAGCAAGGTGTTGTGATGAATGGTCATCGCATTGCGTCTCAATTTGAATTTGATGGCGAGTATTTGCAATATCACGCTGGAGGAGTGCTTCAGCGCTACCAGTTTCTCAGTAAAGATCTCAAAGAAATCAAATTGTTGTCTGATGGTCATTATCGACCTGTTTTTCGCCGCTCCCCTTAACCGCACAAGCTTGTGTTTCCTGTCGCTTTGTGCGCTCATTACGCGAGGCATTTTTTGATTGCGAATCTTGATTGCGAATCTTGAGTGAGTTTGTCATGCTTATGACGCTCAAGCGTCATTAATGCGTTTGGGTATACCCGTCCTACTTGAAGTTGCAGCGACACTCACAAACCTCATCACATAGTTTATCTATGTTCACGAAGTGCTCAGAGGTTTTGTTCGCTGGTCGCCTACCTGCATCTTCAAGTTATTTGGGTATATATCTCACTCAAGGAACAACACGCGTGTTACAACGATTTTTTTCAATTGCCGCATTAACGACGTTAGTGGGGTGCGCTCAGCCAACCGATCGGGCGCAGCAATACCTCGACGGTGAATTTTCTCAACTGCTCAATCCTGTGACTCAAGTTCAATCCAATCAACCGCGAGATTACGGTCAATTTGCTGCCCAAGCGGCGCAGGTGATCGAAAAATCACCGAGTATGGCGACGCGTTATCAGTCGTTATATCAAGCGATTAATGAGTGGGTGCTCCTTAGCGGCGAGCCACAAACACTGAGCCAGTTCGGTATTGAAACGGCGCAGTTAGGCGGCGGCGATAATCAAGGTAATGTGTTATTTACCGGTTATTTTTCACCGGTGATGGAGCTGCGTCATAGCGCTAATGAGGTGTTTAAATATCCGGTCTATCGCAAGCCAGAGTGCAGTGATGACTGCCCAACTCGAGCGGAGATTTATCAAGGCGCGTTGGCAGGGCAAGGTCTTGAACTCGGTTACGCGGCCAACCTCATTGACCCGTTTTTAATGGAAGTTCAAGGCAGTGGCTTTGTTCACTTTGAAGATGACGATACCTTGGAATATTTTGCCTACGGTGGAAAAAACAACAAAGCGTACGTCAGCATTGGTAAAGTACTGATTGAACGGGGATTGGTGTCGCGTGAAAAGATGTCAATGAAAGCGATTAAAGAGTGGGTGCTGGCTAATGACCAAGCTACAGTACAAGAGCTGCTTGAGCAGAACCCGTCGTTTGTCTTTTTTAACCCACAGGCTGACGCGCCAGTAACAGGCACTGCAGGTATTCCACTATTGCCAATGGCGTCTGTGGCTGGCGATCGCTCTATTTTTCCGATGGGAACGCCGATTTTGGCAGAAGTGCCACTATTAAATGCAGATGGCACTTGGAGTGGAACGCATGAGCTGCGCGTGCTGATTGTGCTCGATACGGGTGGCGCGGTGAAAGAGAACCACCTCGACCTTTACCATGGTATGGGAGAGCGCGCCGGTACTGACGCAGGTCACTACAAACATTTTGGCCGCGTGTGGAAATTGTCTCTTTCGGCATTAGAAGAACAGGGAGCCCCTTCTTTGTAATATCAAATATAGGTAGGTAGACATTTACGAAAAGAGTGCGTATAAAACGCACTCTTTCTTTTTCCTTCCGCGACATTGTCAAATTATTGCGTGATGTCCTCTGATTTAGGAGCTTTGCTGTGCGTGAACTTGATACTCCCGCTTCTGATAGCTACAACCAACGATTTGGTGGTACGCGACGTTTGTACGGTGCCAGTGAGGTTGAGATTTTACGTGCGGCGCACGTCTGCGTGATTGGTATCGGCGGTGTGGGATCCTGGGCCGTTGAAGCGCTTGCGCGTACTGGTATTGGAGAGCTGACGCTTATCGACATGGACGATGTCTGTGTGACCAATATCAATCGTCAGATCCACGCACTTTCGGGCACCATTGGCCAAAGTAAGATTGAGGTGATGGCGGAACGAGTGAAACTTATCAACCCAGATTGCAAAGTGAATTTGATTGATGATTTCATCACACCGAATAATCAGCACGAGTATCTCACTAAAGAGTACGACTATGTGTTGGATGCGATTGATAGCCTAACGGCGAAAGCCGCGCTACTGGCGTATTGCCGTAGCAACAAAATTAAGGTGATCACTATTGGTGGTGCTGGCGGGCAGGTCGATCCAACTCAGATTCAGGTGGCAGACTTAACCAAAACCATTCAAGATCCGTTGGCAAAAAAACTCAAAGATACCTTGCGCCATCGGCATAACTTTCCGAAAAATCCGGCGCGTAAGTTTGGTATTGATTGTGTCTTTTCCAGCGAGCAGCTCAAGTACCCGCAGGCCGATGGCTCCGTGTGTGCGGTGAAATCTACCGCCGATGGTCCGAAACGGATGGACTGCGCCAGTGGATTTGGCGCCGCAACTGTAGTGACAGCAACGTTTGGCTTTGTTGCGGTCGCGCGCATTGTTGACCGTTTGATCCAGAAATACCGTTAATGGAGGCATAAGATGAGCAGCGTTTCCCTCTTTGGTCACCAAATTACCAGCGATACTGTCATTGCCGAAATGACTCAGTGTCAGGGCTGGGAAGCTCGTTATCGCGCGGTTATTCAATTGGGTAAACAGTTACCCGTGATGTCCGAGACGGAAAAAAATGCGCAACTTACGGTTGCCGGTTGTGAGAGTAAAGTGTGGCTTTCTGGCGCTTTAGAAGAGGGCGTATGGCATTTTTCCGCCGATTCGGATGCGCGCATTGTACGCGGGCTTATTGCGCTCGTGATGGCGGCGTACAACGGCAAAAGTGCTAGCGCTATTTTGGCGTTTGATGTCGACCACTATTTTGAGCAATTGGGTCTGTTAAGCCATTTGAGCCCGTCTCGTGGCAACGGCTTAAAAGCCATTGTTGAGCAGATCCGCACTATGGTGTCGACGGAATAATCCTTATTCCGCCAACGGTTGAGTTAGAGAAGCTCAAGCGCCTTTTCAAGTGCGATGATCAATTGATCAACCTCTTCTTCGGTATTATATAAAGCGAAAGAGAGGCGCACTGTGCCAGAGACGCCAAGCGCGTCCATTAACGGATGGGCGCAGTGATGGCCCGCGCGCACTGCAATGCCCTGCTGATCAAGCAAGGTGGCAATATCTTGTGAATGGACCCCATCGACCACGAATGTCAGTACAGAGGCACTCGGCTGCACGCCGATAAGCCTCACATCACTTAGCTTTTGGAGTGCATTTTCCGCGCGTAATTTTAAGCGGTGAATGTGCTGCTCAATCTCATTGCGTGGTAGGCCTTGTAACCATTCGATAGCACTAGCCAGCCCGAGGGCTCCCGCCACATTCGGTGTGCCTGCTTCAAATTTGCCGGGCACTTGGGTAAAGGTCGTCTGCTCAAATGAGACATGCTCGACCATTTTACCGCCGCCATGCCACGGAGGCATGGCATCGAGTAAGGTTTGCTTACCGTAAAGTGCGCCGATGCCCGTTGGGCCATACAGCTTATGCCCTGAGAAAACATAAAAGTCAGCATTGAGAGTGGCCACATTGACGGGTTCGTGAACAATCCCCTGCGCGCCATCCACCACCACAATCGCGCCCGCCTTGTGCGCCATTTCGATAACCGTTTCAATCGGCTGGCGAGTGCCAGTGACGTTGGTGACATGAGCCAATGCCACAATTTTGCAGCGTGGCGACAGCAGCAGGCGAAAGGCGTCGAGATCAAATTGACATTGCGCGGTCATCGGTACCTTGATCACGTTGGCCCCAGTTTGCTCCGCAACCATTTGCCACGGCACTATGTTGGCATGATGTTCCATTTCACCAACTAAAATCTCATCACCGGCTTGTAAGGTACTTCGAGCGTAGGTTTGGGCGATAAGATTGAGCGCTTCAGTGGCGCCACGCGTCCAGACGATTTCATTGCGAGATTGGGCGCCGAGAAAATGAGCAACCGTGTCACGGGCGGCTTCAAATTGCGCGGTTGCGCTCGCGGTTAAGCTGTGACTGCCACGATGAACGTTGGCGCTATTTGAGCCATAGTAGCGCTGCAACACGTCAATCACACATTGCGGTTTTTGGGTGGTGGCTGCACTATCCAAATAAATCAACGGCTGCTGATTCACTTGCTGAGTTAATGCGGGAAATTGCGCTCGTATCTGGTTAATGTCAAAAGTGGCTGAACTCATTATCCACCCACTCCTTCATTGTGCACCCCATCGCCAAGCTCTTGGTGATAATTTAACGTTGGCTGAGTGATCATGGGCTCGGCGACTGCCCAGCCGTGTGCACGGTCGGTCAAATGGATCACAATTTCCATCGCAAACTCAAGCGCGGTTCCAGGCCCTTGACTGGTAATAAGGTTGTGGTTGACGTCTTTGACGACTCGTTTCACCCGCCAAAGCGCCAGGGGTATGGCGTGCTGAAAGCTAGGATGGCAAGTCATAATAGCTTTAGGGTAGAGCTGGTGATGCTGCAAAACGAGTGCTGGAGCGGCGCAGATAGCGGCCACCAATTTGCCTTCATACATTTGCTGGCGCACCAATTCAATCAGCAGTGGACTATCGCGAAACTGCTCGGCACCGCCCACACCGCCCGGTAAGACGACAGCATCGAATTCATCGTCCGCCACATCGACTAATTTGCAATCGGCGGTCAGCGTGACGCCTCGCGATGCCTTCATGGCTAAGGCGCCATCTGACGCGGCGCTTGCCGTGACCACGTCAAAGCCTGCACGCACCATGATATCGATGATGGTGATGGCCTCAAGCTCTTCGGTACCGGGGGCAATGGGGACTAAAATTTTTTTACTCATAAAGAACTCCGAGGATCCCGACAGGGAACAAGTGTCGCATCCAGTTCGGTCATCGATTGATACAGCGCCAGATTGTTGGGGACGTCGATACCATGTTTGGCTGCGCAATCAATCAGATAGCCTGTGATAAAGTCGATTTCACTGCGACGTTGAAAATAGCGGTCTTGATGCATTGAAGAATAGTTTGCGGCCGTTGCCTGATAGACAGTTTCTACCGCGCGTTGTATATCAGAAGCGCTAGTAACAATATGTTCGGCGTTCATTACAGCACTTATCTCGCGGTACAACTCAGTCAATGTGGCTTGAAATCTCGCCTGAGCAAGCTCGCCATTACGCACTTGATGCAGCGCGGTAAGTGGATTGATAGCACAATTCACTGCCAACTTGTGCCATAGCGCCGCAGTGACATTTTCGTGCCAATTGGCAGGCGCAAGCGCGTGATCAAAGACCTCGGCGAGAAAATCGCAGCGTTTCCCCGCCTCATTGAAGCCCCCTAACTGGGTAATGCCATGGCCTGTGTGGGCGATAGGCAGCACCTCGGTATCGAGTTTTTGCTCGGTTAGTGCACCATGGGTTGTGGTGGCCAGCACGATGGGATTATCAGGAAAAGCCGCAGCGACAGGCGTGGCCGTTCCCATCCCATTGTGCATTAAGGTAATCACAGTATCACAATTTAGCTGCCCTTGAAGCGGCAATAACGCATCAAGCACTTGCCACGCTTTGGTGGTCACTAACAGTAGATCGGCACGAGTGAGTTCACTAAGCTGGTTGTTGGCAAGGGAAATAATGTTGGCTTCGTCAATACGTCGGTGAAGTAGCGGCGCAGGATCGCGACTCCAAAAACTGACGCGGTGGCCTGCTTGACTGAGGTAGTGTGCCCATAGGCTGCCGACCGCACCTGGACCGACAATTACGATATTCATCATATCACCGCTGGTAACAAAGAAATGCTAGCAAGAATAATCGCTTCACCGATGAATGCCAATCAATCTTGATGACCATGTTTAAGAAGCGGGTAGGAAAGTGTCGCATCGAGCATGGAGGGAATAAAAAATGGCGCTGTTGAGCGCCATTTTGAAAGTTCGGTATCGCATCATAGTTGATGCTGAAAACGAATTAGAAGTTGTATTGTAGGCGGTAGATCATCAGATCTTGGTAGCCTTCACGACCCAATTTGTTCACTGTGTAACGGTATAGTACACCCGTTGCCCAGTTTTGGTTGATGTTCCACATCGCGTTAACTGAGCCGTTCAGACCCCAGTTGTCGCCTTGAGCTGCTGCGTATGCTGCTTGACGATCAAACTCGTATTCACCCCAAGTAGAGAAAGTGAAGTTTTGGTTACCGATGTTGGTGTTGTAGAAACCAACCCAACCAGCCATGCCGCCGTTTGCGCCTTTCACATCACCAGAGTTGATTTCATGGATACCGATAAATGGGGTGAATGCCCAACCGTCGCCTTTAAGGCCAGTGTAGCCAAGACCAACGACACGGTTTTGCTCATGGAAACCATTGTCTGCGTCAGTGTTGTAGATTTGCGCGTAAAGGCTCACACCTGAATCGGTTAGATTGTAGTGAATGGTGCCTTTGGTTGATGCGCCACGGTCGCCAGAAGCGCGGTCTACGCCTTCGTAATCGTAGAAACCGTAGATTTGACCCCAAGTAAAGCCTGCGCCACCTTCAATACCGATAACTGCTTGGTTACGGTCAGAGATGTCGCCACCAAAGTTGTCGTTGTCGTTACCGATACCGTGGTCCCACACTTGGTAGTCTGCATACATACCACCGAAACCAAATAAGTATTCTGCTTGAGCAGGAACAGCTGCAACCGCGGCTACTGCGCTTAGTGCTAAAAGTGATTTACGCATTTAGAAAGTCTCTTTACTTGCTACAGAGGTCACGCAAATCTTTGCGCGAACGTTTTCGTTGCGCGCATAATAGCGATTTATCTCCCAATTAAAAGTGATCTGAATGAAAAAGTTGAATATTTTAGGTGATCAAGATCAAATAAAATGACATTTCTATGGAACTTACTGACTTTTATGCAAACGATTGCTTTTTATTAAATCTATCATTAATGGTTTTGTATTTATAAGTTCAAAAATAGCGCATTGCGCGCCACGCTTTTCACCAGTGAGGTGATCGCTCTTTCGAAGGTTTGCGTAACACTAAGGTGATTGCCTTTTTGGAGAGCGCTATGAGCCAATTAATGCTGTTTCCTCTGTCGTCGACGGTATTGCCCGGTGGGAGAATGAAATTGCGCATTTTTGAACCCCGTTATCGCCGCCTAGTGCGAGATTGTTGTGAGCGCGATACGAGCTTTGGAATGTGCTTGGTTGATAAGGACACGAAAACGGGCGAAACGCAGCTGTCGCACTTTGGCACTATGTGCCGAATCATCGACTTTGAGCTGCTTGATGATGGCCTTCTAGGCATCACCGTCGTCGGCGAGCAGCGGTTTCAAATCAATCATATTGAGGTCGAGAGCGACGGCTTAAGAGTGGCCGATGTCGAATTGCTACAGAATTGGGCTCCGACGCCGTTTTCCCCTCAAGACAAGTCGTTAAGCCAGCATTTAAAACGGGTATACGGTGAGTTTCCGGTGATTGCAGAGCTCTACGCCGATTGCCATTTTGATGATGCGACTTGGGTTGCGCAGCGTTGGATGGAGATTTTGCCGCTGTCAAAGCCGTTATACGAGGCGTTGGTGAGTAGTGGCGATTGTCAAAATGCGGTTGCGTTTTTGCGGCATACCATTGAAGAGCCGCAACAAACACCCAGTTAGATGCATATCGAGCTGTTTAGGTCAAACGTAATGAAGGCGGTTATCTGTTTGCGTTGTTAAGGGATTGGGTGGTAAGTGTTACAAGATTTGATCCATTGCCATCAATCTGCGTACACTAGTGAAAAGGGTTATTTTCCTGAAATGCATACCCAAGTAACCTCTAGATGTATGGCTCAGCGAGCCTGACTTGGGTCGTCAGTGAGGCGAGGATTTGAAGATTGAGTGGCTCTCAATCGAGTCACAGTTATCGCCGTCAAACGGTTCGAGCGCGCAGGACAGCGTGTTCGAGTAGGAAGGGCAGTTATGGTCAACAAAGATCCGCAGACAATGACAAAGCAGGATTGGCAGCATTGTATGGAGCGTGTAAAGCGGCGTGATAAGGCTGCTTTTGCTGTGGTGTTTCACTACTTTTCTCCACGATTGCGTCAATTTGCTTATAAACATGTGGCAAATGAGCAGGTAGCGCTTGAGTTAGTGCAGGAAACAATGGCGGCTGTCTGGCAAAAATCTCATCTTTTTGATGGCAGTAAAAGTGCGCTTTCGACGTGGGTTTATACGATTGCACGCAATTTGTGTTTTGATTTGCTGCGCAAGCAAAAAGGGCGTGAGCTGCATTTACATGCCGAAGACGTCTGGCCGGGTGAGTTTTATCCACCGGATCTCGTGGCTCATTACTCACCCGAGCAAGATCGCTTAAAACAACAAGTGATTAAGTTTCTCGATACGCTGCCGCAAGCACAGCAAGATGTGGTTCGCGCTGTCTATCTTGATGAGTTACCTCATCAACAGGTGGCGGATATGTTTGATATTCCTCTTGGCACAGTAAAATCGCGTTTAAGGCTCGCGGTCGAAAAGCTGCGCCACACGATGCACTTGGAGTAACAATGAATAAGCATCCTGATCAAGAGTTGTTGCAGGCATACGCCTGCGGGGAAATTGACGCGGTGATGGGGCTTGTGGTGGCATTGCATATTACTCAGTGCAGTGCATGCCGCGCGCAGGTTCATCAGTTGGAAAATGAGTTAGCAAGCCAGTTTGAAATGGCCAGCGACTTTGCATTTTCGGGTGGAGATGAAGAGTGTCTTGCCTTAGAGGCGATGCTCGACGGTATCACCGACTTGCCGTTAATGCGCAGTGAGATTCGGATTGCTGAGCCGCGAGATGTAAAAGTCAACGGTCGCTCATTTCCCTTACCCAAACCGCTATGGCCGTTTGCGGATAAGTTGAGTGAATGGCGTAGTTATGGCGGCAAAGTATTCAGCGCCGAAGTGATGCTAGAAGAAACCGCTCGAGTTAATCTGATTTACATCGGCGAGAATGTTCGCATTCCCCAGCACACCCATAAAGGCAAAGAGGCGACTTTAGTGCTTCACGGAGGCTTTAGTGATGAATCCGGGCATTATACGGCCGGTGATTTACTCGAGCGCGATGGGCGGCATAAACACAGCCCTTTCACTGCTGAAGGGGAAGAGTGTTTGTGCCTCACCGTATTAACCGAGCCGATGTTGTTTACTGGCGTCGCGCGAGTCTTCAACCGCTTTGGTAAAGGCATGTACCCTTAAGCTGGCATTTTTAACCGCCATTCGCTATTGGTTTTGCGCCGCTTTGTTTAATAGTGCAGTGAAATAGCGGCGCAATGAATAGAGCATGACAAGGCTTGGAATGACCATCAGCGCGGTTAAAATAAAGAACCAAGGCCAGCTATCAAGATAGTCCATCAGTTGGCCACTAAATGACGCAAGCGTTGTTCGGCCTAAATTGCCCAGTGACGCTAAAAGCGCGTATTGTGTAGCTGAAAACGCTTGACCTGTCAGTAAGGTCAAGAAAGAGACGAACGCGACGGTTGAAAACGCAGTGGTAAAATTATCAATGATCACTGTGGCCAAAAAGAGCGACTCACTTGGACCTTCTTGCGCCATCCACGCAAACATCAAATTACTGCTTGCCATGGCAATTCCGCCAAGCATTAAGCCTCGAACGATACCAAATTTGACGTTGAATAAGCTGCCGAGTAGCGTAAAGAAGACAGTCGCGCCCCATCCGATAAGCTTTGAGTAATGGCCAATTTGTTCATTACTGAAGCCCACTTCTTTGTAAAAGAGGATCGACATTCGGCCAAGGAACGCCTCGCCGATTTTGAACAAAAAGACAAACAGCAGTAATGTGAGCGCGATTTGCACGCCATTACGACGAAAGAAATCGAGAAAAGGTTCAATCAGGGTGACGGAGAGCCAAGTTAATATCGATGATTGAATCACTTGATGATGACGTGCTTCGGCTTGCTGTTGTAACTCGTCGCGCTGCGTTTGAGGTTCATGCACGATAAGGGTAAATAACATGAGAAGGCCAACAATCGCGGCCATGCCAAAATAGACCCCATTCCACCCGATGTCGTCGGCGTTAATAAAGGCCAAATACCCTGGCAGCGAATAGCCTGTCCACCATCCCATGACTGCCATCGCCGACGCTTGTGGCAGTTTACTGGCTTGTGATTTCGGAAAGGTATCAATTCGAAACGCATCAATGGCGACATCTTGGGTCGCTGAGGCAATCGCAATCGTCAATGCCAATAACGAGGTTAACCACAATTGGTGCGCAGGGTTGAGCGTTGCAATGACAAGTGTGCCCAGTAACATGATGCCCTGACAAGCAAAAATCCAACTGCGGCGCTGGCCCAACCGATTGTGCAATATCGGCAATTTGACGCGGTCAACCAAAGGGGCCCAAAGAAAATTAATCGCGTAGACCGCAAAAACGCTACCAAAAAAACCGATAGCGCTACGGGTTAACCCGGCATCTTTTAACCAGCCAGACATGTTAGAGCCAATAAGAACCCAAGGAAAACCACTTGAGCAGCCTAGCATAAAAACCCAGAGCAAGCGGCGGTCGAGATAACTGGTTACACTATCGCGCCAACTGGGTGTTGTCGAAGGCTGCATAAAAAATCCTTGAGTAATAAAGTCGAGGCTAAGATCAGCTTAGCCTCGAAATGGCAATGACGTTTTGAGGCGGGGTTATTGCGCGAGAGTCGCTTTGGTTATCACTATTGGCGTTTTGGGAACATCCGCCATACCACGCGAGCGACCTGTTGGCTGCTGCGCCATTTTTTGCACAACGTCAAAGCCTTCCACCACTGTGCCAAAGACAGCATAACCAGGCGGTTGCATGTTGTAGTTTAGAAAATCATTATCAACAAGGTTAATGAAAAATTGGCGTGTTGCGGAGTTGGGGTTGCTGGTGCGCGCCATTGCGATTGTCGCAGCGTCGTTAGTTAAGCCATTTGCCGCTTCGTTTTTGATCGGTTCATACGTACTTAGAAGATTAAGCGATTCATCAAAGCCTCCCCCTTGCGCCATAAACCCGGGGATCACACGATGGAACTGGCTGCCAACATAGCTACCGTCTTCCACATAACGCATGAAGTTGGCAACCGTGATCGGCGCTTGCTCTTGATTGAGTTCAATGACAATCGTGCCAAGGGTCGTCTCAAACGTCACTTTGGGACCAGCAAAAACCGCAGAGCTCAGTAGCGCAAGCGATAAAATCAGTGAACGTAGCATTAGAAACGCTCCCGCATGTAGTTTTGCAGCTCTTTATCTGCAGCGATATCAGCAAGCACAAGGTTAGTCACATCATTTAACACCATCTCGATGTCTTGATCGGACGCACTTAACACACCAGTACGTTTTGCAGTGCCAGTATAGGTTTTGACCAATTTGCCTTTTGGTGTCTCGGCGGTAACAGCAAGCACAACCAGAGCGTCCATTTCATTTTCCATCACGGAATGCTTCACGTTAACTAAGGCATCTTGCAGCACCATGGTCACACTATTGTTACTGGTCATGCTGGTGTGAAAACCTTGAGACGCTAACTGTTTGGCCAGTTGGTTTTCTAGGGTGATGCGTAGATTTTGCTGCGCGTGAAGTGGAATGACATTAGCGCGGCCACTGTCAACCAAAGCGACATATTGCGCTGTTCGTACATCTTTACTGGTCAAGGTAAAACTCTTGCCATCAGCAATCGGATTGGTGCTCAAAAAGGCTTGAGGGGCAAAGTTCAGTTGTGGCGGCTGCGGCGCAGAGCAAGCCGTCAATAAGACTAATGAAGCGGTAAAAAGCCATTTTTTCATTATCAATTCCTTGGTTGACGTAAAAAGGGCGACGTTACGAGTGAACGTCTTTTTCAATGCCCTCAATATACTATGAATTTCTTCGATGTGGGAAAGGTGACTCAGGCTTTTGTTGCCTGCAAAATCACAAACTTACTATTTGACGCCACGAAAGCAACATTATTGGGGCCAAACAGCCGTTTCAACTTGGCGTCATAGCCGAGGTGGCGATTGCCGATAACCCGCAGTTCGCCCCCCGTTTTTAGCACTCGCTTGGCATCGCAAAACATTTGCCAGGCGATATGGTCAGTGACCGCTTGCTGTTGGTGAAAGGGTGGGTTGCACACAACCAGATCCGCCTGTTGTGGTGCAAATCCATCTAAACAATTATTGGCCTTGAAAGTGGCTTTGGCCGCTAGCGCATTATCATCGATGGCGAGAAACCGTTGCAGGTTAATTTTCGCTGATGCTAATGCCATATAGCTTTCATCGACGAGGGTGAGATGAGCTTGAGGATTGAGCGCCGCGAGTTTGAGCGAAAGCACACCGTTGCCACAACCAAGATCGATAATGTTCTGATACTCCGCTTTCTTTGGCAGGTGTTCTAAAATAAACCGCGCGCCTAAATCCAAACTTTCACCAGAATAGACATTACTTAAATTGGTCAGTTCTAATCCGTGTTCTGGCACTGTCCATGTAGAAGATTCAGGTGCGGCTTCTACAGGCACAGCGTTGGCATGAGCGAACACCAAACGGTGCTTTTTCCACGCCAGGGATGTGTGAGTTGTACCAAGATAACGCTCAAATAATTTTAGCGTTGAGCTGTGAATGTCTCGCGCTTTATTGACCGCAATAACCAGCGTCGATTGATCGAGCTTGGTCCGTAATTGATGCAGTTGCCACGTCAAATAACGGTTGTTTTTCGGCAGTTGCATCAATACTAAGTCAATATTTTCTGGCCAAGGATCGAGCGAGGTTAAGAGGGTGACTGAGCCGTCAGCGACCCCGTTTTCAGCGAGGTTGGCTTCAATGCCTAAGCGGGCAATGTGCGAGTCCGTCATGCTAAACACCAAGTGGTGTGCCCCAAACCAACAGCTCAAGGCACCAAAACTGTCATTAAGGATCAAAATTCGCGAATGGGGCGCGAGCGATGATGACTCGATATGAGAGATGAGGTATTCGTCGCCGGCATCCCAGGCTTGGAGCGTCTCATTGGTTAGCTTTGGGTAACGGTACAAATCTAAACTTCGATTAAGAAGCTGCAGTTGAGTTTTGATCATGACGTGTGCTGAACGCGAAGTTGATATCAGAAATTTCGTGGCTATTGTCGCAAAATGATCGACAACATGGTAGAAAAATGCGTGCCAAGGTGTGTTACATGGCGCATATGTTATCTCTAGCCTATTGTTATTGAAGAGAATAAATCGTCGTCTCAATTGGAAATCTTGGGATATACTTGAGTAAGCGTGACGTTATTGACCTAACTCGCGTACTGTGAGGCTTTTATCAGAGCGAGCTTTCTCAGGTTTGCTCACTGTCAGTGGTAATAAAGGGAACTTAAAATGATCCAAGAAGTCATTGAAACCAAGTTACACCAAACTTTCATGCCAACGCACTTAAGTGTGATCAATGAAAGTTATATGCACAATGTGCCACAGGGCTCCGAAAGTCACTTCAAAGTCGTTGTCGTGAGTGACCGTTTTGAAGGGCAGCGTCTCATCCAACGTCATCGTCAGATTAACCAAGCTCTTGCTCGAGAGCTGGAACGCCACGTTCATGCTCTGTCGATTCATACTTATACCGACAGTGAGTGGCGTGTGGTACGAGATGGTGTGCCAGATAGCCCGATGTGCATGGGCGGTGGTAAAACCGCAGGGCAATAATTCGAGCCCTCGCAAAAAACACAAAAAAAGTGGGTAAAAAGATGGCGCTAGGCCATCTTTTTTTATTCCTTTTACTGCATCAGCTTTGTGCGCTGGTTAAAATGGCAAAAACAATATTTTCGCATGTGACAAGCCATGAATGGTGTTAATTGAATGTTTCTAAATATGAATGGGTGCATTCAGTTTTCGCATAACATTACAGCTTGTGTGTGCGGTGCGTCATAGTTATGGACATTGTTTAAACGATAGGACGGACATCGTTAGAAATAAAACAGGGATTAGCATTTTAGGTCATGGCATCAAACTCGTAAAAAATGCTAAACTACTGCACCTGATAATTCCCGTTCATATTTTGTGATTGGGTGTTTAATAGGATGTTGCGATTTTGGCGTGGTTCCAACGTCAAAACCGGACACAGATGTCGTGTCTAAAAAGTTACGCAATTAAAAGAATCTTTTTCCCGATAAAGTAGTGCAAGTGCGTATGATTACAATAAAGAAGGGTTTGGACCTGCCAATCGCGGGTACTCCATCCCAGGTGATTAATGATGGTAATCCCATCAATAAAGTCGCCTTGCTTGGCGAAGAGTACGTGGGTATGCGTCCAACTATGCATGTCCGCGTAGGCGATGAAGTGAAAAAAGCTCAAGTTCTTTTTGAAGATAAAAAGAATCCTGGAGTGAAATTTACTTCGCCCGTCAGCGGCAAAGTTATTGAAGTGAACCGTGGTGCAAAACGTGTTCTTCAATCTGTTGTGATTGAAGTGAGCGGTGATGCCCAAATCACATTTGATAAGTTCGAAGCGAATCAACTCGCTGGCTTAGATCGCGCTGCGATCACGAGTCAATTGGTTGAGTCTGGTCTTTGGACAGCTTTGCGTACTCGACCGTTCAGCAAGGTTCCCGCAATCGACTCGTCAACTCAGGCCATTTTTGTGACGGCAATGGATACCAATCCATTAGCAGCGCAACCTGAGATCATCATCAATGAACAATCTGAAGCGTTTATCGCCGGCTTGGACATTTTGTCTGTGTTGACCAGCGGTAAAGTTTACGTGTGTAAGTCGGGTGTGAGCCTGCCGCGTTCAGCTCAAACTAATGTGGAAGAGCACGTATTCGATGGTCCGCACCCTGCGGGTCTTGCGGGTACGCACATGCACTTCCTTTATCCAGTTAGCGCTGATTTCGTCGCTTGGAGCATCAACTACCAAGACGTCATTGCGATTGGTCAACTGTTCCTAACGGGTGAGCTATTCACACAGCGTGTTGTGTCTCTTGCAGGCCCTGTGGTGAATGAGCCGCGTCTTGTGCGTACGATCATGGGTGCCGATTTGGACGCTTTGACCAACAATGAGTTGATGCCGGGCGAAGTGCGTGTGATCTCAGGCTCGGTACTTTCAGGTACACAAGCCAGTGGCCCACATGCTTATCTAGGTCGTTACCACTTACAAGTTTCGGTATTACGCGAAGGGCGTGATAAAGAGCTGTTTGGCTGGGCGGTTCCTGGTAAAAATAAATTTTCTATTACACGTTCATTCCTTGGTCACTTCTTTAAGGGTCAGTTGTACAACATGACCACGACGACCAACGGCAGTGACCGTGCCATGGTACCCATTGGCAACTATGAGCGCATAATGCCACTGGATATTCAACCTACCTTATTGCTTCGCGATCTTTGCTCTGGCGATAGTGACAGCGCGCAAGCGCTTGGTGCACTTGAGCTTGATGAAGAAGATTTGGCATTGTGTACTTTTGTTTGCCCAGGCAAATACGAGTACGGTCAATTGCTTCGTGAATGCTTAGATAAAATTGAGAAGGAAGGGTAAGTTTCATGGGCCTTAAAAAGTTTCTTGAAGACATCGAGCATAACTTTGAGCCGGGCGGCAAGCATGAAAAATGGTTTGCACTGTACGAAGCGGCGGCAACGCTGTTTTATACGCCGGGTCTGGTAACCAAACGAAGCTCGCACGTTCGTGATAGCGTCGACCTCAAACGCATCATGATCATGGTGTGGTTTGCGGTATTCCCAGCGATGTTCTGGGGTATGTACAACGCAGGTGGTCAAGCCATCGCAGCGTTAACACATCTTTATTCTGGCGACCAACTTGCACAAGTGGTGGCGGGCAACTGGCATTACTGGCTTACTGAAATGCTTGGCGGCACTGTGTCTGCTGAAGCCGGTTGGGCAAGTAAAATGTTGCTCGGCGCAACGTACTTCTTACCTATCTACGCAACGGTATTTATCGTTGGTGGTTTTTGGGAAGTGTTGTTCTGTATGGTGCGCAAGCACGAAGTCAACGAAGGCTTCTTTGTCACATCTATCTTGTTTGCTCTTATCGTTCCACCAACCTTGCCGTTATGGCAAGCGGCGCTGGGTATTACCTTTGGCGTGGTGGTTGCAAAAGAGATCTTCGGTGGTACAGGGCGTAACTTCCTTAACCCAGCGTTAGCCGGTCGAGCCTTTTTGTTCTTTGCTTATCCAGCACAGATCTCAGGCGATCTTGTCTGGACTGCGGCCGATGGCTTCTCTGGTGCAACAGCGCTGAGCCAATGGGCTCAAGGTGGTAATGGCGCGCTTATCAACAACATCACGGGTGCTCCTATCACTTGGATGGATGCCTTTATTGGTAACATTCCAGGCTCGATTGGTGAGACATCAACCTTGGCACTGATGATTGGTGCAGCACTTATCGTTTACATGCGTATTGCCTCTTGGCGTATCATCGCCGGCGTTATGATCGGTATGATTGCGACGGCAACGCTGTTTAACGTGGTGGGCTCTGAGACCAATCCAATGTTCAGCATGCCTTGGCATTGGCATCTTGTGCTTGGTGGTTTTGCGTTTGGTATGTTCTTTATGGCTACCGACCCAGTATCTGCCTCATTTACCAATAACGGTAAATGGTGGTACGGCATTTTGATCGGCGTAATGTGTGTCATGATCCGAGTAGTAAACCCTGCGTATCCAGAAGGGATGATGTTGGCAATTCTATTCGCGAACTTGTTTGCACCTTTATTCGACCATGTCGTTATCGAGAAGAACATCAAGCGGAGACTAGCGCGCTATGGCAAGTAATAACGATAGCATTAAGAAAACGCTGGGTGTTGTTGTCGCATTGAGCCTTGTGTGTTCAATCGTCGTATCAACCGCAGCGGTCGGTTTGCGTAGCAAGCAGCAAGAAAACGCAGTACTTGATAAGCAGACCAAAATTTTGGAAGTGGCGGGCATTGACCCGACCAGCGCCAAAGAAGTACCAGCGCTCTTTGCACAATACATTGAGCCGCGTTTGGTTGACTTCAAAACCGGGGATTTTGTTGACGGCGATGCTGGTGCCTATGATCAGCGCGCAGCCGCAAAAGATCCTGCTCAATCGATGAAATTGAGTGCCCAAGATGACACGGCGAAAATCATTCGTCGAGCCAACGTGGGTGTGGTTTACCTCGTGAAGCAACAAGGTCAAATTGATCAAGTGATTTTGCCGGTTCACGGTAACGGTCTATGGTCAATGATGTACGCATTTGTTGCAGTACAAACCGACGGTAACACCATCAATGGTATTACTTACTATGAACAAGGTGAAACTCCGGGATTGGGTGGTGAAGTTGAAAACCCATCTTGGCGTGCTCAGTTTGTGGGTAAGAAGCTGTTTGATGAAAGTCAGCAGCCAGCAATTAAGATTGTCAAAGGCGGTGCACCTCAAGGTTCACTTTACGCGGTTGATGGCCTATCAGGAGCAACTCTGACGGCAGTTGGCGTGCAGAACACCTTTGACTTCTGGCTTGGTAATAACGGCTTTGGTCCGTTCCTTGCCAAAGTACGTGACGGAGGTCTGAACTAATGTCCAGTGCTCAAAACATGAAAAAGAGCTTGATGGCACCGGTGTTGGATAACAACCCGATTGCATTACAAGTTCTTGGCGTCTGTTCAGCGCTTGCTGTAACGACGAAATTAGAAACGGCATTTGTTATGACGATCGCGGTTATTTTTGTAACGGCGTTGTCTAACTTCTTCGTTTCGTTGATCCGTAACCACATTCCAAACAGCGTGCGTATTATCGTGCAAATGGCGATCATTGCCTCGCTAGTAATTGTGGTAGACCAGATCTTAAAAGCGTACCTTTACGACATTTCAAAGCAGCTATCAGTATTCGTTGGCCTTATCATTACTAACTGTATTGTAATGGGTCGTGCTGAAGCCTTCGCAATGAAGTCAGCGCCGCTACCGTCATTGATTGACGGTATTGGTAATGGTTTGGGTTACGGTTTTGTTTTGATCACTGTGGGTTTCTTCCGTGAACTGTTTGGCTCAGGCAAACTGTTTGGCATGGAAGTGCTACCACTGGTTAATAATGGTGGTTGGTATCAGCCAAACGGCTTGATGCTTCTGGCCCCATCAGCATTCTTCCTGATCGGCTTCCTTATCTGGGCGATCCGTACGTTCAAACCAGAACAAGTAGAAGCGAAGGAGTAAGGGCGAAATGGAACATTATATTAGTCTGCTGGTGAAATCGATTTTCATCGAAAACATGGCACTCTCTTTCTTCCTTGGTATGTGTACCTTTTTGGCGGTATCAAAGAAAGTAAAGACCTCTTTTGGCCTTGGTGTTGCGGTTGTAGTGGTATTGACCATCGCCGTACCAGTAAACAACTTGGTTTACACCTACCTGCTTAAAGAAAATGCTCTCGTTGAAGGCGTAAACCTAAGCTTTTTGAACTTCATAACCTTCATCGGTGTGATTGCGGCGCTAGTTCAAATCCTTGAGATGATCCTAGACCGTTTCTTCCCACCTTTGTATAACGCGCTGGGCATCTTCCTACCGCTTATCACAGTTAACTGTGCGATCTTTGGTGGTGTCTCTTTCATGGTGCAACGTGACTACAACTTCGCAGAATCTGTGGTTTACGGCTTTGGTGCTGGTGTCGGTTGGATGCTCGCTATCGTCGCACTTGCAGGTATCCGTGAAAAGATGAAGTACTCTGATGTGCCTCCGGGTTTGCGTGGTCTGGGTATCACGTTTATCACGGTGGGTTTGATGGCGTTAGGCTTTATGTCTTTCTCTGGTGTGCAACTGTAAGTCGGGTAAGCCGCAACAATTAAGGAATAGTCAATGGACATTATTCTTGGTGTCGTGATGTTTACTCTGGTACTACTGGCGTTAGTGTTAGTGATTTTGTTCGCTAAATCTAAGCTAGTACCAACAGGTGACATTACAATTTCGGTCAATGGCGATCCTGAAAAAGCGATCGTGACCTCTCCTGGTGGCAAGCTGCTTAGCGCGCTTGCTGGTTCAGGTGTGTTCGTTTCTTCTGCCTGTGGTGGCGGTGGCTCTTGTGGTCAGTGTCGCGTTAAGGTGAAATCTGGCGGTGGTGACATTCTACCAACCGAGCTTGACCACATTTCAAAAGGTGAAGCGCGTGAAGGTGAGCGTCTAGCATGTCAAGTGGCAGTGAAAACTGACATGGACATCGAGCTTCCTGAAGAGATCTTCGGCGTGAAGAAGTGGGAATGTACCGTTATCTCTAACGATAACAAAGCGACGTTCATTAAAGAGCTTAAGCTGCAAATTCCTGATGGTGAATCAGTGCCTTTCCGCGCTGGTGGTTACATTCAGATTGAAGCGCCGGCGCACCACGTGAAATACGCAGATTACGATATTCCAGCGGAATACCGTGATGATTGGGAGAAGTTCAATTTGTTCCGTTATGAGTCAAAAGTGAATGAAGAAACCATTCGCGCGTACTCAATGGCGAACTACCCAGAAGAGCACGGCATTATCATGCTGAACGTGCGTATTGCGACGCCGCCACCAAATAACCCAGATGTGCCACCAGGCATTATGTCATCGTTTATCTGGTCACTGAAAGAGGGTGACAAGTGTACGATTTCGGGGCCATTTGGTGAGTTCTTTGCCAAAGACACCGATGCGGAAATGGTCTTTGTCGGCGGTGGTGCTGGTATGGCGCCAATGCGTTCACACATTTTCGACCAGCTTAAGCGTTTGCACTCTAAGCGCAAGATGTCTTTCTGGTATGGCGCACGCTCTAAGCGCGAAATGTTCTACGTTGAAGATTTCGATGGCCTAGCGGCTGAGAATGATAACTTCGTATGGCATTGTGCACTGTCTGACCCACTACCAGAAGATAACTGGGATGGCTACACAGGTTTCATCCATAACGTATTGTATGAAAACTACTTGCGCGATCATGACGCGCCAGAAGATTGTGAATACTACATGTGTGGTCCACCGATGATGAATGCTGCCGTGATTGGCATGCTAAAAGATCTCGGGGTGGAGGATGAGAATATCCTGCTCGATGATTTCGGTGGCTAATTTCTTCTTCATTGAAGCGCTAGCGGTGTCAGCGGCATAAACCTTCCGGTTCGCCGGCTGCCCTAGTCACATAGTGATCTATGCTCCTAGGGAAAGGTTGATTTGCCTCCTTGCTATCACATCAATGAACTTGAAATATATTGTTATACGAAAAGCTACATTGTGGCTGACTCTTGAGTCAGCCATTCTTTTTTCCACCCAGTGGATATAAGAGAGTGGATGAATATCAACCATTGCCTTATGTTTTCTGATCAAACTTTAATGGGAGTGAACAAGTGAAAAATTGGCTTGTTGCTTTAGCTTCTTTGGTGATTTTGGTTGGCTGTGAGCAGCCTGCTGAACAAGTGCACCTCTCCGGCCCCACAATGGGCACCAGTTATAATATTAAGTATCTTAACCATGACGCTCTGCCGACACCGCAAAACGTGCAGCAGGAAGTCGACCGTTTGCTTGAGCAAGTGAACGATCAAATGTCGACTTACCGACCAAACTCGGAGCTGAGTCAGTTCAATCAACACGACAGCGCAGCGCCTTTTAAACTTTCCCCAGAGACTGCCACCGTGGTGAAAGAAGCGATTCGTTTAAACGGTCTAACGTTAGGTGGGTTGGATGTGACTGTGGGGCCTTTGGTTAACCTATGGGGGTTTGGCCCAGAAGCTAGGCCAGAGCGTGTTCCAACCGCCGCAGAGTTGGACGCGCGTCGCGCTATGGTGGGCATTGAGTTATTAACCCTTGATAGTAATGCCCTCAGCAAAGCAAGATCAGATCTCTATCTTGATTTGTCACCCATAGCCAAAGGGTGGGGCGTTGATGTCGTGGCCGATTATCTTGAGCGCATTGGTGCCAATGACTATATGGTTGAAGTCGGTGGCGAAATTCGCTTAAAAGGCATTAACCAAGCAGAGATGCCATGGCGTATTGCGATAGAAAAACCGACCGTAGGCGAGCGCGCGGTTCAAGAGATCATCGCACCGGGGGATATGGCCATCGCTACCTCTGGGGATTATCGTAATTATTTTGAGCACGATGGCGTGCGCTACTCTCACATTATCGACCCAAGCACAGGTAAGCCTATCAACCATAAGGTGGTGTCGGTGACTGTGCTTCATCCGTCGTCGATGACAGCCGATGGCCTTGCTACTGGATTAATGGTGCTAGGCGCAGAGCGAGGCATGCAAGTGGCGCAAAATAACGACATTGCCGTCTTGATGATCGTCAAAACAGAGCAAGGCTTTGAAGAGTATGCCTCTGCAAAGTATCAAACTTTAATTAATAGCAGCAGTGAGTAAGTGATGAATACTTTTTTGATCACCTTTGGCGTGTTTGTGGCGGTGATTGCTGCCATGGCGGTTGGATATATTTTTCAAAAGAAAGTGGTAAAAGGCAGTTGTGGTGGTCTTGGCGCTGTGGGCATTGAAAAAGTGTGTAACTGCCCAGAGCCTTGTGATGCGCGCAAGAAGCGCGAAGCACGTGAAGCCGCTCGTCAGGCAAAACTTGCCGAGTGGGATAAAGACCGTATTGCCTAATTCAGTTAAGGGACGCAGCGCAAACCGTCATGCGCTGCGATTTTATTTAGACTCTGTATCTTGACGATACTTAGGTATATACTGGTTTTTTGAACAGTATTTTGTGGTGAAGTATTTTGTGTGACGCCGTGGTGCGCAAAATCATCCATGTCGATATGGATTGCTTTTATGCCGCAGTCGAGATGCGTGATAATCCCGCTTATCGCGGCATTCCCCTCGCCGTAGGTGGTAGCGAAAAACAGCGCGGAGTGATCAGCACGTGCAACTATGAAGCGCGTAAGTTCGGAGTACGTAGCGCAATGCCGACCGGTCGCGCTCGTCAATTGTGCCCCAATTTGACCGTGGTACCGGGACGTATGTCGGTATACAAATCGGTCTCGCAACAAATTCGAGCGATATTTCGTCGCTATACAGAAATCATCGAACCATTGTCGCTCGACGAAGCGTATCTTGATGTTACCAACGCGACGGCTTGTCATGGCTCCGCTACCTTGATTGCTGAAGCGATTCGGCGCGATATTTGGAACGAGCTCCAATTAACCGCTTCTGCTGGTGTTGCGCCACTAAAATTTCTCGCCAAAGTTGCCTCAGACATGAATAAGCCGAACGGGCAATTTGTGATCCCGCCTGATAAAGTGCAGCAGGTAATAGATACTCTACCACTAGAGAAGATCCCTGGGGTGGGCAAAGTGAGCCTTGAAAAGCTGCATCAAGCAGGCTTTTTCGTGTGCCAAGACATTCGCCACAGTGATTATCGCACGGTATTGGCGCAATTTGGCCGTCTTGGCGCCTCGCTATGGAAACGAAGTCAAGGCATTGATGAGCGTGAAATCGTAGTAGAACGTGAGCGTAAGTCCGTTGGCGTGGAGCGTACCTTCAGTGAAAATATTCACAGTTTTGAGCAGTGCTGGCAGGTGATTGAGCAGCGTCTGTTTCCTGAGCTAGAAATGCGTCTTGAGCGTGCAACAGCGAACAAAAAAATCATCAAGCAAGGGATCAAGGTTAAATTCGCGGACTTTCAGCAAACCACCATCGAACATGTGCACGGTGAGCTTGAGCTTGACTATTTTCGCGAGCTACTGCGTGAGGTACTCACGCGGCAAAAAGGGCGTGAAATTCGGCTGCTGGGGCTGAGCGTTGCGCTACCTCCAGCCTGGCAAAGTCAGCAATTATCGATGTTTGACTGACTACTTGAAGTTGCAGCGCGTTTTGTTAACGAGATAAGGACTGGCACTCACAAACCTCATCACATAGTTTGTCTATGTTCACGAAGTGCTCAGCGGTTTTGTTCGCTGGTCGCCTACCTGCAACGCCAAGTTGTTTGGCTATACACGCCACTATAATGAAATACTGCTATGGTTATTCAGTATCCGGCTTGAACCGAGCAATAAACACGTAAAAACAAAATCGAAAGGGAGTGGCAATGATGACGAGTCGATGGCGTTTGTTGCTTGTATCTGTTTTCACCTATTGTGTGCTCAATACCGCAGCCATCGCGGCGCCATGCCGCGTTGCAATAGAAAATGAAATACGACTGAATAACCGCCAAATTACGATAGAAAATCAGCAAGGTGATATCGCAGCGCTGACGGCAACCAATCAGCTCAAACTCAATGGAGTGAAGCAAACACTGAGCCCTGAGCAGCAAAGCGCATTAGAGCGTTACCGTAGTAATGTTTTAACCTATCTTCCCAAAGCGCATGCGCTGACGGAGAAAACTCTAATTTTAGCCCACCAAGTGCTTGATGAAGCGGCACTTAGTGTGGCAAGTCCTGGTGTGTTTGACGGGGCTAAAACATCATTAACCGACTTTGTGACGCAGTGGCAGAGTCAGCTCAACGTTGACGGAGATTGGACCATTCCAGTCACACAAATGGGCCAGTTTTCGCAGCGTTGGCAGGGGGATTTGGAGCAGGCAAAGACGCTCCTGAGCCAAGCCATGACGACGAGCGCGTTTGAGCTTATGACACAAGAGATGGCGCAAAATGGACGGATTAACCTGACTGAATTGTCGCAAAAAATAAGTGAGTTGAGCCTTGCGGTAAAAAAACGCATGCAAGAGCACAAAGGTGAGCTTGACCAACAGTGGCTCAACTGGTGCCAGTCATTGGCGCAAACCGAGCTGCATCAGCGCGAGCTTCAGCAGCTAGTACCGCAATTGCAGCCATTCTCAGCAATTAAAGTGGAGCGCTAATTGCGGCGAAGTATACCTGTCCCACTTGAAATTGCAGGGGTGTTGGCTGGCTCTCGCAAACCGCATCACATAGTTGTCTATGTTCACGAAGTGCTCAGAGGCTTTGCGCGTTTGCCGCCTACCTGCAACGCCAAGTTGTTTGGGTATATCTGTGGGGCTGTTTCGTATATGAGCACATAAATTTCAAATTGGGCGCCCATTGTCCGATAATTTTGCTTGTCTCGCTTCATTGCTTAGGATATCGTACTAGCTAGCTAGTTTAATGATGCGGTAGTAAAGTAGTATGACGCAGCAAACCTCTTCTTCTCGTGAACATTTTGGCTCAAGACTGGGCTTTATTTTAGCTGCAGCTGGCGCGGCGGTTGGCCTAGGTAATATTTGGGGCTTTCCAACGCAAGCGGCCAGTAATGGTGGCGGCGCATTCTTGTTGGTCTATTTGGTGATGATCCTTGTCGTCGCCTTTCCTATGCTGGTGATTGAAATGGCCATTGGCCGTCACGGTCAAGCAAACCCTGTGGATAGTATGCGCTCACTGACAAGCAGCCCTGCTGGTAAGCGTGTGGGTGAAGTCGTTGGTTGGGTCGGCCTAAGTGTGCCTTGTTTGGTACTAGCGTTTTATAGCATCGTCGGTGGCTGGATCATCTGCTTTATGCTGGGCGCGATAACTGAATTGGCCGGTCTTGAAGCAGCAACCGCATGGTTTAAAGGCTTTAGTATTGAACGCAACGTCTTTGGCACAGTAGTGTTCTACCTTCTGACGATTTACATCGTGCAAGGTGGGGTAAAGCAGGGCATTGAGAAATGGTCAACACGCCTTATGCCAGCGCTGTTTGTGTTGTTTGCCGTGCTGTTTGTCTACATCATGACGCAAGACGGAGCGATGGAAGGCCTCAAGCATTATCTGGTGCCCGATTTTTCTCAAGTGTTTGATCGTAAACTGGTGCTGGCAGCAATGGGACAGGGCTTTTTCTCGCTGACCATTGGCGGCTGTTCAATGCTGATTTACGGCTCTTACCTTAGTAAGAAAGAGAATTTGCCTAAAATGGCGATGAACGTCACTTTAGTTGATACGGCTGTCGCGTTTATCGCAGGCTTAGTGGTGATGCCAGCGATGTTTGTTGCGATGCAAAAAGGGGTCCAAATCTACGCAGAAGATGGCTCGCTACTCAACTCAGATACGCTTGTATTCCAAGTGCTGCCACTGATGTTTGATAGTCTAGGTTTTGTCGGTCAGCTTTTTGCCGTGGTCTTCTTTTTACTACTGACTATTGCTGCGCTAACGTCGTCTATCTCTATGTTGGAGTGTCCGGTTGCGCTGGTGAGTGAACGCTGTGGCACGCGCCGAGGTGTAACCTCTTGGGCGTTAGGCGGTTTGATTTTGCTGTTCAGTGTTTTCATCTGCTTTAACTTTGGCGCGCTGTTTGGCTTGGTAGCAACGGTATCGACTCAGTATGTTCAGCCAGTTGCGGCGCTACTATTTTGCCTCTTCGGCGGTTGGGTATGGAGCCGAAATAGTAAAATCAATGAGCTTAAGCAAGGTAATCCAGAATTTGAGCAGGGCTTCTTTGGTAAAATTTGGCCTGCTTATGTGAAGTTTGTGTGCCCGTTATTAGTGGCAACCGTGATTTGGGCATCCTTGGGATAAGTTTGTTAGTTTGGGTATGAGCTTGTCTTGCTGATGAGCTTGTACCTAACGTCCGTTTGATGAACGCGAAGGGAAATAGTGAGAGTTAAAACGGAACATGCTCATAGCCAGTGATCATCAGATAGTCACCAGCGCAACCCTGACTTGAGCATTCAAAAAGAGAGACACACCTGCGAATGTCGAAAAATCTGTCTCTCAAATCACATTAACGAAACTGACCGACGTCAGGTAAGAACTCAAAATTTGCCGTCGCCAAACGCGCTTCGAGCGCGCTACGACTGATATCAAAAAACGCACAAAGCTTATCTAAATCACCCGAAAAGTCGTCGCGTAATTTCATATTGACGATGCTCATGAGCATCACCACGTCCATGGATTCGAAATTGGATAACGTCATGAGGCTTACTTATCTTCAAAGTCTGAAATGAGTAAATTCGCCGCGGCAAAAGCCGCTCTTTCACGCGTTTCTTTTGGCAGTGACTCATCGGCGGCGATATCGTTTAAGGTTTTGACCGCGCACGAAATCGCTTGTGGAACATAGGCCTGATCGCCACTACCAATTTGAGCGTAAAGCTCACGTACAAGATCACAACAGCTGTAAACAAGCATGGATTTTTCCTAGAAATAAATAACTGCGCTCACTATACACATCAGCAGTGATAAAGACAAAAATGGGTATGGCTGATTTTTCTTTGCAATGATTTTGTGCAATAAAAAAGGCCAGCATCAGCTGACCTTTTAATAATCACACAAAAATCAATTTAATTATTGAAGCTGCGCTTTAATGTGTTCGACGATATCGGCCATCGCAACAGGCGTTTTTTCACCGCTGCGACGATTTTTATATTCAAAATGACCTTCGTCCATGCTGCGATCACCGATAACGATGGTGTGCGGCACGCCAATCAGCTCAATGTCAGAGAACATCACACCTGGGCGCTCTTTACGATCGTCAAACAGGACTTCGATGCCCATCGCCGTCAATTCCGTATAAAGCTTCTCCGCCGCTTCCTGAACGCGCTCAGATTTATGCATGTTCATTGGCACGATAGCCACTTGGAATGGCGCAAGAGCATCTGGCCAGATGATGCCGAATTTGTCGTGGTTTTGTTCAATCGCCGCCGCGACCACACGCGAGACACCAATGCCGTAACAACCCATCTCAAGAATCACGTTCTTACCGTTTGAGTCGAGTACGCCACAGTTCATCTTTTCAGAATAGGTGGTGCCTAGCTGGAAGATGTGGCCCACTTCAATGCCGCGTTTAAGCAGCAGTGTGCCTTGACCACATGGGCTTGGATCGCCTTCAACAACGTTACGCAAATCAGCAACTTGACCTAGCTCAACGTCACGGCCCCAGTTGATGCCGAAGTAGTGTTTACCATCTACGTTCGCGCCTGCGCCAAAGTCGCTCATCACTGCAACGGTGCGGTCAACGATGAATGGTAGTTCAAGCCCGACAGGGCCTAAAGAGCCAGGACCTGCGCCGATAAGTGCGCGGATCTCTTCTTCGCTGGCCATTTCAAGTGGCGCTGCCACTTCGGCTAGGTTTTCCGCTTTAATTTCATTCAGCTCGTGGTCGCCACGAATGATGAGAGCTACGATAGGCGCATCAATCTCATCAGAGGCCTTAACAAACAACGTCTTAACGGTTTTTTCAATCGCAAGGCCATGCTGCTCAACCAGCTCTGCGATGGTTTTGGCGTTTGGTGTATCAACCAGCGTCATTTCCACCGAAGGCGCTGCGCGTTCAGTTGCTGGCGCAACCGCTTCGGCTTTTTCAATGTTGGCCGCATAATCGGACTCGGTTGAGAACGCGATCAAATCTTCGCCGCTTTCTGCGAGAACGTGGAACTCTTGTGAGCCATTACCACCGATAGCGCCAGAGTCAGCCAATACAGGACGGTACTCAAGGCCCATGCGATCAAACGCTTTACAATAAGCATCGTGCATCGCTTGGTAAGATTTTTCGAGACCAGCTTTGTCAATGTCAAAGCTATAAGCGTCCATCATGCTAAATTCACGTGCGCGCATTACGCCAAAACGTGGGCGGCGCTCATCACGGAATTTAGTTTGAATTTGGTACAGATTCATAGGCAGCTGTTTATATGAGCTGACTTCATTGCGTACCAATGCGGTAACCACTTCTTCAGCCGTTGGGCTTAGAACAAACGGACGCGTATGGCGGTCAGTAAAGCGAAGCAGTTCAGGGCCCATTTTTTCAGAGCGGCCAGTCTCTTCCCACAGCTCAAACGGCTGAACAACCGGCATTAAGATCTCGATTGCTCCGGCATTGTCGATCTCTTGACGAACGATGTTTTCGACTTTACGCAGTACACGAAGACCAGTAGGTAGCCAGGTATAAAGACCTGAAGCTAGCTTACGGATCATACCTGCACGTAGCATGAGCTGGTGGCTCACAACTTCTGCGTCGTTTGGAGTCTCCTTTAGCGTAGAAAGAAGATAATTACTGGTACGCATTCAATTTATCCGTTTAGTGAAGTGGAAGTCTCAAGTTTAGGTGCACTTGAGCTTAGAAGCTATGCTTGAGCGTTTACCGCGCGCAAGCGTAGCCGCTAATAATAACAGTCAAAGTCCATTGTCAAAAGCATTCTATTGCACTAACCGTCACACCGGTTTCATCGACGGTAAATTTGACGTTAAGATCAAACAGTCGCACGGCGTATTGCTTAGGGTCATGACGACCTTTTTTGTAAGCTGGACGTGGGTCAAGCGCTAAGACTTGCTCAATCACAGCGCGTTGATGCGTGTAATTGGCTTGGCGCTCTAGCATGGCGAGTGCCTCCCCTTGCCAAGTGACAGAGAGTGTCTCAGGCTCTGAATCGGCGTACCCTCCGCTTGCTTGAACAATGGCGTCTGAATAGGGGATATAAGGCTTGATATCGAGAATGGGCGTACCGTCGACAAGATCAACTCCGCCGAGATCGAGATAGATTTGATCGCCCGTTTTCGTCACGCTATGCAATTCGACCGCTGACATACCAATGCCATTAGGGCGAAACGTGGCGCGAGAAGCAAAGACCCCAATACGTTCATTTCCGCCAAGACGCGGCGGTCTAACGGTGGGTTTCCAGCCTGCAGTTAAATTTTGATCAAACAAAAACAGCAACCACAAATGGCTAAATTGCTCAATGCCACGCACCGATTCAAGGTTATTTGCAGCCCCAACCAGTTTGACACGTGATGTCGCCGCCGGTACGAGGCGAGGCTGGCGAGGCACTGCAAATTTTTCTTTGTAAGGACTCTCAATGTGGCCAATTGGATTAATGGAATAGTTCACGCTCATCTGCCATCTTTAGTGGTATCCCTCGCGACTCGCCGTTGTCACCTTGCAAGTTGAGACTTATGCGCCTTTAGGTGAATGGAGGCAGCTGGTCATTTGGGTACGTACGTCAATCGTGGACGAACATTAGCATAACTTTGACTTGCTTACTCAATTGAGAGTGGTTATCATTTGTTATGTTATAACATCTCATGTGGAGTGCAATTATGAAACCAGATATCCATCCTGATTACCGTCCAGTCGTCTTTCACGACACCAGTGTCGATGAGTATTTTATTGTTGGTTCAACGCTGAAAACCGATCGAACCATAGAGTGGAAAGATGGCAAGACATACCCTTATTTCACTATTGAGGTCTCATCGGCATCGCATCCGTTTTACACCGGTAAGCAGCGTGTGGTGCAAGCAGAAGGGCGTATTGCCAACTTTAACCGCCGTTTTGGTCAGTTTGGTAAAACCAATGAAAAGGGTAACGAGTCAGAATGAAGGTATTGTCATCGTTAAAAAGCGCGAAAAGTCGCCATCCTGATTGCCAAATCGTCAAGCGTCGTGGGCGTTTATACGTGATTTGCAAAGCAAATCCTCGTTTTAAAGCGGTGCAAAGGTAGTTTTATTTGAGCGATACTCTACCCTCAACCTTTAATGTCGTTATTTTGGCTATATACCCATCCCACTTGAAGTCGCAGCGTTGTTGACTGGTGCTCGAAAGCCTCATCACATAGTTTATCTATGTTCACGAAGTGCTCAGAGGCTTTGCTTGCTTGTCGCCTAGCTGCGCTTTCATGTTGTTTGGGTATATCAGTGTATAAATTGATGAATAACGGTATTGGCATTGTCTTGCGCGGATTCATTGCCAATAAGCTCAGGCCAGTATGTTACTTGGTCAGCCAGCTTTCCAGTAAGCCCTTTTTCACTGCCCCACCAAACCCCAGATTTAAAATTATCATCATCGAGCATGACATCCACGTAACGTTTCGCGCCGACCTCGACGGAATGGGCCTTACCTAGTCGTTGCATCACCCACATCGCCGCTTCCATCATCCAGCGCTGGTGCCAAGGGAGCGTTGCGGTGCCTGCTGTGCCTCGAGCCATGCCAGGGTCAATAGTGACAAAACGCATTTGAGGGTGTTGTCTTGCCATGCTCATAGTCCACATAGCACCCATGAGCTTTACGGAGCCGTAGATGTCAGTATACGTATTGTTACGAACAAATTTTTCACCATTCACTACCGACGTCCACTCTGCAATCGAACCGTCATTGATGGGCGGTTTCGCCGCGCCGATCTCGGGTGCGCCACGCGCTGCAAAGCTTGCTACATACATCACAGTGCCTTCCTTGGAGAGTTTGCCATTGTTGATAAGTAGATCGGTCAAGTAAACATGCCCTAATACATTCGCTGCAAAAATAAACGTGACACCCTCTTTTGTCATTTTGGTCGGTTCAGTTCCACCACCTCCACCAGCATTTAAAATCATGCCATCAATGTTCGTGTTGAGGCTTTTGGCCGCGGCGTGGCAGGACTCTAAACTGCTAACGTCAACAACCAAGATCTCAAAGATCTTTTTGCCCGTAAGCGCTTCCAGTCGCTGAAGTGCCTCTTGTGCTCGTGTTTGGTTGCGACAGGCCAAAATAATCTTAGAAATGCCGTCTTGTTGGGCAAATTGTTTTGCAGCTTCAAATCCGAGTCCAGAATTTGCGCCAGTGATGAGAATGGAAGAATGAGCCATATGAATTACCTGTAGCTGGGGCAGATGAGCATTGCTGTGGAGACGTTATACTCGTCCTACTTGAAGTTGCAGCGCTTTTTGTTAACGAGATAGGGACGGGCACTCACAAACCTCATCACATAGTTTATCTATGTTCACGAAGTGCTCAGAGGCTTTGTTCGTCGGTCACCTATCTGCATCTTCAAGTTGTTGGGGTATAGTCAGCGGTACATCGGTAGAGACATTATAGCTAACGCCAGCGGTAGCGTACTGGCGTACTATCGGATTAGGTTGGTATTGTTATCGGTGGATGTTGGTCCCTAACGTCTTGTTACTGCATTTTGATATCCAAGACAACTTGCTCGCTAGGAGCCAATATCTGAATCGACTATTACTGAAACGAAAGCTGCGTTAAACAACGTGAAAATAGACCTCACTATTTCGCGGCTTTTGCCAGAAAACGGTCCAGCTGATTGGCAAACTCACGGCGTTCGGTTTGTGACAGTGCTGCAGGGCCACCTGTCTGAATGCCGCTTGCGCGTAATGTATCCATAAAATCACGAATATTGAGCCGAGATTTGATGTTCTCTTTGGTAAAAAGTTCGCCCCGACTACTGAGAGCGTGAGCGCCTTTAGTGATCACCTCATCAGCTAATGGAATATCAGAGGTGATAACTAAATCGCCTTCATCGACGCGCGCCACAATTTCGTGGTCGGCGATATCAAACCCACTTGCCACCTGTAAGAAGCGTAGGTTTTGCCGTGTTGGCAGGGGAATGGTGTGATTCGCAACAAAAGTGCATTCGACTCCCGTTCGCTCAGCGGCGCGGATCAGCGTATCCCGGATCACTTTTGGACACGCATCGGCATCAACCCAAATTTTCATTTCATTTGCTCGTTTAGTTGCTGTTCTAATTGACTGACTCGCTCAAGGAGCTGAGCCACTTGCGTTTCAAGTGTTGTGATCCGCTCCGCCTCAGTTGATGTGGCTGCCGCGACTTCGATTTTGGGCACATGCTGCATGTTTTTCCAGCTTTTGATCGCCGCAATAATCGCAGGGATTGGCACTGCGGTCGTAAGGCGAGCCTTAACGAGAGCTACAGTTGGTGTTTTTCCCTGTTGTCCAAGCTGAGCCAGTACAGTCTCAAGCTCTTGTGTCACGTTTTGAGTTTTCATGGGTTCTCCTTTCATCGATCGCGAGCATTATACCCAAGTCACTTCAAGATGCGTGGTTCAGCGAGAATGGCTTGGGTATATATTATATGTTTTGCTATCTCGATGGCAAAATTGACCTTATCGTGTGCGAGATCGCTTACAAAGTCTGTGGGAAAATTGGCAATTTAGATGTGCAAATGGATGCATTTTTATGGCTAACTCATTCATTCATAAGACTTGTTATGAGTATGTAATGGATTTCAATAAAAAATAATTGTAGCGGCTTGCTGCAAAGGTATGAAAAGGCGCATAAAGTAGAAGGTGTCAGCAGGGAGTTGACGTGAGACTACCCCAAGGAGTTGGTCTGTCAGGAAGACGAAAGCGAGCAGACGGAGTCGCTTGCCGGCATGGAGCCATACTCAACGGGAATGTTGAGTCAGGGATAGCAGGAACCCCTTAGGATGAAGGGCAGGGACACCGCTCAAGGAACAAGTGACGAGCGCTTAACATGAGGTTAAGCAGTCGGGAAGACGCAGGACACCGCTAGGATGGCGCGATAGGATCTGCAAAAGGGATTGCAGTGATTATGGATGATTGTGGGAACGGAACTCAGTAGCCGGAATGCTGCGCAAAGAAATAAAGCCCCAACACAGACGTGTTGGGGCTTATTTTTTAGATGCGATGCGGCGGCAGATCAAAGGCGATAGCGTGAAAGCCGACCATCGTCATTTCACCTTGATAACAATCGTCGCCGAGTGCCGAAAACTCAAAGCGATAGATGGTGTGCCAGCGCCATTGTCCTTTTGGCGTTTTAAAGCGATGGGCGCCAAACGCCACACTGATCAGTTGTAAATCCAAGCTTCGGCACTTTTGGCTGATGGCCGCGCGCGCCAGCTCGGCTTGTCGCCGTTGTTGCCAAAAAGCAAAACAGAGCAGCGCCAACAGTAAAATAGCGAGCAGATCTCCCATCATGCCTCTTGCCCTCTGGTACTTTGCTGCAAGTTTTGCAAAGCCTGCGCTAACTGAGGCGATGGGCTTGAGTGAAGCAACGGCAGCAAAATTAAGCGTAATGGTGGCAACATGACTAAATCAGCAAAGACTTGTTGAAATAATGCGGGACGTTGGCCATTGGCTAAGGCAATCAAAAAGGGCTCTGCCATTCCATCGAGTGCAAGCCAGTGCCAAGAGCGGCCGGCGATAGCGATTAAAATCTCAGGATGAGCCAGCTCTGGCGCGTTTAAAATACGACTTACTAGCGGCAAACACAGCTTGGCATCGGCGCCTGAAAGGGCGCGCAAGTAGGCCGCGATTAAGAAGAGATCAGGGGATGCTTGGTCGATTTCAAATTCCGCAAGCTCGATGACGCGTTTGGCGAGCGTTTCATTAATCACACCATGTTCCAGCGCCCCTAGTAACGCGTAACGAGGCTCAGTCGGCAAATGAGGTAGCGCTTTGCGCACCAATACGGAGTTTTGTTCGCTATCAAGCCGCGCGCACACATCACTGATGCCTTGCAACCCGACCGTTTGCCAATTCTCCCAGCCGAGCTGACCACTTAGATAGTGCTGCGCATGTTCGTAATACGCGCTGGTGGGCATTTTGAGCTGTGTGCGAAGCTGGCTGTGAAACACCGCGAGTTTGTCTTCGGTTGGTTTGTAAGTGAATGGGTTGTTGGCCAGTTTTTGTTGGTCAGCTTGTGACAGGTCACCACTAAGACGGCTCCCCATAGCTTCGAAAACGTAGTGTAAAAATTGACCAATGTCGCCAGGCTGCAATAAGCCACGTTCATCCAAATCGAATTTGAGAAACCAAATCCACGGCTGTTTGGTGTCATTCCAATACGCTATCGCCAAATGCGCTTTGCGTTGCAGTGGGTAGGGGTAGGGCGATTTCCCCGCTTCAATATTTGAAAATTGCGTTTGTGAAATGGCATTGAGACGACGGCCTAAATCGTAAATCGCGTAGTGACAACCGCTACCTTGTAGCAGCTCGCTTAGGGTGTGAATGCTGGTCATAGAGATCCTTTGTTATACCTGTCTCGCCACGTCGTTTGGTATGATGTCGTTAATTTTAAGCTCCACAGTGTAAACAAGAATGAATTTACCTGCAAAAAAGCTGCAGCAATGGGTGAAACCGTGTCGGTGAAAACAGGATCAATAAAAACCGTGTTAGATGCGATTGAAAGTCAGCTTCGAGTGCTTGATTTGTGGCAGGCTAACGCGCCAAGCGCCGAGGCGTTGGCCAGCGAAGCCCCTTTCGCCATTGATACGTTGGCACCAGAAGCTTGGCTCCAATGGGTCTTTTTACCGAAAATGCACACGCTTTTGGCACAGGCGCAACCTTTGCCGCGTGGATTTGCATTAGAACCCTACTTTTCACATGTTTGGCAGCATGAGGCGCGTTATCAACCGCTGCTTCAACTGCTGCAACAACTCGATATGATGAGTCAATGATGTTAGAGATCCTGTATCAAGACCCCTATTTTGTCGCGGTGAATAAACCCGCCGGTATGCTGGTTCATCGTAGCTGGCTTGATAAGCATGAAACTCAGTTTGTCATGCAAACACTACGTGACCAAATTGGTCAGCACGTCTTTCCGTTACATCGCCTTGATAGACCGACTTCGGGTGTGTTGCTGTTTGCTTTATCCAGCGAGGTGGCTGCCAAGGCAATGCCGCTCTTTGCAGATCACCAAATGGAAAAGCAATATTTTGCGATAGTGCGAGGCTGGATAGAAGAAGGAGGCGTGCTCGATTATCCACTCAAGGTTGAGTTAGATAAAATTGCGGATAAATTTGCCAGTCAGGAAAAAGAGGCACAAGAGGCCATTACCGAATATCAGCCATTAGCGAAAGTGGAGTTACCTTATTCAACGGGCAAATTTGCGACCACGCGTTATGGTTTGGTGACACTCTGGCCCAAAACCGGGCGAAAGCATCAGTTGCGTCGCCATCTTGCGCATCTGCGCCATCCGATTGTCGGTGATACCACGCATGGTGACGGCAAACATAATGCGCTATTTCGTAAAGAGTTCGCTGCGCACCGCCTTTTATTGCATGCAGCAACGTTGCGCTTTACCCATCCGTTTACCGGTGAGCCTTTGATAATCAAGGCACCTGTTGACGCAATTTGGCAAGATTTGATGGCAAGATTTGGCTGGTCACTCGAATTGCTCGAGGCCAGCCTTTCAGAACGTATTGAACCTTTAGGCCGATTGTGATGGCGCAAGCTCAGTCACTCGCTCAATCAGTACGTGTTGTAATGCGCCTTGTTCTTCTTCACTCAAACGGCCGCCACTGGCGCCAGTGAGAATAAATAAATCTTCAGCGCGCTCACCAATCGTGGTGATTTTCGCTGCGTGCAAATTGAGATTGAGTTCTGCAAACGTTGCGCCAACGGTTGCCAATAATCCTGGCGTATCGAGCGCGACAAACTCCATCAAGGTGCGTTTATTGCCTTTCGTCGGTAAAAAGTCGACCCGTGTTTTCACGGTAAAATGGGCCAATTTTTGCGGCGTACGGCGCGACTTAATTTTCGTTGGGCGGCCATCGGCGAGGACGTGTTGAATGTGTCGAATAATCGCTTTATGGCGTTCGGCTTCTATCACATGCCCTTGATGGTCAAGCACCATGAAGGTATCGAGCGCATAGCCGTCTTTACTCGTCATGATCTGCGCGTCGTGAACGTTAAAGTTGCGACGGTCTAACTCGGCGACCACGGTAGCAAAAAGGGCAGGTTGGTCTTTACAGTAGACAAACACTTCAGTGCCACCTCGAGTGGCATTTTTGCTCATTAGCACCAAAGGGGCTTGAGTGTCTGTTTGGCGCAAAATATGCTCACTGTGCCACGCAATCTGCTTGTGAGAGTGACGCAAAAAGTAGTTCGCTTTAAAACGTTGCCAAAGCTGCTCAATAGCGCGCGCACTGAAACCTTCTTTGCGCAGTAATGCTGAGGCCATCTGTTGGTTATGCCGTATTCGGTCACGCACATCGACCGGGTTTTCTAAGCCGCGGCGCAGAGCGCGTTGTGTCGAGTAGTAAAGTTCGGCCAGTAAAGTGCGTTTCCAACTGTTCCAAAGATCCGGATTGGTGGCACAAATGTCAGCGACCGTGAGACACACCAAGTATTCTAAATACTCCTCGTCGCGCACTTGTTTGGCAAATTCCGCTATCACATCGGGATCATAAATGTCACGGCGCTGCGCAGTCACCGACATTAGTAAATGGTTGCGAACCAGCCAAGAGACAAGATTGGCTTCAGGTTTAGAAAGGCCGTGCTCTAAACAGAACGTTAGGGCTTCTTCTGCGCCAATCACAGAGTGATCGCCTCCGCGTCCTTTGCCAATGTCGTGAAAAATGGCGGCTAAAATCAGTAGCTCTTTTTTCTGTAATCTTGGATACACTTCGCAGCAGATCGGGTGTTTATCGTGATTTTTTGCGTAACTGAAGGTGTTGATGTGTTTGAGCAGTCGCACGCTGTGTTCATCCACGGTATAAACGTGGAAAAGATCAAATTGCATTTGCCCGACGATTTGGCTCCATTGTGGCAAATAGGCGGCGAGCACACCAAGTTTGTGCATGAGGCTAAAGGCTTTATGCAATGCATTAGGGTGACGGCACAGGGCCATAAATTTTTCGCGCGCCGCAGGGATCGTATGCAAAAAGCGATTGAGTCGACGCCTTGCTGTGCGCAGCTGACGCAAAGTTGGAGGGCTTACGCCTTCAATGGTTGAGTCGTTGGCGATATGCAAAAACATATCAAGAATGGTTTCGGGACGCGCTTGGAACAGAGCGGGTTTACGCGCTTCAATCAATGCCCCCCGTCGCTGAAAATCCGCATCGAGAATTTGCGCAGGCTCGCTGGCGCCGCCTTGTAATATTGCTTGATCAAACAGTTTGAGCAGCATTTTATTGAGTTCTGCTACGCGGCGCAGCGTACGATAAAACTCTTTCATCATCATCTCTACGCCACGGTTACCTTCGCCGACATAGCCAAGGTGTTCCGCCACTTGAGCTTGATGGGCAAAGGTGAGGCGATTGTCGTAACGCTTTAGCTCAATGTGCAGCGCAAAGCGAACTCGCCAGAGGAAATCTTGGCACTCCACCAGTTCGCGATATTCGGCGTCAGTTAAAAAGCCAAATCGGCTCATTTCAAGTAAGGTGGTTGCGCCAAAATGTCTGCGCGCCACCCAGCTGAGGGTGTGAATATCACGCAAGCCGCCGGGCGTCGATTTAATGTCGGGCTCTAGGTTATACGTGGTGTCGTGATAACGAGCGTGGCGCGCTTTCTGCTCTTCTATTTTGGCTTTATAGAAGGTTTCGCTCGGCCAAAATGACTCTGACAAGACAACGTTTTTCAGCGCATCAAAGGCCTCTTCACTGCCGGCAAGTAAGCGAGCTTCTTGCAAATTGGTCGCGACGGTAAGGTCGCTTCGACCAATGTCGGCACATTCGTCCACAGTGCGTACTGCGTGGCCCACTTCAAGACGCAAATCCCACAACAGCGTAATAAACTCACTGATTTTGGCTTCCCATTCACTGCCGAGTTTTTGCTGCGATAAGATCAAAATATCGATGTCTGAGAGCGGATGAAGTTCACCGCGACCGTACCCTCCGACGGCGACTAAGGCCAGATCCGCTTGCGCCGCAAAACCAAAGTGCTGCCACAAACGCGTCAACATTCTGTCCATATACTGCGAGCGCTGGTGGACTAAGTCTGTTACAGAGTCATGGGCGAAAAACGCCGCTTTCTGTTGCTGCGTGAAATGCTCAAGTTGCTGCTTGAGCGAGGCTAATTGAAGTTGCTCGTGAGTGAGTTCAAGAGGGCACTGAAACGTCATAAAGGTCATCCGTGCTTTGGAATACCCAGAGTCATCGTGACTATGATTAACGGCTCAATACGACTTATGACCATCGATGACTGGGCTGAGTATTCGAGATAAAAAATGTCCCCGCAAAGCGAGGACAGCGTGATCACAGGTTGTTCATAAGACGAGGGATGGTATCGTCACTGCGCAGTGTTAGCACCTCACAGCCTGTTTTGGTGACTAAAATGGTGTGTTCCCATTGCGCGGAGTTTTTGCCGTCACCGGTGTAAACGGTCCAATCATCTTGCGCATCGACTGTACAGCCAAATTTACCCGCATTGATCATCGGCTCAATGGTAAAACACATCCCTTCTTTGAGGACGCGGCGGTCTGCGTTGCGGTAATGCACCACCTGAGGCTCTTCATGAAACTCATCACCAATGCCGTGACCACAGAAATCGCGCACAATAGAGAACTTATTACGCGGATTGTTCTTATTGTTTTCTTTAATGTACTTCTCAATCGCAGTCCCGATATCGCCAACGGTTGATCCCGGCTTGACGGTACGCATACCAATGTAAAGCGCCTCTTGAGCCACCATGCATAGACGTTTGTTCGCCGGCGATACATCACCCACTAAGAACATTTTTGACGTATCGCCATGGTAACCTGCTGGACGTTCGTTGAGATCGGCGTCGGCATCGTTTGGCACAATCACGGTGATATCAATATTGATGATATCGCCATTTTTCAGCACCGCCGGTTTCATTTGACCATTGGCCCCAGGTGCGTCTTGCTCTGCAGGAATGCCGTGACAAACAATGTGGTTGATTGAAGTGCAAATCGATTTAGGAAAACCGTGATAATTCAGTGGCGCAGAATAAGCTCCACGCTCAAGCGCATAATCGTGACAAATTTGGTTGAGCGTTTCTGTGGTGACACCTTCTTGAATATGCGGCTCGATCATTTCTAAGATGTCGGCGGCCAATTGGCCAGCAAGACGCATACGTTCGATTTCTTCAGCAGTTTTTATCTTGATAGACATTCGCTTTCTCTACACTGTTCGCGGCACGGGAATGTGCTAATCGCTGCATTTTAACAGGAAGTGACTCGAACCCCAAACTCTATTCCTTGAAGTCAAGAGGCTTATAACGAATAAAAAATGCTCATAATCAAGTCAAATCATCACTGATAAATTATTGTTTTTAATAGATAAGGAATGTGGAAAAATACACATCCAAATATTCCGTACTATTTCTGGTATGGACTCAGAGGCAGTTGAGCGCAAGTTTCGATAGGAGACAAAATGAAAACAGCAGTTGAAAGACGCATGGAAATCGTCGAAGTCGTCAACCAAGATGGCAAGGCCCGAGTTGAAGACTTAGCTTCTCGATTTAACGTCTCCGCTGTCACTATTCGAAGTGATTTAACCTTTTTGGAAAACAACGGTTATATCGTACGTTCGCATGGGGCAGCGATTCCTAATACGGGGCTTATCGCGGAACTTTCGGTACAAGAGAAACGACGCCATAACGCCAGCTTAAAAACCATGTTAGGACAAGCTGCCGCTAAGCTCATTGAGAATGGTGATACGGCAATTCTAGACTCAGGTACCACAACGTTAGAGATAGCGCATCATCTTAATGCGGTCGAAAACGTGGTGATCATGACCAATGGTCTGGACGTTGCTATGGAGTTATCTAGTAAGCCGGGTGTTGAAGTGTTAACCACCGGTGGAGTACTTCGTAAAAGCGCAATGTCATTCTCTGGCTCTCAAGCTGAAAATGGTTTGAAAAGCCACCGATTTGATAAAGTCTTTTTGGGTGTAGATGGTTTTGATTTGCGCTCAGGGATCACAACTTATAACGAAAGTGAAGCCTCACTGAACCGTTTAATGTGTGATATCTCAGAGCAGATTATCGCGGTTGTCGATTCAAGTAAATTTGGCAAACGCAGCTGCCATATGATTCGTGATTTTGGCGACATCAACACTCTGGTGACCGATTCAGGCATTCCTGACGACTACCTGCAAGGGTTACGCGGCATGGGTGTGGAAGTGATCATCGTTGAAAAAAAATAGGAAGATTTATACCAACCTAACCGTTTAAATCGTCAATCGCCTTGAATAAAACGTTCGGACGGGCATCATCTGTGCGAGTGAAGTGAGGTTGGCTTTTTACAAGATTTTTCTGGTCACAAGGTAGTGAAATATGGTATAAAGCGCGCCGGAATTGGCATTGTTCTCTTCTTCCTGCGCGGCAGAAAGGCGAAGCAGTGACGGTTTCATCACACTTTAATTTAAATCACACACATTCCGACACATGTTCCGGGGTGCTCGTTTGTTAAGTCAGACAGAGTCGGATTCATGGGGGATGTGGAGGCCTAACCCCATAGAGGATTTTAAAATGGCAACTGTATCAATGCGCGATATGCTGAAAGCGGGTGTTCACTTCGGTCACCAAACTCGTTACTGGAACCCAAAAATGAAGCCATTCATCTTTGGCGCTCGTAACCGCGTTCACATCATTAACCTAGAAAAAACTGTACCTATGTTCAACGAAGCTCTAGCTGAGCTACACAAAGTTGGCGAGAAAAAAGGTAAAGTTCTTTTCGTAGGTACTAAGCGCGCTGCATCTGAAGCTGTTAAAGAAGCTGCAATCGCAAGCAACCAGTACTATGTAAACAACCGCTGGTTGGGCGGCATGCTAACGAACTACAAAACTGTTCGTCAGTCTATCAAGCGTCTAAAAGAACTTGAAGTTCAGTCTCAAGACGGTACTTTCGAGAAAATCACTAAGAAAGAAGCTCTAATGCTTACTCGCGAAATGGAGAAGCTTGAGAAGTCTCTTGGTGGTATCAAAGATATGGGCGGTCTACCAGACGCTCTATTCGTAATCGACGCTGATCACGAGCACATCGCAATCAAAGAAGCGAACAACCTAGGTATTCCAGTATACGCTGTGGTAGATACTAACTCTAACCCAGACGGCGTTGACTACATCATCCCAGGTAACGACGATGCGATCCGCGCGGTACAACTGTACCTAAACGCGGCAGCTGCTGCAGTAACTGAAGGCCGTAACAAAGACGTTGCTGAAGTTGCTGAGAAAGACGGCTTCGTAGAAGCTGAATAATCGCGGCTCTGCAGACTTGGTCTATGTGAAACCAATTTGTCGCATAAACTAAGTTATAGTTAGCATCAGGGGCCGATAACGTAGGCCCCTGATTTTTACCTTATCCAGAATCAACTGAGGAATAGAGAATGGCTGTTACTGCTGCTCTAGTTAAAGAACTGCGCGAACGTACTGGCGCAGGCATGATGGAATGTAAGAAAGCGCTAGTTGAAACCAACGGCGACATCGAACTAGCAATCGAAAACATGCGCAAATCAGGCGCTGCAAAAGCTGCTAAAAAAGCGGGTAACGTTGCAGCTGAAGGCGCAATCATCATCAAAGAAGAAAACGGCGTTGCTGTTCTTCTTGAAGTTAACTGCCAAACTGACTTCGTTGCTAAAGATGGTAACTTCACTGCATTCGCAGAAAAAGTAGCTGCAGAAGCACTAGCGACTAAAGCAACTGTTGAAGAGCTAGTTGCTAAGTTTGAAGAAGAGCGCGTAGCGCTTGTGGCTAAAATCGGCGAAAACATCAACATCCGTCGCGTACAGTACGTTGAAGGTACTGCTATCGCTTCTTACCGTCACGGCGAGAAAATCGGTGTAGTTGTTGCTGGTGAAGGCGACGCAGAAACTCTAAAACACATCGCGATGCACGTTGCGGCATCTCGTCCTGAGTACGTTAACCCAGAAGACGTACCAGCAGACGTAGTAGCTAAAGAGCGTGAAGTTCAAGTTGAAATCGCGATGAACGAAGGCAAGCCTAAAGAAATCGCTGAGAAGATGGTTGAAGGTCGCATGAAGAAATTCACTGGCGAAGTTTCACTAACTGGTCAGCCTTTCGTTATGGAACCTAAGAAAACTGTTGCTGAGATCCTAAAAGAGCGCGGCGCATCAGTATCGACTTTCGTTCGCCTAGAAGTTGGCGAAGGCATTGAGAAGGCTGCAGGCCTAAGCTTTGCTGAAGAAGTTGCACTTGCTCAAAAAGGTTAATTTTTAGCACTGTGCGCTGAATATTTAGACCGTAGCCTAGGCTGCGGTCTTTTTACGATAACGCCTGTTAAGGTTAATCGTGATAAATAGCGTCTATACCCGTCGCACTTGACGCTGCAGCGTTGCTGGCTGGCTCTCACAAAGCTCATCACATAGTTTATCTATGTTGATGAAGTGTTCAGAGACTTTGTTCGCTTGCCGCCTATCCGCATCTTCAATTGGTATGGGTATAATGGCATAATCTGCTAAGCGTTTAGTTGCTATTTATGACTGTTAATCAACAACTCTTTACTGGAAGGTAAACTCCATGACTACGAATCCAAAACCAGCGTATCAACGTATTCTGCTCAAATTGAGTGGTGAGGCTCTACAAGGCTCTGAAGGTTTCGGCATTGATCCCACGGTATTGGATCGTATGGCGCAAGAAGTGAAAGAGTTGGTGGAATTGGGCGTGCAAGTTGGCGTTGTGATTGGTGGTGGCAACTTGTTCCGCGGTGCGGGTCTTGCGGAAGCGGGCATGAACCGTGTTGTTGGCGACCACATGGGTATGCTGGCGACCGTAATGAACGGTTTAGCGATGCGTGATGCACTGCATCGTGCTTATGTAAACGCGCGCGTGATGTCAGCCATTCCACTGAACGGTGTGTGTGATGACTACAACTGGGCGGATGCGATTCGTGAATTGCGCCAAGGCCGCGTCGTCATTTTCTCTGCAGGCACAGGTAACCCATTCTTTACCACCGATTCAGCGGCGTGTTTGCGTGGTATCGAAATTGAAGCTGACGTGGTTCTCAAAGCCACAAAAGTCGACGGCGTATTTAGCGCAGACCCTGTAGCCAACCCTGACGCGGAGCTGTATGATAAGCTCACTTACGCTGAGATTCTTGATAAAGAGCTAAAAGTGATGGACTTGGCCGCATTTACGCTAGCGCGCGATCATAAAATGCCAATTCGTGTGTTCAACATGAATAAGCCAGGCGCGCTACGCCGTGTTGTGATGGGCGAAGCGGAAGGCACGCTTATTACAACAGCTTAAGCGAAATATACCCAAACAACTTGAAGATGCAGGTAGGCGACCAGCGAACAAAGCCTTTGAGCACTTCGTGAACATAGATAAACTATGTGATGAGGTTTGTGAGTGCCCGTCAACACCGCTGCAACTTCAAGTAGGACGGGTATAAATGGCGCAGTGTATCGCGCCATTTCAGACAGCGGATTCGATTTTGCTTTCTTTTGAGAAAGCTCGACACTAGTTAAGGTGATACTGTGATTAACGAAATTAAAAAAGACGCTCAAGAGCGTATGGATAAAAGCGTTGAAGCGCTAAAAAACACGCTATCTAAAGTTCGCACCGGTCGTGCGCACCCAAGTTTGCTTTCGGGTATCTCGGTAGAATACTACGGCGCGCCAACGCCATTGAATCAAGTGGCTAACGTTGTTGCTGAAGACGCACGTACTCTGGCTATCACAGTATTTGACCGTGAGCTAACTCAGAAAGTAGAGAAAGCGATCATGATGTCAGATTTGGGTCTAAACCCAATGTCAGCAGGTACTATCATTCGCGTTCCACTGCCGCCATTGACAGAAGAGCGTCGTAAAGATCTTGTGAAGATTGTACGTGGTGAAGCAGAAGGCGCGCGTGTTGCAGTACGTAATATTCGTCGTGATGCGAACAGCGATCTGAAAGGTCTACTAAAAGACAAAGAAATTTCAGAAGACGAAGATCGTAAAGCGCAAGACGAAGTACAAAAGTTGACCGATGCGGCGGTTAAAAAAGTCGATGAAGTGCTTGCTGCGAAAGAAAAAGAGTTGATGGAAGTGTAAAACTTCAGCAAACCTCACTATCTCAAAACGCTGTACTGTCGGTACAGCGTTATTCTGTGATACTCTATCCAACTGATAGAAGTCTACCAAATCCTTATGCATAACTCCCAACTCTTTTCTGATTCTCTTCCTAAGCACATCGCAATCATTATGGACGGCAATGGTCGCTGGGCAAAAGCGCAAGGCAAACCGCGAGTTTTTGGTCACAAAGCGGGTGTTAAAGCGGTACGAAAAACCATCACCACCGCCGCGCGACTTCATATTCAAGCCATTACCTTATTTGCATTTAGTAGCGAGAATTGGCGTCGACCTGAGGAAGAGGTTGGCTTATTAATGGAGTTATTTGTGACCGTGTTAGCACGGGAAATCAAAAAACTGCATAAAAATAATCTACGTTTGCGCGTTATTGGCGATACTTCGCGTTTTAATGACAAGCTGCAGCAAAAAATCGCGGAAGCCGAGGCTCTCACTGCCGACAATACGGGCATGGTTATCAATATTGCCGCTAATTACGGCGGACGTTGGGACATTGCGCAAGCTGCTCGTCAATTGGCTAGCGCGGTAGCGGCAAACGAAATCACACCAGAGCAGATTGATGAGCAGGCGTTGGCCCCCTATCTAACGATGGCCGATTTGCCCGATGTTGATTTGCTGATCCGCACCAGTGGCGAATGCCGCATTAGTAATTTTATGCTTTGGCAACTTGCTTATGCCGAAATGTATTTTACGTCAGTATGTTGGCCTGACTTTAACGAGGATAGCCTTATCGAAGCCATTACTTGGTTTATTGATCGAGAGCGACGTTTTGGTTGCACTGGAGAACAAATCAAAGCCTTGATGAATGCGGAACAATAAGGACGAATAAGTTTGAAACAACGAATTATTACGGCGTTGCTGTTGGCACCACTTGTGGTGTGGGGAATATTTCAATTACCATTTTTCTTCTTTTTGGCCGCAGTAACGGGTGTAACTCTGCTCGGCTTTTGGGAATGGACGAAGTTTACCGGAGGCAATTCACGCCTTCTTGCGCTCATACCATCGCTGTTTTTAGTCGGATTAAGCTTTGCTTTTATGCCGGTATTGCCACAGACCCTCAGTGAGGCGCAAGGCCCGGTTCAATGGATGTTATTGGTGGGTGTTGTTTGGTGGGTTGTGGCGAGTCTCATGGCAATAACCTACCCCCACTCCAGTCAATTTTGGTCGGAACGTCCTCTTTTTAGCTATCTTTTTGGCGCTCTGACACTGATCCCTTTTCTTTGGAGCGTGGCACTGCTGCGTTCAATTCATCTTGATGTTGACCCTTACTATGGCGCTAAATTGGTGTTGTTTGTCAGCTGCTTAGTCTGGGCGGCGGACAGTGGTGCCTATTTTGCCGGCAAATCGCTGGGTAAGCATAAAATGGCGCCTCAAGTCAGTCCGAATAAAACCATAGAAGGCCTTGTTGGTGGTGTGATTGCTGCGTTGGTTGTCGGATGGTGGCTAAGCGGTCTGTTCAATATTGAATTCAATGGCACAGTGCATATGCTTGTAGTGTCTTTCTTTACCGTGGTTATTTCGGTACTGGGCGATCTTGTTGAAAGCATGTTCAAACGTGTTGCTTGCGTCAAAGACAGTGGCCGAATTATTCCAGGTCACGGTGGCGTATTGGACCGTATCGACAGTTTGACGGCTGCGTTTCCAGTATTCGCATTTCTCTATTTAGTATTCTAATTTTTAGGGGCTGATGAACAGCCCCAATGTCGTTGTTGGTCACACGTTATGCAAAAGCTTACGATCCTTGGCGCTACCGGTTCGATTGGTGCCAGTACCCTGAAAGTAGTGGCTCAAAACCCCGAACAATTTTCGGTAGTGGCGTTGGCAGCAGACTCAAATGTGGTCGCTATGACGCAGCTTTGTCAGAAATGGCAACCGCAGTATGCCGTCATGGCTAATCCCGATGCCGCAATGAAGCTGGCACAAGCGCTTCATCATATTGCGCCCAAAACACGCGTTTTGGGGGGAGTAGAAGCGCTATGCGATATCGCCGCGTTGAGTGAGGTGGATACGGTTATGGCGGCGATTGTCGGTTCGGCGGGATTATTGCCCACCATGTCGGCAGTGCAGGCGGGTAAAAGGGTGCTTCTTGCGAACAAAGAAGCGCTGGTTATGTCTGGGCAACTTTTCATTGATGCCGTGGCACGATATGGTGCGACGCTGTTGCCGGTAGATAGCGAACACAATGCGATTTTCCAATGTTTGCCGCCTGCCGCACAAACGCAATTGGGGCGTTGTGATCTCAACGCTGCGGGCATTGAAAGTGTGCTTTTGACTGGATCAGGCGGGCCTTTTCGCTACAGTGACATTGCGACATTGAGTCAGGTCACGCCAGCGCAAGCCATCGCTCATCCAAACTGGTCCATGGGACCGAAAATTTCAGTCGATTCCGCCACTATGATGAATAAGGGACTGGAGTACATCGAGGCTAAGTGGCTGTTTAATGCCGCGCGCGAGCAGCTGAAAGTGATTATTCATCCGCAATCGGTGATTCACTCGATGGTTCAATACCGAGACGGTTCGGTGCTTGCCCAGATGGGCGAGCCTGACATGGCAACACCAATTGCTTATGCGATGGCGTATCCGCAACGTATTTCAGCAGGTGTGAAGCCACTGGATTTTACTCAAGTGAGTGAATTGACGTTTATGCAGCCAGATTTTGCGCGCTATCCTTGCCTCGAACTGGCGATTGACGCTTGTTATGTTGGTCAACATGCGACGACAGCGCTGAATGCCAGTAATGAAGTGGCGGTCGCGGCATTTTTGGCGGGCAAGCTTAAATTTACTGAGATTGCGGCAATTAACGAACGAGTGCTAAATCAGGTTTGTCAAACGCACCATGCGGCGCAGATGAACTCGATTGATGCGTTGCTTGAACTTGACAGCTACGCACGCGCACTTGCCGCGACTGGCTTGTAATCTCAACAACAAAGGTGACGTATGTCGGTCTTTATTTGGAACTTGTTATCTTTCTTGGTTGCCTTGGGTATTTTGGTAACTGTGCATGAATTCGGCCACTTTTGGGTTGCAAGACGCTGTGGTGTTAAGGTCGAAACCTTTTCCATCGGCTTTGGTAAGTCGATTTGGAGTCGCAAAGGACAAGATGGCACCCAATACACGGTCGCGATGATCCCACTGGGCGGCTACGTCAAAATGTTGGACAGCCGTGTTGAAGAAATCGCCGAAACGGATAAACAGTTTGCGTTTGATCACAAACCCTTATGGAAACGCACTGCGATTGTTGCCGCTGGCCCTATATTCAACTTCTTATTTGCCATCTTTGCTTATTGGTTGGTTTTTCTGATAGGTGTTCCGGCGGTAAAACCCGTGATTGGTGAGGTGACCCCTCATTCTATCGTGGCCCAAGCGGGTATTGAGCCAGGAATGGAACTAAATACCATTTCAGGTATCAAAACACCGGATTGGGAATCGGTTAATATGGGGCTTATTTCCCATATTGGTGATGACGAATTACCGCTGAGTGTCACGGTTGCTGATGAGTTAGGCGCACCACGCGAGATTGTACTCGACATTTCTAGCTGGTCATTTAATCCTGAAACGGAATCGGCGATGCAGTCGCTGGGATTTTTGCCTTATCGACCGGCTGTCACTACCACGTTGGCGATGGTGTCAGAAGGTGGGGCGGGCGAACGCAGTGGTTTGCAAGTGGGTGATACACTTCTTGAACTGAACGAGAAGCCAGTGACTCAGTGGCAACAAGTCGTGGAGACCATACGTGATAATGCAGAACAAGCGATCTCGGTAACGGTCTTGCGCGAGGGTGAGCGCTTATCGTTGACTCTCCGCCCAGATAGCCGCAAAGTAGCCGACGATCAGCAAATCGGCTTTGCTGGCGTCGCGCCACAAACGGAGGCTTGGCCAGAAGAATATCGTTTTGATATGCAATATGGTCCGATAGCCGCCGTCGGTAAAGCGGTAGAAAAAACAGGACAAGTGATCGACTTAACTCTCAGCATGTTGAAAAAATTGCTGGTGGGAGATGTGGGCCTTAATAATTTAAGCGGTCCAATTTCGATTGCCAAAGGTGCAGGAACGACCGCCGATTATGGCTTGGTATACTTCCTTGGCTTTTTGGCGCTGATCAGCGTAAATCTCGGCATTATCAACTTGGTGCCACTGCCAATGCTCGACGGTGGACACCTGCTGTTTTTTGCCATTGAAGCGGTGATCCGCAGACCGGTACCAGAAAAAGTGCAGGAAATGGGCTACCGAATTGGTGGAATGATCATTTTCTCTTTGATGGCGCTCGCTTTATTTAACGATTTTTCTCGTCTGTGATGATGACAGGCGAATTGCAGTAGCAAGGAACAATTAGAACCATTATGGCGATCAAGCAAACCCTGTTAGCGACGTTATTAGTGACCAGTGTATCGGCTAACAGCGCGCAAGACTTTGTTGTGAAAGATATTCAGATTGAAGGCCTACAGCGCGTTGCGTTGGGTGCTGCGCTCTTGAATATGCCAATCCGTGTCGGTGACACGGTTAATCAAAAAGACGTTGCCGATATCATTCGCGCGCTTTACGCCTCGGGTAACTACGAAGACGTGAATGTGGCGCGTGATGGCGATGTGCTGGTCATTTCGGTCAAAGAGCGTCCGACGATTGCCAGTATTTCGTTTTCTGGCAACAGCGCGATTAAAGATGAGCAGCTTCAACAAAGCTTAGATGCTGCTGGCATTCGTGAAGGGGAAGCGCTCGATCGCACCACCTTGAGCTCGAATGAGCAAGCACTGGAAGACTTTTACTATAGCGTTGGTAAATACAATGCCAATGTGAAAGCGGTTGTCACCCCATTGCCGCGTAACCGTGCCGATCTCAAATTTGTGTTTACCGAAGGTGTGTCGGCCAAAATTGAACAGATTAACTTCATTGGCAACCAAGTGTTCACCGATGATGAGCTACTGTCACGCTTTAACCTTAACGTCGACTCACCTTGGTGGAATTTTCTGGCTGATGACAAATATCAAAAGCAAGTGCTTGCCGGCGATATTGAAGCGCTTCGCTCCTATTACCTTGACCGCGGCTATTTGAAGTTTGATATTGAATCGAGCCAAGTGGCGATCTCACCTGACAAGAAAGGCGTTTACATTACCCTTGAGCTCAATGAAGGGTTGCCTTATACCGTTAGTGACGTGGTGTTCCGTGGCGATTTGATTGATAAACAGGACGAGTTTGAAGCACTGGTTCCATTTGAAGCCGATGAAACTTACAACGGCACACGTGTGACCGGCATGGAAGAGGGCATTAAACGCCTACTGGGTGAGTCCGGCTATGCGTACCCTCAAGTGCGTACGATTCCAGAGTTTGATGACGAAACTCAACAAGTAGTACTGAACGTGCAAGTTGAGCCTGGAAATCGCATCTATGTGCGTGATATTCGCTTTACCGGCAACAACACGACCAAGGATGAAGTGCTGCGCCGCGAAATGCGCCAAATGGAAAGCAGCTGGCTAAATGCAAAAGCGTTAGAGACCAGTAAGTCGCGTTTGGACCGACTGGGCTTTTTTGAAACCGTCGACGTGCAAACCGTGCGGGTTCCCGGTACGGATGACCAAGTGGATGTGGTTTATACCGTAAAAGAAGCTAACTCAGGCAACATTAACTTTGGTGTTGGCTACGGCTCAGAGTCGGGTGTCAGTTTCCAAGTGGGCTTGCAGCAAGATAACTTCATGGGGTCGGGCAATCGTGTTGGCATCAGTGCCACGATGAACGATTACCAGAAAAACGTCAGCTTGGAGTATCGCGATCCCTACTGGAACCTCGATGGTGTCAGTCTGGGCGGTAAGATTTTCTATGACGAATTTGAAGCCTCTGAGGCCGGTATTGTTGACTATACCAACGAAAGTTATGGCGTCAGTTTGACCTGGGGCTTCCCATTTGATGAACTCAATCGTTTTGAATTTGGCGTTGGCTACACTCATAACAAGATTGGTAACTTGTCGCCATATCAACAAGTTGAGAAATTCCTCGAAGCCCAAGCGAAAAACATCGACAGTAACGGTGCGCTGAATGTCGATGACTTTGATTTCTCACTGAACTGGATTCGCAACAACCTGAACCGGGGTTATTTCCCAACTGCGGGTAACTACCAAAGTGCGTTTTTCAAAGCGACGGTACCGGGTTCAGACGTTCAGTATTTCAAACTGCAATACGACTTACGTCAGTATTTCCCACTGACAAAAAGCCATGACTTTTCTTTACTGTTTCGCGGCCGTTTAGGCTACGGCAACGGTTATGGAAAAACCGACGGCAGAGACAATTTGTACCCCTTCTATGAAAACTACTACGCTGGTGGCTTTACCACGCTGCGTGGGTTTGGGTCAAACTCCGTCGGTCCTAAAGCGGTCTATCGTGAAACCAATACGGAGACTTGCCCAGGATTTAATGGCTGTGACATCGCGACCGACGACGCTGTGGGTGGTAACGCGATCGCATTAGGCAGTCTTGAGCTGATTTTCCCAACTCCGTTTGCATCAGACGAAGCACGCAGCCAAGTGCGTACCAGTGTGTTTGTCGATGTGGCGAGCCTTTGGGATACGGAATTTGATTATCGCCAAGGTGGCGCCTCTTACGGCGAAAAATATTACTATGATTATGCCGATCCGAGTAACTACCGCGCCTCTTATGGCTTGGCCTTACAATGGGTATCGCCAATGGGACCTTTGGTCTTCTCACTAGCGAAACCGATTAAGAAATATGACGGTGATGACGAAGAGTTTTTCACCTTTACCATCGGAAGAACCTTCTAATTTGAGGATATTATTGTGAAAAACTTTGTGAAAGCAGCAAGTCTAGGTTTTATTGTGTTGAGCGCGTCATTGGCGACGACAGCTGCAGAAGCGGCGCAAAAAATTGGTTACGTAAACAGTGCCCAGATTTTCCAAGCATTACCTCAACGTGAGATTGCACTGCAAAAGATGCAAGCGGAATTTAAAGACCGCGAGCAAGAGCTAAAAGCGATTGAAGCTAAGGCCAAAACCATGATTGAGAAACTGCAACGCGACGGTCAGTTGATGAGCAGTGAAGAGCAAGACAAACTGAAAATTGAAATTGGTCAACTTGACAGCCAGTTCAAGATCAAAGCGCAATCTTTGACTCAAGATAGCAAAAAGCGTGAAGCAGAAGAGACGCAAAAATTGTTTGAAACCATTCAAACTGCAGTGAATAAAATTGCTAAAGATGAAGGCTACGATATGATTTTGGATGCGCGTTCACTTTCTTACGCGAAACCAGAATACGATCTTTCTGAAAAAGTGATCAAAGCACTTAAGTAAGGCATGACAATGACATTAACTCTTGCTGAGCTCGCGCAAATCACCGGCGGTGAACTGTTTGGTGATGCTTCAATTACGGTATCGCGTGTGGTACCCATGGATAAGGCACGCAGTGGCGATATTACCTTTTTGTCGAACCCCAAATACGCAAAATTGTTGCCGGAATGCCAAGCGGCGGTCATTTTAGTTAAAGCGGCGCAAAAAGATCTCTGTCACACCAACACGATTGTGGTTGATGATCCTTACGTGGCCTTTGCCCGCACTGTGCAGGCGCTGGATACCACGCCTGCTCCTGCAACTGATATCGCCCCTTCGGCGGTCATCGCCGCAGACGCTGTTATTGGTCGCAATGTGGCGATAGGCGCGAACGCGGTGATTGAATCCGGCGCGGTGCTTGAAGATGGAGTTATTGTTGGCGCTGGCTGTTTTATTGGTCAGCGCGCCAAATTGGGTCGCGGCACTAAACTTTGGGCCAATGTCTCGATTTATCATGAAGTGGTACTCGGTGAGTCGTGTCTGGTGCAGTCTGGCGCGGTGATTGGTTCGGATGGTTTTGGCTATGCCAATGAAAAAGGGGAGTGGATTAAGATCCCTCAACTTGGCACCGTACGTATTGGCAACCGTGTTGAAATTGGCGCTTGCACAACCATCGACCGTGGTGCACTTGATGATACCGTGATTGAAGATAATGTGATCATCGATAATCAGCTGCAAATCGCGCACAACGTGCAGATCGGATATGGTACCGCGATGGCCGGTGGTACTATCGTGGCAGGAAGCACTCACATTGGTAAATATTGCCAAATTGGTGGTGCATCTGTGCTGAATGGCCATATTACCATTGCCGACGGCGTGATAGTCACAGGCATGGCGATGGTCATGCGCAGTATCGAAGAAAAAGGGATCTATTCGTCTGGAATTCCGTTGCAAACCAATAAAGAGTGGCGTAAAACCGCTGCGCGAGTTCATCGCATCGAAGAGATGAACAAACGCCTTAAAGCATTGGAAAACAGTGAATTAGCAGCGAAAGAAGACTGAGATCCAATAATGATAAAGGCAGTGAGCTTTGAGGAAACTCATTCTTGTATGCGCCTTTTTAAGAGACTCGCTGCGGCGAGTTTCTTTCCTTTATTATTTTAGAATTTGACTCATACCCCTCATAGGTTGAAAGTTGTCAAATTCAGTGTATTCGTGCTTAAGCTGTGGGTCACGCTACAGCTTTAAGCCTTAACAGTTAATCGCTTTCCGCTGGAACGCTTTAGTATAGGAATATCGCTTTGACCACTGAAAACAAAACGATGAATATCACGGAGATCCAATCGCTCCTTCCTCATCGCTACCCCTTCTTAATGATCGATCGTGTTATTGATTTTCAAGAAGAAAAATACCTTCATGCGATCAAGAACGTGACGGTCAATGAGCCACAATTTACCGGGCATTTTCCTCAACTTCCTGTGTTTCCAGGGGTGTTAATTCTGGAAGCTATGGCACAAGCGACAGGCTTGTTGGCGTTCAAATCATTTGGTGCACCAGCAGAGAATGAGCTTTACTACTTTGCCAGTGTTGATGGCGCCAAATTCCGTAAGCCAGTATTGCCCGGCGATCAATTGATCATTGAAGTGGAATTTATTAAAGAACGTCGCGGAATTGCGGCATTTAACGGTGTAGCCAAGGTCGATGGTGACGTGGTATGTTCCGCGGAACTGAAATGTGCCCGTAGAGAGTTTTAATATGATCGATCAAACCGCTCAAATCCATCCAACAGCGGTGGTTGAAGCTGGCGCTGTGATTGGTGCTAACGTAAAGATCGGCCCATTTTGCTATGTGGATGGTAAAGTGGAAATCGGCGAAGGCACTGAGCTGATGTCTCACGTTGTCGTCAAAGGCCCAACCAAAATCGGCAAAGAGAACCGAATTTTTCAGTTCGCTTCTATTGGCGAAGAGTGTCAAGATCTAAAATACGCGGGCGAAGACACTCAGCTGATTATTGGCGATCGTAATACCATTCGTGAAAGTGTTACTATGCATCGTGGCACGGTACAAGATAAAGGTATCACTCAAGTTGGTAGCGATAACCTGTTTATGATCAACGCGCACGTCGCTCACGATTGTGTGATTGGTGATCGCTGTATCTTTGCCAATAACGCCACGTTAGCCGGTCATGTCACTGTGGGTAATCAAGCCATTATTGGTGGTATGTCGGCCATTCATCAGTTCTGTCAGATTGGCGATCACTGTATGCTAGGTGGCGGCTCAATCGTGGTACAAGACGTGCCGCCTTATGTGATGGCGCAAGGCAACCATTGTGAGCCTTTTGGTATCAATGTCGAAGGGTTAAAGCGTCGTGGCTTTGAGAAAAAAGCGATTCATGCCATTCGCCGCGCATACAAATCACTTTATCGCAGCGGTTTAACCTTAGAGCAAGCAAAAGAGGCCATTGCCGCAGAAGCGCAAGAATTCCCAGAGGTGGCGCTGTTTTTGAGTTTCCTTGAGCGTTCAAAGCGTGGCATTATTCGCTGATATTGACGCTATTGCTTTTTGAGCTGCAACACAGGTAACAAATAAAAGATCGCAAACGCCGCGGTCTTTTTTATTTTGGTAGAGGAAAAGATCATGCAATCCAAACCGCTGCGCATTGGTATCGTTGCCGGAGAGCTGTCCGGCGATACTTTAGGCGAAGGACTGATGAAAGCAATTCGTCGTCAATACCCCGACGCTCAATTTGTCGGCATTGGTGGCCCCAAAATGCAAGCGCTTGGCTGCGAATCTTTGTTTGATATGGAAGAGCTTGCGGTAATGGGCCTAGTGGAAGTGTTAGGCCGATTGCCACGTCTGCTCAAAGTCAAAGCGGAGCTGGTGCGCCATTTTGTGGCGAATCCGCCCGATGTATTTGTTGGCATCGATGCGCCCGATTTCAATTTACGACTGGAACGTGATTTAAAAGACAAAGGGATAAAAACGGTTCATTATGTGAGCCCATCGGTTTGGGCATGGCGGCAAAAACGCATTTTTGGCATCGCGAAAGCGACCAATCTCGTGCTCGCTTTTTTACCTTTTGAAAAAGCCTTCTACGATAAGTATAACGTGCCTTGTGAGTTCATCGGCCACACATTGGCGGATGCGATTCCACTTGAAACACCAAAACAGCCTGCGCGAGAATTGTTGGGTTTGGCGCTTGATAAACGCTGGCTGGCTGTGTTGCCAGGCAGTCGTGGCAGCGAGCTGAATATGCTCTGTGAGCCGTTTATTAAAACCTGTCAGCAACTGCACCAAGCCGATCCTAACCTCGGTTTTGTTGTCGCTTTGGTCAACCCCAAGCGCCGCGCTCAATTTGAAGCCGCTTGGCAGCAGTTTGCGCCAGAGCTAGAGTTTGTTCTGGTCGATGACACGGCGCGCAACGTAATCAGCGCGGCTGATGTGGTGATGCTTGCGTCAGGCACGGTCGCGCTTGAGTGCATGCTTATCAATCGACCTATGGTGGTGGGCTACAAGGTGAATGCGCTCACCGCTTGGTTAGCCAAGCGATTGCTGAAAACTCAGTATGTGTCGCTGCCTAATATTCTTGCCGATAAAGCCTTGGTGAAAGAGTATCTTCAAGATGATTGCACTGTCACCAATTTAGCGACAGAGGTGACGCGCTTACTCAATGGCGATAATCAAGCGTTATTAAATCAATTTGAACAGATGCATCAATGGATTCGCAAAGATGCGGATAATCAAGCGGCGCAGGCCGTTTTGACCTTGATTCATCGTTAGAGAACAGTTTATGGCAGCAAAACAAAACCTTGACCTTGGTCCGTTTGAAATACCGCAAGGCTACCAATGGGTAGCTGGCGTAGATGAGGTAGGACGTGGTCCTTTGGTGGGCGATGTGGTTACCGCTGCGGTCATTCTTGACCCGAACAACCCGATTGAAGGGCTTAACGATTCAAAAAAACTCAGCGAAAAAAAGCGCCTTGCGCTGTTTCCTGAAATTCAACAAAAAGCACTGGCGTGGTCGGTTGGCCGCTGCTCGCCGGAAGAAATCGACGAGTTAAATATTTTGCAGGCGACCATGGTGGCGATGCAGCGCGCAGTGGCGGGCTTATCGATTCAACCCGATTTAGTGTTGGTGGATGGTAATCGCACCCCAACGCTTGCGATGGACGCGCTTGCTGTGGTGAAAGGGGATCTGCGCGTGGCACAAATCAGCGCCGCTTCGATTATCGCCAAAGTGGTGCGCGACGCAGAAATGGATGAGTTGGATGCACAATACCCTCAATTTGGCTTTGCCAAGCACAAGGGTTACCCGACTAAAGCCCATTTTGAGGCGATTGCCGAGCATGGCGTCATTGCCGAGCACCGCAAAAGTTTTAAGCCTGTTAAGCGCGCCTTGGGTATCGAGGAGTAATCTCGTAGAATACGGTGGCTTGTTGTATTTAACTCAGGTTTGTTTTCATCAGTAAAGGTTTTCAGTTTTCGAATGTCGATGTCCGATCCTAAATTCATTCACCTTCGCGTTCACAGTGACTTTTCCATGGTCGACGGCTTGAATAAAGTCCCACCATTGGTGAAGAAAGTGGCGGAGCTTGGCATGCCAGCTATGGCGCTGACAGATTTTACCAACCTATGTGGTTTGGTGAAGTTTTATGGCACAGCCCACGATTGCGGTGTGAAGCCAATCATTGGCGCCGACTTTCGCATGCAATCGCCCGAATTTGGCGATGAGCTGACCTCTTTAACCATTTTGGCCGCTGATAATCAAGGGTATAAAAACCTTACTTTACTGATTTCAAAAGCGTATTTGCGTGGTCATGTTCAGCATCAACCTGTGATTGATAAAGCCTGGCTGGTGGAGTTTTCCGCCGGTTTGATTATTCTTTCTGGGGCCAAAAATGGCGAAATTGGCCGCGCTTTACTGAAGGGCAATAAGCAACTGGTAGAGAGCTGCGTCGCGTTTTACCAGCAGCATTTTAGTGACCGTTTTTATTTAGAATTGATCCGCACAGGCCGTGCCGATGAAGAGACCTATCTGCACTTTGCGCTTGAGTTGGCAGAAACGCATGATTTGCCTGTGGTTGCCACCAATGAAGTGGTCTTTTTAGCCTCAGATCTGTTTGACGCTCATGAAATTCGCGTTGCGATTCATGATGGTTACACCCTGGAAGATCCTCGTCGTCCAAAACATTACAGCCCGCAACAGTATCTGCGCAGCGAAGAAGAGATGTGCGCGCTTTTTGCCGACATTCCAGAAGCACTACAAAATAGCGTCGAGATTGCGAAACGATGCAATGTCACTGTGCGTTTAGGCGAGTATTTCTTGCCAGCTTTTCCAACCGAAGGCATGAAAGAAACCGAGTTTTTGGTAATGAAATCCAAAGAGGGTTTGGAAGAGCGTCTCGAGTTTTTGTTCCCCGATCCCGCTGTTCGCGCAGAGCGACGTCCAGAATACGACGAACGTTTGGATGTCGAGCTTGAAGTGATCAACAATATGGGATTTCCTGGTTACTTTTTGATTGTTATGGAGTTTATCCAGTGGTCAAAAGATAACGACATTCCCGTAGGCCCAGGACGTGGTTCAGGCGCCGGTTCCTTAGTTGCGTACGCACTCAAAATCACTGACTTAGATCCGTTGGAATACGACCTGCTGTTTGAACGTTTTTTGAACCCTGAGCGGGTTTCGATGCCCGATTTTGACGTCGATTTCTGTATGGATAAACGCGACAGGGTGATTGACCACGTGGCGGAAATGTACGGTCGTGATGCGGTATCTCAGATCATCACCTTTGGAACCATGGCGGCTAAAGCGGTTATTCGTGATGTTGGCCGTGTGCTTGGTCACCCGTTTGGTTTTGTTGACCGCATTTCAAAATTGGTGCCGCCTGATCCGGGCATGACGTTAGAAAAAGCCTTTAAAGCCGAGCCCGCACTACCAGAGCTGTATGAAGCGGATGAAGAAGTTAAAGAGCTCATCGACATGTGTCGATTGCTCGAAGGCTGTACGCGAAACGCGGGCAAACACGCCGGTGGTGTGGTGATTTCTCCCACTACGATTACAGACTTTGCGCCGATTTATGCCGACTCTGAAGGCCATTTCCCTGTTACCCAGTTTGATAAAAACGATGTCGAAACGGCAGGCTTGGTTAAATTTGACTTTCTTGGCTTGCGCACGCTCACCATCATTGATTGGGCGCTAGGGCTGATTAACCCACGCCTTGAACGCGAAGGTAAAGCGCCAGTGCGGATTGAGTCGATTCCACTGGATGATGCTCAATCGTTCCGCGTGTTGCAAAATTCAGAAACTACCGCGGTTTTCCAGCTTGAATCTCGTGGTATGAAAGAGCTGATCAAACGACTTCAGCCAGACTGCTTTGAAGACATCATTGCATTGGTAGCACTGTTTCGCCCCGGGCCGCTACAATCGGGCATGGTGGATAACTTTATCGACCGTAAGCATGGCCGCGAAGAGATTTCTTATCCGGATGCGACGTGGCAGCATGAGTCGTTAAAGGAAATTCTAGATCCCACTTACGGCATCATTCTTTACCAAGAGCAGGTCATGCAGATCGCTCAGGTGCTGTCTGGGTATACCCTTGGCGGCGCAGATATGTTGCGCCGTGCGATGGGTAAGAAAAAACCAGAAGAGATGGCCAAACAGCGCGCCACGTTTGAAGACGGTGCGGTGAAAAATGGCGTTGATGGCGAATTGGCGATGAAAATCTTTGACTTGGTGGAAAAATTCGCCGGTTATGGTTTTAACAAATCGCACTCAGCCGCTTATGCGCTGGTCTCTTACCAGACATTGTGGCTCAAAACGCACTTCCCTGCGGAGTTTATGGCGGCGGTGATGACCGCCGATATGGACAACACTGAAAAAGTGGTCGGCTTGGTTGATGAATGTTTTCGCATGAAACTGACCGTGTTGCCACCGGATATCAATGCGGGTCTGTACCGATTTAATGTTGATGATACGGGTGCGATTGTCTACGGTATTGGCGCGATAAAAGGGGTGGGTGAAGGCCCGATTGAAGCCATTTTAGCCGCGCGAGAGAAAGGCGGTTACTTTAAAGACTTGTTTGATTTTTGCGCGCGAATCGATTTGAAAAAAGTCAATAAGCGCGTCATCGAAAAGCTGATTTATGCAGGTGCCTTAGACCGACTGGGGCCACACCGCGCAGCATTAATGGCATCTCTAGATGATGCGGTAAAAGCGGCCAGCCAACATCATCAAGCGGAAGCGTTTGGTCAGACAGACATGTTTGGAGTATTGACCGAAGAGGCGCATGAGGTTGAGCACAAATACATTCAAGTGCCGCCTTGGCCTGAAAAAGTATGGCTTGAAGGTGAGCGAGAAACGCTGGGGCTGTATCTGACGGGCCATCCGATAAACGCTTATTTAAAAGAGCTGCGTCAGTACACCAGTTGCCGATTAAAAGACGCCACGCCCACTCGGCGCGATCAATCCATTACCTTGGCAGGTTTGGTGATTGCGGCTAAGGTGATGACAACCAAGCGTGGCACCCGTATCGGTTTGATGACACTCGACGATCGCAGTGGTCGTATAGAAGTGATGCTGTTCTCAGATGCGCTTGATAGATATGCAGAACTGCTTGAAAAAGATAAAATTGTGGTGGTTTCGGGACAGGTCAGCTTTGATGACTTTAACGGTGGGCTTAAAATGAATGCTCGCGAAGTTATGGACTTAGGTCTTGCGCGTGAGAAATTTGCGCGAGGACTGTCTGTCTCCATTGCTCAAACCCAAGTTGATGATCAATTCTTTGACCGTTTTAGCCGTATTTTAGAACCGCACAAAGCGGGCACAGTACCGGTCCATGTCTATTACCGACGCTCTGATGCACAAGCGCGTTTGACGCTGGGAACGGAGTGGCGAGTAACGCCTAGTGACAACTTGATTGATGATTTGAAACAGTTGCTCGGTAATGAGCACGTGGAACTCGAATTTAACTAATTTTTGCCCACTGGCCGTTTGGTGGTGAGTGGGGCACAATAATGATACCGTCGATATTCTCGCCTCATCATGTGACAATGAGGCAAACATACGCGAAAAGCGTTAATCTTGTTCTCTTGGCAGCAACGACTTTTAGCAGCAACTGAAAGTAGCGTGTGCCGCAAATGAATGGCCTGAGCCAAGGCGAGAATATCACGAACCAGATGACTCAAAAGGATCCTTAGATGAGCTTAAACTTTCTTGAATTTGAAAAGCCAATTGCTGAGTTGGAAGCCAAGATTGAAGCGTTACGTGATGTGTCGCGTCACGGTGGTGATTCAGCCATTGACTTGGATAAAGAAATTGAACAGCTTGAGAAAAAAAGCCTTGAGCTGAAAAAGAAAATCTTTAATGACCTCGGTGCCTGGGAAACCGCGCAACTGGCTCGCCATCCTTTACGTCCATACACCTTGGATTACATTGAGCACATCTTTACTGAGTTTGACTTGCTTGCGGGCGATCGGGCGTTTGCCGACGATAAAGCGATTGTTGGTGGCATTGCTCGCCTTGATGGTCGTCCTGTCATGGTCATTGGTCATCAAAAAGGTCGTGAGACCAAAGAGAAGGTCCGTCGTAACTTCGGCATGCCCAAACCAGAAGGTTACCGTAAAGCGCTGCGTCTCATGAAGACCGCGGAGCGTTTTAACATGCCTATCATCACCTTTATCGACACCGCTGGCGCCTACCCAGGTGTTGATGCCGAAGAGCGCGGTCAGTCTGAAGCGATTGCGACCAACCTTAAAGTGATGTCGGGGCTCAAAGTGCCCGTGATTTGTAACGTGGTTGGTGAGGGTGGCTCTGGTGGCGCGCTCGCCATTGGTGTCGGTGACTATGTCAACATGCTGCAATATTCCACCTACTCGGTGATTTCACCTGAAGGTTGTGCGTCGATTTTGTGGCGTGATTCCGATAAAGCACCACAAGCGGCAGAGGCGATGGGTCTCACCGCGCCACGCTTGAAAGAGTTAGAGTTGATTGATGAAATTGTTGAGGAGCCGCTTGGTGGTGCCCATCGCGATCATCAAACCATGGCTGCGAACCTCAAAGCGGTTCTGTTGCGCCAATTGGCCGATCTTGAGCCTCTTGAGAGTGATGTATTGCGCGAACGCCGTTATCAGCGTCTGATGAATTACGGTTACTGCTAAGAGATACGCTACCCAAACAACTTGGCGATGCAGGTAGGCGCCAAGCGAGCAGAGCCTCTGAACCATAGATTAGCTATGTGATGAGGTTTGTGAGTGCCAGTCAACAACGCTGTAGCGTCAAGTAGGCAGGGTATACTACTGTATACCCAAGTGACCTCAAGATGCGGGATTCAGAGCCGGCTCACTGAGCTGAGAGCAAGGCAAACAACGCAGCGAAATAGCGAGTCTATTTTCAAGTTGTTTAACGCCGCTATCGGTTCAGTGATTGGCTCCCAAAGGGCGAGCTGCCTTGGCTCATCAGCTTTGTTGACGATTTTCGATTGAGAGCCACTCAATCTTCAAATCCTCGCCTTACTGACAAACCAAGTCATTCTCGCTGAACCACGCATCTTGAGGTTACTTGGGTATAAAGGGTTGAGTTAATTTATGATGCTCAACCCTTTTTTATTTGTCTGTGCTTTTTTACGGTGCTTTTATGACTGCCACTCCGCGCTTTTCTATTGAGCTTGACGCTCTGTACCGCAGGTTTTGTCAGGATCTTGAACAGGCTCTGCCAAGTGGTCAATGGGTTGTTGCATTGAGTGGTGGCCTCGACTCTCAGCTATTACTTTATTTTTCAAACCGCTATTGCAAAGCACACAACAAATCGCTGATTGCTGTTCATGTGCATCATGGACTCAGCGACAATGCGGATGCTTGGGCGCAAGCGTGCGCTCAGCGTTGTCAAACACTGGGCGTGGAGTGTGTGATTGAGCGCGTGAGTTTGTCAGGCTCTGGTGGCATTGAGCAGCAAGCGCGACGCGCGCGTTATCTCGCATTGGAAAAACACATTCAACGCGGTGATACACTGCTAACCGGGCAACATGGTGATGACCAACTCGAAACGGTGTTACTGGCGCTTAAACGTGGCAGTGGCCCACGAGGGTTAGCGGCGATGGGGCAATTCACGGCGTTTGGTCAAGGGCATCTCTTGCGCCCGCTACTGAAGTTTACGCGAGCGGAGCTTGAGTTTGCTGCAAATGAGCTGAATTTGGCGTGGGTGGAGGATGAAAGCAACGATGACATTCGCTTTGAGCGTAACTATTTACGTCATGAGGTGATCCCACCGCTGCGGCAACGTTGGCCGAACATCGCCCAAGCGGTCACACGCAGCGCAGAGCTTTGTGCAGAGCAAGAGCAACTGCTTATGACGCTGATGCGTCCACGGCTTGATGCGATAATGAGCCGAGATAACGCGCTTTCGATTGCGCAGTTACAGCAAGAATCGATGGCTGCGCGCCACTACTTATTGCGTTTATGGCTTGATGAGAATGGTGTGTTAATGCCCACTTACGCTCAGTTACAAGCCATGTGGCAAGATGTTGCGATGGCGCAAGAGGATGCAAACCCCGTATTCCAGCTCGGCAGTGGTCAAATTCGGCGCTTTTCAGGTCATTTGTACTTTGTTACCCAGACTCAATCACTGGCCTTTTGGCATCAGCCGTTGACGCTGGGGCAGACTACTATTTTGCCAGATGGTGTTGGCTCACTCACATTGGGCGGTGATCTTCTTGACGCGATCCCGACTTTGCAAGCGTGTGATTGGTCTGCGTCATTGCGTTTACCTCAGCAAGGTGAATCGTGGCAGATTGTGTTTGAACCTCAAGGCCGAATGGCCCATCCAGAGGGGCGTGTAGGTTCACGCAAACTGAAAAAACTGTTTCAGGAGTATCATGTTCCGAGTTGGCTGCGTCGCCGAATTCCGATCGTGCTGTGCAATGAAAAGGTGGTTGCTGTCGCAGGTTTGTTTGTCGATCGCGATTTTTCTGGCTCAGATTGTGCGCTCATTTGGCGCAAGTCATCCAAATTCGTGCCAGACTCGTAGGTATACTCGAATATGGGTATAAAACAAAGATAACGAGCACCACGTCGCAAGGAGAAGCAATGAAGCATTTAATGAAACCCGCCATCATGACCCTCGCCTTTACTATAAGCACGTTTTCAGTGTCTGCATTCGCAGCAGGCGATGCCGCCGCAGGTCAGGCAAAATCAGGTGTCTGCGCTGCCTGTCATGGTTCGGATGGTATCGCGACCATTCCTGGCTATCCAAACTTGAAAGGGCAGAACGAGCAGTATTTGGTTTCGGCCATGAAAGCGTATAAAAACCAAGAGCGGAAAAGTCAGCTCGCAGCGATCATGCAGCCGCAGGCTATGATGCTAAGCGATCAGGATATTGAAAATTTAGCGGCTTATTACGCAGGCCTTTAAGCCACGTTCAATCGGGCATAGAGATTGAGAGTGACTTGGGTATAATGTAGCGACAAATGACCGTTTAAGGGATGAACATGAAAAAAATTGAAGCGATTATCAAACCATTTAAGCTTGATGATGTTCGTGAAGCACTTGCAGAAGTGGGTATCACTGGCATGACAGTATCAGAGGTCAAAGGATTTGGCCGTCAAAAGGGTCACACCGAACTGTATCGTGGCGCTGAATATATGGTCGATTTTTTGCCTAAAGTGAAGCTGGAAATTGTCGTGACAGAAGAAGTGGTCGATAAGTGTGTTGATACCATTATCGAGACGGCGCAAACCGGCAAAATTGGCGATGGTAAAATTTTCGTCACGTCAGTTGAGCGAGTGATCCGCATTCGTACTGGCGAAGAAGACGAAGACGCGATTTGATGCTAGGCTGATATACCCAAACAACTTCAAGTGGGGCGGGTATAAGCTGCATTCTATTAATTTAATCTGTCGGGAGCGTTTGCTCCCCTTTTTTATCGTATGAAAAAGAAACTTATTGTCATTCTATTCGGGATTGTTGCGTTAGCACTGGGATCATTTTCGACGATTTTTTCCGTCTCCGATACGCCAGAGCTCACCACCATATCACCGCAACTGACTCCGACCCAAACGCAGCAAGAACTGCGCTGTTTTGATTCAAGCGGCGTGCAACCTATCGATAATCAAGGCGTTTTGAGCGTTTTGGTATGGAACATCTACAAACAAAACCGAGCAAATTGGCAAAAAGAACTTGAAGAGTTGAGTGCACAAGCTCAGCTTCTGTTGCTGCAAGAGGCGCGATTAGATGCCACTCTCAAGCAGTGGATAGAAAGCAACGGCTGGAATGGTAATCAAGTGAATGCGTTTAAAGCGTTTGATGAGGCCTCTGGCGTGTTGAATCTTGCCAAAGTATTGCCCACTCGTGCTTGCGGATATGTCGAAAAAGAGCCTTGGTTACAACTGCCGAAATCGGGCATCTATGCCACGTACCCGCTCTCCAATGGTCAAACTCTTGCAACAGTCAATTTGCATGCAGTCAATTTTACCTTAGGGGTGGCGGAATATCAGAATCAGCTCGATACGCTCGCCCAAGCGGTCGCAGCGCACCAAGGTCCATTAATAATTGCTGGGGATTTTAACAGTTGGAGTGAGACAAGAATGGCGACGATGCGCGCGGCGCTGCAGAGTCTTGGCGTACAAGAAGTCATGTTTTCACCAGACCTGCGCACTGAGTTTGTCACAGGATTGCCGCTTGATCATCTGTTTTATCGAGGGTTGATTTTGCAATCGGCTCAAGTCACTGAGACAGATGCATCGGATCACAACCCTCTTTCTGCTCGATTTTTGCTACCAAGCCTTAGTGAGCAATAAGAATCACTAGCGCCCAGATAATGAAGTAACTGAGCCAAGGTAGGCTGGCGATAACCAATGCCTGACCTCGTTCAAGCGGCGTCCATGTCAAAACGGCCGCATAACCTAACACAATGTACCAAGGTAGCAATAGGGGAAAGGCGCTGGCCCAACCCGACCAAGGGTGGCTCAGAGGCAACTTTAACAGGCCGTTGAGGCTGTTAAGATCCGCCGCGTAGCTAACCACCGCATTTTGATTTAGCGTAAGGCTTGCGTAACTGGCAAAATCCCCAAGTACCGCAGGAAACAGCATCACGCTGGCAGCGGCAAACCATTTCCAAAAACCGTGTGCTTGGCTAGCTCGTGTTGCCAACATAAACCAGAGGGCAAGCATGAGTAGTGTCATGACGCGTGCCGTGATGTCGTTAATAATTTCAACCACCATCAACGTTTCAGGCGTAAGCAATGCGGCTTGCTCTGAGTTTAATTGCGCTGCGTCACTGAGTAAAATACCACTTAACCAGTCAAAGTTAACGCTGGAAAAATAAGCCCCCCAAAAAAGAAACGGGCTTATCATCAATAAAATGAACGGTTGCCAACCCCAACTTCCATGTTGGTGTAGCGCGATAAAGCTGGCACTGGGCGCTCGAAAGATATCGAGCACCAGGACGAGAGGGTTACGCGAAGCCGTCATACACTGACCTTAGTCACATCGACGTACAGTTTAAGCTGCTGCCCAGGTTTCAGGTACTTCTGATTGTGTAGTGAGTTCCACTGCACAATATCGTTTCCTTTTACTTTAAATTTCGAGGCAATGTGGCTGATGGTGTCACCACTGCGCACTTTGTAGAACACGGTGCGGATCACCGCGCCGTCTGTGCTCTTCTTCCAAATCACCAGCTTTTGGCCAATGCGCAAGGTATCTTTTGGTCCCATCCCATTCCATTTAGCGAGAGATTGGTGCGACACTTTGTTGGCTTTGGCTATGCTCCAAAGGCTATCGCCCGACTTCACCACATGGCTCAGTTTGATTTCGCCTCGTGCTTGAGTTTGTGTCTTTTCGAGGCGATTGTTCGCCGTGAGAGCATAATCACTGTCACTTTGAACTGAATTTGGGATCAGCAGATATTTGCCTGCTTGAATCGTGTTATTACTCAATCCATTGGCTTTGCGGATCAATTCGCTGGTGGTATTAAAGCGTTTAGCAAGCAAACTAATCGCGTCGCCTGATTTCACTTTATAACGTACTAGCTTGACCCCTTTACCCCGATTAGCCTCAAGCTCTGTCATGAACCGCGCTTGGCTCTCCACTGGAATAAGCAATTGATGCGGCCCTTCGGGAGCGGTTGACCATTGGTTATACGCTGGGTTGTACCCTTGTAGCGTTTTAGTCTCAATGCCGGCGTATTGAGCGGCAATGGCAAGATCAAGCTGCTCTTTAGGATCGACAGAAACTAAGACGGGCTCGTTGGCAATCAAAGGAATATCAATGCCGTATTTCTTTTGATTTTTTACGATATCCGCCAGTGCGAGTAATTTAGGCACGTAGCTGCTGGTCTCTTTTGGCAAATCCAAAGAGAAGAAATCGATCGCTTTACCCGCTTTGCGGTTTTTACGAATGGCACTGGAAACTCGCCCACCACCGCTGTTGTATGCCGCAATAGCGTGATGCCAGTTGCCATCGAACCGCTCGTTAAGATCGGTCAGAAAATCCAACGCAGCATCCGTTGCGGCAAGCACGTCACGACGGCCGTCATACCAGTAGCTTTGGTCAAGACCGTACATTTTTCCGGTCGCAGAGACAAATTGCCATAGACCCGATGCACTGCCGTGAGAGTAGGCAAAGGGATCAAAAGAGCTTTCGACAATTGGCAACAGTGCCAATTCCAGCGGCAGTCCACGCGCTTCAATGCGCTCGGTGATTAAGTAAAGAAACGGTTTTGCACGTTCCGATACCGTTTTTAAATGACCGGGATGTTTTAAGTACCAAGTGCGGTAGTAATCAACTTTTTTATGCTTCGGAATCGACATCTCCAATTGCATTGCAATGCGTTGCCATACATCATCTTGCTCTTGTGGCGTGATAACTTTTGGCACAGGAATGGGTTGCTCTGCAACTTTGCTTGGTTCCGGTTTGCTTGGTTTAACAACCTCGGAAACCGTCGATTTTTCAGGGGGTTGATTTGTTTCAGGTGTGGTGTCGGTACTGCTTGGAGGCTGGTTGAGTTGGCATCCAGCGAGCATAAACGCCAACACCCAGCTGTACTTTAAACGCATGGGGTCCGCCTATATAACTCTAGGCTGCCGATAATATGGCCTGACTAACTTTGACACAACCCCATGATGGTTAAAATTCGTTTTTCCACTCACGTAAAGCTGTAAAAATCGAGAGTGGATCGCTATTTACAGTGCGTTGATTTGTTGATTGGATGACTTCTGGCTGGTCGAGACGCAAAAACGGGTTAATGAGCTTTTCTTGACGCAAAGTTGACGGCAAACTGGGCAAATTTAGCCCACGTAAACGATTAACATCGTCGCGATACTGCTGTAAGTGACCATTATTGGGCTCGACGGCAAGGGCAAAAGCTAAGTTGCTTAAGGTGTATTCGTGTGCGCAGTAGACTTCGGTTTCTTGAGGTAAACGCGCGAGTTTGGCCAGTGAGTCGTACATTTGCTGATAGGTGCCTTCAAACACGCGACCGCATCCGGCAGAAAACAGCGTATCACCACAAAATAATTTGCCATCGCCAACATAGGCAACATGTCCGAGTGTGTGGCCGGGCAGTCCAATCACCAAAAATGTCTCATCAAACAGTGAGATTTGGTCGCCATCTTCAATAGGGTGGGTGAGTGTTGGGATCGGTTCTGCTTTGGGACCGACCACATCGACATCTGGATAGGCGCGCACTAAATCGGGAACACCACCAATGTGATCGTTATGGTGGTGCGTGATGAAAATCGCCTCTAAAGTTAATTCATGCTGTTGAATATACTCTAAGACCGGTTTGGCATCCCCAGGGTCAACGACCGCACAGCGGCCATCATGGTTTTCAATAAGCCAGATGTAATTATCATTAAATGCGGGTATGCTTTTGATCTGTAACACGATTAATACTCCAGTTACCTAAGATTAGGTGGTGAATGAAGCCAGCACTCAGTAGTAAGAACATACAACATCCGCAAGCATGGGTCGAGATGCATAATGGGCCTTGGATGCAGGATTCGATTCAAACGCGGCTTGACGAATGGTGCCCACGTTTATTTGGCTATCATATGCTTAAGCTTGGCGGCTTGAGCTGTGAGTTGACCAGCTGTTGTTGCAACATTCAACACCAGGTGAATGTTGATTTTGGCCATCCGTTTGCAAGCGTCATTGCTGATCGCTATGAATTGCCTTTTGTTGAAAAAAGCTTTGATGCGGTTGTTCTGGCGCATCAGCTTGAATATTGTAGCGATCCTCACCGGCTATTGCGTGAAGTGGACCGAGTGATGATGGACGATGGCCACTTGATCCTGACAGGCTTTAACCCACTCAGCTTAATTGGCCTTAGTAGCATCATGCCTTGGCGTAAACACGCATTGCCATGGAGTGGGAGAATGTTTACACCAAACCGAATCAAAGATTGGTTAGGCGTGCTCAATTATCAAGTGATTCATTGCGATCAGTACGCTCTTTTTCCTTATCAGCGCTATCACACCATGTGGACTTGGCTAGAAAACAGTGTCGGTGGCTGGGCCTCAGGCGCGGGCAGTTTCTATTTTATGGTGGCACGGAAGCGTACCTACCCGCTAAAACCCATCAAGCCTCACTGGCGATTTAAACGCCGCTTTTCGCCCGTTGGTGTGATGAACCGTGAAGGTTGCCGCCGCACGATGCGTTAAGGTTGATAACCCGTATCGTCTTCTGTTGGGTGCTCAGCGGCAGAGCGAGCCAGCTCGTCGCACATTTCATTTTCGCGGTGCCCTGCATGACCTTTAACCCAGCGCCAGTCAATTTGATGGCGTTGGCTCTCTTTATCAAGCGCTTGCCATAAGTCAGCATTTTTGACAGGTTTTTTGTCTGCGGTTTTCCAGCCCCGTTTTTTCCAGTTGTGGATCCACTGGGTGATCCCTTGTCGTACATATTGACTGTCAGTAGTGAGCGTCACATGACACGATTCTTTTAGCGTTTGCAGAGCGACAACCGCCGCCATCATCTCCATGCGATTATTGGTGGTGAGGCGATACCCTTTGGCTAATGTCTTTTCAGTCTGCTTATAGCGCAGTACGACGCCATAGCCGCCCGGCCCCGGATTCCCAAGGCATGAGCCATCAGTGAAAATTTCAACGTGTTTTGTCATGTCGTTTGCTGTGTGTTTTTTGGTATGATGGAGGGAACTCGTATTGAGTCGCCTCAAAACTTTGGAATAGTCTGACACATAAATTTATGAATACCAGCAACAATTCAGAATACAGCCGCATTGTCGTGCTCGATACCGAAACCACAGGTATGAACCGAGAAGGGGGCCCGCATTATCAAGGCCACCGCATTATTGAAATCGGGGCGGTTGAAATCATCAATCGTAAGCTGACGGGACGACATTTTCACGTCTACCTCAAACCTGATCGCTCGATTCAAGACGAAGCGGTGGAAGTGCATGGTATTACCGATGAATTTTTGGTCGATAAGCCCATTTACGCAGAGGTACATCAAGAGTTTTTAGACTTCATTCGAGGGGCTGAGCTGGTGGCTCATAACGCGCCGTTTGACGTCGGTTTTATGGACCACGAATTTGCGATGCTTGACGCCAATATTGGTAAAACCGATGACTTTTGTCATGTCACCGATACCTTGGCAATGGCGAAAAAAATCTTTCCGGGCAAGCGTAATAACCTTGATGTGTTGTGTGAGCGCTATGGTATTGATAACTCACATCGTACACTCCATGGCGCTTTGCTCGATGCGGAGATCTTAGCCGACGTATACCTACTGATGACGGGTGGGCAAACGTCACTTGAATTTAGTGGTGATCGCCAAGCGGGTGGGGCTGAGGGCATTCGCCGCGTCACACAATCGCGCAAAGCACTTAAAGTGTTGCTTGCATCGGCCGATGAAGAAGCAGCACACCAAAAGCGTCTTGAAATGATGAAAGCGCCGCTTTGGTTTGGAGACGTTCATTAAAGAGGCGGCATAGGCGAATGACAACAGCCAAATATATCAATACAAAAACACAAATAGGGCGCGTTTTGGCTGTTCTGCTGTGTGTCATCGGAGTGTTTTTGAGTGCGAGTCATGTTGCGTGGGCGCAAGTGGCTTCCAGCGTCTCGTTGCTCGATAACCGCTTTCGCGTCGATCCCAGTATCGAACAGATCACTTTTGTCATTTATCGAGAAGAAGCCTCTTCTCCTGTGGTATTGGTTCGTCCCGATGGGGAAAAATATTACGCTTGGAAAGCATCTGATGGTGTGCGTTGGCATCAAGAATCGGCGGTTGATATTATTTCAATTGATGATCCTATGCCCGGCCCATGGCAAGCGATTGGCAAAGTGACGCCAAAAAATAATGTTAAACTCATTTCTCATCTGGCTCTAACCACAGATACGTTACCGCTGCGCTTGTACCAAAGTGAGCAACTAAAATTTAATGCCCGCTTGACTTCTAACGGCGAGCCTTTGGTATTGCGTGATTTTCTCGACCGCGTCACGCTTAAAATTACCCTCACCAAATTTGTTGAGAACGAATCGAGTTTGGTAAAAGAAGCGCGCCCCATTCCGTTGGTGCTGGGTGAGTTTCGCGATGACGGTCAAGATCTCGATGAGAAAGCCGGTGACGGGGTCTTTACCGTGCGTTTATCGCTAGATGTTGCGCCGGGGAAATATCGCGCTCAGGTTGTCTCGGGTAACGGCGTCTTTTTGCGCGCGCAAGAGCAAGAAGTTTTAGTCTATCCTGCGCCCATCACGACAACCTTTATTCAAGCGCGCACGGCTGAGCAAGAGCACAAAGTGATTGTATCTGGAGAGCCAGCAATGGTCGCACCAGGGTCTTTGTTGGTGGATGTGGTGCATCAAGGGCCTGAAACTCACCGCTATCAAGGGCAAGGTCAGGCCGAAGCGGAACGGCAAAAGGTGCAAGTGAGCCTGCCCAATAACACCGATAATGGCCAATATGCATGGTCTGGTCAGGTGTTTGCCACTGAAGCCTCTTCAGGGCGACCATTAATGTTTCCCATCTCAGAGCAAACTTACAGTGTGGTAGAAGAGGTGGATTTAGCCAAAGCGCAGCAAGAACGGTTGGCACAAATCGCGCTGGAACAAGAGCGACGCCTTCAACAGGCGACACTTGAGGCGCGAGAAGATAAGCGAACACGCAGTCTCATCGTGATCCTGCTTGGAAATTTTGCGGTGATCTTGCTGTGCGCAGCGCTGTGGTTATGCTGGCGCAAGTGGCAAGCGCGTAAAGCAGCACAACCAGAAATGCAGTTGACACTCAAAAAATAGTCTTATACCTGTCCTACTTGAAGTTGCAGCGGTGTTGACGGGCACTCACAAACCTCATCACATAGTTTATCTATGTTCACGAAGTGCTCAGAGGCTTTGCTCGCTGGTCGCCCACCTGCATCTTCAAGTTGTTTGGGTATAGAGCCGAGACGCAAGCGCGGCGATTATCAAGTTGAATATCGCCACACTCGTGTCGGTTAACCTGCTGAACCCAGCATCGCTTTCGCGTTACTCAGCGGTTTGTAGCTGGTTTGGTATGGTATTGACTGGTCGCGCCGCCAGCTCTTGTGGTTCAAAATCATCGACATTGATGGTGGCCAACCGATGAACTTCTGCTTCATGCAAGATAGCCGCCTCTTCTTGGGTCAAAATACCCGCTTCAATGCCTTCATCCGCTACCTTGTCTAAATGAATGAAGGCGCGTCGGCGTCCTTGGATCTTGCAGACTTTGTCAAACAGAGGCTCGGCTTGCAAAATCACGCTCAATGCCAGTTCTATTTTTCCTGCATTATTGAATTCAGTCGGTTGCCAGTACTGTTCACGGCCAAGACGGTTACGTGTGGCGCTTGGAGTTTGCAAAATTTGCGCAACTTGACTGTCAAGCTTATCACTTGGGGTTTGGCGCACACGACCCCATGGCAGAATTAGGCGGCGAAGCGCCCAAGCAACCGCACGATTAGGGAAGTTATTGAGCAACTCATCAAGCGCCAGTTCAATTTGAAGTAGCGCGTCTTGCAAGCCCCAATCCAGCAGTGGTAAATCTTCGGCCGGCCGACCATCGTCTTCAAAACGTTTGAGCGTTGCAGAAGCAAGGTAGAGCTGACTTAGCACATCGCCTAAGCGAGCAGAAATGCGTTCTTTGCGTTTTAATGCGCCGCCCATGACGGCCATCGCCACATCGGAAAGCAGTGCTAAATTGGCACTGTAGCGATTGAGCTGCTGGTAATAACGCTGCGTGGTATCGGACGTTGGACTGAATGAGCCGCGCCCATCGGTTAGGCTGAGCCAAAATGAGCGAATAACATTACTGGCCGCAAAGTGGATGTGCCCGGCAAGAGCTTGGTCAAATTGGCTAATCGCGTCTTCGCTCGTGCTATGCGCAGCGTGCATCTCGCGCAATACATAAGGATGGCAGCGAATCGCACCTTGACCAAAGATGATCATCGAGCGAGTCAGAATATTCGCCCCTTCAACTGTGATGGCAATCGGCGCGCCTTGATAACCACGGCCAAGGAAATTGCTCGGACCAAGGCAAATGCCTTTACCGCCCACCACGTCCATTGCATCAATGATCCCGCGCTGGCCTCTATGAGTGCAGTGATATTTTACGATTGCGGAAATTACCGAGGGTTTTTCACCCAGATCAATCGCAGTTACTGTTAACTGTGTTGCTGCGTCCATCACATAGGCATTGCCGCCGATACGCGCCAGCGGCGCTTCAACGCCCTCCATCTGGCCAATTGGCTGCTTAAATTGACGACGAATTCGAGCGTAAGCGCCTGTCGATAGCGCGGCGGTTTTTAGCCCGCCAGTGGTGTTTGAAGGCAGAGTGATCCCACGACCAACCGAAAGGCATTCAACGAGCATACGCCAGCCTTGTCCGGCCATTTTTGCTCCGCCGATAATAAAATCGAGCGGCACGAAGAGCTCTGATGCTTGGGTCGGGCCATTTTGGAATGGCACATTAAGGGGGAAGTGGCGGCGACCAATTTTGACCCCCTCTAAATGAGTTGGGATCAGCGCGCATGTCATGCCAAGTTCTTCAGTATCGCCCAATAGCCCATCCGGGTCGCGCAGTTTAAACGCCAACCCAAGAACGGTCGCCACAGGAGCAAGGGTAATGTAGCGTTTATTCCACGTCAGCTTCATACCAATGATCTCTGTTCCTTGCCATTGCCCGCGACATACCACGCCAAAATCGGGAATGGCACCAGCATCAGAGCCCGCCTCTGGGCTGGTGAGCGCAAAGCAAGGAATTTCGTCGCCTTTGGCCAGTCGTGGTAGGTAATATTGCTTTTGTTCGTCAGTGCCATAGTGCTGCAGTAGCTCACCAGGGCCTAGGGAGTTGGGCACACCCACCGTAGATGACAGCACGCTTGATACACCCGTGAGTTTTTGCAGTACCAGAGATTGCGCATAGGCGGAAAATCCCAAGCCGCCGTAACGCTTGTCGATGATCATGGCAAAAAAGCCGTGCTGTTTGAGGTAGCGCCAGACTTCCTCAGGCAAATCGGCCAACTCATGAGTGACTTGATAGTCGTTCACCATGGCGCACACTTCATTCACAGGTCCATCAAGAAATGCGCGTTCTTCTTGGCTCAGCTGCGGTGCTTTTATGTTATGCAATCGTTGCCAGTTGGGCTTGCCGCCAAATAGCTCGGCTTCCCACCACACCGTGCCAGCCTCAAGAGCGGTCTTTTCGGTTTCTGACATGGCTGGGAGTACGCGGCGAAATGCGTTAAGAGCGCGACCTGAGATGACATGTTGTCGAATGGCGGGAATGGCGGAGAGCGCGACGACGGCGATAAAGAGTGACCAACTGATTAAGCCAACGGCGCCTATCACGCTGAGCGCAATCATAGCGATGCTTAACACCCCTAGTGTTATGCGTAAAGAGGCGCGGTGATATAGGGTGATAGCCCAGAGCACTATCATTGTGAGAGCTGACAGTAGCGTTGTCATAATCAATGTCCTTCTTGTTATACCCGCCGGCTTAAAATCAGCAACGCCAAGTTGTTTGGGTATTTGCATTAATGGTAAGAGGTCAAACCAGTTAATGTAACTGTAAATCATTTATTAATGAAATGTAAAATTGAAATTAACATTTGAGAGGTTCACCCTTCTGCCGCTATCAAATTTGAGATGTTGCGGGCAGTTTTGGCTGACTAACCGAGAATGGGTGTGAGCTGGATGCGGCTTTTCTTGCCTTGATGTATCGACACTAATTTGGCTTTGCAGGTAGAATCAAAATCATATGACTGGGGGAGAACAATCGTTTGTGGTTGTTCAATAACAAAGAGAACCGATATGTACCAAGATCTAATTCGAAGTGAGTTAAACGAAGCCGCGCAAGTGCTAAATGCCTTTTTAAGCGATGAGCACAATCTGCAGCAAATTGAGTTTGCCGCGAAAATGATCGCCGATTCGTTTAAAGCGGGCGGTAAAGTGCTTTCTTGTGGTAATGGTGGCTCACACTGTGATGCGATGCATTTTGCTGAAGAGCTCACCGGACGTTATCGTGAAAATCGTCCCGGTTTTGCTGGCATCGCCATTTCCGATCCGAGTCATCTTTCATGCGTCAGTAATGATTTTGGTTATGAATATGTATTTTCACGCTACGTTGAAGCGGTGGGCCGTGAAGGGGATGTTCTGTTTGGTTTATCTACATCGGGTAATTCTGGCAACATTCTTAAAGCGATTGAAGCGGCTAAAGCGAAAGGAATGCGTACCATCGCATTAACCGGTAAAGATGGCGGTCAAATGGCAGGGTTGGCCGATATCGAGATTCGCGTTCCGCATTTTGGTTATGCGGATCGTATTCAAGAGGTTCATATCAAAATCATCCACATCATCATTCAGTTGATCGAAAAAGAGATGGCAGACGCATAACGCGAGCGAGTTCTCAGCGTCCTAGGTGGCGCTGTTTTGATTAAACCACCACAACCGTGGGACAGGTATAACGGGCATATTGCCTTGTCGCAGTTGGCTTTAAGGTTGCGATCACATCATTCTATTTGCATGGAGGCGGTAACATGTGTGAATTACTTGGTATGAGCGCAAACGTACCTACCGATATTTGTTTTAGCTTCACCGGGTTAATGCAGCGCGGAGGCCGAACAGGACCTCATCGCGATGGTTGGGGGATCACCTTTTACGAGGGTAAAGGGTGTCGCAGCTTTAAAGATCCAAACCCAAGCTTTGATTCTAAAATCGCTCAATTAGTGCAAAATTATCCGATTAAAAGCTGCGCTGTTATAAGCCACATTCGTCAAGCGAATCGGGGTGGGGTCAGTTTGGAAAATACGCACCCTTTTACTCGAGAGTTATGGGGACGCTATTGGACTTTTGCTCACAATGGGCAATTAACCGACTTTCAGAACCTGGCGTGCGGCCGATTTGAGCCCGTTGGACAAACGGACAGTGAGCGTGCGTTTTGCTGGTTACTCAATCAGCTTGAGCTGCAATTTGATGCGCGTCCCGACAACGCAATCTTGTTTGAGTTTATTGCTTCTTGTTGTGACTCTCTCAAAGAGATGGGGGTGTTTAATATGCTGCTTAGCGATGGTGAATATCTTTTGACCTATTGCACCAATCATCTGTATTGGCTCACTCGAAAAGCGCCGTTTGGCCACGCCACATTGCTCGATGAAGATGTGGAAGTGAATTTTCAAGAGCAAACCTCGCCCAATGACGTGGTGTCAGTGATTGCCACTCAACCACTGACCGCCAATGAAGCTTGGCAAAGAATGAAGCCTGGTGAGTACAACCTGTTCTACTTTGGCCAACGTCAGCTGACCAATGTTGACCGTCTTAGCGCGGTTGATTTTGCAGAGGCCAAGCCTCGCGATCAATCTCCAACTCAGCCTTTATAAACCGACTCAAATCGGATTATAAGTCTAACTCGTCGGCCGCATAGCCTTGTGGCCCGAGACACTGGCCATCAAGATAAGCGCGATTATCCTGCATCGATAACCTATCGCTGACCAGCCATTTAACCACCAAGGGATAAATGAAATGCTCTTGGTGCTGCACTCGAGCGATGAGCGCCGCTTCGTCATCGCCATCAAAAATCGGCACGCGAGCTTGCAAAATCACCGGACCGCCATCAAGCTCCTCGGTGACGAAATGAACGGTCGCGCCATGCTCACGATCACCCGCTTCAAGCGCTCGCTGGTGTGTATGAATACCGGGGTAGCGTGGTAACAGCGAGGGATGGATATTTACCAGACGCCCTGCATAGCGCTGAACAAACTCAGGACTCAAAATTCGCATATAGCCTGCGAGCACCACAATATCGGGTTGATACTCGTCGATAGCATGCATTAGAGCTTGGTCGAAGTTCTCGCGAGTCTCATAAGCTTTGGGGTCGATAAAGTGCGCCGGTATGGCCGCCTCTTTGGCGCGCGTTAGGCCATACGCATTTGCTTTGTTTGAGAATACGGCGCAGATTTTAGAGAGTGAAGGGGAGTGGCATGCGTCTATAATGGCTTGCAAATTGGAGCCACTGCCGGAAATGAGCACCACAATATTTTTCATCGCTTTTTCATCCATGATTTGAGCGTATATACCCAAGTCATTCTCACTGAACCATGCATCTTGAGGTTACTTGGGTCTTGGGTATAGCTTTATGCCGAACAATATGAAATGAGGACCGAAGTCCTCATTTTTGTCACTGTTAGTGTTGCATCACTATAACGCTTAGCGGATTTCAACCTGCTCTTCGCCTTCATTGGCGGCGGCGATTTCACCAATCACCCATGCAGTTTCGCCTTCGGCTTGCAGCAGAGCAACAGCGCTGTCGGCTTGATCTTTTGGCAGAGCAACAATAAGACCGACACCACAGTTAAAGGTGCGGTACATTTCGCGAGTCGCGACATTGCCTTGCTCTTGTAGCCACTGGAAAATAACTGGCCATTCCCAACTCTTCCCATCTACGACAGCTTTGGTGCCTTGTGGCAGTACGCGAGGAATGTTTTCCCAAAAACCGCCGCCAGTGATGTGAGAAATCGCATGGATATCATGCTCAGCAATCATCTTAAGCGCAGATTTGATGTAAATTTTGGTCGGTTCAAGGAGATGTTCGCCAATGGTGCGTCCAGCCAACTCTTGGTTTTTGTCTGCGCCTGAAACTTCAAGGATTTTGCGAACCAGTGAATAGCCATTAGAGTGCGGGCCACTTGAACCTACGGCAATCAGAGCATCACCTACGGCGACTTGGCTGCCGTCAATGATGTTCTCTTTTTCGACCACGCCAACACAAAAGCCAGCAACGTCGTAGTCATCGCCTTCGTACATGCCCGGCATTTCAGCCGTTTCACCACCAATCAGTGAACAGCCTGCTTGCAAACAGCCTTCAGCGATACCCGTGACAACTTCCGCTGCGGTATCGACATCCAACTTACCCGTTGCGTAGTAATCTAAGAAAAACAGCGGCTCGGCGCCTTGAACAATCAAATCGTTAACACACATCGCGACCAAGTCGATACCAATGGTGTCGTGTTTATTCATATCCAATGCCAAACGTAGCTTAGTGCCAACGCCGTCCGTGCCAGAAACCAGCACAGGGTGGCGGTATTTTGTTGGGATCTCACACAATGCGCCAAAGCCACCGATTCCGCCCATTACTTCTGGGCGACGTGTCCGTTTTACTGCGCCTTTGATACGTTCAACCAATGCGTTACCCGCATCAATATCAACACCTGCGTCTTTGTAGCTGAGAGAAGAGTTGTTACCGCTCACGAAGAAGTCCTCAATCTTTGGGTTGGATAGGAAACGGCGCTATTCTAACAAGGCTTTAATCGTTTGGGCAAACGTTTGCGTCGAGTTTTTTTATCCTAATCCCCACAGCGCAAGCGGTTACTTGCGGTGGATTTCGTGTATAATCGGGCAGTTTATATATTTCTACCCGCGCCACCTAAACCTGCAACACGAAGTGGCGTGAGTACAGTCTTTTATTCGAATCGATCTACTGAGTGACGATAAACCCAATGTGCCGACTTGCGCACCAAAGGTCAATGGCAGCGGTAGAATCGATAGGAAACAACGAGCCGGAGATGAAAATGAAAGTTGTTGAAGTCAAACACCCGCTGGTCAAACACAAATTAGGTCTGATGCGTGAGGGTGAAATCAGCACTAAGCGTTTTCGTGAGTTAGCCACTGAAGTTGGCAGCCTACTTACTTATGAAGCAACCGCTGATTTTGAAACTGAAAAAGTGACAATCAATGGCTGGAATGGTCCGGTTGAAGTCGACCAAATTAAAGGCAAGAAAGTCACCGTAGTGCCAATTTTGCGTGCGGGTCTTGGTATGATGGATGGCGTTCTTGAGCATATGCCAAGTGCACGTATCAGCGTGGTAGGTATCTACCGTGATGAAGAAACGCTAGAGCCAGTACCTTACTTCAATAAACTGGCATCAAACATGGAAGAGCGTATTGCGCTGGTGGTTGATCCAATGCTAGCAACCGGTGGCTCTATGATTGCGACCATTGATTTGCTTAAAGAAAAAGGCTGTAAGTCGATTAAAGTATTGGTTTTGGTTGCCGCGCCTGAAGGTATTGATGCCCTTGAAAAAGCGCACCCAGATGTTGAACTTTACACTGCGTCTATCGATGAAAAATTGAATGACAAAGGTTATATCGTTCCCGGTCTTGGCGACGCAGGCGATAAGATTTTCGGTACGAAATAATCGCAGCATCATCGTTGGGAATAAAAAAGGCTTGGTCAATTGACCAAGCCTTTTTTATTCCCGTTCCACCTGACATTGTCGCGCTTTTTGTGACCAATTTGGCGCAGCGCAGCTTCAAGTGGAACATTTAATGAATTAACGCGTTGCTGGCGTCTCTTCAATTTCATCGACTTCCATTTGAGCGTTATCAACCACGTGATTTTCGCCCATATTATTTGGCAAAATTAAGTTAAGCAAAATCGCCACGATACCGCACAAGCTTACGCCTTGCAGGCTAAATTCACCGATGCCAAAGGCCATGCCGCCAATACCAAAGACCAAAGTGACAGCCACAATCACGAGATTACGTGCATTGTGCAAATCGACATGATTTTTGATCAGCGTGTTGAGACCGACGGTCGCAATCGAACCAAAGAGCAAAATCATAATGCCGCCCATAACTGGCAGTGGAATGGTAAGCAATACTGCGCCAAGTTTACCAACCAGCGCTAAAACGATGGCGGTAATCGCGCCCCAAGTCATGATTTTGGGGTCGAACGCTTTGGTTAGCATAACTGCGCCAGTCACTTCGCTATAGGTGGTATTCGGTGGCGCGCCCACAAACGCTGCCGCCATAGTGGCAATTCCGTCGCCCGCAATGGTGCGATGCAGACCTGGTTTCTTAAGGTAGTTTTTGCCCGTGACGTTTGAGATTGCCAGCATGTCACCGACGTGTTCTACAGCAGGTGCAATGGCAACTGGGATCATGAACAAAATCGCATTGATATTAAATTCAGGCATGGTGAAGTTGGGGAGTGCAATCCAAGCTGCGTTATGCACAGGGGTAAAGTCAACCACGCCGAAAAAGAGGCTTAAAATGTAGCCGGTCACAATACCACCGCAGATAGGGAGCAGTTTTAGCATGCCTTTAGCAAACACACTTATCGCAATAGTCACAAGTAATGATGCGGCAGAGATCCAAAGTGCGATATCGGCATCGACAATTTGAACTGCGCCATCGCCAGTGCGACCCAATGCCATGTGCACCGCGGTAGGCGCTAGGCCAAGACCAATCACCATGATAACTGGGCCCACGACGACAGGTGGCAGTAGACGGTGAATGAAATCAACGCCGCGCACCTTGATAATGGCGCCCAAAATCACATACACCAGACCTGCGGCCATAAGGCCACCCATGGTAGAGGCAACGCCCCATGTCTGTACGCCATACATAATGGGGGCAATAAAGGCGAAAGAAGACGCCAAGAAAATCGGCACACTACGGCGTGTGACCAGTTGGAACAACAAGGTACCCACACCTGCGCCAAATAGCGCTACGTTCGGGTCAAGGCCCGTCAGTAGTGGTACAAGCACCAAAGCACCGAAAGCGACAAATAGCATTTGTACGCCTTGTAATGCGTGTTTCATACAAACTCCCTAGTAAAATCAAAGCAAAATCGCCGGATATTATCACTTTACCGAAAACGTTTGCTTGGATTGGATCAAAAAACCAGCATAATGATAGATGTCACTATTAGCGCTTGACGTGGTTTTTTGGCCGTTACTTTCGGATAAAACTGGCGTCATTGCTTGCTCGGTATGGGATAGTTGCTTATCATCGATGGTCTCTATACATCTCGTCCCGAGCAGGTCGATTAGGAAAAGTATGCGTTATCTCGCTCTATTTATTCTGAGCTGTTTAGCTTGGACCAGCAGTGCTATGACTCACGTTGACCTTTATGGGGTGAGCGTTGTGATTGATCGTGAACAAGAAGATGGTGATGCGTTGGCGCGTCGTCAGGCGCTTGAACAGGTGATTGTTCGAACCACCGGTGATAAGAGTGCAAGCCAAAACCCAGTGATTGCTAAAGCATTGGCAGGCAGCGCGCGTTATGTGTCGCAATTAAGTTATACCCAACTTGATGATGGGGCGACCCAGGTCAATTTTCGCTTTAATCAGGAGCAAATCAGCGCGCTATTAACCCAAGCTCAGTTGCCATTTTGGGCACCAGAGCGTCGCAACGTTCTAGTATGGCTGGTGGAAGAAAACCAATTTGAGCGTCAAATAGTGTGGGAACATACCGCATCTGAATTTGCCGCGAGCCTGCGTCAAGAAGCGGCAAAACGCGGCGTACCAGTGACATTCCCGATTGGGGATTTTGATGATGTTACTGGCGTTCAAATTGCCGATCTTTGGGGCGGGTTTGTTACGCCATTAAGCGCGGCAAGCCAACGTTATCCGGTTGAAGCCGTGCTGTTGGTTCGTTTGCAAGGCGATACCTTGCGCTGGACGCTGTATGATGCGGCGCCGGCGGCGATGACTGCGACAATGGAGACGCCTTTAACAGGGGTAGCAAGTGGTATTGACGCGCCGTTATCTGTCATTGATGCGTTAGCAAACCAATTTGCTCAAAAAGACGCGGTGGTTGTTTCAAGTGAGTCGACCGAGTCGGTGGACGTGACGTTCCTAAATGTGCGTAACGCGTTAGACTTCTTCACGTTGGAAAAATCGTTAAGTGCGCTGAATTCCGTTGCCGCGCTCGATATTTTGCAAATACAAGGTGATCATTTGACGGTTCGCGTGCATTTGCTAGCGCAGCGCGCCGCGTTTGAACAGCAGATGTCGCAACTGCCTCGTTTGCAACGGTTTATTGACGAGTTTGCCGCGCCTCAAGCCAGCGTAAGTGGCCCAACCCCAGCGCTAGACTCGATTGCGACGGCAGACGATAACCTTGTCACGCCAGTTGCGTTAGAAACCATTGCGGTACCCACCACGGCCAACGCAGGCCCGTTGGTGTTTGAGTGGTTAGCGCCATAATATTCAAAGACCCAAATGTCGGCTGATATTTGGGTCTATTTTTAGGGTCTGTTGACTTTTCGAGGTTAAATTTTGTTCGCGCAAAAATCGTTTTAGGCGAGACAAGGCGTTTGCAGCTTAGTCATTCTAAGCAAAGACGTCTTAACAAAGCATAAAACGATTTTAGCCGAACCCTTCGGGCAGCCGTTGTGCTTCATTTCTACTGCGTTATCGGCTTTTCATGTAGGTTGACTACACATTAAAGCCTCTGTCTTGTAGACATTTCCCACAAACGGCTGCAAAAATCAGCACGAAAGGTCAACAGACCCTAAATACCGCTTTTATCTTCTGTCGCAAATCGTTGCGCTTCTTCTTTTTCTACCTGAGACAAACGCGGTAGTTTTAGACTCAGCTCTCTACCACGCAGCCGCGCGTAAAAAATGTTGGCGACAAAACTGAGCGAGGTTAGCAATAACTCGCAAACCGCCAGTAAACGTTCTCCCTCATCGAGCACCACAAGCGTCAGTCCGTGCAAAAAATAGATCATTAAAATGAAGTTGGCCCAAGCATGAGTGTAGGGCTTTCCTTTTACGATGCCGTGCAGTGGAATAAGCAGGGGCGCAACCCATAGGAGCGTCATTACCGTGCTATTGAGATGGGGATGAGGCGAAAGCCAGCTTTGCCAAACCACCACCCAAAGCATCAGGCCGATATGGCCAATAAGCGCCGCAATGCGTGCTGGAAAGCTGGAATAAGGGGGCGTTGTCATGAAGCCGTCTCCTATATCAGGGCGTCAACGCTAGCTTTTGATTTGATGCAATCGTTGCCAGTCGCGCGCCTAAGGCTTTTGCTAACTCAGCTTCATCATGGCTGAGTGATAATGGCGCAGAGCTTGCGCCGGCAATGGAGCTTGCTCCGTAAGGGGTTCCGCCCGTTTGGGTGCGATGCAGCGCCGGTTCGCTGTAGGGAATACCAAGCAGCAGCATGCCGTGGTGCAGCAGAGGCAGCATCATACTCAGTAGCGCACTTTCTTGCCCGCCATGGAGCGAACTTGACGCGGTAAAAACACAGGCCGGCTTGTCGATGAGCGCGCCTTGAATCCACAACGCAGAGGTTTGATCCCAAAAGTGTTTCAGTGGCGCGGCCATATTGCCAAACCAAACTGGGCTTCCCATCGCCAGCCCATCGCACTGAGCCAGATCTTGCAAGCTTGCTACAGGATCGGCACTTTCTTCGCTATCTAGTGGCGCAACACTGCGCAGCATGGCCTCACACCCAGCCACGCTGGCTACGCCACGAGCAATGTGGCGCGCCAATTGTCGCGTGGTGCCATGGCGCGAGTGATAAAGCACGAGTATGGTAATTGGCTTCATGCGCCAAGGATCTCAAGCACGGACTCAGGTGGGCGGCCAATGCGAGCTTGGTCATTGACCACAACCACTGGGCGCTCAAACAGTTTCGGGTTGTCAGCCATGGCTTGAAAAAGTTGATCATCGCTTAACGCGGCATCATCAAGATTGTTCGCGCGATAATCTGCCTCTTTGGTACGCATCATTTGACGAACAGAGTCAAAGCCGAGTTGGCGATAGAGGGTTTCCAGCGCTGTCACAGACAATGGCGTTTCGAGATATTTAATGATGTGAGGCGTGATGCCTTGCGCTTCGATAAGTGCGAGAGTTTCTCGGCTTTTTGAACAGCGTGGGTTGTGGTAAATCACCACTTCAGTAGCGGGCATATTAGAGCATCCTTACAAAAAATCAATGCTACATTTGCCGCATGGCAAATGTAGCAAAATTTAATCTAACGTTGCGCTATTGTAATGCCAAAAAGCGTTCTCGCTCAACGAGCAATTGATCAATTCGCGCGTCGTAGCGCGCTTGTTGCAAGCTGCCTAACTCTGCCAGTTGGCTGGCTTGAGTGTAAAAGTGAATCGCTTTATCCCAATTGGCCTGCAGTGCCAAGATTTCGCCGCGCGAGGCCAGTTCCTCCGCCTCTTTGCCCAAATCTGCATTGGCTTTGGCGAGCAAAAACCAGCCATTGGTGTCTTGTGGGTGAGCGTGAGTGAAACGCTGCAATTGCGAGATAGCCTGTTCGAACTGCCCCGACTCAAGCAACACATTGGCGTGATTGATGACCAAAACAGGGTTCTCTGGTGAACGAGTCAGCGCTTGGCTTAACAGTGTTTGCGCTTTTTTGAGGCTGTTCATGCCAAGGTAGAGATCGCTCAGTGCATCGAGATAAAACAGATTATTCGGATCGTTTTGATGCAGCGTTTCAAGTAGCGCTTGCGCTTCATCAAATTGACGGTTGTCGAGCTTAATTAAGGCCGTGCCATAATCTGCCGCTGGGTGCATTGCCTCAGGTGTACGCTTGCGCTGGCGCGCCATCCAATCTAATGCATCTTCGGCTTTGGCGCCGCTGTAGCGTGCGACCACACGAGCGCGCGCTAGATGATAATCTAATGATTCAGAAACGTTTTGTACCGGATAGCTTTGGGCACGAATGCGGCTATCGGTAATTCGATCTTCCGGTAATGGGTGGGTCAGCAGCATTGGCGGCGGCTTGGTTGCGTAGCGATATTGGTCAGATAATCGACCAAAGAATCGCGGCATGGCCTGCACGTCAAAACCGGCTTTTGCAAGGGTATTGAGACCAAGGCGATCCGCCTCTTTCTCATTACTGCGAGTATAGTTTATCTGCGCTTGCATATTACCTGCAGTGCCTGCGCTAATCACCGCAAGCCCTGCTTGCGGTGAGGCCAGCGCGAGTAACAGGCCGCCAGCAAGCGCGGCAAGCGATGCCGGAGAGCGCCGCGCTGCCTCTTCCATGCTGCGCGCAAGGTGTCGCTGGGTGACGTGGGCGATTTCGTGCGCCATCACCGACGCCAATTCACTTTCATCTTTGGCGTGAAGAAACAGTCCGGAATGAATCGCAACGTGGCCACCAAAAAAGGCAAACGCATTGATGTTTCGGTCGCGGATCATAAAGAAACGAAAATTGGTCTTAACGTCGTCGGCGTTGGCGACAAGACGATGGCCAAGGGTGCTGAGGTAATTGTTGAGCACAGGATCATCAATCACGGGTTGGCTGCGACGAATGATGCGCATGTAAGCATCGCCATATTGGCGTTCTTGATCTATGGTCAGGGTCGCACCCGCAACGGTTCCCATATCGGGAAGATCCAATGCATTCGCCATGCTTGGCGTGGGAACTGCCAAACTGGCGGCAATGGCAAGGCAGATCACAGAACGGGTACGCTTTAGCATAGCGAGTATGGACTCCAATCGGTATCGCTTAAGACAATGTGTATGACAGAATAAATACGAAATGGTTTCATTTGCTCGCAAAACACGTGAGCCGTTGAAACTCGTATCGCAGAACAACTCGAATCACTGTTCTATACCCAAACAACTTGGAGTTGCAGGTAGGCGGCAAGCGAACAAGGCTGCAACTTCAAGTAGAAAGGGTATACAATATCGAGAAATAAACCGAATACAAGTCTTTGAATGGAACTTCAGCACCTTGACTTGCGCGGCGAACGCTGTCCGATGGCGTTACTGCGAGCAAAACGCTTTGCCGCAGAGTTCAGCTCACCGCAGCCATGGACGCTTTCTGTGAGTGATGCCGCCTCGATGCAAGATATTCAGCGTTATTTTTTACACTGTGGCTGGCAGATCCAGTGCCAAACCCAAGCAACAGATTATTTATTGATGCTATACCCAAGTGACTTCAAGATGCCGGATTCAGAGCCAGCTCACTGGGCTAAGAGCAAGGCAAACAACGCAGCGAAATAGCCAGTCTATTTTCAAGTTGTTTGGGTATAGCCAACTCATAACCCTAAAGGAAGACATTTACCATGCTTGATATGGTCAGTCGCTGGTACCAACGACGCTTTTCAGATCCACATGCAGTGAGCCTCATTGCGATTTTGATCGTCGGTTTTATTACGATTTACTTTTTTGGTCATTTAATTGCCCCTTTGCTGGTGGCGATTGTGCTGGCTTATTTACTCGAATGGCCCGTCACTCAGTTACGCCGAATCGGTATTCCACGCACGCTTGGGGTCATACTGGTGATTTTGCTGTTCAGCGGTGTGATGCTATTGGCACTGTTTGGGCTTATCCCAACTATTTGGATGCAGGTGGGTAACCTTATTAGCGACATTCCTGCGATGTACGATGGGTTGCAAAAATTGATTATTGAACTGCCCAAAAATTATCCTGAGTTGGCGAATTTGCAGATCGTTGAGTCGTTAGTGACCAATGTGAAAAATAAGGCGCTGGGACTGGGCGAAACCGTGCTAAAAGGCTCTTTGGCCTCACTGGTGAGCATTGCCACGTTAGGGGTTTATCTGATTTTGGTGCCGCTTTTGGTGTTTTTCTTACTTAAAGACAAAGAAGAGATGCTGCGCATTGCCAGTGGCGTGATGCCGCGCAACCGCCGCTTAGCCACCAAAGTGTGGGTGGAAATGAATGAGCAAATTTCTAACTACATTCGCGGTAAAGTCTCAGAAATATTGATTGTTGGTGGCGTCAGCTACGTTACCTTTGCGCTGCTGGATTTACGCTATTCTGCGCTGTTAGCGGTGCTGGTGGGGCTGTCGGTTCTTATTCCATACATTGGCGCGGCAGCGGTGACCGTTCCTGTGGCGATGGTGGGCCTATTCCAGTGGGGACTGACCAGTGATTTTTACTGGCTGTTGGTGGCCTACGGCATTATTCAGGCGCTTGATGGCAATGTGTTGGTGCCGGTGCTGTTTTCTGAAGCAGTGAATTTGCACCCTGTTGCTATCATTGTCGCGGTGCTGGTGTTTGGCGGCTTATGGGGTTTTTGGGGCGTGTTTTTTGCCATACCGCTTGCGACCTTAGTAAAGGCGGTATGGAATGCGTTGCCAGCGCAAGAGGAAGAGAGTTTCAGCGCGGGTGGGGTGGATTAAAGGCGATGGTTTTGGTTTTATCGTGAATTCACTATGTAATTTTTTACTATATACGGAAACGCCCAAAGTTATTAGCTTTGGGCGTTTCTTCTAGCAAGCAGGTTACGACAAACCGAGCTTTAAAGTGACATATGCAGAATTGGAAAGGGTTTTCCCATATCATCAAGTGGTGAGCGAGAAACAATTTTAAAACCCATATGCTCGTAGAAACCTACTGCCTGTGGATTTTGTTCGTTTACATCGACTTTGGTTGCGCCTAACTGCTCCAGTGCGTATTGCAGTAGCGCCTTACCAATACCTTGCCCTCGCGCCTCATTTAAGATGAACAGCATTTCAATCTTTGAGTCATGGATCCCCACGAAACCTAAAATTGAACCACTTTCATTTTTCACACACCTTAAAGTGACAGCGGGAAAAGCCTGCTCAATGATAATTGGTTTAAAAAACTCAATATCTTCTTCTGTTATGAAGTCATGAGTAGCTCGGACTGAATTTTCCCAAACATCAAGCAGTTCTGCATAATTTTCAGGAAGCACATTTTCTACAATCATGGTGTTTTTTCTCAAATTGACTGAAATTCATGTGCAGCCGCGAACCAGCATTTTACTGGCGAGTTACCAATCTGTCCTGAATTTTTTACCTCGTTTTGTCAATTGCTTGTGACACCACGACCTTAATATGACTGTGTATGCACAGGCATAAGTGAGTTTTGGTCAAAATTCGAACGAGATTTGGGATAACCGTGCTAAATAATGCACGGTTATCTCAGGTCATTTTTCTTATCTACATGAATCTAAATGTAAATTTTTGTGGGTATGAGATAACCGAGCGCAGCGTTAAGCGCAATGCTCACTTTTGCCAGAAGAAAATGCTCAAAATTGCGCACTTGATGCTATTCAACTGATTGATTAAAAAGCGATTTCGGGAGTATATTAGGAGGAGAAGTGAAGCAAGCACTCTGCGTGATAAACAGAATGCTGTTTAATACACTGTTATATGCCTTTTGAGTTTGGTGTCACATTTAAAGGAGAATTACATGAATGACAAACTTAAAGCACACAGAGTGATTGGTATAAGACATGCCTTAAGTGTACTAAAGGAAGATGGCCTTATAAGTAAAGGGATAAATTATCCAAAAGATGCCAGCGATGAAATGATTCAGTTGCTCATAAATACTGCTTTAGAGTTTTATGAGTTAGGCGCCAAACAAGGCGCTGAGAAAACTATAGATCACTTTATAAGTGAAAAGTTTACGACTCAAAAAAGAAATGGGCAAAGATCAATCACAGCAAATGTATCCTCTGTAAATTGGCAACATACATTTCCAGTTAAAGCGGGAATAACTGAAGATAAAATTATTAAAAAAGTTCGTATTCCTATTTCAGATTTAGGCTTTGAGTAATCGGCATATAACAAACGCATCAACACGGACGGTTAAAGCTTGGCTCCGCTCGTGCCTCGCGAATTTTAGCCAACCTTTTCCCGCCGCTTATGCGGGCGTTAGGCATTTGGAGGCAAATTGAAGATCGGTGACTTAAATATACAAGACATCAATCCAATTCCGGAAATTGAAACCGGAGACGAGAAAGAGGTTTATGCTTTCTATGGCTTAGCTGCTTTTCACGCTCAATGTGCAGAAAAGGCTTTGGTGAATTTCGTTATGGCATATCGCCTCTTAGATAATAAAGTTCTGGATCAGGAGCAATGGCTTGAGCTATATGCAGGGATTAACTCCAAGACGTTTGGTCGCTTGCTCGGACAAATAAAAACTCGAGTTGAGCTATCAGACCATCTGCTTGCACATCTCGACCATACTTTAACAAAAAGAAACTGGTTAGCTCATGACTTTTACTATGACCGCGCCAATCACTTTTTGGATTTAGACGGTCGTATAGCAATGATCAAAGAGCTACAAGAACTTATCGAACTATTCCAAGTTTCTGATCGCGCTATTGAACAACTTAGTTTAAAGGTGTGGTCGTACTTCGGCGTAACGGAAGAGTGGATAGAGAAAGAAATGGCTATTCAACACGAAGAGTATCTTAGTGGAAAAAATGCCTAACACAGATGAGCCTTCTCCCTGTCAATAGGGAATACGAACCCTTTGTCTGGTTGCAAGTATCAGAGATCTAAGTCGTTTTTTGTGAATGTCGGGGCATTGGTTCTCGAGAGTTTGCTGTAGAATTTGAACGTCGTGCATTGTTAGGGTTCCCTATTAAATCCATTTAATCAGGTGTACTTTCGTTGCAGAAAAGGGCGAAATTCATTAGATCAGAATGAGCGATGCGCGTCTACTCATTGTTTTATATAGAAATTATGAGGGGATTCTTAAGAATGCGGCGTTATGTGTCAGCGCAATAATCATTACCTTAATTCATCATTGATTAAGAGTTTAGACAAGTATAAAAGAGAGTTTATATGTACGTATCTACAAAATTGAATTTCAAATTGGATGAAATCATTAAATCATTTGAGGTGGCTTTAAGAAGTTATTTAGGTGCATATTTAGAGCCAAAATTCTCTTCTGAATTGGAATTTAAGCAATATTTAGAACAGTTAAAATCCAAACAGAGTTCTAGTAGTATTGTATTGTCTACTCGTTTTGAATCAATAATAAAGAGTTTTATCTCTGATCATGAAAATATCTACTCCTTGTTTCAAAGCACTTCAAATCAGTCCGAAGTTGAAGGTTATGATGTTCCATATGTTTCCCAGTTAATAAATTTAATAGTTCTATTTTTTAAAGAATTAGAAGAGCTAAGAAGTGTTACTGATAACTACACAACGATCGAAGAGTTTTTATATAAATGTTCTCTATATCACAGGGTAAGAAATGATTTATCGCATCCAGGCTCCAAAAAAATATTAAAAATAGAAGCCTCGGAAGTATTAAAATTAATAACTAAATTTTTAAAATCTTTAGAAAGTAAACATTTCTGGTATGTATCTAAGAGTGATTTGGAAACTCAAATTGAAGCGTATTATAAAGAAGAGAAAAATAAATTGCTGAAGTTTGACAACCTGAAAAATATAAATGTTCCGCATCAAAAAACCCTTTGTAGAGAAAGTGAACTCAAAACTTTGCATGAACACCTAATAGGTGAGAATGAATATTCAAGAGTTTCGGGTTCAACAGTTATTTATGGGTATGGGGGAGTGGGTAAGACTGCATTAGTAATAGATTTTATTTATGAGATATTACAAAAAATGCAGGAAGAAAAATTTAATAGCTTATACGAGTTTATATTCTTTTTTAGTAGTAAAGAGGAAGTGCTTACGACAGAGAAAACAACGGGTGAGTTTTATATAGATAAAATACATGTTGACATCCATTCTTTCGAAGAAATTTTTAATCAAATTCTCAGTCTACTAAGTTTTACTGATTTGACTCAATTACAAAAATGTAACCTAAAAGGTTTAATTGTTATTGATAATATTGAAAATCTAAAGGAGGAAGATAAAGATAATATTTTTTCTTTCATGAAACAAATACCTCGAAATATCCAATTTATTGTTACATCAAGAAATGAGGAAAGAACTGAAGAGAAAATTCACTTAAGTGAGTTTAAAGATTTCAGTAAAGGTAAAGATTTTATTAATAGTTATATCGAATCAAATGATTTAAATCTACAAATCATAGATGAAGATATTAAGTTACTTTTAGATGCGACTAAAGGTAATACACTATTGCTTGTACAGTCACTTCGTAGCCTTCATGATAAATCAACAACGATCCAAGAAATATCAAGCGATTTAAATAATTATGAATCAAGTAGTTTTGATAAAGTGGCTAGTTTTATGTATAAAAATACATTTGATAGCGCTATAAAATACCTTGAGTCTAAAGGATTAACACCAAACAACGTCATACTTTTAGCCACTTTATATAAAGAAAAAATTGATCTATATGCATTAAGCCAATTAACGAATATAGGGTTAAATGATGTTAGATTTATGGCTAATTATTTAACATCAAAATTGATTTTTAATAAAACACATGATTTTTACTCTGTAAATGAATTCGCTTCTCGTTTTATTTTTATTAGTTTAATGCCTAATAAAAGAGAAAAAATAAAGCTTGAAGAGAATATATTTAACTATAAAAAAGAGTTGGATATAAAGCTATCGGCACTTAATGAACAGATGAAATCAAATATTAAAATTAATAGAATTATTTCTGATTGGAAACCAAATAATTATGTGGATAAAATTGTTATTGCTCAAGTTTTTCAAATGTTTAATGAATTTACAGGCGCAATTTATAAGAAGGATTCAATAACATTAACTAAACTTTTCTCAGAATATGAAAAGCATGAATATATAACGAAGCATCCATATGTTAGGTTCCAAAAAGCTCGGATATTGAATAAATTGTTAATGAAAAGGTTTTATGGAGATAAAACTAAAGAGGAACGGATTTTAGAAATTAAAAGGTGCTACGAAGATACACTTGAATCAATAAATACATCTTATTCGTATATAAAGCATACAGAGTCACACATAGCAGTGTTGATGTTTTTTGGTTTTTTCTTAAAGCGAGATCTGCATGATAACCCCAAAGCTATCAGGTATCTAGAAGATGCAATGGAGCTTCAGACTAATAAATTAGATAAAAAGTATTATCTAGTTCCTAACGAATTAACGTATTTATACGCAAAAATGTATAAAGAAACTAATGATTCCTATTATTTGGATGAATATAATTATGTTTATGATCGTATAATTAATTCTAATGTTGAAAGTATAGATTCTAGTTTATTTAACGTAAGTAAATTTAAATTACAGCAATCCCAATTAAAGGCTTCTGATCTAGACCGGTAATTGTAGCTAAGAACCTATACAAAAAGATAAAAATTTATGAATTAACAAGACACATAACAAGAGGCTATGGCGTCAATAGTTAATTTTTGACGCTATCTTTATTCCACATTGCGCCGTCTCTTAGCATTGAATTGAGTGTCACAACCATCTTTCTCATGCAGGCAACTATCGCTACCTTTTTAGTTTTTCCTGCCGCAAGTAATTGTTCATAAGTAGCCTTAAATACAAAACGCCTTTCTGGATACTCTTTGGCAAGACAAAGAGTATCTGGCCTGCTTTCTCAAGGTAAAAGAAATCGAAGAACTAAAAAGCAGGACATACCAACTCAGTACCAAAAGGTTTTTAAGCCCCCAAAAAACAGAAGGAGGCCGTTGGCTTATCAACCTCCCAATCAAACATACAATAACGGAACTAGGATTATTTACCGTTCAAATAATCCAAAACCACCTCATGGTGATCCTTCGTCTTAAACTTATTAAACACATGCTCAAGCTTGCCAGACTCATCAATTAAAAAGCTGGTTCTTACCACACCCATGTTCTCGCGGCCCATGAACTTCTTGAGCTGCCACACGCCGTACTTTTCACACACCTCATGATCTTCATCGGCAAGCAAAGTAAAGTTGAGCGCTTGCTTGGTAATAAAGTTAGTCAGTTTTTTCGGCGTGTCTGGGCTAATACCCAAAACAACCACATTATGAGCATCGAGTTCTGCTTTGGTGTCACGCAACCCTTGAGCCTGAACCGTACAACCCGGGGTAGACGCGCGAGGGTAGAAGTAAAGCAAAACTTTTTTACCGCGCAGCGCTGAGAGCGTTACCGGGGTGTTGTCTTGGTCATTTAACGTAAAATCAGGTGCGGTTTGTCCAGCGTCAATCGCCATAGTCACGTCCTTCCTTATTGGCTGTTTTTAATAAAGTTGAGTGATCCTTCCACATTCAGGGTGAGGCATAAGTCGTTAAATTCTTCTTGTAATTGCATCAAGTTGCATTCTGGTGACACTGAGGCGGTCAATGCAATATGGAATTGGTCGCGCTCACGGGCAATCTTCAATTTATCAATCGTTTGAGCGCTAAGAGAGTCGATACCAATTTGCCGATGAGCAAAAAATTGAGTGAATTGCTCGGTTAAGCCGACACGGTCTTCTGACTCAATATAAACTTCAATAGTGTAACTATTGATATTTTCTTGGTGCGGTGAGGTTCGCTTGCTCATAGTGACTAAGTCTTGTTGCTGACCAAGTAATGGCAATGTGGTTTCAACGCGGGTAATGCTGTTGGTTGTGCCTGAGAGCAGCATTAACAGCGTAAACTCGTTGCCAAAAATCGCGATGCGGCTATCAATAATATTGCAGCCTGCTTGAGTCACAAGTTGGACGACTTGGTTACAAATGCCCGGCCTATCGGTTCCGATGGCCGTGACAACCAAATGTTGCATCATAGGTTTGCTCTGCAGTTTCGAGGCGAATAAGGCGCGATAGTACCACAGTTGTGATGCAAAAATGTGCTAGGTCGCGGTATTTTATACCCAAACAACTTGGAGTTGCAGGTAGGCGGCGAACGAACAAAGCCTCTGAGCACTTCGTGAACATAGATAAACTATGTGATGAGGTTTGTGAGAGCCAGCCAACAACGCTGCAACTTCAAGTAGGACGGGTATATTGGTATGTTTTGAGTCAGTTGCCGATATCTTTGCGCTCTGACCATCACTATTTGAGCCCTTTGCTTAACGCCAGAATGCAAGATTGTGCCACTTGATCAGAACTCGGTATCAAAGATGTGCGCTTGCTCGTGTTGCAATCGAGGCAGAGCGCGTTTCTTCGCTTGAGTTTTTTCACTGCCTTACAGTACCATGCAGCAATGACCATTTAAGGAGAATCACATGTTTTCAGGAAGTATTGTTGCCCTGATTACGCCATTTAAAGCTGACGGGGAAGTCGATTTTGATGGCTTACAGCAGTTGGTTGAACACCATATTGCAGCAGGAACGGATGCCATTGTTGCCGTAGGCACCACAGGTGAGTCGGCAACGTTAACCATAGAAGAGCACGTTAAAGTCGTGACCAAAACCGTTGAGTTTGCCAATAAACGCGTTCCTGTGATTGCAGGAATGGGCGCCAATGCCACTCACGAAGCGGTAATGTTTAGCCGTTTGCTGAATGAGTCGGGCATCCAAGGTTGCTTGAGCGTGACTCCTTATTACAACAAACCGACTCAAGAAGGTTTGTATCAGCATTACAAAGCGATTGCTGAAGTGAGCGCAGTGCCTATCATTCTTTATAATGTACCGGGGCGTACTGCCGTTGATCTGAAGCCAGAAACGGTAGGGCGTTTGTCGAAACTCGACAATATCATCGGCCTTAAAGATGCCACTGGCGATCTAACCCGTGTTGCGCAGCATCGTGACTTGTGTGGTCAAGACTTTTTGCTGTTTAGTGGCGATGACGCCACGGGCCTTGAGTTTGTCAAACTCGGCGGTGACGGCGTTATTTCTGTGACCAATAATGTGGCGGCAAAAGAGATGGCGACCCTGTTCCGATTGGCAAAAGAAGGTCAGTACGATGAAGCGGCGCTTATCAACGAACGCTTGATGGGACTGCACAAAAATCTGTTTATCGAATCGAGCCCGATCCCAGTGAAATGGGCGGCGCAACAATTAGGTCTGATTGAAGAGGGTTGTCTGCGTTTGCCATTGACGACGCTTTCAGAAGAGGCTCAACCTGTGGTTCGCGACGCTTTGCAACAAGCGGGAATTATTTAACCATTTGTCGGTCTGATAACCGTACCCGCTCTGTTTGCGCGAACGCACCACACATGCGGGTATGGCAATATTACCTTGTCTCTCAGCCAAGAGACACATCGACCGCTTCGGTTAACTAGGAGTAATAATGAAGTTTTCTCACCAGTTGGCGCTTAGCTCGCTTGCTGTTTTAGTGTTAAGCGGCTGCGCCGGCAATGAAAGCCAGCGACGCCAAGCGCGTGATGATTTTACCTATTTGAACACGCCAGCGTTAGAAACTTGGCAGGTGCCGCAAGGTGCTCAGCCACAGTTCTATCCAGATTACCAAATTCCGCAAGGCGCGTTTGCTGGTGGCGTTGGACCAGAAGTGGATATTCGTCCGCCGCAGCAAGTGCTCGCGTTGGTGCCTGGCGCGCGTTATGAACGCGTTAATGGTGATGTTGTGATTTGGCTGAGCGATCAAAATCGCGTTGATGCGTTATGGCAAGACTTACAAGCGGTGATGGATCAAACCAATGTTCCCTATACCGAAGTGGCGAACAACACGATTGAAACCGATTGGATGACAGTCAGTGACGAAAGCGAAGACAACGCGGCGTCAGCGCGTTATGCGATGAAACAGATTGAGAGCGGCTCAAACCAAGGTTTGGTTATCAGTTTGCTTGAGTGGCGTGATGCTGACGGCAACAGCGTGCCGCCATCGTTTACTGAAAAAGAGCGTCAATCGGTCTTTTTGACCAATCTGCTGACCTCGCGTTACGACGAAAATAAGCGGGTGGAAGCGCAGCGTTTGGCGCAAGAGCGCATTAAACACATTCCAATTTACATGAGCACCGACCGAACTGGTTTGCCAGTGATTGTGGCTCGCGCGCCGTACGACATTGTGTGGGAGCGTCTACCTAAGGTTCTGCCTGAATTTGGTTTGGTCGTGGAAGAGCGCAACCAATCTCAAGGCACGATTGTGGTGAATTACACTCCGCCAGATGATGAATATTGGCAATCGCTTGGCACCGAGCCGCTCGATTTCACGCGCAAAGCGCATACGTTGCAACTTGGGGATCTGGGTAACCGAACCTCAATTAGCGTGGTCGATGCCGATGGAAAACTGGTCAAGCCAGAGCTGCTGACTCGGCTGGAAAATATTCTGCGCAAACAATTGCAATAGTCTTTGTTTCGCCCATGCGTAATCGCGATCCCCGACCTAGGTTGGGGATTTTTTTGTTTGGGTATGTGTATTAAATGGTGATGATTTTCAGTGATAAAAATCTCATTATCGTGTCAATAAAGAATTCTGTTTGTAACGTTTATCTAAATGAGAGATATTTGCATTTGCATTACGAATCTCGATTGTAATGTTATTGCATTTCTTTGCGCAAAAAACCTCAGTGGACTTGGGAAAAGTCGATTGAGGTTTTTTTGAGCGCAAACACATGTCGTTGTCTCAATAAATTGGATATATGTGATGAACCGTCATTTTCTGGCCCTTTCTGTTGGCGCAGCGCTTGCTGCGACTGTTGCCCCTGCGCTTGCTCAATCTTCAGGTGATGTAGAGCACATCGTTGTGACTGGCACACGTACCGAAAACTTGATCCAAAATGTGCCTAACACCACTCAAAGCTTTAGCGCAGAAGAGATCAAAGAAATGGGCGCCACCAGTGTGCGCGACATTCTAAGCCGTGCCAATAACGTGCAAATTAACGCGCAAAAAGGCGGTGTGAATATTCGTGGTTTGGGCTTTGACTATACCGTGGTCTTAGTCAATGGCCGTAAGCCGGGCGGTTTAGAAAACATCAAAGATTTCCAAAGCATGATCACCTCAACGCTGAACGTGAATAACATTGAGCGCATTGAAGTTTTGCGTGGTCAAGCTGGCGCAATGTATGGCGCTAACGCGTTGGGTGGCGTTATCAATATCATCACCAAACAGAGTGAATTGCCGTCAACGGTCTTTTCGGTCACAACCGGAAATTCGACCACAAAGGTGAGCATGGCGCATGACTTTGGTACTGTCGGCAACTGGAATGGTAGCGTTAATGCCAGCTATGCCAAAGTCGATGGTATCGAAGAAGAGAGTTTCAGCGACACTTACGATGTGTTTACCAATGGTGATGGCTATCTTGGTAATATCAACGGCACCGTAGGTTACCAACTTAATGACAACAATCATATCCGTGCTGAACTTGGTTACATTGTTGATCGCAACAAAGAGTACCAAGACAACACTGTGAGCCGTGATACCAACCGTTCACTCATTTCTGGCGCGTTGATTTTGGATGGTTTCACGGAAGCTCATTCATACTCGACGGGCCTTGCTTATAACCGTACCGAAAACGCCAAAACCATGAACAGCGCGTTTGATTTCGATGACGTGTTTCAAGATGTGATCCTTGATGGGCAAAACGCTTGGTCAATCAACGAAACTCACACTCTGTTGATGGGCGGCGAATACGCGATTGAATCGGCCCACACGCTATTGCCAGGTTCTGGTAACGGAGACACGGCGGTTCGTGGCGATGAGTTGGACAAAACTCTCGACCGTTACGCGCTGTATCTGCAAGATGAAATGCGTTTTCTTAACGACCGCGTGTTTGTCATCCCATCGGTTCGTTATGATCACCATGAAACCTTTGGCGGCAAAGCGACCTATCAAGTGGGCGCCACTTGGGAAGTGGTCAGCGATCACCGTTTGAAAGTCAACGTGGGTAATGGTTACAAAGCGCCAACCTTGATGCAGCTTTACGGTGTCGAGGCAACGGGTATCGGCAGTTTTTGGGGTAACCCTGATCTGAAGCCAGAAGAGTCAGACAACTATGAGCTGCGCTATGAGTACCGTGGTGACCGTTTGAATTATGCAATTGGCGGCTATTTCAACGATATTACCAACTACATTCATCGCGAATGTATCGACGATCCATGCCCATCAAAAGGCGCCAACTACTTGCGTGTTAACCTAGGCCAAGTGGAAATTAAAGGAATTGAAGCCGAGCTTAGCTACCAATTGACAGACGCATTGTTGGTGACGGCAAGCTATAACGGTGTGGATGGTGAAAACATTGATGATAATGGCAAGCGCACTCAGCTTTCTTATACCGCAAAACACATCTACGGCTTGGATTTGGGTTATCTGAACTACGAGCACGATCTTAGCATTAATGTGTGGGGCAATTTGAACCAAGATTTCAATACAGGTAAAGCGGTATTTGATTACTACAACTTTAGCGCTTCGGCACAAAAACACATTAACGACACTTACTCGGTCAGCTTTGGGGCGTACAACTTCCTACAAAGTGAGCGCGACAGTGTGAATGACTCTGCGCTTGACCCTATGGAGTGGCGCGTTACGGTTGACATGAAAATTTAACCTTAATGTTCAACCTGTTATTGTCACTGGCTTCGGCCGACTGACGTGAAATAGACCAAGCCTCAATGCCATTTATGGCCTTGAGGCTTGTGCAATTGAGTAACCTTCGTGTTTCATTACTATAAATACACTGCATTGATGGCACTGGCGATAGTCGTGCTGGGTTTCGCTTCGCTGTTTATTGGCGCTATGGACGTTTCATTGGCTGCGATATTGAATGGCGATCTTGAACAGCTCAATGTTCTGCTGGTCTCCCGCTTGCCTCGCCTATTGGCGATTTTGTGCACTGGCGTTGGTATGAGTGTCGCCGGCTTGTTAATGCAAAATCTTTGCATGAATAAGTTTGTCTCGCCGAGCACCAGCTCAACCATCGCGTTTGCCCAGCTTGGCGTTTTATTGGCATTGATCTGGTTTAATGACGCGTCATTGCTAGAAAAAACCGCCATATCGTTTGTCACCTCCATCATCGGCACTTGGGTGTTTATTTACTTTACCCAAAAAATTCAGTTCAAAGACATCATCATGGTGCCGCTTATTGGCATCATGTTGGGTAACGTGATTGGTGGTATTACGACTCACTTTGCTTATGTGTACGATGTGATGCAGTCATTGCAAGGGGCGCTTGTGGGTGATTTTTCACTGATCATCAAAGGGCGCTATGAAGTGGTATTCCTCGTGGTGCCTTTGCTTGTGGTTTCGTACTGGTTTGCCAATCATTTCAATATTGTCGGCCTTGGTGAGAGTTTTGCCAAAAATCTCGGTGTGAATTACAACCTAGTGCTGTTTGGCGGCTTGTCGATAGCGGCGCTGCTGACGGCGAGCATTGTTGTCACCGTAGGAGCCATTGCGTATTTAGGTTTGATTGTACCCAACATCGTCGCGATGTTTCGAGGCGACAACATTCGTGGCTGCTTGCTTGATGTGTCACTGTTTGGCGCGTTATTTGTCCTGATCTGCGACATGTTTGGCCGTTTGGTCATTTTCCCTTATGAACTTCCTGTGACGCTAATCGCTGGTGTGATTGGTAGTGTTGCTTTCTTAATGCTGATGTTTAAGCGCCTCAGCCCGGCGCGGAGCTAACCCATGACCCAATTGGTTGAATCGCAGCGCGCAAGTGCCGCGTTACGCAATCCCTCTTCGCGTAATAACGCGTCTTTGCGTAATAAGATCCTGTCGATGGCAGTGCTGAGTCTGGTTTTGGCAGCGACTTATTTGCTGATTTTTGTTGATATGCGCTTTGTCGAGTTTGCCATGATGATCCGCACGCCAAAACTGGCTGCAATCATTATTGCCGCGTTCTGCATTGGTGTTGCGACTATGGTGTTTCAGTCGATCATCAATAATCGCATTGTCACGCCTTGTCTGCTCGGAATGAATGCGCTCTATATTCTGATCCACACAGCAGTGGCGTTTGTGTTTGGCGCAACCAGTGATTTTTCAGCAGATAAGCACATCGCTTTTTGTATCGATGTGGTGTTGATGTCCGTGTTATCCACCCTGATTTACGGATACTTGTTTAACAAGACCAACTACAACATTTTGTTTGTGCTGCTGAGTGGCACCGTGATGGCGACCCTATTTGGCAGTATTTCAGATACCCTGCTGCGCACCATGGATCCCAATGAATACGATGTGCTGCTCAATAGTTTGATTGCCGGTTTTAATAACGTGAACAGCGATATTATTGCGCTGGCGTGTACCCTGATTGTGCTGGTGGCGTTTTGGCTGCGCAAAGAAGTGATGCTGCTGGATGTGATAACGCTCGGCAAGCACCAAGCGATAAACCTTGGCGTGCCATACGACAAAGTGGTGGTGAAGCTGCTTTTGGGCGTCACGATTTTTATCACTATCGCGACGGCGTTGGTGGGACCTATCTCGTTTTTAGGCTTGATTATCGCAAACGTCGCTCGTGAATTTTTACCCACCTACCGTCACCGTTATCTGCTTGCAGGCTCGTTTCTTGCGGGCGTGATTGTGCTACTTGCAGGGCAGTTATTGATTGAGCATGTGTTTGAGTTCGGCTCGGTTATTTCGGTGTTCATTAACGTCTTTGGTGGCGCATATTTCCTTTATTTAATTGTCAAAGGGCAACAGCTGTAATGATTAAAGTCAGCAATATTTCGAAATCTTACGGCGATAAACCGGTCGTAAAGCAGGTCAGCTTTGAACTGCCAAAGGGAAAATTAATCTCGTTCATCGGGCCAAATGGCGCGGGGAAATCAACGGTGCTGCACATGATTGCGCGGTTGATCCCACGCGACAGCGGTACGATTGAGGTCGATGGTCTTGATATTGGTCAGTGGAAAGACAAAGAGCTTGCCAAGCGTTTGTCGATTTTAACGCAGCACAACAACGTGACAATGAAATTGACGGTACGCGAATTGGTCAGTTTTGGTCGCTTTCCTCATTCAGGGAACAAGCTGACGCAAGAAGATCATCTGCTCGTTGAGCAAGCGATTGATTACATGGAGCTGCGCGAGTTTAGCGACCGTCACATCGATGCACTATCGGGCGGGCAGCGCCAACGCGCTTATATCGCTATGATTCTGGCGCAAGACACCGACTACATCATTCTCGATGAACCAACCAACAACCTTGATATTTATCATTCGTCGCAGATGATGAAGCTGCTACGGCGCATGTGCGATGAACTTGGAAAAACCATTGTGGTTGTGTTGCACGACATTAATTTTGCGTCGTGTTACTCCGATTACATTGCCGCATTTAAAAACGGCGAGCTGTATCGATTTGATACCGCTCAAGCTTTGATGGCACCGGAGCATTTGAAAGCTCTGTATAACGTTGAGTTTGAAATTCAGCAAACTCGCGGAAAATCCATCGCAATTTATTACTAACTCTGATTGAGAAACCAATATGATGAACCCTATGCTGCGCCTTGTTAGCGCGTTTGCACTCTGCTTTAGCGTCGTGACTGGTGCCACGGCAAAAGAGACCATCACGGTCACCGTGGTTGACGATAAAAAACAGCCGATCGCGTTGGAAGTGCCTTATATGCCAACTCGCATCGCGGCGCTTAACTTTACCACGGTCGACATTTTGGACCAGTTGGGCTTAGGCGATCGTATTGTCGGTATGACCAAAAGCTCTGCAGTTCCAGCGCATCTTAAAAAATACGCCGATAATCCCAATATCGTTAATCTTGGCAGTATGAAAGAGATTGATATGGAAGCGCTGATGTCGCTTCAGCCTGACGTGATTTTTTCCAGTGACCGCACTGTGCGCCAGTACAAGCTGTTCTCTATGATTGCGCCAACGGTGGCAAGCTTTGTTGAGTACCAAAATGGTTTTTTCCAAGGCTTTGCGGCTAACGCTAAATTGCATGGCGAGATTTTTGGTCAACAAGCGCACGTGCAAGCGCAGCTTGATGGTTTTACCGCGCGCATTAATGCGATGAAGTCAAAAGCGCAGAGCCAAAGCGCGATGTTAGGGCTGTTTACCGGTGGCTCGTTAAAAGTGCTGGGTGACAAAGGCCGTATGTCGCTTATCACCAATGACATCGGTTTTAACAATCTTGCTGATGGCGTGAATGTTAACCACGGTAACAACGCCTCTTACGAGCTGTTTGTGAAGCTCAATCCAGACTACGTCTTTATTTTGGATAAAGATGTCGCGGTAGGCCGAAACAGTAATTCGGCAAAAGAGTTACTTGATAACGAACTCTTCAAACAAACTCGCGCTCATCAAACTCAGCGCATGGTATTTTTGGAGCCGGGCGACACTTGGTATGTGGCCGATGGTGGGTTTAAAGCGCTTGATATGATGCTTGGCAACATTGAAGCGGTGATGAATTAACTATACCCATATATGGGTGTTTGATGAATAATGACGTGGTGCAATGTTTGCGCTCACGTCATTATTTTTTTGGCTGGCTTGAGGTTGTTTTTGACGGCGCGTCACCATGGCGTTGACGATCAAGTTGATTCAGCTTATCAAGATCGCTCTCTTTGGGCGGTAGAATGTGGCTGTGGGCGGTGTATTTCAGTAGCGCAATGTTACCGATGACCACGCTCACGACAATCACAATAATGATCCAAGGGTTGGTCAAAAATTCAATCATGCTTCCTCCACCAAACAGATGTTGGCAATATATTGAGTATAGAGCTTAGGCAGAGCGGCTAACACTCGATCCACGCCTAAAAAAGGGTTGGCTTGCCACTGCGTTGCCAGTATTTCCGGTGTCAGTTGGGCTAAGCAGTCCGTGGCCACAGCATAATGACTCAAATGCCAAGGCTCAAATGCGACGCCACCTTGATATTGGGCATAGGGGAAGAAAAAACCGTATTGCCCAGCATGCGCTTTGAGCCAGCGATAAAACGGCGCTTGATGGCCGGTTAGATACTCCCACGGTTCCAGTTGCAGCGGCACGTTCTCAGGTAGCGCATTGACAGCGTACAGATCAAAATCACAGCCCCAATGATGGCGACTGGCCCCAGGTAGCGCCGACCAGCGTAAGATAGCATCAACTCTCTCGCGTTCATTGAGTGACAGTGCATCAATCGCTTGCCCATTTTCATCATTGATGGTTCTCTCGCCGCTAAATTTGCCGTTCCAAATCATTGTCTGCCGCGCGTAATCACGAAAACCGCTGGCAATATCAAGGGTGAATCCCGCAAGGCGCGCCGCGTCAATCAAGCTTGTAAGCGCGTCGCACACCTGATGATGAATCATCACTTGGCGCTCATGTGCGGAATGTGGATGAATGGTGAACGGCGTGAGGTGGCCCGTATCCAGTCCAGTGAGCTGGTTTGGTGTGAGAGGCGTAATGGGTATTTGCGTTGACATGAACACACCTTTTAACAGTCGATAAAAGAAACGCTCGCGTCAGCGAGCGTTGCCAAATGATCATTGTGGCACAAGTAAGTGCTCTAACACGTTTTGATACATCAAGGTGAGTTTTTCCAGATCATCAATACGAACGCATTCATTTACCTTGTGAATCGTGGCATTCACTGGCCCCAGCTCAACCACTTGACCGCCCATGCGCGCGATAAAGCGACCATCGGAGGTGCCGCCTGTAGTGAGTAGTTCGGGCTGCGTGTTGTTTACCTTCGCCACGGCTGCAACAACCGCATCGAGCAACGCGCCAGTATCGGTGAGGAACGGGTCACCGTTGAACGTCCAATCAAGCTCATAGTCGAGATCGTAACGGTCAAGGGTGGTCACCACACGATCAATGATGGCTTGATTGTTTAGCTCAGTGCTAAAGCGCAAGTTAAACTGAACGTTGAGTTCACCCGGAATCACATTAGACGCGCCCGTGCCTGCATGAATATTGGGGATCTGAAAGCTGGTTGGTGGAAAATAAGCGTTGCCTTCATCCCACTGAGTGGTTGCCAGCTCATTCAATGCTAAAAAGCTCTGATGCACTGGGTTGCGCGCCAAATGCGGATAAGCCACATGGCCTTGAATGCCTTTGACCGTCAGATCGCCGGTGATGGAACCTCGGCGTCCGTTTTTCACGACATCGCCGACGACTTCAGTACTGGAAGGCTCGCCGACAATGCACATGTCAATCAGCTCATCGCGCGCCATTAGGGCCTCGACCACACGCACCGTGCCATTAATAAACGGCCCTTCTTCGTCAGAGGTGATCAAAAAGCCTATCGAACCTTGATGGTTAGGATGCTGTGCAATAAATTGCTCTACCGCAACGATCATCGCGGCAAGAGAGCCTTTCATGTCCGCGGCGCCGCGGCCATAGAGGTAGCCGTCTTGCACTGTCGGGTCAAAGGGCGGAGTGTGCCAATCCGCAAGATTACCAGCAGGAACAACGTCCGTGTGGCCGGCAAAGGCAAACAGCGGCGCTTGCGTGCCGCGGCGTGCCCAGAAATTGGTTGTGTCTTCAAACACCATGATCTCAACGTCAAAGCCGAGTGCTTTTAATCGCTCGATCATTACCGTCTGACAACCTGCATCTTCAGGGGTCACAGACTCACGGCTAATGAGATCTTTGGCGAGAGCTAAAACAGGTGTATCGGTCATCCTTGATATCCTTTTAAAACAAAGTGGCGTATTGCGCCGGGGTAAATCCGAGTTGAAGGTGGCCATCGGTTTCCAGTATCGGGCGTTTGATCATTGCTGGATTAGCAACCAGTAAATCTACCGCAGTATTCTGGTTTAGGCTGGCCTTTTGCTCATCGGTTAAGCCGCGATAGGTCGTGCCGCGCTTATTAAGCACCTTTTCCCATCCAAGCTCGTGACAAAAACGCTCAACCAAAGCGGCATCAATGCCTTGTTTGCGGTAGTCATGAAATGAAAATTCGACCTCAGCCTGTTGTAACCATTTTTTGGCTTTTTTGACTGTGTCGCAATTGGCAATGCCGTACATAACAGTGGTCATAGTCCCGTCCCTTGTTCGAATTTGTTGCAAACTTGCATCCTATCAAGAAGCGTCAGGCGAAACAAAGTTTGTCCGTTGTTCAAGAGGTAAAACGGCGAAAAAGGGCATGAGATTTGGTTGTGGTCAGAAAATTATCAAAATTGTGCGAGTGAATCCGCTTGGCTTTGATCCGCCTCAACACGCACGCGCGTGAAACGGAAATAATGAATTTGCATAAATTTTGGAGGTATCAATGGAATTGAGTCCTGTTTTCGCAAGGCGGTTGTATCTGGCTTTGCTGGTCGAGAGTCTGGAAAGACCCAATGTTCCTAAACTGATTGAAAAAACCGGCTGGCCGCGCCGTACGATTCAAGATGTACTCAAAGCGCTGCCGGGTATTGGTATTGAGCTGATGTTTGTTCAAGATGGGCGTCGGCATAATGACGGATATTATCAACTCTCCGATTGGGGCCCGTTTGACAGTCAATGGGTGCTTGAGCGAGAGCGCGATATTGCGACGAGTTTGGGCTTTGAAGCGTGACCTTGTCATGCTTGAGTCCGTTGATTAAAAATACGCCCGTTGGGCGTATTTTTATACCAGCGTGATATAACCCATAAATCCTAGCCAGCTGATAAGTAACAAAGCCCAAGGTAGGCTAGCATTGGCGTGTTTCGCCGGGCTTGCTTGCGTCAAAGTCGAGGGCGACTCTGTGGTGATGTCATCAGCGTGCCGCTGTTTCTCTTTGAGTAATTTCTTCTTACTACGGCTTGCTTGACGTTGGCGCTCTTTTTGCTGCTTTTTGTATTGCGCGATGCCTTTTTCGATGCCTTGTGCAATCAGCTTGGTTTGCTCTTTGGTTTGTCCGGGAGTTTGCGTCGCTCGAGCAATTTTCATTGCTTCTTGCTGCGTCTCTACCGAAGGGGCGGCAGGTTTCATCGTATTCTCTTCCTTTTTGGCAGATCATCATTGTAACGTGCTTACTGGCTCGAGGGAATTGATGAGCGTGCACGATGAGGCTTGCAGCCATCACATCTTTTGCCACAAAATACCGCTAGCCTTGCGACGTCCATCTAGTAATGTATACCCAAGTGACTTCAAGATGCTGGATTCAGAGCCGGCTCACTGAGCTGAGAGCAAGGCAAACAACGCAGCGAAATAGCGAGCCTATTTTCAAGTTGTTTAACGCAGCTCTCGGTTCAGTGATTGGCTCCCAAAGGGCGAGCTGCCTTGGCTCATCAGCTTTGTTGACGATTTTCGATTGAGAACCACTCAATCTTCAAATCCTCGCCTCACTGACAAACCAAGTCATTCTCGCTGAACCATGCATCTTGAGGTTACTTGGGTATAAAAAGGGGCTGACGCTGACAAATGTCACCACAAGAGTGGTGGATGAAAATAATGAGAATTTTGTGCGATACCATTTTGATAATTATGATGAAAACGGTTTTTTAAAACCGCCACTCTGGCTATGGCTGGGTTGGATTTTTCTGGCCCGCTCATGGGTTGTGTTTGCGCTGGCAAGCGTGAGTCGTGAGTCTGACAGTGATATTTTGCCGTTTCTTTTTCCCAATGACGAGGTGTTGTATTTTAGTCTGTCACTGGGCACGCCAAGCCTTATATTAATGTGGCTTATTAGTTTACGCACACCTGAGCGCCTTTGGGTGAACCGACTGACGCGTCTGGGTTGGCCAGTGACTTTCTGTTCTACGCTGATTCAGCTAGGACAGACCTTTCATCAAGTGGTGCTTACTCACGGTACCTTCCATTGGGTGAATGGCATCACTTTGGTAGCGTTATTTTGGCTTGCGCTTTACTTGCTCAACGCTCGCTGGGCAAAAGAGTGCTTCTGGCTACCTACATTTCATACAGATGTTAAGCGAAAGTGATTTTTATCAATAATTTGACGAGAAAATCTCTCTAAACTGTGGCAAAAAAGGAGAATGTGATGTCTTTGTCTCAATCCGCGATTTTGCCAGAAGCAGGGGCGTTTGCCCTGTTTGCGCAATTTAATATCAAAAGTGAACCGGCGCATGTACTCGCGCAATTGCAAGCGCTGCCCGCTCTTGTCACTGAGCTTAATGGCACTCAGCCCAACGCTAACCTGACACTTTCAGTGGCTTTTGGTCCACGTATGTGGCAGCAATTTGAGCAAACTATGCCTGCCGAACTCACCGTGTTCCCTGAACTTGGGGAAGGGGATATTTCAGCGCCGAGTGTTGAAGCTGATATTTTGATCCACTGTCATTCAGAGCGCCATGACCTGCATTTTTATCTGCTGCGTAAATGGATGGAGCAGGTGGTTGAGCACGTTGAGCTGGTGGATGAAACGTACAGTTATCGCTACCTTGACGCGCGTGATATGACCGATTTTATCGACGGCACCGAAAACCCGAAAGCAGAGGCGCGTGCCGAAGTGGCATTGGTCGCCGATGGTGAGCATGCTGGTGGCAGTTATGTCATGGTGCAACGTTTTGAGCATAATTTGCCAGCGTGGAATCGCTTAAACATCGCCGCGCAAGAGAAGGTGATCGGTCGCACCAAGCCAGACTCGGTTGAGCTTGATGATGTGCCTGCCGCTTCTCATGTCGGTCGGGTTGATATCAAAGAAGAGGGCAAAGGGCTGAAAATCGTGCGTCATAGTTTGCCATACGGCAGTGTGACTGGCGCGCATGGCTTATTGTTTATCGCCTATTGCCATACGGTCCATAACTTTACCGCCATGCTTGAGAGCATGTATGGCGTAACCGATGGCAAAACGGATCAACTGCTGCGCTTTACCAAGGCAGTCACAGGCGCTTATTTCTTTGCGCCATCGGCTGCGATGCTGCAATCGTTACGTCTACGCAATGCCTGATTGTTGATGGACGCGTGTCTTGCTTGTTGAATAGAAAAAAGAAGCTTCGGCTTCTTTTTTTTCTTTTGTCTCCCTCATTGTCAGCCCCGCGGACTCACTCACCACATTATTCCCCTTTAGTTATCTCAAGAATTCGCTCCCCCTGCCGAAAACTAAATAACTAACTTTGAGGAGCATAGCAGTGGTGATGAGTGTCAACACAAATGTCTCTGCGCTTATGGCGCAGCGGCAACTGTCGAATGCGACTCAGCAGTTGAACCAGTCGCTTGAGCGCCTTGCCTCGGGCAAGCGGATTAATAGCGCGAAAGATGATGCTGCCGGGTTACAAATTTCGAATCGATTAACCGCGCAAATCCGCGGTATTGATGTGGGTGTTCGTAATGCTAACGATGGCATATCCATCATGCAAACGGCCGAAGGCGCGATGCAAGAGAGTACGCAACTCTTGCAGCGAATGCGTGATTTGTCATTGCAATCGGCCAATGGCGCGAACAGTCAAGCAGAGCGTCAAGCGCTTGATGAAGAGTTTGGCGCGCTCAATGACGAACTCAATCGGATTGCCGAGGCAACCTCGTTTGCTGGGCGCAAGCTGCTTAATGGCACGTTTGGCCGTAGTGCGTTTCAAATAGGGCCCAGTGGTGGCGAAGCGGTACAAATTGAGCTCAATTCAATGCGCAGTGACGATAGTCGCATGGGCGGTGTGAGCGTCACGGCGGCTGCGATGGCCAGTAAAAATTGGCACGTTACTTCGCCACGCAACACACTGACAATTGAATACACCAATAAGCAAGGCCATCTCGACGCGCTGACCATTGAGGCAAAGGCGGGCGACGATATTGAAGAGCTTGCGACGTATATCAATGGTCAAACGGATGATTTTTCGGCCTCGGTTAATGAGCATGGTCAGTTGCAGCTGTATCTCGGCCAAGACGATTTACATGGCGCAACGTTACCGCGTTTTTCTGGCGCGCTTGCCGATGAACTCGGTTTATCGCAAGGCAAAGTGACTCAGCATACGGTTAATAGCGTCAGCATCGGTTCGGTCGGGCAGGCGCAAAATGCCGTCGCGGTACTTGATACTGCGCTTGCTTATGTCGATAGCGAGCGCGCCATGTTGGGGGCCTATCAAAACCGCTTTGCTCATGCGGTAAATAACCTAGATAACGTTCAGCAAAATCTGGCCGCATCAAACAGTCGAATTTTAGATACAGATTATGCCAAAGAGACGACGCAACTCGTCAAACAGCAGATTTTACAACAAGTCAGCACCACGATTTTGGCGCAAGCGAAACAATCCCCCAACCTCGTGTTGTCGTTATTGGGCTAGGCAAAAGAGAAGCTGTATCGACAGTCTTAACCAAGACTTGAGTGAAAATGTTCAACTTTTTTATGCTTTTTTCTGTTTCATCACGATTTGTTTGGCAAGTGAACTTTTTTTAAAGAAAACGCATTTTTTCACTAAAGAATTTCAAGACTGCGCCGTTAATAAAAGTAACTTTGAGAGAACTACTTGGTTTTCCGAGACGTCGGAAACCGCTAAACCGGAAAATCAATTGGAGAAGACATCATGGCAGTAAGTGTAAACACCAACGTATCGGCAATGACCGCACAACGTTACCTAAACAGCGCAAACAGTGCACAAAGTACGTCAATGGAGCGTTTGGCTTCTGGCTTTAAAATCAACAGCGCAAAAGACGATGCTGCGGGTTTGCAAATTTCTAACCGCTTGAATGTCCAAAGCCGTGGTCTTGATGTGGCAGTGCGCAACGCAAACGACGGGATCTCAATTGCACAAACTGCTGAAGGTGCAATGAATGAGACAACCAACATTCTTCAACGTATGCGTGATTTGTCGCTACAATCGGCAAACGGCTCAAACTCACAAGCAGAGCGCGTTGCGATTCAAGAAGAAGTGACAGCGCTAAATGATGAGCTTAACCGAATCGCAGAAACCACATCGTTTGGTGGTAACCGTCTACTAAACGGTACATACGGTACGAAATCATTCCAAATCGGCTCAGATAACGGTGAAGCGGTGATGCTAAACCTACGCGACATGCGTTCTGACAATGAAATGATGGGCGGCACCAGCTACAAAGTGAGCGGTGAAGGTAAAACCAAAGATTGGAATGTAAGCGCAGACGCGAACGCGTTCAACATGACACTAAAAGATGTTAATGGTAAAGAGCACGCTATCAACATTAACGCAAAAGCGGGTGATGATATCGAAGAGCTCGCAACATACATCAACGGTCAAACTGACATGGTGAAAGCGTCGGTTAGCGCTGAAGGTAAACTGCAAATCTTTGCAGGCACCAACAAAGTGAATGGCGATGTTGAATTTAGCGGTTCTTTGGCTGGTGAGCTTGGCATGAGTGATGCGAGCAAAGAAAAAGTGACGGTTGATACCATTGATGTAACATCAGTATCAGGTTCACAAGAGTCGGTTGCCATTATTGATGCTGCGCTAAAATACGTCGATAGCCACCGCGCGGAGCTGGGTGCATTCCAAAACCGTTTTGACCACGCTATCAACAACCTAGATAACATCAACGAGAACGTGAATGCATCAGCAAGCCGTATTAAAGATACTGACTTTGCTCGTGAAACCACGCAACTCACCAAAACACAAATTCTTTCGCAAGCGTCAAGCTCGATTCTGGCTCAAGCGAAACAGGCGCCAAACTCAGCGCTTAGCTTGTTGGGTTAATCATCGCCCTGACACTCATTGGCTCATGGTGAGAGATGAGCAAAAAACCGGCTTCGGCCGGTTTTTTTTGTTACCAAAAATTGTGAAGTTTGCCACGTTGTTACGCTAAAAGAACCAAGAAATAAAAAAATTCCCCGTTTTCTCCTAAAGGTTACATCTTAGTCGCCGTTAAAGAGACTGAGAGAAATAAGATGCATTGAAGTGAGGTGAGAGACACCGAGATGCATACTACTAAGCCTAAGGAGATCGATTATGGCGATTAACGTCAACACGAATGTGTCTGCGATGACTGCTCAGCGCTATTTAAATCAAGCGTCTGAAGGTCAGCAAAAATCCATGGAACGTTTGTCATCTGGTTATAAAATCAACAGCGCTCGAGATGACGCTGCAGGTTTGCAGATTTCAAACCGGTTAAGCTCGCAAAGTCGCGGCCTTGATATGGCGGTTAAAAATGCCAATGACGGGATCTCGATTGCTCAAACAGCAGAAGGAGCGATGACCGAAACCACCAACATCCTTCAACGGATGCGCGACTTGTCGTTGCAATCGGCGAACGGTTCAAACTCACGCAGTGAACGCGTGGCGATTCAAGAAGAAGTGTCAGCGTTAAATGACGAGCTTAACCGTATTGCAGAAACAACCTCATTTGGTGGTAATCGTCTGTTAAACGGTACCTATGGTGCACAATCGTTTCAGATTGGTTCAGATTCTGGCGAGTCTGTACTGCTTAAAATGGGCAATCTGCGTTCCGATACTAAAGCGATGGGCGGCATGAGCTACCAAGCGGGCGAATCGATGAAAGCAGGTTGGACTGTGGGCAAAGAGTCTGAATTCACCATGAATTACGTTAACCGTGATGGTGAAGAGCAAGCGGTGACCATTAACGCCAAACGTGGTGATGATCTTGAAGAGGTTGCGACCTACATCAATGGCCAAAGTGGCGATGTTAAAGCCTCGGTGGGAGAAGATGGCCGTCTGCAAGTGTTTGCTAGCAGCCAAGCGGTAAAAGGCAAAATCGAATTCAGTGGCGATTTGGCGAACACGCTCAATATGGGTGAAGGCCGTGCAAAAACCGTCAATGATGTGGATGTTACCAGTGTCGCAGGTTCACAAGAAGCCGTATCCATCATTGATAGCGCGTTGAAAGAAGTGGACAGCCAACGTGCGTCTTTGGGGGCATTCCAAAACCGCTTTAGCCATGCGATTTCAAACCTAGACAACATTAATGAAAACGTGAACGCCTCGCTAGGACGTATCAAAGATACCGATTATGCGCGTGAAACAACACAAATGACCAAGTCTCAAATTCTGCAGCAGGCAAGTACCTCTATCTTGGCACAAGCCAAGCAGTCGCCTTCCGCCGCATTGAGTCTGCTAGGTTAGACATCGGTTGCGTTGGCGTCGGCATTGCTTGTATGAATTTATTCGCATTGGTTGATGGCTTGACGCCATAAGTTGGAAGGGAGAGTGCTATGGAAATACCGTCCTACACATCGAACATCCAGCCTTACACAGTAGAAGGTGGCACAAATGTTGCTGGCAATATTAATGGCCGCAACAGTGGCAATGTGCCCAACGTCGTCAGCTCTCGAGATAACGCGCCAATTCAGGCCGTTCGAGAGCAGGCTCTCTCGGTTGAGGCTGCGCTTGAAAAAGCGCAGGCGAAACAAGAATTCAATCGAGAAGAGCGACAAAAAATGGTTGAGCAGATGAATGAATTCATCTCTTCAATAAACAAAGGACTTTCGTTTCGTGTGGATGAAGAGTCCGGACGGGATGTGGTGACGATCTATGAAGCCCAGACGGGCGATGTGATCCGCCAAATTCCGGATGAAGAGATGTTGACGATTCTTCGACGTTTAGCTGCTCAGTCTGCCAGTTCGGGACTGTTAGTGGATAAGGTGTAATTCGTATAAGGTGATGCAATGAGTATGGGTCCTGTAGGACTGTCAGGTGGCATGGACATTAATGCCATGGTCAGCAAGATAGTCGATGCTGAACGTCTGCCACAGCAGCAGCGCATTGATAATGCGCGAGCAAAAGTGGAGACGAGTATCAGTGCCTATGGCCGACTCAAAGAATCCCTCGATACGATGAAAACATTGATGACCAATTTTCGTGACCAAAAAGCGTTTGCGGTGCGAAAAGTGGACACCAGTGATGACACTGTTGTTTCTGCAACAGCCACGACCGACGCGATTGCTGGTAAGTATGCCATCGATGTGTTGCAGCTTGCTCAAAGTCATAAAGTGGCCTCTGAAGTTCTCGATAAAGAGGCAAAATTTGGCCCAGGCAAGCTGCAAATTTCTCTAGGTGACTCTCAATTTAATGTTTATGTTGATGGTCATTCAAAGTTGACCGACGTTGTCCGTGCAGTTAACGGTTCTACCAATAACCCGGGTGTGCGAGCATCAATCATTAATGATGTGGATGGCCCGCGTATGGTACTCGCCTCGAATTTGTCGGGTGAAGCGAACCAGATGAAAGTCACGGTCGATGCCGAAAATCCTCAAGATCCGCTCAAAAAACTCGCCTATCAAACTCTTGAAGATCGAGTGAAAGCACTCGAGACGGCGCGAAGCAAAGCGCAAGCGATTATTTTGGCCAATGCGCCAGAAAATCAAAGCCAAGATGTGGCCGATGAGAAGGCCATCTCACCTAAGAATACCGATAGCGCTCCCGAAAAGGGGGAAGCTAGCCCAGATCAGAACGCCGCTCCCATCAATGATGCCAGGGCCCAATCGGCAAGCAATGCCCCTGTTTCTTCGTTTGGCGCGGCAGCGGCTGAAGCTGGTTATCAAGCGATAGCCGAGCGTCAAGCTCAAGCGGGTTTAATGCCTGATGAGCGTATTGGCGGCTGGTCTGACACCGCGTCTGGCACCTTGTTAGATTCTTATTACGAGCCAGAGCTGGAGCTTGATGAAGCCGCATTAGCTAAGGCGCCTGATGTTCCCGGATGGACCAATACCGCCTCGGGGACGTTAACCGATTCTTACGAAACGGCTCGTGAAGCCAGAGCGCGCTTTGAGGCTGAGCAGGCGCAAATTGAGCGCGACTTAGCGGCAGAAAAAGCCATGCTTGAAGCTCAAGTTGCAAAAGAAAAAGCGGCGCTGCAATCGCGTGTCGAAAGCGGCGAGTTAACGCCAGAGCAGGCCAAAGCCATCGAGCGCCAAGACTTAGCGCCGCAAGAGCGTCAGCGTCTAGAAACCATTGATGCAGCGCAAGCAGCACTGGTGAGCGCCGAGCAAGGTTTTGATACCTACGCTGGAATGCAAGAAGTGCAAAAAGGGCAAGACTCTATTGTCGTGCTAGATGGTATTGCGCGTTTAGCCAGTAATAATAATGTGATTGAAAATGCCGTCGACGGCATCGACTTGACCATCAAAGGAAAGACTCCTGTTGGCAAAGCACCGGTGGAAATTGGTGTTGAGTTCGACCGGCCTAGTGTGCGCAGTGATATTGAGAATTTTGTTCAAGCGTACAATCAGTTTTACCAGACAGCCAAAGCGCTCAGCTCTTTTGATCCCACCACCGGGCAAAAAGGCCCTTTAGCGGGCGATAGTACGGTGCGTAATGCCGACTCTCGCCTTAAAGCGGTATTCTCGAGCCGAATTGAAAACGCACCCGATGATCTCAAAACCCTAACGGAATTTGGCATCACCACCACGCGCACCGGCATGCTTGAAATTAATTACGAGATGCTCGATCGCCAATTGAATAAAAACTTCAATCAGTTAGAGAAATTTTTCGCAGGGCGAGAGGGTTTTGCACGTAAAATCGAAGATGCGATACAAGGTCTAACCGGCGTTGGTGGCTCAATTCGCACGCGAGAAACCAGCTTAACCGAAGAAAATTACCGACTCAGCGATGACCAGTTTACCCTAGACCGACGTATGGCCGGATTAGAGCAGCGCACTCACGCTCGATTTTCTGCAATGCAAGACGCGACGGGAAAAATGCAAGGTCAGTTGGGTGCATTAATGAATGCGTTGGGGTAACCGATGAGTTCTGACAATTTCGCCCAACTGATTGCTGCATTGAGTGAGCTTGATCAGCTTATTGAGCAAGAGTTGAAAAAATCGACCACAAATACTGAAGATATTGTTGGTTTGGTCGATAGCAGAGAAGAGATAGTTATCTCATTGCTTAATCAGCTGACGATACAGCCCGAACTAAAGCAGCAGCCAGAATGGCAAAGTGTGGTGCAAAGAACGCAAACATTATTGGTTCAAATGCAGCAAGAGACCGCCGTCGCGGGACGCGCATTGCAACAGTATCGTCAAGGTCAGCGCTCGATTCAGCACTACAAAAGATTTACATAAAAGAGGAATATTATGCGCGGTTCTTTACAGGCATACAAAAAAGTCTCGGTGGACAGTCAGCTCAGTGCTGCGTCACCACACAAAGTGATTCAGATGCTGATGGCTGGCGCCGTTGAGCGTTTGATTCAGGGTAAAGCCGCGATGATGGCGGGTAATATTCCAGTAAAAGGCGAGCGCCTAGGCAAGGCGTTAGACATTATCATTGGCCTTCGCAGCTGCCTGTCGATGGCCGACGGTGGTGATATAGCTCGAAACCTCGATCAATTGTATGAGTTTATGATAACCCAAATATCGAATGCGAATCACAAAAATGATCCTCAGGGTATTGATGACGTTATCGAGATTATTCGTGAAATTAAGTCTGCTTGGGATCAAATTCCGGCAGAATATCACAATTTGACCGCTGCAGAGGTCGGAATTTAACCAGAGTAGCGTCAAATTCCCGTGCATTAAGTATCTAATTGCTCGGTTGCCTTATTTATTTATTTAAATAGAATAGAAGTCATTAGGTCACTAGTGGCTTTTTTTCATTTTTTTGTTGTCGAATAATAACAAGAATGTGGTGTGGGTCAGAAAATTGTCGTTATGCGACAACATGTGATCTTTTCCCCAAATTGCAGATTGACGATTCACTTTAGCCAAAGAACTGGTTTGGCTAATTATTAATCTGATATTTTTTCGTCATAAACCAAAAAATAATAGTAAGGCAATCACTCTCGATATGCATGGTTTGACAAAATTGCTGGTCATCGATGATGACGCTCAAAGCCGCTTAACATTAAGCAATATTCTCGAGTTTGTCGGGGAGCATTGTGACGCCTTCTCATCGAGTCAATTGCCTCAACTTGACTGGTCACTTTCGTGGACCGGCTGCATTTTAGGCTCAATTCATCGCGATGATGATCGCGCCGCGGTTATTGCACAATTACAGCAACACCATCACATTCCTTTGCTCATATTGGGCAATGTTGATCATCGTGTCGAAAATTTGACGAGTTACGTTGGTGATCTCGAACTGCCCTTGAATTACCCGCAGTTGAGCGAAGCGTTACGCCACTGCAAGGAGTTTTTAGGGCGCAAAGGGGTGAACGTGATTGCATCGACACGCAAAAACACCTTGTTTCGCAGTTTGGTCGGACAAAGTCCAGGCATCCAAGAGGTGCGACACCTGATTGAACAAGTGTCGCATGCCGATGCTAATGTTCTTATTTTAGGAGAGTCTGGCACGGGTAAAGAGGTGGTTGCACGCAATATCCACTACCACTCAAGCTACAGTAAAGGCCCATTTGTGCCAATAAACTGTGGCGCAATTCCACCCGACTTACTGGAAAGTGAGCTTTTTGGTCATGAAAAAGGCGCGTTTACCGGTGCATTAACTGCGCGTAAAGGGCGTTTTGAGCTGGCCAATGGTGGCACCATCTTCCTTGATGAAATTGGTGATATGCCGATGCCGATGCAGGTCAAATTACTTCGCGTCTTACAAGAGCGCAGTTTTGAGCGCGTTGGTGGCAATAGCACCATTAAGGTGAATGTGCGTGTCGTGGCAGCAACGCACCGTAATTTGGAGCAGATGATTGCCGATGACACCTTTCGCGAAGATCTTTACTACCGCCTGAACGTGTTTCCAATCGAGATGCCAGCCCTACGCGAACGTAAAGCGGATATTCCTCTATTGCTGCAAGAGCTGATGGCGCGAATGGAAGCGGAAGGGGGCAAACCCGTCTGTTTTACCCCTCGTGCGGTGAATTCACTGATGGAGCATCATTGGCCTGGTAATGTGCGCGAATTAGCCAACCTGATTGAGCGTATGGTGATTCTATACCCAAACAGTTTGGTCGATGTGAATCATTTACCGACGAAGTATCGTTACAGCGATATTCCAGAGTTTCAGCCCGAAATGAACTGTTTTGGAAATGTAGAAGAGCAAGAGCGCGATGTGCTTGCCAATATTTTTTCCGAAGATTTTTGTTTTGAAGAACAAAATGAATTTGATGACCATTTTGATGCGCCACAAGCTCTGCCTTCAACCGGGGTCAACCTCAAAGAGATGGTGGCCGAGCTTGAAGTGAATCTGATTAATCAAGCGCTTGAGGCCCAGGCAGGCATCGTGGCACGCGCCGCGGATATGCTCGGTATGCGCCGCACGACGCTGGTGGAAAAAATGCGCAAATACAATTTGCAGCGCTGAGCGGTTACACACGCGCTATACCAGCAGGTTAAGCCGTGATTGAATGGCGGCTTAACGTCAAAAATTTGTCTTCAGACCAGCAAAATAGCGATGGCACGTGCTTTGCGTAGTGCATTGTATTGATTGACCGCCAGAAGAGCCTTCGAGCCATTTTATGAACTCAGTGACCAATTTATCGCACCTTGATTCTGTTGAACATCAAGTTGAGCGATATAAGCAAGTGTTAGAGGTGATGCCGGCTGGGGTCATCTTGCTTGATACGCAGGGGGTGGTGCGTGAAGCCAACCCTGAAGCGTATCGTATTTTGCAAGTGCCGTTAGTGGATGAAAAATGGGTCACGGTGATCCAAACCGCGTTCGATCCACGAGAAGATGACGGCCATGAAATTTCACTACGAAATGGTCGGCGTGTTCGCTTGGCGATTTCAGCCTCAGCAACCGGTCAACTGATCTTAATTACGGATTTAACCGAAACTCGCTTACTGCAATCTCGAGTCAGTGATTTGCAGCGTTTATCATCTTTAGGCCGTATGGTCGCCTCGCTTGCCCACCAAGTGCGCACACCGCTGTCGAGTGCCATGCTTTACGCCTCAAACTTAAGTGCGCCCAATTTGCCCAGCGCGACTCGAGATCGCTTTCAAACAAAATTAATGGATCGGCTGCATGACTTAGAAAAGCAGGTCAATGATATGTTGCTGTTTGCCAAAGGTGGCGACAATAAGGTGTTAAATCGATTCTCCATTCAAATGTTGGTGGATGAATTTTACCCTATGGTGGAAACCGCACTTCGCAGTAATGCCATTGATTATCATCAAGAAGTTGAGCAAGCGCACGTCACAATGCTTGGAAACGTCAATGCCATTGCCTCAGCACTAAGTAATCTGGTATTGAATGCAGTACAAATAGCGGGAAAAGAAGCGCAAATCGATATCTATTTTCGCGCGGTAAACGGTGAGTTGCGAGTCTCAGTGCAAGATAGTGGGCCGGGCGTGCCTCACGAGTTGCAACAAAAAATCATGGAGCCATTTTTTACCACGCGATCTCAGGGCACAGGGCTTGGATTGGCAGTCGTACAGATGGTGTGTCGCGCTCATGGTGGTCGATTGGAATTATTGTCCGAGCCCGGTGATGGTGCCTGCTTCACGGTTTGTCTTCCCTTAGAAACCTCGTCCTCGGTGAGCGCCGAGTCGCAACCGAATCAACAGGAGTGCTAAATGGCACAAAGCAAAGTATTGATCGTCGAAGACGATGCGGGGTTACGCGAGGCTCTGGTTGATACGCTCGCGCTGGCAGGTTACGCGTGGCTTGAAGCCGATTGCGCCGAAGAGGCGCTGCTTAAACTCAAAGCGGAGCCGGTTGATATTGTTGTCACCGATGTGCAAATGGCTGGAATGGGCGGCTTGGCGCTATTGCGCAGCATTAAACAGCATTGGCCTAATTTGCCGGTGTTGCTGATGACCGCTTATGCCAACATTGAAGATGCTGTGTCTGCAATGAAAGATGGCGCTATTGATTATATGGCGAAACCTTTTGCACCAGAAGTGCTCTTGAACATGGTGAGCCGTTATGCGCCGGTCAAATCAGAGGACAACGGCGACGCCGTGGTTGCCGATGAAAAGAGTTTAAGGCTACTGGCACTGGCCGATAAGGTGGCTCGTACAGATGCGAATGTGATGGTGCTTGGGCCGAGCGGTTCTGGCAAAGAGGTAATGTCACGTTACATTCATAATGCCTCGTTGCGTAAAGATGGCCCTTTTGTCGCGATTAACTGCGCAGCCATTCCAGATAATATGCTGGAAGCGACGCTTTTTGGTTATGAGAAAGGCGCCTTTACCGGGGCGGTACAAGCGTGCCCGGGTAAATTTGAGCAAGCACAAGGCGGCACTATTTTGCTTGATGAAATCAGCGAAATGGATTTAAACCTTCAAGCAAAATTGCTGCGAGTACTGCAAGAGCGCGAAGTGGAACGCTTGGGCAGTCGCAAAAGTATTAAGTTGGATGTGCGTGTCTTAGCCACCAGTAACCGCGACCTTAAACAGTACGTTGAAACGGGAAATTTTCGTGAAGATTTATATTATCGCCTTAACGTTTTTCCATTGATGTGGCCCGCTTTGTGCGATAGGCCGGGCGACATTGAGCCGCTTGCACATCATTTGGCGGAACGCCACTGTAGCAAAATGGGCCTGATAACCCCACAGTTCTCGCTTTCTGCGTTAAATAAGCTTCGCGCTTATCGTTGGCCTGGTAATGTCCGTGAACTTGATAACGTCATTCAACGGGCGCTGATCCTCAGTAACAATAGCGCCATTGATGGTGAGCATATTCTGCTCGAGGGCGTTGATTGGCATGATGCCAGCTCGCTTCAGCAAGTGGTGGAATTTCCTCAAACGGCAGCTCCGAATATCAAGCCGCAAGCGCTTCCTGAGGTATCGCATCCAACGGCCCATCGCACTGCGATGGCAGAGCCAGCAAGTTGGGCTCCAGCGAGCAATGAGGCATCGGCACCGGCTGGCGTAAATGAGATGTTGCGCTCGGCTTCTTTAGGCGAAGGGCTTGGTGGCGAGCTGCGAGATCAAGAGTATGCGATCATTTTAGAGACCTTGATTGAGTGCCAAGGACGCCGCAAAGAGATGGCAGACAAGTTGGGCATCAGCCCTCGGACTTTGCGCTATAAGTTGGCAAAAATGCGCGATGCAGGAATTGATATTCCTAACTAAGTTCGCTCGCACGACAACATCGTGACACTGGCATGCGCTTTGCAGCGTCAAAATAGTGTGATGATACGAAATCAACCAGTCAATAATTTGGCTTTGAGGATGTTATGAGAATTGATGGATTTAGCGGTGAAATGCGCACCATGATGCTTGAAGCCAGCAATACCGCCACTGCGCCATCGGGCGCAAAAGTGGGCGCTGATTTTAATGACATGCTAACGCAGGCGTTAAATAACGTGAATGGGCTGCAAAAAACCTCGGGAGATCTGCAAACCCGTTTTGATCGCGGTGATGCTGATGTGTCATTATCGGATGTGATGATTGCGCGCAATAAATCAAGTGTAGCCTTTGAAGCAACGGTGCAAATTCGAAATAAATTGGTTGATGCATACAAAGAATTAATGAACATGCCGGTGTAATAAGCTCATAGCCATACCTCAGCAATTTCAAATGAAGTGGGTATTATCGCGCATTACGGATTAAAGGCATCGCGTGGCTATTGGCATGTTAAACAGTATCAGAGTAGTTAGGTAAACGAAGTGGCAGAGCAAAACAGTTCGACACAATTAGCATTAAGTGATGGCAGCAGTGATGGCGCGTTAATTGCGTCTAGTGCTGAGCGTCTCGATAGCCAGAATCCTGATTTGGATGAGCGCAGTTCGTCGAAATTTGATTTTGCGGTTGGCGATCTCGATTTAATGCGTCAAGTGGTTTTAGTGCTGTCGATTTCGATTTGCGTTGCGCTTATTGTCATGCTGTTTTTTTGGATGAAAGAGCCGGAACTGCGTCCGCTGGGAGCGTATGAAACCGAAGAGTTGATCCCGGTGCTTGACCATCTCGATCAACAAAAAATCTTCTACAAACTTGAAGGGAACACCATTTTAGTTGAGGCGGCCGAATACAACTCGCTCAAACTCGATATGGTGCGCGCAGGGTTAAATAATCAAACTGCGGCAGGTGATGACATTTTGCTTCAGGACATGGGTTTTGGTGTTTCGCAGCGTTTAGAGCAAGAACGATTAAAACTCAGCCGCGAGCGTCAACTGGCGCAAGCCATTGAAGAGATGAAGCAAGTTAGAAAAGCGCGCGTTCTGCTAGCGCTGCCTAAGCAAAGTGTTTTTGTCAGACATAATCAAGAGGCGTCGGCGTCGGTATTCTTAACCCTAGCGACAGGTGCAAATCTCAAACAGCCCGAAATTGACTCGATTGTCGATATGGTCGCCAGCGCTGTGCCCGGAATGAAAACCGCCCGCATTACTGTGACTGACCAACACGGTCGACTGCTTAATTCTGGTTCGCAAGATGCGGTTTCAGCGGCGCATCGTAAAGAGCAAGAGCTCGAGCGCAATCAAGAACAATCATTACGTGAGAAAATTGACTCGGTTTTGATCCCAATTCTTGGTTTGGGCAATTACACCGCCCAAGTCGATATTGAAATGGATTTTAGCGCAGTAGAGCAGACGCGCAAAGTATTTGACCCCAATACACCTGCCACTCGAAGCGAATACGCGCTTGAAGATTACAACAACGGTAATACGGTTGCTGGCGTGCCAGGCGCACTTAGTAATCAGCCGCCAGCCGACGCTTCCATTCCGCAAGATGTGGCGCAGATGAAGGATGGCGCAGTCATGGGACAAGGTTCGGTACGCAAAGAATCAACGCGTAATTTCGAACTTGATACCACCATCAGCCATGAACGCAAACAGACTGGCGTGGTCAGTCGGCAGACGGTTGCTGTGGCAATTAAAGATCGCGTCAATGTAAACCCACAAACCGGTGAAGTGACCCACACGCCACGCACAGAAGCGGAAATCAATGCGATTCGCCAAGTGTTGATTGGCGCGGTCGGGTTTAGCGAGCTTCGCGGCGACCTGCTTAATGTGCTCAGCATGCCATTTGCCACACCAGAGCTTGAGCAAATTGCCGATGTGCCGCTGTGGGAGCATCCAAACTTCAACGATTGGGTACGTTGGTTTGCCAGCGCGCTCGTGATCATTGTGGTGGTGTTTGTTTTGATCCGCCCAGCGATGAAGAAACTGCTCAATCCAGCGGCTGAAGATGACGATAGTCTCTATGGCCCGGATGGTTTGCCAATCGGGCTTGATGGCGAAACCAGTTTAATTGGTGGCGACATCGACAGCGGCGAATTGTTTGAATTTGGCTCGACCATAGATTTGCCAAATCTGCACAAAGATGAGGACGTACTTAAAGCGGTGCGAGCCTTGGTAGCTAACGAGCCTGAATTGGCGGCTCAAGTGGTGAAAAATTGGATGACCAATGCCTAACGAATTAGTAAATCGAGACGACCCGACGGCGCAATTGCCAGCCATTGATATCGAGTCTATTCCTGGCGAAGAGCGCGCCGCTATCTTGCTGCTGAGCCTGAATGAAGAAGACGCGGCAGGGATCATTCGTCACCTTGAGCCGAAACAGGTACAACGTGTTGGTAGCGCAATGGCGCGCGCCAAAGATTTGAGTCAAGACAAGGTTTCGGTGGTGCACCGCTCCTTTTTGGAAGATATTCAGAAATACACCAACATTGGCATGGGCAGTGAAGACTTCATGCGTAACGCGCTGATCGCCGCGCTCGGTGAAGACAAAGCCAATAATTTGGTTGATCAAATCCTGCTAGGGACGGGCTCAAAAGGCCTCGATTCATTGAAGTGGATGGACCCACGTCAAGTGGCGAGCATTATTGTCAATGAACACCCACAGATCCAGACCATTGTATTGTCTTATCTTGAGGCGGAACAATCGGCGGAAATTTTGTCGCAATTCCCCGAACGAGTGCGGCTTGATTTGATGATGCGAATTGCCAACCTAGAAGAAGTGCAACCTTCCGCACTGGCTGAACTGAATGAGATCATGGAGAAACAGTTTGCCGGTCAAGCTGGCGCGCAAGCGGCCAAGATTGGTGGCCTGAAAGCGGCCGCCGAGATCATGAACTTCCTCGACAACAATGTCGAAGGTTTGTTGATGGAGCAAATTCGCGATCAAGACGAAGACATGGCCACTCAGATTCAAGATTTGATGTTTGTTTTCGAAAACTTAATGGAAGTCGACGACCAAGGCATTCAAAAATTGCTGCGTGACGTCCCACAAGATGTGCTGCAAAAAGCACTTAAAGGGGCCGACGATACGCTTCGCGATAAGATTTTCCGTAACATGTCGAAACGTGCGGCAGAGATGATGCGTGAAGATATCGAAGCCATGCCGCCGGTGCGCGTTGCTGATGTGGAAGCGGCGCAAAAAGATGTGTTGGCGGTCGCACGCAAGTTGTCTGAGCGTGGTGAGATCATGCTCACTGGCGGTGCAGATGAGTTCCTCTGATCCCTTTCGGCCTCAAGTATCAAGACTATCACTCAGATAAGTTAAAGTAGCGTGTTATGACGATTGAACGTAAACGGGGATTTATTCGCCCAGATGAAGACGGCGCTCACGCAGAACCAACGCGATGGGGTTTGCCCGATTACGGTTCTGTGCAGCCACAGGCGAAGGAAACTGCGTTTAACTACGATCCCGGCTGGGTTCCAAGCTTGCCTGAAGTGGAAGAAGAAGCGCCGCTCACCCTGACTGAAGAGCAGATCGAAATCATCAAACAGGGAGCGTATCAAGAAGGGCTGCTGCTTGGCCAAGAAGCGGGCTTCACTCAAGGTTATGAAAAAGGCAAAGCGGAAGGGTTAGAGGCAGGCCATGGCGAAGGTCGTGACAACGGCTATCAAGAAGGATTAGCAGCTGGGCAAAGTGAGGTGGCCGAGCACGTTAATCATTTCATCGCATTGGCCGACAAATTTGCCGCGCCGCTGCAACTGATGGACAACGAAGTTGAGCGACAGCTTGTTGATATGGTGCTGAGTTTAGTACGTGAAGTGGTACAAGTTGAAGCGAAAACCAATCCGCAAATGTTGCTGGATGGTGTAAAGCAGTGCGTCGAAAGTCTTCCTATTACCGGTCACTCAATCACATTACAGCTTCACCCACAAGATGTTGAGATCGTTCGCGACGCATACGGTGAGGAAGCGCTCACTCAGCGTGATTGGACTCTAATGGCAGAACCTGCGTTAAATCGAGGTGATATCGACATTAGTGCCAGTGAATCGCAAGTGCATTATCGTATCGATGAACGAGTTAAACAGGTGATTAACCGCTTTTGTGATGCTAATCGACACCAAAGTGACATTGCAAATTAAGGCTGGGAATCCTGAGGTTAAGTGATGCAAACCCTTGCTGAACGTTTAAAACATTATAAAACCCAAGGTATTGGAGCCAAACCCGTTGCCTCTGGTAAGTTAGTTCGTGTGGTTGGTTTAACTCTTGAAGCCACTGGCTGTCGTGCGCCCATTGGTAGTTTGTGCTTGGTTGAGACGACGCTGGGTGACATCGAAGCGGAAGTCGTGGGCTTTGCCGGCGACAGTCTCTATTTGATGCCAAGCGAACAAATCTCCGGCATTTTGCCTGGGGCGAAAGTTACCCCATTGACGCGCGAATCTGGTCTGCCTGTGAGTATGGAGCTGTTGGGCCGCGTTATTGACGGGGTCGGCAATCCGCTGGACGGTCTCGGGCCAATATACAGTACCGAGCGCGCTTCATTTAACGGACAATCGATCAACCCACTTTCGCGAAAACCGATTTCAGAGCCACTGGATGTAGGTCTTAAGGCGGTCAACGGGCTGTTAACCGTAGGTAAAGGTCAGCGGATTGGCCTGTTTGCCGGCTCTGGTGTCGGTAAATCGGTGACGCTTGGCATGATGACGCGCGGCACCACAGCGCAAGTGGTGGTGGTTGGCCTGATTGGTGAGCGGGGCCGTGAGGTTAAAGAGTTTATTGAGGAAATTTTGGGTGAAGAGGGGCGCGCGCGCGCTGTGGTGGTAGCAGCACCTGCCGATGCGTCGCCTTTGATGCGTTTGAAAGGGTGCCAAACCGCTCTGACCATTGCTGAATATTTTCGCGATCAAGGGCTTGATGTACTTCTGCTGATGGACTCATTAACGCGATTTGCACAAGCGCAACGTGAAATTGCCCTATCAGTTGGTGAGCCACCGGCGACCAAAGGCTATCCACCATCGGTCTTTGCCAAATTGCCAGCCTTAGTTGAGCGGGCCGGAAATGGTAGCCCCGAGCAAGGCTCGATCACGGCCTTTTTTACTGTGCTTACCGAAGGGGACGATTTGCAAGACCCTATCGCCGACGCCGCGCGTGCGATTCTAGACGGTCATATCGTCTTATCTCGAGAAATGGCTGATGCCGGGCATTATCCTGCGATTGATGTTGAAAAGTCGGTGAGCCGTGTGATGCCGCAAATCACCACCGATGAGCACTTATTGATGTCAAAAGCCGTACGGCAAGTATTATCGATTTGTCGTAAGAACCAAGATCTGGTGGCGATTGGTGCCTATAAACCGGGGACAGATTCTGCGATCGACAGCGCGTTTACGCTCAAACCGCGACTTGATGATTATCTACAGCAGAGCATGAAAGAGAGTGTGCCGTACGCTATGTGTGTCAATATGCTGCGAAGCGTTTTAGGTGGCTAATATTTTCGTTTCAATCAACACTTCAGCGCCAAGTAACGCGGTGATAATGCTCGATGAAATGGTCGTCTTTGCTTGGGAGGCGTTAAATGGACAGTGCGTTTGATTTTTTATTAGAGCAAGCCACAGAGCGTGAGAATAATGCCGTATTGGCACTAAACAAAGCGCAATCGGAACTGGAGAGTTATTACCAGCAGGTGGCGCAGATTGAGCGCTACCGCCTTGATTACTGCGCTCAATTGGTTGAGCGTGGTCAAGCCGGATTAACCGCCAGTCAATATGGCCATTTGAATCGATTTTTAACTCAGCTTGATGAAACACTCACCAAACAAAAACAGGCTGAAGGTCATTTTAAGCAGCAGGTTCAGCATTGCGAAGAACATTGGCTTGAAATGCGTAAGCAGCGTAAATCTTACCAATGGATGTTGGATAAAAAGCAGCAGCAGCGTCAACAGCTCGAAGCGAAACGCGAACAAAAAATGATGGATGAATTTGCCACACTGCTCGCCAGCCGCCGTTCTAATTAATCCCATTGTCTCGAACTGCCCACTAAGCCTATCGTTGGCGTAAAAATTGCATCATCTTGCGTGAGTGCCATCACCCCAATATGGCATCTTGGTTATTGCGTTGATTGGCGCGTACCCGCAACCAAGCTAAGTTTGATTTACCAAGAGAAACGGTTAATGAGTCAACTGTCTAGCGCCGCTCTGCTCGCAGCGGCAAAACACACGCCGTCGCCCGCTGTTCGTGCAGGCCACTCGACATCGCCTGAAAAAATCGACGATGGTGAGTTTGCTCGTGAATTTGAAGTGCAGTCTAATTCGGCGCAAGCGCCCAAAGGTGCGCATCATTCCAAGGCGCTTGTGACCGATTCAGATCCCAGCGAAATCCGTAGCAGTGATAGCGATATTGAAAGTAACAGCGATATTGACAGTCATAGCGATAGTCGCAACGACAAGGCGATAATTGAGATCTCAGGTGAGGTGTCAGGCACAGATAAGCCATTGGTGATGGCATCTGAGCTGCTTGCTGATATGGTGCCTGAGGCTGAAGGTCACAATGAGTTACTCAATAACGTATCAACCGATGCGAAATTAACAGAAGGTGGCGACATTTCGCCTACAAACACCGCTGAATTAGCCGCTTTGACACAAGCTGACACGCTGGATAAGAGCAGCCTACCTCAGCAAGCGCTGGTGGACGCAGCAGTCGATGAAAACGCTCAAGTTGCCGCGTCGGTAGCCAATTCAATGGACGAAGGCGCGCAATGGTTAGCGCGTCTCATCGAGGCTGATAACGCGCTGCGGGCAGATTCTCAACCAGCGGTCTCATCGGTACAAGTCGAGATAGGCAAAACTTTGCCGCAAGATACCAAGGCAGTCGTAGCGTCTGATGAGCAAACGCACGCTTTGGAAACAAATAATGCTCAAGCGGCGTTAGACATTCTGGATCAGATTGAGGGTAAACTGGCCCAAGGCATCGTGCTTACTGCTGAGGAGCGCCATGTTTTAGCCGCCCTTCGCGTTCAATTAGTCACGCCGCCACACTCAAGTCGTGAGCGCCTGACAGACGAAACGGGTGCAAACATTTTGACTGTTGATGATGCTACGAAACCTCAAATTAAAGCCGCGATTGATTGGCGTGCCTCGTCAGCGGCTCAATCCAATTCATCGCCTCAAGCGACGCAATGGCTATCGGAGAGCGCCTCGCAAGTTTTGTCTAACGCCTCGGCCCACTCTGCGCCATCAGCCATTGCAGCGGCAGTGTCTAAGGCAAGTGACGGCACTGATCTTGTGGGGGGCACTCACTCCCTCGCAGGGCAAGCTCATGCACAAAGTGCCGCAATCGCCGAGCACGCCTTGTTAGAGCAGGCCAATAGTGACGCTTTTGCTCGAGATAACCTTGCAGCGCTCTTTGGCTCGCGAGCAAAAGGCAGCGCTTCAGCAATCCTGCCGACATCGAATGATGCCGCAACCGAATCATTAGCGGGCGCAGCCGCATTAACCCAAGCCTCGCCAGCTCAAACTGTGGCGGCAGGACCGCGCGCTGAATTGGCTGCAACCAGCATGACGATGAGCTTGTCGCGTGAAGCGGCGGCTGAGCAAGTGGCAGAAAAAATTCAATTGATGCTGTCGAAAAATCTCAAGAATATTGATATTCGTCTTGACCCACCAGAGTTGGGGCGAATGCAAATTCGTTTAAACATCGCAAGCGATAACGCGACCGTGCACTTTAACGTCGCCAATGCTGCGGCGCGCGATCTAATAGAGCAGAGCATGCCACGCCTTAGAGAAATGTTAGCGCAGCAAGGCGTTCAATTGGGTGAGTCATCGGTAGAGCAGCAAAGCCAGGGGCAGCATGATGGGCGATTTGCGCGTCAATCTCACACTGAATCGACGCGCTTAACGTCATCTCAATCTGAGTTATCGTCTGATGATTTGTCAGATAACACGAACGCAATGACATTAAATGTGGCACAGGCGGATGAAGGGATCAGCTTTTACGCATAAAATACCCAAAAAAATCAATAAGTATAGTTTGCTTTGAGTAGGAGAGTTTATGGCTGAGCAGCCAGAGGGTGTAGTAGACGCGCCCAAGAGTAAGAAGACGCTGATTATTATCATCATTATCGCAGTGCTCGTGCTTTTGAGCGCGGCTGGAGCGGGCTATGTGTTGCTCAGTGATGATTCACCCCGTGATGTTACGGGTGAATACCAAGACACCGCTTCTGCTGCGGTATCTAACCCGGTGATGTACGTCAATATTGCGCAGCCATTTGTGTTCAATGTCATGGGTGATAAACGCGATAGAATGGTGCAAATCAAAGTGCAGCTTATGGTTCGCGGGGGGGAAAATGAAAAGCTGGCGCAATACCATTCACCCTTAATTGAAAGCACGCTACTTTCCACATTTGCATCAGCAACGGTTGAGCAATTACGCAGCGCGACAGGGCGGACAGAGTTGCGCGATAAAGCAAGCGGTGATATTAAGGCGTCATTAACCAAAACCGTCGGCGAGCCAGTCATTGAAAAAGTACTGTTCACCGACTTTGTTATTCAGTAAGTAGGTAGCCTGTGACCGATTTATTAAGTCAAGACGAGATTGATGCGTTATTGCATGGCGTCGACGATGTCGATGACATCGATGATGACTTAGACACGGATACTGGAGCCGCAGTCAGTTTTGACTTCTCCTCGCAAGATCGTATCGTGCGTGGGCGCATGCCGACGCTTGAACTCATTAATGAACGTTTTGCACGTCATATGCGGATCAGTTTGTTTAACATGCTGCGTAAAACCGCCGAAGTATCAATAAACGGCGTGCAAATGATGAAGTTCGGTGAATACCAAAATACCCTTTATGTGCCCACCAGTCTTAACATGGTGCGATTTCGTCCGCTAAAAGGCACGGCGCTGATCACAATGGAAGCGCGTTTGGTGTTTATTTTAGTGGAAAACTTTTTTGGTGGTGATGGCCGCTTCCACGCCAAAATCGAGGGGCGTGAGTTTACGCCAACAGAGCGGCGCATCATTCAGCTGCTGCTCAAAACCGTTTTCGAAGATTATAAAGATGCTTGGTCGCCAGTGATGGGAGTTGAGTTTGAATATCTCGACTCTGAGGTGAACCCGAGCATGGCAAACATTGTCAGCCCTACAGAAGTGATTGTGGTCAGCTCTTTTCATATTGAAGTCGATGGTGGCGGTGGCGATTTTCATGTGGTGATGCCCTATTCGATGGTTGAACCGATCCGCGAGTTACTGGATGCGGGTGTGCAATCGGACAAGATGGAAACCGATGTTCGCTGGAGCTCTGCGCTACGCGAAGAGATCATGGATTGTCCGGTCAATTTCCGCGTCAATTTACTCGAACGTGATATCTCACTGCGCGATTTAATGGAGCTTCGCCCCGGCGATGTGATCCCGATAGAGATGCCCGAACATGCGGTCATGTTTATTGAAGATTTGCCAACCTACCGAGTTAAAATGGGCCGGGCAAACGATAAGCTGGCGGTGCAAATCTCACAAGAAATAGAACGACCTCAAGTGGTGAAGACCGATTTGGCGTTTTTAGGTAAAGATTTACTGGCTGAGCTTGATGGCGATGACGACAGTGAAGAATAGACAATAAAGGTAGTGAATAATGGAACCGAGTGACGATCAAAAACTGGCCGATGAATGGGCCGCTGCGCTTGGCGAAGATCCGATGGCGCCATCGATTGATGTGGATGAGGTACTGGCTGCGCCGCTTGAGGAGCTCAAAGACAGTAACAGCAGCCCTATCAGTGATGATGAGCGTCGTAAGCTGGATACCATCTTAGATATTCCAGTGACCATTTCAATGGAAGTGGGCCGTTCAAAAATCAGTATTCGTAATTTATTGCAACTTAACCAAGGCTCTGTGGTTGAACTTGACCGATTGGCTGGCGAGTCACTCGATGTCATGGTCAACGGCACACTTATCGCCCATGGTGAGGTGGTCGTGGTGAACGATAAATTTGGTATTCGTTTGACTGACGTTATCAGCCAAACGGAACGTATCAAGAAGTTACGTTAATGAAACTGGAATTAAACCGCCGCGTCGTCACGCTTGGCATGACGTTATGGCGCTGCACTTTGATGCTGGCACTGTTGTGGTTCAGCCGCAAAAGCTTCGCCGCGACCCCTTCTGCGCCAGATTTGGACTTGGCCACGACGTTTGGTTCATTGGTGCTGGTTATCGCCTTTATTGTCCTTTTAGCCTGGTTGGTGAAACGCATGCAGGGGCAAACAATGGGCCGCACTCAAGGGTTAAAAATCGTCTCGCAATTGGCGGTGGGCACAAAAGAACGCATCGCGATTGTTGAGGTAGGCGAGGCGCAATATTTGGTTGGCATAACGGCTCACACTATTCAGCTACTGTCTAAACTCGATTCGCCGATTGCTGAAAGCGAGGTCACCGTGGCGCCTTTTGCTAAACAGCTCAGTGAGCTGATGAAGCGTAAGGACGGTGAATAAATGGGTGCTCCACTCGCGGCACAATTGCCGTGGTTAGGCCGTTGGGTCATTCACATGAGCACGGCGGTGCTCTTAGTGTTACTCAGTTTTGCTGCACTGGCCGAGCCTGCGCTGCCTGAGGCACTCGCGCAAGGCGATAGCGTGACGGTCAGTGCCATGGAAAGCGATAATCAACGCATTACCTCGATGGAAGTTGGAAGCGGCATTCCCGCTTTTACCATGACCACCAACGCCGATGGCAGTGAAGATTATTCCGTGACGCTGCAAATATTGGCGCTGATGACCATGTTGGGTTTTTTGCCCGCCATGGTTATTTTGATGACGTCGTTTACTCGTATTGTGGTCGTGATGTCGATATTGCGCCAGGCGATGGGGCTACAACAGACGCCTTCCAACCAAGTGATCATCGGTATTTCACTCTTTTTAACGTTTTTTGTCATGTCACCGGTGCTCAATCAAATTAACGAGCAGGCAATCCAACCTTATTTAAACGAGCAATTGACCGCGCGTCAGGCGTTTGATGCGGCGGAAATTCCAATGCGCACCTTTATGCTCAAACAGACACGCATCAAAGATTTAGAAACCTTTGTTGCCATGTCGGGTCAAGAGGTCGATAGCCCAGAAGCGGTGTCTATGGCGGTACTGATCCCTGCGTTTATTACCTCTGAGCTCAAGACAGCGTTCCAAATTGGTTTTATGCTGTTTTTGCCATTTTTGATCATTGATTTAGTGGTCGCCTCTGTCCTTATGGCGATGGGTATGATGATGCTTTCACCTATGATTGTTTCATTGCCCTTTAAGCTGATGTTGTTTGTATTGGTCGATGGGTGGAACCTGATTCTTTCAACCCTTGCAGCCAGCTTTGCGGTATAGCGAGGTGCCCTAATGACGCCAGAGTTATTTGTCGAATTATTCCGTGATGCGTTGTGGATGGTGCTCATCATGGTGTGCGCCATCATCATTCCCAGTTTATTGATTGGTTTGGTTGTGGCGATTTTTCAAGCGGCCACATCCATCAATGAACAGACCTTAAGTTTTTTACCGCGTTTGGTGGTGACATTACTGGCGCTGATGGCATTTGGTCATTGGGGAACCCAGATGTTGATGGAATATTTTTACGCTTTAATTGAGCGCATGCCGCAGGTGCTTTACTAGCATGGAATACCCAACCAGCGTCGTATTGGACTGGCTGGCCAACTATTTTTGGCCTTATGTCCGCATTTCGGCGATGTTGATGGTAATGACAGTCACGGGCGCTCGCTTTGTGTCACCACGAATACGGCTCTATTTAGGTTTGGCAATCACCTTTGCGGTGATGCCAGCGCTGCCTGCGGTCCCTAACGATTTGGCCATAATGTCGTTTGAAGGCTTTGTGACTACGGTAGAGCAGTTGGCGATTGGCGTTGCAATGGGGATGGTGACTCAGTTTGTGATCCAAACGTTTGTGCTGTTGGGTCAAATACTCGGCATGCAATCAAGCTTAGGTTTCGCCTCTATGGTGGACCCGGCGAATGGTCAAAATACGCCTTTGCTTGGTCAGCTTTTTATGTTTTTGGCTACGCTGTTTTTTTTAGGCAGCGATGGTCACCTTCAAATGCTTCAGCTTGTGGTGATGAGTTTTAAAACCTTACCCATTGGCCAAGGGGCGTTAACGGCGGTCGATTTTTATCAGTTGAGTGGCTGGCTTGGCATCATGTTTAAAACGGCATTGAGTATGTCGTTGTCAGGCATTATTGCGCTTCTGACAATCAATTTGTCATTTGGGGTAATGACTCGGGCGGCGCCGCAATTGAATATTTTCTCATTGGGTTTTGCGTTTGCGCTTTTGGTTGGCTTACTGCTGTGTTGGTATATTCTGGCGGGGCTTTATAACCATTACCAACTGTTTTGGCCTGAGGCGCAAAGCCAAGTGTGTCAATTGATCCGTATCGACTGTTAACTGAGTAATTAAGGAGTGAGTCGTGGCAGAGTCTGACGGTCAAGAACGCACCGAAGAGGCCACCCCCCGAAGGCGTGAACAGGCGCGCGAAAAAGGGCAGGTGGCTCGCTCAAAAGAGTTAGCGTCGGCGTCGGTGCTGATTGTCGGTGCATTAGCGTTGATGTGGTTTGGCGAGTCGCTTGGCGCTGCGCTGTATCAAGTGATGGCGCGTCTCTTTGACCTAACGCGTGATGAGATTTTTGATGTGGGTAAGCTTATCGACATCGCTCGAGGCGCGGTGGTTGCTCTGTTGCTTCCTCTTTTGATGATTTTGCTGACCTTGTTCATTGCCGCTTTGATCGGCGCGGCGGGGGTGGGCGGCGTGAGTTTTTCTTGGCAAGCCGCAATGCCAAAACCAAACAAAATGAACCCGTTGAGCGGCCTAAAACGTATGGTCGGCATGCAAAGTTGGGTTGAGCTGATTAAGTCGATTTTAAAAGTGACTTTGGTCTCGGGAGTCGCTTGGTATTTGATATACAGCTCTCAAGGGGATCTGGTGCAGCTCAGCCTTGATGTTTACCCACAAAATATTTTTCATGCGCTTGAGGTGTTGCTCGATTTCATTTTGCTCATTAGTTGCTCACTCCTGATTGTGGTGGCAATTGATATTCCTTTTCAAATTTGGCAACACGCCGACCAACTCAAAATGACCAAGCAAGAGGTCAAAGACGAATACAAAGATACCGAAGGCAAACCTGAGGTAAAAGGGCGCATACGAATGCTGCAACGAGAAGCGGCGCAGCGGCGTATGATGGCAGAAGTGCCCTCTGCAGACGTTATCGTTACAAACCCGGAGCACTATTCGGTGGCGCTACGCTATAAGCAAGGTAGTGACCGAGCGCCGGTTGTCGTCGCCAAAGGGACTGACCATATGGCGATGAAAATTCGAGAAGTGGGACGCGAACACGCCATTGATATTGTGCCTGCGCCCCCTTTGGCGCGCGCGCTTTACTTTACCACTGAGCTTGAGCAGCAAATTCCAGATGGTCTGTTTAAGGCAGTTGCCCAAATTTTGGCCTACGTATTCCAGCTTAAACAGTACCGCAAACGCGGTGGACATCGACCGAAATTGCAAGATTACGATTTGCCTATTCCACCCGATCTACGCCACTAGTGGAGTGGCATCACGTCTGGCGATGATAAATGCGTAATAGTGCTAGCACATAGGTGACTTAATTTGGCAAAATCACTCTTATGTTACACATAGTTTGTCTATGTTCACGAACTGCTCAGAGGCTTTGTTCGTTTGCTGCCTACCTGTAACTCCAAGTTGTTTGGGTATATTTGGGTCACTAGCCAAAATTTGTTGAATACGAAGAACCGCGATCACCATGAAATTTTCTCTGCCTTTTGCCAATAAACTGCCCAAGCTGTCGCCTCGTGAACTTCCGGCGATTGGCGCACCTGTAATGGTGCTTGCCACCTTGGCCATGGTGGTCTTACCGATACCCGCACTGCTCCTTGACCTGTTCTTTACCTTTAACATTGCGATTGCCATGGTGGTGTTGCTTGTTACTGTGTATACAAGAAGGCCGCTCGATTTCGCTGCGTTTCCAACGGTTTTGTTAATTGCGACCTTGCTGCGCTTGGCACTTAATGTGGCCTCGACACGTGTGGTTTTACTGCACGGACATGAAGGCGGTAATGCGGCCGGTAACGTCATTGAAGCGTTTGGTAGTGTGGTGATTGGCGGCAACTATGCGGTTGGTCTAGTGGTATTCCTCATTTTGATGATCATCAACTTCATGGTTGTTACTAAGGGTGCAGGACGAATTTCAGAAGTGAGTGCCCGCTTTACGTTGGATGCGTTGCCGGGGAAGCAGATGGCGATTGACGCTGACCTCAATGCGGGCCTTATTGACCAAGAACAAGCACGAACTCGCCGGTTTGAAGTGACCAAAGAGGCGGATTTTTATGGCTCGATGGACGGTGCGTCAAAATTTGTTAAAGGTGATGCGATTGCCGGTATTTTGATCCTTTTTATCAATATTATTGGTGGTCTGAGTATTGGTCTGGCTCAATATGGACTCGGCTTTGGCGAGGCGATGGAAATCTATACGCTGCTGACCATTGGTGATGGTCTGGTCGCTCAAATTCCGTCGCTATTACTTTCTATCGCGGCAGCCATGATGGTCACTCGTCAAAATACCGATGAAGACATGGGTGAGCAGTTGGTGTTTCAGATGTTCGGCAATCCGAAAGCGCTGACCATTACCGCCGGCATTTTGGCCGTGATGGGGATTGTACCCGGCATGCCACACTTTGCTTTTCTGTCACTGGCGTTAGTTGCCGGTGGCGCCTCTTATTACCTAATTCAAAAAGAGAAAAAACGCGCGGCCGAGCCTCAGCTTCCTGCCAACGTTGAGCCAGGGCAGGTCAGCGCGCCGCGCGAGTTGTCGTGGGATGATGTTCAGCCTGTTGATGTGATTGGGCTTGAAGTCGGCTATCGCTTAATTCCACTTGTCGATAGGGATCAAGGTGGTGAGTTGCTCGAACGCGTCAAAGGGGTACGCAAAAAGCTGTCGCAAGATTTTGGTTTTTTGATCCCACCAGTGCACATTCGCGACAACCTTGAACTGCCGCCCAACAGTTATCGCATTACCTTAATGGGCGTCGCGGTTGGCGAAGCGGACATTCGCCCTGATCAAGAGCTTGCCATTAATCCGGGGCAAGTTTATGGGCTCATCGATGGCGAACCGACGATTGATCCGGCTTTTGGCTTGGAAGCGGTCTGGATTCGCCCAGATCAGCAAGAGCATGCGCAAGCGCTCGGGTATACCGTCGTCGATTCACCCACAGTACTGGCAACGCATTTGAGTCAGCAATTGACCAATAATGCCTCGCAGCTGCTGGGTCATGAAGAAGTGGAAAACTTACTGGAGATGTTGGCACGCAGTACGCCGAAGCTAGTCGAAAATTTTGTTCCCGATCAATTGCCTTTAGGTACTGTGGTCAAAGTGCTGCAAAATCTACTTAACGAAGCGATTCCGATCCGCGACATTCGTACTATCGTTCAAACTTTGGCGGAATATTCGGCCAAGAGTCAAGAAGCCGACATTCTTACCGCCGCTTCGCGAATTGCACTTAAACGACTTATTGTTCAGGAAATCAATGGGATAGATCCTGAGCTTCCAGTGATTACTCTCATTCCTGAGCTGGAACAAATTTTGCATCAGACCATGCAGGCGTCCGGTGGCGAATCGGCCGGAATTGAGCCAGGGCTGGCTGAGCGATTGCAAATGTCGCTAAGCCAAGCCACTCAAGAACAAGAGCTGAAAGGTGAGCCCGCGGTACTGCTGACCTCTGGCGTACTGCGCTCAACATTGGCCAAATTTGTCAAAAATACGATTCCGAACCTTCGCGTGCTTTCCTATCAGGAAATTCCTGACGAGAAGCAGATACGAATTGTTCAAGCCGTAGGTAATTAGAATTCTGACATGGACAGACCGCGTTGAAAATTAAACGATTTTTTGCCAAAGATATGAGAACAGCGCTGCTGCAGGTCAAAGAAGATCTCGGAGCCGATGCGGTGATCATGTCAAACAAAAAGGTGGCTGGTGGTGTTGAGATTGTCGCGGCAATTGATGGCGACAATCGCGTCAGTTCATCTTTTGCCAGTAGCGAGCGTCGCGCAGCGCCAACACCACCAACGCGCTCATCTCACACCGCATCTTTGCCTGCGTCATCAGCCAATGGCGCAAGACGTAATCTTGAAAACGACCGTGTCAGCCTGAACTCCAGTGCAGAGAAGGGCCGCTCAATGACTCAGCGTTTTGCCAACATGCTTAAGCAGTATGGTGGTCAGCCTGATCCTCAAGATGACGATCTGTCACAGCAAGACTCGCTCAGCGCGCTGCTTGCTCGCCAGCAAAAACATGCCTCATCAGCACCAGCGGTTGGCGGCGGGGAGTCGGCACTGTCGCGTTTGATTCGCGAAGATTTAAACCAAGAGCGACCACAGCCGCGTCTTGACCCCACTCGTTATGAACGCAAACGTCCCTATCAATCCAGTCGTGATGAAGAGTTACCGAGTGAACTGGAAACGATGCGCGAAGAGATGGTGTCAATTCGACGCTTGCTCGAGCATCAGGTCTCTGGGCTCATGTGGCAAGAGGTTGAGCGTCGAGAGCCACTGCGCGCAATGCTGATTAAACGTCTTGAGCGAATGGGCGTTTCCTCGGAATTGGCCGACCAGATGGCTTGTTACATTCCGGAAGAGACTGAGCCAGCTCGTGCCTGGAAAGCGCTGCTTGCGTTAGTTGCCGATCAAATCGCGGTGACCAAACAAGATATATTAAAACGTGGTGGTGTCGTGGCATTACTTGGGCCAACCGGTGTTGGCAAAACCACCACCGTGGCCAAACTGGCGGCGCGAGCGGCAATGGAATACGGCGCTGATAACGTGGCCTTGGTGACCACGGATACCTACCGTATTGGCGCTCATGAGCAGTTGTCGATTTACGGCCGTATCATGGGTTGTCCCGTGAAAGTGGCTAAAGATTCTAAAGAGTTGGCCGATGTTATTTATCAGCTTCGAAATCGCCACTTAGTCTTGGTCGACACGGCAGGTATGGGACAGCGCGATGTGCGTCTATCAGAACAGCTCGACACACTGATGCAAGACAGCGGCAATGTGATTCACAGCTATCTGGTGTTACCAGCAACAGCCCAGCGCCGAGTGCTGCAAGAGACCATTGAGCACTTTCGCCACATTCCGTTATCGGGCTGTATTATGACTAAATTGGATGAATCGCTGAGTCTCGGCGAATTTATCAGTGTTGTGGTGCAAAATGCGCTTCCGGTGGCCTACATTGCTAATGGTCAGCGAGTGCCGGAGGATATTGTTATTGCTCAGCCTAAGTACATGATCGCAAAGGCGAATGAATTACTTGAGAAGTCAACAGAGAATGAACCCCACTACTGGAACAGTGACCACGATGGATTCTAGGCGGCCGACAACTATGATTGAGAACACGATTTACGATCAAGCCAGCGGCCTACGCCGTTTAACGCAACCTTCGATGACTAAAGTGATCGCGGTGACTGGTGGCAAAGGCGGTGTGGGCAAATCCAACGTGACGCTGGGAATGGCGATGGTGATGGCACGCCAAGGCAAAAAAGTCATGGTACTGGATGCCGATTTGGGCCTTGCCAATGTTGATGTCATGCTTGGTATTCGCTCCAAGCGCAACCTGGGCCATGTCTTGGCTGGGGAATGCGAATTGCGCGATGCGATAGTCGAAGGGCCGTATGGGATCAAAATTATTCCAGCGACCTCAGGTACGCAAAGTATGACCGAGCTCAGCCATGCCCAACATGCCGGTCTTATTCGAGCATTTGGCACGCTTGAAGAAGAGATGGAAGTGCTGTTAATTGATACGGCTGCCGGAATTTCTGACATGGTGGTTAGCTTTTCGCGCGCCGCGCAAGATGTGGTCGTGGTCGTATGTGATGAACCTACATCGATAACGGACGCTTATGCTTTGATTAAGTTATTGAGTAAAGAGCATCAAGTGCAGCGCTTCAAAGTGGTGGCGAACATGGTTAGAAGCTACCGTGAAGGACGAGAATTATTTGCAAAATTGACCTTGGTCACAGAGCGATTCTTGAATGTGAGCCTTGAACTCGTGGCATGTATCCCATTGGATGATAAAGTAAGACAAGCAGTAAAAAGGCAAAAAATTGTGGTTGATGCGTTTCCGCGCTCGCCTGCAGCACTAGCCATCAGCTCATTAGCAAATAAAGCGTTAACTTGGCCGATTCCGAAAACGCCAAGTGGCCATTTAGAATTTTTTGTTGAACGACTACTGAATCGAAACGCATTTTCAGAGGGCTCGCTTGGTGAATAAAGCGCTCACTTATGACCAACACGCCAAGATAAACAGTCAACAGTTGTTTATTGAGCGTTACTCGGTGTTGGTCAAACGGATTGCGCATCATTTACTTGGACGCTTACCTCCGAGTGTTCAGGTGGAAGATCTGATCCAGTCGGGTATGATAGGTCTTATTGAGGCGCAGCAAAATTACGATGCGTCAAAAGGGGCCAGTTTTGAAACTTACGCAGGCATTCGCATTCGTGGCGCAATGTTGGACGACATTCGCCGTGGCGACTGGGTGCCGCGTTCAGTGCATAAAAGTAATCGTGATATTAATCAAGCGATTGCTGAACTAGAAGGGGTGTTAAATCGCGATCCTTCCGATGCGGAAGTGGCAAAACACATGGGACTTTCTTTAGATCAATATCATCATGCGCTAACCGATATAAACTGTTCGCGATTAGTTGGTATTGATGATTTGGGAGTGTCCGATGATGTCATTGGCCCTTGTGATGAAAGCGATGACCATAACCCATTTAAGGGAGTGGCCGATCACGCTTTTCGCCAGTCGCTTATCGACGCAATTAAACAGTTGCCAGAGCGGGAAGCCCTTGTCCTTTCGCTCTATTACGATGAAGAACTTAACTTAAAAGAAATTGGCGAAATTTTGACGGTGAGTGAATCTCGCGTCAGTCAGATATTGAGTCAATCCATGCAACGTTTACGCACCAAACTCAGTGCTTGGACACAACATGACTAAACACACTGATTTTGATTTCAGTGGAGGCAATTTTGAATAAAAACATGAAGATCCTTATTGTTGACGATTTTTCAACAATGCGCCGTATTGTAAAGAACCTTCTACGCGATCTTGGTTTTAATAATACCCAAGAAGCAGACGACGGTCTCACTGCTTTACCTATGCTCAAAAAAGGTGACTTCGATTTTGTTGTAACGGATTGGAACATGCCGGGAATGCAAGGTATCGATTTGCTGCGTAACATTCGTGCTGATGATCAGCTTAAACACTTGCCTGTTTTGATGATCACAGCAGAAGCGAAACGTGAGCAAATTATTGAAGCTGCCCAAGCTGGAGTGAACGGTTATATTGTGAAACCTTTTACCGCGGCGACATTAAAAGAAAAGCTTGAGAAAATTTTTGAACGTCTCTAATGAGAGTTTTGTTCAATAATTTGTAAATGCGCCACGCATTGAGTGAGATGAGCATCATCACATCAAAGCGCGCTGCCACCACAACGTCGTGGCAGCAAAAATAAAGAAAAGGTCTAGGAAGGATGATCACATTAGAGCAAGCGAAGCGACTGGTTCAATTGCTGGAACAAGGCGAGCAAGCACAGGCAAATGAGCTGTGTTTGAGCCTAGTTCAGGGTGAGCATCACCCGATGCTGCAAGAGATTGGCGCATTAACTCGCGATCTTCATGACTCACTGAGAAATTTCAATTTTGATCAACGTATCACGCAAATAGCACAGGATGAAATTCCGGATGCACGTGATCGGCTTAACTATGTGATTAAAAGAACCGAAGTTGCTGCCAATAAGACCATGGACGCTGTCGAAACTTGTCTGCCGATTGCAGACAACCTTCAAGCTGGATTGCAACAAGTTCGCCCCACATGGAATGCCTTGATGGGTGGTCGAATTGAGCTGAGTGAATTTAAAGCGCTGTGCCATCGAATAGAGCTGCTGCTATCTCAAGTTGAAGGAGACAGTAGCGAGCTGCGTGGTCAATTAACGGAAATTCTTATGGCGCAAGATTTCCAGGATTTGACCGGCCAAATTATTCGTCGTGTGATCACCTTAGTTAACGAGGTGGAAGATCGTCTGGTAGAGATACTTACGGTATTTTCAAGCCAGAGTAATGCAATAACAGAAGAAAATAAAACTACCCCTGAGGCGGTGCGTCGAGAAGGCGTTGAAGGCCCCATTATCAATGCCGATCAGCGAGAAGATGCTGTCTCCTCGCAAGATGAAGTCGATGATTTGTTGTCCAGTCTTGGATTTTAAAGGTAATGTATGAGCTACGAATTAGACGAAGATATCCTGCAGGATTTTTTGATTGAAGCGGGCGAGATTTTAGAGCGTCTTTCAACTCAATTGGTTGAACTTGAAAATAACCCTGAAGATAAAGATCTGCTGAACGCCATTTTTCGTGGCTTTCATACGGTAAAAGGTGGCGCGGGCTTTTTGTCACTGAGTGAATTGGTTGACACCTGTCACGGGGCAGAGAACGTGTTTGATGTGCTGCGCAATGGCCAGCGTTCGGTCACGTCAAGTTTGATGGATACGATGCTTCGAGCACTTGATACCGTTAATACACAGTTTCAAGCGGTGCAAGATCGCGAGCAACCTGAAGCGGCCGAACAAAGCTTATTAGATGAGCTGCACCGTTTGTGTAAGCCAGAGTCTCAAGATGACGCTGCCGCGCCATCCAATGAATCATCTCATTCCGTTACGCCTTCCAGTGCTGAGCCTACAGTCGAGCCTGTTGCTGCGACCCCTGCGGCGGAAGCAGCCCCAACGCCATCTAATGAATCGCTCAACGCATCGTCGGTTGACGAAATCACCCAAGACGAATTTGAGCGCTTACTTGACGAGCTTCATGGCAAGGGCGCTTCTCCGAGCGCTAAAGCCACCCATTCCACACCAGTTGAAGACTCGCCAAAGAGCGCTGCGGTGAGTGATAGTGGTGACATTACCGACGATGAATTTGAGCGTCTGCTGGATGAATTGCATGGCGCGGGTAAAAGCCCCAGCTCACATAAATCTGAGGTTCCTGCCGCGGTGGTTGCAACCCCACCAACCCCATCAACGTCATCTACGTCAGCCGGTCAGGGTGACGCAGATCTCATGACGGATGACGAGTTTGAGCGTCTGTTGGATGAGCTTCATGGTACGGGTAAAGGCCCTTCAGCTGATGAGCTTGAGGCGGCGACGCGACCTGCGCAACCGAAACCTGCGGCGGTAACACCACCAGTGACGCCATCTATCGAGCCTTCAGTCGAGGCGGTAAAACCGACAGTGATGGCCGCAGCACCTACTGAAGCTAAGCCTTTGGTCAAGGCTGAGGAAGCGAATAAAGCCCCAGCGGTGAAAAAACCACAAGCAGAAGCGACTGTGCGCGTCGATACCTCGACGCTTGATACCATTATGAATATGGTCGGTGAGTTGGTACTGGTGCGTAACCGCTTAGTCAGCCTAGGCCTCAACAGTAACGATGAAGAGATGTCTAAAGCGGTATCGAATCTTGACGTTGTGACAGCGGATTTGCAAGGTGCGGTGATGAAAACGCGCATGCAACCGATTAAGAAAGTGTTTGGTCGTTTTCCTCGCGTGGTGCGCGATCTTGCGCGCAATCTTCAAAAAGACATCGTGCTGGAGATGCGTGGTGAAGAGACGGATCTGGATAAAAACCTAGTAGAGGCCCTTGCCGATCCATTGATTCACTTAGTGCGTAACTCGGTTGATCACGGCATTGAGATGCCGGATGTTCGAGAGAAAGTGGGGAAATCGCGTACGGGTAATGTGATTCTTTCTGCATCGCAAGAGGGTGATCATATCGAACTTGCCATCATTGACGATGGCGGTGGTATGGACCCCAACAAGTTGCGCGCAATAGCCGTTAAACGTGGCATGATGGACGAAGACGCAGCAGCGCGCCTCACGGACAAAGAGTGCTTTAACCTGATTTTTGCTCCGGGCTTCTCGAGCAAAGAAAAAATTTCGGACATCTCAGGCCGCGGCGTCGGTATGGATGTCGTAAAAACCGCGATTTCCACGTTAAATGGCTCAATTGATATTGACTCTGAACTTGGCAAAGGCACCAAAATCACCATTAAAGTGCCATTGACCTTGGCGATTTTACCGACGTTAATGGTCGGCGTTGCGGGCCACCCATTTGCGCTACCACTTGCGTCTGTTAATGAAATTTTCCATCTTGATTTGGGACGTACCAACGTTGTCGATGGTCAGTTAACCATTATTGTTCGAGATAAATCGATCCCGCTGTTTTATTTGCAAAATTGGCTTGCACCGCGAAGTGGCAATATTGAAGAGCGTAAAGGGCATGGCCATGTTGTGATTGTTCAACTTGGTAGTCAACGCGTCGGATTTGTCGTCGATACTCTGATTGGCCAAGAAGAGGTGGTGATCAAGCCACTGGATAATCTGTTGCAAGGTACGCCGGGCATGGCAGGTGCAACCATTACCAGTGATGGTCATATTGCATTGATCTTAGATGTGCCAGATTTACTTAAGCAGTATGCGTCGGCGTCACGTCTGTAACAGCGCTCATCAGGATATTAAGGATAAAAATGGCGATCAAAGTTTTAGTAGTTGATGATTCGAGTTTTTTTCGTCGCCGAGTGAGCGAGATCATCAATGCAGAATCGCGCCTTGAAGTGATTGATGTGGCAGTCAATGGCCGTGAAGCGGTCACTAAAGCCAAAATGTTAAAGCCGGACGTCATTACGATGGACATTGAGATGCCAGTGTTGGATGGGATCTCGGCTGTACGCGAAATTATGGCGTCAATACCGACGCCGATTTTGATGTTCTCGTCGCTGACGCACGATGGCGCAAAAGCGACGCTAGATGCTCTAGATGCTGGCGCATTGGATTTTCTACCCAAGAAATTTGAAGATATTGCGCGCAATCGTGAAGAAGCGGTGCAGCTATTGCAGCAACGAGTGCTTGAGATTGCGCGTAAAAAGGCGTTTATGCGTCGGCCATTGACTCAGACCAGCAGTCATTTGAGTAGTTCGACCACAGCGCCTCTAAACCGCGTTGCCGCCCCAGTAGCCTTTGAGCGTAATAGCGCGAGCCTCGCAGAACGACCGCAAAAAACGGTGAACACACGCCATGTGGTCGCGCCACGCAGTTTTCGTTCAAGTGGTAAAACGTATCAGTTAACCGCCATTGGTACATCTACTGGCGGTCCAGTGGCACTGCAAAAAATTCTGACCGCGTTGCCAGCGCGTTATCCGCACCCCATAGTTTTGGTGCAGCATATGCCGGCCACGTTTACTGCGGCCTTTGCCAGTCGACTCAATTCACTGTGTAAAATTGAAGTCCGTGAGGCTCAAGATGGTGACGTGCTCAGACCTGGCGTGGCCTTTTTGGCTCCTGGCGGTAAGCAGATGATGCTCGAAGGTCGACCAGGCTCGGCGCGGTTACGTATTCTCGATGGCGGGGATCGCATGAATTACAAACCGTGCGTTGACGTCACGTTTGGCTCTGCAGCCAAAGTATACGGTGATAAAGTGTTATCGATGATTTTGACCGGAATGGGCGCAGATGGCCGTGAAGGTGCGCGCATGCTGAAAAATGCCGGTGCCACCATTTGGGCGCAAGATGAAGAGAGCTGCGTGGTGTACGGTATGCCCCAAGCAGTGGCGAAAGCTGGGATCTCAAGTGAAGATTTACCGCTCGAGCGTATCGCCGAACGGATTTTAGTTGAAGTAGGTTTAGCGTAAGGGTTGCTATGATCGTTTGGAGTGTCGCGAATCAAAAAGGGGGCGTGGGTAAAACCACCACAACAGTGACCCTTGCTGGACTACTGAGTTTGAGGGGCCATCGAGTGCTGATGGTGGATACTGATCCGCACGGCTCTCTTACAACCTATCTCGGCTTTGACCCCGACAGTACTGAGCGCAGTTTGTTTGACTTGTTTCAGTTAAAGCAGTTTGATCACGCCTCTGTCAAACCGCTTGTCATGCCAACAAATGTTTCCGGCATCGATATTATTCGTGCGCATATGTCACTGGCGACGTTGGATCGTGTCATGGGCAACCGCAGTGGCATGGGGTTAATTTTGAAGCGAGCTCTGCTCGCTCTTGCACAAGATTATGATTACGTGCTGATCGATTGTCCGCCGATTTTGGGGGTGATGATGGTCAATGCGTTAGCGGCCAGTGACCGTATTTTAATTCCAGTGCAAACCGAATTTTTGGCCATGAAAGGGCTAGAGCGCATGGTGCGAACACTTGCCATTATGCAAAAATCGCGGCAAGCACCGTTTAAGGTCACCATAGTTCCGACCATGTACGATAAGCGCACCAATGCGTCATTACAAACCTTGACTCAGTTAAAAAAAGATTACCCAACGAATGTTTGGGCCTCTGCCGTGCCAATTGATACTAAGTTTCGCGATGCCAGCTTAAAGCGTTTACCCGCGTCACACTTTGCGGCAAGCAGCCGTGGTGTTTTTGCTTATAAGCAGTTGTTGGTGCATTTAGAGAGGTTGGCTATCGATGAAAAATGATGGGCCAACGCTGTCAAGTGAGCAGGCATTAGACGATTATTTCAGTGCGTTGCTGCTGGATGATGCTGCAATTGCTGATGAAGGCGTAGATGAGTTAAGTGCTGCGCATATGGATGTCGCGAATGTCTATGAGCAGGATTTCATTGCATCTCAGTCACAGAATGACGCTTATGAGCAGGCCGAGTCTTATGCGATGCCAATGGCTGAGCTACAGTGGCAGCCTACGACCTCTTCTTTGACTTCGTCGCCTGCGTTGCAAGAGCTTCAAGCACCGAATCTAGAGGATGTGGAGCGGCTTTTAAGTCAATTGGAATCAACCAATGCTGAAGTCGATTTCGACATCGACCATATTCTCGCATCAAACACACAAGAGTTGAGCGCAAGCCAAGCCTCGGTGGAGGAGGTTGTTGAAACCAAACTCACCAGCGTTGTGCTAGATGACGATGAAATTCAAACTTGGGATATTGAAAACTCAGAGACTGAATATCTTGACGTGATTGGCATCGATTCGTCCGCGACTTTAGACGCGCCCTGTGCGATTGCACAAGAGCTGGATGCGATAGCCGAAGCGCCAAGGGTTGATGATGCAGCCTTGACGAGCGCTTTACTTGAAACCGACACAGGCCAAGAGCTGCCACAAACATGGCAATTTTCTCAGCGTGATAGCGACTTTCAAGTGCTCTATTTTGAGGTCAACGGCGTGACATTTGCGGTGCCGTTGGATGAGTTGGGTGGCATACATCGACTGGCGACTTTAAATCACTTGCTGGGACGTCCCGACTGGTATTTGGGATTGCAGACATCACGAGAGCAGCAATTGGATGTGGTCGATACGGCTAAGTGGGCGATGCCAGAGCGACTCGATGATGAAACTTACCGCGAAGATTATCAATATATTGTCATGCTAGGTGTGAGCACTTGGGGTTTGGCATCGAGCCAACTACTGGGAACCGAGTGGCTTAGTTCGGATTCCGTGCGCTGGCGCGAACAAGCAGGCAAACGCCCTTGGCTCGCTGGCATGGTGAAAGAAAAAATGTGTGCGTTAATCCACGTTGACGCAATGATTAATATGTTAAGTGCCGGACTTGACGTAAAATCGCTGAAGTAAAGAACAGTGCTAAGCGATAGCAGTGAGGAATGTTTATGTCTCAATTGAATGAAATCGAAGTAAAAAAAGATCAAATGAACGATGAAGTTCTGCAGTGGGTAACGTTTCAACTTGAAGAAGAAACCTACGGCATCAACGTAATGCAAGTGCGTGAAGTTTTGCGTTACACCGAGATAGCACCTGTCCCTGGTGCGCCAGATTATGTGCTTGGCATCATCAACCTTCGTGGTAACGTGGTCACTGTGATTGACACGCGTGCGCGATTTGGTTTGGTTGAAGGCGAAGTCACGGACAATACGCGCATCATCGTCATTGAGTCTGAACGTCAAGTGATTGGTATTTTAGTTGATAGTGTTGCTGAGGTGGTTTATCTGCGCACATCGGAAATTGATACCACACCGTCTGTCGGAACTGACGAAAGCTCGAAATTTATTCAAGGCGTTAGCAACCGTGACGGCAAGCTTTTGATCTTGGTAGATTTGAATAAGTTGCTTTCTGAAGACGAATGGGATGAGATGGCGCATCTGTAATGTTTGCTTTGCCCTCGTTTGAGTCATTGTGGCCGCTGATTGCGGCAGGCATGTTGATTCTCTTTGTTTTAGTGTTAGTGGTATTGCGCCGCTCGGTTGTTGTCACAGCAAGGCTAGAAGCTCAGCGCCAGAAACTTCGTCATAGTGAAAAAGAGCTGCAAAAAGCCAGCAAACAGTTGGTTGAAATGCGTTCTGTGGTGATAGGTCTTGGGCAACGGTTGACTGAGCAGCTCGAAACCATTCAATTGCTTGAAGAGCGAGTCATTGAGTTGGAAAACGCGGATACCGATGGCCGACTCTATTCTCGCGCCACTAAAATGGTACAACTGGGCGCTGACATCAATGAGCTTATTGAAGAGTGCGAGCTGCCCAAAGCCGAGGCGGAATTAATGTTGTCGCTGCAAAAGAAATTGGCAGGAAAAGAAGCGATTCCACCATTGCAACGTGGTTTACACACATCGGCTGCAAATCGCTCGTCATCTGGTTCACGCCATAACAGTGGTCAGCAGCGTGGTTTAGACCCCTCGTTAGTTTCGTCTCGCTCGACGTCAAGAATGCGTTAATTTGCTATCAATAAAAAAGAAGCTACGGCTTCTTTTTTATTTTCTATCTCAGACCTGCCTAACACAATGTAGCTCAATGCTTCGTTTACTAATGTGCTTCGTTTACGAATATGCTTAGACAACAAAATGTGGCTTGCTCAGAGTGATGCTAATCTCGCATCTAGGTTATGCGCGACTTGAATGGAACCTAGGATACGTTAACGTACTCTTTAGCGTATACTGCGATCACAAAATGCGGCTTATTTGACGCGCGTCATGGTGAATTTGCCGCTTGCTGGCACAATATTAACGTGCTACGAGAGCGAATTTGGTGCGAGCATAGCGAGAGGTCTCGATTTACGATTGAATGTTGAGTGAATGTAAAAATACAGGCATAACGATTCAGCGGAAACAAATTCTCACTAATCTTAAAGTTACGTATTATTGATCTGGTCTATTCACTCGTAAGAGCTGTGGTAAAATGATCGCCTTGAGTTGGATATATACCCAAGTGACTTCAAGATGCTGGATTCAGAGCCGGCTCACTGAGCTGAGAGCAAGGCAAACAACGCAGCGAAATAGCGAGCCTATTTTCAAGTTGTTTAACGCAGCTCTCGGTTCAGTGATTGGCTCCCAAAGGGCGAGCTGCATTGGTTCATCAGCTTTGTTGACGATTTTCGATTGAGAGCCACTCAATCTTCAAATCCTCGCCTCACTGACAAACCAAGTCATTCTCGCTGAACCATACATCTTGAGGTTACTTGGGTATACCTGTCCTACTTGAAGTTGCAGCGTTGTTGACAGCCACTCACAAACCTCATCACATAGCTTATCTATGCTCAGAGGCTTTGTTCGTTGGTCGCCTACCTGCCTCTTCAAGTTGTCTAGGTAGAGTCCTAACTTCCAATATTTATATTCGTTCTACTTGAGCTAGCTAACTCAATAGAGCAGAGGCTGAATGACACTATGCTTTCTGTTGTCGATTTAACTGCAATTCGTGATGATCGAGTGCTTTTTGAACGGCTGTCTTTTTTGATCTCACCGGGTGAAATCGTTCAAATTGAAGGTCGCAACGGTACGGGGAAAACGACGTTACTGCGTATTCTGACGGGGCTAGGTCATCGCGATGATGGTGAAGTGCGTTGGTGTGATGAGCCGATAGAGGCATGCCGTGATGATTTTCATCACTCCTTACTTTATTTGGGACACCATACTGGCGTGAAGCGAGAGCTCACTGCGTTAGAAAACCTTTCCTTTTTTCAATCGCTCAATGGGGGCGAGTCCGCAGAGGGCGCATTATTTCAAGCGCTCGCTCAGGTGGGGTTGGCTGGACGTGAAGATGTGCCGGCAGGGCAGTTGTCAGCTGGCCAGCAGCGACGAGTGGCCCTAGCTCGCTTGTGGCTAAGTGATCATAAGTTATGGATTTTGGATGAGCCTTTGACGGCGATTGATAAACAAGGCGTTAAAGTGCTTGAGCGCCTATTTGTACGTCACGCCGAGGATGGCGGCATCGTCGTCTTGACGACGCACCAAGATATGTTTGCCGATCATGCGGCATTAAGAAAAATTAAGTTGGGTGATTAGCAATGCTAAATGCAATGGCTACTATTGTTCGGCGTGAATTGCTGATTGCCTTTCGTCGCCAAGCTGATGTGCTGAATCCGCTGTGGTTTTTTATTATCGTCATTACGCTATTCCCGCTTAGCATTGGGCCAGAGCCTAAATTGCTTGCGCGTATTGCGCCTGGCATTGTCTGGGTTGCGGCACTGCTTGCCGCACTGCTCTCATTGGAGCGACTGTTTCGCGATGATTTTCAAGATGGTGCGTTAGAGCAAATGATGCTTACGCCATTGCCAGTACAACTGGTTGTTATCGCCAAAGTGATGGCTCACTGGTTGTTGACAGGCTTGCCACTGTTGATTATCAGCCCGCTTTTGGGCGTGTTATTGTCGCTCAATTTTGATACTTGGCTTGCGGTTGTGGTGACCTTGCTTGTCGGCACACCAACCTTGAGTTTTATTGGCGCCATTGGCGTTGCGCTGACGGTGGGGTTGCAAAAAGGGGGCGTACTTCTTAGTTTGCTCATTTTGCCGCTCTACATCCCTATCTTAATTTTTGCGACATCGGCAATTGATGCTGCAGCCCTAGGTATGGCGTATAACGGACAAGTGGCTATTTTAGGCGCCATGTTGGCAGGGTCAGTGACCTTGACCCCATTTGCCATCGCGGCGGCACTGCGCGTTAGCGTGCATTAAAACGAATTTTTCTATACCCAAACCCATTGAGAGTGAGTAATTGTTATGTGGAAATGGCTCCACCCTTTAGCCAAGCCTGAAACTGCTTATCGACTGTGTGGCAAACTGCTGCCTTGGTTTGCAATTTTGGCACTATTAAGTTTGTCGGTCGGAACCGTCTGGGGTTTGGCTTTTGCCCCTTCAGATTATCAGCAAGGCGATAGTTTTCGCATCATTTACATTCATGTTCCTTCTGCGATTTGGTCAATGGGCGTCTATATGTCAATGGCTATCGCGGCCTTTATTGGTCTGGTTTGGCAGGTCCGTTTAGCGGAGCTGTCGGCTTTGGCCATGGCACCCATTGGCGCGGTGTACACGTTTATTGCGCTTGTCACTGGTGCCGTTTGGGGTAAGCCGATGTGGGGTGCTTGGTGGGTTTGGGATGCGCGCCTAACGTCAGAGCTCATTCTGCTGTTCTTATATTTGGGTGTCATCGCGCTTTATCATGCGTTTGATGAGCAAAAAACGGCGGCAAAAGCGGCGGGTATTTTAGCCGTGGTAGGCGTGGTTAATTTGCCTATTATCCATTTCTCAGTTGAGTGGTGGAATACGTTGCACCAAGGTGCCACGATAACCAAATTTGATAAGCCATCGATTTCCAGTGATATGTTGTGGCCGCTGCTACTGAATATTCTTGGTTTCGCGCTGTTTTTTGCCGCATTGACTATGGTGCGCCTGCGCAACGAAATTATCAGCAAAGAAAGCCATCGCCCATGGGTTTCTGAGTTGGTGTTGAAACAATCACGATAAGGTAACGATTATGCATTTTGACACCTTTAACGATTTTCTAGCAATGGGCGGTTATGGCCCATATGTTTGGAGCGCATTTGCGATTACCTATGGCGCAATGCTCATCCTGTGGGTGAGTAGTGTGCGTCGCAGTCGACAACTCCTCAACGAAGTGAAAGCAAAAATCGCACGACAAGCGCGTATTGATGCGGCGAAAAAAATGGAGAACACGTTATGAACCCGAGACGTAAAAAACGCTTAGGGATTGTGCTGGCAATTTTTGTTGGCGTTGGTGCGATGGTCGGATTGATGATCTACGCACTGAATCAAAACATGGACTTGTTCTATACACCAACGGAACTGGTGAATGGTAAACCTGACGGCACTAAGCCTGAAGTGGGGCAACGTTTACGCATTGGTGGTATGGTCGTGAAAGACTCGATTCGCCGCGATCAAGAGTCACTCAAAGTGAGCTTTGATTTGGCAGACGTCGGCCCGAAAGTGACCGTGGTTTACGAGGGCATTTTGCCCGATCTTTTCCGTGAAGGTCAGGGGATTGTTGCTCAAGGTGTGTTGACCAACGCAAACACCGTCGAGGCGTTTGAAGTGCTTGCAAAGCATGATGAAGAGTACATGCCGCCTGAAATCGCAGAGGCAATGGAAAAGACGCATGCACCGCTTCAATACAGCGACCAACAGAAACAAGGTAGCAACCAATGATTGCAGAAATTGGACACTTTGCGCTGGTTTTATCGCTTGCCATGGCAGTGCTGCTTAGCATTTTGCCAATGTGGGGAGCGGCCAATAATAGTGCGATGTTAATGAATACCGCGCGACCATTGTCTTGGGGCATGTTTGGCTTCTTGTTGCTCTCTTTTGCCCTGTTGTCGTGGGGTTTTTACAGTAATGATTTCACGATTCAGTATGTCGCGAGTAACTCAAACTCGCTGCTTCCTTGGTATTACCGCTTAACTGCTGTTTGGGGTGCCCATGAAGGCTCGCTACTGCTTTGGGTGTTAATTCAAGCAGGTTGGACCGTTGCAGTGGCTAAGTTTAGCCGAGGCATGCCGCAAGAGTCTGTCGCGCGTGTGCTTGCTGTGATGGGGCTTATTACCGTCGGGTTTTTGCTGTTTATTATTCTGACCTCAAACCCATTCTTGCGCACTTTGCCGTACTTTCCGGTCGATGGCCGCGATCTTAACCCACTGTTGCAAGACCCTGGCCTGATCATTCATCCACCAATGCTCTACATGGGCTACGTTGGATTCTCGGTCGCCTTTGCGTTTGCGATTGCATCTTTGATAAGCGGTAGACTGGACACCGCATGGGCGCGTTGGTCTCGCCCATGGACAACCGCTGCGTGGTTATTTCTGACCTTTGGTATCGCATTGGGCTCGTGGTGGGCTTATTACGAACTAGGCTGGGGCGGTTGGTGGTTCTGGGATCCCGTCGAAAATGCGTCATTTATGCCATGGCTTGCTGGTACGGCCTTGATGCACTCTTTGGCGGTAACCGAAAAACGCGGCACATTTAAAGCGTGGACTGTACTGTTGGCGATTTCGGCGTTTTCACTGAGCTTATTAGGCACCTTCCTTGTTCGTTCTGGTATTTTGGTTTCGGTACATGCTTTTGCGTCCGATCCTGCTCGCGGTATGTTCATTCTTGGCTTCTTAGTCTTTGTGATTGGCGGTTCGCTACTGCTCTTTGCTCTCAAAGGGGCAACGGTGCGCGCGCGTGGCAATTTCGACTTGATCTCGCGTGAAAACGCACTGCTTATCAATAATATTCTATTGATTGCTGCGCTGTTTGTGGTGCTTGTTGGTACCTTATTGCCATTAGTGCATAAACAGATCGGTCTGGGTTCGGTATCGATTGGCGCGCCGTTCTTTGACATGCTTTTTGCCTGGTTGATGATGCCATTTGCCTTCTTCTTGGGGATTGGTCCTTTGGTGCGTTGGAAGCGCGATCAGCTGTCAACGTTAGCCAAACCCATGCTCATTTCAGGCGTGTTGTCGATTGCATTAGCAGGCGTCTCAATGTGGGCATTTGCTGACTTCTTTACCATGATGGGCTTTATCGGTTGGCTGATGGCTTACTGGATCATTACGATGCATGGTTTTGAGCTGTATCAACGTGCCACACATCGCCATCCATTTATGGTCGGCGTGCGCAAGCTGCCACGCAGCCACTGGGCAATGATTTGTGGTCACATTGGTTTGGCGGTAAGCGTTATCGGTATCACTATGGTTCAGCTTTACAGCATTGAGCGAGATGTTCGTTTGGCACCGGGTGATAACTTTGTGATTGAAGGCTATAACTTCCACTTTGCTGGTGGTCGTGACGTCGCTGGTCCGAACTATGAAAGCTTTATTGCTGACTTTGAAATTAGCCACAGTGGACGTTATATCAACACGTTGCACGCCGAAAAACGCTTTTACAACACCGCAAAATCGATGATGACCGAAGCGGCAATTGATCGTGGCGTCACGCGTGATTTGTATATCGCCATTGGTGAGCGTATGGCGGATAACCATTCGTGGGCGGTACGGATCTACTACAAACCGTTTGTGCGTTGGATTTGGGCAGGTTCACTGATCATGGTGCTGGGTGGTTTGCTGGCCATCAGTGATAAACGCTACCGTTTTCGCAAAACATCAAAGCCTCAGCTTGAGGAGGACGCATGAATAAAAAAGTACTCTTTATTCCATTAATCGCGTTTTTGCTCCTAGCGGCCGTGTTTGCCTTTCAGTTAAGTCGTAACCAGCAAGGGGATGACCCGACTAAGTTAGAATCGGTCTTGATTGGTAAACCGGTACCGCAATTTCGCTTAGAAGATTTAGCCGAGCCGGGCAAGTTGTATGACCAAGCGGTGTTTCAAGGTGAGCCCTTGCTGCTAAATGTTTGGGCAACCTGGTGTCCGACCTGTTATGCCGAGCACACTTACTTGAATGAGTTGGCGGCAAGTGGCGTTAAGATTATTGGCCTGAATTACAAAGATGATCGTAACAAAGCGATTGGATGGCTCAATGAGCTGGGCAATCCTTATCTTATCAGCTTGTTTGATGGCAACGGCATGTTAGGGCTGGATTTGGGGGTTTATGGCGCGCCAGAGACCTTCTTGATTGATGCCAATGGGGTGATTCGTTACCGTCATGTGGGTGATGTTAACGCCACCAATTGGCAACAAACACTTCAGCCGTTGTATCAGCAAATGCAACAAGAGGCGACGCAATGAAACGATTTCTATTAGCCATCGCAGCGTCGTTGCTGGTGTCACTATCAGCGTATGCCACGATTGAGGTTTACGAGTTTGACACTCAGCAGCAAGAGCAGCAATTTAAAGAGTTAGGCAATACGTTGCGCTGCCCTAAGTGTCAAAATAACACCATCGCAGATTCTAATGCGGCATTAGCCCAGGATTTGCGACAAAAGGTGTATGAAATGACCAAAGATGGGCAATCGAAAGATGAGATTGTCGATTATATGATCGCGCGTTACGGTAACTTCGTGACGTACAATCCACCATTGACGCTTGCCACCTCTGTGCTTTGGTTCGGTCCGTTAGTGGTTATCATGATTGGTTTTGTTTTGATTGTGGCGCGCAGTCGTCGCAACAAAACAGTGGCGACACAACAAGAGACTTGGGATGAAGGCAAAGAAGCACAACTTAATGCTTTGCTAAATGACAAGCCCGACGGAGAACACAAAAAATGACGTTGTTTTGGTTATCAACCGTTGCGCTTACGTTATTGGCTTGCGGCATCATTATTTATCCTCTTTTGCAGAAAAACACCAACAAAGACGATGTATTGCGTGATGAACTCAACAAAGCGTTTTATAAAGATCGATTGTCGGAGCTGAAAGAAGAGAACGATGAAGGGTTGGTGAATAACGAAGGTGATTTAATCGCTGATCTAAAGCAGTCGCTGCTTGATGATATTCCTGAGCAGCAGGCGCAACAAAAAACCGCGCTGTCACCTTGGGCGGTGATTGTACCATCGGTACTGCTTACTGTGGTTTTGAGTTACGCGCTCTACGCTCAATTTGGCGCATCCAACGATGTTGAACAATGGCATCAAGTCAATGAGAACTTACCTGAGCTGTCGAAAAAGTTAATGGGTGCAACGGCAGAGCCGCTGAGTGACGATGAGATGCAAGATCTGATTTTGGCGCTGCGAACTCGGCTGCATTACAACAGCAATGATGCGACGGGCTGGTTGTTGCTCGGACGCCTGGGTTTAACCGAACGCAACGTCACGCTGGCAACCGACGCTATGCGCAAGGCGTATCAGCTCAAGCCTAATGACAATGATATTAAACTCGGTTTAGCGCAAGCGCTTATGATGTCGCAAGACGAAATGGATCAGAGTCAGGCACGAGCGTTGTTGGGCAATTTGATTCAGCAAGAGCAGGTGGATATTCGAGTTTTCTCTTTGCTCGCATTTGATGCGTTTGAACGTCAAGACTTCAAAGCGGCGATTCGCTACTGGCGCGTTATGCAGCAAATGTTACCTCCAGAAGATGGCCGTTATGAAATGCTCACGCGCAGTATTGCCAGTGCGCAAAAGCGTCTGGGAGAAACGGGTGTGGCCGAAGACTCAGTGACAGTGACAATTGAGGCCGATGCAAACGCACTCACCAATCCTAATGCGGTGCTTATTGTGTCTGCGCACGATGCAAATGGTTCGCCTATTCCAGTTGCCGCTGCACGCTACCCACTTGGTGCGTTTCCTCGGACACTGGTGATCGATGATAGTAACAGCATGATGGAAGGCCAAAAATTGTCATCGCTCAAATCATTTATCATCCGCGCGCGAATTGACACCGATGGTAATGTTGCGACTCGAGAAGGCGATTGGTATGGCGAGAGTGACGTTACAGAGCAAGGAGAACCCGTCAAGCTCTTGATCAATAAGCAATACTAATTTTACGGTTTATCGCGTAAACTTTGTTAGGCCAGTATTTTCCTTTTCCACTTGGCGCACTCGCGGCAAATGTTTTGAGGCGATGCTGGCCTTTTTGCACCTTAGTGCTTTAATCTCAAATGTAAGAATGCCGACACCGCAAGGGAGAGGGTTAGGCGTTGATTAATATATACTTGCAAGACTTGTCGTTGCAGAAAAACACTAAGCAATTGAGCTTCCATGAACAACGGTTAATTATACCCAAACAGCGTCAATTAGAACGGGTCTATGTGATTGGGTGAAATGCAAGCAACGCTTCTGCAGTCAAGTATTACGGGTATAAATGGACGGATAATAACATGTACAAGATGGGAAACGCGTTAGCGCTGAGCTGCTTATTATTGCTGGGTACGGCCGGCTGCTCAAGTGTTCCAACGGATGAGGCGAACGGTGCATCTACCGCAAATGATCCGTTTGAAGGTTTTAACCGCGTGATGTGGGATTTTAATTTCAATTATCTAGACCCTTATATTGTTCGTCCTGTGTCATTGGGGTATGTGGAATACACGCCAGAGCCAGTGCGTACGGGCATTGCTAACTTTTTGTCGAATCTTGATGAGCCTGCGAGTGTGGTGAACAACTTGCTTATGGGTAATGGCACCAAAGCGATGGATCACTTTAACCGATTTTGGATCAACAGTAGCTTGGGCTTGCTCGGTTTTATTGATGTTGCCGGTTATACTGGAATCACCAAGCAAGACAACAAGTCGTTTGGTGATGCTGTGGGTCATTGGGGAGTGGGTAATGGGCCTTATTTGATGATCCCTGCCGTTGGTCCATATACTGTCCGTGAAACGACTGATTTTGTTGATGGCCTTTATGTACCCCTTTCCTTATTGAATTTTTGGGCGGGTGTCGGCAAATGGGCGTTAGAAGGCATGGAAACCCGCGCTAGTCTTGAGCCACAACAGGCGCTGATTGACGATTCGCCAGATCCGTACATTTTGACCCGTGAAATCTATCTGCAACGTCAAGATTTCAAAGCTGAAGTGGAAGCTCCTGAAGAGAATGCCGAAGAAGAAGCTTTGCTTGATGAGTATTTGGAAGATGATTTTGACTTTGAATAACGAAAGCGGCGTTAAATAACTTGAAAATAGGCTACTATTCCGCTGCGTTGTTTGCCTTGCTCTTAGACCAGTAAGTTGGCTCTGAATCCAGCGTCTTGAAGTCACTTGAGTATATAAAAAGTGCCGATTAAAAAAGCTCAGCAATCACGCTGAGCTTTTGTGTATTTATTCTGGCAAAAACCTTAGAAACGATAGTTTGCTTGAATACCTGCAAGCCAAATGCTGCCTGTGGTTTCACCGACAAAGCGACCACCAACATCTTCGGCACTATTGTCAGAATCATAGCCACGAGATTCGGTGATTGGCGCATCTTTGGCCAAAATATAAGTAAAGCCAGCATCAAAGCTGAGATTTTGATCCCACTGATATTCAGCGCCGACACTTAGCCAGGTACGGTCAGTCTCTGGAATGGTAATCGCACGATTTTTGTCTGATACCGCCGAGGTATCGTACGCCACGCCACTGCGCAGTGCCCATTTACTTGTCACTTGGTAAGTCGCGCCGACGGCAAAACGGTAGTTGTCTTCCCAGTTTTCGACTTTCACCATGCTGGTATTGTCCGAGAAATCCGCTTCAAGTTGATCAAACGCGCTCCAATCGGTCCAGTTAATGCTCGCATGAACGGCTAATTTGTCGCTCACTTGATGATTACCCGCCAGCTCAAGAGTTGCTGGTAGCGTGAGGTCCATGCTTCCAGCGCGTGTTTGGCCCGGTAGTAGCAGAAAACCAATCCCTTCGGCGTGCCCTTCAAGGGTTAAATCGACTGCCGATTTATACGCAATGCCCACTTGGCTGTTTGAATTGATACGCCAAAAAGCGCCCACTTGCCAGCCCCACGCGATGTCATCGCCTTCCATATATTTCAATGCGGTGCCTTGAGGGAATCCCGGTGCATTATTTTTCGGAGTGGTAGCACCAAAATGGCCGTCAGCCATCACAATGCGTAAACCGCCGCCAAGGCTAAATGCAGGCGTGATTTTGTAGGCGACATTGAGGTTGCCTTCTTGTGAGATGATGCTGGCTTTATCACCAAAATGTGACGCGCCAAAATCACGGCCTAGATCGGTTTCCATACCGTAGTTGGTGCCAAAAGCGACGCCCAATGCCCACTCATCGTTCACCTGATGTGAAAAGTAGAAGTTTGGGATCACCGCGTCATGAGCAAAATCGTTTGACGCGACTGACGTTGTGGTGCCATTTAGCGTGACACTACCTGCCACATCCACATTCGGGTCAACATAAATGGCACCAGTCGAGACTTGGGTGCCTTTTAGTTCAGTAAGCAGTGCAGGGTTACGCCATTGAGCGCTTGCGTTATCCGCGATGGCGGCTTCACCAGCGTAGGCGCGTCCAAGACCAGTCGCTGAATATTCGGCTAATTGAAAACCTGCTGCGTTGACTGTGCTTACTCCGCTAAGGCCAATGATGGCGGCGAGTAATGTAAGCTGAGTAGATAGAGAACCTTGATGTGTAGAGGTACGTTCCATGAGTTGTGTTCGCTGAAATTGTGAATGTGTAATCAGCGATCATAGCTCTAGAGTAAAAACTTTAAAATGGTTGGTGGTAAATGAACTAATTACAGAACTATATAGTGAGTATCCGGACTAATTAGTGATTTAAACTGCTTTGTGTTAAAGCTGGCATTTTTTTCAGCGAACAGCTGTTACGATAATAGGGGGGTTGATACTACATATGTACGCTGAATACAGCGTTCATCGATTTTGTATATAAGCAAAAGTGCTAAAACTTTAAGTGAGAATGAGATAGCAAAAAGGCCGCATCAAGCGGCCTTAGACTTTAGTCGAATTGATTGGCTTAGAAGCTGCGGCTGTACTGCAGACCAAACAAAATTGCGTCGGCATGCGTGGTTGCGCTAACTGATGAAACCTGGCCAACACCTTCAATCTCTGTTTTTTCGTTTACCGATACATCATCGCCCATCAAGTAGGTTAGGCCCAAATCAATATTTGATTTGCTATCAATGTGATAGGTAAAGCCGGCTGACACCCACTGACGGTCTGAATCGGGTACCGAAATAGACGTTAGGCTGTCTTGCGCACTGGTGTCGTACATGTAACCGACGCGAAGAGTCCAATCGTTGTTGAGGTAGTAAGTACCACCAATGCTGTAGTGCCAGCCATCTTGCCACTGGTACTCTTTCTCATACGAGCCAGTCAGTACTGAGTCTTTTAGGTTTCTAAATGAAATTTTATCAAATGAACCCCAGCCGATGTATTGAATGCTGTAGTGTACTGCAAATTTGGTGTCTTCGATTTTGTGAAAACCAGAGAATTCTGCGATATCAGGCAATGGTAGTGTGATTTCTTGGCCTTTATCGTCTTTGGCATCAAACTCTGGGCTGTAACGGTACGATAGACCAAAGCGATTGTTTTCATCCAGCTCAAAGACGGTACCAACGTTGAAACCAACCGCAAAACCATCTGCAGTATCAACATCAAGCAATGATTTTCCGGCAGCATCGGGCATTAAACCTGCGATGGCTCCACTTAATTCTGCGCTTGGATCTCGCTTTAATGTACCTTGACCGTAGATGAGATCAAGTCCTGCACCAAAGCTCCACTGCTCATTTAAGCGATATGAGCCTGCCACGCCTAGGTTAAAGCTCAATACGTCAGTGAGGCCGCCGTATTCATTGGCGATGTAATCGCTAGCAAATTCGGTTTTGGTGCCAAAGTTTGAGTAGGCATTAACGCCAACGGCAAATTTGTCATTAATTGGGTGAATGTAGTGAATGTTTGGTGCGACAGAAGTGCCGCCCACATCATCAGTATCTGGTACAGAAGTTGCGGGTACTAGGCCTCCGCTTAGAGTACATGTTGGGCCACAATATTTCGCATCTTTGACTTTGATTTTAGTCGTGATGGTTTCAAAACCCAATGACAGTGCCGGCTCGTCAAAAAGTGCCATTGCCGCTGGGTTTCGTCCCATGACTGCTGCGTTGTCAGCAATCACCGCATCACCTGCGAATGCGCGACCAATGCCCGTCGCTGATTGCGCGTTTAATTGAAAGCCTGCGGCGAACGCTTGGCTAGATGCTGCAGCTACTGCTACTGCGAGGAGAGTTTGTTTATACAGACGCATAGTATTTTACCTTGTTTGTCCATTATTTACGCCAACTCATTTCCGTTTTACTTGGAGAGACCCGTTTTTCGTCTCAAGTAACCTAGAAAATGAAGTTGGACCATTGAGTCTTTGCTCAGTTGACGCCGATCCTATGCGTAAGTGTGCGATATAGAAATCCGACCATTGGCTAAAAATACGGAAAAATGAAGGAAATGAAGGGTAACTGACGTCTAACTGGTGAAAAAACAACTTAATTAGAGTTAAAGCTCTAATTATAACGAGATAAAGGGAATGACATTTAACGATTACCTTGTTCTTAATATGGTTTTTAAGCAATGAAAATAGTGTTAATTGCGGGATGAGCAGAGTTTTGCCATGAAGGCGAAACTCTGCTCATAAGAGAGTATGTACCCGTCTTAGTTCAAGCTGCAGTGCCTTTCTTTAATAGAGTAGGAGACGGGCGCTCACAAATCTCATCACATAGCTTGTCCATGTTCATGAAGTGCTCAGAGGCTTTGTTCGCTTGCCGCCTACCTGAAACTCCAAGTTGTTTGGGTACAGGTAATGTAAAGTTTGAGACGAAGACGCTGGGTAACTGATCAATTTGTCGCCGTGAGAGGTCTGAGCATGGTCTCTAATGTGTGTGCGATAGAGCCTAATGCTTCACCGTGCTCACCCACGAGAATGAGGCTCGCTTTATCCACTGGGGAAACCAGCCCATCAAACCCATCTTCACTGAATGCCATATTCTCGTGACTATCAATTTTGGTGAAAAAGAGCGTTACTTTTCCTTGTGGACCTTGGAATACCATGTGTAGCGCATTGCTGCTGCCGAAACCGCAGTGGTTAAGATAGTAAACTGGATAAGGAAAAGATGACGTTAATTGGTAACCGAACGGGGCGAGTTTGGCATTAATTTGAGATGTCGATACTTTTTCATCCAGATGACGAACAAAGGGGTCTTCCTCGACCACGTGCTGAATTGCCGTGCTAGCAAGACTGGCTTCTGCCGAAGAGATGACAATATTGCTCCAATTGATTTGGCCTACGAGCAACCCACCAACAAACGCGATTGACGCTGCAAGCCCGACGGTTCGTTTGAACCAGCGACTGCGCTGGGCAATTTGCGCTTCGGCGGTTGAGGTCTGTGAAAACAGAATCTTGTCGGCGAGGTCATCGGGAACATCAATCGTCATGGCTTGCTTGATCTGAGCATCAAGATCAAGGACATCGTCGAAAAATTTGCCATTAGCATCATTGCCACCGAGTGCGCGTTTGATATCATCATCGCGCTGACGCGGATCGGATAGCACGCGGCGACGAAACTCAAGATCATCCATTTTTCTGCCCCTTATTCTTTTCGTCAGAATCAAGCATTTCCTTTAGCTGATTCCGAGCGCGAAATAATCTCGTCATTACCGTATTTTTGTTCAATTCAAGGATCTCACTAATTTCGTCCCCGCTAAATCCAGCAACAACCTGCAAAAATAGCGGTTCTCGATATTCTTCTTCAAGCTGCATGATTTGGTTGTGCAGCCATTGCTGTTGATGATGTGGCTCATCACTGACTTTGGCATCATTACCAAAATCATCGATGTCGACCAGCTCGAGCTGTTTACGCTCGAAACGCCGTGCGTTCTCTCGCCGTAAGATAGTGATAAGCCAAGACTTAGCGGCTTTCTCATCTTGCAGGCTGTCGAGTGATTTCCATGCACGTAAGCAAGTCTCTTGCACTAAGTCTTCGGCAACACTGCGATCTTTGCATAACCAGTAGGCGTAGCGATAGAGATCTCTGTGATACCCGCGAACTAAGGCTTCGTATTTTCTTTGTCTGTCCATATCTATCTTGACCGGACTCTGACGTTTTTTATTTCCAAATAAGTTGACTATCGCCACAGGAGCCTCCGTGTTTGCTCTGTGTGGACCCGCGTTACTTTAAGTATCTAGGGTCTAGGATGTACTTGTGCTATTTAGCATTTTAGCTTGCTGGCTCATGGACGAAGAGAAATCGCGACAAACTTGATCTAGTTCAAAATCTTATCGATATATCGCGTTATATTACACCCTGTCATCTCGTTAGTTGGTAACGACTAACATGTTGAGCAAGATGACATTTCCTTTTGAAGGCTGACTTTACTTTCTCCTAATCAGGTGACTGATTTTTTCAATTGGCGTAAGTTGATTGTTTTTATTGAGATTCCAACCACACAGTTTTGTGTGGTTTTTTTTTGCCTGATTTTCGCCCTATAACACTATAGCAGTGTCCAGTTTCTCGATTAACTAATTGATTCGTTGAATTTAGTCATAATTCAAGTGCGTACACTCACGTTTATTTAAACGCACGTTTGAGTTGTTTAACATTTTGATTACAATGTTCACAAGTCCGACCTCTTTGTGCATATGTCGGTTACCCATCAGATAATCAAAGCGAACCCGTAAGGAGATAGCATGGGGATGCGAGAATTGAAAACTCAAACCGGTGATCGCGTGGCGATAGTTGCGGGACTGCGCACACCATTTGCACGGCAGAGCACGGAGTTTGCGCAACTGCCAGCCGTTGATTTAGGGAAAATGGTCGTCAGCGAATTGCTCGCTCGAACGGAGTTAGATCCTGCGCTGATTGAGCAATTGGTATTTGGTCAAGTGATCCAGATGCCAGAGGCGCCAAATATCGCTCGTGAAATTGTGCTCGGTACAGCAATGAATGTTCACACCGACGCTTACAGTGTGACACGAGCGTGCGCGACGAGTTTTCAAGCTGCGGCCAATGTGGCTCAAAGTATCGTGATGGGAGACATCGACATCGGTATCGCTGGTGGTGCCGATTCATCATCTGTGTTGCCCATCGGTGTTTCGAAATCCTTAGCGGCCAATTTGTTGGCACTCAGTAAATGCAAAACCTTGGCCCAAAAGTGGGCAGTACTTAAAAAATTGCGCGCTAAAGATCTGATACCTGTGCCTCCTGCGGTTGCGGAATATTCGACTGGATTATCGATGGGACAAACCGCAGAACAGATGGCCAAAACGCACCACATCTCTCGTGAGGAGCAAGATGCGTTTGCGCATCGTTCACACACACTAGCCGCCCAAGCATGGCGCGATGGTCTGATTGCTCCGCAGGTCATGACCGCGTTTCCAGAACCTTATCGTAAATGGATAAGTGAAGATAATAACGTACGTTTTGACTCCTCTTTGGCAAGCTACGCCAAGTTGCGTCCTGCGTTTGACAAGCAATATGGCTCAGTGACCGCCGCCAATAGCACGCCTCTCACCGACGGAGCCGCCGCAATTTTGATGATGCGCGAAGGTCGCGCGAAAGAGTTAGGGTTACCAATTTTAGGTTATTTACGCAGTTATGCGTTTTCTGCCATTGGCGTTGAGACAGATATGTTGATGGGACCCTCTTACGCAACCGCAAACGTTTTGGATAAGTCTGGGCTAGCGCTCAGCGACTTAACCTTAATTGACATGCACGAAGCGTTTGCGGCTCAAGCATTGGCCAATGTTAAAATGTTTTCAAGTCAGCAATTTGCAAAAGAGAAATTGGGCCGCAGCCAGGCCATCGGAGACATTGACATAGACAAGTTCAATGTTCAAGGCGGCTCTATTGCCTACGGTCATCCGTTTGCGGCAACGGGGGCGCGTATGATCACACAAACGTTACATGAATTGCATCGTCGTGGTGGCGGACTTGCATTGAACACCGCATGCGCCGCAGGTGGTTTGGGCGCGGCAATGATTTTGGAGGTGGAAGCATGAGTATGAAATCGGCGTTTACTTTAACGATAGATGAGACGCGCATTGCTTGGCTTGCTATCGATGTGCCCGGCGAAAAAATGAATACGCTTCAGTCTGCTTTTGCGCAAGAGATGGATCTGATTTTGACCGAGCTTGAGTCGAATACCACGCTTGCAGGGGTGATCATTCATTCCACCAAACCGGATAATTTTGTCGCAGGAGCCGATGTTCGTATGTTAGCGGCTTGCCAAACCGCGCAAGAAGCGGAAGCTTTGGCGCGTCAAGGCCAAGAGCTGTTTGCTCGATTAGCGGCGCTACCGTTTCCGAGCGTCGCTGCGATTCATGGCCCGTGTCTTGGTGGCGGGCTCGAACTTGCATTGGCGTGTGATTATCGCGTCGCCAGTGATGATGCTAAAACGCGTCTAGGCTTACCTGAAGTGCAACTGGGTTTGTTGCCAGGCTCCGGAGGCACGCAGCGTTTACCCCGATTAATTGGGCTGCTTCCAGCGATGGATCTTATTCTCACCGGTAAGCAATTGCGCGCCAAAAAAGCGGCCAAACTCGGTGTTGTCGACGCCTTTGTACCACAGAGCGTTTTGCTTGAAGTGGCCAAGATTTGGCTTAGCAAAGGTAAGGCGATTAAACGCCTGTATCGCAGTAAAGTGAAGGCCAGTACGAAAGAGCGACTCATCTCTGGTAATGGTGTCGGGAGAAAACTGGTGTTTGAGCAGGCACAAAAGAAGATTATGCAAAAAACACGGGGCAATTATCCTGCAACCCAAGCGATATTGTCGGTGCTTCGTTACGGTTTTGAGCAGGGGTTTGAGAAGGGACTCAAACAAGAAGCGAAACAATTTGGTGAGCTGGTGATGAGCTCTGAGTCCGCAGCGTTACGTTCAATCTTTTTTGCCACCACCGAAATGAAAAAAGAGCATGGAAGTGATGCTGAGCCGAAAGAAATTAGCCAAGTCGCGGTGCTGGGCGGCGGTCTTATGGGGGCGGGGATCAGTTATGTGACGCTGGCAAAAGCCGCGCTGCCGGTACGCTTAAAAGATGTCAATAATGACGGTGTATGCCGCGCCCTGCGTTATAACTTTGATTTGTTTGAAAAGCAGCGTAAACGGCGAATTATCACCAAGCCGCAGCGACAAGCTCGTATGCTTTCACTTGCCGGCGGTACTGATTTTACCCAATTTAACCGTGCAGATGTGGTCATTGAAGCGGTGTTTGAAGATTTGGCGTTGAAGCAGCAGATGGTAGCTGATGTTGAAACTCATGCAAAACCGTCAACGATTTTTGCCACTAATACGTCATCGTTACCGATAGGACAAATTGCCGAAGGTGCCGCTCGGCCAGAAAATATTGTCGGACTGCACTATTTTAGCCCGGTGGAGAAAATGCCGCTGGTGGAGGTGATTCCACATCAAGGCACAAGCGCAGAAACGGTCGCAACGGTCGTTCAGCTTGCTAAAAAACAAGGTAAAACTCCGATTGTCGTGAAAGATCGCGCGGGTTTTTATGTTAATCGCATCTTGGCGCCGTATATGAATGAAGCTGGCGAAATGCTGCTTGCTGGCGAGCCAATTGAAGCCATTGATACTGCTTTGCTTAATTTTGGTTTTCCGGTCGGACCTATCACGTTATTGGACGAAGTCGGCGTTGATATTGGCGCGAAAATTATGCCCATTTTGGTTCGTGAATTGGGCGAACGCTTTCAGGGCCCAGCGCTGTTTGATTCGCTTCTCAAAGACGGTCGCAAAGGACGCAAGAGTGGCAAAGGCTTCTACCTTTACAAAGGTAAGAAAAAGCAAGTCGATAAGCATGTCTATCGCCTGCTTGGGATCACGCCTGTTGCCACCTACAGCGAGCAAGATATCGCGCTGCGCTGCGTATTACCTATGCTCAATGAAGCGGTCCGTTGTCTTGATGAGGGCGTAATTGCGAGCCCAAGAGACGGCGATATCGGTGCCATTTTTGGTATTGGTTTTCCACCATTCTTAGGTGGGCCATTCCGTTATATGGATCACGTGGGGTTAAATGAGTTGGTCGAGATGATGCGCCGCTTTGCGGATAAATACGGCCAACGCTTCACTCCATGTGAGGCGCTTGTTGCGCGAGCCGAAGCCAATGATACCTTTTATCCCTAGGGTCAACAGACCCTAAGGTATTAATATCAAAAATCAAAAAGAGCGGCGTAACCCGCTCTTTTTGCATAAAAATAGTTGTGAAGCTGCGTTTAACTAACCCAAGTCACAATCTTTTGGTCGCAGTTGAAACTCTTCGATTGAACCTATCTCCTGACCCAGTCGAATGCGAGGCGCATCTTGGTGGGCGCTGCCTTGCGTGTGCATAATAAGGCGATTGGCTGTGCGAGGCTTCAGCTCGTTGACCACAAAACGGATCATGTCACTACGCTCGAGGCGGTCCAGCTCTAAAAGCACTTGCTCTTTTTGACTGAAAGTCACGTCTTTGTTACCGATAGCAACCCAAAGTCGCTGCGCGCGGCCACGTAACGTGGTGTCGGGTGTGGCGATTTGATTGTGCAGGCCCTGTTTGCTGCTGCGCCATTGAGCTTCTGTGAGCTCTAGTAGCACCATATAAAAGGCATTGAGAAATTCATCTATCGCACCAACCAATTCTGCCGGCGCCGCATTGGGCGACTGAACGTACATCACAATGCCGGGATGGCGATTGAGTGGCATATTGCCTGTGCCTACCATATACCCAAGCTGCTGTTTGGTACGAATTTCATGAAAAAAGGTGGCCGACATTAAATGATTGGCAAGGGTATAAAGCGCAATGTGGTGAGGCGCAATATCTTCACACTGATGATAGATGACAACAGCAGAGTCGGGTTGATGGCAATCAATCTCTTTTTGAAAGCTGCCACTGTCGCCGAGCATCACAAGCGGTCTGAGTGCCTCCTCATAACGCTGCTCTTTCACGCGTAGCGCGTCTTTTAATGTGCTCGCCATATCGACCGCTTGCTGCTGAGTCCAATCACCGCAGACAAACATTTCGACATGCAGTTGACTTAAAATAGTGCTAACAAACGGGGCCAACTCAGCCACTTTTACCGACTCAAGCGCGTCTAGCAGCGCGGTGTAAGGAGGGTTGTTCGGCTGTAAAATGCCAGTCATAGCGTTAAATAATTGAGAGATTGGCCGATCTTGCGCCGCATTTTGCCAAGCGCGCTGAAGTTGCTGCTGAATGCTCTCAAATCGTTCCGTCTTAAATTCGCGCGCCGCAAAACGTTGTAAAATCAGTTCAAGTAATTGAGGTAGTTTTTGACTAAAGCCAAACAGCGCCAGAGTGACACCACCTTGATGGGCGTACATGTTGTAACCCATACCGGCGACTTCCGCTTGGTAGGTTTCCTCAATGAGCGAATCAAGAAACATCTCGACACAGAGCCGAGTCATCACGATATTTTTGGTCGATGCAACCGCGAAGGGGCTGTCGATAGCGATGTACATTACCCCTTTGGGCACTCGAAACTCGCGCTCTTGTAAGTGCCAAAGGCGAAATCCTTCAAGATCTTCCACTAAAGCCGGTAATTCACCGCCAGGTAAAAGAGGGGCGGGGTCGAGATCATAGCAAATGTAAGGGTTTCGCTCTGGTAGGTGAAATGCCCATGACGGATTGACGGCGGTAAAGCTTGCTCGGTCATCATCGGAGAATCGAGTTACGGCGTACGGCGTGTGATACCACTTTGCTTCGCGGTCGGTGGTTAGCCCTTTGCTTACCTGGGTCACGCGCAGATTATCAATCGTAAAATAAGGGAGGATTTGCTCAAGTAAGGGCAAATCAAAGTGCATCATTTTATAGTCGCCATAAATCACATCCTCTGGCGAGTAATGCTGCATGTTGACGACCAGATGACTGACCAAGTCAAGCGGCCGAGCTGGCTCTTGAAAACGAAACGCCGACTCAAGTACAGCGCGCTTTTCGTCGTAACGCCATGCTTCTAAAGCGTGCGCTTTGATAAGTTCGATGTATTGAAAGACCGCTTGAACAATCTCTTTGGTGTGAGACAAACCCAGCTCGGTTAAGTTGCAGCTGACGGCAAAATCGCGGTAATTACTGCCACTGGCACCGCCACCGGCTGACAGTGAGGTGATCCAGCCACGGGTTTTCAGTTGCTGCATTAAGCTGCCAGGGCCTTCATCGCCCAATAAATGGGCAAAGAAAGAGAGGGGTTTGGTCTGATAATACTGCTCCATGCCTGGCATCGGAAAGGTTAGGATCAGTTTACGCAGATCTTTGACTGGTTCGACATCGACCCAACATCCAACAGAATGGGCATCTGAAAAGGGCACTGATACCGTTTTGGGGGTAAGGCCTTGATTGGCTATCGATGAAAAGTCTTGTTGTACGAGCTGTTCCAGTTCATCAAGTGATTGCGGACCATAAACGGTTAATGTCATCAAATCAGCAGAATAGTGCTGCTGATAAAATGCCACAATTTCATCTCGAATAGACTGGCCGTCTCGGTCGCCAAGGGTTTCTAAATTACCAACAGAAAACTTAGCAAAGGGGTGCGCAGGATTGACCATCTCTTTTTGGACTTGATAAAGACGGCGTGAATCATCGAGCAATTTCAGTCGATATTCGGACTCAACAGCTTGCCGCTCTTTATCAAGCGCTTCTTCATTAAACAAAGGGGCGATAAAAAACTGGCTGAACCTATCAAGCGCATTCGCAAATTGGTCTGCGCTTATATCAAAGAAAAAGCAGGTGTGCTCAGTGCCTGTCCAGGCGTTGTTGGTGCCACCATTTTGGCTAATATAGCTTTGAAAATCGCCAACTTTAGGGTATTTTTCGGTCCCCAAAAACAGCATGTGTTCGAGATAGTGAGCAAGACCTTCTCGGTCCACAGGGTCGTCAAAATGTCCCACATTAACCGCCAGCGCCGCTGCGGCTTTTTGTGCGTCACTTTGATGGATAAGCAAAACGCGCAATTGATTATTGAGTACCACTGAGCGGTATTGATTGGCGTCATTTGGGCTTAAATGCACAGGCGCTTCTCCAAAATGTTGAGGTTAGAGACCCAAGCAACGTCAAACCCCTTCATTGATGTCGCTTGTGCGTAAGTATGACTCCGAAACTTATTGAAGCAAATAGAATTATTCGCTTAAAACGCGAATATAAATGTCAGTTTTGTCTCGTTGGACCACTTCCGTTACGATCAGCGAAGGGGTCGAATTGATAGTTTAATTGATTGTTAAAAATAATGAATCAATTGGCAAGGTAATTGTTATAATTAGTTGCATAAAGTGTTTTGGACACGCGTTAGCGTCCTATTGAGTTAGAACTCGCAGCGGTCATCGAAACACTAAAACTAAAAATGAGAGATGCTCCAAATACGGTTAAACCGAGTTTTCGTAGTATCTATCGGAAAATAAAGCTTATAAGCTTGCCTGTCGATAAAGATAAAAATAGTCTTGATGTGAAATTTGATAGGCACATCTGCTGACAATCCAAGTCATTCTCGCGCAATCAGGCATCTTGAAGTGACTTGAGTATATATACCCGTTCGGCCTGAAGCGGCAGTGCATTTCGTTACAAAGTACTGGGCTGGCTCTCACAAACCTCATCACATAGCCCATCTATGCTCAGAGGCTTTGTTCGTTTGCCGCCTACCTGCACCTTCAAGTTGTTCGAGTATTAGTGAAGCCCACAATTAGGATATGGCATGAAAATTTACATTATGCGTCATGGTGAAGCAGAGCAGTTTGCTGACAGTGATGCGGAACGTGAGTTGACCCTGCGCGGTCGCGAGGAATCTCGAATTATGGCCGAAAAGTGCCGCGAAAATGGCATTGAGATGTTTGATAAAGTCTTGGTGAGCCCTTACATTCGCGCGCAGCAGACATGGCAAGAATTGAATCAGAGCTTGAGTGCGAAGGAAGTACAGCTTAGTGCAGACATCACGCCATACGGTGACGCTGAGGCGGTATTCGACTATCTATCGGCATTAATCGAATTGGAAAAACCGCAGCAGCTATTACTGGTATCTCACCTTCCGCTGGTGGGGTACTTAACGGCGGAGCTGGTACCCAGTATGGCTCCGCTGATGTTCGCCACCTCTGCCATTGCAGCCATTGAGTTTGACGAAAAGAATAAAAAAGGCGATTTGCTCTGGCAATGGCAGCCTTAAACTTACTCTGAAAAGCAAGGTCATTATGCGAAATTAGCAAAGTGTATAGCATCCTTTGTTAATTTTTGGTTCGTGTGTTTTTTTAGTCGCTTTAAAATGCTTTTTAAGTTAAAAAAGTCACATCAATTGATGTCAAGGATTTACTCAGTGAGAATAGAACCTAGATTTAATATCAATGAGATGGATCTGACGGACGATAATAACCTTCAGTCTCAAGTTTGTGGGTTTCATGACAAAGAAATGAGTAATTTGCTTTGCTCATTAGCCAGTCCTGGCAAGCGATATTTAGGACAATTTATTGACTTTGCTATAGCATGGCTGATTTTTCTTTTCTTTATTGTGTCTTTGAAGCCCTTTATCACCCAACAACATGATATTGATATAATTGCTCTGATTTTTTCAGGTCTGTACTATGTCTTTTGTGACGCACTTCCCCGAGGGAAGAGTGTTGGGAAGTTATTCTTGAAAATGTCAGTTATTGACAAGGATAATGGTCAATATTGTTCATTGTGGCAATCCTTTGTAAGAAATGTGCTGAATCCAATTATTGGAATAGTGGACGGATTATTTATATTGTCAAAAAAACGACAAAGATTGGGTGATATGGCTGCAAATACCATCGTGATAAATCTTTAGTCGTCTTTTCTCTATAAACGATGTGCGATGGTTGGTTAATCAAAATGTTGAATAGAGGCTTCCCTAGTAATAAGGGAAGCCTCTATTTATTTTTCAGGGATCGACAATAGGACTAAAAGGGCGCCATCGCCACCAAACTCAAGCGGTGCTTGGTGAAATGCGAGCACATCAGGGTGCTGTGCTAACCAAAGCGGCGTTTTTTGTTTAAGAATGTGCTTGCCAATACCGTGCTGAACACAAGCGCAGTGGATTTCGTTTTTAAGGCAATAAGCGATCATTGCACCGAGTTCACGCTTGGCTTCAACTTGAGTCATACCATGCATGTCAAGAAACACGTCAGGCACATAAACACCACGGCGTAACTTTTTTACTTCGTAAGTCGAAACATCATCTCGCGCGTAACGTGTTGGCCCTTCGTCGCTCAATCGCGGGACAAACTCATCAGAAAAATAAAATTCAGCATCGCGAGCGCTGCGTTGTTCGCGAATCACTTCTTTTTGTTTGGCATTCTTTTTTGGTTGCTGGATTATGGTATCCTGTGACAACTTTTTTATGCCCTTGACTTCCTGCTGAAACAACGAAAAGTCATCGTCGCCTTCGGTGTAGTGTTTGCTCATTCGGGGTCACACGTTGTTTTTAATTGAGTGGGCGGTATTGTAGCGCTTTTCGGAGGCAATTTTGGACAAGATTTTTGTAGATGAAGCGGTGAGTGAACTTCACACCCTTCAAGATATGATCCGTTGGACCGTAAGCCGCTTTAACGCGGCGAATTTATTTTATGGTCATGGAACGGACAATGCATGGGATGAAGCGGTTCAGTTGATCCTTCCCACGCTTTACCTGCCGATTGATGTGCCTCCTCATGTATTGAGTTCACGCCTCACTAGTAGTGAGCGCTTGCGTATTGTTGAGCGTGTTGTCAAACGTATCAATGACCGCACGCCAACCGCTTACTTAACCAACAAAGCGTGGTTCTGTGGCTTGGAATTTTATGTTGATGAGCGCACCTTGGTGCCACGTTCACCGATTGGCGAGCTGATTATGCAAGAGTTTCAGCCGTGGTTACTCAATGAACCTGAACGCATTATGGATTTGTGCACGGGAAGCGGCTGCATTGCGATTGCTTGCGCGCACGCGTTTCCTAATGCTGAAGTGGATGCGATTGATATTTCAGCAGATGCATTGCAAGTGGCTGAAATTAATATTCAAGATCACGGAATGGAGCAGCAAGTGTTTCCGATTCGCTCCGATCTGTTCCGCGATTTGCCAAAAACCGAATATGACATTATCGTGAGCAATCCACCGTACGTTGATGCCGAAGACATGGCAAGCCTACCGGCTGAGTTCACTCATGAGCCAGAGTTGGGTTTAGCGGCAGGCAGTGACGGTTTGAAATTGGTTCGCCGCATTTTAGCCAATGCACCAGATTATCTGAGTGAAAATGGTATTTTGATTTGTGAGGTGGGTAACTCCATGGTGCACATGGTTGAGCAATACCCAGAAATCCCATTTACTTGGCTTGAATTTGAAAATGGCGGCCATGGCGTCTTTTTGCTTACTCGTGAGCAACTTGTCGCGTGTGCGAATGAGTTTTCACTCTACAAAGACTAACAATACAAACGCGGCGTAAGCGCAATGCGTGACGCCGCTTTGTAACAGCTATCGACAACATAAATTAGAGGAAGTCATGGCAGGAAACAGTATTGGACAACATTTCAAAGTGACAACCTTTGGTGAAAGTCATGGAATTGCGTTGGGATGCATCGTGGATGGGTGTCCCCCAGGTCTGGCACTTAATGAAGCCGATTTACAGGGCGATTTAGACCGTCGTCGGCCGGGTACGTCGCGTTATACCACTCAGCGACGCGAGCCGGATGAAGTCAAAATTCTTTCTGGTGTGTTTGAAGGGCAAACCACAGGCACATCGATTGGTTTGCTGATTGAAAACACCGACCAGCGCTCAAAAGATTATTCAGAGATCAAAGATAAATTTCGCCCAGGGCACGCTGACTATACGTATCATCAGAAGTATGGCGTACGCGACTATCGCGGTGGCGGTCGTTCCTCTGCACGTGAAACCGCCATGCGTGTTGCGGCAGGCGCAATTGCGAAGAAATATTTACATCAAGAGTTTGGTATTGAAATTCGCGCTTATCTTGCGCAGATGGGCGATATCAGCATTGATAAAGTCGATTGGAATGAGATAGAAAATAACGCGTTTTTCTGTCCGGATGTCGATAAAGTGGATGCATTTGATCAATTGATTCGCGAGCTGAAAAAGGAAGGCGATTCGATTGGCGCAAAAATTCAAGTGGTTGCCACACGCGTACCTGTTGGATTGGGAGAGCCAGTCTTTGACCGATTGGATGCGGACATTGCTCACGCACTGATGAGCATTAACGCGGTCAAAGGGGTTGAAATCGGCGATGGTTTTGATGTTGTCGCGCAAAAAGGCAGTGATCACCGTGATACGTTGTCACCACAAGGCTTTGGTAGCAATCATGCTGGGGGCATTTTAGGCGGCATTTCCACAGGGCAAGACATTGTGGCCAATATTGCGTTAAAGCCCACCTCAAGTATTACCGTGCCAGGTGCGACAATCACAAAGTCTGGCGAGTCAACGGAACTTATCACCAAAGGCCGCCATGATCCTTGCGTTGGCATTCGCGCGGTGCCTATTGCAGAAGCGATGCTCGCGATTGTACTGATGGATCATCTTCTGCGTCACCGCGGGCAAAATTCAGCGGTGCGAACTGACACGCCCAAAATTGTTTGATTTTTAAAGGTAAACAGTGGCTCATGACTACCACGATTTGATTGCTATTTTTAATCGTACTTTTTTTGACGACTATAACACTCAACTTGTGTGTGGTGGCGATGAGCCGATTTACTTACCGGCAACCACAGCGCATCCTCACCATAGGGTCATCTTCGCTCATGGGTTTTATGCCTCTGGATTGCATGAAATTGCTCATTGGTGTGTCGCAGGTCCTGCAAGACGTTTGCTGGAAGATTTTGGCTATTGGTATGCGCCTGATGGGCGCACGAAAGCGCAGCAGGCGGCCTTTGAGGAGGCTGAGATCAGGCCTCAAGCTTATGAGTGGATCTTAGCGCAAAGTGCGGGTTTTCCATTTGATGTCAGCTGCGATAACCTCAGTGGTGGATTTGACATCGACAGATTGGCGTTCAAACGGCGTGTGCTTGATGAGGTACAAAAAATACTCTTAGAGGGGTTACCTCCGCGAGTCATGCTGTTGGCAAAGGCGTTGGCTGAATTTTATCAAATGCCACCACTGACAAAAGACGATTTTAAACTAGAAGAAGTGCGTTATGATTATTGATTTCGAGGAGCAATTACTCGCTCTGATTGATGCGCGTATTAGTGACGCCAGCGATGATGAACTTTTTGCAGGCGGGTACTTACGCGGCCATATTTCCCTTTCCGCAGCGGCGTGTGAAGAGCAGGGGATCCACGATGTTGCGATATTCAAAGGTCAAATTGAGCGCAGTATCGATGACGCGCGATCTGAACTTTCACCAGCGGATCGCGTGATTGTACAATCTCTGTGGCAGCAACTCAGCGAGAGTTTGCAGTACTGAACCTTATATGTGAAACCGCGAGCACAAGACCATTCTTGCGGCCTTGCGGCTTCACATTTAACTGTTTTTGAGCGCTCTCTAGTTTCTCGTCTCTATCTCCTGCCCTTTACGTAATTTACGTACCCACATTCGACTTGGGTGCAACGCATCAAGCAAATCAACCGCCAATGGCAAGGGATCGCCGCAGATCTGTGAGGCTAATAGCTCGGCCATGAGTGGCGCTGAACTTAAGCCACGAGATCCCAATCCTAATAGTGCATAGAGCTGCGGATAACTGGGTAACGTCGTTTGAGCGGCGGAATCGTTTATGTCGGCGTAGAGCGCGCGCAAGGCGTCAGGATCACTGATATTGCCAACAAAGGGAAGATGATCGCGACTGACGCAGCGAATGCCTTGGCGCGAATCTTGAGCCGAAATATCAATCTCATTGACCCAAGATTGTTCTGGAAGACAATGCGCCAGTTTATCGCGATTGTCGTGTTGCGCTGCATCGTCGTAGGCTAAATCAAGATGCTCTCGATCATAACTCGCACCGATACAGTGTTGCTGCGTATTGATATTCGCAGGCGTCATGTAACCATCGTAACACAGCACATTACGCAGCTTAGCTAAGTTCTCGGTGGTCGGAATATGACTCACTTGGCCTTTGACTTGCCCTAGCGGAAGTGATGCGGTTGGCGTAAGGCTGGAAAATTGATGACCATTGGCGATGATCACCACCTGATGCTGATGAACGCCGATGCTGCTAGTGAGCTGCCATTGCTGAGTATTTGCGTTAAAATCGAGCGCTGAAATCGTGCAATTAAAGTGTGTCTGACATGGGTGAGTTGAGTGATTTTGCGCGTGTTGAATCAACCCTTGTGTCAGTTGCGCAGGGGAGAGCCAGCCTCCGAGCGGATAATGAATGCTATCAACGCCTATCGGTAAACCACAATGCTGGTTGGTTTGCTCGACATTAAGACCTGTTACCAAATCTATTGGGAATTGCCCTTTAAGTAATGTGTTCAGTTTCTGGGTACTTTTATCGTTCCATTTGAGTTGAGTGACGCCACACCAATCGTGGTCGTAATCAAATTGCTCACTGGCCTGAATCGCAAATTGACGCGCGTAAACAAATGCCGCAGAAAAAATGCGTGAGACGGGGGTGTGTTGGCCATTTAACAGCGGGTAAACCGCCCCTTGGCGATTCCCAGACGCACCTTGCGCGGGCGCGGAATCCTGACAATAAAGCGTCACCTGTTTGCCACGGCGTTGCAGAGCGCGAATCAATGCCGCGCTGGCAATCCCGCCCCCAATAATTGCGATGTCATCATAAGCTTCAGCACTTGGTCGTGCTAACTGGCTATTCATATTGGTTTGCAGCTGGCGTGCCTCGAGTTTTCCCGCAATCATTTCTCGTTTGGTGCCAAACCCTTTGACCTTTCGCATTGCAAAGCCTGCGTCAATCAAACCGCGACGGACAAACCCTGCTGCCGTAAACGTGGCGCAAGTGCAATCGGTTTTCGCCAGAGCCGCCATGCCATTAAACAAGGTTTGGTTCCACATCTCGGGGTTTTTGCTCGGCGCGAAACCATCTAAAAACCACGCATCGACAACGCCGCTGGTGGGGTTGGGAACCTTAGGAAGGCAATCTTTAATGTCACCAAACCATAGGTCTAGCGTGATTGCACCGCCTGCCAACACCACACGATGGCACTCGGGAACGGCAAGCGGGTAGTGCTGCTGCAACTGAGCAGCGTAATCGGCCAGCTCAGGCCAAGCGCGATGAGCCAGCGCCAAGTCTTCGCGACTGAGTGGGTATTTTTCAAAACTGATAAAGTGCAGTTCAGTTAATACCGCGCTAGGATGAGCTGCGCGAAATTGATCAAACGCGCGCCATACCGCCAAAAAATTTAATCCCGTACCAAATCCGGTTTCTGCGATAACAAATCGCCGCGGTTCAAAGCTCTGCCAACGCTCGGGAATTTGGTTTTGTGTTAAAAACACATATTGCGTTTCAGCCAGGCCGTTGACGTTGGAAAAATAAACATCATCAAACTGTTCAGACACGGGTGTGCCTGACTCATTCCAGTCAAGTGTGGCGTTAGTAATTGAATTTTTGGTCATAACCTAGGGTTCTTAACATGGTACGCGCTCTTTAGCGCGAAATATCACTTAGGAATAAATTGTACGCTTTGGTAGGAAAGCTGACCACTTTTGTCAATCATCTTCGTTATCATCTAGCTGGTTTTAAAATTATAGGACAATGACATGAAGCGAGTCGTCATCACTGGGATGGGTATCGTCTCGAGCATCGGTAATAACGTCGAAGAAGTACTGGCCTCTTTGAAAACCGGTAAATCGGGCATCTCTTTTTCTGAGCAATTCAAAGAGCAAGGGCTTCGTTCGCAAGTTTGGGGCGATCTAAAAATCAACCCTGCGGAACATATTGATCGCAAGCAAATGCGCTTTATGGGCGACGCCGCAGCATACGCCTACCTTTCGATGGAACAAGCGATTGCGGATGCTGGACTCACCCCAGAACTCGTGTCAAATGATCGCACTGGTATTGTTGCTGGTTCAGGCGGCGCTTCGTCGCACAATCAAGCTATCGCGGTTGATACGTTACGTGAAAAAGGAGTGAAACGCATTGGCCCTTACATGGTGCCTCGAACCATGTCATCGACTGTATCGGCTTGTTTGGCAACGCCATTTAAAATTCGTGGGGTTAACTACTCGATGAGCTCCGCTTGTGCGACATCAGCGCACTGTATTGGTCATGCGATGGAGCTTATTCAATTGGGTAAGCAAGACATCGTGTTTGCTGGCGGCGGCGAAGAGTTGGATTGGACACTGACCATGATGTTTGACGCCATGGGCGCACTGTCAACCAAATACAATGACACGCCAGAAGTTGCATCACGTACCTATGATGCCGAACGCGATGGTTTTGTTATCTCTGGCGGCGGCGGCATGCTGGTGGTCGAAGAGCTTGAGCATGCACTGGCGCGTGGCGCGAAAATCTATGGCGAAGTCGTTGGATACGGTGCATCGTCAGATGGTTACGACATGGTTGTACCGTCTGGTGAAGGCGCGGCACGTTGCATGAAGATGGCGATGCAAGGGGTAGACAAAGTCGATTATGTCAACACTCACGGCACCTCTACGCCAGTGGGTGACATGAAAGAGCTTGGAGCGATTCAAGACGTGTTTGCGGGTAATAGCCCAGCAATTTCTGCGACGAAAGCGATGACAGGTCACGCGCTTGGCGCAGCTGGAGTGCACGAAGCGATTTACTCAACGCTAATGTTGCATCACGGCTTTATTGCACCGAGCGTTAACATTACTCAGCTTGATGAGGCCGCTCACGGTCTGGATATTGTCACCGAGATGCGTGAAGTTGAGCTGGACACTGTGATGTCAAACAGCTTCGGTTTTGGCGGCACTAACGCCACTTTGGTGATTAAGAAATACCAAGGCTAACCAGATTAAGTTGCGCGGCTTGCCGCGCCATGATTTCCAGACTTGATTGGTCTACCAATCAGACAGACGCAGACTTGGTCCCACGGAGAGCGGGATTGACTCCTTTTGTTCTGGAATCTTGCCCGGCTTCGGCCGGGCCTTTTATTGCCATTTTCCGTCCAATAGAGAATCATTTCATCTTTATACGTTCACCCCACTGACAGACCACGTCATTTTCGCTATACCCGTTCGACGTGAAGCCGCAGGGCTTTTCGTGGCAACGGAAGGCGCTGGCTCTCATAAGCCTCATCACATAATCTATCTATGTTCACCAAGTGTCCAGCGGCGTGGTTTATCTTGCTCTCAGCCCAGTGTCTGGTTCTGAACCCAGCATCTTGAGGTCACTTAGGTATATTCAATGACTTTGATTGCCTCGACAGCGCTTAGTGTTTTCTGCACAATTGATGGCAATTTTTAGCGAACAAAGCAGATGGAAATGAGAATTCTAATTGATGAAAACATGCCTTACGCCGAGGCGTTGTTTAGCCAGATAGGCGAGGTGATCCTAAAACCGGGTCGCTTGTTAACCGAAGATGATCTTGTTGATGTTGATGCGCTCATGATCCGCTCTGTAACCAAAGTGAATGCGGCGCTGTTAGCCAAAGCCAACCGTTTGAAATTTGTCGGTACCGCAACGGCGGGCATGGATCATGTTGACCAAGCGCTGCTTGAAGAGCGTGGAATATTTTTTACTGCGGCGCCCGGCTGCAATAAAGTTGGCGTAGCAGAATATGTTTTTAGTGTGCTAATGGTCTTGGCGCAGCAACAAGGGTTTTCTATTTTTGACAAAACGGTGGGCATTATCGGAGCCGGTCAAGTGGGAAGTTATTTACAGCAATGCTTAGAAGGGCTTGGCATTCGTGTACTTATCAACGATCCACTGAAACAAGCTGAAGGTGACAGTCGACAATTTACCGACTTAACGACGCTGCTTTCGAGCGCCGATGTTATCACACTGCATACCCCGATCACGCGAGAAGGGCCTTATGCCACTCATCATCTTATCAATGAGCAGGTTCTGGAACGGTTGCGTGGCGATCAGATTTTGATTAATGCTGCGCGTGGCCCGGTGGTAGACAACCAGGCTCTTAAGGCGCGTTTATTGCGACAAGACGGTTTTACTGCCGCTTTGGACGTGTTTGAATTTGAACCTGAGGTTGATATGGCACTATTGCCTCTGTTAGCATTCGCCACCCCCCATGTTGCCGGCTACGGCTTAGAAGGTAAAGCACGTGGCACGACCATGATTTTTAACTCATATTGTGAGTTTTTAGGTCAAACCATGCGTGTTGAGGCGAGCGAACTGTTGCCTGTTGCTCCGCTTCCTAGAGTGCATTTGTCACGCGCTTGGGATGAAGCCGCGCTGCACAGCTTGACCCAATTGATTTACGATGTACGTCAAGATGATGCGCAATTTCGTCGCGAAATTGGCAAGCCCGGTGCATTTGATGCAATGCGCAAACACTACTGGGATCGCCGCGAATACAGCGCAGTCACTGTGGTAGGGGATCATTCCTGCAATTTGGCTTCATTGGCCAAATTGGGTTTTCAAATAGAGGAAATTGCATGAGTCAGCAATACAATGTCGCGATTTTAGGTGCGACCGGCGCCGTTGGCGAAACCCTAATCGAGGTGCTTCAAGAGCGTCAATTCCCGGTAGGCGAATTGTTTTTACTGGCGAGTGAGCGTAGTGAAGGTAAGAGCTATCGCTTCAATGGTAAATCGATTTACGTACAAAATGTCGAAGAGTTTGATTGGTCACAAGCACACATTGCACTGTTTTCTGCGGGCGCAGAACTGTCAGCAAAATGGGCACCGATAGCGGCAGACGAAGGCGTGGTTGTTATTGATAATACATCACAATTTCGTTACGACTACGACATTCCTTTAGTGGTGCCGGAAGTAAACCCAAGTGCTATTGCAGATTTTCGCAATCGCAATATTATTGCCAACCCCAACTGTTCAACGATTCAGATGCTGGTGGCCTTAAAGCCATTGCATGACGCTGTCGGTATCGAGCGAATCAATGTGTCGACTTATCAGTCTGTTTCTGGAGCTGGTAAAGCGGGAATAAACGAATTGGCAGGTCAAACGGCCAAGCTGCTCAATGGATTACCTGCTGAAACTAACCAGTTTTCACAACAAATTGCGTTTAACTGCATTCCGCAAATCGACCAATTTATGGATAACGGCTACACCAAAGAAGAGATGAAAATGGTCTGGGAAACCCAGAAGATCTTCAATGACCCCTCGATTGGTGTTAACGCAACTTGCGTTCGAGTTCCTGTTTTTTACGGACACGCCGAGGCAGTGCACGTCGAGCTACGTGCGCCTTTGGACGCCAGCGAAGCCGTCGCGCTTCTCGAGCAAGCTGAGGGGGTGGAATTGTTTACCGGTGATCAGTTCCCGACTCAAGTGCGTGACGCTGTCGGCAAAGATACCGTTTTGGTTGGTCGCGTACGTAACGATATCAGTCACCCAAATGGCATAAATCTATGGGTTGTGGCAGATAATGTTCGTAAGGGCGCAGCGACAAATGCGGTGCAAATCGCTGAAGTACTGATTCGTGACTATTACTAGTTGTATTCGTCATACTTGAACTAGCACCTCCAGGCTGGGGTCTAGCGGTCACGAATTGATGAAATACCCTGAGCATTGACTCAGGGTATTTTCATTTTCAGCCGCAGTTTATTACTGTTTTGTGTGGTCGATGCCACGAATATGGTGAGAGTTACACATTTTTCCTGATCTGCTCTGTAGTTTTAGTGTCGTTATCCGATATATTTACCAATTATTCCATTATTCCTATTTCCACGGTTAATCAAGGTAATGGTGAAGTTGAAGCGAATCGCGTGTGAGTAATATCTGACTTACGAGAATTCAGACTCACGTGATTCGACCTGTCGCTCAGCGCTTTGTTGTTGGCCTTGGAAATAAAAAGTATTTAGCTGAGCCTTTTATGCGTTCATTTTTTCAGCGCCTGTTTGTATCTTCACTTATTGTTGGCGCGACAGCAATTTCTGCCACATACGGCGAATCGTCATACGCAGAAGCCATTCGTCTGGTGGGGCCTACTGGTGAACTGCAGCCTGCGCCGCGCTATTCGCAGCCGGTACGCAGTGACAACCTTGCCCAATTTGGGCCAACCGCACCTGAGCAAACCTTATGGTCCATTGCTTCGCAGCTTCGTCCGACAAATACTGTTAGCGTGCAGCAAACACTGCTTGCGATTTACCGCCTAAATCCGCAGGCGTTTGAACAACAAAATATTCACAGTCTTATTCCGGGCAGTACGTTACGCATTCCATCGCTTGAGCAAATTAATCAAGCCTCGCAAGACCAAGCGGTTGCGATTATGCAAGCGCATCAAGCGAAGTTAAACCAAGCTTCCCAAGCTGCGGTGCCGGCTGTGGCAAAAGCGCCAGTTGTTACCAAGGCAGAACCTGCCACAACAGCCGTCGTTAGTGCGAGTAAGGCGTCGCAACCTGTAACAACCGCTGAATCAAAACCTGTACTAGCAGAGACAACGCCAACGGCGTTGCCGAAAGCTTCGGCTCAGCCAGAGAAGGTGACCGCTCTTGAACACCAACTTGAATCTTCGCAAAGTGAGCTGTTAGCGCTAGAGGAGAAAAACCACGCTTTGCGCTTGATGCTGTCTCAGGTGCAAAACGAGGTAGAGAACTTAAAAGTTGAGCTCAATGATGAAGAGCGCATTCGTGTTGAAGTGGAAAAATTGCTTGCGCAAGAGCGTGAACGCGAAGCGAAGCTCAAACAAATGGTCCCAAGTGCGTGGGATCAATTTTTTGCCAGCAATAGCCAGGTGCTAATCGCGGCAATTGTACCGGGACTGCTTATTGGTGGCATCGGTATAGCGGCATTGCGCTATCGTAAGCGCAAGAACACACAAGCGAGTGATCATGAGGCAACCAGCGAGCCGTCAGGAGCTCAAGGCGAGCAACTTGCTATGGCGGCCGCAGGTGGCGTGGCAGCAGCGACCGCAGCGGACCAACTTGATGACTTAATACCGGAAGCACCACCTGAAGACGCTACGATAGAGCCCGATCCTACGGATGATATTTTTGGCGACTTGGATGAGAGTGAGTTTGATTTCAATCTTGAAGATGACGGAGAGGACCCATTCGCCGCAATTGATGACGATGGCGACTTAGCCGATGATTTGGCCAATTTTGATGGCAGCGGACGTAGCATCACCGTAAATGGCGATGAGAAAGCGCTTGGCATTGAAGAGATGCATCGTGCCTTTGATGAAGCCAGCTTCGATAACGAAGATGTGGCAGAAGAGGATTTATTCGACCTTGATTTGGACTTGTCAGACCAAGATGATGAATTAACCAACAGCCTTGATGATGGCTTGCTTTCTCAAGCGGCGTTTGATGAATTGTTGTCAAGTGACGATGCGAATCAAGATCTTGATGGCGATAGCTTAGAGCAGTCGCTATTGGATGAACTGCTCGCGCAACCGGCAGATAGTGACTTTGATCTAGATGATAGCATCACCAGCAGCGAACCGGACCCGTTTGAGAGTGACAGTCGCTCGCTCGATCAAGAGACAGTTTTGGACGATGAGTTTTCATTTGACTTGGCACTGGATGACGAATCTGCGTCTTCAAAAGACATGGCAGCAGAAAACGATGCCGCTATTACTGAAGATGAGTCTGAACTTGGCACTATCGCACTCGACGATTCAGACGAGTTTGACGGTGATGAGATCGATTTACTCGATGATATGCTCGATGAGGAAGAATTTGATCCACTGACCGAGTTAGACGCGTTGCTGGATGACGTTCAGCAAAATGCACCAACGTCTGATGCGCAAAGTGCAAGGGAGAATGCGAGCGATACCGCTGAAAATGGCGCGTTACTTTCTCAAAACGCTTTTGTTTCTGATGAGGGCATTGACGATATTTTACTTGATGAGCGAGTCGACGATGAAAGTGACGATCACGATAGTGAAAGTGCGTTGCTCGACGAGCTTATTGGCGAAGACGAAGAAGAGAGCCTATCACTTGACCCATTTGATGATTTAATTGATTGGGATAGCGACAATGAAAATATCGACGCTGAATCGCTGAGCGAACCCGAGGCCGATACCGAGTTAAACCAAGTTGAGCCACAACACCAGGCCGCCAATCAAGAGATTGGTGATGATGCTGATTTTGACCTCGAGGACACGTTCGCATCAGACTCAACTGCCGAAAAAACCGCCGATGAAGAGGAAGACGATTGGCTGCAAAATGCCATAGACGCGGTCGAAGGCAGTGATGACGACGGCGATTTTTCTTTAGATGATGAATCGTTTGATGCATTCGAACAGGCGATGCAGGATAGCGCCCCCGCGGATGCAAAGTCGCATGTTGAAGAAAACGCAGTTGAGCCAAATGACGTTTCGCCTGTCACCGAAGAGGATTGGCTACAAGCCGCCATCGACGAAATTGAGGGACAGCCAACAACATCAGAGTCTCCTTCATTAACCGCAGCACCAGAGAGTGAAGCTGAGACTGATACGGCAGAAAACGACGCATTGGGCGTCGAGGCAATTGTCAGCGATGAACCTGATACTGTCGATGAGATTGAAGCGCCAAGCGATGAGTTTTTATCCAATGAACCGCAGGATGAATTGGAAAATGAACTTTCCCCGCTTCCATCGATTGATACACCAGTCGAGCGTGTGCCAGTTGACGAACACAATGGCCCGAACGCCGCAGAGCCATCAGATGAAATCATGGATACGGCAAGTACGATGCCGCTTGATGATGAATCAGTAGATGACGCGCAGCCAAGTTATACCCCAACCCCAAATACGGTGGAAAATGAGTTTGGCATTCCACAAGAAGAGGATTGGCTATTTGATGAATCTGAATCTGAATCTGAATCTGAATCTGAATCTGAATCTGAATCTGAATCCGCCGCTACTCTTGATACAGAACTCGCGGCTGAAGATTTCGCGTCAAATAGCCGTGCTCAGCCCGAACTCGATGTTACGCCGAATTCTGATCGTTCAGACATGGGGGATGACGATGAGTGGAATTTCACCGACGATGAGCTGCCAGAGTTTGGTGAAGAAGATGCGTTGGACGAATACGCTTCGCAAACGCCAAACGCTAACGGCAGCATTAGTGACCTTGCTGACGAATTTGCCAGCGGGTTAGAAGAAGAGGATTGGTCGTTAAGCGACGATGATTTGCCTGAATTTGGTGAAGACGAAGCACTACATAGCGCGGATGAGCCGACAATCTTAAATCACCTTCAGCCTGACGAATCAGAGCCTGTGGCTCAAGAGCGTGACCAACAAGAGCATGCTCTAGAGCATGAAAAAGATGCACTATTTGATCTGTTTGGCACCGAGAATGTCGATGCCGACGCGTTAGAGAGCCAGCTGCTAGAAACACAACCGAGCGAGTCAGGGGTGTCTGATTTTGCTGAAGACAAAGCGGATGATTCAGAGTCGAAGTATGCCGAGCTAGCAGACTCCTTTGATGACAGCGCAATGGCTGATTTGCTCAACGACGCAGCAGAGCAACATCAAGCGCCAAAATACGCATTAGATGATGACGCTAGCGCCAGTGCAGGGCTGGACATTGCGACCATGCTTGATATGGATGGCGAAGATTGGAACGGATTTACCCTCTCTGCCGACCAACAAGCTGCGATTTCAGACGATGTTCCAGATGATGAGCAATCCATCTGGCAGCATACGCAGCCAGTGGGCTTACCTGATGCAGATTCTGAAAATTGGGCTGAGCAAGATGACCTTGCCACTGATGCGCCAAGCTATATGTCCATTGATGAACTTATGGCACAAGTCGATAGCGATGGCGGCGATTTCGAAGAGCAGGCCCTTAAGCTCGATGTTGGGTTAAATGAGTTTCCCGATGTAATTGGACCGGTAGATGGCATCGATATTGACGAAAATGCACAGGCCGCGGGCCAGTTAGACTTGGCAAAAATTTATCTGGAAATGAACGATGGTGAAGGCGCCCGTAAATTGCTCGAAGAAGCGATTGTGTTGGGTGATGATACGATTCGCCGCCAAGCTAAGCAGCTGATTGATCATATTGATGCAAAGTTGTAGCGCGTCAATGTCGCTGAGTTGAAACTCGCATCTGGGGTCGGGTTAAGGTTATACTTCCCGGCCCTGATCGAGTTGGTAGATAGAAATGAAAGTTGCACTCGGTATCGAATATAACGGTACAAATTACTATGGTTGGCAGCGTCAGCGTGATGTGAAGAGCGTACAAGAGGCGCTAGAAAAGTCGCTCTCAATAGTGGCAAACCATCCAGTTGAGGTGCTTTGTGCTGGTCGCACAGATGCTGGTGTCCACGGTACTGGCCAAGTGGTTCACTTTGATACTGACACCAACCGCAAAATGATCGCCTGGACGATGGGAGCCAACGCCAATTTGCCCAAAGATATTGCTGTGCGTTGGGCAATGGAAGTTCCTGAGTCTTTTCACGCACGTTTTTCAGCGACCGCACGTCGTTATCGTTATGTGATTTTTAATCACGCATTACGGCCGGGCATATTGAGCAGTGGTGTTAGTCACTATCACGGTGTGCTTGATGAAAAAAAAATGCATCAGGCAGGTCAGTTTTTATTGGGTGAAAATGATTTTACCTCGTTTCGCGCAGTACAATGCCAATCTCGCAGCCCGTTTCGTAATCTAATGCACTTAAATGTGTCGCGCCACGGAGATTATGTGGTGATTGACATCAAAGCAAATGCATTTGTGCACCATATGGTGCGTAATATTACAGGTAGCCTGATTATGGTCGGTCGCGGTGAGCAACCGGTTGAATGGATAAAGCAGGTGCTTGAGGCTAAAGACCGCAAAGTGGCAGGACCAACCGCTAAGGCCGAAGGTCTTTATCTGGTGGATGTGGATTATCCGCAAGAATTTATGCTGCCACGAGCCTCATTGGGCCCGCTATTTTTACCTGATGATTTAACGCAAAGTTAACGTGAAGATGTAGCTAGGCGGCAAACGAGTAAAACCTCTGAGCACTTCGTGAACATAGACAAACTATGTGATGAGGGTTGTGAGAGCCCGCCCCTTAATTTATTTATAAAAGCGCTGCAACTTTAAGTAGGACAGGTATAGAGGTTCTATACAACTTGGCGTTTTAGGTAGGTAGAGATGCTGTAACGAAATAGGTACAACCAGTTTTTTATCTACAGTTTCAATTAACTGTGGTTTAATTCTTGGATTGTTCGCCCCAGCCGTTCTCGCTGAACCTCGCTGTCTGAGGTAACTTAGTATAACTGTGTCTAATTAATGGCTTTCGCCTGTAGCGAAAGTTACGAAAGTAAAGGTCTTCCATGAGCTGGCTTGAAAAGATTTTAGAAAAGAGCAACATCGTCACATCACGTAAGGCATCGATCCCAGAGGGGGTTTGGACAAAATGCACTTCATGTGAACAAGTCTTGTATCACGCTGAGCTTGAGCGCAACCTCGAGGTGTGTCCAAAGTGTAATCACCATATGCGCATGAAGGCTCGCCGTCGCCTTGAAACATTTTTGGATCAGGGAGAGCGGGTTGAATTAGGCACAGAGCTTGAGCCGCAAGATAAACTTAAGTTCAAAGATTCAAAGCGTTATAAAGAGCGTATTGCGGCTGCGCAAAAAGCCAGCGGCGAGAAAGATGCGCTAGTGGCGATGAAAGGCGAGCTTTTAGGCATGCCAATTGTGGCTTGTGCGTTTGAATTTGCCTTCATGGGCGGCTCGATGGGCTCTGTGGTAGGAGCGCGTTTTGTTCGCGCGGTGGAAGCGGCGATTGAACATAATTGCGCCTTGGTCTGCTTCTCTGCCAGTGGCGGCGCTCGAATGCAAGAAGCCCTGATGTCGTTGATGCAAATGGCAAAAACCAGCGCTGCATTGGAACGTTTGTCGGAAAAAGGATTGCCATACATTTCAGTGATGACCGATCCAACCATGGGTGGTGTGTCGGCAAGTCTTGCCATGTTGGGTGATATCAACATTGGTGAGCCTAAAGCATTGATTGGCTTTGCTGGCCGCCGCGTGATTGAACAAACAGTGCGCGAAGATTTACCAGAAGGATTCCAACGCAGCGAGTTTTTGTTGGAACATGGTGCCATTGATATGATTGTGGACCGCCGTGAGATGCGTCAGCGTGTTGGTGGCCTGGTGGCGAAATTAACTAACCACACATCACCTCTAGTGGTATCGGTTAACGATTCTCCAAGTGAAGCGCCATATTCAGTACCCGAAGTGAGCGAAAAAGAGTAAAGTAATCACTAACAAATGACCGAGCGATTCATGGTTTAAGTTAGATGAGCCAAAATGTTATACCACAAGCCACATCCCCACTCGCGATGTGGCTTGATTATTTAGCGAGTATTCACACCTCTGCAATCGACCTTGGCCTAGAACGGGTGCAAGCTGTCGCGCAAAATGCCAATCTCTGCAAACCGGCCCCGACCGTGATAACCGTCGCTGGAACCAATGGTAAAGGGTCTACCTGTGCGCTTATGGAAGCGATTTTGCTTAATGCGGGCTATCGTGTTGGCGTTTACAGCTCTCCGCATTTAATTCGCTATAACGAACGCGTGCGCATTAATGGCCAAGACGCGAGCGATGAACAACATGTCCAGTCCTTTGATTTTGTTGAACAAGCCCGGGGGGATATCAGTTTAAGTTTTTTTGAGTTTGGCACCTTGGCGGCGTTGCGTCTGTTTCAGACCGAGGCGGTGGATGTGGTGTTATTGGAAGTCGGGCTCGGCGGCCGACTGGATGCCACTAACGTGGTTGAGCACGATGTGTCGATCATTACCAGCCTTGCCATTGACCATGTTGACTGGCTTGGTGATGATATTAATGTGATTGGCTTTGAGAAAGCGGGGATCTTCCGTGGCAATAAGCCTGCAATATGCGGTCAGCCCAACCCGCCAGCTACTGTCGCAGCTCATGCGGATGATATTCAAGCCAAGCTGTATCAAGTTGGGATTCAATTTCAGTATCACAAAACCGCAAATGACACCTGGCAATGGCAAAGTGGCGCGTATCATCTTGATGATCTCCCGCTGCCCAATTTGCCGTTACCCAATGCCGCGACAGCGTTAATGGCGCTAGGTACGAGTGGCCTTGAGATCAGCGATGAAGATATTGTCGCCGGTTTGAAAAATGCAACGCTTGCAGGACGAATGCAAGTGCTTCAAACCAAGCCTTTAGTCTTGCTCGATGTGGCGCACAATCCTCATTCAGCGGCTTATCTCGCCCAACAAATGCAGCATCGTTATCGCGAAAAGCACACCCATGTGGTGGTCGCAATGCTGCACGATAAAGATATTGCCGCGACGCTTGCGGAACTGACGCCGATTGCCACCGCTTGGTATCCTGCCTCTCTAACGGGGCCGCGAGCGGCAAGTTATGATGAACTGTTAGCGCATTTACCTTGCGAGACGCGCGGCTTTGCAACACCCGTGGCGGCGTATCAGCACGCACTTAACAGCGCTAGTGAAGACGATATTATTTTGGTAGTCGGGTCATTTCATACCGTCGGTGAGGTACTCGAACATCAGCAAAGCAAGGAGTCTTAATGGCCAGCCAATTTCAAAACCGACTTGTCGGCACCATTATTCTCGTCACCCTTGGCGTGATTGTGTTGCCAGATTTACTTGATGGGGAAAAGCAGCATTACACCGAAGAGTTCGCCGCGATTCCTATCAAGCCGGCGCTCAGTGACGAGATGGAAACCTACCAAATTCAAGCGCCGATCAGTTCGAATGTGGCATTACCTGACTCCCCCGTAGTGATGGAAACGCCAGATGACCAACAAGTGACTCAAGCGCAAGTGGCCCAAGCCAATAAAGAGCCAGATTCGATAGACGACAATGTCACGACAAAAGTGGTACCTGTGATTGAAAAGAACGACTTTCAAGACAGTGGCTGGATCATTCAATTGATGGCGCTTAAAAACGCAGAGAACGCTGAAAAAGTGGTCAACGAACTGCGTGAGCAGGGGTATCAAGCGCACACCAAGAAAGAGCGTAGCTTTACGCGGGTTATCGTTGGACCCGATGTATCCAAAAGCAAACTGGAACGTCAGATCAAGGAATTGGAAAAAATTACCGGTTCAAAAGGTCAATTGCTTAAATTTAAACCACTAAACCCTTAGGAAAACGTTTGCGTCGCGATTTTTTCTGTTAAAATGCGCGCCAACTTGGAATGAAGAACCAATGAATGTTTTAGATATTGTCATTTTAAGTGTGATCGGGCTCTCGGCTTTGATCAGTTTGATCCGCGGCTTTGTGAAAGAAGCGCTCTCGTTGGTGATTTGGTTTGGGGCCTTTTTTGTCTCCAGTAACTACTACACTCAGTTAGCTGCCTATTTCACCAATATCGAAGATGAGTTATTTCGTAATGGGGCCGCAATCGCAGCACTGTTTATCGCCACGCTGATTGTTGGCGCTGTTGTAAACTACACCATCGGCCAATTGGTCCAAAAAACCGGACTTTCTGGCACTGATAGAGTACTCGGCGTCGTATTTGGCTCGCTAAGAGGCGTTTTAATCGTTTCGGCAATGCTGTTTTTTATGGATGCGTTTACCGCATCCCCAGAATCGGAATGGTGGAAGAGTTCGCAGTTGGTCCCTGAGTTCAGCCGCATCATCGCGCCTTTCTTTGATCATTTACAAGCAACATCAAGTTTTCTGTCTGGCACGCTTCGGTAGTGCCAGCCACCGTCGAAAAACGAGGAATAGGACATGTGTGGTATTGTTGGAATCGTAGGCGTCACGCCCGTTAATCAGTCGATTTATGATGCGCTGACGGTGTTGCAACATCGCGGCCAAGATGCCGCGGGTATTTGTACCATAGAAAGCAATCGTTTTCGTCTGAGAAAAGCGAACGGTTTGGTGAAAGATGTCTTTGAAGCCAAGCACATGCAGCGTTTGCAAGGGGAAGTTGGTATTGGTCATGTTCGTTATCCGACGGCAGGCAGCTCAAGTGCCTCTGAAGCGCAGCCATTTTACGTCAACTCACCGTTTGGCATCGCACTTGCGCACAATGGTAATCTGACCAACGCCAATGAAGTGCGTCAAAAACTGTTTGAGAAAGATCGTCGTCACATTAATACAACGTCTGATTCTGAAGTGCTGCTCAATGTCCTAGCGCATGAAATTGATACCATCAAAGGTAATGTGACCGCTGAAGATGTCTTTCGTGCGGTCACCAATGTTCATCGTACCGTACGTGGCGCTTACGCCGTCACAGCAATGATTATCGGTCATGGCATGGTGGCTTTTCGTGATCCGCATGGTATTCGTCCTTTGTGCCTTGGTAAGCGCGTAGAGCAGGGTAACACTGAATATATGGTCGCTTCTGAATCGGTTGCACTCGATGCGGTGGGTTTTGACTTCGTGCGCGACGTGGCGCCTGGTGAGGCGATTTATGTCACGTTTGACGGTGAACTTTTCACCCACCAATGCGCTGATAATCCTAAGCTGAATCCTTGTATTTTCGAATTTGTTTATTTTGCTCGTCCAGACTCGTTTATCGATAAGATTTCCGTGTACAGCGCGCGCATTGAAATGGGCAAGCGTTTAGGTGAGCGCATTAAAGAGGAATATGCGGATCTGGATATTGATGTTGTCATTCCAATCCCTGAAACGTCATGCGACATTGCGCTGGAGATCGCGCAAGCCATTGATAAGCCGTATCGCCAAGGGTTTGTCAAGAATCGCTATGTCGGGCGTACTTTCATCATGCCAGGTCAGCAGCAACGCCGTAAGTCGGTGCGTCGTAAGCTGAACGCAATTCGTTCTGAGTTTAAAGGCAAAAATGTGTTATTGGTCGATGACTCTATCGTTCGTGGTACCACATCAGAGCAGATCATTGAAATGGCACGTGACTCAGGTGCGCGTAAGGTGTATTTGGTCTCTGCCGCGCCTGAAGTGCGTTTCCCTAACGTGTATGGCATTGATATGCCAAGCGCAAATGAGCTTATTGCACATGGGCGCGATAACGAGACGATTTGCCGCCAAATTGGCGCTGATGCGCTTATTTTCCAAACATTGGATGACTTGGTTACGGCGGTCGGTTGTGGCAACCCGGATATCGCCCAATTTGATACGTCGGTATTTAGTGGTGAGTATGTGACTGGTGATATTGATCAGCGTTATCTTGATTTTCTCGAGTCACTGCGCAGCGACGATGCGAAAGTACAACGCGAGATCCAGCAAGATTTGGCTAATCTTGAGCTTTATAACGAAGAGGCTTAAGACGAAATTCTTCAGACGTTTTCTGTGAGGCATGTGTTGCGTTAGCCCCATAGCGGGAACGTTAGTGAGATAAAAAACCAGCTTTGTCAGCTGGTTTTTTATCTTGTGACGGCTAGCCGTTGAGATTATGACCAATAATGTGGTCGATGAATAAGCGCACTTTTTCAGGCAAATGATCTTTATGGTTGTACAACATATAGATGTCGCGCGGGTTGGCGCTCCAGTCCGGTAAAATTCGAACTAAACTGCCATCTTCGATGTACTCTTTAATCATCACATCGGGCATTAAAGTGATACCAAGACCTTCTGAGCATGCGCTACGAATAACGTTGAGTGCATTGGCTTGAAAGCGACCTCGGTCCACATTAACCACCATATCCCCTTCATTATTAAGCAAGGTCCATTTCATGAGTGGGCTGCCTTTAAGTAGTGCGTGTTGGCTCAGCTCTTCGGCATGGGTTGGGGCCGGATGGAGTTCTAAGTAACGTGGACTGGCAACAAGAATATCCTCTACTTCACCAATTTTACGTGCAATTAGGCTCGAGTCTCGTTGGCGACCAACGCGGAAAATAACGTCCCATTCGGTTGGGTCGAGTTTATCCGCATCGCTATCAGTCATGAGATCGATACTAATATCGGGGTATTTCTCCATAAAGCTGTTAAACAGCGGCATCATCATACGCTTGGTTAGGTTATAGGGCGCGGTGATGCGTAATTTGCCCGAAGCGCCACGGCACTCATCTTGAATCTCTTCAGCTGTCATGGTGAGACGCTGCAGCAGTGGCGAGCATTCGCTGTAGTAACGTTCCCCAGCTTCAGTAAGTGATAACTTACGTGCATGTCGGTTGAGCAATCTGAGGTTTACAGAGTCTTCAAGCGCCTGGATTCGGCGAGTGATGGTTGCCACTGGAATCATAGTCTTGCGCGAGGTTGCGGTGTAGCTTCCGTTTTCGACAACCAGTCGAAATAGGTTTAAATCATCTAATTTCATATTTCCAGACACAGAAATTTACCAATTCGCCCTAATTTATCCCGTAGTGTGAGTGTGAAATTTGCGTCACGTCAACCTTGTGGCGAGTTTTTGCCGAAGTTGAAACTGTGGGTAAGATCTCATCAAAGGGGGGAATATTTGTCAAAGTTGTCGATTATAGCTAACGTTATAGATGGACATGAGTAGTGAAATTTGATGAATAAATTATCACTTTGTCTTTATGTATTATAACAATATTTTTTCATTTGAAGCTTGAGAGGTGTTCGATGTTAAAGGCCGACAAGCGAGTTATTGTAGACAGCGTAGGAAGGGCACCTATCCCGACAAAAATTCTCGTGGTTGACGACGATCCGATTTTTCGTCGCGTGACTGGTGCGTATTTAGAAAAACAAGGATACCGTGTTTATCAGGCAGATAACGGATTAAGCGCACTTGAACAGTTGCGTGCACACGTGCCTGATCTGGTCCTTTGCGATCTCGCGATGCCGATACTTGATGGCATCGAGTTTGCTGAAGAAGTCAGTATTCAGTATCCGTCCTTACCATTAATTGTGGTGTCTGCGACGGACGAAATGTCTGATGTTGCGAAAGCGCTGCGTTATGGCATCAAAGATTTCCTTGCCAAACCGATTACTGATTTTCGACATTTGTCAGAGGCGATAGAATCGACCCTTCGCGAAACCTTTGACAATAATGCCAATCCACGTGATTTCGCCAGTGAGTGGTTTCGGGTCGATGGGGGCGGTGAAATGCCAGACGAGCAAGAGCTGCATTGGCATCTTCAATATCTTCAGCAACACCCTAACGCCGCGCGAGATCTTTTGCGCGCTCTCGCACCGGAGCGTGAGAGTCAACTGGGATCCTGGCAATGTTCATACCGCCTGCTGCAACCAGCCGACATTATGCCGCTAGTGTTCGATTATCGTTGGTTGGCAAGTGGCCAATATCTGTTTTATCTCGTAGATAGCAACAGTGCAAAAGGGGATGCTGCGGCAACGTCGTTACTGATTCGAGCTCTTTTTGACGACTATGTGCGCCATCTTAGATCGGGGGCTGCCGATTTGCGAGAGCTACTCGACGTTATTGAAAAGGGGATGCATTGCTCGGAAAGTGCTGGTCAAGTCAATGCGCTGATTGGTGTCGGCGATTTACCAAGAGGCACAATGGCTATGCTTCCTGCAGGGCTGGATAGTCAATGGAGCGTAGGCGATCAGCGTCAAGTGATCTCAGGGGGGTACGCGTTGGGAGATGGTTGTTTGGATAATCCAATCTATACAGAGCTTGAGCTGGGCTCAAAAGCCATCTTGTCTCTTTCTGATGTTGGACAAACTAACTTCGCCCTGACAATTCGTCAAACCGAAACGCCATCATAACAGACCCTAGTAATGCCCTCGTTCACTATAGTGAATGAGGGTCGTGTTTATGTTCGCCCAGATCATAATATCCCGCCTGATATCCTTATTTTTACTCGGTGTTTGTTTCCCGATCACTAGGCTATGATGTGCGCTCGATAAGACTTGATATATCCAAGTAACCTCAAGATGCATGGTTCAGCGAGAATGACTTGGTTTGTCAGTGAGGCGAGGATTTGAAGATTGAGTGGCTCTCAATCGAAAATCGTCAACAAAGCTGATGAGCCAAGGCAGCTCGCCCTTTGGGAGCCAATCACTGAACCGCTTTTTGTTGTAACGAAAGTGCGTTAAACAACTTGAAAATAGGCTCGCTATTTCGCTGCGTTGTTTGCCTTGCTCTCAGCTCAGTGAGCC
>NZ_JABAIK010000009.1 GCF_012641465.1 Vibrio agarilyticus
GGAATATCTGGCTAAGCATGAAAGTAGGAAAAACTCTAATTTAGACTGCCACTAAAATGGGGAGGGTTACAATCTGTGCTAAACAAAAAAATAAATGAGCATAGAAAATTTATACTTACGAGAGCTACTTATAGCTATTGAGGAAAACGATTAGAACCTCACCACTGTTAAAGATCTAGAAGCCCTAGGCATCAAGGTCTACTTAAACAACAATGAACATGAATGCCGGTTGGATGCGAAGTTCCATCTTCACTTCCAGCTCCTCGTTGAAGAGGGATTGATTGTCGATTGCGATCTGACGCCCTACAAGACCATGGGTGAAGCCGGTGTTATGTTTGATAGTTATGGTGATGCTTGGGACATTGAACTCTGCTGCAAGATGTTTTGGCTGACTGCTAAAGGGCGAGAGCGACTAAGCACCCTAACTAAAAGTGAGGTTGGTAAATACTTTGAAGATGACTTGAAGAAGTTACCAGCCAAAGCGTTAACTACCATTGTCACGGAATCAATTAAGACGGGATTGAAAAGTCTCTTCTAGGTTGTAAAAGCTCGATGCCCCGGATTTCCGGGGTATTTTTTATCTAGTCCTACATGGATATGTCCAGGTGCATGCCAGCAGAGTCGCAGAGTTAATTAATGGCAGATAGCTTAACCCAATAACCAAAAAGCGAACCATCCGGTTCGCTTTTCTTTTCTAAAATTTAAGTCACAAACTTAATTTCAGTCACAGACTTAATTAATCTAGTCACAAACTTTATTGTGACGTGACAACACTAAAAAACCTACTCATAAGCACTCATATCTGGGCACGAACAAATAAGATTGCGATCGCCATAAACATTGTCCACTCGGTTCACGGTTGGCCAATATTTGGCCGTTCGAGTTGCCACAGTGGGAAATGCCGCCAGTTCGCGCGAGTAGGGGCGTTCCCAAGAGTCTGAGCTAATGTCAGCTTGAGTGTGAGGCGCGTGACACAGCGGATTGTTGTCCTTTGGCCATTCACCAGATTGAACTTGGTGAATTTCTTGGCGAATCGCGATCATGGCATCGCAAAAACGATCCAGCTCGGCCAAATCTTCAGATTCCGTCGGTTCAATCATTAACGTGCCAGCCACAGGGAACGACATGGTAGGCGCGTGAAAACCATAATCCATCAGCCGCTTTGCGATATCTTCTTCTGAAATGCCACTGCTCTCTTTGATCGGGCGAATATCAATAATACATTCATGCGCTACTCGCCCGTTTTGACCGCGATAAAGCACATTATAATGTGGCCGCAAACGCTCCATTACATAGTTGGCGTTTAAAATCGCTAACTTGGTGGCCAGTGTTACGCCGTCACTCCCCATCATAGCGATGTAAGCCCATGAAATTGGTAAGATGGAAGCGCTGCCAAGATCGGCGGCGGCCACGGCGTAGTTGTTACCTTCAATACCATTTTCAATGTGTCCGGGTAAAAACGGAGCAAGGTGCGCTTTTACGCCAATAGGCCCCATACCAGGGCCGCCGCCGCCATGAGGAATACAGAAGGTTTTGTGCAAATTAAGGTGCGAAACATCCGCGCCAATCAGTCCGGGCGACGTTAGGCCAACTTGAGCATTCATATTCGCGCCGTCAAGATAGACTTGCCCTCCCGCCTGATGAACACGTTCGCATACCTGTTTGACTTCGGTTTCAAAAACACCGTGTGTTGAGGGGTAGGTGATCATGATGCATGAAAGGGTGTCACGGTATTGGTCAATTTTGGCGTTAAGATCGGCAAGGTCAATGTTGCCATCCTCGTCACAATTGACCACCACGACTTTCATCGACAGCATCGACGCGCTAGCCGGGTTGGTGCCATGAGCTGAGCTTGGAATTAAACAGACATTGCGCTGCTCTTCACCGCGACTTTGGTGGTAACGCTGAATGGCAATAAGCCCCGCATATTCACCCGATGCGCCCGAGTTTGGTTGCAATGAAAAGGCGTCATAGCCAGTGATCTCACACAACTTGCGTTTGAGATCGTCTGCTAGCGCGAAATAGCCTTGCGCTTGCTCTTTTGGCGCAAAGGGGTGAAGTTGACCAAATTCAGGCCAGGTGACTGGGATCATTTCGGTTGCGGCATTGAGTTTCATCGTGCAACTGCCCAGTGGGATCATGCCATGAACCAAAGAAAAATCTTTGTTTTCCAGTTTCTTAAGATACCGCATCATTTGAGTTTCACTGTGATGCTGGTTAAAAACCGAATGGGTGAGAAAATCGCTTTGGCGACGGCAGTTTTCTGGAATGGCAAAAAATTCGTTTTCCGCAATTGCGTTAGATAAGGCGTGAAGTGACTCTTTAATGCCAAACAGATCAAACAGTGCATGAACGTCATCGAGGGTGGTGGTCTCATCAAAGCTGATACCAAGACGAGTTTGATCAGGGTAGTGGCGCAAATTGAGCCCGCGTTTAAGCGCTTCCTCGTACAGCTCTTGAGTTCGCGCGCCACTGTTTAATGTTAGGGTGTCAAAAAAGTGCTGATGGCACAGCTCGTAACCAGTTTTGGCTAATCCAGAAGCAAGAATGGCGGTGAAGTGATGGATGCGGCTCGCCATAGTTAACAGCCCTGTTGCGCCGTGATACACCGCATAAAAGCCAGCCATGTTAGCAAGAAGCGCTTGCGCGGTGCAGATGTTGGACGTCGCCTTTTCGCGGCGAATGTGCTGCTCGCGAGTCTGCATTGCCATGCGAAGTGCTGGTTTGCCATTGCGATCAATCGACACTCCAATCACGCGCCCGGGCATGGTGCGTTTAAATTTGTCGCGTGTGGCCATAAAGGCGGCATGCGGCCCACCATATCCCATGGGAACGCCAAAGCGCTGCGCAGAGCCAATCACCACATCCGCGCCCATTTCGCCCGCTGGTGTTAGCAGGGTAGAAGCGAGCAAATCGGTGGCGACGCAGACCAGTGTTTTTTGTTGATGCGCGCGCGCTATGGTTTCCGAGAGGGAGCGCACTTCCCCTGTGGTAGAGGGGTATTGCAACAGCGCGCCAAACACATCGGCATTTTCCAATGCTTCCATCGGCGCCACTTGAGTAGTAAATCCAATAAATTCCGCGCGCGTTTTTACGACCTCAATAGTTTGAGGGTGAACATCGTCGGCAATAAAGAAGCAATTGCTGCGATGTTTTCCGGCTCTTTTGCACAGTGTCATTGCTTCTGCGGCAGCGGTAGCTTCATCTAATAGCGATGCATTGGCGATCTCCATGCCAGTTAAATCCATCACCATCTGCTGAAAATTGAGCAGCGCTTCTAAGCGGCCTTGGGAAATTTCCGGTTGGTAGGGCGTGTAAGCGGTGTACCAGCCTGGGTTTTCTAATACATTGCGTAAAATAACATTTGGCGTAAAGGTGTTGTAATACCCTTGGCCGATAAAGCTTCGATGGATTTGGTTGCGCGCGGCAAATTGTTTGAGTTGGTCAAGCGTTGTTGCCTCGCTTTGCGCTGGCGCTAAATTGAGCGGTGTTTCAAGCCGAATTGCGCTGGGTACGGTTTGGTCAATTAGTGCATCGAGTGATGGCGCATTGAGCGCGCTGAGCATAATCGCTTGCTCGGCGGGCGATGGGCCATTATGCCGTGCAATAAATTCTTTGGCTGGACTTAACTGTGTTAGCAGTGGGGGCATGTGTTGAGACATGAAAATTAGTTTCCCGTGAAGTTGAATACCCGTTTAAATTTATAACTGCGTGTACCTTCCAACTTGGCGTTTCAGTGCTTTTCGTTACAAGCGTTTTGGTTACAACCGCTTTTCGTTACAAGCGTTTTGGTTACAACCGCTTTTCGTTACAAAGAGCGGGACGGACACTCACAAACCTCATCGCATAGTCACCCTATACTCAGAGGCTTTATTCGTTTGCCCCCTCCCTGAACCGCCAAGTTGCTTGGGTATGATATGTTGTTATACGGCAGTCATTGGGGTGTAGCTCATCACGCGCTCGAATCGGCACGTGAGATCGAATTATCGTATTGATTCTGGCGATTATTCGTCGTCGTCAATGCTGTTTAGGTACTCTTCTGCGTCTTTAAGATCATCAAGCTCGTCAGGCGCGCTCAGTTTGACTCGTGCAATCCAACCGCCCTCATAAGGCTCTTCGTTAATCAGCTCTGGGCTATCTTCAAGATCCTCATTCACTTCAATGACAATGCCTGTCACGGGCGCATAAATATCAGAGGCGGCTTTTACCGATTCTACTAATGAAAAATTGTCTCCTGCGTCGATTTCATCATCAATTTCGGGCAAATCGACAAAGACGACATCGCCGAGCATTTGCTGAGCATGATCTGAAATCCCAACCGTTGCTGTGCCATCGCCATTGTCACGGACCCATTCATGGCTGTCGGTAAACTTCAGTGTGTTATCCATTTCCTTTTCTCCAAAGATTCAATCGTATTTTGCTGTTTAAGAGTAGGTGAAAGTGGGTTTAGTTTCTGATGAATAATTAGACAATAATAAGTTTCCAATAAGAAACTTTGTTGACAAATTTGCAACGAATGCCGCGTTTTTGCAAATTGATTACACTTTTATAACATTGGTTGCTGATGCACAATAGGCTAAATTCATTGAAGAGAAGGGTGTGATAGTCGTGACGGGCACAGAAAATGCGCATCTAGCGTCGAATAAAATGGCGCAACACCGTTGTGATGAGGCGTCTTTAGCGGTGACAGCAGGCAAAACGAACCGCTTGGCAGAAGGGCGTGATGGCATTGAACCTTTGCGCCTTGGGGAACGAATTAAACAGTTGCGCACCGAGCAAGGATTAACCTTAGAAGAGGCGAGTCAGCGTACCGGTTTAGCACGTTCAACATTGAGTAAAATTGAAAACGAGCAGATTTCACCCACCTTTCAAGCAATGCAGAAATTGGCTCACGGGTTTGAGATTGACATGCCTCAGATTTTTGAGCCACCAAGCACGCCCGCCGCGACGGGACGCCGCGACATTACACTGTGTGGGCAAGGCAAGACACACCCAACGCCAACTTATGAGCATGAGCTGCTGGTCACCCAACTTTCCAATAAAAAAATGACGCCGTTTAAGAGCACGATACGGGCGCGCGATATTGAACAGTATCCGGATTGGGTGCGTCATGAAGGTGAGGAGTTTTTGCTGATTCTGTCGGGTTCGGTGATGTTTTACAGTGAATTTTATGAGCCGATTATTTTGGCTGCGGGAGACAGTGTTTATTACGACGCCAATATGGGGCACATGCTGACATCAACAAGTCAAGATGACGCTCAAATCCTTTGGGTGACGGCAAAATAGCGTTATATACCCAAACAACTTTAAGTGGAACGGGTGTACCCAAGTGGAACGAATAGAAGGAATGGATAGCACGATGGAATTACGTCATACACCACTTTATGAGATGCATATTGAAGCGGGGGCTAAAATGGTCCCATTTGCGGGCTATAGCATGCCAGTGCAATACCCACTTGGCGTGAAAAAAGAACATTTACACACTCGCGAGGCCGCAGGTCTGTTTGATGTGTCGCATATGGGGCAGATTAAACTCACCGGGCGTAATGCCGCTGCCTATCTTGAACGTTTGGTGCCAATTGATGTCATCGACTTGCCGGTTGGTAAGCAAAGGTATGGTCTGTTTACCAATGAGAAAGGCGGCATCGAAGACGATCTCATGGTGGCAAATTTAGGCGAAGCGCTGTTTTTGGTGGTTAACGCGGCTCGTATTGAACACGACCTTGCGATTTTACAGCGAGATTTACCTGAAGATGTGGGTCTTGAGCTGCTTCAAGACCGGGCTTTATTGGCGTTGCAAGGCCCTCAAGCTGTCACAATATTGAGTCAATTGAATAGCGCTGTCTCGAACATGCTTTTTATGGATGTTTTAGCGTTAGATTTAGCTGGCATTCCATGCATCGTGTCACGCAGTGGCTATACTGGAGAAGACGGTTTTGAGATCTCGGTCACATCCGAATTTGCGAAATCTTTGGCTGACACACTCCTTCAGTTCGACGAGGTGGAGTGGGTTGGCCTAGGTGCGCGTGATTCACTTCGGCTTGAAGCGGGTTTGTGTTTATACGGGCATGATCTCGACTCAAGCACCACTCCTGTTGAAGCGAGTTTGATCTGGGCAGTCAGTCCGGTTCGTCGCTTAGGTGGTGCGCGCGAAGGCCACTTTGTCGGGGCGAATGTCATATTGCAACAGATCGCATCTAAACGTTTTGCGCGCAAGCGAGTGGGTTTAATCGGTTTGACGAAAGCGCCGGTGCGAGAAGGCACGCAACTGTTTGATGCAAGTGGAAACGAAGTTGGGATTGTGACCAGTGGCACGCTGGGGCCGACGATCAATCGACCGATTTCGATGGCGTATGTGCATTCGGATTTGGCCGTTATCAAAACTGAAATTTTTGCGGAAGTGCGGGGTAAACGCTTGGCAATGGAAGTGGTGGCGTTGCCATTTGTGCCGCAGAGGTATTTTCGTGGTAAAGAATAATCAGAGCGTGACACTCAGTTAAACCTCTTGGAACAGCACTGCGTTGCTTGAGGATTTTACCGGTCGTTAGCGCTCAGCAAGGAGCGCAAATGACCCTCTTTCCTCTTTCCCGTGTACACGTCAGTCGATTTTCTATCCTCGGAACGACTTTGGCTTCCCTCTTTTTAGCGCAACCTGCAATGGCCGCGTTAAGCGTGGCCACTGCAGACTCAAACGACGAAACGCAAGAAATCGCGGCTGTATCACCACGTATCGTCAATGGAAACGTCGTCTCTGCTCAGGCTTATCCCTCTTTCGCCAGCTTGTTTTACGACACGTTAGAATACACTGGTGCGTTTACTCAAACGCCGTTTTGCGGCGCGGCGATTTTGGACCCATCTCATGTGGTAACGGCCGCTCACTGCATCGAAGGTGATATTTCGGTTCAAATGTATGTGACGGTTGTGCCTCAGCTTGAAAATGAGCGAGATTACCCGTTTGGCAATGTTCAGCGCCATCGCGTTAGTGCCATTTATTATCCGGATACATTTATTAATTCAGGCACGTTTTTGTTTCCTGATGATATTGCGATTTTAAAGCTCGATACGCCAATGAATATTGACGCGGTCAATGATGTTGCAATGCTTTCAAGCGATGAAAGTTACCGTCGGACTAACGCGGTATTTAATGCTTTAGGGCATGGCAATACACGCAGTGGCTCAGATACCAGCTCACGTTTACTTGCCACATCATTAAGTTATGCGACCAATAGTGTGTGTGCGAACGTGTTTTTAAATGGTTTTCGTTTGACCGGAAAACAAATCTGTTTTGATGGTGATTTCAGCAGTTTTACCCAGCTGAAAAACAGCACGTGTCAGGGCGACTCGGGAGGGCCTGTCTATTGGCAAACGGAATTTGGTCAACAGATCTTGGTCGGTTTAACCAGCTTTGGCCCAAATCAATGCGGCGATCCTGATTTACCGATCACCTCAGTGTTTACTGAGTTGCAAGATTATCGCAGTTGGATTGCTAATGTACTGGCAGGAAGCGAAGCGGCTAAAGTGACCATAACCAATGCGCAGCGCGATGAGTTTTATGCCAGTGGCGGCACGAGTGTTAGTAATGGTGATAACAGTGCTTCAATACCCACCGCCTCAGGAGGAAGCTCTGGAGGCGGAATAGGATTAGGAAGTGCTGTTCTGGCTGCGCTACTCTTTTGGCGCCGCAGAGCAGCTCGATAACGCCGCTTCGCTTGGTGTCGTTTCAGCTGTTGTTGCCGTCGCACAATTTGCCATCGGCAATAGCAGCTCATCAAGTGACTCGGGATTGAGATGATCGTTAAGCGGTATGTGCAACTGCATGGCGATATTTTTACTAAACAGTTGCCAATGCTTTAAAAGCAGCTTATCTGGGTTATTGCGGTATTCTGGCCATGTTTCATCTAGCATTGGTTTTAAACTCACTGCTGCGTGTGCGCTTTGAAGCATCTGCCAACGCATTTCCCAAATGTTGATTGGGTTATTTGGGTTTTCCTGATTGTACTCATCAAACAAATTGTCAAACATGGTCGCGAATTCGTCTTTTGTCGCGATGAAGTATTCAAAAAGCTCACTGTTTGAAACGCGCACAGCATCGGCAATAAATTGGATCGGTTGCGGAATGACAAGGGTAAAGGCATTCATGCGCACCAAAAATTGATAGGCACGATTGGCGCTGTTTAGATGCTTAGGAATATCATCCATGAGTGCCACGATGTACTCTTGCATAAATGCATCCATCGCGTCGGTGACTTCTTTCCATATTTTTTCTTTGCTACCAAAATGGTAGCGGATCAAGCTGTGGGAAACTCCCGCTTTTTCGCTAATGTTACGCAGCGAAACGCCTTCAAACCCATGTTCGGCAAACATATCTGCCGCAACGCGCATAATTTCACATTTGGTATGCTCGGCCTCTTCCGCACTGCGTCGGCCCTGTTTTCGCTCTGACATACTGTTTCCGTCAATACCCTACTAATAATCTTATCTTTTAGCAAAAGCTTAGCGACAAGACTACCACTTATGCTTTCCAATTGGAAAATATATTGCATTACTCTCAAATTTATGAACAGCCAAACGCCCGTTTTTCTGTTGATGCAGCGGTTGAGCCGTCTCAAGAAAGGGGCAGTTGCACGATTTTTCATCCGAAGCTCGGCAATTTTGCATGGTAGAAATTTTGATACACGGTATTGATAGTTTTGTGCTCTACGCTTCTTTTCGGTTACGAAATTTATTTTTCGCGGTTTTAAACGGAGAGCACCAATGCACGGTTTCACTACGTCACAATTTGCATCATTATTGTCTCGATGGGTATTTTTTGTCCTGTGTTTGATACTCAGTGGCTGTGGGGACAGTTCTCATGTCACCATCATTGAAGAAGAGGAACTGGTCAGTATTCAGATATTGCCACTATCACGCAGTCACTCTGGTGTGAACACGCTTGAGCTCGTCGAAGGCAATGAGCAGCAGTTGCAGGCGATTGGTGTTTTTAAATCCAACATTACTGCGAATATTACCGATGTTGTCGCTTGGAGCAGTTCTAATCAAACGAGCATGACGGTTGATAGTACGGGGAATGTGAAAGCCGTCAGTGCTAGTGGTCAAAGCCAAATTACCGCAGTGTATCAAGGGATCACCAGTAACGCGCTGACCTTTGTGGCGAAAGCGCCTGAGCTGCTCTCCATTCAAGTGACACCTAAAACGGTTGCTATGGTGGTCGGAGCAACGCAGCAGCTCTCGGCAACGGGACTCTACTCGGATAACACAACCGCAAATCTAACTGATCAGGTAAGTTGGCAAGTCAGTAATGCAACCGCTGCCAGTGTCACCAGTGAAGGCGTACTACAGGCCTTGCTTGCTGATCCTAGTGTGGCCATCTCTGCTTCCTTTTTGGGGATTAACAGTAACTCAGTGTCTGTTGAGATCACTTCCGCACCGCTTGTGGCGATTTTTGTTGAACCTTCGACCTTTTCACTTGCGCAAGGTTTGACTCAGACGCTGACCGCACAAGCCATCTACAGCGACCAGACCACACGAGATGTGACAGATGAAGTGAGTTGGTCTCACAGTACCAGTGCCGTGAGCATTACCGATGATGGGGTCGTAAGTGTTGATACTGCAAACAGTAGTGCGGTGATCACCGCAACATTGGATGGCATCACCAGTAATAACGTTGAGGCGTCAACCACTAATGCACAATTGGAACAAATCCAAGTCACACCTGCGACGCTTTCTATTGTGCGCGGGAATACGGCGCAGCTCACCGCCACTGGGATTTACAGTGATGGCACGAAACAAACCGTCACAGACCAAGTGTTTTGGATCAGTAACAACACCAACGAGGTTGTTGCCGCGCAAAATGGCGTTATTTTTGGCGCCAATACCACCGCCACTACCTCCAGTGACGTTACGGTGCAAGCGGTACTGGGTGCGGTTAAAAGTAATACCGTTGCCGTCACCGTTGCTCCGGCTGAGATCTCGAGTATTCAAATAACACCCGCGCAAGACACCTTGGTTAAAGGGCTTAATGTACAGTTCACAGCCACTGCGACGTTAACCGATGGCAGTCAGCATGACGTAACAAGTCTTGTGGCGTGGAAAAGCAGCAATACCAATGTTGTGACCGTGACGTCGTCTGGACTTGCGTTAGCGGCTGATGAAGGTAACTCAACAATAACGGCTACGCTAAATAATATCGTCAGTAACAGTGCTCAGTTGGTGGTCACCAAGCCGACTTTGACTCAGATTCAAATTTCACCCTCAACGCTAACCATACCTAAAGGGTACACCGGGCAGTTTACTGCGATAGGCGTTTATTCAGACTCGAGCACCGTCGATTTATCGAACGTTGTGGTTTGGAACAGTAATGATACAGCTGTTGCCACCGTCAATTCGGCGGGGCTTGCCAGTTCAATTACCACCGGTGATGCGGTTATTACCGCCGCTTATGACGGAATTCAAAGCGCCAACGCGCTGTTGGTGGTGAGCGCTGCCCAATTGGAAACCATCCAAGTCACACCACCGAGTGACACACTTCCGGTGGGAACGTCGCAGCAGTTTGAAGCTATGGGTCATTTTAGTGATAAAACGGTATACAACCTCACCTCATTGGTGACTTGGCAAAGCTCAGATCCACAATCATTGACGATAGAATCAGGCGATGGAGGCGGCGTTGCAACGGCGGTGGCGACCAATACCAATGTGACTGTGACCGCGTCGCTGGTTGGGATCACCAGCAATGATGTCGCAATTGTGGTGAGTGACGCTAAGTTAACTGAGTTAGTGATATTACCAGCGACGTTGCAAATGCCAAAAGGACTCACGCAGCAATACACCGCTCTTGGTACTTATAGTGATAAGTCGCAGCGCAATGTGACCACTGACGTTTTATGGAAAACCTCTGACAATGCGATTGCGACCATCAATGCCGCGGGTGTTTTGACCGCTGTTTCGGTTGGGGATACACAGGTTAGCGCCACCTTGGATGGTGTGAGTAGCCAAATCAGCAATGTTCGAATCAATGATGCAGTATTGCAAAGCATTCAAGTGACACCGAGCGTGTTAAACCTTGCGAAAGGGGAAAGCGCCTCTCTGACGGCCGTTGGCGTTTTTAGTGATAAGTCAACTCGAGATATTACCAATGAAGTCGGTTGGACCAATAGCAGTGTGGGTGCAATTTCTGTCAATTCAGAGGGCGAAGTCACTGGCCTTGCTGTGATTGGGGATGCCACACTGGCGGCGGTCTATTCAGGTATTGCCAGTAACACGGTGACGGTTAGTGTGACTGCTGCGACGCTGAGTATGATTCAAGTGACGCCAAGTGGAATTAGCCTCACGAAGGGAAGCCGTCAACAATTCACGGCGACAGCATTTTACAGTGATAACTCACGCAGTGATGTGACCGACAAAGTCTCATGGAGCAGCAGCGCTACCACAGACTTCACCATCAACGATCAAGGGCTGGGTTACGCCATTGCAGAAAATCCGGAAGTGGAAATTACCGCACTTCTCGATGGTGTTACCAGTAGTGATGCGGATGTGACCATCACCAGTGCTACTCTGACCTCGGTACAGGTGACGCCAACCCAAGCAACCTTAGTTCAAGGGTTACAAACTCAGCTGACCGCGATTGCCAACTTCAGTGACGGAACATCCCAAGATGTTACTGATCAAATCGATTGGCAGAGCAGTAATGATACTTCCGTGACGGTCTCTTCGACAGGTGACGTAAGAGCATTGTTGGCGCCGTCTTCCGCTAGCATCTCTGGTACATGGAATGGCGTCACCAGTAATTCGAGCACCATTACCGTGATTGCTTCGACATTAAGTAAGCTGGTCATTTCTACTCAAAATAATATTTTCCCACAAGGGACCACAGTAAACCTTTCTGCTGTTGCGATCTTTAGTGATGGCACAACAGAGGATGTCACTAACCAAGTGAGTTGGGTTTCAAGTGATACAGCCAGTGTGACCATAACCGGAAATGGTGTCGCCTTTGGCGTCGCGGTTTCGAGTGCTGTTCAGGTTACGGCGTCACTAAATGGTACGGTCAGTAATAGCATTCGCCTCGATGTAGCGCCAGCCAATTTGGTTTCATTACAAGTGATCCCTAATGAATCCATTGTCGCCAAAGGGGTAAGTGGCCAGTTCGAAGCCATTGGCCGCTTTAGTAACGACACCACAAGGAACGTGACAGATTCCGTCAATTGGACCAGTGCAGACCCGTCACTTGTGTCAATTACTAAAGAGGGTCAAGCCACGGCATTAGCAGCAACGGGTTCTGATGGCGTTGTGATTACTGCGACGTTTTCTCTTACGTCATCGACTGCCAAAGTGATTGTCACCGATGCATCGCTGCAAAGTATTCAAATCACGCCTGCAACCGTTTCCCTTGCAAAGGGGTACACCCAACAATTTACTGCCGTGGGCAATTACAGCGATGGCACCACCGCCGATATTACTGATCAAGTAGTGTGGCAAAGTTTAGATACCGCAGATGTGACAATGAGTAAGTCAGGTTTGGCTTACGCGGCAGGTGTAGGCAGCGATGTGACTGTAGAAGCTGTTTTGGGAACGGTGACCAGTAACAGTGCCAAAGTGACAGTCACAGATGCCGCTTTGGTTGCGTTGCAGATCACGCCAACGCAAGTGTCGATTGCCCAAGGCATTACCAGTCAATTAACCGCAACCGGTCAATTTAGCGACCAGACATCGAAAGATCTCACTAGTGAGGTAAATTGGATTTCCAGTAATACGGCTAATGTAACAGTGAGTTCGGCTGGTGTTATCCAAGGCTTGCTTGCCAGCTCAGGCACTCAAGTGAATGCAAACTTATTAGGTATCACGAGTAACACCGCAACTATCACAGTGACAGCGGCGACTTTACAATCGATTGATGTCACGCCAAACAGTATCTCGATACCGAAAGGCAACAGTGGTCAATTCACCGCTACAGGTAACTACAGTGATAATACACGCTTTGACTTAACGGATCGGGTTTCGTGGCTCACAAATGCGAGTACCAACATCACACTAAATGGCAGTGGCGTCGCCACCGGTATTGCGGTAAGCACTGGCAATCAAGTGTTTAGTAAGCTTGATGGCGTAACAAGTAATACAGTGACCGTGGATGTAACCGACAGAGAGCTTGTGAGCATCCAAATCACTCCAGCCACAGTGTCACTCGCAGCGGGCACCACGCAGCAGTTACAAGCGACGGGTATATACACCGATAACAGTACGTTGAATTTGACGGATGTGGTGAGCTGGCTTTCCTCTGATACGTCCATTGCGACGGTAAGTGGGACCGGTAATGTAACGGCGGTTGCTGTTGGTGACAACGTCACTGTAACCGCAAGTTACGAAGGAAAGGTAAGCAACAGCAGTACCATTACCGTGACCAATGCAGTGCTCTCTAGTATTCAGATAACCCCAGCAACACTATCGATCGCGAAAGGGTATACGCAGCAATATACCGCGATTGGTCACTACAGCAACGGTGATAGCGTCAATATTACGGATACGGTGACTTGGGAAAGTTTATCGACCGAAGATGTGACGATAAATGCGACGGGCCTTGCCTATGCCAACAATGTGAGCAGCGATACCAAAATTGAGGCGTTTCTTGATGGTGTCACGAGTAATACCGCACTGATGACGGTGACAGATGCGGTGCTGGTGGAGTTGCAAATTACTCCAGCGCAGCTGTCTATCGCAAAAGGGATCACTCAGCAACTCACTGCAACAGGGCGATTTAGTGATCAAACCACACAAAACCTAACTGATACAGTGAACTGGATCTCGAGCAATACCACGGATGTTTCGGTCAGCGCGACTGGGTTAGTTCAAGGGGTGACCACCAGTGAAGGAACCACGATCACGGCAAATGATTCAGGCATTACCAGTAACAGCGTGAGTGTGGCAGTGACCGCGGCGATATTGCAGTCGATTGATGTCACGCCGAGCTTACAGAGCATACCCAAAGGAAGCATGGGGTCATTTTCCGCGATTGGTCAGTACAGTGATAACAGCCGTTTTGATATTACCGATCAAGTCGACTGGCTTACTGGTAGCAGTACCAACATCAGTTTGACGAGCGAAGGGGTGGTAACAGGGCTTGTTGTGAGTAGTGACAACAGCTTGTTTGCGAAATTAGGTAATGTGACCAGTAACACCGCAGAAGTGGATGTGATTGACCGACAGCTGGTTAGTATTCAGGTGACACCTGCTTCTATCTCGGTCGCGTTAGGCAGTTCTCAGCAACTTACGGCAATAGGTCTTTATACAGACAACACGACGGTTAACTTAACCGACGTGGTCAGTTGGAGCTCATCGAATACCGCCAATGTGACGGTGAGTGCAGAAGGGTTAACCACGGCGGTTGCGGTGAGTGATAAAACCTTAGTGAATGCGACTTATCAGGGAATTTTAAGTAACGATGCGACTATTACGGTGACGGATGCGACGGTAATTGAGGTGCAAATTGAACCTAGCAGCGTTTCGATAGCGAAAGGGTTATCAACCAATCTGACCGCAATTGCAATCTATTCCGATAACAGTGCTCAAAATGTGACGGACTCCGTATCGTGGTGGACTGGCGATAGTAGCAATGTGATTGTCAATCCAATGGGTAAAATCACCGGACTTGAAGTCAGTACAGGTAACACAATTGACGCCTATTTGAATGGCATTCGCAGTAACGTGGTTGATGTCTCCGTGGTGGCGGCAGTTCCAGAGTCGATTCAAATTACCCCTGCGGTATTGTCGATTGCAAAAGGGCAAACGCAAGCCATGACGGCAACTATGGTGTTTAGTGATAAGTCTACTCAAGATGTGACGTCATTGGTCACTTGGCAAAGCGCCAACACCACAGATGTCAGCGTGAGTTTGTCCGGCGTTGTTACTGGTGAAGCGGTGGCCAGTAACGTTGCGGTGACGGCAACGTATGAGGGACTCACCAGTAACCAAGCTCAGGTGACGGTGACTGATGTTACTTTAACGTCGATTCAAATCACGCCAGCAATCATTGGCATAGCCGATGGACAAACCGTTACCATGACAGCGGTGGGTATATACAGCGACAATAGCAGTGCAGATATCACTACTCAGGTGGCTTGGAGTGGCAGCGACAATAATTCCTTTACGATTAATTCCAGTGGGTTATTGCAAGCGGTCTCACCATCAACCAACCAAACCGTTCGAGCTTATCTTGATGGTGTGTCGAGTAATGAAGCGACTGTGACGATCACGGATGCAACGTTGGATACGATCAATATTTCGCCGGTTGAAGCCAGTGTTCCAGAAGGCCGTCAGCTTCAATTTCGCGCACTGGGGCAATTTAGTAATGGCACAGAGAAAGTGATCACCGATGAAGTGACATGGTACAGCGCCCAGCCAAGCGAGTTGTCAATTGCCCAATCGGGGCTGGCGACCGCGCTTGCGGTGGGTACCGATATTACGGTTTATGCCGTTAAAGGGACATTGACGAGCCCTAACAGTAGTATCACGGTAACGGATGCAGTACTGGAGTCGATATCGGTCACGCCAGACACATTAACATTACCGAAAGGCGTTAGTGCGCAATTGCAAGCCAGTGGCACCTACAGTAACGGCACATCACAACCTTTAACGGACGTTAGCTGGGTATCGAGCGATACGACACAGCTCACCGTATCAAGTTCGGGTGAGGTGACGGCGTTGGAGCCTACCGCGAAAGTGACGGTGACCGCGACGAAAGGCAGCATTACCAGTGATCCGGTGGATATCGAAATTACCGATGCGGCTCTGACAAGTGTGATTATTCGACCGACATCCGATACGCTTAATATCAATGCGACAGTTCAATTTGAGGCAACCGGGGAGTATACCGATAACTCAACCGCTGAACTGCAAGAGGGAGTCACCTGGCAAAGTAGCAATACCAGTGTGCTGACAGTTTCGTCAGCAGGGCTCGCGCGGGGTATCAAACAAGGTACGGTCAATGTGACCGGAAGCTACGAAGGAAAAACCAGCGCACCATCGGAGGTTACGGTCGCAAACTTAGGTAAGCGTTCAATTCCATTGTGTGGCGGCTTTAATAATGCAAGTAAGACCAATGCGGCGACGGCGTGCTTGAAAGTGATTTCGACCGCATTTGGCGATTGGTTCACTTCATCGCCTAGCCTTGCGGCACTTGAGCGATTAGGTTTTACTGAGAATCCAGGTAGTGCAGGCCTTGAAAAAACCTATACAGGAACAAGGCAGCAGACCGTTGCGCCAGTTGGCACTTTCGGCCTGTTTGACCAGCTCTCGGGTAGCAGCGCTTCGGGGCAAGCGGCGCAATGGTGTGACTATTTGGCCTCTATTGGATTTGCAGGCGAGTCAAATTGGGAGTTACCGTCGGAATTTGATTTAAGATTACTTTACTTACAGTACGGTAATTTGATGTCGGGTTATGGTTGGCCTGGCGCGGTGAATTATTGGACCAGCTCAACCTCGGGTGGGCAGCCGGAGCTGTTTAACCTGACCAATGGTGACGATACAACAGGTACGAACTCTAGTGAGGCTTTTGTATCTTGTATTTCACCGCTATTTTAATAGACTCGAATCGTAATACGCAAAAAACCGCACTCAGTGCGGTTTTTTTTATTCGGTCAATTTATGCGGCGCGTCCACAGCGCTCGTGAGGGTATACTTTTAGTCCACTGACTGTGTTTTCGTACACTTTTTCATCGCGCAAATAGGCCCATTCGTGAGCATTAGACTCAGTTTGTGCAGCCAGACGGCTGATCACTTCATCAATGTTACGACCCAAATAATCTTTTTCAGTAATAAACAAAGTTGCGATAGCGGTTAGAAGATTAGACATAACATTACCTCCAATTCGTAATTTTATTTCAAATCCACAATCAAAATATACGACTAGCGCACAAAATAGTCAACCTAATTTCATATTAATTTCATTTTTGATCTAAAAATTACAGTTTAGATGGGGAAAATGAGATTTTATTCAATAGGTTGCACTGTGGGCATTTAGGCGCGCGTGTTTGGTTTGGTATAAACGGCGGGTAACTTTTATGCTATCCAATTGGAAAATATATTGAATGTGGTTCGCTTTTCATTATACTGCACGACTGTGTAATATAAACAGGATGCGAGAGTGAAACGAAATTCAATTCTTCCGCTGCAGGGTATTTTAGTGATCGCCCTTGGCTCGATGATGTTGAGCGGCTGTAAAGAGGCAGCGTCTAACCCCACCGACGCGATAGTGATCCCGCCAGTAAAGGTGTTAGCGATCGAATCTACCGCGACTCAATCTAGTGATGGCTTTCTTGCACAAATTGATGCGACTCAGCGAGCCCAGCTCTCATTTCAAGTCGCCGGACAAGTGGCTTCAATGGATGTGAGAATGGGGCAGAGGGTGCAACGTGGTGAGGTGTTAGCGACACTAGATGCCAGTGATTTGCAATACGCTTTAGATGCCGCGCAAGCCAGTTTTGAATTGGCTCAAAATGAGTGGCAGCGCACCCAGAGTTTATATCAAAAGAATTTAGTCAGTACGGATGTGTACGAGCAAACGGAAACCCGTTATAAAGCTGAAAAAGCCCATTTTCAGCAAGCGCAAACCGAGCTTGGTTATACGCGATTGCGAGCGCCGTTTGATGGTATTGTGTCGTCGACGTTTGCAAAACCTTACCAAGTGGTGGGAGCGAAACAGCAAATTCTCAACATCATTGATAACCACCAGCTTGATGTCTCTTTTACCCTTCCTGTCAGCTATGTTGAGCGAGCTGATTTTCAAACACTTCCTAATAAGAAGATGTGGTTCACCCTCGATAGCGATCCAACGACGCCTATTTATGGTGTGCTAAAAGAAATTTCCACCAAGCCAAATAGCGATACTAATAGTTACCAAGCCATATTGACCATTGAGCGGCCGGCCGAGCGCAATTTGCTCAGTGGAATGACCGGGCAGGTGCATGTCGCGCGTGATGTTGAGCAAATAGGGACGGTATTACCCAAGTCAGCCTGGGTGTCGCGTCAAGCGGAAAGCGGGGTTATTTGGACATTAGACCCTACAACACATCGCGTTAGCGCCAAAACGGTGTCGCTCAACCAACAAGGCCGCGTGATTTCAGGGCTGGCAAATGATGCATTGGTGGTGGTGGCCGGTGTCGAAAGCTTGGTTGAAGGTCAGCAAGTTAAAGTATGGCGTCGAGAGGAGGGGATCTAATGAAGCGCAGTTCAATGGTGTTAGCACTGCTAAGTGTCTCTGTAATTGTTGGTTGTAAACCAAATGCACCTACCACAAACGAGGCGCCGCTATATGTTTCAACGTTCGATGTGGGCGAGCCGGTGAAAAATCAATTTCGCCAGTTTAAAGGCCAGGTGGTTCCTGCCGAACAAACTGAACTGGCGTTTCGTCGCGCAGGCGAGGTACTGCATGTTTTGGTCAAGACAGGCGATAACGTGAAAAAGGGCCAATTGCTGGCAAAGCTAGATGATGCGACCGCGCAACAAGCCTTTAACGATACCCAAGCGCAGTTTGACTTAGCATTAAAGCAGTACCAACGCGGTGAAGAATTATTTAAGCGTGAGATGATTTCAAGCGCCGAGCGCGATCGTCTTTATGCCAACCAAAAACTGGCCAAAGCTCAGTTTGAACTGGCAAAAAATCAGTTGGCATACACTCGCTTAGTCGCGCCTTTTGATGGTGCTGTCTCAGAGGTTTTTACTGAGCGTTTTGAGACGGTTGCCGTCGGCGAGCCGGTAGTGAATCTCTATAAAGACGAAAGCTTGTATGTTGAAATTGAGCTTTCAGACAACGTACTTACCATGATTAATCCCGAAAGCGCGCGAGCGCCATATCGTCCTATGGTCAGTTTCTCTGGTCACACTGAGCAGTATCAAATGCAATATCTTGAGCACAGTAGCGAACCCAGTGCACAAAGTGGCAGTTATTTAATGTGGCTTGCTATGCCGCAGATCCAGCCTCAGGTGTTACCGGGTACCAGTGCCAGTATTACCGTCGATATGGTGGCGGCGGGGATCAGCGCAATTGAGGGCTATCAAGTGCCTATGAGTGTGTTACAAGCTGGCGATGAGCCCGGCCAATTTTATGTGTGGAAACTTGAAGATTCGCTGCCAAATCGCGTCGAAGTGGCGATTTCACAAATTAATGGTCATGGGGCGGTGGTGCATCGTGGTGTGAGCCAAGGTGATCAATTGATCCGCTCAAATTTACGTAAACTGCGTGCCGGCACTCCGGTCAAATTGGTGGAGAAAAATAACGGATGAATATTGCACAATACTCAATAAAAAACCGTGTAATCAGCTGGTTATTTATCGTCATCTTGGCCATTGGTGGCGTGGTTTCCTTTTTAGACTTAGGCCGTTTAGAAGATCCTGCCTTTACCATTAAAGATGCGATGATTATGGCCACTTATCCGGGAGCGACTCCGAAAGAGGTGGAAGAGGAGCTTACCTATCCGTTAGAGAAAGAGATTCGAAAATTGCCGTATGTCGATAAAATTTCGTCGACATCGTCAAACGGCATGTCCCAAATTATGGTCAGCATGAAAATGGACTATGGTCCGGACGAGCTGCCCCAAATTTGGGATGAAATGCGGCGCAAAATTAACGACTTACGTCCGTCATTGCCACAAGGAGTCAATTCGCTGTCGATCATTGATGATTTCGGTGACGTTTACGGCATTATGCTTATGCTCTCTGGCGATGGGTACGACTATGTTGAGTTAAAACGCTATGCCAATATGCTCGCTCGCGATCTTGAATTACTTGATGGCGTTGGCAAGGTGACGATTGCCGGACATCAAACGGAAATGTTGTTTGTAGAAGTTTCGTTGGATCGCTTGAATTCACTTAACTTGGACATGAGCACGGTCGTTGGTTTGCTCAATCGTCAAAACAATGTTGTGTCATCTGGTGAGGTCATGGTGAATGGTGAAAGTTTGGCGATTCGTCCCAGTGGCACCTTAACCTCAGTCGAGTCATTAGAAAACCTGATTATTCATGGCCGAGATACCGGCAACCTGATCCGCCTAAAAGATGTTGCGACGATTTCTCGAGGTTTACAAGAAAAGCCGAGCAATGTGATTACCTTTAACGGTAAACCGGCCATTAACCTTGCTATCTCCTTTGCTTCTGGTGTGAATGTGGTTGAGGTGGGTAAGAACATAGATGCCAAACTGGCGCAGCTTGAGTCGATAAAACCGGCTGGCGTTACGCTTGATCATTTCTACAATCAAGCGGCAGAAGTGGACACCTCAGTGCGTGGGTTTGTGGTCAGTCTCGCAGAAGCCGTCGCGATTGTTATCGTGGTATTGCTCTTTGCTATGGGGCTGCGCAGTGGCCTTATCATTGGTGCCGTGCTGCTGCTAACCGTATTGGGTACGTTCATTTTGATGAAGTACAACGATATTGAGCTGCATCGAATCTCTCTTGGCGCATTAATTATTGCGTTGGGCATGCTGGTGGATAACGCCATTGTGGTGGTAGAAGGTATTTTGGTTGGCTTAAAGAAAGGGCGTACCAAACGGCAAGCGGCCAGTGATATCGTTAAACAGACGCAATGGCCTTTACTTGGTGCCACGGTCATTGCCATCACCGCTTTCGCCCCGATTGGTTTATCAGAAGACGCGACAGGTGAGTTTATGGGCTCGCTGTTTTGGGTTCTGTGCTATTCACTGTTTTTAAGCTGGATCACGGCTATTACGATCACGCCGTTTTTGGCTGATTTACTGTTAAAAGAGAGCAGTGCAGACGATGCTACCGATGACGATCCTTACAAAGGTTGGCTGTTTGTGCTGTTTGCTGGAACGCTCAAAATCGCACTGCGTTTTCGTTGGCTTACGGTAGCGGCTATGGTGGGGTTGTTGGTCTCAGCAGTGATGGCGTTTGGCATGGTAAAACAGCAGTTTTTCCCACCGTCAAACACCCCGATGTTTTATGTTGATATGTGGATGCCAGAAGGCACTGACATTCGTGCAACGGTTGAACAAACCGAGGTAGTTGAAGCGTTTATTCGCAATAACGACCAAGTTGAATTTGTTTCAACATCAGTGGGCCAAGGCCTATTGCGTTTTGTTTTGACGTATCAGCCGGAAAAAAGTTACGAAGCCTACGCGCAACTGCAAGTTCGAACTGTGAGTCGAGAGGCGATGTTCGAAGTATTGGATGAGCTTACAAACGCTTTGCCACAGCAGTTTGATGCGCCAACATTTCAATTCAAAATGATGGAATTTGGCCCTTCACCTGCGTCAAAGATTGAAGCAAGAATTACCGGCCCTGATCCGCAAGTGTTACGCAATATTGCGTTGCAAGTTGAAGATGTGCTGCATACCGACCCTGGCGCGCGTAACATTCGTCATGATTGGCGCGAGCGAACCAAAGAGTTAGTGCCAATATTTAACGAATCAAAAGCGCGCCGTCTTGGGATCTCAAAAGAAGATTTGTCAAATACGATGCAAATGGCCTTTGGTGGTAGCACGATGGGACTGCTGCGTGATGGCACAGAGATTTTACCTATCGTGGGACGTTTGCCAGAAGCTGAGCGCATTGACTTTGAGAGTCTGCAAAATGTAAAAGTATGGAGCCCTTCATTGCAAACTTACGTGCCGATGGAGCTGGTGATCGATGGGGTTGATTTAACCTGGAACGATCCTTTGATTCAGCGACGCGATCGTAAGCGGACTCTGACGGTTTTGGCCGATCACGACATTCTTAGTCAAGATACCCCTGCGGCGCTTTTTGCACGTATTTCGCCTAAAGTGATGGCATTACCGCTACCTGATGGTTACGAGATTACGTGGGGTGGTGAGTATGAATCATCAAAAGAGGCACAAGAAGCGCTCTTTGGCTCTTTACCTATGGGGTATTTGTTGATGTTTGTTATCACCATGTTGCTGTTTAATGCGTTTAAAAAGCCGTTAGTGATCTGGTTTACCGTGCCTTTATCGATTATCGGTGTTGCGTTTGGTTTATTGGCGACCAATATGCCTTTCAGTTTCACCGCGTTCTTGGGTTTATTGAGTTTAAGCGGAATGATATTGAAAAACGGTATTGTGCTGCTTGATCAAATTAATCTTGAACTTGGTTCAGGTAAAGATCCTTATACTGCGATTATCGACAGTGCGGTCAGTCGAGTGCGCCCGGTGAGTATGGCCGCATTGACCACGATACTGGGTATGATCCCACTGATGTTTGATGCGTTCTTTGGTTCAATGGCGATTACCATAATGGCGGGACTGGGATTCGCCACCGTATTAACCTTGATCGTTGTGCCTGTGATGTTTGCGATTTTGTTTAAAATCCACCCGCAGCCACAAACTCAAACAACACCCGTTCAATTCGCCGATGGGGTGTCAATTAATACCCGTACCACTTGAAGCTGCAGGGTTGTTGGCTGGCTCTCACAAACCTCATCACATAGGTCGTCTATGCTCAGAGGCTTTGTTCGTTTGCCGCCTACCTGCAACTCCAAGTTGTGTGGGTATAGTCATCTTTCACAATAAGTGATCGTCCTGCTAGCAGCCCTGCCTTTTTGGTGGGGCTTTTTTCTCATCGCAAAGTTCATATTTTGAAGCAATACCGCACTTCATCATTCTTACTTGCAAGGTGTTAAAAAAATGTTGCATTGTGATTCGGAAAACGCATCGCTTGCAAGGGAATTTTGGCGAATAACGATTTATGTTTTTTTTCGATGGTTAAAAAGTGTTCTTACCTCGATGTGGTAAAGGGGCTTATTTAACTCGATTCGTGAAACGACATAAAAGGAAAATATTATGCGCCAACTTAAAAGGAAGGCCGCGAAACCCGTATTTGCACTTAGCATGATCAGTGCATCCTGCTTAATAGCAATGCCCAGTTTTGCTGCGGTTGACTGCTCAGCGCTAGACGATTGGGATTCCGATACCGTATATACCGGTGGCGACCAAACTCAATTTCAAGGGGATGCTTTTAAAGCCCGTTACTGGACTCAAGGTAACAATCCAACAGACGCCGGCCAATGGGGAGCTTGGGAAGTACTTGGAAGTTGTAACGGCGAGACCAATCTAGCGCCGTCTGTCACATTGACATCACCTTTAGCCAGTGATGTTGTGATTGAAGGGGATGATGTGGTTCTACGCGCTGACGCTGATGATAGTGATGGCGTTGTTGCCCAGGTTGAATTTTTGATTGATGGCGTTGTTGTTGCGACCGCATCACAATCACCATTTTCCGCCGTCTGGGGGGCAACTGCCGGCCAGCATGACATTGCGGTTATTGCGATTGATGACCAAGGTGAACGCAGTTCTCTGGATTCCGTTACGCTAACGGTTACCGCTCAAAGCAATGGCAATACGCTACCAACGATTGCCCTAGCATTATCACAGACTCAAGTTGCTTTGGATGAGACGGTTACATTAACCGCTAATGCTGAAGACAGTGATGGCTCGATTGAAAGCGTCACATTTTTTGTTGATCAAGTTGAAATCGCTCGAGTGACCAGCGCACCTTTTACCTTTGACTATACGGCGCAAGCGTCCGGCAGTTACACCATTTATGCGCAGGTGACCGACAACGACGGCGCTGTCGTCAATTCGAGCATGAAAAACCTTTCGGTGACTGCCGGCCCACAAATAGCGACGTGTCGTCCTGATGGATTGTATCAAACCCCAGGTGTTGACGTACCTTATTGCACCATTTACGACGAAGAAGGTCGCGAGAAAATGGGCGCGGATCATCCTCGTCGTGTAATTGGTTACTTTACCAGTTGGCGCTCGGGTGATGATGCACAAGCGGCTTACTTGGTTAAAGATATTCCATGGCAGCAATTAACCCATATCAACTACGCGTTTGTTAGCATTGGCGATGATGGTGAAGTTAACATTGGTGATGTGAATGATCCGGATAATGTCGCGGTGAATAAAGAGTGGCCAGGCGTAGAGGTTGACCCTGCGCTCGGCTTTAAAGGGCATTTTGGCGCGCTCGCAACGTACAAAAAACAGCATGACGTCAAAACACTGATCTCCATTGGTGGTTGGGCTGAAACAGGTGGTCATTTTGGCAGCGATGGCGCGCGCGTAGCGGACGGTGGTTTTTATACTATGACCACAAACGCTGATGGCTCTATCAACCATGCGGGTATTGAAAAGTTCGCTGACTCTGCCGTTGCTATGATGCGTGAATATCAATTTGATGGTCTTGACATCGATTATGAGTATCCAACATCAATGGCGGGCGCCGGCAACCCTGACGATAAAGCATTTATGGAGCCGCGACGTCAATATCTTTGGGCATCGTATCAGGAACTCATGAAAGTCTTGCGTGAGAAAGTGGATCAAGCGTCAGCGCAAGATGGGATTCATTATATGTTGACCATTGCTGCGCCATCATCAGGCTATCTATTGCGCGGTATGGAAGATTTTGATGTGACTCAGTATCTCGACTACGTCAATATCATGTCTTATGACTTACATGGCGCGTGGAATGATCATGTCGGGCATAATGCAGCGCTGTTTGATACAGGAAAAGACTCTGAACTGGCGCAGTGGAATGTATATGGTACTGCCGCTTATGGTGGTATTGGTTATCTCAATACGGATTGGGCATATCACTATTTCCGTGGCTCGATGCCTGCAGGACGCATTAACATTGGTGTGCCTTATTACACGCGCGGCTGGCAAGGCGTGACTGGTGGTGAAAATGGTCTTTGGGGACGCGCAGCATTGCCTAACCAAAGTGATTGCGCGCCCGGCACAGGCGAGGGTGAGAAAAATAATTGCGGTTGGGGTGCCATTGGTATCGACAACATGTGGCACGATCTTGATGCACTAGGCGCTGAAATGGGCGCAGGCTCTAACCCCATGTGGCACGTCAAGAACCTTGAGCAGGGTCATTATGGCAGTTACGCCAGTGCTTATGGACTGGATCCCACCACGGATGCGGATGACCAACTCGTCGGAAGCTATCAACGTTTCTTTGATGAGGTTGCTGTCGCGCCATGGCTTTGGAATGCAGAAAAGAAAGTCTTCCTTTCGACAGAAGATAAAGCGTCGATTGACATAAAAGCAGACTACGTCATTGATAAAGAAATTGGCGGGATTATGTTCTGGGAACTGGCTGGTGACTATAACTGCTACGAGTTGGATAGCCAAGGTAATCGCGGCGCGGTGGATCTTTCAGAGCAAGCGTGTGCAAGTGGTAACGGTGAGTACCATATGGGAAATACCATGACTAAGGCGATTTATGACAAGTTCAAGTCAGCATCACCTTATGGTAACACCGTTGCGACAGGTGCTATGCCAGACACCACGGTGGATATTACCGTCTCAGTCGGTGATTACAAAGTAGGTGATCAGAACTACCCAATTAACCCTAAAGTTATCTTTACCAATAACACAGGGGTAGAGATTCCTGGTGGCACGGAGTTTGAGTTTGATATTCCTGTATCTGCGCCGGATAACGCCAAAGACCAATCCGGTGGTGGGCTATCTGTCATCGCGTCTGGACATACACGAGCAGACAATATTGGCGGGCTTGATGGGCCAATGCATCGCGTCGGCTTCTCGTTACCTGGCTGGAAGTCATTGCCAAATGGTGGTCAATATGAGTTGGATATGGTGTATTACTTGCCAATCTCAGGCCCGGCTAACTACACGGTGAAGATCAATGGCGTTGAATATGGCTTTGCGTTTGAGCATTCAGATAAAGCCGTTGCTGACTTGAACCAAGCGGATAATGATAATTCTAATGGCGACAATGGTAATGGTGGAAACGGTAATACCGATGGTGGTTCCACTACAGTCACGCCTTGGGTTGCTGGGTCAACTCCGGTAACGAATGGTGACACGGTGAGTTTTGAAGGCGAATGTTTTGTCGCGCAAAACAACCCAGGTCCATGGGAAAATCCAAGTCAAAGCAGCTGGTTTTGGCAAGCAGTGACTTGTCCATAAAGCGCTAAACTGACCATAGTTTACTAACAAAAATCCACCATAATTGGTGGATTTTTTTGGTTGTCGCTCTTTCCTTTACTACTAAGCATTCGCCATTTGATCGCCTTCACTTCGCACCTTAACAACCGCATAGCAAATGGCAGTGAGCGCGGTTCCGGCGGCAATTGCGAGAAGATAAGGTAATACAGGCGTAATAGCATTGGGGATCAACAACACAAATAGGCCGCCATGAGGCGCTAGCAGTTTGGCGCCAAACAGCATTGAGAGCGCGCCAGTTAGTGCGCCACCTGCCATGCAGCACGGGATCACTCGCAGAGGATCTTTAGCCGCAAATGGAATGGCGCCCTCAGAAATAAAGCAGAGCCCAAGCACAAAAGCGGCTTTGCCTGCTTCGCGTTCACTGGCTGCAAACTTACTGCGAGCAATCATAGTCGCGACGCCCATACCTAGAGCAGGTACCATGCCTGCCGCCATGACAGCGGCCATAGGTCCGTACGTTTGTGAGGCAAGTAAGCCAACCCCAAAGGTGTATGCTGCTTTATTGACGGGCCCACCGAGATCAAAGCACATCATCGCGCCGAGTAATACCCCAAGTAATACGGCGTTGGCAGAGCCCATATCGTTGAGAAACTCAGTGAGGCTGTTCATGAGATTGGCAACGGGATCGCCAATCACAAAAAGCATGACCAACCCAGTAAATAGGCTGGCGATAAAGGGGATGATCAAAATCGGTTTTAGCGCCTGCATCGACGGGGGTAGATGAAGCTTGTCAGCAATCAGTTTGGCCGAATAGCCAGCAATAAAGCCTGCCGCAATCCCGCCTAAAAAGCCTGCGCCTATGGTGCTAGCAAGCATGCCACCAATGAGACCTGGTGCCAGACCGGGTCTATCGGCGATGGAAAACGCGATGTAACCAGATAATACGGGGATCATCAATGCAAACGCAGTGCCACCACCAATTTGCATTAGCGCAGCCGCTAGCGTGCCTTCTTCTTTAGACGCATCAATGCCAAACACGAAGGAGAGGGCGATAATAAGACCACCCGCCACGACGACGGGCAGCATATGCGATACCCCAGTCATCAAGTGTTTATAAACGCCTTTCTTCTCTTGGGGCGCGCTGGCCTCGCTTTGTCCACTGTGGTGATAAACCGCCGCTTGATCAAACGCATTGTCGATCTCCTGCGCGGTTTTTTTCAGCGCCGGGCCAGTTGTCGTGCGGTAAAGGCGCTTGCCGTCAAAGCGATCAAGTGGCACATCAATGTCTGCTGCGATAATGACGATATCGGCTGCGGCGATCTCTTCGGCAGTGAGCTGATTTTGCGCGCCAACCGAACCACGAGTTTCGACTTTGATTTCAATACCGCGCTTTTTCGCTTCCCCCTCTAACGCTTCTGCAGCCATAAAAGTATGCGCCACGCCAGTAGGGCAGGCGGTAATGGCGACAATGCGCTGCGTCGCATGCGTCGTTTGGTGAGTCTCTGACGCGGCTTCGGGGTCAGGCGAGGTGAGTTCAAGCGTTTTAGCTTGTGTTGAACCCTGTTCAAGCCATGACTTGGGATCATCTAATAAGGATTGAATCGAGCTTTGATAGACGCGTTTACCCGCAAATCGGCGCAGATTAACCGGAGCATCAGCGGCAATGAGGATCACGTCCGCTTGCTCGATCTGCTCTGAGCTGAGTGAAGGAGAGCCTGCGATAGCCGACTGACACTCAACGAAGGCGTGCCAGTTGAGGTTTTGCGCCGCCTTTTCAGCGATTCTCGCCGCAAGAGGCGCGGTTGCCACCCCACTCGGGCAAGCAGTAACAATCGCGATATTCATTATCAAGACCTCATGTCATTGTTAGGGTTTAGATTGGCTCGACTCGGCTAATAGCAGTGTGAGCTTGAAGGCGTTCAAGCGTAGTGTGATCGGTAATGCCAACGCCAACTTGTGTTACCGCCATGGCTGAAAGCGCCGTCGCCAAACGCAACGCCTCGTGTTTCTCCATGGCTTGCATGTCTGCCCAGCACATACCAGCAACAAAGGTATCTCCAGCGCCGACAGTGCTAACCACTTGCATGGTTGGCGGCTTGGCGCGCAGCCACTCGCCATCTTCTTGCATCCACATCACACCTTCAGCGCCCATTGAAACCACAATATTGGTGATCCCAAGCCCCAATAGCTCTAGTGCGGCCTCTTGGCACTCTTCGACGCTCGCTAAAGGTCGCCCAACAAATTCAGCCAGTTCATCTTCATTGGGTTTTATCAACCACGGTTTGGCTTCTAGTCCCTCTTTAAGGGCGGCTCGGCTACTATCAAACAGCACTTTTTTGCCAAGCTGTCCGAGCCGGTCTATCCATTGGGCGCACAATTCGGGTTCAACACCAGGCGGTAAGCTGCCAGCGATCACGAAATAATCGTGATCGCTGGCTAATTCAAACAAGCGAGTTTCAAACGCGGCGAGGGCTTCTGCGTTAACGTACATCCCAGGAAAATTGATGTCGTTAACACGGCCAGAAGCCTCGACCAATTTGACGTTGATTCGGGTTGCACCGACAACGCGAACAAAGGCATCGTTAACACCGAGTTGATGAAAATAGTCGTTAAATAGCTCTGCGTTGTCTTGACCTAAAAAACCGGTCACTGTCACATCGGCGCCCAAATCACTCAGCACTTTTGCCACGTTGACCCCTTTGCCTGCTGGCATCAAAGCGCTACTTTCGACAAGACTGACAGCGCCGACATTCAGCCGCTCTAAGTTACCCGTTAAATCAAGTGCTGGATTTAATGTGACAGTAACCACTTTGTTGGTCATATGTGTTAGCTCCTTAAAAATCAGCCTTCGCCAAGACCGGCTTCTATCGCTTGTCCTATCGCGTCAATTGCGGCTTGAGCATCGTCACCATCGGCGGTGAATTGCAGCTGGTGGCCATGCTTTACACCAAGTGCGATAACTTTCATTAAACTTTTTGCATTGACAACCTTGCCATCACCATCGAGGTTGGCGACACGAATATCAGCGTTAAATTTTTTCGCCTCAGCCACCAGCATGGCACCAGGACGAGCGTGCAAACCATGGGCGTTACGTATTCGAAAGGTTCCTGTTGCTCCCGCATCAACGGGCGTTGTCGCTTCGCCGTTGAGTAGTGCCACAATATTTTCCGCCGTGTTGTTGAGCAGTGCGTCTTGTTCATTATTGGCAACTAAAGTGGCGAGGCGATCAAGAATGGCGCCGTGAGCGTTATTGGTGCCGGCAATCGCAATCAACCCTTTTACGGGATGATCAGAATAGTCAAAGGCGTTTGCCGTCGTCGCAAATGCTAAAGCGGTGCGTTTGACGCCATGTTCGCTCCCAACCAGCCACAAACCCCGCCCAAGATGGGTAACGGGTTTGGTGAGTAAGTTGGCCACAAAATGGGCATCGCAAACCGCTCGTTGAGAAAGCAAACCCGCTGCGATAGCGACGAGTTGCAACATATCTGTCGCAGGAACGCTTAGGCGAATTGAGGCTGGGTCGAAGTCCGCATCGAGCTGAACTTCGCCATTAAGTAACGCAATCAGTTCATCTGCAGACTTTATCGATTTGAGTAGCGCTTCAATGCCATCTGAACTCAGCACTCGAGTTAATTGTTTTAAAATGCCTAAATGTTCATCTGACTTGGCTGCGATTCCAATGGCGACATAGACTGTATTGTCATCCCCCCAAGGAACGCCCTGAGGAAAGTGATGAACGACCACGCCAGTTTGTTTCACTAAATCGCGTGTATCAACAGTGCCGTGAGGAATAGCAATGCCATTCCCGAGATACGTTGAGTTCTGCTTTTCACGCGCCAGCATGCCATTAACGTAGCCGTCGTCGACGAGACCTCGTTGAGTTAAAGCGCTCGCCAATGCTTTGATAGCATCTTGTTTATCATTCGCTTGTTGGTTGAGCTGAATATTCGAGACATTAAGTGTCAACATAGCCGCATCTTGCCCTTACGCTGAAATCGCATCGATTGTTTCAAAGGCTAGCGCGGTTTGACATATGCGCAATATGAAGGGTGAGAAATCAGCGCGTTAAAAACGCGACAACCGTAAAACAGAACAGGTGCGAGCAAAAAGGCAGTATTAGCGTATGGTAAGCGTCGTTTTCACCACGGCGTGATCACTGGCATCGCGATCGCGTTCAAAATTCGGGTTCACCAAATGCTGGTCAATGACCGTCACGCTGTTCACGTACGCAATATGATCGGCTCTGGTCGCATCAAATTCATCAGAAAGTAAAATATAATCAAGCACTTTACCTTGGTTGATATGATAAAAAGTAGCCGGGCGTTCAGCCTTACTCTCATCTATCTTGTTCTCATTGGTAAATCTATCATCAGAATGGTGCGCAAGGGCGGTTTTGGCCAATTGCCAAGCATCACATAGCCCCAATCCATTAGGCGCACTCACACAGAGTGGATGCATTTCTGCGCTTTCAAGTGTTTGATTGAAATCGCCTAAAAGCACAGCGGGCGCTGGTGATTGTTGATGAAAGTCCATCATCGTTTGGTTAAGAAGTAAGGTTTCCCATCCGCGTTGAATGGTTGAAAGCCAGCGTCCCACCGCTTCGTCTTTTGGTGTCTGTCGGCCTGCATTTTGAAATGTCGATGCGGTTTGATTGGCCGAATCGTTTGCGATTAAAAACACCTGATTAAGCTCAGTCGGTCGCTGCGATTTAAGATGCACAACATACACATCAAGTGCGCCGATGTTAGGTATCGAAATGCGGGCTTTCAGTGGCGTACGGCTAAAGTGAATATCAGGATAGGGGCTGACTAAGGCGCATAAGTGCTCGATAGGGTAGCGAGAGGCCAGAGCAACAACGGGATCGTGGTATAGGTAGTCATCGGTCACAGAGGGAAGGTCGACTGTTGCAAAGTACGCGTATCCTGCACTTTGAGTTAAAGAGCGTAACGCCTCAATGCTAAACACTTCTTGAAACCCAATGATATCTGCATCCAGCTGGGCTAGGGTGTCTGTTATCCATTGGTTTTTGCTAATCCAGCGCGCGTTATCGTATATATTGATAAAATCATAGAAAGCGTTTGGCGGTGCGAGATAATTGAACAGGTTCATCGTGGCGATGGTCAGTGAGTTTTGGCGGTTTCGCGGCGGCTCAAGAGCCGAACTCATCGCAGATTCAATCATCAAATGTTTCGTCATAACGCGCTTTCCTGCGGTTTTAGAGTTTCTATTTTACCCGCTAACCATTACACTGCGGGCAAATAACAGCATAGAGTACCAGTATGAGCGAGCATGACCAGTGGCTTGACGACGATAGCGAGCAAGAAATTGAAATTGAGGCTATTGGCATTGAGGTATCAGAGCAGCCAATCGAGTTGTATAAATTGTTCAAAATCGCCAATCTTGTTGGTGGTGGCGGTGAGGCGAAACATATTATTGCGGAAGGTTATGTTGCCGTAAATGGTGACATTGAGACGCGTAAACGCCGTAAAATGTACGATGGCGATTTGGTTGAGTTCAATCAAGAGTATTATGTCGTTATCTGTGACGCACCGGTCACTGAGCCAAAGGAAACCTTGCCACTGGCTGTTTCTGAGCCAGCGACAAAAAAACAGAGTCAGGCGCAGAAAAAATCAGCAAAGCGTCACACGGGTGCAAACCGCCGCGGTCAGGAAGGGAAATCTTCAAAAAGTAAACAAGGCGGTAAAACTGGTGCTCAATCATCAGTGAAGAAAGCCCCTCAAACTGAAAAGACCGCTGCGCGTGATAGCCAAAGTGGCCGTCGTTCGATCACCTTCTTTTAATTTTCAACGCGGCCCGATTTGAGAGGGGCGTGACGATAACATAAACGGAATCTTTCCATGAGTATTAAGCAAGATTTGCAAAACACCAATAACCGCATTGATGCGTGTCAACGTAAGCTAAATGCCGCGCGCGCGCGCGGCGATCAAGAGATGATCACCAAATTCACCGACGATTTGGCCAAACTGACTAAACGCGCCAGTTCAATGAAGCACAAGCAGCAATATGATTTGAACAAAGAGCGTAAGACGCTGCTTGATATGCCATTTCAGCGCGAAATTACTAAAGAAGAACAGGCCGATTTAGGGAAACTAAAGAAATCCGTGCGTGGATTGGTGGTTGTTCACCCAATGACAAAATTGGGTAAAGAGCTGCGCCTAGACGTCATGACAGGTTTTGCGCCTAAAAAGTTCTGATTTATACCCTTCCTACTTGAAGTTAGAGCGTTGTTGACAGGCACTCACAAACCTCATCACATAGTGTATCTATGTTCACGAAGTGCTCAGAGGCTTTGTTCGTTGGTCGCCTACCTGCAACTCCAAGTTGTTTGGGTATATACCACTTTTTAGAGCGATAAACAAAAAAATCGAGCCAGTGCTATCGGGCTCGATTTTGTCTTAGCTATCCAGATTGTTAATTGCTTTGCTTTATACTTATGCAGTCGCCCTCATTTCAGTTTCAACTAATTCAACACGCTCGCCGTAAATGCCACGTAAGCCTTTTAATACTTCCAAGCGACTTACGACACCGACAAACATTCCATTTTCAATCACTGGTAGAACTTGTGGTTTGCTGACTTTCATTTCGCGAGCTCGTTCTTCCAAGCTCATTGCCGCTAGGCGAGTCGCATAACCCATAGAGGTGGTTGGGTAAAGCTGCTCTTTGTCAATCGCTAGGTACTCAACCACATCAACTAAACGCTCATTCGCACCAATTGCAATCATCTCTTGTTTCATTAAATCCGCGACTTTTTGGCCTTGCGCTGGCAAGTAGTCTTGGCACCAAAGGTCAACCATCACATCTTGCACAGAAAGGAAACCCACCAGTTGCTGCTCAACGTTAACCACGGGAGCACTGACACAGTTGTGGTCAATCAGATGGTCAAGAGCGGCAACAAGCGGCATTTCTGGACGAAGAGTGACAGGTGTGGTGTTCATGATTTCTTTTACTGTGATGACGTTGTTCATGCTGTTTTCCTTAATGGGCGAAATTGAAATTGGAGTTGAAACGACGTTGTACGGTACGGTTTTAAGTTCAGGGCGACGGTAAATGGACCAGTTAGCAAGGCCAACTAACACGGCGCCGCCAATAATATTGCCAAGGGTAACTGGCACAAGATTGGCACTGATAAAGTGACTCATGGTTAGGTCAGCAAACTGGGCTGGATTAGCGCCAACACTTAACCAAAAGCTCTCTGGTGCAATGTGAGTAATCACGATACCCAGTGGCACCATAAACATGTTGGCAACGCAGTGCTCAAAGCCACTGCTGACGAACATGGCGACGGGCAAAATCGTCATTACCGCTTTGGTCATGGCATTGGTTGAGCTAAATGTCAGCCAAATTGCTAAGCAAACGAGCAGGTTACACAATACGCCCAAAGAAAATGCCTGGAGGAACGAATGGTGAACTTTGTGCTGCGCAAGCAAAAGCGCATTAAGACCCCACTGGCCACTGTTTAGCTGGTACATGCCCGCACCAACCACCAATAGCAGGAGTAAAGTGGCGCCGATAAAGTTACCGACATACACCTTGGCCCACGTTTTTAGCATTTGACTAACAGTGATTTGACGATTAGCCAATGAAATACTGGACAATACGGTGCTGGTAAAGAGCTCACCACCGCCAATGACGATAAGAATCAAACCTAAGCTAAATGCGATACCTCCTGCGAGGCGGCTGATCCCCCAACTGGTCGCAGAAGCGCCAGTGGTCACTGTAATGTAAAAAAGAAACGCTAAACCAATAAAGGCACCCGCCATAATGGCAAGACTGATGGTCATGCTGGTGCTTTTCGTTGTTTTACTTAGAGCAAAGTACTCCGCTTGCTCCATCATCTCTTTGGGTGAAAAGTAGAGCGGATTATTTGAAGAAGTATTTGCCATAAGACGCCTCTAACTGTGTGTTCATACAAATTCCTTAAGTGCCGATGAGTACGAGAGTGGAACGCCTGTATCCCTCAACGCCAAATCAGAATATGTCGAAATTTTCACTTAGGAAAATTGATAATTTTTAAACACCAAATCAATTAATTTGATATTTAAATTTGTTACGCTAGAATGCGTCCCGCGTACGATAACCGTAGATTTTTACAGAGGAAGTTATGCGTTATTCTTTGAAACAATTGGCTGTATTTGACGCTGTTGCAGACAGCGGTAGTGTGAGCCAAGCCGCAGACCAGCTTGCGTTGACGCAATCGGCGGCAAGCATGTCGTTGGCTCAACTTGAAAAAATGTTAGGGCGGCCGTTGTTTGAGCGTCAGGGCAAGCAGATGTCATTGACGCATTGGGGAAGCTGGCTTCGTCCGCGAGCAAAACGTTTGCTGCAAGACGCGCAGCAGATTGATTTAGGCTTTTATGATAAGCATTTGTTGAGCGGCCAAGTGCGTTTGTGTGCGAGCCAAACACCAGCAGAACATTTAGTGCCAAAGCTTATCAGTAATATTGATAATGACTTTCCGGAAATCCGGGTCGCACTTGATGTCATGAGTACCAAAAGCGTCATTGAGGGTGTGATTGATTACCAATACGATCTTGGCATTATTGAAGGTCGATGTGATGACAATCGTCTGAACCATGAAATTTGGTGGCGCGACCATCTCACTATTGTCGCATCCGCGCACCATCCATTTGCTAAACGTGAAGTTGTGACGTTGTCACAACTTGAGCAGGCGAAATGGGTACTGCGAGAGCAGGGGTCGGGCACTCGAACCGTATTTGATAGCCACATGCACCCTTTGATTGAAGAGCTTGATGTGTGGCGTGAATATGAATACGTTCCAGTATTACGCAGCTTGGTTGAAAACGGCCCTTATTTGACCTGTTTGCCTTATTTGGATGTGGAACCCTTCATCGAGGCAGGCCGTTTGGTTGAATTGAATGTGCCAGATCTCAAAATGGATCGCACATTGTCGTTTATCTGGCGCGCAGATATGACCGAGAACCCATTATTGGACTGTATTCGTCGCGAAGCGCAGCGCATGATGAAGGGCAAACCCCGCGTAATGTGATGCATTTATTGGGCTGCGCAAAATACGATACCCTCTCAATAACGCGTGTTGCCTTTGGCTAACGCGACGACTTTTAATAAGGTTTTACGCAGCAAAAGCGGAATTTTTTTGACGCCGTGCTCGGCGCAATAATCAACAATGGCCAATGCCAAATCAGGCTTGGCCAATTTTTTAAGCGCTTTGGCTACCACTTTTTTTGCCGGAATTTGATGATCGAGTGGCACTTTGATAAGACCTTTAAAAAACGCTTCAAAGCCATTTTGATAGATAAAGTGTTCGATATCTTGAGCAGGTAATGCGGTCAGTCGCATTCGCTCTGCATCATGCTTTAGCAACTCGCGCACCGTGTTTGCGTATTTTTGTCCTGCAGGATCGCCATCGGTGACCACGTGCCAATCAATCCCGAAAGCGCGCGCCATTTTTATCAAAGATTTTAAGCCAGATTGAGCAAATTCAACCACCTGAACACCTTCGCTTGCAAGGTTTATGCCGCATTGTGCCGCCAGCTCATGAAACAACCAAACTTCGGTTTCGCCTTCAACCAAAAGCCAGCAGCGTGCGAATAACGACTCGGCGCGGTGAAAACGCAGATGAAAACCAATACGGCGCATTTGATCGGCGCTGAACTTCTGACTGGCGGTGCTGTGGACTTCCGTTCGATGCCATTGCTTGACTAAGCGGCGAATGGAACTGAGCGGCACCATAGTTAACAAATCGCTCGAGTTAGTCGTGAGGATTTTTTGCATCGGAAAGAGAGTCAGCACGTCGTAAGCGCGCGCGAGATGCGTCGGATGAAGGCGACCTTCAGGATCTTCGATAATAATAATTGGCCGCGCCCAGCGTTTTAATTCTAACGGGCCTTTGGCTTGTAAGTAGCTATTTAATAACCCCATCAGCATAAGTCGAGAAGCGCGATTCTCTTCGCGGTCGGCAAATTGGCGCAGATTAAAATTGCGGCTTTTCGCCGGAGTAAACAAACTATCGCGTGGCGGTGTCTCACTTTGCCGCGCCATACGTTTGAATGAAAAGTAGTGTTCAATCAAAGATTGCATTGATTGCATGCTACTTTTGAGTTCGCCTTTATTTACGTGGCCTGGCATCGCAATGAGTCGACGGGTTGTGTTGTGAATGCGTCGTTCGATACGCGCGTGTTTGGCTGAGCTTTCCTGTTGCGTTAGCTCACCGCGACCCTCGTGCGTTTCGTCTGCTCTCAGGCGACGGGCGTCACGCAGCCGCAGTATTGGGTGCAATGTGGCAAGCTCGGTTGCGAGCTGATAGGGGTTTTCAATTTCTTTGATACGGCCATGGGCATCCAAAAATTGACATTCACTTTTAACCCCGTTTTCTTGGCGAGTGGCGCTCAGTTGATACCGAATGCGTGCCATGCCGTCTTTACCCTCGTCCCATAATGGACGAAGCTTACGATAACGCGCTGCTTTCTTTTCGGTATTTTCGAGGGCGCGAAACACTAAAACGATGTCAATTTGTGTGGTTTGTGCCTTGGAGCTGGCATGGTCGAGATGAAAATCGCGCAAAATAAAAGGCGAGATCTGGCCATCAACGGGGAGTGCTTTTGATAAAGCGTCGAGCAGTGACGATTTCCCCCATGTGTTTTCACCGATGAGAGTGGTGATGTCATCAAAAGTGAGTGACAATCGCTTGATACCGCGAAAACCCGAAATTTCAACACGCTCTAGCAACATAGAACCTCCTAATCTACGCTATACCCAAGTAACCTCAAGATGCATGGTTCAGCGAGAATGACTTGGTTTATCAGTGAGGCGAGGATTTGAAGATTGAGTGGTTCTCAATCGAAAATCGTCAACAAAGCTGATGAGCCACGGCAGCTCGCCCTTTGGGAGCCAATCACTGAACCGATAGCGGCGTTAAACAACTTGAAAATAGAATCGCTATTTCGCTGCGTTGTTTGCCTTGCTCTCAGCTCAGTGAGCTGGCTCTGAATCCAGCATCTTGAAGTCACTTGGGTATACGATCCAATTATAAAGGTTTTTGATAACCTCGATGACTTTACTTTTTGCAAGCTGTGGGGTGTTTCACAGCTTATCTGGTGCTAGCAAGTTCGTTTGCCACTTACCTGTATCTTCAAGTTATTTGGGTATCACTTAATTCGTGATGGGCATTTTTGTGCTACATAGGTATAGTGTCCGCATTGAGCAAAGAGAAATTTTATGCAACACACCCATCAACCCGTCACGCTCAAGCTGGCCCACATTAATGACACACACTCGTATTTCGAGCCATCGTCACTACAATTAACGCTTAATCTTCGTGATACGCCTTTTGGTGTGGCCTTGTGCCAGTCACCAACTTCTGAGCCCACTGCGCACATCTCGTTTACCCCTTACGTAAGTGCTGGTGGTTTTGCCCGTATCGCGACGCGAGTCAAACAGCTGCGTGATGAAGCCAATAGACAAAAACAAGGATTTTTGTTCCTTCACGCAGGAGATTGCTTTCAAGGCACGCTCTTTTTTTCGCTTTTTAAGGGCCAAGCCAATGCCGAATTACTGACTCAGCTTGGCATTGATGCCATGGCGGTCGGTAATCATGAATTGGATATTGGTAATGAGCCCGTGGCACAGTTTGCGGCGGCGGTACCATTTCCATTACTCGCGGGGAACTGGGATTTATCGCAAGAAAGTCGGGCGAAGCCTTGGCGGTTAAATACCTGTCGTAATGTTTTTTCTTGGGACTCAAACACTCGCAGCGCGCACTACATCACAAAATGGGTTAATGGCGAGCCAGTAGCGGTGTTTGGCCTATCACTGGATAAAATGGCTGATATCGCAAATCCTGATAGCGATACCCCGTTTGTTGATGCGATAGAAACCGCGAAACGAACGGTGCAACGCATTCACGCCGCGGGCATTAACAAGATTATTTTATTAAGCCATCTTGGGTATGATGCCGACATTGCACTGGCAAAGCAGGTCGATGGGATCGGGGTGATTGTCGGCGGTCATAGTCACCGGCTGCAAGGGGACTTTTCCGCAATAGGACTCGGCGCAGATGATGATTACGGTTACAAAGTGGGTGCCACTCACATTGTTCAGGCGGGCTATCATGCGCTGACACTCGGCCACAGCGAGATTGAGTTTGCTGCTGACGGCACGGTGACCCAATTAAAAGGGCGCAACGAGCTGCTCATAGGGCGACGCATGTTTTTAGACTCTGGGCTCAATAACGATATTGGCGAACAAAATGAGGGAGTGGCGCACTATCAGGCGATTGCCGATAGTTTGGCTGCACAAGATAATGTGGTCGTGTGTGAAAAGGACGTCAACATTCAGGCCATTTTGCGCGATAAATATTTGCCACAGGTGCGTCATTGGCAGCAAGCGGTGATTGCTCATGCGACACAACGATTTCGTCACGTTCGATTACCCGATGAGCGAGGCGGTTCCGCTATCGCACCTTTGATTGCGTGCTCTTTTGCTCATGTGCTCAATCTGCATCATTATGATGTCGCCTTTGCGATACATAACGCAGGTGGCGTGCGCAATTCGATTGAGTCTGGAAAGGTATCCAAAAGTGATATTGCGGGTAAGGTGCTGCCGTTTGCCGTACCATTGGGGGTTTATGACGTGCAAGGGCAAGACATTGCCGCAACTTTGGAAGGGGCCATCAACAATGCGCTCAATAATGGTGTGAATGGAACGGGCAGTGGCAGCTTTCCATATACCCATAACTTACGCTACCGCTACTACGTTAATGCGCCATTAGGGAAACGGATACGCGGATTATCCATTTGCATCAATGGCACGTGGCAGGCTGTCGAGCCACATCAATGGTACCGGGGCGCTTCGTCGGCCTACACCATGAAGGGTAAGGAAGGGTATAGCGCACTGCTAAATATGCGAGGCGAGGGGCAATTGACATCCCTGACGATGGCCGATTGTTTCATTGAGTACTTGCAGCGCAATCCGACGGCATTATCCGCCCCGATAAGCGTAGAACAAGGCATACTCTGTTTTCAGGCCGAAGCAGGAGTAGAGCACGCTTAGGGATCTCCATCTCATTTGACGTAATTTGGCTGTCTATTTGATTGGTACGTTTTTTGCTCTGTTTTGGTGTCGTTTTGCATTTTTTCAGGAGGAAATGATGTGGCACCAAGATTGGCTAGATCTTGCGGTCGTGGCGGGCTGGGTGATTGCTTGGGCGGCTTTGGTTTATTTCTTGCCGCTGGCAGGATTATAGGCACAGTTTTCGATTAGCAATTCTAATCGTTACTATCGTGACATGTGATAGTCTCTCAGCGTCGCTATCGCTACAATGGCGGCGTTTGGGGAGTAGTTTACCGACATACCAATCGAGTTTATTTGCCGTCATCCCGTTAGGCATATCCTATCCGGCAAATAAGAGTGTTTTTGCACTTTAACGAGACCAACGCATTCAACATTCAGCGCACTTCGGCAGTGGGCTGGTTTTATTGTATGCGGAAGGTCTGCCATTCTTTGCTGTCCTTCCGCCCTGGAGGATAGTTATGTTCCTGCTCAGTTCTCTTACGTCAACATCTGAACTTGCTTTATCGAGTAATACCACGATGTATGCAAGTTTTGCTCTGCTTACGTTGATTTTGGTTGGTCTCGATATATATCAAACCCGTGGTGGTGCCATTTCGATGCGCAAAGCAATTAGCTGGAGTATTTTCTGGTTTGTTTTAGCGTTCATTTTTGCGGGTTCTATTTATCTATTTTGGGATTTTTACGCCCCTGCGAGTGATTACACTGCGCAAGACGCGACAGTGGCCTTTGTGACCGGATACTTGCTTGAAAAATCACTCAGTGTCGATAACTTATTTGTGTTCGCGATTATCTTTGGTCAATACGCGGTGCCTGAACATTTGCGCCCGCGTGCACTACTTTGGGGTGTTATTGGTGCTTTGGTATTACGCGCGATCATGATTGCTATCGGCGCACAATTATTGGCTCAGTATCACTGGGTACTATACCTGTTTGCTGCGTTTTTGATTTGGACGGGCATCAAGCTTGCGAAAGATAGCGATGACGAAGAGGAGAGTGTCAACCCTTATCCAGAGCGTTTGATCCGCAAGCACTTTAGCTTAACCGATGACTACCGTGGTAACGCGATTTTAATCAAAGAAGCGGGTAAATGGATGGCAACACCGATGTTGATTGTAATTGGTGTGATTGCGGTGATGGATGTGATGTTTGCGCTAGACTCGATTCCTGCGATCTTTGCGGTCACTCAAGAGCCATTCTTAGTGCTAGCTGCCAACGTATTTGCACTATTGGGCTTACGTTCACTTTATTTTGTGCTTCAAGCTATGATGGATAAGTTTGTTTACTTAAAACCCGCTTTATCCGTCATCATGATTTTCATCGGTATTAAGATGCTGCTTGTCGGCAGTGAGTATGCGATCCCAACCGTAGCGTCGTTGAGTTTCTTGCTGTTTGTGATGACGACAGCAGTGATAGCCTCCCTAGTGAGCAATCGTCGTAAGGCTCGTATACAGATAGCCGAATAACTATATGATTGATGAGCGACTCAGTTCGCTCTGATCATTTGAAAAGGTGAGGTTGACCACAATCCTCACCTTTTTTATTGTCGAAAAATTGTTAATGCCACCCTTGCTTCAATCTCTTTGCTGCTTAAATATGCATCAGTGGTTAGCTTGCCTTTAGCCCAGTGGCCAAGCTTTGAGCTCTGCATTTTGGCGTCATTGTTGTATAGATATGCATCTGAGTTGCTCGAATTTTCAAGCGCAGTTGTTATGAGAGTGTTTGATTAGATTTTCTAATGTGAAATGCCAGAATTTGTCACTGTTGATTTGTCGAATGATCGCCGAAAATTTCATCATAACGTAATGAATTATCTTGGGTAAGCGAGGTTACTATGGCTCAAACAATGCATCTTGATTCCTTGGCAATGACGAGCCAAGAACCTAAAAAATCCTATGCCGTCAATATTAAAGGATTGGTCGTTCATATTCTTGATATCTTGTTTACTGAAGCGCCTTCGGTGCCGCGTCATTACAGCGATAATCTTTCCTCGCACATGCAACGTGATATTGGGTTAATGCGATAATCCATTGCAATAAAAAACGCCAGCTTCTCTATTAACAGAAAAGCTGGCGTTTTTATACCCATTCTACTTGAAGCTACGGTTGTTGGCTGACCCTCACAAACCTCATCACAGAGTTCATCTATGTTCACGAAGTGCTCCGAGGCTTTGCTTGCCGCTTACCTGCAACTCCAAGTGCTTTGGGTATATTGATGTTCATTTTTTAACGATACTCAAGCGACTTGAAGAGACAAATTCAGTGCTTGAGGCTCTCGAAAATGATTATTTTTTACGGCAGTACTCGGCAATCACATACATAGATTGGCCGCCGTTTGCTTTACCTGAAATCAGTTTTGGATCATCACTCAAGCTAATACCACGGATGACGGTGCCTTGTTTGATAACTTGGTTCGTGCCTTTAACTGGAAGATCTTTAATTACGGTAACATCATCGCCTTTTTTCAGCTCAGTACCATTGCAGTCAACGGTTTTGTCATCCGCAGACATGCCTTTCATCGCCCAGTTCATTAGCTCTTCGTCCATGTACATCATATCGAGCGCGTCTTGAGCCCAGCTTTCTGAGTTGAGACGAGTCAGTTGACGCCATGCAGTAACTTGTACAGCAGGAACTTGGCTCCACATGCTATCGTTCAGGCAACGCCAGTGGTTGATGTCTTTTGGATCGTCAATTTCACTCAAGCACTTATCACAAACCATGATAGCGGTATCCACCGTAACATGATCATGCGGTGGCACGGCATACGCCGTCAACGGCTGTTCTGCTGCGCAAAGCTCGCATTTTGATTCACAACGTGCCAACAAAGTAGCTTCAATAGACATAAGGACTCACCTTTTTGAATTTTAATCGCGGTATTATCCACGTATACCCGACAAATGAAAGCGAATTCATGAGTTAAAACTGAGATTTCACCTGTTGTGCTATCGCGGTTTTTTGCACTCTGGTGCACTCGGAAATAGCCCATATTTTGGTAGCTGTTGTACTTGCCCGCGCAATGCATTAATGCGTGTTGAGTGCGATGGATGAGTGGTAAGAAATTCAGGCGGTTGCGCGCCGCCCGAGGCTTTTGCCATGTTTTGCCATAATGCGACGCTCTCGCGCGGATCAAACCCAGCATCAGACATATATCGCAATCCGAGAGTATCGGCTTCGCTTTCGTGGGTTCGGCCATAAGGTAAGATAAAACCATACTGAAAGCCCAGCCCTAAGCCGGCCATAATCCTCGATGAGTGTTCGGCGTAATCACTGGCTCCCAAAGCAGCATCAGCCACTACCATACTAAAGCCAGCAATTTGATTGTGAGAAAGTCGTTCATTGCTGTGGTTAGCAAGTACATGCGCAATTTCATGGCCGATGACAGTCGCAAGTTGATGCTGATTTTCGGCCACATCGAGTAAACCAGTAAAAACGCCAATTTTGCCGCCGGGCAGCGCAAATGCGTTCACTTGGTCACTTTCAAATACCACAACCTCCCATTCTTCAAAGTCAGGCTGTGGTGGAATTGTTTTGAGGATAGCGTTTGTTACACACTGAACATAGCGGTTGGTAGCAGCATCATTACTGATGGGGATCTCTTTTTTCATCTGTTCAAACGACTGTGCGCCAAGTTGTGTCATCTGTTGACCTGACAGCATGGTAATTTGATTGCGGCCCGTAGGGGATTGAGCGCATGCGGCAATGAGTAGGCTCGCTGCGATCAATGGCAGCCGTTTTGGCAATTTCATCAAAGGGCTTTCCTTAGCAAAAAAATATTTCGTTATTATATACTCAAGTCACTTAGGTATATACCTAAGTGACTTGAGTATATAATTCGGCAACGCATTTTAAAGAGAATCGTATATGTCGATTTGGAAACGACCCATCAGTTTGGACATCCTCAATAGCACCTCAAAAAATACCTTGATGGAGCATTTGCATATTGTTTACACCGATATTTCTGATACAAGCATTAGCGCATCGATGCCTGTTTGCGCAATGACTCATCAACCACTGGGTATGCTGCATGGCGGTGCATCGGCGGCGCTTGCCGAAACCTTAGGGTCTCTAGCGGCCAATTTTGCGGTTGAGGCTCCCAGTTATTGTGTCGGATTGGAAATTAACGCCAATCACATTCGACCGATGCGCAAAGGCGAAGTGATAGGGACCGCAAGCCCGATTCACATTGGCAGCCGCACTCAGGTATGGCAAATTGAGATCACTGATACTCAAAAGCGCCTTGTCTGCACCAGTCGCATTACGATGGCCGTTATGCGTCCCACCACCAATGAACTGCAAGAAGTCCAGTCCAATGATTATTGAATTTTCGCAAGGTAAAATCATAGCGACGGTTCATGAAGTGGTGGTGCGGTTTAGTGCGTTACCTGCAGTGAATTTAAGCGCCCATACCGATGCGCTAACCCTTATGGCGCGAGGGGCAAACGTCGTTATTGCCAATGGAGCGGAGTGCAAATGGTCAATTAAGCTTGATGATGAAGCCCAACTTTTGGCACTGGCTGATCATCTTGGTATTGCCATCACAAAGTAATCGAGACTTTTTATCGCGCAACATAAGGAAACGTATTAAGATTTTATACCCACCTCACTTGAAGTTGTTGCAAGGTTAAATCGCTAAATCTATGAGTAGCCCCCGTTTACGCGTTCAATTTGAAACTTTATTTCAGCATTTTAATGGCCAAAATTCTGCCGTTCAGCTTGATGATATTACTGAAATACTCTTCTGCACGCGACGTAACGCTCGGATTGTGCTTAATAAATTGGAAGAAGAGGGATGGATTGAGTGGATTCCAGCTGCTGGGCGCGGTAAGCAGTCACAGCTCAATTTCAAACGCAGCAAAGGCGATGTTAGCGAAAATCTGGCACGGCGTTATTTAGAAGAGGGTAAATTTGGAAAGGCTCTCGCGGTATTAGATAGCGATCCTGCCAAGTTGACTCAAGTGATCCAAGGCTATCTTGGCCTGCAGCACCAACAAGGTGAGCAGGTGATCCGTCTACCTTATTACCGACCGATGCTGGCGTTAAACCCACAGCAACCCATGCGCCGCTCAGAAATTCATATTTCACAGCAAATTTTTAGTGGGTTGACCAAATTGGATGAACATGAGCAGGTTCAACCTGATTTGGCGCACACATGGGAAGCGCTATCGCCAACCCATTGGCGGTTTTATTTACGACCGGGAGTACGGTTCCATAATGGTGAACTGTTAACAACCGAGTGTGTAATAGAAAGCCTCAATCATCTGAAATCGTTTAACTTATTTGCGCATCTCAAACGCGTGTTTTCACCGACCGCTTGGGTGATTGATATTGAGCTTTTTCGTCCCGATTGTTTTTTACCGCTCGCGCTGACAGAGTCTGCGGCAAAAATAGTGCTTCCACAACGCCTTCGCGCTGAGCACTACGACAGTCATCCCATAGGGACAGGCCCTTATGCGGTTGAAAGCAACGATGACAAACGGCTAATCCTCAGAGCATTTGATGGCTATTTTGGGTTTCGCCCGTTAGTGGATCAGGTGGAAGTGTGGTTTATCGATGATGCCTACTCATGGGTGGTGTATCCAAGCGTGTCTAAGCCGATGTTGACCAAAGCGCCGCCTTCCGATCGTGTTGACCTCGATCCGGGTTGTACGTTTTTGCTACTCAATAAACGTACGGGCATTGCAAAAGATCCCCGCTGGGCCGAGTTTTTGGCTCAGACTATCAATGGGTTTCAACTCTTTCATCATTTGCCACAAGATACGGTGATGGATCTGGGGTTGTTACAAGCATTTGGCATCAAGCCGGGTTGGATAGATTTGATGCCAGAACCGATTAACCAAGTGCCTGTTGCAAAAGGACCACTGCGAGTTGCTTATCAGGCCAAACACCCGATTTTCCCCGTCATTGCTGAGGCAATAACCTTGATTTTGCGTCAATATGGCATTGAAGTGGAACTTGAAAGCTACGATACAACGTTACCAGAGCCGAGAAATATTGATATTTGGATTAAGGCGATGGGAATTTCCACCAAGCGTGACGATGCATTAGCAGGCTGGCTTTTGGATTACAGCGGCATCGAACTTATGGGCAGTGATGATGAATTTCAGCGCTGGAGTCAGTTGGTGGATGATTGGCGCGCAAAACGACTTAGCGAATTTCCTGCGCGGGAAATCGGTCGCCAATTGGTGCATAGCCGGCAAGTGGTACCCATGTTTCACTGCTGGTTAGGGGTGAATCAAGATCAAAGCGGCGCGCTGCAAAATGCTAAATGCAATGCGCTAGGGTGGTTTGATTTTAGTCAGGTTTGGGTCAAGCCACAGATCAACCTTGACTCGACAAATGAGAAAAACTGACTTTGAATAACATTATGGAAGATAACAATAAGTCACATTATGGATCATTCTAATTTCGATACTGCTGATGATATTGCCTCACAAGATTTGGCCTCGTTTCAATCGCTAGATATGGAAAATCCGTTGCTTTGGCCGATCATGGGCGTGTTACGCAAGCAGCCAAGCGGTTGGAAAGTGCATACATTATCCACTCATTTACAGCAGCAAGGTTTATTGTTGCAGCTTGATGAGCAGTCCGACAAAGATCTTTTTAAACGTAACTTTTTAATCATGAATGCGCTGTTTCAGTTGCAAGAGCTGTGTTATCCGGAGGATTGGCTTCAGGTTGAAGCAATGGACATTGTGCTACATCGTGGTGTCGGTCAGCGTTACGTGCTGGATAAGCTCGATCCGCTACGCGAATATTATACTTCTTGGCAGAACTATGAAGCGGACGGCGGAGAAGTGCGTCGATTGCTCAATGAGTTTTGGACCCGTTATCGTCGTCATATGGGCACATCTCATCAAGAAGTGGGTGATAGACAAGCGGCACTTCGTCTTTTTGAACTGCCCGCAAACGCCAGCGCAACGGAAATTCGTCGACGTTGGCGTAAGCTGGCAATGCGCTGGCACCCAGACCGAAGCGAAGGGTGCGCAAAGCGTTTTCGTCAGTTGTGCCAAGCTTGGCACATACTGCGCTAGGTGAGCGATACCCAAACAACCCTGTAGCTGTAGAAAGGGTATAACCGCGTTATGATGCACTCGAGGCGGGTTTAAATTGGGCTTTGCGCATTCGGTTGAGCGCAGCCATAACATCTAAAACCCGTGGTTTGGCTAAATCGCCTTGCTGAGGCATGTTGGCGTGCCACTTTTCATTATCAAGCGCTGCCATAAGCTCACTAACAGGATCACTACACCAACCCGGAAGCTGAGCGAGCTGGAAACACAACCAACCAATGCTGTTGACTTCGTCACTGGACTCCAGCTGTTCAAGGGCACCGAGATCGGTAAACTCTTTACCGAAACGGAGTGAAGTTTTCCCTTTCGCACTGACTCGAAACTTACCTTCGCTTAATAAGTTCATCAGGGCCACGCGGCTTAACGCTCGAGGGCCAATCAGCGACAGCGGTGCTTCCGATTCATTGACTCGTGTTGTGGGATGCTGAGCAATCACAAGCTGCGCTTTTTCCGTCACATCAATAGCTTGGTAGTCATGCATTTGAATGACAGTGTCGGCAACATCCAGATAATCGCCTGAGCCCCCCATGACCATTATGGTGGAAATTCCCAGTTCATCACGCAGTTGACCAATACGGTCTACCAGCGGTGTGATCGGTTCATTGCCTTTGGCAACCAGTGCCTGCATGCGCTCGTCACGGATCATAAAATTGGTCGCCGATGTATCTTCATCAATTAATATTGTTTTTGCGCCCGCTTCAATCGATTCTTGTAACCACGCAGCTTGTGACGTTGATCCTGAAGCATCTTGAGTCGAAAAATCATCGGTGGCTTTTGCCATCGGAAGGTGATTAATGTAGTTCGACAAATTGAGGTGGTGAACGCATCGACCATCCTCGGCACGAATTTTCATTGATTCAGCGTGTGTGACAATATAATCGCGGCCATCACCTGGAATATGATCATAAATTGCGCGTTCGACGGCACTGAGCAATGTCGATTTACCATGGTAGCCACCACCCACAATTAACGTGATGCCATGAGGGATCCCAAGGCCGCTAACTGCGCCGCGATTTGGCGTGTCTAAAGTCACCGTCAGTGATGAGGGAGCAACGAAAGGCACGGCATCTTTCATTGGCAAATCGCAGTTACCAGCAAGACGAGGCAGTATGCTGCCATTGGCGACAAATGCCACCAAGTTATGTTGAGTTAACTGTTGGCGCAACGCATGCTGGTCTTCAATCACCTCACAATGATGACGCAGCGCATCCAAATCCAATTCACGCTCAATAGTGGCGCGACGAATGAATTTAGGCAGGTGGAAGGTCAAAATATTGGTCGCTTTTTTCGCCAGAATTTGGCGACCTTCGGCGGGTAAATTGACGCGAAAACGCAACTCAATACCGTTATCGGTAAACAGTACTGCGGTGCTATCAAGAACCGTTTGACCATGCAATGCAATGGATACAGTTGGCTCTTGTTTGGCAAATTCATCAAAACGTCGAGCGATAAAATCACGAGCGGCAATCTGGTAGGCAGAGGATTGGTCTTTAAGCCACTCAAGCCCGGTGAGAGACCAAGATCTAAACGCACGAAAACGTGATGCAGAGGCGAAGGGATCGCTTTGGATATGGTCGACATAAAGGTCGAAATCTCCAAAATTGTATTGGCCCTTGATCTGCTGATAAGCACGGTAATTCTGTTTTTCGAGCTTTTTCAGTTTCGCGATTAGCAAGTCCATAACACTGCCCATAATAAAATAAAGAGGGGGATTATATACCCAAGTAACCTCAAGATGTCACGTTATTCGACGCGAACGGATTTCTGGCGCAGCATGCTGTTGAAGGTTTATCTCAAACTCATTTGCCGGCATCGGTTTGCCATAAAGATAGCCTTGGCCGAAATCACACCCTTCGTGGATCAGAAGTCGCTCTTGGCTCTCAGTTTCAATGCCTTCAACCACCACAATCAGTTCCAACTTTTTCGCAACATGAATAATCGACCGTATGATTTCGCGGTCTTGCTCCGAATCGTCGAGGTGCTGTACAAAGCTCTTGTCAATTTTAATCGCATCAAACGGGTATTTCTTTAAGTAACTAAATGACGCATAGCCAGTACCAAAATCATCAAGCGATAGCGCGACCCCGAGTTTACTGAGCTGATTTAAGGTTTCTCGTGCTAACACTTCATCGGCAATGAGTCCGCTTTCGGTGACCTCCAGCTCTAAACAGCGAGGAGGTAGATGGTAGATTTCCAAAAGATGTTTAACTTGTTGGCAAAAACGAGGGTTTTTTAGTTGAATAGGAGACACATTGACTGCGATACGAAATTCACTACAACAGGTTTGCCACTCTTTGGCTTTTTCAACCGCAGCTCGAAGAACAAAGGCACCCACTTCAAAAATAAGACCATTTTGTTCGGCCATATGGATAAGCGCTTCGTTGGAAATGTCGCCAAGTATCGGGTGACGCCAGCGTAGCAGTGCTTCAGCGCCAACCCAATGACGAGTTTGCGGCGTTACTTTGGGTTGAAAATAGAGCAACAAATCATCATTACGGACCGCTTGGAGCAAATAGCTTTCAATTTGATTGTGATGCACGAAATGATCGGAATGGCTTTGAAGATAGAAAGTAAAGCGCTCGCCAGAGTCTTTACACACCACCATGGCTTGATTCGCATGACGTAAAAGGGCGAGTGCCGTTGCCGAACTGCTACTGGCGACCCCTATATGAGAGTGAAGGTGCACTTCTTCGCCTTGCAAAAAGTAATCGCTGCGCCCCGCGTCTAATATGCGAATCAGGAGCGCATCGCAATCTCGACTGACATTTTCAGTAATAAAAGCCAACACTATATCATTGGTGCAGGGACGAGCGGTTAAACACTCGGATAAATCAAGCTGGCCTAACTTATCTCGATACTGTTTTAACAGCACTTCGAACTGGTCAAAACCAAATTTAGTCTGGAGCCCGCGAGCGTTGGCGATACCAATATGAATCACCGCGACTTGTTTTTGAGTGCGTTTCGCTTTTTGAAGCATCTGTTCAATTTGATGCTCAAGCGCTTTACGATTTAGAAAACCCGTCCCTGAATCATGATCGCGTTGGTAATGCATCTGCTGTTCGATGGATTTACGCCGTTCAATTTCTTGGTTCAATGAGTAGCTGATATTTGCTAAATCGAGGGTTCGGCTCTCGACTCGGTGGCGCAATTCATGATTAAGGCGTTGCAATTTTTCCTGTTCACACAGGGAGGCAAGTTCGGTTTCGATAATGGTTTGATAGTGCTCTAACATGTGCCGACACAATGCGCAAAATGGGTTGTTTTTGTCATCGAGAAGACACAAGGTGCCAAAGGATTCTCCTGTTGGCCAGCGAAGTGGCAAACCACAGTAGGCTTTCATTCCTAGCTTGAGGTCTGGATTGTTGGCCCATTTCCTCGTGGCTTCTGCGTTTTCAATGCACAGAAGAGAGCCTTGGCGTAACACCGTTTCGCAGTAAAGATTTTGCTGCCACGACTCATGCTCGCCCCGATGATAAGGGCTATTTTGGGTATCGCTGGCACAACACACTTCGATGGAATTTGCGTGAGCGCGCATCACAAGTGCGGCGGCAACTCCCAATTCGCTGGCGAGCTGATCAACTATATGTTGCCAACTGTTCAGCAAAGTCTCGGGAATGGGCACGTCATGATGTTTCAGTGAAGTCATTAATGCAGATCCTTAGCTTCTCACTACGGCATTTTAATTGTTCGTAATGAGGTGGTCGCTCATCAAAATAGGTGGTTCTTGCAATTTCACATTACCGGCGAATTGGGCGCGTCTTGAGGGCTCCTGCGGTGTTTTTGATATGAGCTTGAGTATAGGGTGGGGCGATATGGAGCAGTGTAACCAATTGTAATATGGCAGGGGGAATGAAGGTTTTGCTGATGAAAATCTCACTATCAAAACAGCAAAACCATTCGTGTGACGCCAAAACCAAGTCGAACTGGGTGTTCTATCCCCAAATTACTTGGGTATATACCCAAGTAACCTCAAGATGCGAGGTTCAGCGAGAATGACTTGGTTTGTCAGTGAGGCGAGGATTTGAAGATTGAGTGGCTCTCAATCGAAAATCGTCAACAAAGCTGATGAGCCAAGACAGCTCGCCCTTTGGGAGCCGATCACTGAACTGATGGCTGCGTTAAACAACTTGAAAATAGACTGGCTATTTCGCTACGTTGTTTGCCTTGCTCTCAGCCCAGTGAGTAGGCTCTGAATCCTGCATCTTGAGGTCACTTGGGTATAAAGGCGGTCATGTCTATCTCGGCAGTATAATTTACCTCAGGCCAGGCAAAACCATTGAGCTGCATAAATGCTTGTTTAACGCCTTGGTAATCACCGAGCTGAGTAAAATTACTTGCATCCATTTGCTCAAGCCAATCGTTGACTTGACGTTGAATCTCGGGGGACATCTCCCAATCGTCCATACGAATGAGACGCTCGCCATCCACTTGAGCACCATTGGCACCATAGAGTTTGTCTCGGAACAAGCGCTGCATTTGGCCAATGCACTCTTCGTGTGTGCCTTTTTCCTTCATGGCTCGGTAGAGAGCCAGCAGGTACGGTGTTAGACCGGGAATAAATACACTCGCTTTTGTGACGACTGCTTTGCATACCGCGGCGTAGGCGTTGCCGTCAAAGTTTGCCAATTCGAGATTTAAACTATGACTGGTTTGATGCAAATCGACTTTGGCACAACCGAGTGTACCATCAAGGTATATTGGGTGGGTGAGCTCTGGGCCAATGTATGAAAATGCGAGTGTTTTAAAACCACTTGATACAGATTCTGCGTTGACTAGGGTATCAATCCAATGTTGCCAATCTTCTCCTCCCATCACTTTGATGGTCTCGTCCAACTCTTGTGGTGTGGCAGCTGGAAGCTGTACCTCCATCCAACGGTCGTGCTCCAAATCAAGGCTACTGCCAGTGACGTTGTCACTAACTGGCTTGATGCAACTGCGCCAAACGGCTCCGCTGCCATCGTATTTAGGACGAATTCCGGCGGCGACACTATAGATCACCAAATCCACTTCACCTTCAAAATAGGTTTCAATCGCCTCAACAACGTGTTCGCGCGTTTCGTTCGCAAAGGCATCACCGTTAATCGTGATGGCGGTGCGACCTGCGTGTTTGGCCGCTTGTTCAAAATAGAGATTGTTGAACCAGCCTGCACTGCCAGTGTGAATATCGCCCGTCTCGCTCTGGCTTGGGGCGCGTTCAAACGACACCCCTATGGTGTCGGCATTAGCACCGCCAAACGTCAATGCGATACGAGCGGCCAGACCAAAGCCTGACGACGCTCCAATGATCAGTACGCGTTTTGGGCCATTTTTAATCGGGTCAGATTGTTGGGCAAATTTGATTTGCTGTTCAATGGCCGCTTGACAACCGAGTGGGTGAGCAGAGCGAGCAATAACACCATCGATAATGGGCTCAATACGCATATAGGGGTTCCTGTGTCACGTTTTTACTCAAAACAAGCAGAGCTTGTCAGCAGCAATTTTTATCCAAGACCAGCGCTGATCCCAATGCACATAAATGCGTAGAAAAGCGCTGAGATTATTCTAATAACTGCACATTATGGGAATTTACAATATCGTAAAGAAACGTAAAAATAATTGAGCTAGGGCATTAATTTTCGAGATGTTTTGCTAAATTTTGGCTAACGAACTGAGCAATCCAAGGTTGTGCTTCAGGCTCGGGATGGAGGCCATCATCCATCATCCATTCCGGTTTGAGGATGATCTCTTCAAGAAAAAAGGGCATAAGCACGGTGTTATGACGCGTTGCCAGTTGAGGGTAGATCTTGGCAAACATGTCTGAATAGCGTTTACCGTAGTTGGGCGGCACGCGAATTTGCATTAGCGCAACGTTGGCGTTGGCGTCTTGACTCAATGTGATTAATTTTGTCAGGTTGGTTTCAATGACCTTGGGCGGAAAGCCTCGCAAACCATCGTTTGCCCCTAATTCGATGATGACCCAATCGGGTTGATGATTTTTTAACAGCTCTGGAAGCCGGGCCAATCCATTCCCTGTGGTGTCGCCAGAAATACTGGCGTTGATTACATTAACCGCTTGGCCGTGAGTTGCCATTGCCTCAGTGAGTAAGCTCGGCCATGCCTTCTCAATGGGCATATTATAGCCAGCGCTTAAGCTGTCACCTAAAACGAGAATTTTATTGGCCGCCAGCGATACGGTCGAGCACAATAGACAAAGCAGTAAGGAAAGAGTACGAATCATGCAACAAGCTCCTGTAATACAAGCGGTATCAGTAACCAAACAAGTCTCTACTAAGAATGAGCGATTAACAATCCTTGAACAGGTAAATATTTCGATTGAGGCCGGTGAGACGATTGCCATCGTCGGCACCTCTGGGGCTGGAAAATCAACGTTAATGACACTTCTTGCTGGGTTGGACGTACCAAGCTCTGGCGAAATTCATCTATTAGGCCAGCCGATGAGTACGTTGGATGACGAAGCTCGCGCTGAAATTCGTCGAAAATCGGTTGGTTTTGTTTTTCAGAGTTTCTTATTGATCCCAAGTCTTACCGCGCTGCAAAACGTGACACTGCCGTGTTTGTTGCGCGGTGAAAAAGAGGATGTTGAACGTGCGACTCAATTGCTTGATGAGGTGGGTTTAAAAGCACGTGCCAATCATTTACCGAGTCAACTTTCAGGCGGTGAGCAGCAACGCGTGGCACTGGCACGAGCGTTTATCAGTCGGCCAACGATTTTATTTGCCGATGAACCAACTGGAAATCTTGATCAAAAAACAGCGGAACGGGTCATAGAACGCTTATTTGACTTGAACCAACGCCATGGCACTACATTGGTGCTCGTTACCCACGACAGTAAACTGGCACAACGTTGTCAACGTATCTACCGCATGGACGCAGGTAAAATCGTGGAGGCAGTAGAATGAGTTCAAACGGTCTTAACCAACGTTTGATTCGTTGGAGCATTGAAGAGATCCGCCACGGAACCTTATGGCCGATTTCGCTCGCATTAGTGCTGATCATTGCCAGTATTTTCTCGCTTGCCGCCTTAGCCGACCGTATGGAACAGGTCATGGTCAAGCAGGGAAAAGCCGCGTTAATGGCTGATACGGTCTATGTGTCTGCCAATCCGATACCACAAGCGTTAGTGAGCGCCGTTCGCCAACAAGAGCGCTTGCAGAGTGCCCAAATGACACGCTTTGCAACTATGGCGTTCAGTGATGAGGCGATGCAACTTATCACGGTAAAAGCCGTTGATAGTGCGTTCCCGTTATTGGGGTCGTTGCAATTGCAGGGGGCTCAGGGTGCGCAGTTTGAAGTTAATCCAGGTGAACTTTGGCTTGATGAGCGTATTGTCTCGCAGTTGGGCGTTGAAACCGGCCAGAGCATTACCTTAGGTGATGCGGATCTTGTTGTGACTGGGGTGATAGCCGCAGAGCCTGGATTGAGTTTTAACCCGTTTCAACAAATGCCAGCAGCTTACATTCATGTGAGTGATCTAGCGGCGACAAATGCGATACAGCCGGGCAGCCGAGTCCAATATCGTTATTATCTTCTCGGTGATGACAATGCGTTGGCTGAGGCAAAGGCGCTTGTTGAATTGACACCAAGCGATGAGTGGCGCGATCAAGATGCCGCAAGTCGTAGCAGTGAAATCTTTGAGCGCACCAATCAATACTTATCGTTGAGCGTCGCGATCGTGATTTTAATGGCCGCAACCACCTTGGTGCTGACGTGTCATAATTATGTTTTGAGCCGCCAACAAACCATCGCGATGTTAAAAAGCATTGGCGCCAGTCGGCGTTGGATCGCACGCTGGCTTTTGATTCAGTTGGGGCTTTTATTTGTTATCGCGTCGGTGGTTGGTGTGGTAATCGGTATGGGTTTAGAAGTGGCGCTGCGCATACCGATCAAAGGGCTTTTGCCTGATCCTTTACCAAGTTATGGTGTTACGCCGCTGATACTCTCTTTAACCAGCGCAATACTGATTGCGATACCCGCACTTGGGATCCCGCTGAGTCGCTTATTGTCGATTTCAGCGGCCAATGCAATGCAAGCCAGTGCAACTGTCTCGGTGTCACGTCGTCGTTATCTTTTGATTCTGGTGCCTTTTGTTCCCCTAATTGTTGCCTACTACAACAATTTAATGGTTTGGATTGTACTTGGCGCTATCGCCGCCTTATTTGTTGTATTGGCGCTTGTGGGCACGCTAAGTGGCCGCGCGTTGCGTCATTTACCGCTGGGAACGCATTTTATTTTGGCGGTGAGTCGAATTAATCGCTCAGGGCTTGGCACTGCGTTGCAGTTAGGGGCGCTGTCACTATCACTGATGCTACTGGCGATCATTTGGCTGGTTCGAACCGACTTACTTGCTGATTGGCAGCGGACGCTTCCGGTCGACGCGCCAAACGTGTTTTCGGTAAATATCGCCGACTATGAATTAGAGCGCTATTTGCAAACATTAGATGAGCAGGGTTTAGCGCGTTCGCCTGCTTTTCCGTTAATTCGCGGTCGACTGTCTGAAATTAATGGCCGCTCGATTAATGAAATAAGCCTAAGCGACGATGGACGACATGATATTGATAGAGAGCTTAATTTAACCTGGCGAGACATTCTACCAAGTTACAATGTTGAGCTTGAAGGGCAGTGGGGTAAGCCACACTCCGTTTCAGTGGAACAAAGCATTGCCGAAGATTTAGGGGTAACACTGGGGGACGAGCTGACCTTCGTTATCAGTGGTCAAGCTTATTCCGCCAATGTCATCAGCATACGCCAAGTGGAATGGCGAGAGATGAAGCCTAATTTCTATTTTATTTTCTCCCCGGATGTGCTAGCGGCGCTGCCGAGTTCTTATTTTGTCAGTTTTCGCGCGGAGGACACTCAGCAAGACGTTCTAAATCAATTGGCACGTCAGCATCCGACAGTGAGTATGCTCGATACGCGAGTGATGGGTGCGAAGATCCAATCATTGGTTGAACAACTTGTCGCCTCGATAACTATTTTGGCCATTTTGGGTGTCGTCGCTGGCGTTCTATTAATTTTCACTCTACTGCGCTTGAGTCTGTCGCAGCGACAGCAAGAGCTGCGGTTGTATCGAGCGCTCGGTGCGAGTCGTAAGCGAATTCGAGCGACCATTTGGGCGGAGTTTGGGATTTTGGCGGTTATTGCGGCATTTTTAGCTATATTGGCTGCAGAAATCGCTGTGGGTGGCATTATGGTCTTTGGATTTGATTTAACCGCATCACTCCACCCTATGTTGTGGATAGCTTTGCCACTGATTGCATTGACCACACTTATGCTTGTTGTTGCTAGCGTAATCAAGCAGTTATTGGTTCCTATCAACAACAGTTTTGGATAATGATAGGAGTCAAAAATCAGTTATCCACAAATTCAGTGGATAACTTTTGGGATAAGTAATGTGGATAAATAAGCGTTGTTTGTCGCAGCGCTTATATTCTCTATGATGGGGCGCTTTACGCGATGACGTTAACGCGCTTTTTTTCATTTTGCTGCATTGAGTCAAGCACTTTTTAACTTTTTTTTTGTGAAATAAATGCCGCTTATTGACAAGCGACATTTAGCGCTTAACCCCCATGACACCAAGCTTCATTACTGTAGCGCGTCGCCTAAAATGAAAAACGGCTTCGAGTAAAATGAAAAAACGCTGATCTGTTAAACAATCCTTAATTTAACGATTCAATGGCTAATTTTGCTGCCACAATGCAGTGATCGCTCAACTGGAACTGTTTAACGTTTTCTATTGAGTAAGGGACTTGACGTACGTCGCTCAGCATCAGTGATGGGCTCCCCACCATATGATCAATTAAACTTGAGTATCGGCGCAGACGGGGGGCACTTTGTGTCGAACCGCTACTTGCGCGTACTTGGCAAATTGACGGTGTCTCTCTGCTGACTAACTGAGCCTCAGTGCCAGCGCTTAACTGCTGCCATAACCAATCTTTAGGGTGACTGAGATTGTGGTTAAAATCGCCCAGCAAGAGATAGCGTTGATTTTGAGCTTCTCGTGACGCAATCCATTGGTTCAATTGTTGCACTTGGGCCTTTAGTGTTCGGCATGCTCGCCGGCTCTTTTGATAACGTCCGGTGCATCCCGCTTTGAGATGAATTGATAGTAGGTGAATCGGGTGTGCGCTCGAGGGAAATAAAATGATGTAGCTAGCAAAACGCAGTTTACTGGTTGGGCGCGAGTCAAGCACAATATCTCGTGGGTCGGCATACGCAATATTGCGCGCGAGTGCAAAGCCGGTGTATTGGTTAATATCGTCAAATTGATGCTGTCTTCGTAGCGGGCTTTTACGGTCAGAAAATATCAGGCGATAATCACTGCCGATAACGCGTTGCAATGCGATGGGGTCATTGACTTCTTGAAAAGCGAGCACAGATATCGCTAAAGGTGCATATTCAGCACGCAATGCCTGGTAGTCTTGGTCGCTTCGTATTGAGGCTTCAAACTGGCGACTTGGCACGCTACTCAGCCATTGCATATTCCACGCCGCAATGTTGAACTGTGGAAAAGTGTCTTGCGCTGTTGCAGAAGCAATCGTGATCTGCGTCACCAAAATGAAGCAGGAACGGAGACAAGATGCAAGCCATATATTTTTCCATTTCATCGAGTTTTTCCTTGACGACGTCACCAGCTCTTATCTTACAAGACGTCGCAAATTTTCAAGCGGTTTTCGCACAAATTTGAGCTTTTTTCTAATTAATTCAAACCTGAGATCGCGCGCTTAAAGATCGAATTGATCTGGTGCTCTTGCTGGTTTTTCTTGATCTAAATCAATACTTTCAATAGTCGGTTTTCGTTAAATACGACACAACATCTAGTGCTCAACGAACAATAAATAACCCTACATAGTGTGTTTGTGGATAACTCTGTGAGTATGCTAAGGGTAAGGAGAAGAAGTGAAACCAGTCGTAATCAAACGTGATGGCTCAAGAGCTCCATTTTGTCGCGATCGTATTCAAGCGGCAGTGGAATCAGCAGCTGAAAACGTCGATAAGGATATCGCCATTTATGCGCTTAACGTCGCATTGGCTGTCGAGTTGAAGCTTGAAGATTACGTCGAAGTCCATATTCACGAAATTCAAACACTTGTTGAAAATGAATTGATGCAAGGACCTTATAAGTCTTTGGCGCGCGATTATATCGAATATCGTCATGATCGTGATATCGCTCGTGAAAAACAAAGTGCGCTGACTCGTGAAATCGAAGGGCTTATCGAAGAGAGCAATGTGGATTTGATCAACGAAAACGCGAATAAAGACGGAAAGGTGATTCCGACTCAACGCGATTTGTTGGCTGGCATTGTTGCAAAGCACTACGCAAAAACGCACATTTTACCGCGTGATGTGGTGACTGCGCATGATGAGGGTGACATTCACTATCATGATCTCGATTACGCGCCATTCTTCCCTATGTTTAACTGCATGCTTATCGACTTGAAAGGCATGCTGACTCACGGCTTTAAAATGGGTAACGCTGAAATCGATACACCAAAATCGATTTCGACCGCGACCGCTGTCACCGCACAGATTATTGCGCAAGTAGCGAGCCACATCTATGGCGGCACCACGATTAACCGTATTGATGAAGTGCTAGAACCTTATGTTTTAACCAGTTTTGAAAAGCACTTAGAGATCGCTCGCGAATGGAATATTCCAGAGCCTGACGCCTTTGCACGCGCTCGCACCGAGAAAGAGTGTTACGACGCCTTCCAATCGTTGGAATATGAAGTGAATACTTTACACACAGCCAATGGTCAAACGCCGTTTGTCACCTTTGGTTTTGGTTTGGGTACATCGTGGGGTTCACGCCTTATTCAACAATCGATTTTGAAAAATCGGATTGCAGGTCTTGGTAAAAATCGCAAAACAGCGGTCTTTCCTAAATTGGTGTTTGCAATCAAAGATGGCTTAAACCATAAAGTTGGCGATCCGAACTACGACATTAAAAGCTTGGCTCTTGAGTGCGCAACAAAACGTATGTATCCCGACATTCTTAACTACGACAAAGTGGTTGAAGTCACGGGCTCATTCAAAACACCAATGGGTTGTCGCAGCTTCCTCAATACTTATGAAGAAAACGGCGAACTGATCCACGAAGGTCGTAACAACCTTGGCGTGGTTAGCCTTAACTTGCCGCGCATCGCGCTCAAAGCGGGTGGCGATGAAGCAAAATTTTATACTTTGCTTGATGAAAAACTCAAATTGGCACGTCGTGCACTAGAAACACGCATCAGCCGATTGGAAAACGTTAAAGCACGCGTTGCACCAATCCTTTATATGGAAGGCGCATGTGGTGTGCGTTTGAAAGCAGATGACTCTATCGCAGAAATCTTCAAAAATGGCCGTGCCTCGATTTCATTAGGCTACATTGGTGTTCATGAAACCATCAACGCATTGCTGGGTACTCAAACGCACGTATACGATTCGCAAGAATTGCGTGAGAAGGCGCTTAACATCATCAAACATATGAAAGCGGCGGTGGAAGCGTGGACAAAAGAGACCGGATACGCATTCAGCCTGTATGGCACCCCAAGTGAAAACTTGTGCAGTCGTTTCTGCCGTGTCGATACCAAAGAGTTTGGAGTGATTGAAGGGGTGACCGACAAAGGTTACTACACCAACAGCTTCCACTTAGATGTTGAAAAGAAAGTCAATCCTTACGATAAGATTGATTTTGAATTGCCGTATCCAGACATCTCAAGCGGTGGCTTCATCTGTTACGGAGAATTTCCGAACATGCAGAGCAATGTTGAAGCGCTCGAAGATGTTTGGGATTACAGCTACACTCGTGTGCCTTACTACGGCACCAATACACCGATTGATGAATGTTACGAATGTGGTTACAACGGTGAATTCGATTGTACTAGCAAAGGCTTTACTTGCCCGAAATGCGGCAATCACGACTCTACCAAAGTGTCTGTAACTCGCCGTGTGTGTGGTTATCTTGGTAGTCCAGATGCAAGACCCTTTAACTTTGGTAAACAAGAAGAAGTGAAGCGTCGCGTTAAGCATCTATAGTGAATCACTGCGTATCGATAACACCAACCTGCTCAGTGGGTTGGTGTTCCTTTTTGAGAGAACCTCATGAATTTCCACCAATATTATCCGGTTGATGTTGTTAATGGTCCTGGAACACGTTGCACTTTGTTTGTTTCAGGCTGCGTGCATCAGTGCCGTGGTTGTTATAACCAATCCACTTGGCGTTTGGACTCGGGTGAACCTTTCACTCAAGAAGCTGAAGATCGCATTATTGCCGATCTTAATGACACGCGAATTCGTCGGCGCGGTTTGTCGCTCTCTGGGGGCGATCCATTGCATCCTGCCAACATTGAGGCCGTACTGCGTTTGGTTAAGCGAGTACGCGAAGAGTGTCCTGGAAAAGACATCTGGCTTTGGAGCGGCTATCGTTTAGAGGAATTGGATGCGGCACAACGCGAAGTGGTGAATTTGGTTGATACTCTGATTGATGGCAAATTTGAACAAGAGAAAGCCGACCCAAGTTTAGAATGGCGTGGTAGCGCGAATCAGATCATTCATCATTTTTCAGTTTGTTAGTTAGCGCTTTGGTGATAACTTGGAGTCACTTTTCGATGAGTTTCAAGGACAGTGACTTTCATGTTTTCTCAACTTCCCGAGCCTGCGCTCGATCCTATCCTCTCTTTGTCTGTCGCTTACCGTAACGATCCGCGCGAGCATAAAGTGGATCTTGGTATTGGTGTGTATAAAAATAGCCAAGGTCAGACGCCTGTTATGGCCGCAATTCGCCAAGCGGAGACGCTGGTTTATCAACAGCAAACCACGAAATCTTATGTTGGTCTAGCTGGCTGTGAAGAGTTCAATCAATCGATGACGGAACTTTTGCTGGCCGGAACCAATGCGATGCCACGTGTTGCGGCGATTCAAACGCCAGGGGCCAGCGGAGCTTTGCGCATGCTGGGCGATTTACTCAAATTTGCGCAGCCAGAGACGACGATCTGGATTTCCGACCCGAGTTATGTCAACCACCGCCCAGTCATGGAAGCGGCAGGGTTGAAGGTTCGCAGCTACCGCTACTTTAGTCGAGACACTAAGCAAGTTGATGTTGAGGCTATGCTGGCTGATTTGAAAACTGCCGGCAAAAACGATGTGGTGTTATTGCACGGCTGCTGTCATAACCCTACTGGGGCAGATATTGATTTTGCTGCGTGGCAAGCGATAGCAGAATTAGCTCAACATCAAGGTTTTACTCCGTTCGTTGATATTGCATATCAAGGTTTTGGCGATGGCTTGCTTGAAGATGCTCAAGGCATGCGCTATCTGGCTGAGCATGTTGAAGAGATGCTTATCACCACATCATGTTCAAAGAATTTTGGTTTGTATCGCGAGCGAACGGGTGCGGCTTTGGTGGTGGGTGAAAATGCACAAGCGGTAGCAAAAGCAAAAGGGCGCTTACTTACGTTAGCGCGTGCAACGTACACCATGCCGCCGGATCATGGTGCGGCGTTAGTTAAAACTATTTTGCAAACCCCGTCGTTAACTCAAGAGTGGCAAACGGAATTGTCGGCGATGCGTCATCGTCTGATTTCATTGCGTCACTTGTTATGTGAAGAACTTCGTTCAGTGCAGCAGACTAACGCATTTGATTTTATCACCCAGCATAAAGGTATGTTTACCATGCTTGGTTTTTCACCGGATCAGATGGCGCGTTTGCGGGATGAATTTGCGATTTATGCGGTGGCTGATGGGCGGATAAATATTGCAGGTTTGACCGAAGCGGACATTCCCTATGTCGCTCAGGCCATTAAAGCTGTGTCTATACTCAAGTAACCTCAAGGCACATGGTTCAGCGAGAATGACTTGGTTTGTCAGTGAGGCGAGGATTTGATGATTGAGTGGCTCTCACTCGAAAATAAATGATTACGATTTATTTTGACGTTTATTCCTATCCCTCGATCAAAAAGCCGCGAACTTCGCGGCTTTCTTTTATCGTACGCTCTAAAACTGAAACCGAACTGATGCAACAAACTGGTGCCCATAAACGCCGTTATTTTGCACATCGGCGCCAACGGAAAGCTGTGGCGTTGAGTGGAAACGACCGCCGACGCCAAACACAGTGTTGTTGTTGTCGTTATCAACTAACTGACCAATATGTGCATTGAGTTCAACCAAATCGGTTAGCCAAACGCGGGTACCCACGTTGACTTCGGTGAGCCATTCATCGCCGATGAAATCGCCAGACTCTGTTTTGACGTTGTGCACTAATAGCTGGCCGTAAATATCGGCAAATTGCCCCAGCGGCCCATTAAAGCCAACACCACCTGCAAAATCCCAGTCACCTTCAAACTCGCTGTCTGCGCGAAAGATAAAGTGCGAGTTTTGAGTAAAAAATGTAGTGAACTCCGCGCCAAATGTGCCGGGACTCATGCCCATACGAAATTCTAGTGAGTTGTAATTAAAATTGTTGGCACTCGCGCTGAGTGGCAGTAGGGTGCAGGTCGCCAAAAGCGCTAAAAGTAGCGTAGGGCGAACAAAGAACATGCGCATGGTTTCTCCAAAGCCTTCAGGGTATGACCAAAATAACAAGCAAGACGCGAACCATAACATAAATGCATTTATATATCATTGACCTATATGGCGATTCTTGATGTCTTGCGCCAACAGCTTGCCACAGCTATACCTAATGAGTGAATTATCGGCAATGAAGGTGGAGAAACTGATGGCAAAACGCGCACTCATCGTAATTGATATTCAAAACGATTATTTTTCTGGAGGCCAATGGCCACTGCATAACATGGAAGCCAGTGCCGAAAAGGCCGTGCAGGTGCTCGAGTATTCGCGGCAAAAAGGGGATTTAGTCGTGCATGTGTGTCACGAAAATGGACCGAATGATGCGTTTTTTGTGCCCGGCACGTCTGGTGTTGAGATTCACACCAGCGTGCGTCCAATAGGCGGGGAACACACTCTTGCTAAGCACCATATTAACGCTTTCTTAGAAACTGATCTTAAAGCACATTTGGATTCACACCAAATTCAGGAGGTCACCTTAGTAGGCAGTATGAGCCACCTCTGTATTGCGGCGGCGGCTCGCGCGGCCGCCGATTTTGGTTATACCGTGACCGTTGTTCACGATGCGTGTGCAACCCATTTGCTGCAATTTAATGAAGTTGTGGTCGCACCTGAAGCCGTTCAGGCGGCGAATATGTATGCGATTGATTTTGGTTATGGTCAGGTGAAAAGCGCAGAAGAGTACACCCGTGATTCTTGAGCTGGCAGATTCGTTGGTTTTAGCGATTTGCCTTCCTCTAAGAGAAGGCGACTTTAACTTCACCTATCAATGGGATAACGGTATGATTTAGCTTTGATCACCAACTCTGTATCCCATGTCTGATTCAATTGCCGCTTTGATGGTTCAAGGCACCACTTCTGATGCTGGAAAAAGCGTTCTTGTCGCTGGAATCGGTCGCATGTTAGCCAGGCGTGGCATTCGCGTTGCGCCGTTTAAACCGCAAAATATGGCACTCAATAGTGCCGTCACTCTAGATGGTGGCGAAATTGGCCGAGCGCAAGCGGTTCAAGCTCAAGCCTGTGGTGTGACGCCTTCCGTCGATATGAACCCAATTTTAATCAAACCAAGCAGCGACGTTGGCGCGCAAATTATTATTCAAGGCCAAGCAAAAATGAACTTGGATGCCATTGGATATCATGAATTCAAAAAAATGGCGCTGCCTTATGTGCTTGAGTCATTTACCGCGCTTAGCAAACAGTTTGATTGCATTATCATTGAAGGCGCGGGAAGTCCGGCTGAAATCAACCTTCGCGAAAATGATATTGCGAATATGGGGTTTGCAGAGGCGGCCGACGTTCCTGTAGTTATTGTGGCAGATATTGACCGAGGTGGGGTTTTTGCGCATTTGTATGGCACATTAGCTCTGCTGTCGCCTAGCGAACAGGCTCGAGTAAAAGGTTTCATTATTAACCGGTTTCGAGGGGATGTTGCGCTGCTCGAGCCCGGATTGCGCTGGCTAGAAGAAAAAACCAATAAACCGGTATTAGGCGTATTGCCCTTTTTGCATGGGCTCAATATCGAAGCGGAAGATGCGATAATCGATGCTCATTCAGCGGTAAAAAATAGCAAAATACGGGTGGTGGTGCCTGTTGTTACGCGGATCAGTAACCACACTGATTTTGACCCGCTACGCCTTCATCCAGATATCGACTTTCGCTATGTCGGAAAAGGGGAGTCGTTAGCTAACGCTGATTTAATTATCTTACCCGGCACCAAATCGACTCGAGCGGATCTGGCGTATCTGCGTGAGCAGGGCTGGGACAAAGAGATAGCAAAACATCTACGCTATGGTGGCAAAGTGATCGGTATCTGTGGTGGGTTGCAGATGCTCGGGCAAACAATTATTGATGAGAGTGGTGTCGAAGGTGAAGCCGGAACGAGTCAAGGGTTGGGATGGCTTAATCTTTCAACGAGCATGCAAGCGAAAAAGACCTTACGTCAGCGCCAAGGTTGTTTGACTTTAAATGGTCAAACGGTTTCGGTGCACGGGTACGAAATTCATGTTGGTCAATCACAGGTCACTGATGCGGCCCCGATTGAATTGGATGATGGAAGTGTTGACGGTGCATTGAGTGCGGATAATCAAATTTTTGGCAGTTATCTTCACGGATTGTTTGATTCTGAGCCAGCACTGGCATTGATTATTCAATGGGTTAATGACGAGCAAATTGCACCACAAAATATGATGCAAATGCGTGAACACGCGCTTGATCGAATTGCCGATGCCATTGAAGCCCACGTTGACCTTTCTTCATTGGGTATAGCGACAGCGCCCAGCTATCGTAAAGACAGAGTGATTGCCGATGGAGCCTCGCTGTAATGAGAGTACTGTTAACAGAGCAAATCAAGGTATGCGCAAAATGGGGTTATCACCATGGGATTAGTGCTATAAAAACGGCGTTAATCGCGGCGGTGGCAAGTGCTGCTTTGCTGAGTAGTGCAATGGCGAAAGCATCAGAACAGACGAAAAATACGGTTCATGTTTTTGCTGCGTCATCACTAACGAATGTGGTTCACGCGTTATTTGACGATTTTAATCGTCAGCAAGGTATCCATCTCGTTCCTGTGTTTGCAAGCTCTTCATCCATTGCGCGCCAAGTGGCCAATGGCGCGCCAGCTGATATTGTGATCCTCGCCAATCAGCGCTGGATGGATTATTTGGTTGACACGCAATGGGTATCTCGTGACGGTGTCACTAATTTCGCTAGTAATCGTCTCGTGACGATCACATCGAACGCGAATAATCAGGACTTCAATACGTCTTTTGATCTCACTAATCCGAAGGATTGGTTACAACGCTTGCAAGACTCACGCCTTGCCATGGGTAATCCACAGAGCGTTCCTGCCGGCACATATGCCAAACAAGCGTTAGAGTATGTGGGTATTTGGCCTCATTTGAAAGGGGCGACGGCGCCAACGAGCAGCGTACGAATGGCGCTGACGTTAGTGGAGCGTCAAGAAGTGCCACTGGGCATTGTCTATCAAACAGATGCGTTACAATCGAACAAAGTTGAGGTTGTCGCGTCCATCCCTGCCAATTGGCATGAGCCAATTCAATATCCAGCGGCCTTGATTTCCTCAACTGTGCATGCCAAAGCCTTTTTTGACTATTTAACATCAGAAGCAGCGCAGCGTATTTTACAACAGCAGGGCTTTACAACAGATGCACCATCCGCCGCAGCCAGGAGTGCGTTAAATAATGAGTGAGCTCGAACATCAAGCGATTTTGCTCAGTCTCAAAGTTGGCTTTTATGCGGTGCTTTGGCTTATTCCTATCGCAACGTTTCTCGCATGGGTACTTGCGCGCAAGGAATTCGTTGGTAAAAGTCTACTTGATAGTTTGGTGTATCTGCCATTGGTGTTACCTCCGGTTGTGATTGGCTATTTGCTGCTCATTTCGATGGGAAGGCAAGGCGTATTCGGCGGATGGCTGTATCAGCATTTTGGTTTAGTGTTCAGTTTTAACTGGAAAGGCGCGGTGTTGGCATGCATTGTGGTGGCGCTTCCATTAATGGTGCGGGCGATTCGCTTGGGATTTGATGGCATTGACCCGAAATTGGAGCAGGCAGCGGCCACTTTAGGCGCATCACCAATGCGTGTATTTTTCACCATTACCCTGCCATTATTACTGCCGGGCATCATCACTGGAAGCATGCTGGCATTTGCACGTAGTTTGGGCGAATTTGGCGCGACAATCAGTTTCGTATCAAACATTCCCGGAGAGACGCAAACGATTCCTCTTGCAATGTACACCTTTATTGAAACCCCTGGCGCTGAAAGTGAAGCGGCACGTTTGTGCATTATTTCAATTGGCATCGCACTAGTCAGTTTGTTGGTATCAGAGTGGTTAACGCGACGTGCGTCTAAACGCTTAGGAACGCGCTCATGAGTCAAACTCAGCAAATCGTCATCCAATTTCAGCACAAATTAGGGCATGCACAATTTGATATTGATTTGGTGCTGCCAGCTCAAGGAATCACGGCGTTATTTGGTCGATCAGGGGCAGGGAAAACCTCGATTATTAATGCGGTGAGCGGGTTATTGACGCCCGATTCGGGCCGTATCAATGTTGGTGGACAGGCGTTATTTGATAGTTCAAACAAAACCAACGTGCCAATCCATCAACGTCGAGTAGGCTACGTGTTTCAAGATGCTCGTCTCTTTCCACACTATAGTGTCAAAGGCAACCTTTGCTATGGGGTTAAGTCGTTTGAGCAAACACACTTTGATCAGATAGTCGATTTGCTTGATATTCGGCCACTACTTTCACGCTATCCGGCGTCTTTGTCGGGCGGTGAAAAGCAGCGCGTCGCGATAGGGCGAGCGTTGTTAGCAAAGCCCAATATCCTACTTATGGATGAACCATTAGCATCGCTCGATCTTCCACGTAAGCGCGAAGTTCTACCTTTTTTGGAGCAGTTAGCTCACTCAGTGAAGATTCCGATTCTCTATGTGAGTCACAGCTTGCATGAAGTGCTGCACTTAGCCAATTATTTAGCCATTATCGACGCAGGAAAGGTGGTTGCTAGCGGACCGGTCGCCCAAATTTGGTCGTCTCAAGCCATGCGCCCATGGCAATCTTTTGCGGAACAGAGCACCTTATTTGAGGCGCAAGTACTCGCGCAGCACGAGCAATATGCATTGACTCAAGTCTCGCTCGCCAATTCGGTCTCTATTTGGGTACAAAAATTGGCACTGGAGCCAAAGCACCCTGTGCGACTGCAAATTCGCGCCAGTGATGTGTCAATCACGCGAGTGCGCCCAGAGCAAACCTCAATTCGAAATATTTTACCGGCAATTATCACGCAAATTGAGCGCCACGGTGATGATGTCAACAAAGAGTCCGTATCGATTCAACTGCAGCTAGGGACAGAATGTTTACTTTGGGCGACAATAACGCCTTGGGCATTGGCCGAATTAGCGCTAAAGCGTGGGGATGAGGTATTTGCTCAAATTAAAGGGGTCAGCGTGACGCAACGTGATGTCGCAACACCTGCGCTAGTGCGGCAGCATTAAAACGTTTTTGGAAAGGAAATGAGCGCAGCAAAATACTGCGCTCATATGATTATTTTTCAAACACGTCTTTGAAATCACGCTTTAGAATGGGATCGCGGCGCGCTTTTTTCAATTGCTTGATCATATCTTTGACGCAATTAAACAGCACTTGATCCAAAAGCTGTGAACGGTACTCGTCTTTTTCTTCGTCCGTCATATCTTTTGGCAGATTTAACGTTGGAAATTCTTCCATCACATTCAAACCTGCAAACGCTTGGCTTACAGAGACCAAAGCGTGAAATTGCTCAAAATTATCTAAAATATTTTGCGCACTGTTCGGTAAGGTGTCCCACTGCTCGCGAACCGCCTCTTCAGAGACTTCATGAATCGAGGTCACCATTTCGTACATTTCTTGAGGAACTTGATCAAATTCAATCACTTGACGAAGTTCTGCAGAAATCGTACTCAAATCGATAGGCTGTTTTTCTTGGTTGTTTGACTCTGACATTCTACTGTCTCTTACTGGAAAAACCGGAATAGTAAGTATATAGCAATAAAAGTCAATGAATTAAGACCCTTCATATGAATACGTGAAGCGAACTAGGTCTAGGGACCTATGGTTAAATCCTCGCCTCACTGGTAAACCACGTCATTCTGGCTGAGCCATGTATCTTGAGGTTGAGTATATTGAGCATTCGATTAGGTAATTAATGCAACAAGTTGGGTAACATAAAGGAATAATTGGCAGAGCTATGTTATACCTTGTATAGGGAATACAAATTCAAGGTGAATGGATGTCAGCAGGATCTTCAATGCGTATCTTATTAGTTGATGATGTGGCGGTGGTTCGAATGCAACTCGCGATACGCTTAGAGCAGCTCGGGCATGAGGTCAAAGCGGTTGATTGCGGGCGTCAGGCGTTAGAGTCTTATGAAGAGTTTGATCCTGAATTGGTGCTGCTCGATGTTTGTATGCCTGAGATAGACGGGTTTGAAGTTTCTCGCCGCATACGGAGTGAATTTCCTGATTGGGTTCCCATCATTTTTTTAAGTGGTTATGACGAACCTGAAATGATAGCGACCGCCATTGAGGCGGGGGGCGATGATTATTTAATCAAGCCAGTCGATAAGCTCATTTTGCAATCCAAACTCATTGCTATGCAGCGGATTGCTCAAATGCGTCGCGAGCTCAAACAGACCACTCAACAACTGCATCAAATCAATAAAAAACTTCAGCAACAAGCCAATGAAGACGGGTTAACCAAACTCTACAACCGTCGATTTATTGATAATCAGCTTGATGACCTTATTGCGTGGCATGGGCGTCATCAAATGCCGATGGGTTTAATTATGCTCGATGTCGACCATTTTAAAGCATTTAATGACAACTATGGCCACATTCAAGGCGATCAATGTTTACAAGCGATAGCACAAATTCTGGATGCACTTTTTACGCGAACAGGGGAATACGTTGGTCGCTACGGTGGGGAAGAGTTTGTCATTTTGCTTGGTAGCATCAACACAGAGAAGCTCGCGAAACAAGCACGACGGATACGAGAGGCGATTCACCAGTTGGCTTATCCACACCAGCACTCGCAGGTGAGTGACATTGTGACGGCGTCACTTGGCGTGTTGTCTTTAATGCCTCGCGGGAATGAATCTCGTCAGGCGCTTTATGAGATGGCAGATAGCGCGCTCTATCAAGCAAAAACGCAAGGAAGAGATCAGCATGTTTTGCGAATAGAAGGGGAAGGGCAAAAGCCGCATTTAGCCGTGGTTAAATGAAGATGGCTAATTGAGCCTAAGCGTTTGAAAGCATAACTCGGTTGCGTCCGGCGTTTTTGGCTTTGTATAGGGCCTCGTCGGCGCGTTCTTTTACTGTGTCGACGTCACGTGTTTCCAAACTGTCGCAAACCCCAATACTGATTGTCACACTGACAGCTTGTGACTCTGGTTTATTTTTGCGCCTTTGTCGCTTACCTTCCGTTGAGCTCTCTGGTCGCATTTCAACGTTGCGGATCATCATTTGATAATTGGCAATTTCTTCGCGCAGTTCTTGCAAAATGGGTTCAGCTTGCTCTGCGGTACGGTTTCTAAATAAAAGAGTAAATTCTTCTCCACCATAGCGATAGACACGAATAAGGCGAGATTGACGTTTGGCAAGGCAGCTAGCCACCAACTTTAAAACATCATCGCCTGTTGCATGACCGTAAGTGTCATTAAATTTCTTAAAATGATCGACATCAACCATGGCGATTGAGAACTTTCGTCCCAACTGTTTTACATCAAGATCCAACATGCGGCGACTTGAAAGCCCCGTCAATGCATCCATGAACGCAAGTACATGACTGGCTGAAACCAGATAAATAATGATGAGCAGAGCACTTAAGGTAAACATAGTGCTTGATATGTATCGAACATCAAAAAAAATAAACGTCGCCGTCGACATAACAACAGACGAGTAAATCGCGGCCTCAAGTGTTCCGTTATAGCGTAGCAATATCATGGCAGTGATCCCAACGACCGCAGAGCAGTAGAGGATCAAAACCACCGGAAGATGCGAAAGCTTAGGCTCAACAAATAAGAGCCCTTTAGACCAGTTGACTAGTGTACTCTCTTGAAAATGCGTTATTAGTAAATAGGACCAAAACACAAATAGCGCTAAAATTAAGAAATACAACATGACCATGCGCGGCTGTAAACCTTCTCGTGGAAAGCAATAGACTAACGCGGCGGCGACAGGAAGTAGAAAAGTAAGAAGTGAAAGTTCAAGCAGTTTGTTGTCAACACTCAAAGGCACTTGTAAGCGCTGCTGTATCGTAAGATAGCAAAGAAACAACGCGATGCTTAACATCGCCATTCGCCCTTGTTTGAAGAGAAATGCCAACATAAAGGCGGTAAAAAGTAACCCATAAGGCAGGCTTGAGGCGAGGCTCTGATTATCACGCGTGATTGCGATGATGGCGTCCATACCAAAGTAAGATCCCGTTAATAAAAGCAGCGGGATAAAAATCCTAAAATGACTGTGATTTGCAATCGAGGATGTCATCGTTTACTCATACCTGACGAACTGTATTTCCGTGTGTTTTTATCAATGAATGGCAACCATCGATAGTATCACTCAATGCTATACCCAAGTAACCTCACTAGGATAAGGCTATTTGACAAATTGCCAAGCTTTTTACCCGTTTTGTACCATATATTTCTCGTATTTGGTTAAATTTAATTCAGTCAATAAGTAATATTTGAAGAATCCATGTCATAATAGAGAGAGTTCGTTAAAGGAAGCGTGAAAATGCAAATTAGTGTTGATGTTCATAACTATATGGAAACATTGGTTGGTCAAGTACTAGGGCAAGAGCAGTATACGGAGCGTTTTGACTCAGAGCAGCTAGCGGATATTGCCTGTTTGGCTCTTGTTCAGCTGAAACCTATCTACATTCGTCACGATATTGATTTTTTGAGCGCGCTACCAGAAACTCGTTTAGTTCACTTTAAACAAAGCTGTCAGATTGCGGTTGATAATGCGCTTGAGATGATCATCAATGACCGTCGAAAAAATCGGACTATGGACAACCTTCCCGTGGTTTTCTCGCACGTGCACCCTGATGAAATGTTAGAATTAGAGTGGTTTGAAAAACCAATTCTCGAATTTTATCGCAAAAAAGAGTAAGTTTTTGGGTGTTAGAATAGCCGCACAAGCGGAAACCAAGTTCACGCGAAAATTGAACATTTGCGTACAAATTCGATTGATAAATGAAAATGAGGTTGTTGTGGGATTTTTTTCACGTTTATTTGGCAGCAAGACCGACAAATCACCCGCTGCAGAAGTTGAGCCAGTCGAGTATAAAGGTTTTAAAATATATGCTCAGAGCCAAGAGGAGCGCGGCCAGTATCGGATCGCCGGCCGAATTACCAAGCAATTTGATGATGAAGTAAAAACGCATCAATTTATTCGTTCAGATATGTTTGCCAGTCAAACGGATGCAGATGAACTTATGGTAAAAAAAGCGGAAATGTTTATCGATCAAATGGGCGATAAGATTTTCGGTTAAACCTAAGGTTTGAACAGCACAAAACGCCTCGCTATATGCGGGGCGTTTTGTTATTGGTCAAAATGTTGTTTGGGTTATATACCCAAGTAACCTCAAGATGCATGGTTCAGCGAGAATGACTTGGTTTGTCAGTGAGGCGAGGATTTGAAGATTGAGTGGTTCTCAATCGAAAATCGTCAACAAAGCTGATGAGCCAAGACAGCTCGCCCTTTGGGAGCCAATCACTGAACCGATAGCGGCGTTAAACAACTTGAAAATAGACTGGCTATTTCGCTGCGTTGTTTGCCTTGCTCTCTGCTCAGTGAGCCGGCTCTGAATCCAGCATCTTGAAGTCACTTGGGTATAGAGAGGCTGTTGGTACGACGACAAATCACGCCACTCCAAATTTTTTTGAATTATCACGCAACGAATTGATTGCAATCATCTTTATTAGAGCCATTCGCTTATATGCTGATGGTTCTTTTTGTATTTATCGTTTGTGCTCAATGATACCCGTCCTACTTGAAGTTGCAGCAGAGTTGACGGGCACTCACAAACCTCATCACATAGTGTATCTATGTTCACGAAGTGCTCAGAGGCTTTGTTCGCTGCTCGCCTACCAGCACTTCAAGTTGTTTGGGTATAGACAAGTCGGCTGAAGGCGTTAGCGGAAGTCGCCACAATAAAATTTACGGAAAGAAAGTTTCACGTAAGGACGGCGTCACAGCCAATTCAGGTGAAACATTGCGGTAACTCATCTGGTTTGACCTGCATCTGGTTGACTTTTTGTTGTTTATTTTCAATAAATACAACGCTGCTCACTTGAACTGAGTGGAAAAAATCCAGAGTTGCCGTATTTTTATTACAGGTTCGATAAAATGTCGAAGCAAACTCATAGCCAATAAATGAGCGCTAAAGACCATTAGTCAGGGAATATCTATGCAAATTGGTGTACCAAAAGAAAGCCTCGCCGGAGAGACGCGAGTCGCTGCCACGCCCAAATCGGTGGAGCAGTTAATTAAACTAGGATTTGACGTTGTTGTCGAAGCCGGAGCTGGCGTTCTTGCTAGCTTTGAAGACAATGCTTATGTTGCCGCAGGCGCAACGATTACCCCAGCCGAGCAGGTTTGGAACAGCGATCTTATTCTGAAAGTCAACGCCCCTTTGGTGAATGAGACCATTGATGAAATTGCGTTGATAAAAGAAGGTGCTAGCCTGATTAGCTTTATTTGGCCTGCGCAAAACCCTGAGTTAATGGAACAACTATCAAGTAAAAACATTAATGTGATGGCGATGGACGCTGTGCCGCGTATTTCGCGTGCTCAAGCACTAGATGCATTGTCATCAATGGCTAATATCGCAGGTTATCGAGCTGTGGTTGAAGCTGCGCATGAGTTTGGTCGCTTTTTTACTGGGCAAATCACTGCCGCCGGTAAAGTGCCGCCAGCGAAAGTGCTTGTTGCAGGCGCAGGGGTTGCTGGTCTTGCAGCGATTGGTGCAGCAGGTAGCCTTGGCGCGATTGTTCGTGCTTTTGACGTACGACCAGAAGTAAAAGAGCAAGTGGAGTCGATGGGCGCCCACTTCCTAACCTTAGATTACGAAGAAAATTCTGGCTCTGGTGATGGTTACGCCAAAGAAATGTCTGACGAGTTTAACCGTCGCGCGGCTGAGCTTTATGCGGCGCAAGCGAAAGACGTCGACATAATCATTACCACAGCGCTCATTCCGGGAAGACCTGCTCCAAAATTAATCACCAAAGAAATGGTCGATTCAATGCAAGCGGGCAGCGTTATCGTTGATTTGGCCGCGGCGAATGGCGGTAACTGCGAATATACGGTAGCAGATAAAGTCATTACGACAGCAAATGGTGTCAAGGTTGTCGGGTATACCGATATGGTGGGCCGTTTGCCAACTCAATCTTCTCAGCTTTACGCCACTAATATTGTTAATTTACTCAAACTGCTTTGCAAAGAAAAAGACGGCACGATTGACATTAACTTTGATGATGTTGTTTTGCGCGGCGTGACCGTGGTGAAAGAAGGTGAAGTGACTTGGCCTGCGCCTCCGATTCAAGTATCTGCGCAACCACAAGCCCAGCAAGCGGCTGCAAAGCCTGAGCCAAAAGTCGAAAAACCTGTATCTCCAGTGAAGAAAATCGCAGGTCTTGTTGTCGCGATAGGCGCATTTGCGTGGATTGCTTCGGTGGCGCCTGCGTCTTTCTTGATGCATTTCACTGTATTTGTCCTTTCTTGTGTGATCGGCTACTACGTGGTTTGGAACGTGACACATGCTTTACACACACCGCTGATGTCAGTGACAAACGCCATTTCAGGCATCATTGTTGTTGGCGCGTTGCTGCAAATTGGCCAAGGTCATGGTGGCGTTACTTTCTTGGCATTTATTGCCATTTTAATTGCAAGCATCAATATTTTCGGTGGCTTTACGGTTACGAAACGCATGCTTGAAATGTTCCGTAAAGACTAAAGAAGGGAATCATTAATGTCTGCTGGATTAGTACAAGCGGCGTACCTCGTTGCTGCCGTATTTTTTATCTTAAGTCTCGCCGGATTATCGAAGCAAGAATCTGCCCGTAATGGTACGTATTTTGGTATTGCGGGTATGGCTATTGCACTGTGCGCCACCATCTTTAGCCCTGATGCAGAAGGGTTTGCATGGGTTATTCTCGCCATGATCATTGGCGGTGCTATCGGTATTTTCTACGCCAAGAAAGTAGAAATGACCGAAATGCCAGAATTAGTGGCTATTTTGCACAGTTTTGTGGGTTTGGCTGCGGTATTAGTCGGTTTCAACAGTTACATCGAGCCGCCCGCTATCGCAAATGTTGAAAACTTGCTCCAAGCTGAAATTGACGCTCATCATGTCATTCACCTTGTTGAAGTTTTCCTTGGCGTGTTCATTGGTGCGGTGACGTTTACCGGTTCTATTGTTGCCTTCGGTAAATTGCGTGGTGTGATCTCATCTTCGCCACTTAACATTCCTCATAAACACAAATGGAACCTTGCGGCTCTGTTGGTTTCAGCAGCGCTTATGGTTTATTTTGTTAAAGCCGATGGTAGCATGTTTGCGTTGATTGTCATGACGCTTATTGCATTTGTTTTTGGTTATCATCTAGTTGCATCGATTGGCGGCGCAGACATGCCCGTTGTCGTCTCTATGCTGAACTCTTATTCAGGTTGGGCAGCAGCAGCAGCTGGTTTCATGCTGGCAAACGATCTGCTGATTGTAACCGGTGCGTTAGTCGGCTCTTCAGGTGCGATTCTTTCTTACATCATGTGTAAAGCAATGAACCGTTCGTTTGTCAGTGTTATTGCCGGTGGTTTTGGGCAAGAAGTTGTCATTTCAAGTGATGAAGAGCAGGGCGAGTATCGTGAAACTACGGCAGAAGAAGTTGCTGAACTATTGAAAAACTCAACCAACGTTATCATTACCCCTGGATATGGCATGGCAGTCGCTCAAGCACAATATCCTGTTCACGACATCACTGAAAAGTTGCGTGCCAAAGGCGTTAACGTACGATTTGGTATTCACCCCGTTGCAGGTCGGTTACCGGGTCACATGAACGTATTGCTGGCAGAAGCGAAAGTACCTTACGACATCGTACTTGAAATGGATGAAATCAATGATGATTTCAGCGATACAGATACGGTTTTGGTCATTGGCGCCAATGACACGGTAAACCCAGCTGCGCTTGAAGATCCAAATAGCCCAATTGCAGGCATGCCTGTATTGGAAGTTTGGAAGGCTCAAAACGTCATTGTGTTTAAGCGTTCGATGAATACCGGATACGCAGGTGTACAGAACCCGCTGTTCTTTAAAGAGAACACACAAATGCTGTTCGGTGATGCGAAAGAGAGTGTTGACGCAATTTCAAAAGCGTTGGCGGTATAACAAATCAATACTCAGTTGAGTCATTGATTGTTGAAAAAGCTGGTTTGTGCCAGCTTTTTCATTTTATACCCAAGTCATTTTCGCTGAACTGTGCATCTTGAGGTGACTTGGGTATAAGTGATAGGGTTACTAAATTGACAATCTATTGTATAGTCCGCTTTATTTCTCATGCTGAGATGACAGCGGTAACTTGTGACTCGATTAGTAAACTTCGCAATAGCGTCATGGTTATGCTTTGCCTCGCACACCGCTTTTGCTAATGCCTTACCGGAAAGAATCGACCATTTCGTTGATCTCTTTGATTATACCAACGCACAAATTCAATATGACATTCGTGATCTTCAAGTAACTTATCCAACAAGCTTACTGGCCCCCGAGTCATTACTGCCTCAGACAGCAAAATACCCCCTGAAAGATGTTCAGCGTTTGTATCAACTCGCTAAAACATGCAAGGGTAAGTTACCGCTAAGCCCACTTATTACTGAGCCACTCGTTTTCACTCGCGCGATGTGTAATAACCTAATGTTGACACCCGCTTGGTTTGCACGTGGTAATCTTCTGCATCCAGGCGGTGGAACGTACGCAGCTCGCTACGTCGAACGTTACCCAGAAACCTATGATGCACTTAAGCAGTTTATGCATATTAAGGAGCGAGATAATCGGGAAGGGGATCCTTTATTGGACCGATTGATTTCGATGGACGATGAAACAATAGACGCGCTTATTTCTGGTGCGTCAATGCTCAAACACCAAGATGAATACTGGCTTCGGCAGGGGGATCAGTATTACGTGTTCCCCGATGATGTTTGGCAACAAAATGTTGAACGAGCCGGGCTTGCGGTTCAAGAAAGTTGGCAAACAGCCAATTGTTTTGTCAGGCGTGGAAACCTGTGCTGGGATCTGGAAGATCATTCCGAATTATTGCGGATCTCGATGATCGTCTTGATTATTGCGAATATCGCACTCGTTGCAGGATGGTCTGTTTATCGATGGAATTCAAAGCGTCAAGAGCTGCGCAGTCGAATGTTGGTGTTGCAAATCCTTACGCATGAGCTTCGTACGCCAATCGCCAGTTTATCTTTGACTGTCGAGGGTTTTCGGCGAGAATTTGAACATTTGCCAGAAACGGTGTACGACGAGTTTCGGCGTCTATGTGAAGATACTCGTAGGTTGAGACAACTTGCGGATGCGAGTAAAGATTATCTTCAATCTGATAACCAACCACTAGCAACACAATGGGTGCCTTCCGTACGCGAGTGGCTCGAATTTCGGGTTGAAGATGAATTCAATGCCGACATAAAAATTGAAATAAATCAGGATCGCGCGGTCAAAATCAATGTCTATTGGCTTGGAACTTGCGTGGATAACCTCATTCGTAACGCATTGAAATATGGCGTAGCGCCTGTGACATTGGTTGCAGAAACGAACGAAACGGAATTAGTGATTAAGGTCATTGACCAAGGAACCTTGACCAGTAAAGACTGGGCAGAATTGCGCAAACCTTTTGTCAGTAAAAGTGGCTTAGGGTTGGGCTTAACAATTGTAGAATCGATGGTCGGTCGTATGGGAGGCAAAATGTCGCTTATTGGCCCGCCGACGACATTTATTTTGGAGATACCTTGTGAAACCGACGTTGCTACTTGTTGAAGATGATAAAAACCTCGCCGATGGCTTACTCGTAAGTTTGGAACAAGCGGGTTACCAATGTTTACATGCTGAACGCATTGCCGATGTGGAGGCGCTCTGGTCAAAAGCCGACTTGGTCATTCTCGATAGACAGCTGCCCGATGGCGATTCGGTTGAGCATCTGCCTCACTGGAAAAAAATCGCGAACTTGCCAGTGATCCTATTAACCGCCTTAGTCACAATCAAAGACAAAGTGACAGGTCTTGATGCTGGGGCGAATGATTATCTAACCAAACCGTTTGCTGAGGCAGAGCTTTTTGCACGTATTCGCGCGCAACTTCGCAGCCCAGAAGGTAGCGACCAAAATAACGGCGATAAAGTTATTACTGATAACTTAGAGATTGATCGTGCAACGCGCGAAGTTATCTATAAAAGCGAATTTGTAACTCTGACACGCACCGAATTTGATCTGTTAATTTTCCTTGCAAGCAATCTTGGCCGCGTTTTTACTCGCGATGAGCTTCTCGATCACGTATGGGGTTATAACCATTTTCCTACAACTCGGACGGTGGACACGCATGTTTTGCAATTACGCCAAAAATTACCTGGATTGGAAATTGAGACACTTCGTGGCGTCGGTTATAAACTCAAGGGTTGATACATAGTGAAGACGTGGGTTTGGTTAGTGGCGTTCGTTGGATTAAGCGCGCCACTTTATGCGGCAAATGAGCAATGGTTTGAACATAACACCGCGCTATCTCAAGCGCATCAGCATTTGCTTGAGAATGATATGCCCGGGATGTATCAGGCGCTGATTGAAGTTTGGCAAACGGCGCCCAATACCATAACGCAAAACCACTTAAGTGAATTATTGGCGCATTCGTTAACTTGGGATTGCGGTCAATCATTGGCGGCAAAACCACTTCCAGATTGGATCTCTGCGCTTAAACTAACTCGCCAAACCATTGAAAGCCCAGGCCGTAAAACGTATCGCGCGATTGTTGATATTACTAGCGTCGAAGATGTTGTCGATATTGAACTCACGCGATGGCCAGATAAGGAACTGTCGGGCGAACAGCCGATTAACTTGATAGACGCTGATGGGATTCAAACCGAACAAAACAATAGTGACAACGTCACCAATTTTAAAGAGCGACAGCATCAAAAAGTGTATTCACTTACAAGTGAACTAGAAGCAGGTCTGTATCGACTTGCAGCCACGTCTCATGATGGAAATAATTGGTCGAGCTGGGTCATTCTTGAAGAGTCTCAACCTGCGATGGAACTGCGCTGGACAGCACAAAATAGCTGGCAAGTTCAGCGAACTCAGTTGCGTAATGTGAAGTGCCCATTACCACAGCTTGTGGTTGGACTATTTGACTACCAGAATGGTGAATATCAACAAATTTGGCAAGCGAGCTATGAGTCTGATTATCCCACCACATTTGATCCCAGCTCGGCAATTCCCGATAAGCGCTATATTTTAGCGGTCAGTTTAAATACTCGGCGCTGGCAGGGCGATATTGTGATTGAACATCGACAAACATTAAGTCGAAACTACGAACGATCACAAGCTACAACACAAGAGTGAGACATCCCATTTAACTTGCGGTAATATTCAACCTAACTTATTAAAAATATTCAGATATTCAAACCAGCTGAAGTGACGCTTGAGCGAGAGACAATTCGAGCCCTGGTGAACTTCATGAACATGGACACGCTATGTCGTTGGGGCGAATAGGTGCCGTTAACGCATCAAAATGAGTTTAAAGGATTACCCAAGAATGAAAACCAATCAATTAACGGCAGTAATACTGGCGACTACTGCCTTTAGCAGCGTTGCACTTGCCAATAACTACGCTATTGAAGCGCGTGGGGATGCGATGGGTGGCGTCGGTGTTGTCTCAGGAAATTACCTCACGGCACCTTTCTATAATCCCGCGTTAGCGGCTATCTATCGTCGTAACGATGATGTCGGTATGATCACCCCAAGTATCGGGCTAAGTTATAATGACCCTCATAAATTGGTTGACCAAATTGATAGACTAGGGGATTTGATTCGCACTAGTCCTGGCGGCGCAGACACAGAAGCCGCATTAAACGCGATAAATGGCGATGAATTGAACTTTGAACTTGGCGGCGTGGTCGCATTTGGTCTTCCAAATCAATATCTTGCAGCAACCATTTATGGTAAAGCGTATACCGAATCTTTTGTAACACCGCGCATTGATACAGAGGCTGCCAGCCCCGCGATGAAGGCAGAAAATAGTGTTGTGGACGCAGTCAGTATTGGTATTGCCGAAGTTGGGATCTCTCTAGCCAAATATCAAACGTTTATGGGGCAACACATATCATTTGGTGTGACGCCAAAGCTTCAGCGAGTCTATACCTATAGCTATGTTGATACGTTTGCTAATTATGACACCAGCGACATTCGAGCAAATGAAACCGCTGAGACCGTTTTTAACCTTGATGCAGGCGGACTGTGGTTTTTCGGACCATTCCGCGCAGGGTTAAGTGCTAAAAACATCATCGGCCGAGACATTAAAACAAAACACTACGATTTTAATACGAGCGGCAAAGTGTGGAATATTGGTTACGAATATAGCATGAGGCCTCAATTTACCGTCGGTGCAGGCATCGTAGCTGACTACTTTACGTTTAGTGTTGATTATGATTTGAATGAAGCGAAAAAATTCTCTTCTTTTGATGATAATACTCAGATGTTGAGAGCGGGTGTTGAAGTCGATTTACTTCGCCAAATTCAGTTGCGGGGTGGTTACATCATTAACACCGCGCGTGATACGGACAACACCATCACAGCCGGTATTGGCCTTAGCCCATTAAACTTAATCGAAATTGACATTGCGGCTCGATATACCAATCCAGACGCGATGGGGGCATCAATTAATTTTCTTGCGACCTACTAAATCCAGCGTTATAGTCACCGGCTCCGATCAGGAGCCGGTTTCGTTACGGGCAAATCCTTTTAATTATTCCATCATCGAGGTGCTCCATGTTTGACGACATTCCAACGCTATCACACCAAGAACAGCAAGCCGCGGTTGAACAAATTCAAACGCTAATGGCTCAAGGGATCAGCACTGCAGAAGCAATTAAAATCATTGCTCAAAAAATTCGAGCTGAAAAAGCGAATGAGACAACCAAAGCCGCCGAATAGTGCGGCTTTATTTTAACGCTAGCCTTTTGAGTTACGCTGTCACCTAATGAAGTAAAGCCTATTCACACCAGTAACAATCTGCAGATTTATTAACCCCTTCCAATACAGTTCCTTTTGATTCGGTATCAGCTTCTTTAATTAACACTTCAATGATTGTCCATATCAGCTCCATTTGAGCTTGCTGTCCCGTTCGTTACAAAGAGAGAACATTTACCCGCATAGATTACCTCTGTTCAGAGGCTTTGTAGGGTTGCTGCTCATTAACAAATTCGCGCCGCCCAGCTAGCGTTACCATAAGGGTAGGTGAGTATCTCATAAGCCTCGTATCGCTCAGTTTTCGTCTTCGAGAACCCCTAAATTTCGAGTCAATATAATTGACGCTGCATGTTTTTTGTCTCACTCAATAACTCTTTAGCAGAAAACCCTGTAATTCACTCAACCTTTAACGTATTTAAAATCAATAAGTTAGTTTGCGGTTAGTTTTTTATTCTGGTGGAGTTGCGAGTAATAAAATAAATGTCGTGAAGTCGATGCTTGATTGAATGTAGTTATTCGGCAGTAGATTACTCCAAAATGAGACAGTGTCACTTTGAAAAGATGCGACAATTAGTTACGTCGTCACATTTGAAGGGTGAGTCGTTAGGCGATTGGATATTGCGTTTAGAGTGTGAGACCCAAAGTCCGTCGGCGTTCATCCATTGACGTAGAGTTTCTTTAGATACAGCGATGTTGCGTCGTTTAATTAGACGACCACGAGCAGTGTGCGCGAGACTTTGAGCACCGATAGTAGAGAGTCGATTGAGAAAATGCCGGATATGAAGAACAGACACATTTAGAATAACTACAGCATCAACTGACGTAATCGCTTTTCACGGACGTCAGACAGAACCTTAAATCGATAAATATCTTTTTTACTCATCGTAATCAACATCGCTTAAAGCCTCAAAGCAAACAACGTTGTTATCTTAGAAGGACATTTTATAGTGACTAAAAACAGACATTACCAAATTGCTCCAACAATCCTGGTGCGTATTATGTATCGTATGGTAAATCGCGGTTACTGGTGCTGGATTGCTTGTAAGGCATTGACTAGGCGAGGGTTTTTGTATTTGTCGTCGATTAAACCGTACACGACATTTTGATCGTCTTCTTCTAACAAATCGGCGATTTTGAACGCCAACTCCCAATCGAGAACACTGCGCTCTGAGCGGTAATTTCCGATGCGGCTAGTGCTAACCCCTAACAACTTAGACAATTGATAGTCAGACTTCAATGACAGCTTGTTTTTGACACGGTCGAGTAACATATTTGTGTAAGTCATAGGAGGCAACCTCTTTGCGGTAATTGTTAAATTCTAGGCGATCAAAATGTCGATTGCACTAAGGCAAGTGCGGTTGCCTAGGCAATTAGATTGCAATATCGTTATTCGCAACACAAAAACGCTTGCGGAGGCGATACACATGGCAGTGACACACCAACCAACTGAAACGGGTTTGAGCATCATTGATAGCATCAAGCGCCGTTATTTTCCCAATGGATACCAATCTAAGCCGCGTTCGGGCGGCGTCGATTACCGATTTACCCCAAAAGGCCAAGCCGAGTATCGCCGAGGCTTTAAATTGTCTATGGCTCGCCTAGTGTCGCAAGGGGGTGAGGCATGAAAATTTGTTCTAAAAAAGACTATCGCGCCCTTGAGGTTGAGCTTGATTATTTATGCAAGCGCACAAGCGTGATTAGTGTTTACAGCATTATTGACGAATTGCACGACGACACGCCGCAAGCGTTTCGATTGGCGTTGCTGATTGGGCGAAACTTGCGCGATAAGCGTGATCTCAAAGGTGGCTGTATGGCCCCGCGGCAGGTGTGCTCTCATGAGCTTGAATCTCGCTTAAAGGCGCATTACACCAACCGAATCCGCAAGCAAGATGAAGCGCCCGAAATGGGCGCGGATTCTTCCTTTAACCGCTTGTTTCCTCGGGGTGTGTAATGGCGATTGTGCGCGTTGAAAGTAACGAAACCTTTCTTGAATTGGCGGAGCCGCTACCGTTTAAGCCTCATCGTAACTTTTATGTCGCGGTGGCGCAGTGTGAAGCGGAAGCGGGTCAAGCCGTGTCTTACATTAATCCATCAATTGCGATTGTGCCGTGGACGGGTGACAAACGGTTGGTGATCTACGCATGAATGACACTATCGCCCAATTTGCGCCGCAAACCGAACCTTTGCGGCAAAACCAAATCCTCTATGCCCTCGGCGGGTTGAAAGATTCGACCAAGGCCCGCCAAAACATTACCGCGCAAACGTGCGGTTTTTTTGCATCCAATTTTGACCAGTGGAATGACGAACAGCAAAAACGCTTTTATGAGGCGGAGCAATTAACCCCGTTTCGCGTCAAAGCGATCTCGGAACACCTCCGCGAAGCGGCGGCGGTAGCCGAAAGTAATAGGCTAGTCAAAGGGCGCAAAAGTCGGACAGACTTTTTCAGCCAACAAAAGGCCGCGAAAGCGGGCTTTGATGCCTTTCCCCGCTTAAAAGGGCGTTTGCAAACGCTGGATAAAAAAGCGCGCGCCGAGTATGACGCGCGTTCGCATCACAATGCAGACAATTTCGGCAGCGACGGCGCGGCGGTGCGCTCGCACAGCAACAAGCAATCATTGATTGCTGATAAGCCACTGGTCAAATTGCAACTTCAGGCGCGTGAATGGTCGGGTCAATACCGACTGCAACAAACCGTCGAAACGCCGTGCGGCAACGCGCCCGAGGCCAACGGCGGCGAGCGCTTTACCGAGAAATTGACCTCGCGCGCGGTCAAAAACATTTTCGAGGCGGGCGCGTATGTGGCGACCTGTCACGGCGGTTTTCAGACGTTTTTGACTCTCACACTGGACGGTGCCGCCCGTGAGCGGGTGCTCTCGGGGATGGAATACACCGACGACGGCGCGCCGTTCTCGCCTGTCAGTTTTAAGCAAAATTTCGCGGTATCGGTGGGCGATGTAGCGGGGCCATACACTGCGCTGGAATGGTATCGCGGCAAAATCAAACGCAAAACCGCGATGAATGAATGCGGTGAAATCGCGGGGCCATACTCGCCAATTTTCGCCAAACCCGAAAAGCTGTGGGAGGTTGTGGGCGCAAAGACCACGATAGGCGCGGAAGTGTCGCGCTTTATCAATGCGTTGAAAAAGTTTCGCAAGCGTGGCGGCGTATTAACGGCAACTGAGCGTTGCCCCGAGTCGGGCCGCTTGTTTTCGCCTGTGCCAGCGGTCAAAGCGTCATTGCTGCCCGAAAAGCGCGACTTTCATTACATTTGGGTCGCCGAGTCTCCCGCCAATGACCAAGGCGAACCCAATTTGCATGTGCATTTGTTAATGGATTGGAGTGTGCCGCAAGCGCTGTTTGCTTCGTGGGCGGCGCGCATTGAGGAGTTATGGGGCAATGGCTACGCCAACCTAAAGCGCATCAAAAAAAGCGACGCGGCGAGCAGTTACATCATTAAAGCGGTCGGGTATGCCGCCAAAGGGGGCAACGCTGACCAAGGGCTGATCCGTGGCAATCGCTACAACATTGCGCAATGTTCCCGCGCGCCCAAATGGGAAGTGCTCGAAAGTTTTGAAGCGGGCAACATGGCGGGAATTTTAAGCGAGTTGGGGCATAAGCTCGCGATGTGGCGCAAGCCGATAGAGCGACGCATCAAACGCCTAGAAAGTGCCAAGCAAAGCACGATTGTGTCTATGGCCATCAACAAAAAAGCGGTGAGCGGCGAAAAACGCGCCGAGCAGTTGCGCGCCAGGTTAGAAAAAATCAAAGCCGCATTAACGGCGGCGCGCGAGGAGCGGCAAAGCAAAGGCGTGTTTGTCAGTGCCAACAACCGTTTTTCAATGACCTTTGAGCGCGGCAGCGAAGACAAGGTAAGCGATTTTTTGTGTTGGGCGGCGGGGGCGCGCGGTTGGTCAATGCGTCCGTTGTCGGGTGATGATTATATTCGTGATATTCGCGCGGCGGCGCTGGCGCAGTATCACCAAACGAAAACGCGCTTTGATGACAATCAAGCGCTTTGGCAGTCGGTTTTAAATGATCCATTGATACCGATTGAAATTACCCATGAGCAAGCCGAGCTGGAGCGGGCTTATTCATGGCATTTATACGAGGAACACGGCGCAATGGTGCGCGCATAACGCAGTAAGGAATACAGTTATGAGTCAGTTAGAGCAGGTAACACAAGAATTAGAACAAAACATTAAAAACAATGGCGCGGGGGCGCGCTGGCGCTTGCTGCTGGTCTGGATGCGCACGGTTAATGCGATGATTCGTCTTCGCAACACGCCCGCCAATGACGATGATTATGCGGAGGTGGTGTGATGATGCCGCTCACCGAAACGCAGTGCAAACAAGCCATTAACGCAATGGACATCGGCGACCAATTGGCTGAAAGCGTCGAAAAGGAATTGGCGCTATTAAAAGAGCTGGATACCAAAACGCTAATGAGCAAAGCAACCAAAATGCTCATGACGGGCAATTTGTCGGTTGAGGCGTTTGGCATTTCGCCGCAACTCTTTGGACACATCGAGCAGCTCACCACGATTAACAACATGGCGCGCAAAAAGTACCGCGAGCAATTGGCGGCGCAGTTGCAAGCGCTTGAAGGGGTAAGCAATGGCGAATAAATACCCCAATCCGGTGCGGGGGCGGGTTCACTGCCCCGTTTGCAACACCTCGTCAACCGTTCACGTGGTGGGTGAGGGTCGGTTAATTGCTGAGGGTGAGCCGATTAAAAACGGGCGCAACTTGGGTTTGTATTATTACAAGTGCGATGAGTGCGGTAATTCGGCGATAAGTCGCCGCGTTGATGAATTTGTGCGTCAAAACATGGTTGTTGAGGGCGAGCCGTTGCCCGCCTTGCAAACCAACGCGCCAACCGAACCACTAACCGCTAACCCCGCCGATCTCGAACCGGAGCCAACCGACGCGCCCGCCGAGGTCGCGCCGCCTGTGGTGGCTGAGATGGAGGGGCCAACCGTGCCCCAAGCGCCCGCCAAGCCTGATAAACACTGGTTAAAAGCGTTGCTCGCCGCGCTCGCTGTGGCGGCGCTGCTGCTGTACGCCGTGCGCCAATTGCAACCGAAAGCCGCAACCGAGCCAACCGACAATCAAGGAATGTTATCCAATGGATGAAACCGAATTTGACGCCGACGTGTCGGCATTAGAAGACCAACCCGCCGCCGCCGAGATGGGCGACGAATGGGGCGCGATTATCAACCAAATTGAACGCGATGAAGTGGCGGCGCTGCCCGTCGAGTTGGCAGCCAATGAGGACAGCTATCACGATGCCGATATGATGAGCGGCGCGCTCTCAGTGCTGTTTACCGTTGCCGAGCAAGCGACCGCGATAATTTCGGGGGTGGATTTTGAGTTTGACGAAAAAGGCAAGCAAGCGGTGACTGAGGCCGCGCTGCCCGTGCTGAAAAAGCACGGCGGCAAATTAACCGCATGGTTTGGCGATTACGTTGAAGAAGGGGTGTTGGCGCTGGCGCTGCTGTCGCTGGTTTACAGCGCAAAGAAAAGCATTGCCACGGCGCAGCGGGCGCAACTTGAGGAGCAAAAACGCGATGAAAAAGAAAAAGCCGCTTAATTTCCCCAACCCGCGAAACTCGAACCCGTCACACGATGCCGAACATGTGATTTATGTCGCGGGGACGGGTGGCGGCAAAACCTCGGCGGTCAAACATTTGGACTTTATTCCCAAGGGCGCGCAAGCGGTGTTTTTTGATCCTTATCGAAACTATGCGGGGGGCAAATTTCGCGGGCAAATGTGCAAGGGTGTGAGCCGTCGCGCGGTGTTTGTGAAAGCGCTGGTTGCGGCGCGGCGGGCAGGTCAGCCGTTTAAGTTGGCGTATATTCCCGAGGGCGGCGCGTGTGACGACGAATTGGAGTTTTTCGCCTCGGTAGTGTGGGCGGTGGGCGACGGTCAGGCCGCGCGGCTTCATGTGGCGATTGAAGAATTAGCAAGCTGTGTCGAAACCTCGGGCAAACTCAAAGGCAAGGCGGGCGAGCTGTGGCGCGGGGGTCGTCAATATGGCTTGGTACTGCATTCTGTGTTTCAGCGCGGGCAAGAAGTCCCTAAAACCGTGACTGAGCAATCGCCCGTTTGGTGGATTGGCGCGGTGAACTCCATGGCAGACGCGCGCTGGCTTGCTGATAAAAAGGGGCTGGACGTGCAAACGGTCGCGGCGCTGAAATCCGCTAAGACCAATAAAGCGCAAATCGGCAAGCCTGTGGCTGAATATTTGCTGGTTAAAGACGGCATCGGCAACGTGAAAAAAGGCGCGTTTAACTGCGCGACGGGTCAATCTGTCGCGTGAACCCTCTCACAAATCAACCTATAGGTTAGCCGCTTAACCTATAGGTTAAACCCTCTGGCGCATCCTACCGAATCGGCCCCTAATGAAAGCGAACTTTCACACAATGCAGCATTAAGGGGCAGCATGAAACAACAACATAAAAACTTAGCAATCGCGGTCGTCGTGACCTTGCTTGTGATTGCCGCAATCAACAACATTGGCGCGCTATCGGGCGTGAAAGACACTATCAACGGTGAAAAAGGCTGGTTCTAATTATGGAATTACTACAAACGCCATTTAACCCACGTCCTCGCGAACTTGATCCAGTTGAGGGTGTGAACTGGGGCAACCAAGCGTCACTGCGTCTAGTGTCGGGGCCAACCTATCAAAACATTGAACTGGTGACGAACATCACTAACCCCGCCGATATTGAGCGCGTCACGCTCAAGTTAAACGGGCGCGAAATCGTCAATGTTAACGGTCAAGACTTGGTGGACTTGCAGCAACACCGCAAAGAATACGTTGAAGCGGGCCGCTACGTGCTCAATTTCAATGATCTGTCAATGCGCACTAAGTTGGGCGTTCGCACGGGTGAGCTTGTCACGTTGCAGGGCGAAATCTGGTTTGTTTACATCCAGTTAAAAGCCAAGTCGGGCGAGGCTGCGCCGATGATTCGCGCGCGCGCTCACACCACGGCGGCGCAATCAACCCGCCTATTTTTGCCGCGCATCTACACCTTGACGTGGTTTGCAGCCGCCAGCGGTCGCACTCCGTTTGATTTTGCTGAGCGCTCGCCGTATCTGAGCCTCAAGCGTTTGCACTTCAAAGACGATTCGATTGAGCGTGTGCGCGTACTGCGTGACTCTCGCGAAGAAATCAATGTGTCAAAGTTGGATAACGCCTATGACCTCAAGCAAGCGGGCCGCGAACAAAATGAAGGGTTCTTTACCCTTGATTTCACGCGCTGCGGCTTTGGCAGTGAAGCCCGTTTGCCAACGGCGGCGCTTAATCAATTGGCGTTTGAGCTGGACAAAACCGAAGCGGGCAGCGTGTCGGTAGTGATTGAAGCGATTGAACAGGTGAGCATTCCAGCCACGCCGAAAGCATAAGGGGGCCGCTTATGGAGTGGTGGGACTCTGTTTTAGAAACGGGCGGCGAGCTTTGGGACTCGGCTTTAGAAACGGGCGAGGAGATTTTCAACGCCAAGGCCGAGCAGGAAGTGAAAAAGGCCGAATCCGATCCCGATGAGCAGCGCAAAAATAACAATGACTATCAGCAACCCAACGGCGAGCCCGTTACGCAGATTGTACCAACCTTGCCCGATATGAAGTGGGTGATGTATGGCGTGGGTGCGGTGCTTGTGGTGGTGCTGTTGGTCATGCTGGCGACGCGGAGTTAGACAATGCCGGTTTATCTTGGGTATGTGTTAGTAGGCAGCCTCGGCGCGTGGCTTGGCATTAAGGTAACGGGCGGCGTGAGCCGCTTGTTATCAGCGGGCGCGGTGGTGTTGGTGCTGTATCTGCTGTGGAAAAAGGGAGTGTTTAAATGATTGGTGGCGGTTTAACCAATTCGGGGTCAATGCCGATTTCAGCCAATGGCGGCCCCGCGACCAGTGGCAGCGATGGTGCCAGTGACGGCACGATGACCGTGGGCGGAATTAACATGGGCGGCGGTGGCGGCATTTCAACCAGCGTGATTGCGGTGGTGGTGCTGGCGCTGCTGGCGGGGTGGTATCTATGGAAGAAAAAGTAACCATTGAAACCCAATCGCGCGCGGCGCTCGGGCGGTTAAAACCCGCATTTCGTGCCTGTCCTGAGGCGTATAGCGAGCTGTGCAAAGCGGTGAAAGCGGGGCGCGTGTCGGTGTACCGATTGCAAAGCGATGCACACGATTTGACGGTCGCGGGCGAGCGTGACGGCGATGACTATTTTTTGTGGGGTGTGGCAGGTCGCGGGCTGGCCTCGGGCTTGGTGCAATTAAAACAACTGGTAAAAACGGCGGGGATGTCAAGTCTCAGCGCAGATACGGCGTTTGCGGGTGTGGCCCGCCTAGTGCGCGGCTTGGGCGTGACGGCAACGCATGAGCGGGATATGCGCGCGTTAAAGTGGGAGGTGTGCTAGATGGGCAGTTCTAAATCAAGTTCCAATACCAGTAGCAACACAAAAAACACCTCCGGCCAAAATGCGATTAGCGGCGATAACCTTGGGGTCGCGCTCTCGGGCGTGTCCGAATCCACGGTCAACGTCACGGCAACCGACCACGGCGCGGTGAATAGTGCGTTTGAATTTGGCGAAAATGCCTTTGATAGCGCGGCGAGCATTGCAAATGACGCGATTGACGCGAATAAGTATGTGACCTCGGAAGCGCTTAGTTTTGGCGAAAATGCGCTTGAGGACTCGCTTAATTTTGGCGAATCCGCGCTTGAGTCAATGGGTCAACTCTCGGGCGATGCAATCAAAACCCAAGCGGCGCAAAACAGCGAATCGCTGCAAATGCTCGCGGGGCTGTCTGGCTCGCAAGCTGAGCAAAACCGCGAAGCGCTGGATAAATTAACCGAACTCGCCACGCTCAAAACCGACGGCGGGCAAACGGACACAACGCAAAAAATGATGATTGTCATTGTGGTGATGATGATTGTCATGGGCGTTGTGATGGTGAAACGATGAATCTACAAATCAACGCAGGTCAAACCGTGCCTGTGAGCATTTCGGGCAATTGGCTCTACATCAAAGCCGCAAGTGCAGACATTGATATTGAAACCGAGAGCGGCGAGCGCGTCACGTTGTCACGTTCTAGCGTGTTTGATGTCGGTCGCGGTAATGCGCTCGGGCGGTTATTGATGTCGAGCGCGGTCGATAATGCGCTGGTTGTGCTATCGGGCTTTGGCAAATTTACCCCGCCGCTTGAAGGTCAACCCATTTCAATCGCGGCAGGTCAAACCGTGATTGTCGAGTCTATCCCCGCGATGGAAATCGCCAGCGGTCAATCAATGGCGGTCGAGTCTCTGCCAGCGGTGGAAATTGCCAGCGGTCAATCTGTCGCGGTTGAGTCTCTGCCAGCGGTGGAAATTGCCAGCGGTCAATCTTTGGCGGTGGAATCTCTGCCAGCGGTGGAAATTGCCAGCGGTCAATCTTTGGCGGTGGAATCTTTGCCAGCGGTCGAAATCGCCAGCGGTCAAACGGTCGCGGTAAAAGCCTCGGGCGTGGTAACAAGTCGCGCGGGGGAAGTGCCGCAAAGCGTGGCGCAAAATGCCAACCGCGCGCAGGTAGTGGTTAAAGCCAGCGCCGCGAATGCGGGCGCGGTACAAATCAACGGCGGTTTTGAGCTTGGCGCGGGCGAGTCGGTCACGCTGTCAACCTCGGCCGCATTGGAATTAACAGGCGCGGCGGGCGACCGTGTGAGCGTTATTGAGTTGGAGGGTTAACCGTGGAATTGACCTTAATTGCAGGGAATACGGACAACAAAGTCGATCAAATTCTTGAGTACCTAAAAAGTCAAGAAACGGGCGGCGAAACCACGCCCGAGCCAGAAACGGGCGCGGCTACCTTGCCGCGCGTGTGCTCGTTGCAAAATCCCCATTTTCAAACGGTGAATAACTTTGGAGAGTTGGGGCAGTGGACAAACTCGGGGATGGGTATGCCCGAGGGCGGCAACATTGGCAAAGACAACAAACACGGTCGCACGGATTCAGTACACGCGGCGGGCTGGATTCGCGAAATATCACCTTACATTGACATGTATGACGGTTTTTATGTGGGTGAGTCTGACGAACCAGCCGCAACCAACCCCGCCGCGCTAGGGATTGAAACGTATGACGTAACCGACTATGCGCTTTATCAAGTGGTGAAAGATGTGCGCTTTGAGAATGGTTTTGATGGGGTGAAATTCGGCGTTTTGTTGAATGCCAATAGCGCAGAAAGCGCGAGCGGTGGAGTGATTAAAGTGGGTTTTGGTATGGTCAAAGCCGATTTTGACGGCAACCGCATTTGTGAGCCAATTGACTCAACCGTAACTGAATTTCAAGTGCCAGAAACGGAGCCGGATTCGCCATTTTGGATTGAAAGCGGGGTGCTGTCAGTTCGTAAATTTATGAGCAGCTCAGAAGGTAATGAGGGTTTAGATCCTTTGGCGCGTGTTGTGGTCGTAGTGCAATTTATGGATTGCTCATGGTCGAAAGTGTATTCGGCGAAACTGTGCCCCGCCAATGGTGATGAGTCTATTGCCGAGGTGGTAACACTGAGTCTCAGTTCATCGGCGGATTTTTGCGGCGAGTGGGTGTATAACTCCGCGCCTGAGTCGCTCGGGGGTGATTTGTATCGTGTTGAGATTGGCCCGCATCCGTGCCCTTGGGGTGTGAATCATCACCTTGTTGCGGTGACAACCGACTCAAGCGCGGAGATTGTCGGTTTTCATTTTGATCATGTGGTTGTGAGTGCGCCGTCACTCAGTGGCAGCTTGTCGGTAATTTATGAATGGTCTGAAATGCCGATGGGTCTTGAAATTCACCGACATTGGGGCGGGCGTCAGGAATGATTACCGTGAAACGGGCGGCGCTGCTGGCGCTGGCCCTTATCACCATAGGGACACTAATTATGCAAACCAAACCGCGCGGTGTGCGCAACAATAACCCGCTCAATATTCGAGTGGGTAACAATTGGGACGGTGAAGCGGCGATCTCGCGCGATGCCGAATTTGAAACCTTTACCCATCACAAATACGGTTTTCGCGCGGCAGCGAAATTGCTGCGCAATTATCAGCGGCTCTACGGGCTGGATAACCTTACCGACATCATTCACCGCTTTGCGCCGCCAAACGAAAACCACACAACCAATTACATTGATTTTGTGGCAAGTCAAACGGGCGTAGGCGCGCAATCAACCATTGATTTGACCGATGACGCGCTATTAGCGCGAGTGCTTCACGCCATGTCAATCATGGAGGTGGGCCGCTATTACAGCGTTGATGATGCGTTGGCGGGAGTGCAATTGGCATGAATCCAGCGGTGAAACAAATTGCGGTGACAGTGATTGGCGCGGTGATTGCGGCAATCATCATTAAACAACTTCAAGATAAGGGGATTATCTAATGTTTACGTGGTTAAAACGTCGATTAAAAGAGCCGTCCACTAAAAAAGGCGTGGCGCTGGTTGGCGCGGGTTTGGCGCTGGCGGTGGGTCAGCCTCAGCTCATTACGGCAGCGGTGACGGAGAACGGCATAGAATGGGGCGGTTTGCTGGGTGCGATTGTGCCCGTAGTGCTCGGCGCGTGGGAAGTGGCGCGCGTTGAGCGTGGCGGGGGTGGTTATGATTGAAACCCCTCAAATTGTGCTCGCGCTCGTCTCGGGCGGCATTTCCAGCATTTGCACTGTGGTCGCGCTCAAAGTCGATATTAAATGGATGAAAGAAAAACTCGATTATCACGGCGAGTGGCTGCTTGAGTTAGAGCGCCGCACTAAGTAAGGAAATAATTCAATTCATTGACTATGATCAATTAGTTGAATAATCATCTTATGAGATGTGCAACATGCATTTAGAAAATTTGGTCATTGTCGTTTGTGTGCTTACCGTTGTGGTGTGGAGCTGGTTATTATTATACTAAGCGAGAGCACGTTATTTTTCCATCAAGCCCGCCAAGTGCGGGCTTTGTGTTTAACGGCGCGTTTTTTCTTTGGTCGGTATCCACGGCGCGGCGCTCATCCGGCGACCGCCACGAAACGGCAATAAAGTTGCCTTGGCGGGGGCGATTTTCGGCCAATCAATGTGCCCGTGTCGCTCAACTAACAGATAATACTCATCACGTTTGTGTACCCATTCCTCAAGCTCTTTGGGGGCAAATTGTCGGCCTGTGGGGGTGATAAAAATCGCCCGTTCTTCGTCAATGCGGAAACCTTGCCAGCGAATGTCATTGGGCAAATACCCAATCGCTTTGATGATAAGCAGCTTTTCTGCCATGGGGTTGATGGGGATTTCTTCATTGAGCCAGCGCTTCACGGTGACGGGGTTCACGTGGAAAAATTGCGCGCCCGCGCGAATTGAATCGAAGTTTTGCCAAAAAAGTGTCTTAAATGACGTTGTAAGCATAGTGATAGACCTCACAAAAATTACATCCATTTGATTGTTTTTTCCTATCAATTGCGCGCATTCCATTGTTAAAGCCGATGAGCAACACAAAGGACGACATTTTGCGACTTTGTGTATTGATAGGATTGGCAAAAAATAACGAAATCAACTGTCATAAAACAGTAATGAAATATTTTAACTAGCTGATTTTAATTGATTTATTTTGGTGAATTTTACAGAAAGGCGAAATGTTAAATTTATAATCAGCGGTGCGTATTATGTATCTTATGTTAAATAAATGAACTTCTGGTTCGAATAGTTGCACTGCTCTTTAGTGTATTTTGATTTATTACATCTACATCCGCTCTCTTACCTTCTGACGTTGCGAGCACACCAGAATTGACCATTTAATCATTAAACATAACCTATTTACCATAAAGTACGTAATATAGATATCATCCAAATAGTTTGATGATATCTATATTCGTTCACTGGTAGCCATTTTACTGAACTTTTATCTTTGTTTAAATATAAGCTAGTCGTCGCGTATATTAAACTTAACTATATTGTTTGTGATTCCGCGATCATCAGGGTCAATAAGCTCGCCATTGACAGCGTCTAGATTAAGTAACCGTAGCGCTTTATCGCTTAATGAATTAAACCTCGTTTTTGTGATGATGCCATTAAATGTTAATATAACATATACGTCATATAAGGTTTCGCCATTTGGTCCCACTATTTTTTGAAATGCTAAATTATATCCTGTCCTGCCGCTTGCACCATTTCCTCTTGATATTTTCAGTGATAACTCTGGATTAATGTTAACTTGCTCTGCAAGTCGATGAGTCGTATTTACATCAACATATGGCGTATCAATTACTTCTGCTTTAACATTACCTGGAAGTCCTTCTGGATTATCCCACACTTTTCCAACCATAACTCTTTTTACATAGTCGATAAAGCTTATGCGAAATGGCTCTGAAGCAAGTAAATCTTGGCTACCGATACGACGAAATCGGTAGTCATAATCTCCTTCTGAAAGATTTCGAATAGCAATGACTGTGTTATTTTCTGATTGACTTATAACCTCTACTTGATTTAATTCAATAAAGTTAATCTGGTTGTCGTTACCTACAATGGCAATTTCAGAGTTGTTTTTTACTTGGTCGAAATTTCTTAATGTAATTTCTATCCATCCATTGTCATTAGCAGAATCCCAAAATGTTTCAGTCAATAGATTATCGAAGTCACCCAGTTCAGGACGATAGCCATCTATGTTTAACACCATATTTTGGTATAGAAATTGTGGGGTTTCCTCACTATTGTCAGGTACATAAATATCACCAAGTGTGCCTGAAAGCTCGAGGCGAGCAAAATCATTTTGCTCTGTACTTTCATCATCTGGCGTATATGTAATGGGTATAATTATTGATTCAAGTGGTTGTAAAATTATTGGTAGGTTAAATTGTTCTATTGGAGCACTAAAACGTTGCATTTCACTTTGTACCAGTTGCAAAATCGTAATTTCCACATAACTGCTGCCTTGATTATATAACGTAATATCTTTTGTAACACTTGTTTTTCCAGCTTCACAACATTCAAGATCCTTGATTGATGCGTTGTAAAAATTATTATTGATGTTTATTTTTTGTTTGAGATCGGCGGTGCTTACTTGAAGTTGAGCTGCATGCTCGAATATTTGCAGATTAACATTGTAGCTAAATGATGCCTGATCGTAATCTGTAATTTTGGCGAAGCCCTGAAACTCTTTAGCTTCAGGCAGCACGATAGTACCTGTCAAACGGCCATCAAAATCATCATCAGTCAAAATTATTGGATTAGAATCTGGAGAATCTTGCGTATGAATTTCTGCGCTCAAACAAAAAGAGCTAAAGCCTTCGCTTCCTGTAGGAGGATTACATTCTATAGTAATATCAAAAGATTTTTCTACGTCTCGGTCAAAAGATAGTCCATCACAACCACCTTTGTCATTGTAAGTAGAGCCTGGTGTAAGACAAGCCTCTCCTAAATAGAGATCTCTTACGGCTTCTGGAATGGATTCTTTCTTGATGTAACCTGATATATTTGAATGAATAATTTTGAATTTTATTTCTTCTATTTTGTTTTCAAATTCCCATTCAGATAATACTGTCGACTGAGCATTAGCAAACGTAACCTGAATAATTGGGGATAGCACGTTTGCCGTTTTCCAAACGGTTATTAACTCACGCCATATAGGGATTGTATATTGGATTAATGTTTTAATTGCTTGTGTTTTAATACAAGTAATAGCACTACTTCCAATGTTATTCATTGTAAGTGCAACAACTTCTGCAGCCGCAGTACGAAATCGATTATTGTCTATAGCATCCTGTAACGTGCCGCTAACCAAAGCACTCTCGATTACATCTAAAACCATTAGTGCAACATCAGAGGATTTAGGACTAAATAGTGACTGGTAGCAAGAGGATTTTTCATTTAAACCAGAAAACGCTTTGAATGTCGGTACTGCCACATCATAAAAAAGTGTGTAGCCTGTAGCTTTATACATTCTGGCATAGTCATGAGGTAATACTCCATTTCGATCTATACCCATACCAATGGTTCGCACGTGAAAATCCTCCCCTTGGAGTTCTTTTGAATTAAAACGTAAAGCATTGCTTGAATTATCGAATTCAAATGTTTCTAAAATAGAACTATCCGCAGGGACTAAAATTTCATCAATGATATTCATACTATTTCTTTCATTACTTGCAATCAAATAAACCCAACGTCGACGTTTATTTTCAGCTTTTACAATTAACGTTCTATCTCGCTCAGAATAATTATTTTCTCCCATGATATTAATTGTAATACCACTTTCACTAAGGTTTTCTTGTCTTGGTTCTTGTGAAATGGCGTTGGCCGTCGCTTCGTTCCGCCCAGTATCTTGCTGGTAAAGTGCATTAGTAACGGCTAATAATGCATTCTGATATGGAACTGCTAATAATGAACTCAGATCGTCTTGCCAGTTTGCCGATGCAGAAATAGCCTCTTCAAAAGCTTTGACTTCATCAAGGTCATTTAACACAGCTAATACTCGCTCAGGATCGGAATCTAGCACCATCATAATATCTGGGAACATCAATATTAGCGTGTGGGCAGTCGTTTTGGCACCAATTGTCGTGGGAACTTCCCCGGTAAACAGAGATAACCACTGTGCTTGTTGATTTTCATCGACTGCATAGAGAAGCTGCGTAGTAGAAAACTCTGGTTTTTCTGACTGGAGGCGGTCTGATACTGCTATTTCACCAAATTCTGGCGAGTGTAACGCCGTTATGCTCGCACCATTTTGTGCGGGTTCGATGCGAATAAAATTGAGTGAGCCAATATCCTCATCGCTAAAAATCTGAAATGCAATAAGGTAATCAGTGCTTGCCCCATCATCATCTGTCACTTTTAGTCCAATCTCTACCACACGGGTTTGAGAGACAAGAGGCAAAGTGATAATCGCGTTTTCAATCGTGGTCGAAACAAATTCAACCGTTGGCCCCTGCGTTTGATACCATTCAAACCCTACTATTTCACCATCCATATCCTCTGCGGCTGCGGTAAACTCAACATCAATACCACCTACGGCCGGAGCGGCGAAACCAAAAACTTCCACGCTTGGTGAATAATTTGTGTCTACGAGAACAGGTTCATCATCTTGTATGCCCTCAAAACTGGCATCGCTGGTATCATCGTCATTACCGGAGCCTCCGCCGCCGCAGCCTAGAAGACTAAATACAAGTAGTAAGAGTATTGATTTTTTCAACGTACGCATGTGTCCCTCTGATACCGAGTCTATATTTAGCTATTTTCTTTCTCAGAGGTTAGTAAAGAGGGGCTTGAAATTAGTACTAAAAAAGCATGACTGATTAAGTAGTTTTAAAATTGATAAATTTAAATAAATCAATTAATTAATTAGATATTAAAAAGTAAAAAACTGCCATGTTCTAGCATGCCAGTTTTTTACTTTTTCTTTGGTTTAGCTTTAGATACGCTAAGCTTGTTTTTGTTCTGGTTGGATATGACCGTGACCTTCAGTTAAGTGAATAACCGAAAGTAAATCTTCGCCCGAAACATCAAATGCCTGGCCGAAACCCTTGACATAACGACCCATCACCGGATTCAAGCGATATAAATTGAAATCACCAAGTTGGCTTAAGTTGTCAATCATTTCACCTAAACGGTCACTCATTACCGCAATTGCGGCATTCCAATGTTCTGTACCGCGTTCGACTGCCTCGGCGTTAGTATCGAACGAAAGTCGCTTGCGCGCGAAAATTGAGCGCGCATCAGCTTCATCTTCGATCATCATGATAGAGACAGCTTTGTTGGTTTTTAAATTCTTCCCATGTGCCGCAATATCGGACACTAGAATGTAGTAGCCCTTTTCAGAAAAAGCGAACGGTGCATAACTGGTGTGAGGCTTACCTTGATCATCGTTTGTCGCCAGTTGCAGCGTTAAACGTGAATCACGAAATTCTTGAATTTCAGGCCCTAATCGGTTTTGTAATCGTTCTGCTTTGTCTTGCATTATGCCAACTCCTCTTTCATGGCTTTAAATAGAGCAACTTGCTCTGGGAATAACTGACGTTTCTTGTCGCGACCAAGGTAGACTTTAAATACACACTCTCCCTCGGCACTATAAAAACCAATATAGTGGCTTTCCATGCCTCTAAATGGCTTACTGACAAATGCGATATCCGAGATTAAATCTAGTCGCAAATGCCCGTGCATTTCACCTTCTCGCCCCATTAAGTTGTAGAACCCATGCGCTACCTTTCCTTTTGGGAAATTCGCTTTGAATTCAAATACGGAGCCGGCAGAAATGACAATACTGGTTACTTTTCCCCAACTCGGCAATGCTTCAAGAATAGTTTGTGCAATAGACCCTTTTACATGGGTGACCATAGTTGAAGGCAAAGCGAGCGTAATTTCCCCCTCTGTTAGATTCAAACTCTGAACCATATTCGTCACTGGGGTGTTTTCATCTTCCGCTAAGTAGTCTGCGACTTTTTGGCGAATCGTTTCAGTAATTTGGATAGTTTGCATGCTTGTGAACTCCTAAGCTGCTACGTCGGGGTTATTTGTTTTTGAAAAATCGGTATTTTTAGGTTGAGGATGGATTCCACTCACTGTTTCGATGAGTATTTGCGCCAGTGTTACGGACCAAAATTGCCCCGCCAATGTTAGCGAGAGATAATCCAAACCCTGCTCATTACGTTCAAGTATCGCCAGCCCATTTTGCTGCCATGCCTTAAATAACGGCGTCACTTGACTAAAAATATTCGTGCTTGTGGCGGCGTTTAATCGTTTTGCATGAAGAACACCAGCGTCGAACCCAGACTTAATAATAGAGGCTATTGGCTGATTACTGGGTGTAGGCATTAAAAACGTGACGGGATAAAGGTTTTGGTCGACCATCTTTATATACGTTTCCATATCTCGTACCTGCATCATTTGCCAACCCCCGAGATTGCCACCGGCTCCAGCGCCAAGAGGCATGACTTCAGCGCTGGTTTTTGCCAACGAGTTATAAAGACTTCGTTCACGGTTATCCGATGCCCAATGGTTTACGCTCAGTCGTTTTTGATGATGTTTGGCCATAAATTTCACCCCCATCTCAAACATACTGGCTTTAGTTGGTGTGTCCGCTGGCATGGGTAATTTCCCCTGCTCAACCATACGCGCCATTGGTAGCCCCTGCATTTCAATGAGTTGATATAAGTCGACACCTTGAGCACCACAAGACAAATAGTCTTCTAGGTCACGTTGCCAAACAGACAAATCTTGATATGGCAGTCCATAGAGCAAATCAATCACAATCGGCGCGGCATTGTATGAAGAAAGCTGCTGCAGACGTTCTAGCACAGGCTTTCTGTCATCCAAACGCTTTGCACTGCGGCGTACTTGTGTATCAAAACTCTGAACACCAAAGGAAAAACGATTTATCCCCGCATCTAATGCGCTAGAGAATTTTTCGTCACTAAAGCGATTCACGCGCCCTTCAAGCGTAATTTCACAATCCGGTGTTAGCGGAAAAGAGTCGCGTACAGCGGTTACAACTCGTGCAATCTGTTCTGGCGATAGATCCGTTGGCGTCCCGCCCCCAAAATAGACTGCGTGAAAGCGACCGCTTTTAACCCATGCACTGGTGGCTTTGAAGCGGATCTCTTTAATCAAGGCTTCGACATACTGCTCAATTAGATTACGACTTGATGCATATTGAAAAAAGTTACAGTAGGTGCAGCGAACACGACAAAACGGAATATGAATGTAGAGGCATCGTGTGTTTCTTGAAGGGTTTGAGTTGACGTAAATATCAGTCGTATTGTGAACTGTGTTCAACGTCGATTGAATTGCATCGGTATCAGAAATAGCACGACTCATCATGCCTGAACCACCTGCGTGAGCCCCCCGCTTTCGCTGAAATGCATAGCGAAGCGGATCTGGGGTGTGGCGACCTACAACATCCACATTGTCGAGATCAATAGATAGATCAAATTTCACGGGGTTACGACCTTGTTTCTTTGGCGAAGAATGCTCGCCCTAAATTTACTAACTAAAACAATACTATCGTGCGTAAGTGAAAATGCAACTAATAATTGATCTCATTTGTATTTAATGCATAATGGCGTTGGCAACACAGATTAGTCGTTTAAAGGAGCACCTGTGAACGCAGTAAGATATGTGGCATGTGGCGTTATTTCTTTCGCTCTTCACAGTTTGGCAATGTCTCAGCAAACCACATTTAATCATTCGTTTGAGTTACAAGATGCCCCTAACAGTCATAGCGTTTCGATTCGTCTCGTAGCGGCAGCAAAACCTGCAACAAAGCCGCCGACTGAACCAGAAGAAAGCATGCTAAAGAAGCCGCAGTCACAACCACTCAACGAGCCTACAGTCAAAAAAGTATCAGAATTGCCCAAAAAAGAGGTTAAAACATCACCTAAAAAAGTGGTTAAGTCAAAAATACCGCCTGAGACCAAAGCTGAGCCACAAAAACCTAAAATTGATAAAACCAAAGTCACCGCTCTTGAGCCTAAACCAACAATCGATACCACGAAATCAAAACCAATTGAGAAAAAAGTTGAAAACCAGCCCAAGCCGAACCCTGTAAAAACACCATCACAAGATGTTGAAGAGACCAATGATGATACCAAGGCTCAAATCTCAAACTCAGAGATTTCCACCCAAGCAAAGCCTGCGAAACCGGTTCTGGTTGAAAAGCCGAAATTCTTAGTTCGCCCACAAGCGCCTACGTATCCACGAGTAGCAAAACGCAAAGGAATGCAAGGTACTGTTCTTATAGAAGTTTGGCTCGACAAGCACGGCACTCAAGCTAAGCAACTTGTCCTTAAAAGCTCAGGATTTGACGTATTAGACACGGCCGCGTTAACCGCAGTAAAAAAATGGCGTTTTAGCGCTCACCGAGTCAATGGCATTGCCACACAACATCGGGTCCGTATCCCGGTAAGATTTAATTTGGATTAATTATGTTCAACCTAGAATTTATTTCGACTATTCACGCACAGCTTGGCCTTATGACGTGGCCATTAACATTACTCTCTTTATTAATGGTGATGATCATCGTCGAGCGTTTAATTTACGCCATGCTGCACAGTAAAACGGGTAGCACACCATTGCAGAAGCAACTTTATGCGCTAGAGCTTAATGACGACACTGCGCTTGAACAATTTGTCACGAGTCATCAAAACAGTAAACGTACTTTAACTCAGGGTCTCTGTATGCTCATCGGGCATCGACAATTCACCAAGGGGTTACGTGAGGAAGCGGTTAGTATTTGGCTGCATAAAAAACGTCGACATTATACCGCTGGATTGAAACTGCTTAATATTATTGGTGTGCTTAGCCCGCTCCTTGGTTTACTTGGCACCGTGCTAGGGCTTATTGAGATGTTCAAAGGGTTGTCAAATGCTCAAGGCAGCATTTCACCTGCGGATCTGGCTGATGGTCTTGGGCTTGCAATGGCTACAACAGCGGCGGGTTTGCTTATCGCCGTGCCAGCGATTGCATCAGCGCAGCTTTTTAGCCTGTGGGCCGACCGTACATTAGCGCGCATCGAATACGTACTGAATCATTTTAATTTGCACCTCGCGGGTGTTTCCTTTCACGATAAAGAGTTTCGCTGTAAGCAAGTGTGTGAAAATGAATGCGCGCAATCGCAATCGTCAAATAAGACCATCGCGTCGGTGGGTGAAGCGGCATGATAACCTCACAACCTTCACGAGATAGCGATGGCTTTATGCCTGACTTAACACCCTTGCTCGATATAATTTTTATCGTGATGGTGTTTTTGCTACTCACTGCCAATATTCACATCGATACGATGAACGTTGATATTCCCAAAACCGACGATTCATCGGTACTTTCCAGCCCCAAAGAAGCGGTGATTGCGCTTTCTATTTTGAATGATGTTGACACACCATGGGGCATGGACGGTCAGCGTTTCAGTGATTGGAATGAATTTTCTACGACATTTTTAGCTAAAGTGAAGCGGGAGCCTCGTATGCCAGTCGTTATTGCCGCCGATAAACGCGCTAACGTCGAGAATATGCTCAAATTACTCGCGCTTATGCAAAGTAATCAAATCAATGCCACCAATATCGTAATGGAAGAACAATGAAATTGACGTCTTTATATCGCCCTATTCTCTTAACCACTGCGTTAGCGAGCAGTTTTTTTAGCATGGCAAATGAGTCACCCGCTCGAATTATTAGCGCGGGTTCAACGGTGACGGAATTACTTTTCGCTTTGGGCGCAAAAGAGAGTGTTGTTGCGGTTGATTTAACCAGTCGTCATTATTTACCAAAGGATGGCGTTGATACATTGGCTGGCAATGACCCATTAGCAAAACAAAGTGCAGCGCAATCCAATCTTACGATTCCGGTACTTGGCTACCACCGTCAATTAGCGGCAGAAGGTCTACTCGCCTTAAGTCCGACCCATCTAATTGGTTCACCAGACATGGCGCCTGATACCACACTCAATTTGTTGCGTTCTGCCGGTGTCGAAGTCACTATGCTGCCCAGTGGCAATACGGTGTCAGATTTTGAAAAACGAGTTGACGCATTAGCCAATTTAACCGGTAAGCAGCAAGAAGGTGCGCAAATCAAAGCTTCGGTAACCACGCAGATGCAAGCGCTTGCCGAAAATACGCCGATAAAAAAACCAAAAGTGCTGTTTGTTATGATGTCCGATGGGCGTCCAATTACCGTGGCCGGTGATCAAACGACCGTCAGTACCGTGATCGAATTGGCAGGCGGCATCAATCCCGCGGCAAAACATACAACAAGTTATAAACCGCTTTCTGTCGAGTCTATTGTTGAAATGCAGCCCGATTTTATTTTGGTTTCTGATAGAACGTTAGACCAAAATGAAGGCTTTGACGGCGTGTTAAAACAACACCCACTTCTTGCAGCAACACCCGCTGTAAAAAATGGCCGTGTGATTGCCATTTCGGGCTACGCCATTGTCGGTGGCTTTGGTCTTGCCAGTCTTGAACTCGCACATTCATTAAATGATCAATTTAACGTAGTGAATTGATTTATGATGAACGATATTGCAGCGCGCAAAATCAAGCCCAGCTTACTGATTCTGAGTTCGTTTATCTTACTCTATTTGACCTTGGTGAGCTCCATTACGATTGGTCCGATGAATATTAGTTTTTGGGACAGCTTAAAAGCGCTTATCCCCAATACAAGTGATTTGCCTGATTATGTGGCGGTTATTATTCAGGAGGTACGATTACCACGTACTTTGCTCGCGATTGCAATTGGCGGCATTTTAGCGATTTGTGGCACGGTAATGCAGGGCCTTTTTCGTAACCCGCTGGCAGATCCAGGTATTATTGGGGTTTCTGCGGGTGCCTCATTAGGTGCGGCGATCGCCATCGTGCTATTTGGCGGAGTTATTGGGCACAGTGCTTTTTTAGTTTTTGGCACCGTTCCGGTATTTGCGTTTATCGGGGGCGCATTAGCCACGTTCGCTATCTACTATTTAGGCACCAGCTCCAATGGGACTTCGGTGACTATCATGCTCCTTGCGGGGGTTGCACTCGGTGCGATAGCTGGCGCGGGGCTTGGGTTACTGAACTACTTTGCCGATGATCAAGCGCTGCGTGACTTATCGCTCTGGACGATGGGATCGCTTGCAGGTGCTTCTTGGAGCGCGTTGATTTTGGCTTATATAACATTAGCCATCTTGGCCGCTGCATTTTATTACTACGCAAAACCGCTTAATGCACTTTTGCTTGGTGAGTCAGAAGCTCGTCATTTGGGGATAAACGTTCAAGCACTCAAACGGAACTTAATTCTGCTTACTGCTGCCGGCGTTGGCGTCACCGTTGCGCTGTCAGGCATGATAGGATTTATCGGCTTAGTTGTGCCCCACATTGGACGAATGTTAATTGGACCCGACCACAAAAGCTTAATCCCCGTTTCTTTATTGCTTGGTGCCTTTGTTTTGCTGCTGTCAGATATGATTTCGCGCACGATCGTCGCACCACTTGAGATTCCGGTCGGGATCATTACTGCCGCGCTTGGCGCTCCTTTCTTTTTAGCTTTGTTATTAAAACAACGAGGTCGTTTAGCATAATGGCAATTTCAATCCAACATGCGAATTTAAAGCTTGGACACAAAACACTACTAGACGACTTTAGTGCTCATTTTGACACGGGCGCATTAACCGTCATTTTAGGCCCTAACGGTACGGGTAAGAGCAGTCTGCTGAAAGTGTTAACGCAAGAGTTACACTGTGACGCTGCGCTGTGTTTTTACGGTCAACCTGTTAATCAATGGTCAAAACAAGAACTGGCGAAATCGGTAGGTATTTTGCCTCAATCCAGCTCTCTCTCTTTTGCCTTTACGGTTCGTGAAGTCGTGGAGTTGGGGGGCTTAAGCCTTAGCGCTTCTCAAGTACAACTCAGCGCTATTGCGGATGAACAGATGAAATTAACGGAAGTACTTCACTTAGCATCACGGTTATACCCCAGTCTTTCTGGTGGAGAAAAGCAACGCGTCCACTTGGCTCGAGTATTAACTCAGATAGCACAATCGCCAAGAAGCAAAATAGTTATGCTTGATGAGCCGACATCAGCGCTTGATATTGGTCATCAACACAATACATTAAAGTTAGCAAAAACAATGGCCGAACAAGGCGCAGCGGTCATTGCTGTGCTTCATGATCTTAATCTTGCGGCGCAGTATGCTGATAGGGTCATTATGATGGATCAAGGAAAAATTGTTGCTGACGGAACGCCAGCGAAGGCTCTTACCGAAGCTAAAATCGCCGAAGTCTACCAGTGGCGCCCTACCGTTTCGACGCATCCTGTCCATGGTCACCCGGTTATCATGGCATGATTGGGATAGATTTGGAATTGGCTACAAAAAAGTAAAAAGGAGCGTCAGCTCCTTTCTATACCCAAGTAACCTCAAGATGCATGGGTATATTTTAAGTCATCAGCAATTCGAATAAGTATCAACCGCCAGCAAGTTTCACTGTATGCCCTTTGCTTTCCAAAAGGGTCTTTAACTTATCGCGAACGTCACCTTGGATTTCAATGGTACCGTCTTTCACAGCGCCACCGCAGCCACACTGTTTTTTCAATTCAGCGGCTAACAATTTTAACGCATTATCTTCCAGATCCAGTCCAGTAATGACACAAACCCCTTTGCCTTTGCGGCTTTTAGTTTGTTTTTGAATACGAACGATACCGTCTCCTTTTGGACGGACGATTTTTTCTTCTTCTGGTTTAATTCGGCCAGTTTCTGTTGAGTAAACAAGAGTCATAATAAAAATTCTTTACTTTGGATAAGCTCGATAAGGTTACAAGGTCACTTTATGTGTTACTGCATTTGAGCACGTTTTCGAGCCATTAAGTGAGCATCAATATGGCGTTGAATGGCGGTTTTTGACCCTTTCAACAATTTACCGTTAAAAAAACAGTACCAGCCATTGGGCTCGCCACTGTCATTTTTTATCCAAAATCCGTGGTGATTTTCCGAGTGCGAAGACCCTTTTGACGTCATATTGCGCTCAAGTGATGCGAACTTTTGTGGGTCCACAATTGACGCTGTATCACAAAACCAGTCAATGCTCTTTTTCACCGCAGCAAGATTGCCACGTAAAACGTGATTTTTGATTTTCACCTGCCACATATTAGGGTCGTTGGGTAGCGTCTGAAGGTCAAATCCGCGATAGTGAGAATGTGCCATAACGTGTTTTCTGCCATTGCTTTGTCATTATTACTAATCACAATAGTGATAAGGCTTACTGTGATTAGTTTTAATCATAATTGTATTCATAGGGTTATCAAGCACAATATGTAACAAATCCACTCTGAGTGTGGGTTTTCTATACTCTACATGAACCTTCGCACAATTTAATGGCATCAGAGAGGCTGCTGCCCTCTGTTTTTAGACTTTGCTATAGTGCGCGCCCAATACAATCTGCGAGAAATTCATGAAACTTATCCCCATGATTTTGCAACATCTTGGGAAACATTGAGATTGGCGTCATTCCAGGAAATGTATTGATCTCATTGAGAAAAATTTCATCATTTTCTGTTAAAAAGAAGTCAATACGCGATAGGTGTTTTAGCCGCATCTGACGAAATGCTTTCGCCGCATAATGCTGAATTTGATTGACTTGCTCTTCAGTGAGATTTTTCGCTTCAATTTCGGTTGTTGAGTGGCTTGCCGCACTGTATTTTTCATCATAACTGTAAAAGGTGCCGTTTGGTGCAATCACTTCTCCAGGCTTAGTAATGTGCAGTTGCCCGCCCATTTCATAAGCCGCCACTTCAAGCTCTCGCGGTTTTACAGCACGTTCTACTAACACTTGATCAGAGTAGCCAAACGCTTGGGTGATCGCTTGCGCAAGCTCTTCTATTTTCTCTACTTTATAGCAACCGACGGATGAACCTTGACTAGCGGCTTTAACAAAAACAGTCCCCCACTTTTCAAATGCAGCGCTCGCCGCCTCGATAGAAGAAGGCGTATTGTCAGTCAAAAAGACATACGGCGTGTTGGGAATTTGTAGCGCGTCGTACCACAATTTTGACGTAATTTTATTAAAGCTATTAATACTTGCTTCGGCGCCACAGCCCAAATAAGGGATTTTTGCCATCTCAAATAGCGATTGAATGTCACCAGTTTCTCCCGGAAATCCGTGGATGCATGGCACGATAAAATCAATGGCGATAGGTGCGTCTAAACCACATAGTGACTTTTCATGCATATCCAAATAGACATTTTCGCCTGAGACAGCAACCCAGCCATTGACGGTAATTTCAACTCGAATCACCTGAGTCCAAGGGATCATCTTGAGCTGCTGCTCAACATAATTGGCTGACAGCAACGAAATATCGTGTTCCGAAGAACCACCGCCGCAAAGCAATAAAATTGTTTTTGATGATTTTGGGAACAAGGTTGCAAGAGAGGCTGACGACAAAGGTTGAGACATGATGATTTTTCCGAAAGGTGTACCACTTACACCATGATAATGTTTCTACTGCGTAGGTACAGCATTTTAGAGGACTCAGGTTTCAGTTGTTCAAACAACAAACAAATGAAGCCGGAAAACAGGCATTTTCATCGAGACTTCACGCTCGGAAAATATTGTTCCAGCTTCATTTTCATAAAATCGAGTAAGATTTCAATTTAACTTATTGAAGTTTATCAAGTGTTGGATATGGCGAATTTTTGATCGCGTCCAAGCTTTTCACAAATGGTTTCAACGCACGAATATCAGCAGGCAATGTTGCGATCGCTTTCTTCGCTTCGGTCGTGGTGGCGTAGTCACCGTATAAAATGGTGTACCACTTAGTGCCATTGACCTCTTTATAATTGGACCAGACGGGTTGCGCTGTGCGAGGTAAACGAGTCGCAAATGGCGCCACTTTTGCCGCATTACCCAAAGCAACCACTTGAATCGTATAGCCAAATCGTTGTACTTGCTCTTGTTGGGCCGTCGTTGGCGGCGTTAAATCAACCACGGTTTCATTTGTTGCCGGTGTCAATTGAACGACATTGGTCTCTTTTACTTCGACTTGTTCAACGACCACTGCCGGTGTTGCTGTCACAACGACGTTTTGTTCAACCACGTCATCAACGATAAGTGGCTCTACGACTGGCGCGGCTTCAAATTCTTCGCGGAAGCTCTGACTGCTCACATCGGTTGTGTATTGCGCAGAGCTACACGCTCCAAGTAACAAAGTAAAACTAATTATGGCGGTCTTTTTCATTGGGATTAAATTTCGTGAGTTAAACTGTCTAAATCATGCCGATAGAGTTGCATAGAATCAAGGTTATAGCGCGAATAATCTCATTTAAGGTGTGATTTATGACACAAACTAATCAAAGGTTAAGAGAGATGAGTAAAGGCTGACCAATTTCAAGCGCACATTAGGTCAAAATATCGCTATGATGGATTTTGCCCTTCGCGAATTAGTGAGAACTCATGAGCCGACTACACTCTTTATTTAAGCCTGAAGCCATCGCGATTATTGGTGCCTCTCAGCGCCACTACAGCGCAGGGCATATCGTCATTCAAAATCTATTACAAGGTGGTTTTGAAGGCGCGATTATGCCTGTCACGCCTAAATACACCACTGTTTGCGGGGTGCTTGCCTACCCAACCATCGCACAACTACCGCTTGTTCCCGATATCGCTATTTTATGCACCGCGCAACATCGTAATCCAAGTTTAATCAGCCAACTCGCCCAATTGGGGGTTAAGTTCGTCATTATTGTTGCAACACACCAAATTGGTCTGAGCGATGAATGCGTTAAAATCGCCAAAACAAATGACATGCGTATACTTGGGCCAAATAGTTTAGGCCTTATTTTGCCGTGGCAGAGGTTTAATGCCTCACTCTCTCCCATTAATGCCTTACAAGGCAACATCGCATTTATCTCACAGTCAGCGGCTGTCTGTACTACGGTACTTGATTGGGCAAACGATAAAAACATTGGCTTTTCTGCCTTCGTCTCGATTGGCGACGGGGACGACATCGACTTTGGCGATCTGCTTGATCATCTGTGTAGTGACAGCAAAACCGACGCTATTTTGATTTATATGACGCAAATAAAGCATGCGCGGCGATTCATTTCAGCCGCGCGCGCGGCATCGAGGACTCGGCGCATTTTGGTGCTCAAAGGCGGACGCCATCAAAAAGACGACTTGAGTATGGATATTATCTATGACTCGGTCATTAGCCGCAGCGGTATGTTGCGGGTAAAAAATATGCACGAACTGTTTGCGGCGGTCGAAACGCTCACACACTCTGTTCCATTACGAGGCGAAAGACTGGCCATTTTAACCAATGGTGGCGGCCCAGCCATAATGGCAAGTGACGTGCTTTATGACCGCGGGGGGCAATTGGCTCATTTGGATGATGATCTTATAGCGAGTCTCAGTCAATGCTTACCGGCATCGTGGACACCAACCAATCCTATCGACATGATTGGCGATGCTACAACCCAACGCTATATTGATTGCGTTAAACTGCTGCTAGATAGCGATTGCGCAGATGCGATATTGATTATGCACAGCCCATCGGCAACGTCTGACTCAACCACTACCGCTCAAGCCCTTATTACCGCAATTCAGTCTCACCCACGGCATAAACGCTTCAATATATTAACCAATTGGAGCGGCGAGCAAAGCGCGCGTCAGGCACGTCAGCTATTTACGCAAGCTGGGATTCCGACCTATCGCACTCCTGAAAGTGCGGTTTCTGCATTTATGCATTTGGTGGATTATCGTCGCAATCAGAAGCAATTGATGGAAACGCCGACGACCGCAGAACCCCTGCACGTCAGCGATGTTAATACAGCGCGAGAATGGGTTGTCTCGCAGCTAGGCTCCGCATCAGCGCAATATTTGGATACTCATCAATGCGGCAGCTTACTCAAACAATTTCAGTTTCAAGTGCTGCCGACCTGGATTGCGTCTGATAGTAGTGAAGCGGTGCATATTGCTGAAACCATCGGCTATCCTGTTGCGGTGAAATTGCGTTCACCCGATATCTTACACAAATCCGATGTGCAAGGTGTTGTGCTTAATCTGCGCAATAGCCAAGAAGTAGCGTCAGCGGCGCAAGCCATTCTTGATAGGGTGAAACTGGCGTATCCATCAGCTCATATTCACGGTTTACTGGTTCAAGGCATGGCAAAAGTGGCCGGTGGCGAAGAACTTCGAATAAAAGTGTTTAATGATGCCATATTTGGCCCTGTGATTTTGTTGGGTCAAGGCGGTAGCGAATGGAATATGGCTACCGACGCGAGTGCGGCGTTACCCCCACTGAATATGACGCTTGCCAGAGCATTAATTATTCGAGCGTTAAAAGACGGTCACATTCGACCGCAAAAACGCCCAGAGCCAATGGACATTGGTGGCCTGGCAAAATTTCTCGTGCGTTTGTCGCAAATGGTGGTTGATGTGCCGCAAATTCGCGAGTTAGACATTCACCCTGTGCTGGCTAACGGTGACAAATTTACAATTTTAGATGCGGATCTTACACTCTGCCCCTATCAAGGCGATGGCCAAGAACGACTCGCGATTCGCCCTTTTCCAGCTGAATTTGTCGAAACTGTCGTGCTCAAAAATGGCCAAACCATCCTACTTCGGCCAATTTTGCCTGAAGACGAGCCGCTTCACGCGGAGTTCATTAAGCACGTGTCGAAAGATGATCTCTATAAACGCTTTTTCAGCGACGTTGGCGAGTTCAATCATGAAGCTCTTGCGAACCTGACTCAAATTGACTACGACCGCGAGATGGCCTTTGTTGCTCTGACGTTTACGCCACAAGGCGCTGAGATTATTGGTGTCTCTCGCGCCTTAATCAACCCCGACAATACCGATGCTGAATTTGCGATTTTGATCCGCTCAGATCTTAAAGGTATTGGCCTTGGCAAAATTTTGATGAATAAAATCATCGATTATTGCCAACGTAAAGGAACTCAGCAAATTTCTGGAATGACCATGCCCACCAATCGCGGCATGTTGATGTTAGCCAAAGGGCTTGGGTTTACGCTCGACGTGCAATTTGAAGATGGTGTTGCTGATATGGTTAAACGTCTTATATAACTTGACGTGACCAATTTCGTTTAAGATATTGAATACACCAAGTTTTTGCTTTTCCTAGTGTATTACGTCGCCACGCCATTAGTAACTCTACTTCTTTGTAATCAGTATCTAAAATTTGCGCGAGCTTGCCTTGCTCGATAAGCGGTTGAGCGACACTTATCGGTAATGTACCAATGCCAATTCCTTGCAACAGCGCTTGGGTTTTGGCTTCCAGATTGCTTACCGTCAATCGAGGCTGTTTTTGCAAAATATTAATGCTCAATGCGGGTTGATCGCGCGCGGTATCGGCAATGGCAATAACACGATACTGCGCGCGCGCTTCGTCGTTAAATGGGCCACGCCTACGATGAACCATATGAGTGGGAGCGGCGACCCAAATCATAGCCAGTGTGCCTAACACCTCCGTTTTGACATCACTCGGCACCAATTCTGTACGTGGGCAGATCAGTAAATCTGCGCGAGCACTTTGCAGCGCCTCCCAGCCACCAGCTAAAATCTCTTCTTGCAGCCTCACTCGAGTTTTACTCTGCTCTCCCAGTGCGTTAACCATAGGAAAGAAATACGGCGCGGGAATAATACCATCGTAAGCAAGGGTGAGATCCAGTTCCCATCCGTTTGCAATCAATGCAGCATCTTCCACCAACTTTTCGGTAGCGTTTAAGATCAGTCTTCCTTGGTCCAATATCAACTGCCCTGCTGCGGTCAACACGGCTTTATGTCCCGAGCGATCAAATATCATTATGTCCAAATCTAGTTCCAACTTTTGAATTTGGTAGCTCAAAGACGACGGAGCTCGATTTAACTCTTGTGCTGCTGCGGCAAAACTTCCGCGACGCTCTATCGCATCAAGAATGTGTAACGCTTCTAATGTTATTGGACTCGGCATGATCCCTCACGGCACAGTGGTTATACCCAAGTGACTTGAAATGCGAAAAGCCAACAATACCCTGAGTTTCGATTTATTCAAATCGCTTTACATCAGAATGTTGTTGGCTTCTTTCTTTGAAGGTAAATCAGTTGAAAAGGTTATAAAAGGAGACTGATCGCTTCATTTGTGCGTATACGGAGTGACTTATGATGACTTAACGCTTAGCCATCTCTTTTTTTACCATAATCGCTGATGCCACGATAAACGCAATGATAAGACCCAGTTCCATGATAACTCCTCAAAAATAAATTCAAAAACGGCGGTGAATTCGAAAAAAATGAACAATAAACTCTGAAAATCCGCAGTATTTTAACATGTGAACAAATCATAGCCAGAGAAAAGTTAAAAAAAATCGCGCTATACGACATTGATCAATAAAAATTGCCGGATTAGGCAATCTAGCTTGATATCAACTTAGTCTCAAAAAGAAAATAAATAACTTAAATTACTGTTATTAAAGCAAAAAATACGAAGTGATTTATGCAGCACTTCAAAAGTATAAGCACATAAAAGACATTCTACACGCGGGTAATAAAGCGAAGATTTGCCCTATGTAAGCTAGCTAAAGTCGAGTTTTAGAAAAAATTTCACAGGTTTTTACGAAAAGGCTCTCTCATCACGGTCTTTTGCTGAATAATCAGGCACCGTATACTTAAGAAAATCGTTTTGTTCTTGAGGAAAAATGTTTCGTGAGTAAGCAAAAGATTGCACTGAATTGTGACATGGGCGAAAGCTTTGGCTCTTGGTCTATGGGGCAAGATGAGCAAGTCATGGAGTGGATTGATAAAGCCAATATCGCCTGTGGTTTTCACGCGGGGGATCCGCATATTATGAATCGCACCGTTCAATTGGCGTCCGATTATTGTGTAGAGATTGGCGCGCATCCAAGTTATCAAGATCTCCTCGGATTTGGTCGTAGAAGCATTCCTCACACGCCTAGTCAAATTACAGAATTGGTGCTGTATCAAGTGGGTTCATTACAAGCGTTTTGTCGTTATCACCAAACTTCTCTTAATTACATCAAACCCCATGGCGCTTTGTACAACGACATGATGAAAGACATGGATATTTTTCGCGCTGTTGTACAAGCCGCTGCGTGTTTTCGCTTACCCTTGATGGTGTTAGCCAGCGGAGATAATCAGCGTTATCTTGATATTGCAGATAACGATGACGTACCTTTACTATTTGAAGCATTTGCAGATAGACGCTACCAAGACGACGGAACGCTAACCCCGCGCGATTGGCCCAATGCAGTATTGAGCGATGAGACAGAAATCTTGGCTCAAGTGCGTCAACTGGCGAATGAAGGGAGTGTCACAACGGCATCAGGCAATAAGTTGGCTATTGAAGCAGACACTTTGTGCGTGCATGGTGATAACCCTAGCTCGATTGAGCTCATTGAAAGAATTTGGCACACACTAAACGCAGAATAAGGATATTCGGCCGTGATGATTGAACCTGTTGCAGAGTGCAGCCTTATGTTGCGCTTCCCCTCTACTTACACCTCTGGCTGGGTAGCTCAATTGAGCCACGTATTACTGCAGCAGCTTCATCCCTTTCTTACCAATGCCACACCCGCCTATCAGCAAATTTTAATTGAATATCTGCCGTTTCGAATCACCGAGCAAGCACTTATCAATAAAATTGAAACCATTGTTCAATGTGAACAAGATTTACAACAAACGGCGTTTCAACCGAAGTTATTTGAGTTACCCGTTTGGTACTCACCTCAAACAGCGCTCGATTTACCTCGTTTTGAGGCAAAAGGGCTTTCTTTGACCGACATTATCAAACGTCATAGTCAGAGAACTTATCAAATCAGCGCTATTGGCTTTGCGCCTGGCTTTGCTTTTTTAAGTGGTCTCGATGAGGCCTTGTTTATGCCACGTCTTGCTACGCCGCGCACGCGCGTGCCCCAAGGCAGTGTTGCCATTGCCGACGATAAAACCGCGGTGTATCCGAGCGAGTCACCGGCAGGTTGGAACATTATCGGCCGTTGCCCAAGCCCGTTATTTGACCCAGAAGCGATGCCACCTGTCCCATTTCGTATTGGAGATGAAATCACTTTCGTGCCGATTGATGAAGCGGAATATTTTGCTCAAAAATCAGTGTACGATGCAACAAATAGTCAGGCTAAGCGATGAGTCAAAGTGCATTAGAAGTGGTCAAAGCTGGCCCATTAACCTTACTTCAGGACTCCGGGCGCTTCGGTCTTGCGCCTTTTGGCATTACCACAGGTGGCCCTGCCGATGAGTACGCGTTTAGTTGGGCAAATCACTTACTTGAGAATTCGCCAGAGTGCGCAACACTTGAAATCACACTAGGACCTGCGGTCTTCATCGCTCAAAGCGATTGCCATTTAGCGTTATGTGGCGCGCAAATGAACGCGAAAATTGATGGCACTGCGGTGACAAACTGGAGTGAATTCATTCTAAAAAAGGGGCAATGTTTGTCTCTTAGTACTGCGCGTAATGGGCTACGCAGTTATTTAGCCGTTCGTGGTGGTTTTGCAGTTAAGCCGCAGTTAAATAGCGTGAGCTGTGTTACGCGTGAACACCTTGGTGGCATGCATCACAATGGTCGACCGATTGCGTCAGGGGAAACCGTCGCGTTTCACTCTCATACTCTGTCGCGGTACCGTGGCCGTTTTGTCACTTTCCGCTTTACACCAGATTACAACTTGCCACTGCGTTTGCGCGTAATTAGTGGCGCCCAGTTCGCACAATTTGATAAGCAGGCGGTCGCGCAATTTTTCCAGAGCGAATACCACGTAAGTACCGATGTCAATCGTATGGGTTATCGATTAACTGGCCCCGCAATCACCCCACCGTCTCATCGCATGCAATCTGAAGGCATCGCATTGGGCGCGATCCAGATCCCCACAAATGGCCAACCCATAGTGCTACTTAATGACCGACAAACCATTGGTGGCTATCCCAAACTCGGTTATGTTGCTCGAATCGACTTACCAAGACTCGCCCAAGCCAAACCAGGCCAATTAGTCTCCTTTGTTCAAGGTGACCGACCAGGCCTACAGGCAGTTTGGTGTCAATGGGCGCGATTTTTTGGTTATTGACGTCAAACGCGGCCAGAAATTCGAGCTAATGCCGCGGGATAACCGCGCTTTTGAGTTAACTCAATAGCTTTCGTTTCTATCTCGGACGCAGACCACCCCATGGTAATAGGGTGTTGTGTTTCAATGGCGTTACTTGGCATAAGACCGAACCAATGCTCGGCAATCTTCTGCGCAGCTTGCAAGGTAGACGACCCTTTTACAATTTCAATTCTCGCATAACCTGAACCCTCAAAACTCACATCGGCGGCACGCAGTGAAATATCGTCTCCTGGGACTTGCTGCGCGCCAAACAGCGGCTTGCCTGCAGGCTCGGCACTGCCGTAGCGCGGTATAAACTGTGACAAATGCGCAATTGCCGCTTGAGTACGTGTTTCAAGCTCCTCTTGGGGCCAGCCTTGACGAATTTTAGCAACGTGCGCCTTGGGTAATTCTGGCTGAGCGCTGTTTTGACTGCTTTTGACTAATCCATCCGAAAATAGTGTGATGTTAGGCGTCATGCCATGGAGTTGAAAAATACCATCGCCATAAGGCGTTAACTGAGCCATGCCTTTGTCGGTGTTTCTTGGCCCATGGAAAATAACTTCCGGCCAGTGATGCGTCGAGTCAGACCAATGCGTCACATAAGCGGCTTTAAATTCAACTAAACGCTCGCGGGGCAATGATAAAGCATCATCAATACGCCCTGTTTCAAATCCACAGGCATTAATTAAATAGTCAGCGCGCAGTGATGTGGATTTGTCGTTTTCCCCCTCAAGCGTCAGCTGCCATCCACTCTCCGTTTGGCACGCATCAACCACTTTATAACCACATCGAATTTCAGTTTTCGGAAACTGCTCTAGGGTTAATTGCGCCGTTGCGGCAAGACGAAAGAGGCTCCAACCATGCTCTTCCACTGCAATCACAGGGTATTTGAGCTGCGATAAGTCGCTGTGTTGGGCAAAAGGAATCAGCCATTCATCGAGTGTCGAAGGACTTTCAGGTTGAGTGCTAGACAGTAATGCTTCCAAACTCGATTGGTCATAAAGTTTGAAATAACGCTCTGGCTCACCCAATACTTTGTTGTCTGGGTTCTGAGCCACAAGCTCGGAATAGCACGCTTGAATTTGTTTAAGCCGTGGCACAATCGCCATCGGTTCGCCACCATCGCTTTGCGGTATTGCTATCACTGTAGGGCGGTGATTTATCGTGTGTGGGAACAATCGCACTGAATCTATCGACTGTTTGAGCAACGTAAGACAGTGCTCAGTCGAAATCTCTCGATACAAATTGCCCCCGGCATGAAGGTGACAAATGGGAGGGCCGCTAACAAGCTCAGCCCCTTGTTCAATAAGTGTGACTCGATAACCGAGCTCGGAAAAGTGAATTGCGGCGGTAGAGCCTGCAATGCCCCCGCCGATAATCGCAATGTGCGTATCAGCTCTAAAATTTGGGTGTGTATTCATTAACAATTCGGAGATGCTATCTAAACAAAATCTGACAGGACAGCGCTATATTACCTGTGACGTTACAATAATAAAATCATAATCTACACAATGAATTAACCAAGAGCCTGTCTCTCATCAACCTTCGCGGCAGCGCAAAAGCTGCGTTTCTTCGAGCTGCCACACAGGGGTTGTTACGTTTAGTTAAGCCACACCGATCAATATGATTCTTTTGTTAAGATGCGAGATTGGTCGCCGTTGACGTTTTGCGATTAATAAGCGCATTTGCTAAAAATGAGCCAGCAAGCATGGCAACAAAGAAGATCCAAATGCTCATATCACCCAACCCAAGGCTCGCTAAAGCAGGCCCTGGACAAAGACCCACCAAGCCCCACCCAATGCCAAATAGTGCGGCGCCCATCAGTAACGGCGCGTCAATGGTTTTGCTTTGTGGTACACAAAACTCTGTTTTCGTAAGCGTCTGCGCCCTTGGTTTAATCAAGAAAAAATAACAGGGAATAAAGACCGTCAGAGCGCCTCCCATAACAAACGCCAGACTTGGGTCCCACTCACCTGAAGGAATGGCGGCAACATTCAAAAAAGCTATCACTTTATCGGGAGAGATCATGCCAGACAGCGCTAAACCTGCGCCGAAAAACGCTCCACTCATCAACGCTGAAACGTAAAATAGTCCTTTATTCATCATTGCCCCCTTACATGCCATGCAGACGAAGAAGTACGGTTATCATCGCAGCGGCCATGAAGGTCATGGTTGCTGCTAAGGAGCGTAACGAGAGTCGCCCTAAACCACAAATGCCATGACCGCTAGTGCAGCCATTACCTAAACGTGTCCCAAAGCCGACCAGAAGCCCTGCAATAATGAGAACAGAAATCGACACTGAGCTTAAGTTCGCTGTCGGCAAAGCCAAAAAGCTTACCATCAGCGCACTACTGGCAATCACTCCGATAATAAACCATTGACGCCAAAGCCTTTCGACGCCGGACTCTTGCAGCCACCCATTAATAATTCCGCTGATACCCGCAATTTTCCCATTAAATAACAACAAAATAACGGCGCCAGCACCCAGCAACATGCCACCAAATAGCGCATCCCAAGGTATTGTCATATTGATCATTGCTCTTCATTCCTTCCTTGACAAAATTCATTGTGCAGCAGCTCGATGAGCTTTTTAACGCGTTCATCGGCCAGACGATAATAAACTTGTTGAGCTTCTTTACGGGTTGTGACGAGTTGGTTTTGTCTCAGTACCGATAGGTGCTGTGAAAAGGCCGATTGACTTAAAGTCGAAAGTTGCATCAAGGCGCCAACGCTAATTTCCCCATCAATGAGCTGACACAGCACCAACAGTCTATCGGGGTGAGCCATCACTTTTAGCCAATTGGCTGCCTGAGCCGCAAGCTGTTGCATCTGCTTTGGATCGTTTACGTTACTTGGTTCTTTCATTTCAGGCCCTTTATTACTCACTTTTCTTCATTGGGTTTAACTCCCAAAGCTCAGACTTAATTTTTAACAAAATAGAAATAATTAGTCAAATCTAATTTAGTAGGGTTTAAATTAGAAAAAAATTATATTAATCTTTAATTGCCGTCACAAAGAAGTGAGTATCTATAGGGGTGATATCAAAAGTGACAACGTAATTTCTACTGAACAAGCACGTAAACGAGGTGATGACGAAGATACTCACCTCCACGTGTAGCGCTTATGTATTTCGATTTAGCTTGGAGTGAAATAATGACAAAGATTTTAATTGTTGGCGGAGTAGCCGGTGGTGCATCAGCAGCGGCACGTGCTCGTCGTTTGAGTGAAGACGCAGAAATTATTATGTTTGAAAGAGGAAATTTCGTCTCTTTCGCGAATTGTGGCTTACCCTATCACATTAGTGGCGACATAGAGGAAAGAAGTAAATTACTCCTCCAAACCCCAGAAAGTTTCCTTGCTCGATTTAACGTCGATGTTCGTGTAATGAGTGAGGTCGTTTCTATCAATCGCCAAGACAAAACAATCACAGTTCAAAACCAACTTGACGGTACAATATATCACGAGAGTTATGATGTTCTTCTACTTAGCCCCGGAGCCGCTCCGATAGTTCCTCCGATACCGGGTATCGATAATCCATTGACCCACTCATTGCGCAACATCCCTGATATGGACCGGATCATTGAAACGATCAAAAAAAATAAACCCAAGCACGCAACCGTGGTTGGTGGTGGCTTCATTGGCTTAGAAATGATGGAAGCTTTTCACCAGCTTGGGATAAAAACAACGCTTATTGAAATGGCCAATCAAGTGATGGCCCCTGTGGATAAAGAAATGGCAGGTTTTGCTCATGCTGAAATTCGCGACAAGGGTGTTGAATTAAAGTTGGGTGTTGCTTTGGAAGCCGTCGAGTATATACCTAACGAAAATATCAATGGTGTTCCATCTGACGAAGGTCACCTCGAAGGTCAATTAAATCTCATGCTCAACAATGGTGATGCGTTTACCACTGATATTTTGATTATGGCTATCGGCGTTCGTCCCGAGACCAAGTTAGCCAAAGAAGCGGGGCTTCAAATTGGCGAGTTAGGCGGTATTTATACCAATGATATGATGCAAACCAGCGATCCAAATATCTACGCGGTGGGTGATGCCATTGAAGAAAAAGATTTTGTAACAGGTAAGCAAACCCTCGTGCCACTCGCAGGCCCCGCAAACCGTCAAGGTAGAATGGCCGCAAACAACATGTTAGGGCGTCAAGAAGCCTACCGAGGTACTCAAGGTACCGCTATCTGCAAAATATTCGACCTTGCTGTTGCCTCAACCGGTAAGAATGAAAAACAGCTTAAACTCGAAGGCATCGATTATGAAAAAGTCTATGTTCACACCGCAAGCCATGCAAGTTATTATCCCGGCGCAGAAATCGTGTCATTTAAAATGTTGTTTAACCCACAAAATGGCAAGATATTAGGCGCACAAGCAGTAGGTAAAGATGGCATTGATAAACGCATTGATGTCATGGCAGTTGCTCAGCGCGCAGGGATGACTGTCGAGCAACTACAGCACTTAGAACTGACTTATGCACCACCTTATGGCAGTGCAAAAGACGTGATTAATCAAGCGGCCTTTGTTGCTCATAATTTGCTTCAAGGCGACAGTAAAGCAATTCATTTTGACCAAATTGATAGCATAAACGATGGCCAATTACTTCTGGATATTCGTGATCCTGAAGAGCTCATCGAAACGGGCTACATTGAAGGTGCAATTAATATTCCGCTAGATCAATTACGACTGCGCATCAAAGAATTGCCAAGAGACAAGGAAATTATTATCTACTGCCAAGTCGGTTTACGTGGTCATGTCGCATATCGACAATTAGTCAACCAAGGTTTTAAAGCGCGTAATTTACTCGGTGGCTATCGTACTTATTGTTTTGCTCAGCTTTAAAGAGCAAGTGACTCTCAGCTTTGTAGGAAATGTTTACAAAGCTGAGGCTTTGATATGTCGTTAGCCAATATGAACATCAGGTAACACAATAGAGATGAACCGCAAACACTGCCTAACGAGTTGAGCTAAAGTTGCTTTAAGATGCAGCAAGGGCATTGCTCTCGGACTTGCCTTTTCACGTTGTTCTGGCGCTATATCAATGAAGTTAACACCTCTCGTGCGAGCGCTTCATCGTCTTGCTCTGCCAGCCCACTGATTCCAATTGCGCCAATGATTCTGCCCTCTTGCTCTATGGGGACGCCCCCCATAAAACCGGTGATCTTTGGATCGGTCCAATCACTCAATGATTTGCCAGTCTGTCGAGCCCAAGCTCCCAAGTTACCACTTGGCTGACGATCTCTTGCTGACGTGTACGCTTTGTTCTGGGCTAATAAACCCGCTTGCAGGCTAGCATCATCCATTCGAGCAAACCCGAGCAGCTCGCCGTGTGTATCAACCACCGCAATCGCAATATTTTGATTACGAACGGTCGCAATTTCCAATGCCGTTTCAATCAGAGTCTTTACGTGTTGGTATTTCATTTTTCTCTCCTAAGGAATTTCATGTCCCAGTGTTTTTTCCAGTAATTCATACCAATGGCTGCGCGATAATGTGACCTTGGCGACTTCAGCGCATGCGCGAATACGCTGCGAGTTTGCCGTGCCGATAATGGGTTGAATTTGATTCGGGTGACGAGTCAAGAAAGCCAAAACAATCGCCTCAGACGAAACACCATATTCTGCGGCCAATGCCATCACCATCTTTGCGGTCACTCTAATGTTTGGGTCATCTGACTGTAATCCACGTTCTGAGAATCGCCCTTGTGCCAGACTGCCCCATGCTTGCAATTGAATGTTGTTTTTGCGCGCTTGCTCTACCGTACCAACTTGGTAGTCAAATGCAGATAATGGAAGTCCTACGCCTTGTTTGATGAAGTCTGATTTTGCCAAACTCATTTCTAACTGGTTGGCGACAATCACCTCGCCCGTAGCGTGATGTAGAAGATCAACTTGGGCATTGTTCATGTTCGACACGCCAACGTGGTTGATTTTACCCGCCAGCTTAAGCGCTTGTAGCGCCTTACCAAGCTCCTCAAACTCAACCAAAGGATCGGGCCGATGCAACATTAAGATATCAAGATGTTCCACACCAAGGCGTTGCAAAATGCCATCAACGGACGCCGTCACCCACTTAGAGGAAAAATCATATTGCTTTATCCCGCGCTCATCTCCGAGTCGAATTCCACACTTAGACTGTAAATATATGCGCTCTCTTAGCGTTGGATTTTTCGCCAAAACACGCCCAAAGACCTGTTCTGATTTGCCAAATTTGTAGATGTCAGCATGATCAAAAAGATTGATACCCACTTCTAGGGCCGTTTCTACAGCAGCAATAGCCTGATTTTCCTCTTGGGTGGTTATTGAATGGCGGTTCCACTCACCTCCAAGTCCCATGCAACCGAAGACTAAGCGGCTGACGTTAGGTAATGTTTTACTCAGCGGTAGATTCATCGTACTTCTCACTTTTTCGATTTAATCACTATTATCTTACCGTTCGTAAAAATTAGGTTAATACCGTAAAATCGAAATCATTATCCCTCATGACGAACAATCTAAATGGCAAATTATAAAAGAGTCGAAAAACTAATGCTGTTTGCCGAAGTGGCGCAAACGCTCAATTTTTCACGTGCGGCGGAACAACTTGGCATATCGAAAAGTTACCTATCGGAACAAATTAAACGTTTGGAGTCCGAACTTGCTACGCCTTTGATTGTTCGAACCACACGTAATGTAAGATTGACTGCCGAAGGCGAATCTATCTTGGCGCAAGCAGAAGATCTAAAACGTCGAGTGATGGAAATGGAGAAGAGTTTGACTCAGCGCTCCGAGCAAATTAGTGGATTGATTCGCCTGACCGCGCCAAAAATGTTTACTGAAGTGGTACTGCATGATTTATGCGTTGCGTTTCGCACGCAACATCCCAAAGTGGAGTTTGAGATCCTTTCCAGCTATCAAGCCTTTAATTTAACAGAGACTCAGGTTGACTTTGCGTTTAGAGCAACAAGAACGCCACCGGAAAATATGGTTGCACATCACCTCTTTGACTATCACCACTGGCTGGTTGCCTCGCCCGAATATCTTAACGAAAAAGGTCACCCCAAGAGCTGGGAAGACTTGCTCCAGCACCAATGTTTAACCACATTGCATCAAAAAGAGTGGCCCCTAAAATCAGGTACAGTGCAAATTCAGGGCTGGCTTTCAAGCAATGAAAATCGCTTACTGAAAGAGTCTGCTATCGCGGGCAACGGTATTGCGCGATTAGCCAGCTATTTTGTAAAGCAAGAAGTTGAACAAAAGGACTTAGTGTCACTGCTGCCAGATGAAACCAGCCATCATTACAACGCCGTGTATCTGGTCTATCCCCAACTCATCTATAAATCTGCAAAAACAAACGCTTTTATCGCCTTTGTAAAGCAATACTTCAACCCATCGGCCGAAAAATATTCCTTGGCTTGATATATCGAACCCGTGGTTACGTATCACCTCTTAACACAGACGATGGCAATGTCTCAAATCATGAGTCGCGCTGCTATACTCGGGCTGATCACTGCAAAGCCTTGTGCTTAGGGGGTATCGTATGAGCATCAAAGACAGCATTGCTTCATTGGAGCAACAAATTTTTGTCGCTTGTTCTGAGGGCGACTTCGACCGTGTTTACGCACTCGAAAGTCGACTTGATCGGTTACGCGGTCACGTTGAACATCTGCGCGACCACCCGTTTGATGGCGAAAGTGAATATTACATTGAACCCGACGAGGAGTTGTAACACTGAGTGTTGTGTTAATCCGCCTCATCGGCGGATTTTTTATTCAAGGCATTCAATACGTCTAGCAGCGCGCTGGCAGACTGAGCCACAAATTTCGACAGCTCAGTCTGGTTTTCTCGGTAAACTGCTAACGGGTTGTCACTGGACTCGATAGCAAGTGATATCGCATGCAAAGCGCTCAGTCCCAGACTGCCTGCGCTTCCTTTGAGCTTGTGTGCTAGCGCGCGGATCTGACGTTGATCCGATGCCAAAGCGGCCTGTTCAAATTCAACCAGCATCTCTTGCGCGCTGAGTTCAAATAAGCCCACAATCTCACGCATTTTTTCAATCCCCAGCACCTGAGTGTCAGCGATGATCACTTGTGAGTTTACAATCTCATCAAGTTGATGTTCGCGGCTTGACGTAAGATTTGTATCCATTGAACCGGACATTGAATGAGTCACAAAGCACTCGTTAACCGCTTGCTGGGTTTCATCAGTGACTGGCTGAAGTAGCAATAAAGAGCGCCCTTCTAGCATGGTTTGAACCGTTTGTGCGAGCGCCTCTTTTTCTATCGGTTTTGCTAGATAACCATCAAATCCAGCGTCCAAATAGCTTTCAACCTCTTCATTAAAAACGTGTGCAGAGACGGCGACCAGTGGAACGTGACCCATATCATTCGTATCGGTATGGCCTCGAGTATGGTCAATGCCGCGAAATGCATCAATAAGTTGAGTGCCTTCACCATCTGGCAAGTTAATGTCTATCAGAGCGAGATCAAAAGGTTCATGCTGATAAGCGGATATTGCCTGCGCGAGTGTTTCTGCCATAACCACTTGGTGGCCCATGCTGAGCAAAAAACCTTCCGCAACCAAGCGGTTTACTGGGTTATCCTCAACCAAGAGAATGCGCGCAACTTGGCGAGTTTGGGCTGTATTATCAAGACAAAAATCGCTCAACACACTGACATGGTGCTGGTCGTCATCAAGTAACGTGAGTGGAACACTAAACCAAAATCGACTCCCCTCACCGACCTCTGATTCAACATGAAGTGACCCGCCCATAGCTTGGATAATTCGGCGGCTAATCGCAAGGCCTAAGCCGGTGCCGCCGGTTTGTTGATGACCACCCTGAGCTTGAGTAAAGGCGTCAAAGAGTGTTTTTTGCTCTTCACTTGAAATACCGATACCTGAGTCGGAAACTTCAAACATCACTTGGCTTTCATCCTCCAAGTCAATGCTCACATAAATGTCGACCGCGCCACTTTCAGTAAATTTAATCGCATTGGCGACTAAATTGTTCAGGACTTGACTGATACGCACAACATCACCTCGCCAAAAGCGAGCCACGTCGGATTCAATGAAATAGGAAAACGCCAAATTCTTTTCATTGGCTCGCCCTTGCATCAAGTTGACGCAATCCTCAACCATCTGCGGCAGATCAAACTGGGTTTCGCGAATTTCTAGATGCCCCGCCTCAATTTTTGAGTAATCCAAGATGTCGTTCAAGATGGCTAATAAGTTTTTGCCACTGCGATTAATGATATCGGCATAGCGTTGTTGCAACGAATTGAGGCCCGTATCCATTAACAACCGCGCGGTGCCAAGCACGCCATTCATCGGCGTTCGAATCTCATGGCTCATTGTTGCTAGAAAGGCGGATTTCGCGCGACTGGCTTGCTCGGCCTTTTCTCTTGCTTGTGCGTGATTATGAACTTCGATATTCAATTTTTCGTTGGCAGATTGAAGCTGACGAGTACGTTCACTGACCAAGACTTCAAGTTGCGAGCGATGCTCTTCAAGCGCTTGTTTTGCTTTTGCTTCTCCCTCTGCGACCACTTTAAGCGCTTGTGCTGTATTTCTTGCCGTAATAATCGCCTGACCGATATGGGCCAGTTCATCATTCCCTTTAATATCAATGGAGACATCCAAATTGCCTTTTGCAATAGCGCGTAGCGCTTGTGCGTATTGATCCAAGCGCGTCAGCACTGAGACATACACGACCCGCCAAACAATAATCACCACAACCATGAGACCAAGTAACGACAACACGGTGAGGCTGCCTTGCGCAATATCTAACGTTTTGGCTAAATCACTGGCTGCGGCAAGGGTTCGATTATTGGAGTTATCCACCATTTGACTCACGGTACCGTTAAGCTCACTAACGTGATCAAAAGACTCTGAAATCAACTGCCGCGCTTTAATGTCGTTGTAGTAACGCTGAACGAGCACTTGAAACACGTTTTGCCGCGCGGAAAGTTCAGTTAACAGATAGGCCATTTGCTCTGAACGCGTTGGATCTTCTACCGACTGTACACGTCGAATCATAATCTCGAGATTGTGACGAAATGACACGCGCGATGCTTCAATACTGTCAAGTGATGACAAATCTCTGGCTTTTTCAATTTGATTTAGCATCTTAAATGCCAAAAGATGCAGCTCATTCAGCCGTTCGGATAAATCCATATCGACCTCAATCAGAGCATCTAACGCTTCATACGCTTGCGTTTTTTGATTTTTGTCTAACAGATCATAGATATGAGTGACATTCGCGACCGCCAAGGTATTGGTATTAAGGACTTGAGTTCGAGTCAGGGTCTCGAGTTCTTCGGCTAAATAACGCATGTCGTCAATACGAGCATTAACTTCAGCAGCAAGCCAAAGTTGGCGTTCTACGGTCAAATTAAGGTCGGTAAGATTGTCATTAACCAGCTTAACGCTTCGCTCCAGAGAGCTTAACATAACGCGATCAAACGCTTTGGCGTGGAGATCGCGAATATGTGTCTGCAACGCTGCCAGCTGTTCCGTAAGGGTTTGCTCAGCTCTAATGCGCTGCTCCTCACTTTGCACATTCCCTAGCGCTTGAACTGCAACAACAATTTGCGAAGAAAGCTCGGAAATCTGACGTGATTTAATCATCGCAGGGATCGCAGAGTCGACAATGTTGCGCTCATTTTTCGCCACCATTGAAAAGCCTGAAACACCAATTAAGGCAGATAGCAGCACCAATAACGCCATTGCAATGAAAGACCATAACAACTTGCGCCCAATGCTTGCGCTTGCAAAGACCATAGACACCCTACCTTTTATTGACTTCACGCTTCTTTGGCACCTGAGATTAGGGTATATTTTGCTATGTTTAGGTCACAGATGCTATCAAAGCTTATCGTATGCGAAATCGCTTACCGCCATTTTTTCAACATATTCACGCTTGTCTGACTCAGGGAACGCGAGTGCTTTGGGCCAGTATCGGCGCTTTTTCGCTGCTCTTTAGCACAACCTCGCTTGCTGAACACAAACTGTGTGCAATTTACCCCCATCTTAAAGATTCGTATTGGATATCGGTCAACTACGGTATGGTTTCTGAAGCTAAGCGTCAGGGCGTCACGTTGCGCGTACTTGAGGCTGGCGGCTACCTCAATTTGGAAAAACAGCAAGAGCAGTTGCAATTGTGTCAAAGTTGGGGGGCGGATGCGATTTTGCTTGGAACGGTCGATCCTGAAGCTTACCGATCTTCATTGGGCTACTGGGTTAAAGACACGCCTGTGTTTTCCACCGTAAACCCGCTTTGGCTCAATGATGAGCAAAAAACACATCACAAAGGGCAAGTGGGCGCCAGTTGGTATCAGATGGGCTTTGAAACCGGTGAATTCCTCGCCAGCCAATATCCTGATACGAGCGATAAAGTCGCACGGGTCGCGCTGCTACTTGGCCCTAAAAATAGTGGTGGCACCAAACCGGTTGCGCAAGGCTTTTACGATGCGATAAAAAATAGCAACATTGATGTGGTTGAAACCTTGTGGGCCGACAATGACAAAGAGTTACAGCGTAACCTAGTCCAGCAGGTTTTAGAACAAAATCCGATTGATTATATTGTCGGCAGCGCGGTGGCCATTGAGGCTGCAATTAGTGAGCTGCGCAGCGCAAATCGTGAAAATGAGATCGGGCTTATCTCTATTTACTTGAGCCATGGCGTATACCGTGGTCTACTACGAAACAAAGTTGAATATGCCCCCAGTGATCAAATGGTGTTACAAGGGCGTAAAGCGGTACAACAAGCCGTCGCGTATCTCAACCAACAAACCTACTCCTTTGACGATAAAACCAAGATCATCGGATTAACACCCAATAATATTGATGAAATCGATGTCAAAGAGTCGTTATCACCGTCCAAATTTCGGCCGGTGTTTGAAGTAAAAGCGAATATTCAATAATGCGCGTTACTGGTGAAGACATACTGTCTTCACTGGCGCCATTGACGAAAACAAAAGAACGGAATATCTACACATGCACAAAACTACGCGCGTAATGCCTGCCCACAAGCACATTGCTTTGGTTGCTCATGATCACCACAAACCTGAACTTCTTCGCTGGGTTACTGAAAACAAAGAAAAATTACAGCGTCATTTTCTTTATGCGACTGGCACAACCGGCCATATGCTGAGTAAAGAGACGGGGCTTGCGATTCGCAGCATGATCAGCGGTCCAATGGGTGGCGATCAACAGATCGGCGCACTCATTTCAGAAGGGAAAATTGATATGATGATTTTCTTCTGGGATCCACTCAATGCCGTACCGCACGACCCAGATGTGAAAGCGTTATTACGAATTGCGAGCGTTTGGAACATCCCTGTTGCAACCAACCGCGCAACTGCAAATTTCATTTTCACATCAGAACTGCTTGAGCAAGAAGTGGATATCGAAATTCCTGATTATGATGCGTATCTAGCCGCGCGCACTTAATTCACTCTTTTTATGAGTCCATTAACGCCAGCATGATTAGCTGGCGTTTTTTCGTTATTGACGGTGACTACTGTCATTGCTAGCGCGTGATTTTTTGCACCTCATAGCCATCACTCAGCAATTCTTTGACAAACACCGAGCCGGCGCCCGTGTGCAGCACCCATACTTTTCGCTTAGCTCGAGTCAGTGCAACATAAAACAAACGACGCTCTTCGGCGTACGGAAACGCATCACTTCCTTGCGTTAACGCATTATTAAGATGACGCTTTTTGACTTTTGCAGGGAACTGACCTTCATCAACATTGACGATAAAAACATAATCCGCCTCTCGACCTTTACTCGCGTGGCAGGTGGCAAATTCAATCGTCAATTTGGTAAAACGCTTTTGCCAATCTTCCAGTAAATTAGGCTTATGATAATGATTTCGGCCTAGGATGAGCACAGAAGCGCGTTTTGCATTATTTTCTCGCTCTATAGCGCTATCTTCTGCAGCGTCACGCTGATCATTGGCTTTTCGATTTAACTCATCTAAGTATTTTTCTAAGTGACTATTTGGCGCGACCAGTACAGTTTTCTGTTTCAACTGTTTGAAACTTAACAACGACTTTTTCACTTGCTGTGGATTTTGCTGCACAAATTGATTTGCGACGGCGCCTAGCGTGCTTGGAAAACGGTACGTTGTATCTAAATAATGCACGGTTGCTAACGCAAACCGTTGGGTAAATTCCGTGGTTAAATCAACGTCCGCTCCAGCAAATTGATAAATCGCCTGCCAATCATCTCCTACCGCAAAGAGACTCGCATGATGCGAGGTTTGCTCGTCACCGCAGAGCGCTTCGACCAAAGCCAAGCGATCTGGCGAGATGTCTTGATACTCATCCACCATGATAAAACGCCACGGAGAATGAAACTTTCCGTTTTTGACATACTGAGTCGCGCGAGAAATCATCATAGGAAAATCAATTTGATTGGACTCTTTCAGCAGCTTTTGCCAATCTCGAAAACAGGGCCAGCACAAAGCGAGTTCGCTGTTCAGACGGGTGTATTCCGGCGAATCGACCAGCTTTTCTTGTAGTTGCTTCTTGCTATAACCTAACTGCGCCAATTGTTGTAGTTGCGCATCAAGCCAAGCGATCAATTTGGGGTTTTCCACGTGACAGCCTAGCTCGTCATCTCCTGACAAATACGCAATCGGCCATTGCGATAGGTGCTTTTGCCAACGTTTAAAGTTAGTGGGTGTCATCCAATGACGCTTGAGCCAATCACTGCACCAGCTATGGCGCTGCGTTTCATCTAGAGCCAAAGGAGACAATTCCACCTTTTGACCTTCAACCTGACGAATGATATTGAGCCCCAACTGATGAAAAGTTAAAACGGACGCATCACGAGCACTAGGACCCACTTTTAAATTCAATCGCTCACGCATCTCATTGGCGGCATCGCGACCGAAAGCCAAAAGCAGTAATGAATCAGCATACGCTTGTTGGCTTTCCAACAAGTAGGCAACTCGCGCTGTGAGTACGCTGGTTTTTCCGGAACCTGCACCAGCCAATACTAGGTTATGGTCATCATTAAGCATGACAGCGTGTTGCTGTGAATCATTCAACGGTGATGATTCAATATGTCGAAACAAATTTTGCCAGTGGTGTTTTTCCCGTTCGAGCCAGTGATGATTTCGCTCGCAGAGCGCTTGAGATGAGTTTGCAACCCAAGGGGTGAGTGAATGAAGTTGGTTTGGAAAAAACAGATGTGCGTCATCAAACGTCATGCCAATCGACTCAAGATCGCTCGTGACCATGTCTGTCCAGGCATTAATCTGCGAATGCTTTAAAAAGACAGTTGAATTTTCCAGCTCAGTGAGACTCTCCTGCCAACGCGGTAAACACTGTGACAGTTGACGACTTTGCGCATTATGCCAATGCTGATAACACTCAACGGCCTGCTTTGCAAAATGACGGCACTCATGCCATGGTAGCCCCTGAACCAACCAACTGCGCTGCTCCCCATCCTCTTCAAAAGCAAAAAATTGCAAATTTGCCCAAAAAATACCCCGATGAATAGCAACGGTGCCATTCCAGACAGAAAACGGAATACGCTCTTCACTGGTATGTGAGGAAAGAACCAGTAAATTATCACGGCACTCAACTTGAAAATATTCGTTTTGAATAAAAAACTGAGCAGTACGGTTTGCAGACAACATCAGTTCATGTTCAGCCAAGCTATTTTCGATCATTTGTTCAACTCAAGAGACGATAACCGTCAATAATATACCTCATCACACAGCGGATGCGAGCACTCCCCTGACTGACGGGTTAATTTATCAGCGCTGCTGTTTGATGCATACCTACAACTTCAAGTTGTTTGGGAATATCACGTCGCGTCAAGATGCGCCGTTTCGCGAGAACGCCTCGGTAAATCGTTAAATTTATCTTTAACCGCAAAACTCAGGTAAACTGAGGTTTCTATTGATTAATTTAAAACATCGGACACTGCAGTGACACTTAACCAACGCCTCAGCCAGATGTGGGTGAATAAAACCCTCAATTACAGTCTGTTGATGCTGATTACCCTATTAGGTGTGGTGATCCCAACGTGGTATTTCCAACAACATACACTGGTAACACCGCTCATCTTAGGGGTGATTGCAGGCGCTTTAGCGGAAAGTGATGACAGTGTTTTTGGGCGTTTAAAAGCTATCGTTGTCACCTTTATCTGCTTTGCAATTGCCTCATTTTCGGTTGAATTATTGTTTAATACACCATGGCTGTTCGCACTTGGGCTATTTGGTTCAACCTTTGGCTTTATTTTGCTTGGGGCACTGGCGCCAAAATACGCCAGCATTGCCTTTGGCTCACTTTTAATTGCGATTTATACCATGCTCGGCGCCCACGAAAGCCCCAATATTTGGTATCAACCTGTCTTACTTTTAACTGGGGCGGCATGGTATTACTTGATGTCCCTTGCGTGGCAACTGGTGTGGCCCTTGCGTCCAGTTCAGCAAAGTTTAGCGGGCGTGTTTTCGCAATTGGCGCTGCATTTACAAGCGAAAGCGGTGCTGTTTCACCCAGTGAGTAATATGACGCCACAACCGATGCGTTTAGAAGAGGCCCGACGCAACGCACAAACGGTTGACGCACTTAACGCGATGAAAAATGTCTTTTTAAATCGCTCTAAACGTGGGCATGTTGATGGTACAAGCGATCGATTTCTTAATATCTATTTTATTGCTCAAGACATTCATGAGCGCGTAAGCTCAAGTCACTATCGCTACCAAAACCTCGCCGACGAATTCGCGCGCTCGGATGTGCTGTTTCGGTTTAAGTACATACTCGAAAGTTTGGCTTGCGCGTGTCGCGATGTGGCCAGTGCCATTGAATTAGGAAAACCGTACCAACACGATGATAAAGTGCAGCAAGCACTGTTAGAAGGCCAAGCGGCGTTAACCTATTTGCGTTCACACAACCCACCCTATTCATCCCGTTTATTGGCGCAACTTGACTATTTGTTTGTCAATCTCACCACCATCGACAAACAACTGAATAATGTGAACAACCCGGATGTTACGCGCCTTGATGAAGTCACGCTCGATGATACTAATCCACATACGCTCAAAGCGATGTGGCAAAAAATCAGCGGCCAATTTCATCTCGATTCGCTGTTATTCCGTCATGCTTTTCGTTTAGCGCTCGCACTCACATTAGGTTATGGCGTGATCCAAGCCTTTCAATTTGAACACGGTTTTTGGATTTTACTCACTACCTTGTTTGTGTGCCAACCCAATTACAGCGCCACCAAACAGAAGCTGGTCGCTCGAGTTGCAGGCACTTTTGCCGGTCTGCTTATCGGCGTACCGCTGTTAGCGCTCTTTCCTTCACTCGCCAGCCAATTGGCGTTCATCGTTTTGTTCGGCGTGCTGTTTTTTGCCTTTCGCATTAATAGCTATGGTTTTGCCACCTGTTTTATCACTCTGTTAGTATTATTTTGTTATAACCAGTTGGGTGAAGGCTACGCAGTCATTCTGCCACGATTAAGCGATACCCTTATTGGATGTGGCATCGCCGTAGCGGCGGTAATGTATATACTGCCCGATTGGCAATCACGCCGCCTGCCTAAAGCGATGGCCATGGCATTAAATGCCAATCAACAGTATCTCGCGCAGATCATTGCTCAATATCGAATCGGCAAAAATGACAGCCTTAGTTATCGTATTGCTCGAAGAAATGCGCACAATCAGGACGCCAGTTTGGCTGCAGCCATCAGCAACATGCTGATTGAGCCAGGAAAATATCGTGCGTGTGTCGATGAAAGCTTTCGCTTTCTCACGCTCAATCATGCGTTATTGTCCTATATTTCAGCACTTGGCGCCCATCGCACTCGCATCAGTGATGAAGTGACACACCAATTGATATCACAAGCTCACCGCGACATTTACGCCTATTTAGAGCAGTTGCAACAGCAGCTTTTACAACGCACCCCCGCCCCCATTCCCGATGCGGCGCAGCACCATGCACTTAGTGCGCGACTGGCGCAATGGCGAGACGATGACAATGATACGATCACCTTGGTGCTTCAGCAGTTGGAGCTTATCCACCGAATGTTGCCTGAGTTACAACAGTTAGCGGATAAAATCGTGGTGGGTCAGTGTCACTTTTCCTCCGACGAGCACGCATCTTGAAGTTACTTGCCTATCGACTATAACTATGAGGTTACTGGCCTTTTTTATCTGGAGGGGTTGTGATCTTAACGTTTATCGACCAGTGCGGTAAAAAGATTGAACCAGCCATGCTGGTGCTGGGGTTTATTAGCCCATTGGCAACATTACCCCAGTTGTACAAGTTATACTTTTCCCATTCTGAGCATGCGGCGGGGTTATCGCTTACCACTTGGACACTTTATACTGTCATCAGCCTGCTCTGGTGTTGTTATGGTATTTACCACCGCAACGCAACCATTTGGGCAGGGTATGCGCTTGGGGCGCTAATGTACTTTTTGATGGTCGTGGGTATTGTTCTGCACAGTTAAATTTGTGATTTGGTTATGTTCGGCGTAAGGTAATGTTAGGATTTCAAGCGGTGTGGTGATTTATGACAATTTCTAGCCTGCAAAGTGGTTATCAACTCCTCGATACCGCGCGCCAAATGAGTCATCAGGCCGCTCGCGATATTAATGAGGTGTCCTTATCATCGAACGGCGCTCGCTCCCAAGCTGAGTCTGAGGATGCGCTCGCTTTCAATCGCGTTGAACCTACCAATGAAAGCTCAAAAGTGAATATGCTTGCGGCCAATCAATCGGAGGCGCAAAATCAGAACAACGCTCCAACCCATGATCCCCTTATTGCGCTAGCACAAGCTGAGCGCTACAACCAAATTGGTACCAAAATCATTGAGCGCAGCAATGAGCAAGTTGGCACCCTCATTGATTTACATGTTTAATACAAAGGCGCGTCACTTGACGATGCAATTAGGCGGCAAACGGACACATTCTCTGAGCACTTCGTCAACATAGATAAACGCTATAGTGAGGTTTGTGAGAGCAAGCCAGCATTGCTGCAACGTCAAAGAGAAAGAGTAAAGCGACATTCACATAAAAACGACACTCCATAACAGCCACATAAGCTATACCTAGAACATCAACGTATACCCAAGTGACCAAAGATGAGTCACGCTCGACAGTAAGAAGGTGTTTATGGAATTTCATTTGGTTGATTACATCGGCTATGCAGCGTCGATTTTGGTTGCACTCTCTCTCACGATGAAACACATCATTAAGCTACGGGTCATCAATTTTATTGGTTGTACTCTGTTTACCATTTACGGCGTAATGATTGATTCTTGGCCCGTCGCGTTAACCAATGGTTTTATCGCTTGCGTCAACGTTGTCTATCTCACAGCAATGTATCGCGAGTTTCGAAAAAACGGCCGTAGCAAATTTGATGAATAACGATAATACCCAGGTGACGTCACTTCGGTATATCGCTTGTTGGCTCACGCCAGCCAAAACCCGCACTAACAATAAACGCGACGAGCAAAATAAGGCACTGGTCCCACTGCTTGGTCAACACTAACTCGGCAATGAAAGTCGTAAAAATAATCAGCATCAAGACAAAGCCGATAATGAGCGCTGTGGGGTTTGCATCGCACTCATGACGTTTATTCCAACACGCAAAAAAGACGCCAAGATAACAGGCTAGAAAACCTGCACTCGCAATGTTAGCGATGACAGACAAATCAAACAGATTAATCAATAATAATACGAAGATCATTAAGATATAAAACCCGATCGTGCTGCTGGTCGGTGTTTTTGGGGAAAATATCTTAGGTAACACATGAGACTCACCCATGCTGTTTGAAACGTTGAGCGCAGAAAAAAGATTCGCCATAGTTGCCGAAGCGGTTGCAAATAGCGCTGCCATCAAGACCAGAGTGAAGCCAAAGTTTCCTAGTACGGGTTTTGCTGCCTGAGCTACAGCGGTATCAGCGTAAAGCAGTAATTCCCTTGGCGTCACATTGCCCAACACGACCAGTGACAGGATAATATACAGCGCCATAACCGACCCAATTGCCAACATAAAGGCGCGAGGCATACTGACACTCGGTTTGTCGATGTCTTCAGACGCATTCGCCATCATCCCAAAACCAGCATAGGCGAAGAAAGCCAACCCCACGCTACTGAAAATCGCGTTTGCGCGCAGGGGCGGATGGTTTTCAAGCTTGCCAATATCGAGCGTCATCACCCCTGCTACGATAAAAATGGCAAGAATAATGAGCTTGATCCCGACTAAGGTGGTTTCAACACGACCAACGACTTTTGCGCCCAATAAATTTACCAGTAACAAACCGACGAGGCTTAATGATGCAAAAACATCTATCCAAAACGGCTGGCCCGACTCATTTATAAAGCGTGCAGAATAGGCACCAAACGCTTTACAAACCATAGCGATGGTTAAAATTAGGGTGATAAGATAGAGCGTCGACAATGAACGAGCCAATTTAGAAAATGGCACCCCTATCATAAAAAAGTCAATCACCCCACCGCGCGAGGGAAACTGCGCGCTCATCCTTGAGTAGGCGTAACCGGAAAACAGAGCGGCGATTCCCGCGATAATGAAGATGATCCACGCATTACCACCAACGTTAAACGCAATCTGGCCGAGGAGAGCGAAAACGCCTGCGCCCACCATGGAGCCTATGCCTAAAGCTGCCACGCTCCAAACATTCATCGAGTGGGGCTTGCGATGAAATGCGTGCTGCAGTTTTGACCGGGCCACATTCGTTCGAGAGTGTGGCGATGAACTGTTCGATGAACCGTTTTCTGATGGGCCTTTTTCTGAAGACATGATGCCTCCTAACGTCACACGTCGAGCGCACACCAACGCGTATCATGCATTGATGATGCAACCAATGTTCATGCTAAAACAACTATGATTTAACAAGACGCACGATATAAAGCAGCAAAATTGCCCCGATAGTAGCGGTGATGAGAGAGCCAATAGCATTCGTGGTCGCCATACCAAACAAACGAAACGCAAAACCACCGATAAATGACCCAACAACGCCGATAACAATGTTACCCAGCAGACCAAAGCCGACACCTTTAGTAAACTGGCCAGCAAGCCAACCCGCAATGGCACCAATAATTAAGAAACCGATTAAGGACATGTGAGCCCCTCCAACAAACTAAAACCCTCTCAAGTTAAGTTCATCAATATCATTTGCGATAGCGAACTCAGGGTAAAAAGAACACAATTACACCGCTGTCGCAGAAAGGCATCAAAAGTAAAAATACCCAATTGGCTGAAATGCTGTTTAACTCATTGATTTACCGAAGTCACTTGGGTATAGGCATAAAGATAGGTTGTAGCTTTGATTTGTAGATTCAAACCAGAGCGATCAAGCCGTTTGACGACTTGATGAAACGCATCCTCGCCCTGGAATTTCGCTTGCAGTCGATTGTATCGCCCGGTCGATGAAAAGAGTACGTGAGCCAAATTCTGCGCGCTCACATCAAGTGCCACCGTTTTTACACTACCAATATTACGACGAAGTAACTCACAATCATCAAAATTAATTTCATGATCATAATGCATAGGTGCCGTCTCTGGCATTTGTATTCCCAAGCACAACAGCCATTCATCTAGATGTACTTCAAAGTCATATACAATCACGTGCGCCTCTGGCTTGCAGACCCGTTTGAGCTCCTTTAGCAAACTTGGCGACTTTGCGTAATTAAGCGATCCTGCGAACGTCACGAGATCAATTTGTTGGTCGGGTATGTTAAGTGCTTCACCGTCCCCTATGCAGTAAGCGATATTCGCCCATGGCTCAGTGGTCAAAATAGCTTGTTCAATCATTGCGATGCTGGGGTCAACGGCAATAATCGCCTTACAATAAGGTATTAAAGCTCGCGACGATACGCCCGTGCCGCATCCAATATCCAGTGCAATATCGATTTCCCCTCGACCACTAGTCTGAAAAAATTCAGCCAAAAGCGCTTGATGCAGCGGAGGCCGATACGCCGCGTAATGAGAGGAGATCGCATCATTGTAATCATCATGCACCACGTTTTTTTCTCTATCACCCATTTTGTCTGTCCCTGATTTCAAATAGTAAGCACAACACATTTTTCAACCTAGATTCAAATGAAACCCACACTGATTGAGTGACGCCACTCTAGGTCAAGTCGCCGGGCATTTGTTTGAGCTCTGCGGCATGTTTGGGCATTTATTTGCAGTGGATTTCAAATACAAAAGAATAACTCGACTGATTTCACAGTTTGAGTACAATCGCCGCGGAATTTAATGACACTTTATTTTTGATGAAAATCGGCAAACGTCTTACTCAATTGCATGCATTAGTTGGTCATAATTATGACCACATTTGGGATTGCTGCTGCGATCATGGGCTGCTTGGCATGTCTCTGCTTAAATCACACCCCAACAGCCAAATTCATTTTGTTGACATAGTACCGTCAATCATTCAGTCGCTAAGTGAGCGGCTCAGTCGCGAATTCACGGATAATCCCATGTGGCACACCCACTGCCTAGACGCCGGTCTTTTACCCATTAACGACTATTCTGGACGTCATTTGATCATAATTTCGGGTGTTGGTGGCGATTTGATGCTTGAGATGATAACCAAGCTCAGAGCGCATTGTGACGACATAACTTTTGATTTCTTGCTCTGCCCAGTTCACCATCTTTATCACCTTCGCCAGCAGCTCAAGGCCTGGCAATTCAGTTTGATTGATGAAAAGCTGGTATTGGAAAATAAACGGTTTTATGAATTACTGCTGGTTTCAACCCGTCATCAGACTGCCAATAACCAGGTCATCAGCGAAACAGGTGAACAAATTTGGCGTAGTGACAACGAAACAGAGCGTTCAACCAAACAGCAATATTTACAACAGACTTTGGCCCATTATCAAAGGATCCAGCGCAGCAAACCCGAGAAAGTTAAGGCGATTATCACGGCTTACCAAGCCGTTGAAACATAATCTTTAAAGGAAAGTACCACATCTCTAGGCTTAAATGAGGCGTGTTGAAAATACCTGCATATTTTATATGGAAAAGCGCTAGACGCTGTTGATGCTCTCACGTAATGTATACCCAAGTGACCTCAAGATGCAGGATTCAGAGCCTACTCACTGGGCTGAGAGCAAGGCAAACAACGTAGCGAAATAGCCAGTCTATTTTCAAGTTGTTTAACGCAGCCATCAGTTCAGTGATCGGCTCCCAAAGGGCGAGCTGTCTTGGTTCATCAGCTTTGTTGACGATTTTCGATTGAGGGCCACTCAATCTTCAAATCCTCGCCTCACTGACAAACCAAGTCATTCTCGCTGAACCTCGCATCTTGAGGTTACTTGGGTATATATCGAGGTATCCAAACCTAGGCGCTTATCATGCTTTGTAAATTTGAGGGACGCGATTAGTCTCGATACCATTGCAATAGAGCGCACAAAATAAATAGAACCAAGGAAGTTACATGCAACTCAACATTCCAACCCACTACAAGCCGCTACTTGGCCTTCGCGACACCGAAGTCGCCATCAAAAAACTCAAAGATTATTTTGAATATGCTCTTGCGTATGAATTGTATCTAACTCGCGTTTCAGCACCGCTTTTTGTCAAACCTGAAACAGGGCTTAACGACAACCTAAACGGCACCGAGCGTCCCGTTTCTTTTGATCTGCTCGATGATAATGGCGCTGAAGTTGAAGTTGTCCATTCGCTGGCAAAGTGGAAACGTATGGCGCTAGCTCGCTATGGCTTTGACACCGATGAAGGTCTTTATACAGATATGAATGCCATTCGTCGAGATGAAGAGCTAGACAACATCCACTCAATTTATGTTGACCAGTGGGACTGGGAAAAAGTATTAGATAAATCGATGCGCAATGAAGCTTATCTACAAAGCACAGTGCAAAAAATTTATAATGCGTTCCTAAAAACAGAAAACTACATTTACCAAGAATACCCCGTTCTGGAAAAGCGCCTACCGGAGCAAGTGACCTTTATTACCTCTGAAGCTCTGCTACAGAAGTACCCGAATATGACCGGTAAAGAGCGTGAAAACGCTATCTGCAAAGAACATGGCGCTGTTTTTATTCAAAATATTGGTCACAAACTTTCAAATGGTGAACGCCATGATGGCCGCGCACCGGATTACGATGACTGGAATCTCAACGGCGATCTGCTGTTTTGGAACCCGGTACTCGACAGCGCATTAGAACTTTCTTCAATGGGTATTCGCGTGAGTGAAGAGAGTCTGCAAACACAACTGAGTATCGCCGGTTGTGAAGATCGGGCGCAACTGCCGTTTCATCGTGGCGTGCTCGACAAGCAACTCCCCTACACGATTGGCGGCGGTATCGGCCAATCTCGAATTTGCATGTTCTTCTTGCAAAAAGCGCACATCGGTGAAGTTCAAGCGTCAATTTGGCCTGATGCTATGATTGACGAGTGTGAAAAAAATCAAATCATTTTGCTGTAATCTCACTGCAGTCGATATACCCAAACAACTTGGAGTTGCAGGTAGGAGATCAACGAACAAGACTTCGAACACTTCGTGAACATAGATAAACTATGTGATGAGGTTTGCGATTGCCCGTCCCGATCTCGTTAACAAAAAGCGCTGCAACTTCAAGTGGAACGGGTATAAAACCCTCATCACAAAAGCACGTGTGATGAGGGTTTTCGAATCACAGTCATAACCAATATTAAGGGGAGCAGTATACCCAAGTGACCTCAAGATACTGGATTCAGAGCCGGTTCACTGAGCTGAGAGCAAGGCAAACAACGCAGCGAAATAGCGAGTCTATTTTCAAGTTGTTTAACGCACTTTCGTTACAACAAAAAGCGGTTCAGTGATTGGCTCCCAAGGGGCGAGCTGCCTTGGCTCATCAGCTTTGTTGACGATTTTCGATTGAGAACCACTCAATCTTCAAATCCTCGCCTCACTGACAAACCAAGTCATTCTCGCTGAACCATGCATCTTGAGGTTACTTGGGTATAAAACAAATGTGATACAGTTTAATTTTACCTCGTGACGGCACTCTCATATTTATGTTGATTTAGGTGTTATGAATCATCAAATATTAACCAAAGGTTACTTTTCGACCGAAATATATCTCATTTAAATTAACACAAATAAAATAGTTTTAATAAAACACTCTACGCCTGCTATTCATACCTTAACCTCATCCTATTAGCCTAATAATTCTCCTCCCAAGAGTTTGATGTGAAACTCATTTAAATGACACTTAACGTTATGATTGCATTATCATTTTTTTAATAAAAATCATTATTCTCTCTTCTCTGTGACAAGCTTAACAGCATGTTATTCAACAGTTTGATTATTTTGTTCTTAAGAGTATATTTCAAATGTCTCTGGGGGGAATAATAATGTTACAAAAGCTAAAATTTGGCACAAAACTCACTGCTGCTGCCTGCCTAGCCGTCACTTTAGGTTGCAGTATTGTTGGGTATTTAGGTTACTCATCTTCAAAAGAACAAATTATCTCTGAATCGCGACAACAGATCGCGACATCGTCACTGATTTACACCACTGAATTTTCGACTTGGCTGCGTAATAAAGAAATTTCGATCGAGAACATGCCACAAGATGCTTCTTGGATGCTAGTCAAAAACATTCTCAACGTACTTACGGCAACAGGTGAATTTGATAACTTGTTCATGATTCATGAAGACGGCTCTTTTAAGAAAACCGAAAATATTAGCATTGCCCAGTTTTCCGAAGGTGATGCCAATCAATGGGAATGGGCTCAAGCCACACATAACAACGACAAGTTGACCTTATCTAAGGTGTATAAAAACGATGAAACAGGCAACAAAAATATATTCATCGTGAAAAAACTGCCTTATTACGAAGGCACGATTTTAATGGCAGGACAAACTGACATTACTCCTATGGAGAAGTCACTAACGGAGCTGCGCCTGCCCGGTAATGGTTTTGCTTTCGTAGCCGATCAAAGTGGCACGATCCTTTACGGCACAGCTCGTGACGTCAAACCAAACATCAACCAATATAACGTTAGCCGTGCAATGCTGCAAAGCAACCGCGAGCTATCGGAAATCAATTTTAACAACCAAACCTATCTGGCTTATGTCGAAGCAATCCCAGGAACGGAACTCAAAACGGTACTGATGATCGAAGAGTCATCATTAATGGTGGACATTAACCGTGTTGCTATGAGCCAGTTACTGACATCGATACTGGTTATCCTGGGCAGCCTTGCAGTCATTTTCCTGCTAATGAAAAAATTAATGCGTCCACTGGAAGAAGTTACCGCTGCATTAACTGAAATTGCTCAGGGTGAAGGTGATCTCACAAAAACGTTAAAAGTCTCTGGTGATGATGAAATCGGCATGTTGAGTAAGTCATTTAACACGTTTATTCAAAATCTGAGTGGCATTATCAAATCTGTCGACACTCAAGCGGTTGAGCTATCGGAAATTTCTAAAATTAGTAAAGATCGCACCGTTATGGCAACGAATATGCTTTCTAAACAGCAAACCGATGTGGAAATGGTGGCAACGGCGGTTAACGAAATGAATTTTGCTACCGTTGAAATAGCACGTCACGCAGATCAAACGGCAAAAACAGCGCAGTCATCTTCTGAGCGTGCCATAAAAGGGTTGGAAATTGTGACCAACTCAATATCGACCATTGGCTCGCTTTCTAACGAAATCAAGAGCACGTCAAGCGTGATCAATAATCTAAACCATCACGTAACCGAAATTGGTGGCATTCTTGATGCCATTAAAGGGATTGCCGATCAAACCAACTTACTTGCACTCAATGCTGCAATTGAGGCAGCTCGAGCCGGCGAAGCTGGCCGTGGATTTGCAGTGGTCGCTGATGAAGTTCGTTTATTGTCACAAAAAACGCAAGAGTCAACGTCTGAGATCAGCGGCACTATCTCTACGCTTGAAAGTATTGTTGCCAAAGTAACGGCCCTAATGGAAACCAGTGCGAGCTTGGCGCAAGAGACGGTGGCAGAGTCTGAAGACGTATCACAAGCGTTTGAAAATATTAACGCGTCAATTCAAGAGATCTCTTCAATGTCGCTGCAAATTGCCAAAGCGGTAGAAGAGCAGACTTCTGTAACCGATGAGGTTTCAAAAAATATTAACCAAATTCAAGAGGTTTCTCACGAATTGGCTCGCGGTTCACAACAAACGTTGAACGACTCAAGCGACATTTCAGCTAAATCGCTTGAAGTGTCTGCGTTGATGAAACAATTTAAAACCAGTTAAGTTAAAAAACACAACGCCAAAAAAACGCCCCAAATTCGGGGCGTTTTTTTATTATTTCCTCCCCAACACTCTATTAACGCTTTTGCTATCACTGAGGTTTATTGACTAAGATATTAAACTATAACGAACACCTTACACGCAGTAATGTACTAGGAGTCAAAATGATTAACATGAATTTTGAGGATCAAGTTTGGATTAACACGGATGCCGAAGAGTGGACCCTCAGTCCTAACAAGGCGGTTTGGCGTAAACCACTAGAGCGAGAAGCAGCAGAAAGTGGGCGCGCGACAAGTCTTGTTAAATTTGCCGCAAACGCGACATTCACGCCGCACGAGCACCCTGGGGGTGAGGAAATTTTCGTATTGGATGGTGTTTTCAGTGATGAGCACGGTGATTACGCCGCAGGTAGCTATCTCAGAAATCCCGCTAACTCACATCACACCTCTTTTAGTCGCTCTGGCTGCACCTTATTGGTTAAATTAAACCAATTTCAAGCTGATGATCATGCAACCGTTCGTATCGATACACACCAAGCAGAGTGGTTTAGTGGAATTCATCAAGTTCAAATCATGCCACTACATCAATTCGGTACTGAGCACGTTTGTCTCGTCAAATGGCCAAAAGGTGAACGCTTTAACCCGAACCACGGTTCAAAGGGTGAAGAGGTTTTCATTCTTTCAGGCGAGCTTCGTGAAGGCCAGTCTATCTACCCTGCTCATTCGTGGCTTCGCTTTCCTCAAACGCAGATTCACGCTCTAGAAGCCATTGAAGACAGCGTCATTTGGCTTAAAGCCGGTCATTTACCCAAATAGTTAAGGCGCTGACTCTCAAAAACCTCATCACATAGTTTGTCTATGTTTGCGAAGTGGTTAGAGGCTTTTTTGTCCGCTTGCCACCTACCGGCGCCTTTAAGTTGTTTGGGTAAAATGATTATTTATCTACAGTTAAAACTGTTTTAATTTAATAACACTCGCCGTCCTCTACGCAACTCTTTACACTGCACATTAAACCGTATATTGGAGAAGACAATGAGCAAAACCCTACTACTCACCGGAGCCACCGATGGCATTGGCTTTGTTGCTGCAAAGATGTTTGTTGAACAGGGTCATCGTGTCCTGCTTCACGGACGCAACGAAGAAAAACTTCAGCATGTACAAGCCCAATTGCTTGATCTTTATTCTGATGCCAAAGTAGATACTTTTTTGGCCGATCTCAGCGACCTTGATCAAGTTGTAGCGATGGCCAAAGCAGTTCGCTCTCATTATTCTGAGCTTGACGCACTGATTAATAACGCGGGCGTATTCCACGCCAATCCAACGCAAACCCGCCAAGGTTTCGATATCCGCTTCGCAGTCAACACATTTGCGCCAGTGGTACTAACCGAACAGTTAATGCCACTATTGAAACGAAAAGAGGCGCGCGTGGTTAACCTTTCGTCAGCGGCGCAAGCAAGCGTTGATATTGATGCCATGATCCATCATAAGCCGTTAAACGCCAACGCGGCTTACGCCCAGAGTAAGCTTGCTCTAACGATTTGGAGTCGAGTCAACGGTCTTGCACATCAAAGCCAAGGGCCAATGATGGTTGCTGTTAACCCTAAATCTCTATTAGGTAGTAAGATGGTCAAAGAGGCTTATGGCATTGATGGCGGTGACATTCGTTTAGGCGCAGACATCATTTGTCGAGCAGCATTAGACAGTGAGTTTGACAATGCACACGGCCAATATTACGACAATGATATTGAAGCATTTGGCCCACCGCACCCTGATGCACTTAATGCTCAAACAAGCCAGGCAGTATGCCAAGCCATTGAAAACACTCTTCGCCCTTGGTTGGTCTAAAAAATCAATATATACCCAAACAACTTGGAGATGCAGGTAGGCGGCAAACGAACACAGCCTCTGAGCACTTCGTGAACATAGATAAGCTATGTGATGAGGTTTGTGAGAGCCAGCCAACAACGCTGCAACTTCAAGTAGGACGGGTATAACCAAGATAATTGAATTTGCAGCAAGGCGACGTGTAAGCACGAGCCTGATGAGCAGAGATGCACCATGTGATTGAGGTAAGTGCACAAAATCAACTCAGATGCAGCTTCAAGTATCAAGCGGATAAGAGCGCTTTTTTTCAAGTTTCGGTATACTCTGCTGTGTTTAAGGAAAAAGGACATCCTATGAAAAAATTATTACTCGTGTGTGGCTTATCAGCGCTGTTAATTGGTTGTTCTGATAATGAGGTTGGAGACGTGAGTTTGGGAATTTTCACGCTCAAAGACATCAAGTTGAACTCTTTAGTGGACCCTTTAGTTCCCGGCGTCACATGTCATGTTGCCAGTATTGAAGCCGACCTTAGCCTTGCCGATCCAAGTGACAGCTCAATCTCTTGCCGTCAGACCAGTGAAATTACACCTGAAATGATTGCGCAAATTAACAAATCCAAAGACGGCGAAGTGATCTTCACCAAATCAAAAAGTATTTTCTTTAAATCAATGAAGATTCGCAGAATCTTTGACCAAAAACATCAAACGCTAATGTATCTCTCGTACTCGACAAAAGAGACTTCAGGTAGCTTCAAACATAGTTTATCGACAGTGCCACTTTGGGGCACTAAAGCTTATGTCGAGCCTGCGCAGCAAAAGTAAATGGCATAAACACATCAAATTCAGCGGCTGTACCCAATTCAATTGATCGCGCATATCTGACTTGGGTATCAGCTGTTCAAATTAAAAATGCGATTGTTCTTAATATCACTTATATAGCAGTGAATAAATTTAACGCAAACGTTTGCGCGACGATGCTTTTTCGCTTTACTTTCCTTTTTACCATCGTATTATTGCCGGCAATTTCTCCTTGAACGCTAAAGTGTTGGAGCTTCTGTTATGCTGTCAGACATTGAAATTAGTCACACCACCGAGCTTAAACCCATCGCAGCAATTGCCCATCGAGCCGGCCTGCATGATAACGAATTCAACGCTATTGGAGCTCATAAAGCCAAGGTCGATGCACAAGCTGTATTGAAACGCTTTGATGACCAACACGACGGTAAATTCATTTTGGTTACTGCGGTAACGCCTACACCACTTGGCGAAGGCAAAACGGTCACGACTATCGGTCTATCACAAGGGCTACAGACCCTAGGCCGTTCCGTCATGACTTGTATTCGCCAGCCTTCTATGGGCCCCGTATTTGGAGTCAAAGGTGGCGCCGCTGGCGGAGGTTATTCACAAGTGGCTCCAATGGATGAACTCAACTTACATCTCACCGGAGATATTCATGCTGTTACAGCGGCGCACAATTTAGCGTCGGCAGCGATTGATGCACGCCTTTACCATGAGCAGCGTGATGGTTATGAAGCCTTTGAGGCTCGCACCGGGCTCAAAGCACTGCGAATCGACCCAAATCATGTGGTTTGGAAACGAGTGATTGATCATAACGACCGCGCGTTACGCATGGTCACAGTCGGACTAAATGAACCCAATAAATCGGTCAATGGCTATGTTCGACAAGATGGCTTTGATATTTCCGCTGCATCGGAATTGATGGCGATTTTAGCGCTGGCAACGGATCTTCATGACATGCGTAAACGTATCGGTCGCATTGTTGTTGCCTATGATTTTGATCATAACCCCATTACAGCGGAAGATCTGCAAGTCGCCGGCGCAATGACCGTCGTACTTAAAGACGCTATCAACCCAACCTTAATGCAATCACTTGAAGGGGTTCCGACACTGATCCACGCAGGTCCTTTTGCCAATATTGCGCACGGCAACTCTTCGATAATCGCCGACCGAGTGGCGCTCAAACTCGCCGATTATGTGGTTACCGAAGCAGGATTTGGCTCAGATATGGGGTTTGAAAAAGCGTGTAATATCAAAGCGGCAGTATCAAATCACGCCCCAGATTGCGTAGTGCTGGTAGCAACACTGCGCAGCTTAAAAGCGAATTCGGGTCTTTATGATTTGCGTCCAGGCGCAGCGCTTCCCGATTCACTGGTGACGGAAAATCACGCGGCGCTCAAAGCTGGGTTTGCTAACCTTGAATGGCATATCAATAACATTAAAAAATATCAGTTGCCCGTCGTTGTCGCGCTCAACCGTTTTCCTCAAGACAGCGATAGTGAAATTGCGCAATTGGGCCAGTGGATTCACGAACTTGACCCCGAAATCGGTTTTGCACAAAGTGAAGCCTTTGCTAAAGGCGGTATTGGCACACAAGCACTTGCTCAAGCGGTACTGAAGGCGTGTGAACAACCACATAACTTCACGCCGTTATACACCACAGAGATGGGATTGCTCGAAAAACTGACAGCAGTTGCCACTCGAGGCTATGGCGCTCAAGCACTTCATTTGAGTGAGCTGGCCCAGCAACAATTGGCCCGATTCGACGCGTTAGGCTTTGGCTCTAGCAGCGTTTGCATCGCCAAAACCCCGCTATCCATTTCGGCCAATGCGGCACTAAAAGGGGCGCCCAAAGCGTTTGACCTTGATATTCGTGAACTTAAGCTCTGCGCCGGTGCCGGTTTTATCTACGCGCTCACAGGCGATGTGATGACCATGCCCGGATTGTCAGATAAACCCGCCTTTATGGCGCTTGATATTGACGCCAACGGACAAATTATCGGCCTATCCTAACCACTCAAACGCGCTTCACGCATTTCTACTCCCTCGCCCAAACGCTCAGCTGGGCGAGGTTTTCCATGCTTTTTCTGCCCTTCCCACCCTTCTATTTTCAATTTTAAAACTCAAATTATTCACAACGCCATGCAATTTTCTGGCTATGGTTGAAATAAAGATCCAACTTGTTGGGTCTAGTTAATCAGATTTTGCTTATTTGATAATCAAATTCGCTGAGCGGTTGAGCGAGCTGAGCATCATCAAAAATAAAACACTCACCCGTCTAATGGAGATTTGACATGAACAAAATTGAAAAAAGCGCCACATTTGCCTCACTCGCTCTTTCTGTTGCTCTTAGCTCTGCCGCGTTCGCTGCTGATGCGCCAGCTGGCAGTACAGGCGCTGCAATTGGCGCAAGCGATAAAGTTCATTGCTATGGTGTGCACGCGTGCAAAGGCAACTCTGATTGTAAAACCGCTGATAATGCTTGTAAGGGCCAAAATGTTTGTAAAGGGCATGGATTCAAAGCGATGGACGCCAAAACGTGTTTAGATTCTGGCGGTGTAATTGGCGATATTCAGTAATCCTACGATTTAGGGAGCAATCACGGTGCGGGTCACCAAACTCGCGCTGTGGTTGTTCCTGTTATTACACCAAACGCAAAGGATGCACTATGACAGTGAGCTTTGGGTTGGGTTTACGAACTCAGCACTATCACGATTTTCTTGAAACCCCACAACCTGTAGATTGGCTTGAGGTCATTTCAGAAAACTTTATGGTTAAAGGCGGTAAGCCGCTTACGATGCTCGATAAAATTCGCGCCAATTACCCAATGACAATGCATGGCGTCTCAATGTCGATTGGTAGCGTTGACGGACTCGACCGAGAATATCTCGCGCAATTAAAGCAACTAGAACAGCGCATCGAACCGTTATGGGTGTCCGATCACCTCTGCTGGACGGGTTGCCACGGTAAAAAGCTCCACGACTTGATGCCACTGCCTTTCACCAAAGAGGCACTTAACGTCGTATCGCGCAATATTCTTCAAGCTCAAGACATTTTACAGCGCCCTTTAGTGATCGAAAATGTCTCAAGTTATGTCGAATTCACCTGCTCTGAAATGAGCGAATGGGCGTTTTTAAGCGAGGTGTGCCAGCGTACTGACTGTGAATTACTGCTTGATCTGAATAATATTTATGTGAGTGCCATAAACCACAACTTCTCCTGCGAGGATTTTATTAATGGCATCCCTCGTGAGCGTGTACGACAGTTTCATCTTGCTGGTCATCAAAACAACGGCACGCATTTAATTGACACCCACGATCACCCGGTTTGCGAGGCAGTTTGGACGCTTTATCAGCGAGCGCTAACACGATTTGGCCCTGTGCCGACAATGATTGAGCGAGACGATGATATTCCGCCAATCAGCACTCTGCTGAGTGAGCTTGATATTGCGCGAAAACTGGCGGCCGCAACGTTCACCGACAGCACTGTCGAAGCGTAATTAATTAAAGGACTAACATGACCTTAAACGAGCTTCAAATCGAGTTTCAAAATATTGTCCTTGCACCTTGTTGCCGAGGCGCCGATTGGGTCACCCAAAACACGCCATCATCATCTGAAAACCCGTTATCTGCCACAGAACGGCTAAACATTTATCACAATGCCTATCGAGCGCGCTTGCTGGAGGTAATGGAAGATACCTTTGCCCATACCGCACTGTATCTTGGTGAAGTTTGGTTTGAGCAATTGGCAAAACGTTATATCGAGTTACACCACTCCACATTTAACAACATTGGTCTCTATGGCGATTTATTCGCCTCGTTTTTACACCAGCAATTACCACAAGATGGTGACGTCGCCGAATTAGCCACAATGGACTGGCAATTAAGGCGCGCCTTTGATGGCAAAGAGAGTTTTGCAATGACACTCGAACAGTTAGGGGCAATTGCCGCGCAGCACGGCGACGCGCCGTTGACCCTCTGTTTTGTGGCCACCCTGTCGCGCGTGCCAATGGCATTTAATACGCTCGAAATTTGGCACGCAATTGACCAAGAGCAAACGCCACCCGTCGCCTTCGCGCTTCATAACCCGATTGATGTTGTTATCTGGCGTAAAGGAGACTCACCGCACTTTCGCAGTTTATCGCCAATGGAGTCTCAAGCCATTCAATGTGTAGAAAATGGATTGGATCTCAACGAGATTGGCGATCATCTTCAAACAAAGTTCCCACAAGAGAATATCTCTGCTGAACTCGGCTTATTGATCCAGCGTTGGATCAGCGATGAAATGTTGGCATTTGCCCCTGTCACTCAATAACCACGGTATATATACAACGGGCATATACCCAAACAACTTGAACTTGCAGGTGGGCGACAAGCGAGCAAAGCCTCTGAGCACTTCGTGAACATAGATGAGCTACGTAATGAGGTTTGTGAGTGCCAGCCCCTTAATTTTTTAAAGAAAAGCCCTGCAGCTTCAAGTGGGACGGGTATACTCATACCTGATTTACAACACTGTTGCTATACATCGACAGCGTTGAGCCTGTTCGCGTTGCTTTAATATCAATTCGCTGATTCATCTGCTCTTTGAGTTCCGAGACATGAGAGATCACGCCAATCATTCGTCCCGAAAGTTGCAATTCAATCAAAATATCAATGGCTAAGTCGAGTGATTCCGCATCTAGACTGCCAAACCCTTCATCGATAAAAAGCGTGTCTAACCGAATCCCACCTGCGTAAGATTGCACCACATCCGAAAGCCCGAGCGCGAGAGCTAATGCCGCCATAAAGGACTCTCCCCCTGAAAGAGTGGCAACATCGCGCGTTTTCCCGGTATAGCTGTCTTCCACCATGAGATCGAGACCGCGACCTGCAACGCCTTTAAAACCGTCTAGTTTACGTTGAAGCAAATAACGGCCTCGACTCATTTTTGCCAACCGCTCTGACGCCTGAATTAAGACATCGTCGAGCAAAACACCAAGCACAAACCGATGCAAACTGATGCGACTGCCGGTTTTACCGCTTGCGACATCGTGCAAAGTGCCAAACACCTTATACTCTTCGGCAAGCTGTTGGTTTGCTTGATTAATCGCGCTAACTTTCTCTGTCACCGTTTGGTACTGACGCCACTGAGTGGTGATGTGATCAAGCTGAGCCTGATGCGCCTGATGTTGCTCTTGTGTAGCGACCAACTGCGCCGTGACTGTGATTAAATCCGTCGCCGGCTGCGCATTGACTCGCGTGCTCAAATCCGCAACGGTCTGCTCCAATTTTATCTGGGCCGTACCAAATTCATTCAGCTGCGCACGCCACTGTGCAATACTTTCTTCACTTGCGCGGGTTTGGAGAAATTCGGCCTCATCAGCAAAGCAGGAGTTTGCTAACGCCTCACTCCAGTGTGTATTTGCTTCATTCTCAGCTAAATCGGCTTGATTCAACCAGGTGATATGAGAGTGATGTTCGGCTTGAACTTTTGAAAACGCGATACGTTGCTGCTCGAGATGCTGCTGCGCTCCTTGCCATTGTTGTTCAAGATTTCGAAGCGCTTGGTCTACGTTTTGTCGCTGGGCATCAATATAAGCCAGGTTAATCCGCTGCTCTTTCACTGTGTCAGGAACAAGCTGAGCGACAGTTTCAAGCACCTTCTGCGCCTGTTCGCTCAAAAGATCCAAACTTGCCACCAGCCCGATATGTTGTTGTTCGGTCGTTTGGCATGTCTGCGCCCCTTTTTCACAACGGGCGCGCAGCGTAACCAGATGTTGCTCAAGCGATTCGAGATTGATCGTCTCAAGACGATTCAACTGACCATTGACTTGATTTAGCGCGTCCATCACTTGCTCACGGGTCTGATAAGCGTGCGTTACCAACGACTCTTGATACTCTTGATGCTGCTTTTGGTGCAATTTGTGCGCTTCTACCAAAGCCGCAAGCGCAGTCTGCTGCTCGTTTAATGCACTTAATGCACTCTCAACAAGTTGACGACTTTGTTTCACTTGCTCTTGAGTGATAACGGCATTCTCAAATTGCGCCAAATGCGGGTGCGCTTCACTGCCACAAACGGGGCATGGAGTACCCGGCTCTAATTTTGCCGCCAGTACCGCGGCCTGCGCGCGATGCCAAGACAGCTCCACTTCATCGGCTCGATGCTGCGCCTGCTGCCAAACGGCTGTGGCTTGAGTCACGTTATGACGCTGCGCCTCTTGTTGCTGGCTCATTTGCGCCAGCGTGGCCGCCAATCCATCGATTTTATCCAGCAACTGCAGCGTTGCAGAGAAAGCTTGCTGCTCCGAGACCCATTGCGGCTTCAAGCTCAATTCATTTTTGCTCTGATGAATGAGCAGCTCATGCTGCTGGCTCTCTTGTTCTAACTTGGCAAGATGTTCTCGAAAGCGCGTTAAATCGGACCTGAGCTTGACCTCTTCCGTTTGCTTACTTTGCTGTGACGCAAGCAATTGCCCATATTCCATCGCATACTGCTTTTGCTGTTTGAGCGTATCGCGCTGCAACTCTAACTCGCCACGGTGTTGGGCTTGAGATTGAGCCTCTTTCCACGCCTCTTCGGCGTGAGCTAACATTTTCTGCTGAGCAGTCTCTTGTTCGGCCAAATGGCCGACTTGTGTTTTCAGCGTCGCCGTTTTTTGCTGCGCGTCTTGCCACTGAACATGAACTAGAGCCAGACCTCGCGCTTTTTCAGCTAAATTACATCGAGCTTCAAGCGCCTCCATTTCTGGCAAGCTTTGCTGATGCGCCGCTAATTGCTGCTGCTGATACGTCAGTTCGTTTTGCTCTTTGATGTAAAGCTCTGCTTGACGTTTTTGCTGCTGCAGATCAGTCACTTGTGTGGCTGTTTGTTGATGGGCGAGCTGGCATTGGTTCAGTAGTGGCTCAAGTTGGCAACCCAGTTCAACCAACTGCGCTTCATTTTCAACATTGATCACCTGCAGGGCGCCTTGGATCTGATTGTCAAACTCGCCTTTGCGCTTGGTAATATCGCTGGCGCGATCTTTCAATGCCCATTCAATCCGCTTGTAAATATCCGTTTGAAACAACTGGCCAAAGATTTCTTCACGTTGGGTCGATGAGGCCAACAACAATTGTCTAAACTGGCCTTGGGGTAGCACCATGACTTGACGAAATTGTGAATCGCTCAATCCTAATAATTGAGTGATTTCGGTTTTTACTTGGCTGGTTTTGCTCGTGATCAGCTCTAACTCGCCGTCAATTCGGTACAAAGAGGCGCTGTGTTTGCGTAATGTGGTTCCCTCACCACGGGCTTTGGGCTGAAACTGCTCGGGCGCTCGCTGCACGCGATAACGTTTATCGCCAAGCGCGAACTCTAAGGTGACTTCTGTTGGCACATTTTCAGGTGCGAAATCGCAACGCATTTGATTGCCCTGGCGTTCTGCACCTGTGGTTTCGCCATAAAGCGCAAAACAGATCGCATCGAGAATCGACGTTTTACCCGACCCCGTTGGGCCATTAATTAAGAACAATGGGTTATTGCCAAGCTCAGCAAAATTAATTCGCTCCGTACCGGCAAAAGGGCCAAACGCCTGCATGGTGAGTGTAATTGGTCTCATGTCGCCCTGCTATTTCTGCAATTGTTTCAGAATCTGATGAACCGCTTGAGCTTGTTCATCGTTCAAGCTATCACCTTGTGCTTGCGCAAAAAAATCGTCAAACATCTCAAATTCGCTGCGCGCCAGCTTCGCCTGCCCCATCGGATTTTCCACCCCTATCAGCATTCCCGGCTTTTCCAAGTGCAACACATTGGGATAAACCTCTCGCAGCTTCTCCATCGGGTTTAAAATGGCGTGTTTATCGGTGAGACGGACTAGCAGATAATCTTCTCGCTTAGGATCGCTGACGCCTAGCTCAAGTAACCTTGCCAGCTCCCCTTCAATGATGCGCATTTCATGAGGCGCACGCAGATCAAGATGCTCAATACATACAGGCCCCTCTTTGGTCAGTTCAACCAAGGTGACCCCTTTACGTTGATGCTGTTCAGAAAAGCTGTATTTCATTAGCGAGCCGGAATAACGGATATGCTCTGCACCTTTATATTGAGGCTGGTGCAGATGACCGAGCGCGACATAATCAAACGATAAAAAATGTTCGTGACTCACGCGATCTGAGCCGCCAATAGACAAAGGCCGCTCTGAATCTGAATCGATTGCACCGTCGACAAAACAGTGGCTTATTAGAACATTGCGCATCGAACTATCGCGCTGTGCGATGATCTGCTCAACAAGCACCTGATGCGCGCTATCAAAATCGCTTACACGTTCCGAAAAATGGTGGCGTACTTGCTCAGGATCGGCGTACGGAATGCCAAAAAACGCCACTTCACCGACCGTATCACTGCGCAAAATGACGGGCTTTGTCATCGCGTCAAATGATCCAATGATATATAATCCGCTGGCTTTGAGCTGCGAAGCTGCAAACGCGAGCCGCTCAGCCCCATCGTGATTGCCGGGGATCAAAATCATCGGAATGTTGAGTGCGCCACAGACTTCGTCCACCACATGATTAAGCAGCTCGATCGCTTTTGTCGGCGGCACTGAGCGATCATAAATGTCCCCCGCTACGATCAGTGCATCCACAGGATGTTGCTTTAGATAATCAATTAATTGGGAGAGCACAGCCGCCTGATCATCAATCAGGGATACGCCGTGAAATTGTCGGCCGAGGTGCCAATCTGATGTGTGAATAAATTTCATGAAATGAGCGCGCAAAACAGAAAATCAAAGCCGCAGTGTAGCGTAAAGCGTGCTTTTTCCCAACGACGCTTTTTTCGCAATAGCAAACAAAGGCTGAATCAGAAAATTGAGTTGGAAATGCCGAATAAGAGCAGAGGCAGATGAGTGTCGCGAGATTTAAAAGGGAAAACGAGGAAAAAGAATGGAGGCGCCTCCCGGAGTCGAACCGAGGTCCACGGATTTGCAATCCGCTGCATGGCCACTCTGCCAAGGCGCCTTCGTGAAGCCTGCGTTGGCTTCGAGGCGTAATGTACCCGTTTGACGAACAGAGTCAAACGCTAATTTCCTTCAATTGATTCGTTTGCAGTTTTTAACAGCAATTCGATGCAAGTTACGTCAAATCGCGAATAAAACAGGCGCAGCCGATTGCACCTGTTTTATACCCGCCCCACTTGAAGTTGCAGTGGTGTTGACTGGTACTCACAAACCTCATCACATAGCTCATCTATGTTCAGAGGCTTTGCTCGCTTGTCGCTTACCTGCATCTTCAGTTTGTTTGGTTATATTCATTAAAGCTGATTTAGTTAATTTTGACGTAAGTTGGGCCATCAAAGCTGTTTACGGCAGGTGCTTTACCTTTAAATTTCTCGTAATCAACCAGACAAGTATACGCGCTACACGCTTGCGCCAACTCTGATGTACCTATATCAAGCGTCACTGTATTGGGGTCGCCATACGTATCTATCGCGCCAATCTCCGAACCCGTTGGCCCATACCACGCCCCCTCTTGAATACGAATCACCCCTTGAGGAAAGTCGTTTGACACTACGGCGCCGGCTATCAACTGTCCCCGATCATTGTACACACGGATCAAATCACCGGTTTTAATTCCTTTTGCTTTTGCATCGACTGGGTTGATATACGCAGGCTCGCGCCCTTGAACTGCATAAGTGGCTCGCAGCGCGGGGGATTCACACATCTGCGAGTGTAACCGACTGTTTGGGTGGCACGACTGCAACCAGAAAGGATGCGCTTTTGAGCCCGGTCCACCATGGGAACGTTCGGCCTTTTCAAACCACATTGGATGTTCTTGGCAGTGCGGATAGTTGTATGAGCCAATTTTCTTACTGCTGATCTCAATAAAGCCTGACGGAGTTCCCAGTGGATTAAGCTCGGGATCACGACGAAACGCTTGGTGGCGAACAAAGGTACTGCCCTCACCAAATGAGACATAGCCATCTTTCCAGAACGTCGCAAAATCAGGCATCTCAAATTTGCCTTTATTGGCCGCCGCGCATTCGTCATACAGTTTTTTCACCCACTGCATTTCCGTCATATCACGGGAGTATTCTTTATCGAGGCCAAAATGTTCTGTTAGCCCTTTAAAGATCTCAAAGTCGGTACGCGATTGAAAGAGAGGGTCTACGAGTTTATGCATAGCGAGGACGCCAGTGGCTGAATAGGCACCATAAAGGTCAATATCATTACGCTCAAATTGAGTACAGGCAGGTAAGACAATATCGGAAAAACGACAGGTTGCCGTCCATGCAAAATCAATGGTGACTGCCGTTTCAATATTGTAGTACGCCTTCTTCATCCGATTGTGATCTTGATGGTGATGCCAAGGGTTATTGCCACTGATCACTACCATTTTAATGGGCGGTAATTTAACTTTGTTACCGTTGTAATTGATCTCTTTGCCCGGCTCTTCAATCGCTTCAATCCAACGTGCCACGGGAATCGTGCTTGAATAGCCTTTGAAATCCACATTGGTGTGAATGGGTGTCACGCCCGCATCAACGTTGCGAGGAAAACCACCCGGTCCGGCAGCGCCTGTCACCGGTTCACCAATACCACTGTAATGGTGCGCGTAAGAAATGCCGCCCCCCGGCAGGCCAATGCCACCAAGCATGCTGGCAATCACCGCCCCCATCCAATAAGGCTGCTCACCATGCTGCTGCCGCTGAATACACCAGCCAAACATAATTTGCGTGCGCTTGCTCGCCATCATTCGCGCAAAATCACGAATTTTATCCGCTGGAATGCCGCAAAGCGCTTCAGCCCATTCTGGTGTTTTCTCGACCTTATCTTTGGTCTTACCCATCACATAATCGACAAAGCCCTCAAACCCTAAGCAGTAAACCTTGATGAACTCCTTATCGTAGAGATCTTCCTTATACAGGGTGTGGGCAATCCCAAGCATAAAGGGAACATCCGTTTGAGGGTTAATATACTGATGTTCACAATTGAGGTAATTTTGTGTTTTGGTCACAACAGGGTCGACCGAGATTACTCGAATTTTTTTCTCAGCAATTTTATCTTTGAGCTGCTCGAAATTGCCGTACACATCATGTGTGGGGCATTGCCAGCCCACTTGCGCATTTTTCACCGGATCGTTAGCCCAGAAAATGATCTGTTCTGCATGCTCTAACACGAGAGACCATGAGGTTTGCTGAGCGTATACTTCGGTGGAACCAAGGACGTAAGGCATAATGGTTTGCCCCGCGCCGGTGGAGTAATCACCAATTTTCTTAACAAAGGTGCCGTGCATGGCGAGTGCGCGCTGCATGTGCGTGGTACAACTGTGGAACTGCCCGGTTTGTCGCCAACCGGTTTGACCGGCGAGAAGGCCTGATGGGCCGTATGTCTTTTGTACTCGCTCAAGTTCGCTGTAAAACAGATCCAGTGCCTGCTCCCACGTGACACGAACAAAACGGTTATCTCCACGTGTGGTTTGCCACCCTTCGTTGCGCTTGAGCCAATCCAATCGCACCATGGGGTAACGTACCCGAGAAGGGTTATATATCAGACCCTTAATCCCTTCTAGCATGTGCGTTGGATGCTTATCATGGGAAAATGGCACGACCTCAATCACTTCACCACCGCCCACTCGAGCGCGAAACGCACCCCAGTGTGAGCCCGTTGTGCGCCATGCGCCGTTGACAATTTCATCAGTGGCACTCTGCGCATTCGCCAGCGGCGCCAGTAGGCTTGGACCAATAACAGCCGAAGCACTGGTGGTAAATAACCCTTTGAGGAAGGTGCGTCGAGTGATAGACATACGGCAAGTCCTCTAATCAGTTAATGGGCGACAAAGTCGCTTGAATGATACTGGAGATACTTCAGAACCAGCGTTTTGGTGTTGCGATCAAAGTTGACAAAACCCATCATGCCATCGAACATCCCAGGCCAAGTATTGGCATCAAAATGCGCCTCTTCTGGCTGGGTATGACACAGGCTACAGTTGGTGTTGTACGACTCTTTGGCTTGACGCCAAATAACGTCCACATCGTTAACGAAGTCTGCTTTCTTAACCCAGAGATCGACCTCCACTTTCTGCCACGTCAGCCCTGTTAACTCGTCATCTTTTTGCTCGCCAGTTACGATATGAGTATTGCTCTGTGCGACCTCTTTACTTAGAGAAGCTGACGGTATATTAAGGCCAAAATCGGCGTAAATAATTCGGCCATACCCTTTCATCTTGCGCCAACCTGAAATCGCAATTTGCACCGAGTCTTTACTTTCATCGATGATTTTGACGCCTGTTGCGGGATCAAGTGAACCAGCAGGCTGTTTTAAATCGTTATCTAGATAAAGATTAACGTACTGAATGGAATAAATTTCGTTGCCGCCATCGTAGTCGGTGCTCTCTGACGCCGTGACTAACTTGCCTTGAAAGCTGTTGTCGTTCGCCATCTGTTTCGGTAACGAGTGCGCGACGCCTTTGTGACAATCGATACAGCTCTGATTGGTCGAAGCGGCATGCATCATTTGCGCACGCGACGCGGGACGCATTTTGTCAAAATCCATGTTTTGATAGAGGTGACAATGCTTACACTCTTTTGAGCTATTGGCAGAAAAGCGTTCCCACTCGTTTTGAGCTAGCCTCAGGCGATTTGCATCAAATTTTGCTGGCGTATCAATAATGCCAAACACAGCAGCGTACACCTCTTTTGAAGCCTGAATTTTACGAGCGATCTTGTCGGTCCAATTGTGCGGCACGTGACAATCTGGACACGTGGCTCGAACGCCGCTGCGGTTTTTCCAGTGCACCGTTTTTTGAAGCTCGGGATATACAGTATCGCGCATGCTGTGACAGCTTATGCAGAACTGCTCTGTGTTGGTAACGGCAAGAACCGTGTTAAATCCGCCCCAGAAAATGACACCAGCGACAAAACCACCGAGGGTCAACGCCCCTAAACTATAATGGACCGCGGGCTTTCGCAGTGTTCGCCAGATTCTCAAGATTAACTCTTTCATAATGGATCCCTTCTGCAATTGATCTGCACGCTGACACCACATTAAGTGTGCCAGGCGCGATTGCGTCTCAACCTGCACTCAATTTATGTTATCGCTTTTACCAAACTCTGAGGCCACAGCGCTCTTCAAGCGCACCCACTTGACGCGGCCTAGCCATGCCCCGGAGGACCAAACACAAACAGTTGCAACATCCAAACGATGAAGCCGTATCCACCAATTAAAATGACCGAGAGCAGTGGAAACAGCACCACCGCAATAGTGATAAAGGCGAGAGACTCATCGCTCTTTTCACGCTTTTCTTCAGCTGTTAAAGGTTGTTTCGACATATGCTTTGCTCCGCTATCTTAGCCCACACGCATTCATTGCTACGTAGTGGGAGCAGCTCTGTATCAAAAATTGTAGGTGGTCGAATCCAGTCTGCGTAAGGCGAAACGACAAAATCATCAAAAGTGTCACTAATGAGAGGTGTTATACCCAAATAACTTAAAGACCCAATCAGGTAAATAGTAACCAAATCCTTTGAACTGATTGCGAGCAAGAATCGCCATTCAACACAACAGATTTGTGACAGCGTCACCAAAAGCATTCTAAACACTCTCGGTTTACACTGTAAAGTGGTGATAACTTTATCACTAGCGAGCAAAAATACCGCATTCAAAACGCTATAAGTTGAAACAAATAATGCATATTTGTGTGTAACTTGTTACTGTTATGCCAATAAATTTTAGTGCGATGCTGATACATTAATGAGTAAAAAAACGATTGTGGAGTTTGCTTCTGTCAGCAAATGGTATGGAGAGTTTCAAGCCTTAGATCAGATCAACTTGCAGGTAGACGAAGGTGAGATTTTGGTAATTTGTGGCCCTTCAGGCTCAGGTAAATCCACTCTCATTCGTTGTATTAACCAGCTAGAATCGTATCAGCAGGGAAACCTTAGCCTATTTAATCAACCAACCACCCCATCACGCGGGCTCTCCATTGGTCGATGGCGCAAAAATGGCGAGTCACACCATCATTCCTATCGTGGAAAAGTTGGCATGGTATTTCAGCACTTTCACTTGTTTCCTCACCTTACTGTGCTTGAGAACTTAACCCTTGCACCAATGCGAACCCTTGGTTTAAAACCACACGAAGCGAAGGAACGTGCTCTGCAATATTTACAACGGGTGCGTATAAGTGAACAAGCGGATAAATACCCCTCTCAATTGTCCGGTGGTCAGCAGCAACGCGTCGCGATTGCGCGCGCCTTATGCATGGAACCTGAGCTACTACTTTTTGATGAGCCAACGTCGGCGCTCGATCCTGAAATGATCAAAGAAGTGCTTGATGTCATGATTGAATTAGCCAAAAGTGGCATTACCATGATTTGTGTTACCCATGAAATGGGCTTTGCTAAAAAAGTCGCGAGCCGTATGGTGTTTATGGATCAAGGTAGCATTGTTGAAGTCAATGAGCCTGAAGCATTTTTTAGTGCGCCGAGCCACCCTCGAACTCAAGCCTTTCTTGAGCAGATTTTAGGGCATTAAATCATTATGCAAACTGTGACTCGCCACTATAACCGTTTAGAACAAGGTACCCCATCACCCTGTCAAACGGCCTTACGTGTCATAAAGCCGATACTTCAAGCGCTATGCCAGATGATTATCTTGATCGCCGCTCTGCTATTTTTGCTCGATAGCGGCGCTAAAAACATGGATTACCAGTGGCAATGGCAGCGTGTGAGCGACTATATCGCGTTTTATGAAGAGGGCCGCTGGTGGCCTGCGGAATTGCTTCAAGGGCTTACGGTCACAATCAAACTGTCGATATTAAGCCTTGTTGCTACAATGGCAATTGGTCTGATAACGGCCCTATTACGTAGCTCATCCTCTCTGGTTGGCAGATTGCTGGCCTTTAGTTACATCACGCTGATACGTAACACTCCACTATTAGTGCAAGTCTATGTGCTCTATTTTATTCTTGGTCCGATGTTGGGCTTAGAACGATTTACGACCGCCGTAGTGGCACTGGCTCTATTTCAAGGTGCCTATACTGCTGAAGTCATTCGCTCTGGTCTCAACGCCATACCAAAAGGACAATTTGAAGCCGCACAAGCGCTAGGAATGAGCAAACCTTACGTCTACTGGGACGTTATCTTGCCTCAAATGCTAAGGCGAACCTTACCTGCCTTAACCAACGAAGCGGTCTCTTTAGTCAAAAACTCTTCCATTGTCTCTGTCATGGCAATATTCGACTTGACCACCGAAGCACGCAATATTGTTGCAGAAACCGCCATGCCCTTTGAAATTTGGTTTACCGTGGCCGCGCTCTATCTGTGCTTAACGTTAACACTCTCTGGTGTCGCCGCATGGTTAGAGCATCGTTTCACACTGAAACATAATTAAAAACACAATCACAACAATACAAGCCTCAACAGAAGGAAAATCATAATGAAATGGACCCGTTACTTGGCAAGCATACTCACGAGCATAGCCACGAGCTTATCCATAGTGATCTCCAGTACCACGCTCGCTGCGGATAACAATGCTACCCCCAATATTGACCGAATCGAACAAAGAGGGACACTGCGTGTCGGTATGTCAACCTTCGTACCTTGGGCAATGCGTGACAAACAAGGTGAATTAATTGGTTTTGAAATTGATGTGGCAAAACGCTTAGCAAAAGATGCTGGCTGGCAAGTTGAATTTGTACCAACAGCATGGGATGGCATCATTCCAGCGCTGCTTGCCGATAAGTTCGACGTCATCATTGGTGGCATGTCAATCACACCAGAACGCGCTAAAAGCGTGCTGTTTACTCAGCCCTACTCTCATTCTGGCGTGCAAGTCGCTGCAAATCGTAAATTGGCTGAAGGTAAAGTGTCGCTCGCGGATTTCAATTCTCGTCGCATCAAAATTGCAGCTCGCCGCGGCGCGTTTACCGTTCAGGTAGCACGTGAGTCATTTCCCAAGGCGAAAATCTTGCAATTTGACGACGAAGCTCAAGCCTTCCAAGAAGTCATCAATGGCAATGCTCATGCGGTCATCGCCTCAAGCCCCAAACCAGAGCATGAAAGCATCAAACACGATGACATTCTATTCCTCCCTTTTGATGAGCGGCTCGCTCAAGGCAATGAAGCATTTGCCGTTCGTCTCAAAGATACAGATAAAAAAGCCTTTTTTGATCGTTGGATCCTGGCACGCACAGAAGATGGTTGGCTAAAAGAACGCTATGAATACTGGTTTTCAACATTAGACTGGCAAAATGAAATTGCCACTGGTCAGTAAGGGAACAAAGCACCAATGAAAGACTCTTCAGCGCCACTGCCATCATCACAAGCAGCCTCAAAGAGCGGCTTCTTTCGACGCAAAGGGTGGCAACCGAACTGGCTTGATGGAATGTTACTTATGCTCATCATGATTGCTTGCGCATGGTTATACCAAAGAGCTCATATTGGTGTTGAATACAATTGGCGTTGGCAAGACGCACTGTCACTGCTGTTCACCCCACCTAGCCATGGCGGGGTGCCCTATTTTGTGCAAGGATTCATTGCCACAATGCGACTTTGCCTATGGGGATTGCTGCTAGCGATCATTGTTGGCTCATTAATGGGTTTGGCGCGCTGCGCTCGCTCACCTTGGCTCACCCACCCCGCACGAATGTTTGTACTCGTGATGCGAAACATTCCGCCGCTGGTGTTTGTCTTTATATTCTATTTTTTCATTTCCAATCAGCTCATACCGCTACTTGGTCTAGAAAGTCTCCTGCGCGATACCAACGAGCCGATTTCATTTTGGCAAGAATGGCTATTTGGACCCAGTCGTTTATGGGAAAACCTTCTCTCGGGCGTGCTCTGCATTGGCTTACTCTCGGCCGCTTATATAGCGGAGGTGGTTCGCGCAGGCATCTCGGGAATAGATAAAGGGCAATGGGAGGCAGGTCATGCACTTGGATTGTCAACTTGGGCGCAATATCGTTTCGTCATTGGTCCACAAGTACTCAAGGCCATTGCTCCAGCCTTTGCAGGCCAAACCATCGCGCTGGTGAAAGACAGCTCCATCGTTTCACTCATCTCAATTCAAGAGCTGACCTTTGTCGGAAGTGAAATAGCGAACTCTTCAGGCCTTATTTTTGAAATCTGGCTTATTATCGGAGGGGGTTATCTGCTGCTTTGTTCACTGCTTTCGTTGTTATTTTCACGTATTAAACATATTCAGTAATAACCCAACAAAACTTATACCGAAAATGCTCAGCTAAAACGCGCTGGATATCGAGCGCGTTATACTTATCAACTTATAATAAAGTAATTCTGCAACAAAATTTATTGCTTTATCCCTTCCACGTGTAGTTCCATTTCAACGTAGCTCGAGTCACCAACAACGGGAATGTTAAAGTCGGCCAATTCCAAACGTGTTTGCCCCACAAATCCAGCGCGCTCTCCACCCCATGGGTCTTTGCCTGCACCAATCGTCATCGCGTCAATTGTGATAGGTTTCGTCACGCCATGAAGCGTAAGATCGCCGACGATATCAAATTTGCCATCGCCTTTATCGACAACCTTGGTGCTTTTGAATGTTGCCGTATCATATTTACTTGTATTGATAAAATCCCCACTGCGCAAATGCTTATCACGTTCTGCGTGGTTTGAGTCTAAGCTCGTGGTGTCGACTTCAACAAACACCGTCGATTGTTCAATTTGTTGAGGATCAAATTGAAAACGACCTTCAAAGTCATTAAAACGCCCTTTGATAAAACTGTAGCCCAAATGACTAACGGCAAAGTTGATGGATGCATGGGCACCTTTACTGTCGATAGTGTAATCTGCAGCCTGAGATCCCCAAGAAGCGCTCAAAACAAGTGCGAGTGCAGCGCCCTTAATTCCATTTTTCATTTCAATACTCCTGTCATTTTTCTTAAGGTATTATCTTTGTTGATGAAGTGATGTTTTAACGCGGCAAGCGCATGGAGGCTGGCAAGACCGATTAAGCTCCACGCGGCATAAAAGTGAATCGCACCTGCGATGTCCGACTGATTATCAAAGAGCTCACCAAGCGATGGCACGCTAAACCAATTGAAGACCTGAATCGGTCTACCGTCTGATGTCGAAATGAGATAACCAGAAACGAACATTACCCCAAGCAAGAGATACATTAAGTGATGTGCACTGATTGCTAATCGCTTTTCAAATAATGCACCTTCTATCGCTGGGCTGGGTAACATCCATTTACACACTAGGCGCATAAGAGTCGCGATAGCGAGTAAAATACCGATTGAACGGTGCCAATTTGGCGCAATTTGATACCACTGGCTGTAATAAGAAAGATCCATCATCCACAGCCCTAGGCCAAAAAGAGAAAACACCGCAAGGGCCGATAACCAATGAAGGCTTTTTGCGATACCGTGGTAATGGTGAGGGTTGTCTTGCTGCATAATTCACACAAATCCATACAAAGTTGTAACCATTATTCCCCATTAGATTGACATTGTCGCCCCATTTACTTCAATCAACTTATTCAGAATTTTTGAACAAATTCACTACCCCACCTAAAACAGACCACAAATTAGCACTTGGTCACGTTGCAACACTTTGCTTCACCAATTTTAAGCATTACGCCATTGCAAGTTTAGTGGAGGAGATACCATAATAAATCCAATAAGTTGTACCCTGTAGGACGACACTTTGCTTTTAGATCTCGTCAACCAAAGCATCCAAGAATTTCAAACCGATTGTAGCCAGCTTTGTGAAAAACATTATCCAACGGTGCACAATCAAGGGATTAGTGGACACCATTTAGCGTTGGCATATGCGCGCCGCCTGAAAACAACCTTGGAAAAGTTTGAATATCAAAGTCAGGTCGAACCACTTGATACACTGGGCAACGCTGCCCATCCTGAACACTATAGAGTGAGTTCCCCCATTGGCACAGTGTGGGTTATCACCCATCATGTGGTCAGCGCTGGGCGAGCCTGTCGCGATAAGCTGATTCAAGCGATAAATGAGTGGCAAACTGAGTATGCTTTTGCAATACAACCCAATGATCTTCTATTACTGATTTCTGATCATTGGATTGGCCGCAGCCGCGCCAGTCGCGAGCTTTTGTATTGGTGGATGGGTGAGTTGCCGTCACCACTGGGGAGTTATCAAGCACAAGGCATTTCACTATACCCTTGTGAAACGCCGCTAAGCCAACGGTTAGAAGAGCGTTTTGCTATTACACCCTGCTTATTGAAATACGCACATCCGCTCAAGCGCAGTGGAGGCGAGGAAGCGGTAAAAAAATATCTGCATTTATACGCAGTGCTGCAGTGGTAGATCGCTTGATAATAAATAAACACGACAGCCAAATACCATTACGAGACATGCATCACGATAAAAATGTAACATTAGCATCCTTACTCACGGTAATTTGAACTAAAAACGAGTAAAAATTGATGTGAGTCTATAAATATAGGATTGACCCGAAACAGGGTTGATTAAGTGATTCAAACACGCTTATATGAGCTGAGCGGTTGTGATGTTTTTAAAGCCGCATTTAATTTAATCCGATAATCCGGCGCTCGCTTGCAAGAAATACATTGCGCCAATGACAGCTGACTCATTTATAAAAATAAACAAAAAAAGAGTTAGCCATATAAAATAATAATAATTTGAGTTTAGTGATCCATGACCACGATAAAAGTTGAAGAGTTAGATCAGCGAATTTTCTTAACTCATGATGGCCAATATGTTGGCCACTATAAAAATATGGTGCTTAAAAGCGTTTTTCAACCAATTTATCATTATGATATGAGCATCATTGGACTTGAAGCGCTTGTACGCATTCATCATCAAAATGGCTCTATGATTCGTCCAGATGATTTTTTTCATTCTGATGACACGCCACATCACGATAAGATTAATGTGGAGCGATTGAGTCGCTTGGTTCATATTCGCAACTTTTCTCTCTCACACTACCGTGATAAAAAGCTCTTTCTCAATGTGTTACCCAATGCCGTCGAGCGTCTTGCTCTTGAAGTATTAAGCTGCCGAGTGTTACTCAAAACACTGGCTCAGTTCGGTATTTCGCCCAAACAAGTGGTAATGGAGCTAATTGAAATCGATGCCAACTGTGAAGCGCAGTTACAACAATCAACGAGGGTACTGGGAAGAAATGGTTTTCAATGGGCCATTGATGACTTTGGTGTTAACGCATCAACCCAAGAACGGACTGAGCGCATTTTACCCCATATCATTAAGCTAGATCGCTCACTGCTATACCAATTTGAACAAGGGGAGCCAGATAAACTACTTGATGCGATTCAATTAGCTCGTAACATAGGCTCGCAAATTGTTGTAGAAGGCATTGAAACTCAAAACCAGTTAGCGCTGATGCGTCAACTCAAAATCGATATGTACCAAGGCTACCATCTTGCCATGCCAGCCCCGGTATACACGCAGCCTATCGCGAAACTCTCTTATGGATAAAATCAACGCGTTTTAACGCCTGCTGTTTTTGCCACGATTTTGATGAATTTTCAATTTGGCTTTCAGTTTACGTTTTTCGGCAGAGCGACTATTCCTCCCTCCGCGGCTATCATTGGCTTCTGGTTCATAGACCGAAGGTTCAAACCCCACCAACCACTCTTGTGGCAAGCGAGAATCCAATAATGTTTCCACCGCCTTGAGCAACGGCTCTTCATCACGAGACATTAATGAGACGGCTAGGCCATCGTGCCCAGCTCGACCAGTTCGTCCAATACGGTGAACATAATCTTCTGCTTTAAAAGGCAACTCGTAATTAATAACAACCGGTAGCTCATCAATATCAATGCCTCGAGCCGCGACATCGGTCGCAACGAGAGCACGTACTTTTCCTGACTTAAAGTCATCTAGCGCTTTTTGCCTTGCACCTTGTGATTTGTCGCCACTGATTGCCGCGGCTTTAATACCATCGAGTTTTAACTCTTTGACCAAAGCATCCGTTGTCTCTCTGGTTTTAACAAACACAAGCGCTTGCTGCCAATTGCGAGAACCAATCAAATATGAGAGCAACTCACGTTTACGCCTTTTATCAACGGGATAAACCATTTGAGTCACTGTGTCGGCAGTTTTGTTTGCCGTTGAAACTTGGATCTCAAGTGGCTCATTGAGCATACGATAAGCAAGAGACTTAATTCGCGATTCAAAAGTAGCAGAGAAGAAAAGCGTCTGACGTTGCTCGGGCAAACGTTTCAGAATTCGTTGAATATCGGGCATAAATCCCATATCAAGCATTCGGTCTGCTTCATCCAAAACAAGCCAACGGATCTCACGCAGCGAGGTATGGCGCTGAAACAAATGATCAAGTAATCGCCCAGGGGTTGCAATTACAATATCAACACCAGCGGCTAGCACTTGCGTCTGCGGTTTTAGACTCGTTCCGCCATATAACACGGCGAGCTTTATTTGAGTGCCTGCTGCGTAATCACTGAGATTATCGTAAACTTGCTGAGCCAATTCTCGGGTTGGAACCAGCACCAGAGCTCGCGGTACATCGCGCGCAGCATCAGCGCTTTCATGCAATAAATGCTGAATTATTGGTAAGCCAAACGCCGCTGTTTTACCGGTTCCCGTTTGCGCCGCAGCAAGCACGTCTTGCCCTTGCAATATAGGTGGAATAGCCCGCTGCTGAATTTCGGTTGGCGTGATAATGTTGTGCTGGGCTATGGTGGTACATAACGCAGGTTCTATACCTAATTGACTAAAGCTCACTCGCCTACTCTCTCGCTGATTTTTGGCGGCAGATTGTAGCAGAATCTCTTCACCAAGTAACCTCAGATGGTCATACTCAATAGCAAGGATTTTAGGTGCAAGTTACCACCACAATGCACAGAATTTGAACTCGCTCTAGATAACTTTATTCATGAAAAGAAACATGTTTCAGCAAACTGTGAGTTTGCTAAGGTGAATTTGTGTACGTTTTTGCGCTAAAAAAATAACAACAGCGCAACTCAGTATATCGCTAACTAATCTCACGTTGTGTCGCTAACCGATATGACTTGAGTATAAATTGAGTAACACCTTCACTTTGCTGCCGTGGAGAAAAAGCATGAGTAATGCGAAACGATTTATATTAGACACGTCTCTAGTGTGTCCACTTTGTGGTCATGATGAGTATTTAATTTCTGCCTGTGGTGAAAAGTTCACCTGTGGCGATTGCGGTTTCTATACTGAAAAGTTCAGCCAAATCGTCAGTCTAGTTCATATTTCTAACAAAACTCCGCCACCGTTTATTCACCAAACACCAGTGGGAGTCCAATGACGCGTTGCGCCATTTCATCCAGTTAAGTATTGCAGTACTTTTCACTGACGAAATGGCATGAGCGCATCATATGTCTTCATATACCCAAGTAACCTCAAGATACATGGTTCAGCGAGAATGACTTAGTTTGTCAGTGAGGCGAGGATTTTCGATTAAGTGGCTCTGAATCCAGCATCTTGAAGTCACTTGGGTATAAAATATGTTGCCTTAGCTCACTAAGCTCTGAGATAACATAAACGGCTGGAAAGTCAATTTGATTCGCTGGACTGCCATTAAATAATTGGAAAGTGGTTACTCCTGCATTCACGCCGGCTTCAACGCCCTTTGGAGAGTCATCAATATAGACACATTCTTTAAGCGAAAATCCCATTGTCATTGCTGAATAAATAACAATATCTGGGTCTGGTTTCCAACTGTTGGTATCAAAAGCTGAAAAAATACGTCCTTGAAATCGGTCAAGTAACCCGGTTAACGATAGTGCTAACTCAATTTTGTTTTTTGGTGCATTTGAAGCGACACAATACTCAATGTTATGCGCATCAAGCGTATCCAGTAGTGCATGTGCACCTGGCATAGAAGTAAGATACGCTTGAAACAATCGGGCCAGCTCATCTCGATATAAGGGCTCTAATTCATCAAGTAATATATTAACCTTAAGAAGGTCGACCACGTCCGCCAGAATTTCAGCCAGCTTTCCACCTTTGAAGTGATCTCGGCACTGCTGAAACGTTAAGGTATGCCCCAACGCTGTGAAGACATTGACCAAAGCTTGACAACACAATCGCTCGCTATCGACTAAGGTTCCATCACAATCAAAAATTACACAGCGGATCGGCGTTTTGGTCATACTTTCTTGCTCACACATTAACGTTTGCTAAAGCATAAGCAAGAAACTGATAATCGTGCGAAAAAATGTCACATTTCGCGACCTCAACCTCAGCTAAATTCTAAGCATTCAAGCAAGATCACGCGATGGTAACTCGATTAAAACCTCGTGACTCTTATCATCGAGCATCGCCACAAGCGCTGTCACTATTGGAGAAACGGCTGGCAACTCTACCTCGCCTTGATAAACCAGGTCAGAAATAAGCAGCTGCGTTTCCGTTTGAGTGACAATCGCAGCGCCCACTGGCTCCCCTGATTCAAAACCGACGTACAATTCATGCTCTGGCGATAAAATAATTTGTGTCAGATACTCGACCACAAAATCATGATCACTCGCACTAGCCCATCGCTTGGCCTGTTGCAGTGCAAACATAATAGTGAGGCGATGAAAATCAGCTAAATACAGCTCAACATTTCGCTTATCGCTTGAAACCGCGATTAGGCTATCGATTGGCTTAACAGTGCGCTCTACCATATCGGTTTGGTAGATTGCTCGACCTGTTAAGCTTTCCGGCGTGGGAAATTCAACCTCAACTTGCATTGCGAGCCATTGATTTTTTTTGTCGGCGATAGGCATTGTCATTGTATGCACTTCCCTTCTTTTAGCATCAGAATAGAGGCAAACATTTTCCACTTTGCTTTCATAGGGCTTCCTCGTTCTTTTTAATTACCCAGCAAAGCGGCAACGATAGCACGACAGTGCCATTTCACCTAGGCAACAACGCAAAATGGCCTTCAAAATGAAGGCCATTGGTATTACTAGATTCAACTTATACCCAAACGGCTTTATGCCGAAAGAAACAGAAGATTAATAACCATAATTGTCGTGCGTGTTGGTAAGCTGATAAAACGTGGCTTTTGCGAAGTCATCGTCATCGCCTGTTTTGTCTTGAAGATAGATACCAGCTTTAAAGTACATGTAGTTATCGGCATCATCATAGCCACTGCTCGCCATGTTGACCTCTTCACTCGCAAGCTCTTTGCCAGCTTGAGATAGTGTCACTGAGAGTGTGTCACCTTTTACTTTTATTTGATATGAGAAATGTTCATCAAGTTCAATCCCATCCGATGGGTTTGAGGTGCTATTCAAATCCCCATTCGACTTCACCATTGAGCCAAGCAAGTTGTACCACGTCTCATCGCCACCATCACTTTTTGACGTTTCATGAGCAAAGTAAATGGCTCCTTTCGCGTTACCGGGGAGTTTATGGTAGTAAAGGCGAATCGGCTCATTATGCTCAGCGTGAATTTGGCCAATAATAATACGACCGTTTTGTTGATTTGATGATGCCGTGGTTGTCACGCGGTTCACTGCTAAGGTCGCGTTCATGATGCCGTCAATACCGCCAAATTCACCTTGGCTCGAACTGGGTATTGAAGAGAAGGCCCAATTGTTTTCCGCAGAGCTGGTGCCAACACTGGTGTCGCCACGGCGTAACATTTCGCGTAATTCAGTACGTGTATAGCTGGTATTTTTCGATGTTTTGTAGCCACCAACCGTGCATTCAAAGACCATTCCGCCATCGGTGCCGGTATAGAAATATTGACTTTCATAACCGTTATTAAGTTGGTCTTCTTTAATAGAATCTGCGGTACCTGAATTATCAGTGTCTGTAGGCACACTCAAATACCAGTCCCAAAGGTCAAAATTGTATGAAGGCGGCTGAGAGGAATCCAAACCGTAATCGGGGTTATTAGGATCGCCCGGCTCTACTGGCGGCGTAGTACCCGAGTCACTTCCGTATAAACGCACTTCTTTAATATTGGTGTATTCGTCACCGTCACTGTTCTCAAAGACTTTAATTCTAACATAGCGAGCCTTCACATCTTCCATGTCATAATTTTCATACGTTTCTGACTTACCCGAGCTGGTTCCGGCAAAGACTTTCGCCCATGAGCTGCCATCCACACTGGTGCGAACCTCAAAGCGATGCGTTCGATCATCACCTTTACCCCAGGCAATCGCAACATCAGTCACAGATTGTGCCGATCCCAAGTCTAAAACCAAATTTTCAGAACTGCCATTGGAAGCCGCCCAGCGACTCGCCCATGCGGTGCTGCCATCAATGGCGTTGGACGCAGGGTATTTTGATGCAGCGCCGCCCCAATCACTGGCACTTTGAATTGACAATTGCGCCGCAGTGGCCACGGAGCTCATACACATCAGCAAGGTAAAGTTAACAGCCTTTTTTATTACAATCATGATTGTCCTCATTAAATTGTTTTATAGCGTTTTTGTCTGAACGTAATTAAACCGCTCAGGACATGAACATTAGTCGATAACTTGATGAGTAACACGTCAATAAGGGGTAAATTTTGAAATATAATAATACAAATTTGCAGTTATGTGATTTGACCGAATATTTTCAACATCAATTCTTATAAAGCAACATATTCAACGTGTAAACGATCACGCTAAAGCACAACATCTCGCTTTCTAAGAATGCAGTAGGGAATGCAAAATAAAATACTTGTCAAATCGAGGCAAAAAGGAGAGTGGGTTAATATTGATATTCGTTAAATAAAAATCTAACTAAGGGGCCTAATGCCCTATCTCGCCATACCCTTCCTTCTTTAAGTTGCGGCGATTTTCATTAAAAAAATTATGGCGCTGGCACTCACAAGCCTCATCACATAGCGTATCTATGTGATGAGGCTTTGTTCGCTGGCAGGGTAGAGAGACTATTGGTCAACGCTTTTAGGGTCGATTGAGGTTACTTAGGTAGATTTATGCTGATGTGACCGAACGCCCAAGCATACGAGAAATCGTGCCATCTTTATCCAACAACTGATGCTTCAATGCACCGAGTACATGTAGCGCTAAAACAACAATAATGATGTCAACAGACGCTCGGTGAATGTCACCTGCGACCGCGCTCAACCATGGTGTTTTCATGCCTTCAGCAACTAACTGCCAACCGAACACATCTAAACCTCGTCCACCACCAATACTCATCGCAATACCCGATAACGGCATAGCCAGGGTTGCGAGCATCAATAAGCCATGCACCGATTTCGCTATAATGGTTTGCCAACGGGGTAAGTTTATGATTTCCGGCAAAGCACCTTCTTTGATGCGCCAAAGTATTCTGGCACTTGCAATCAATAAAATAATCGCACCAATCGACTTATGATAATCCATAATTTGCCCTTTGAGTGGGCTTCGCTCCATGCTGTCGAGAATAAGCCCAGCCGCGAACACGCCAATGAAGCTCAATCCCGTAATCCAATGAAACACAACTGTTGTTTTTGTTAATTTATGGTCGCTCATTATCTATTCTCGTCATTTATCAAACTCGATAAATTATCATCCATTTTGTAAGCTACAAATATACCGAATAGTGTAAATTCACGTAAATTGTCACCAAGAATCTTTAGGACGTATTAGGGTCTTTGATTGACAGCTTGCCACGAGCTCTTTATCGTTCGGACACAATTTGCTAATGCGATTTTACTATGGACTCAATTACTCAAGCAGCGCTTGGTGCCACAATTGCAGGTGCTATTGCCGGAAAACAATGCAATGGCAAAGTGCTGCTAATGGGCGCGCTACTTGGCACCCTTCCCGATCTGGATGTGATTCTGGATTATGGTGATGCGGTGAGCAATACAATCAAACATCGCGGTTTTACTCACTCACTGTTATTACTACCGTTTCTATCCCTTATGCTCGCGTGGGGGTTTCACCGACTCCGTCCAAGCACGTTTTGGACATTTAAACGGGTTCTTCTCGTTACCTTCAGCGTACTAATCACTCACCCACTGTTGGATGCGATGACCACCTATGGTACGCAGTTGTTATGGCCATTTCACGGTTACTTCGAACTGCGTAATATTTTCATCATTGATCCGCTTTATACCGTTCCGCTATTAATCGCACCTTTGATTGTTCTTTTGGCTCGAACAACCATAGCGCGCCAACGGGCAGCCTACTGGTGCCAAGGCGCGCTTGTTCTCTCAACACTTTATCTGGTTTGGGGGTACGCGGCGCAGCAATATATTACGCAGCGTGTAGAGCAAAACCTTCGCGCTCAGGCTCTGCCCCACCAGCAAGTGCTGGTCATGCCAACCCCATTTAATACCGTACTGTGGCGTGTGATTGTTATGGATAAAGATCAATATTGGGAAGGGTTAGCATCTCTTTTCGACCAAGAAGCCAATATTGATTTTTTACCGATCCCACGAGGAGAATGGCCTCTCAAGAACCAACCCAAAACACTTTCTGGGCTTAAAGCGTTTTCTCATGACTTCCTTAGTTATCGAGAAGAGGACAATCAGCTTATCGTCAGCGATTTGCGCTTAGGAATGGCAAATAATCTCTCGTTTGAATTCATTTTTGCTGAGCGTGACAAAGAGGGGAATTGGCAAGTTTTGCCAAGGCCAAAACGCTATCCAAGCCAGCGCGATCTTGGCAGTCTAGACCGACTATGGCTACGTTTAAAAGGGGATGATTCGATTAGTCCATTGCTTAACTAAAAGCTAATATACACTTTCCACTTGAAGTTGTTTGGGTAGATAACCAAAGAATGACACCAAGCCACCAGTCACTGGTGGCTGATACTCATCCTGCTTGAATTAACGCTGTTTTTTCGCCTGTTGAGTTAAATCAAAATCAAATTCGTCAGGGAATAAAATAACACCTTCTAGGTCCGCATTGGGAAACGCAACCACAGACAGCTCATCGTCGAGTAAGCCGTTGGTCCAGCGCGAGTGCCATTTGTTTAGACTAATTGCTTGAGGTTGACAATCTTCCCACTCACCTGTGGCCCAAAGTGCAGCAAACTCTTGATTGGGCCAAACTGGGACGCAATCATCGTCTTCGGTGTTGAGCATCACACAACCGTGCTCATCAGTTAAGATCCAAATTTCACGGCTCTCAACCACTTGCTTGATCAGATAACGGTAGCGCGCGTCAACATCGAGTTGAAGCAATTCTTTGATTCGTTCATCGGTAAGTGTTTTGGGCATTTTTGACTCATGCGATAATGTTTTTTTGTTGCAGGGAGTATACCCCAAGTGTCATAACTTACCAGCGGCTGAAATGTCATCGTCAGGCGTTTAACGCGCTTTACCCCGTGACAGCGCCGAAATGTCACTTTATGTTGCTGATGACGCTCGTTATTTCCTAAGAGTATGATTTGTTTATGCTGCATATTGGCCTCCCGCACACTCAATCCAGTGTGACAATTGTTGTGCTTGAATATCGGCATTAAATCGATTTTCAACGCGCTGACGTGCCGCTTGCCCCATTGCGATGCGTTGCTCTGGCTTCAAAGCGACAAATGTCGTTAACGCCTGAGCGAGTTGCTCAACATCACGCTCAGGAACCAAAAAGCCACTCTCGGCCGTCACAATCTCTTTGCAGCCCATAATGGTGGTCGTCACGACAGGTATTCCGACTGCCATGGCTTCTTTGAGTACCAGAGGCCCAGTGTCGACACACCCTGTTTGAGAAAAACAAAATGGCGCCACCAAGCCATCGTAATCCGCCAAATGACGTTTGACCCAAGCGTGAGGTTGCGCTCCTAAAAAGCGCACCTGCGAGCTCAAACCCAACGCTATTACCATTGATTTCAACTCATTTTCCATCTCGCCAGTGCCAACGATATCCAATTCAATTTTGTCTCGTTGCGCCATTGTCGCTAACGCTTGAAAAAGATAATGGACCCCTTTTTGTTCCACTAAACGACCTAGAAACACCAAGCGCAACGACGAGTCACGTGGCGCTGATTTTGCTGAAACTAGCGATCGAAACTCATCCACCTTAACGCCACAATGTAACAATTTGATGTCTTTCTTCGCTAAGTGCTGAAAATCCTTCTGCATCTCTTGACATACGGTGACAACAAAATCACACGCGTTAATTTTTTCTTTAATATCAAACGCGGTTTCATACACATCATGACCATGGGCAACGAAAGAAACGGTAATTCCAAGCAGTTTCGCCGCCACAATGGCATGTGCTGCTGTGTGCTGGCAAAAATGAGCATGCAGGTGATGAATATCGCGCTCAGCACAATGAAGTGCCAATTTTAAGCCATATTTGAACAATGAACGCCGCGGGAGCGATTTTTGGCTGTGAATAAAACGCAACGCTCTTTTAAGCCCTTTCGGGGAGATATGCTGAAACATTTCCATGCGGTTCGAACGGGTTAAGTCGACCATTTCGTGATTTAACGGTTCATGCCAAGGATGAAGTTCAAACGCCATTACAGTAACGTGATGACCGCAATTCTGAATCGCCTCAACCTCAGTGCGAATAAAGGTCTCGCTCAACACTGGATATGACGGAGCAACAAACGCAACGTTTTTCATCGGATTCTCCTTTTAGCACTCAATTAAATGCAACTGATTTCATTTAAAGTGAGTAAAGCAATTCCAATACCAAGTTTGTCACTTGAAAATATTCAATAGGTTAGTGAGTGATACACCTCTCTTCGCATTTATCTCGAGAGCACATTGTCAGTTTGAAATGCAATTTGCACAATTTCTTCAGATTTTCGCAATACCCAGTAGACCATTCGATAGAAAACGACTTACGCATGATATAACCAATTGTTTTATATCAAATTAAATTAATTGGCATGCAATCTGCTCTTAGTGAATTGTGGCTGCTTTTGTACCTAAGCAACTTAAAGCTGTAGCGACGCAGCAACATAAAGTGGAACGGATATCTAATAGGAGACAACATGGCCAAAGTTTCAGTCATCATACCCACCCATAACTGCATCGACTATTTACCCAAATCGGTGATGAGTGTTCTTAACCAAAGCCATCGAGATCTTGAGCTGATTATTGTCAACGACAACAGCTGTGACGGGAGCGAAAATTATTTGCAGTCACTGCATGATCCACGAGTACGTGTCATGACGACCCATGTAGCCAGCGCGGCAAAAGCAAGAAACTTAGGATTAAGTCAAGCTCGTGGTGATTATGTGGCCTTTTTAGACGCAGATGATGCTTGGTATCCACTGAAACTGTCGAAACAGTTGGCGCTGCATCGCCGTTTTGCCAACGCCGCGCTCAGTTTTACCAACTACGACCATGTGGATGAAAGCGATGCGATGATCATTGATAGCTTCGCCTATTGGGGACAGTTTTTACACGGCGAAGACGCACTTATTCAAAGTGACAGCGCGCTTTCACTGTTGATAACAACCAATATGATAGGAACCTCAACAGTGATGATCAATCGCAAAGTTCTCAAGCAAACACTCGCGTTTGATGACACTATTGATTATGGCGAAGACTGGGATTTGTGGCTCAAGATCGCAGAAAATCACCCCATTGCGGTGTTGAATCAGTGCCAAACTCGCTACTTGATGCGTCAAGACTCACTGACTCAAAGCGATCACCGTCGCCTCACTAACTTGCAATCCATCGAATCGATTTTTGCTCGATATAGTAAATCAAACCCAACCATTACTCGACGCGCTTTAACGCAAGGCAGAGCAAGAATTCTTGAGGGATACGCCGACTATTATCGACAATCTCGCCATTTTGGCAAAGCACTATGGCATGGACTTCATGCGCTAGGCTTGGATGTTCAACCTCGTCGTATACGAAGTGTCATTGGCGATTGCCGCCGCGCATTAAAATTAGCGAGGTAGGTAAACATGGCAGGCTTGAAACAAGCGTTCTATTATGCGACTGGCATTGTGATGATGAAGGGCATCTCGCTGATTATGCTGCCCTACCTGACCCATAAGCTCACGCTCGCCGATTATGGCATACTCGAATCACTGATCCTTATTGCTGATATCGGCACGATAGTGTTTAGCTTTGGTATCGTCGAGGCCATGTATCGCTACGTCGGCGGTGCCGAGGGAAAACAAAGACAGCGGTTAATTTCTAATTGTTTTACGCTCAGTGTCATCGTCAGTGTCATCGGCGGCACGCTACTGCTTGTTACAGCCCCTCTATTGAGCGCATTATTAAGCGCTAATTTTACCACTTGGCAGTTGGTGCTCGTCCTAATTCCAACACTCCTTGATGGCGTCATAAGCATCCCGCTAACACTATTGCGCATGAATCAAATGGCAAAGCGCTTTTGCTTGCTCAACGTTACCAAAGCACTGGTACATGCGTTCATCACATTCGCTCTCATTGAGTTGGGTTTTGGCATCAACGGTGTATTGATCGCAAGCGCAATAACCAGTGTTGGCTTAACGCTCGCTCTACTTCGATTTCAATACCAGCAAATGGGGCGTTTTGGCGAACTGCTATTTTCTCGGCAACTACTTAGCTTTGGTCTTCCAGTCTTAATTGGTGGAGTATCATTATATGCAGTGCAAGGGCTCGACAAATGGTTCGTCACTCATTACTTAGGCGTTGAGACTCTCGCTCAATACGCCGTTGCGACAAAATTTAGCCTGATCCTGGCGCTCCTCATCCAACCTTATGCACTATGGTGGTTTCCAACTCGCATTCAAATGTTGCAACAGAGCGATGGACCGACAAAGTGTGCACAACAGGCGATTATTGGCGTTAACTTCGGGATCATGGCCGCAAGCTTAATGGCGCTGAGCATTCCAACCCTAGTTAACTTGCTCTTACCTGAGCAGTACCAAAACGTGAGCATTATCGCTCTTGCGCTACTTGCAATTACCGTGGTTAAAAATGCCGGTGATTACATGAACCTTGGCTGTTTTAGTGGACAATCGACCCAAGCGCAAATGTGGGTTCAATGTGGCTGTGCTATTGCTGCAGTGCTCGGTTATGTGGTGATGACTCCCCACTACGGCCTTAACGGGATCTTAAGTATCCTTGGAGGCGCTTATGCGTTACGGCTGACTCTTCTTTATGTCATTAGCCAAAGTAAAGTGAAGCTTCCATATCAACACCGCCACTGGTTCACTTGCCTTTTATTATCGGTTGCCATGCTTGGTTTTAATTTCCTATTGTCGCAGCTACTTCATTTAGAATTGGCTTCCGTAGCAGAGATAGCCATTATTACTCTATCAAGCGTTACCCTTGTCAGCCTTTACTTTTTGCTCGGTTTCATTCCCGTGCCACCGCGCATTTTAAGCGCGATTCAATCTCGTCGCGCCTTATGGCATTAAAGTGAAATGAACTGTGACCGCTCAGCGCATATTTTTCAGTGCCTACTGTTTCATCCATCAACGAACTGATACACTTTCAAGGTAAAGAAAACATCAGCTTGGGCAGGTTATAGGAGCATTGGGTGTCAACAATCAAGGATGTCTGTCAGCTGGCTGGCGTATCAAAATCGACCGTCTCGCGCGTGTTAAATGATCACCCTCGCGTGGCCATTGAAACCAAAGAAAAAGTCATGAGTGCGATTCAAGCACTCAACTACACCCCTAATGCATCTGCGCAAACTCTGGCTTCAAATCGCTCAAAAAGCATCGGTATGGTGGTTTCTACCCTCGCAGGTCCGTTTTTTTCATCGTTAATGAGCTCAATTGAAGAAACACTGCGTCATGAAAATTACTATTTGATCCCAACCAGCGGTCGCTATCAAAGGCAAGACGAACTCGAGGCAGTTGACTTTTTATTGTCAAAACAAGTGGATGGCCTTATTTTGCATGCGGGAATGTTATCCGACGACGATATTCTCTCGATTGTGAAACAGGTACCGCATACCTTAGTGCTTAACCATTTGGTTCCTGAAATTTCAGAGCATTGCATTTTCTTGGATGAAGAAATGGGCGGCTATATTGCCACGCAGCACCTTATCGATGCCGGTCATCGTGTGATTGGGTGTATTACAGGACCGATGCATGAAAATGTCAGTCAAGCGCGACTAAAGGGCTACCAACAAGCATTACTCGATAACGGGTTAGATTACGATGCCAATTTAATTGTTGAAGGCCAATTCGATTTTCGCAATGTTCGGCAAGCACCGAGCCAACTTCTTGATCGTAACACCAATCTCACTGCGGTATTTTGCTTTAATGACCATATCGCACTGGGGCTTTATGAAGAAATTAAGTCGCGCCAACTTGTTGTCGGAAAAGATATTTCAGTCGTCGGTTATGATAACGATAAGTTTGGCGAGTTTATTTCTCCGCCACTCACCTCGGTTAACTTTCCTACTCGAGAAATGGGCGGCCTTGCGGCAAAGAAAATATTAGCGCTCATTAATCAACGTGTATTGACGATTGAAAATCGAATGTCACCTCAATTAATCCAACGCCAGTCTGTTACATAAGCCGTCATGTCATTGTCATAAGCTCGACCTAAGCTTGTGTTAATACACATCAGCACCTTGAATCATCGCGCTCAGTGAAACCACTCAAACGCTACCAGTATGAACGTTACGCCGTATTGTGTAACCTTGCATACGCCAAATCATTCAAACATACTCGGCTCGGATTTGATGCTAATGGTCAACGCATCATTAAAAATCAGCAAGGTAAGGTGATGATCCGTGTGCTTTGGAGTGAATCGCGATCCGAAGTCATCGTGGTGATCAAAGGCTCACACAGCCTCTTTGATTGGCTACTTAATTTTTTGGCGTGGCCAGCGTCATGCCGTCAGCTCAATTTACCGTACCGAATTCACTATGGGTTTTATCGGTTGATGACCCAATTAAGCTATGATTCACCTCCTCCCCAATCTCTCAACGTATTACAAGAACTCGAATCGATATTAGTACCGCTTATTCAACGAGGAAAACACATTTCCATAACTGGCCACTCCTCCGGTGGTGCCATTGGCACTGTTTTGGGCGATTACTTAAGCCGAAAATACCCAAAATGCATCAAGCGCATTGTCACCTTTGGTCAGCCTGCCATTGGTAATTGGCAATTCCACCAGCGTTATTTGCTCAAGTCACGAACCTACCGCATCTGCTGCGATCTGGATATTGTCACCTTTATGCCCCCCCTGCCACTCGTCTACTGGCACGTTGGTAGCATGCTCTGGCTTTACAACGGTCGAATTTATGAAAATACCCCCACTATGGTGCGCCTGGGTCGCTCACTGCTCAGTTGGTTAATACGGCCGTTTTCGTATCACTTAATGAGCAAATACATTCGAAACAAAGATTTCTTTGATGAACATTAGGGTCTGTTTATCTCGAAATACAAACTTGCGCCAAAATCAAATAACGACCTAGAAAATGATATCCGACAAAGAGTAAGGGCTTTCTTGTGATATATACCCAAGTGACTTCAAAATGCAGGATTCAGAGCCGGCTCACTGAGCCGAGAGCAAAGCAAACAACGCAGCGAAATAGCGAGTCTATTTTCAAGTTGTTTAACGCCGCTATCGGTTCAGTGATCGGTTCCCAAAGGGCGAGCTGTCTTGGCTCATCAGCTTTGTTGACGATTTTCGATTGAGAGCCACTCAATCTTCAAACCCTCGCCTCACTGATGAACCAAGTCATTCTCGCTGAACCATGCATCTTGAGGTTACTTGGGTATACCACATGGCAATCTGAAAAAATAATTTATGTTTCAGTATAGTGCGATCATATCGACAAATATGAACGCCTATCTGTCACATTATCAGCAATTACGTGTCTCAAGATACAACAAGCGATATAACCAGAGTTATTACTCACCTAATTGATACTAATTCCTGTTTTCATCAAGACGCGAAACTGATTTACGCATCCGTCATCATTGCATGGCTACTCAAATTCAATCAAGGAAATGACATTTTGCGCATGGACAATAACGAACAAGCAATTCCGGGCAATGAAGATCATCCTCTTTATCGTGAGATGCTCGAGTTCATCGCTCATAATCCAAAGCAAGTTCTGGCACTTCTTGAAAAATCGTTTGATGGGCTATGGTATTGGGATGTTGAAGATGGGGATCAGGCCTGGATGAGTCCTCGATTTTGGCAAAACTTAGGCTTTGATCCCGACGAAAAATCTCACCAAACATCAGAGTGGCAACGCTTGGTTCATCAAGACGATCTGCAACTGGCGAAAAGGAACATAGATGCCCACTTAAGCGCCCCCAACGACCCAAATTGTGCTTACGATCAAATTGTGCGCTACACAGGAAAATCGGGAACGGAACACATTATTCGCTGTAGCGGCCATGCGTTATTTAACCCAGACGGTTTCCCCACTCGGGTAATGGGCTTTCACAACGACATCACCCAACCCATAGATCAAAAACTGTCACAGCCTTCAGCTCAAGAAATGTGCCGCCTTCGCGGTATTGCTAACTTCATGCCCCATCTTAATTGGACTGCAACCTCAACAGGTCTCAGTAATTTTATGAGCGCGAACTGGACCGAGTTTTGTGGCATTGAAACAGAACAGTTACTTGGCTCTGCGTGGCAATTTCTGATCCACCCACAAGATAGAGTTTGGGTTCTTGACCTTTGGCGCCACAGCATACGTTCAGGTGACGACTTTCTTGCCACTTTTCGCTTAAAAGACGCGGATCAGCGCTACCATATGTTTGATGTTCGAGCCAAAGCGCTAAAAGACCGCGATGACAATATTGTGCAATGGTTTGGCTCTTGCACTAATGTCCAAGCTATCGTTGATCTTGAGCAGCAACAGACCCATGAACAAAATTGTTTGCGCAGTGAATTGCTGGCAAGTCAGAAAGAAAATGCTGCTCTGTTAGAGCGATTAAAGCTCGCCACTGAAGCCGCTGGCATTGGCATTTGGGAATATGACCCTAAGACGCAACATGTTATCAGTGACGATCTTCTGCGCCAATTATGGGGCGTCGAGCCTACCGAAGATGCGAGTCAATTAGACGCGTGGGTTCCTTACATTCATCCCGATGATTTGATACGAATGCAAACGCTACTGCGCGATACTGCAAATGGCCTTGATGTTTTTGATACCGAATTTCGCATTATCAACCGTGCTCAAAAAGTCATTTGGATCAAAAGCAAAGCAACCATAATTAAAGCCGAAGATGGCTCAACCGACCGCGTTGTCGGTTGTAACTGGGATATCACCGAAGCCAAAAATCTCAATACGTCACTACAACAAGCCATTTTGCATCTGAATCAGGCGCAAAAAATCGGCAATATTGGCGTTTTTACTCATGATTGCCAAGCGGGCCATATTCATTGGTCTGAACAAATGTACGACTTGTTCGAAGAAGAACTCAATACATCGATGGGGTTTCAGGACATACTGAAGCGTATTCCGAAAGCTGAACGCACCATGATTGACCGCCATTATCAGCTCGCTTTGGCAAATAACTCAGCATTTGATTTCACCTTGCCGTTAGAATTTGATGGCGGACGCACCAAATACATTCGTATGCTTGCGCAATCCAGCGCGAAATATTCTGAGTCATACGGACTAATGTATGGCGTGGTTTATGATGTTACGAACAACAAACTACGCGAAGAGACTCTGATTTCGGCCAAAGACGAAGCTGAAGCTGCCAATCAGGCGAAGTCGGCATTTCTGGCCAATATGAGCCATGAAATTCGCACCCCAATGAATGGGGTGATTGGAATGCTCAATTTATTGAGTCACAGTGACATGAGCAGCGAGCAAAAATTATGCGTCGATAAAGCCAAATACTCGTCTGAACGCTTACTGGACATTCTTAACGATATTTTGGATCTTTCTCGAATTGAGTCAGGTAATTTTTCGCTCAACTATGCGTCTATTCAGTTAGAGTCTCTGATTCAAGATAATCTGGATATGTTCGTTGCCAATGCTGAAAAAAAACAGATCCAATTTGACGTATCAGTGCATCCCAATACAGCCAGCCATTTTACCAGTGATCCACTGCGACTTGGGCAGATCATTACTAACATCGTCGGAAATGCACTTAAGTTCACCTCACAAGGGGGGCATGTCCAGGTTCGTTTTGCGAGTGAATTAGGCGCTGAAAACCGGCATATGCTTGTCATTGAAATTGAAGACAACGGCATTGGCATGACAGAAGAGCAGCAGCGCCGAATTTTCAATGCATTTGTTCAAGGCGACGAGAGCATCACCCGCCGATACGGTGGCACAGGTCTGGGCTTATCTATCTGTCATCGCCTGATCACACTGATGAAAGGAGAAATGTCGGTTAGCAGCGTGCTAAACTATGGGTCTATTTTCAAGATCCGCTTGCCCATTACTCCCATAGAGAACCAGTATGATCACTCCGCGATAATCGACCAAGGGATTGAACTTATCTTCTATGGCAATCAGCCGACTGCCTACCATCAGCTTGTCGGGTTTGCCGAGTCATTAGAACTGCCCATAATACACGCGCAGAGCGTTGAAGCCCTTAACAAAGCGGCTGGGCGAGCGCGAAAAGCTGTGATACTCGTGGATATGGCAAACACAGAAACCCTGCCCCATTCACTGTTTAACGATTACCATACCATTTATCTGCTTCGCTCACCCGCTCGTGCCGATCAACTAATGCAACTGCATCATGCTCGAAGTGAGATCATTTGGCATCCCGTATCACAAAAGAAATTAGAGACTGCGTTAATCCAACTTTGCGATGCTGCATTAGCGCCGACCGTCACTCTGAGTGTCACTTCCGAGCAGTTGGAGGGGCTGAACATTCTCTCCGTAGACGACTTATCGATGAACAATGACATCATCGCCGGCCTACTCAGTCGTTATGGTGCACAAGTTACCAAAGCAGAATCAGGATTTGACGCACTACAATGGATTAATCAAAGCAAATTTGACTTAATTTTGATGGACGTTCATATGGAAGATATGAGTGGCCTAGAAGCAACCACGCGAATTCGTGCGTTGAATAACATTACGCAACCATTAATTTTTGGTGTATCCGCGTCGGTTCTACCTGAAGACCGTGAAAATGGCCTTAATGCAGGTATGAATGATTATTTGTTAAAACCATTTCAAGTTGAAGAACTGGTTGCCGCACTATTGCGCAACGCAGAGCACACTTCGGTAGAAATAGAGGCTACGACCGATACACTGCAAACGCCTAACACAAGCTTATTTGAACAGCTACCGCCCCATCTTAATGGCGTCATGCTCGCAAAACGTTTTAACCATGATGAAGAATTATTGACTGTCACGCTAGACAGCTTTCAGCAAAGTTTTAGCGATTTCAAGCACCAAGTCGACGGTAAGTTAATTCACGGTGATTATGATGGCGCGCGAATTTTAGTTCACCGACTCAAAGGCGCTGCTCGAGCCATGGCAGACGAAGAACTTGCCGTAATAGCGGGCCGAGTTGAAAATCAACTGCGGACTCAAGAACCGCACGATTGTACTGGGTTGTTTCATATGCTCGATAGCCGCCTAGACGTACTTATCCCTCTCGCAATGAAGCGCCATACTCGTAAAACACCGCTGATGAGTGACGAACAGTTTTACGCCCAGCTCAATAAGTTATCTCAGACTCTAAGCGCTCAGAGAGAACTGGATGTCTGGTTATTTAACGGCTTTTGTGATGAACTGGAACGACGTAGCTACACGTTAGCCGCTGATGGTTTGCGCTTTGCTTTCCGCAATGGCGATAAAGTAACCCTAACTCGCGAGTGCGATGAGTTAAAAATCTTACTCGCAGAACAGCATCAAACAATATATACCCAATCAACTTGAAGATGCTGGGTTAGCTACAAATCTGAAGGTTTGGTAAACACGTCTACCAAATCATCCATCATCAGGTCAAATTGGGGGTTGTAAGTCAGTCTTGCGTGTACATGAACCCCATCGTGACCATCCCAAGCACTGTACCACACGGGGTTTCCTGCCTCGCAATAACGCTGATCTTGCGCCGCAGTTTCTCCGCTGTGGTTACGGCAGATGCGTTGGGAGCCTGCTTCACCATAATAAGGGTTTGATGGGGCAAACAGCACACCCATATGGGACATGTTGGTAATACGCCGCTCGGGCATTGCACTATTAATAAAACGAGTGCGTCCCTTCACTGTTGATGGGCGAGAGCCGTACCAGATAAGCCGATTCTTAGGATGGGTAAACCGTTCGTTAAACGCGTTGCGAATAAAGCGAGAGTCCAACACACTGTCGTGCTGGCTTAACACCATAAACACGGGGGGAGAAAATGGTGCATGCTCTATCTGGTTGAGTGATTTTTCACTGGTCTCCTGATACTCCGCAAAACCATTGGTGGGCGTCATCGCGTAACGAGCATAGTTTGTTGCCTTTTCGGGCGTTGCGTCTTGCAGCCACGTTCTAAATGGTTTTATCAAACTCACGAGCGAAGCCAATGGTTCGTTTGATTTAAACGCCGGGGAAAACAGCATCAAACCTTGAATGTCGGGATCGTGCGCTGCGTGAAGATAGGCCAAGTTGGCGCCGGTGGAAAAACCACCTAGATAAACGTCTTCCACTTCGGTCTTCAGTAGTTCAACCTGCTTTGCGACCAAAGTTTGCCAAGCTTGATGGTCAACATCGAGTAAATCACCAGGACGCGTGCCATGACCTTGTAATAAAACGGTGCGAACAAGAAACCCCTCTTGCGCTAAGCGGTTAGAGATATCGACAAACGAAAATGGTGAGTCACCTAAACCGTGAATTAGGAGAACCCCCTTTTTTGCAACCGCATTTGGCATGACTTGGTACGGGACATTGGCCGCAAGCTCTTGGTCATAATTTGCGGTTAAAAAATAACGGTGCCGTTTCACCATCTGATAGGCTTGATGACGATATTGAGCAAAGCTCTCATACTCGGTGGGGTATTGAGGCTCAGACGACTGCAATAGCGGATGCTCCGGCGAGTGTGCGCAGGCACTCAGCAAAAGAGTCAGGATCAACCCAAACATAAGATGGTAATTCATCGACGTCGCGCCTTTGATAGCAAAGTTTGATATTACGATGGTCATTTTTGATAGGCAAAATTGCAAGAGCAATGGTGCTGCAAATATCGATCAACCGTCGCAATTTGGTCATTGGTGTAGCCTAATCCCAATTTCGTTCGGCGCTCAAGCACATCACTAGCGTGATAAACAAATTCATTGTGTATTAAATGATCCAGCTCGCGCTGGTAAAGATCAGGCGCAATCTCCTCCCCCAGATCGGCAACACATCGAGCTCCGGCAAGAATGAGCGCCGCCTCACTGCCATACAAAGTCGCGTAGCGTTCAAGCAGTGCGGTCGGTAACCACGGAAACTGATTCTTCAGCTGGCTCTTCCATGAACTTAAAGAGACAATATCGCCACCGGGTAAAAATGCCTTATCGGTCCATGTGCCCCCCATAGTGGGAAAGAAAGGGGCCAACTTGGCCAACGCCGCTTCAGCAAGCTTACGATAGGTGGTTAATTTCCCGCCAAAAATAGATAGAATCGGCGCACCTTGATGAGTTTGTAGCGACAGTGTGTAATCACGAGTCACACGTTGTGGTTGCTCTGCGTCATCCGAGCAAAGGGGGCGCACACCACTAAAACTGCTAATAATCGCCTCCGCGCGCACAGGTTTTGCAAAATGAGCATTAACCACTTCGAGCAGATAATCGCGCTCTTCATCACTCATTGAGCACTGACTGGGATCAGCGGTATGCTCCACATCGGTTGTTCCTACCATTGAATATTGATTCAAGTATGGAATAACAAACACAATCCGTTTGTCATGATGCTGCAAAATATACGCTTCATCCCCCTCATACAGTTTGGGAACAATAAAATGAGAGCCACGTACAAGACGAATCTGATGCGGAGACGTGCGCTGCGCTTTTTGTTCGATAAACTGCTCAGCCCAAGGGCCTGCGGCGTTAATTAAGACTTTTGCGTGCTCAACACGCGCTTTCTGAAGGCGCTTATCAAACAAACTCACCTGCCATAAGCCGTCTATCACTTTGACCTGCGTGACTTCACAGTAATTATGCACTTGCGCCTTTTTGCGTTGCGCCGCTTGAATATTGGCAATAACCAACCGAGCATCGTCCACCCAGCAATCTGAATACTCAAACCCTGTTTTAATTGCGTCAATAAACAAGCCCGAAGCAGCTAAATCAACACGCGTGCTTTTGCCAAGCGCCTTACGCTTGGCAAGGCGATCATAGAGGAAAAGCCCAGCGCTTATCATCAAACGAGAGCGCAAATAAGGGCGATGAGGTAAACGAAAGCGCATGGGTCGCGTAATGTGTCTGGCTTTATTCAGCAAGATTTCACGTTCTGCCAACGCTTCGGCGACCAAACGAAACTCATAGTGTTCAAGATAACGCAATCCACCATGAATCAGTTTGGAACTGCTGCTTGATGTGGCACTGGCAAAATCATTCGCCTCAAACAGCGCCGTATTTAAACCTCGACCTGCTGCATCGGCCGCAATACCTGCGCCGTTAATCCCACCACCAACGACAATCACATCGTACACAGCCATGACATTATCTGCTCTCTTGCTTTCACTCCTAAAAGCGTGGCTGCATCATGCTGATATATCAAGAAAAGAAATAAGGATTATACGAAGTCATCTCAGAAACGTGGTTCAGCGAAAATGACTGGGTTTATCATTAAGGCGAGGATTTGAAGATAGAGTGGTTCTCAATCTAAAATCGTCAAAAAAGATGATGAGCCAAGCCTCATCACATAGTTCGTATATGTTCACGAAGTGTTCAGAGGCTTGGGTCACTTAGCGGTAGGTTATTCGAGTATTAGCTGTCTGCTCATTACCAAGAAAAGGTTTGAATAACGCGGTCTTTCGCCATCGGATTTGCCGCGATTGCCCGTTGAATGTTGGTCAAAAACGTCTCTCGATGCGTTAAAAAATCGCCTTTTTGTGGCACGAGGTTATTGCCATGATCGCCCCAGTAGAAGGTGTCGAAATTCATGTTCTGCAATAAATATTGCTCTTCTTCTAACACTTGTAATTGCGTTGGCATAACAAACTCACCGCGCGCAACCTCTTGCTCAAGCACGGTTCCTGGCTGTATCGCCAGTGCCATTGGTGCAATTTGCTCCGGCTGAGTAAGGTTAAGTAGCTCTGTGGTCGCCTCAATATGCTCTATCGAGCGACCTCGCCCACCAAGACCAAAAATAAACGAGAGCAATGTTTCAATTCCGGCCTCTTTCGCTCGTGCCATGCCTTCAATCACATGTTCCGGTGTCATACGTTTTTTGATTCGCTCAAGTACGACACGATCGCCAGATTCAAGGCCGGAATAACACATATCAAGCCCGGCATCACGGATCTCTTTTAATTCAGAGACCGTTTTACGGCGGTAATCATTGAGTCCCGAATACATTGAGATTTTGCTCGCCTCAGGAAAAGTCTGACGCAATTTATCAAGCACCTTAACCAGATACTCAGTGCGAGCGGCCATCACATTACCATCAATCAAAAAAATCGATTCAACATAACTATAAAGCCGACGCGCTTCGTCGATATCGCGAAACACATCGTCAATATCGCGAATTTTGAACCGTTTATCATCAAACATACTGCAAAATGTGCACGTATTGATGCTGCAACCCAGCGTTGTTTGGATCAAGATACTGCGCGCTTCAGGCCATGGACGGTAAACTTTACCTTCATAATGCATATGACAACTCCCAAACTGGCCTACCGCGTGACAGATTCACTCGACTCGACCGACTAATGAAGTGGCGCAGCCTATCACAGGGAATTTATTTGATAATGCATGACAATGTTTAATCAGTTTCTCGATTTTTTTAATAATTGTACTTCACCCAATTGACTTCAGAATGCTCCGTTCTGCCTTCTATTCCTTGGCTCAAGAAAGTGCTAATATTCCCGCATCAATTTTGACACGGTATTAGGTGGCTTTGACCAAGGTTCATCAACAACCAAAGTTTTTCAACACTGATTATCTCCAGAGCCTCCACACTCTATCTCGCCACCGAATCACAACTAAAGGTATATTTTTCATATGGTTAACAATAGCATTCAATGGTTTCCAGGCCATATGCATAAAGCACGTAAAGAGATCGAAGAAGCGATCCCAGAGGTCGACGTGATCATCGAAGTGTTGGATGCGCGGATCCCATTTAGTAGCGAAAACCCGATGATTTCCACCCTACGTGGTGATAAACCTGTGGTTAAGGTATTAAATAAGCGCGATCTCGCTGATCCAGAGATGACTCAGTTGTGGATTGAACACCTCGAAAAAGAGCACAACGTTAAAGCGATGGCGATCACCACCTCCGAACTTAGCGAAGTTCATAAAATTATGGAGCTGTGCCGTAAACTTGCGCCGCACCGTGAAGAGATTGGTAAAAATATTCGCACTATGATTATGGGCATCCCTAACGTGGGCAAATCAACCATAATCAATGCACTTGCCGGCCGTACGGTTGCCATCACAGGTAATCAGCCTGCAGTGACGCGACGTCAACAGCGGATTAATCTACAAAACGGCATTGTGCTATCCGATACACCAGGGATTTTGTGGCCAAAAGTCGAAAACCCTCACAGTGGTTTTCGCTTAGCGGCAACCGGGGCGGTAAAAGACACGGCGATGGAATATGACGAAGTTGCGTTTTACACTGTGGAATATTTAGCGCAGGCCTACCCAGAACGCTTAATCTCGCGCTACCAACTGGATGAGTTACCCGAGTCTGACATCGAAATTATGGAAGAGATTGGACGTCGTCGTGGCGCACTTCGCGCTGGTGGAAGAGTCGATTTGCATAAAGTGTCGGAAATTCTATTGCACGAACTCCGCCAAGGGACTCTTGGTCAAATTACCCTAGAGCGCCCTGAAATGATCACCGAGGAATTACGCGAAGTGGAAGTTGAAACGGCGCGTCGCGAAGAAGAAAAAGCCGCACGTAAAGAAGAGCGTCGCAAACGCTATCTTCGTAATAAACGCTAACAACTAGGAGACTAGGGTCTGTTGACCTTAGCGTTAAGGGGCCACATTACGGCCCCTTTATACCCTTTCGAACACTATCTCTGCCAATTTGAGACGGCCGTATTATTGGCTGGCCTTTATCCTCAAAATGCGGAGTTCAACGAGAAACAGTTGGGTCTGTTTACCTTAGTTTCTCAAACCAAGATCCAAAGCATTATGGCTTGGCCAACCCATCACTCTTGCCGCAAGCGCGGTCTCTGCCACACGATAAACCGGGCTTATGCTACTGCTGTCCTCACTCGCGCCTAATCCGTGCACAAAATCAAGAGCCGCTTCACTCTCCTGTGGCACTTTGAAATAAAGCCCTGATGTTGGGAAATAGTTGGCTTGCCAACGCACCACCCGCTCAAGCAATCCATGCCCTATTCCTTGGCGCCGATAACGCTCGTCAACTTGCAAACTATCGATATAGCTGCCGCGTTCGAAATCATGATTGCCAAATACACACACGAAGCCGACGATTTCGTTATCATGTTCTGCCACGAGAACGTATTGGCCATAGGGAGGGTTAGTAAGGCGAGTTTGCCACAAAATCGCCCGTTCATTTTCGAGCTCTTGCGCATTCAATTGCGAACCCAATTGTTGACGATATATTTTCTGAATATTCGCACTATGCAAGCGTGCAATCTGCACATAATCGGCATAATTTGCTGTTCGAAATTCCATAATCCAGTCCTTGATACTTAGCAATGTCTTCCTGACACTTTTTTAATACTAACAACTGCAGTTGAAAAAGCAAAATTCACCGAACGATCTTTTTGAATAATAAATCACAATAATGGCCATTTTAGTCAGAAATTTGGTTACAAAAATCCATTTGACTTACACGTGTACGCTGATATTCTGGCGTACAATTGTTCGCTTAAAATGGAAAAGCAAAATTGAACGCTGAAAAACCCCCTCTTATTTGGCTAAACTTAGTCCTATTTTCTACCAGTTTCTTAATCTCAATTTTAGTAGCACCACTTTATGCCTACTGGTACGGGGTCACGTGGGCCCACCTCATTTGGCTGATCGTCGCCTTTGCACTCACCAATTTATCAATCACTGCTGGCTATCATCGGCTCTGGGCTCATAAAGCCTACCGCACACACGCCGTTGTTCGCGTCTGTTATGCGATTGGGGGGGCCTTTGCGATGCAAAATAGCATCTTACACTGGTGTTCTGATCATCGAATGCACCATAAGCACGTGGATGACCACGATAAAGACCCCTACTCGGCTCAACGTGGTTTATGGTTTTCTCACCTTGGCTGGATGCTACGCCAATACAACCAAAACACTTATGCCGACTACAGTAATTGCCGCGATTTACAAAACGACCCTATTGTGCGCTGGCAACACCGTTTTTATGTTCCTTTGGCAATCGGCACCAATATCGGCTTTCCACTGCTATTAGGTTGGTACTATCAAGATATTTGGGGAATGTTAATATTTGTTGGGGTCGTTAGGCTGTTTTTAAGTCACCATTCAACGTTTCTGATCAATTCTTTTGCTCATTATTGGGGTAAGCAGCCGTTCAATCACAATAATAGTGCTCGTGATAATCCGCTGCTGGCATTGATTACGTTTGGTGAGGGGTACCATAACTTTCACCACTTGTTTGCTAGTGACTACCGCAATGGCGTTCAATGGTGGCATTTTGATCCAACAAAGTGGCTCATTTATCTTTTAAGTAGAATCGGTTTAGCGGATGGACTGCGACGTACGCCGAGCTTTGTTATTGAACGCGCCAAATTACGAGCGATGTTTGATAATGCAAAAGAAAAAATGACGTCATTACCCAATTACCGCCAGCGCTCACTACAAATGCAGCAAGATTTTGACCAACTGGTTGAGAACCTGAAACGTTATTATGCGTTAAAACGCGAGATTCTTGATAGTAACGCTCACTCCATAAGCACACGCTACGAATTGGCTCTGAAAAAAGTGCATTATCGACAACTGGGCTTAGAGTTGGAGAAGCAACGTGCCAATTGGCATCGTTTAGTCGCAAAATACGCGTAAACTAACCTTGGCTATACCCAAACCACTTGAAGATGCAGCTAGGCGGCAAATGAGCAAAGCCTCTGAGCATAGGTAGACTATGTGATGAGGTTTGCGAGAGTCAGCCAACACCGCTGCAACTTCAAGTACGACGGGTGATTCAACTGCTCAATGACTCAACTAACGTTGTTTGGGTTAATACCTGACCGATGCGGACTTGCTAGAATATACGTGCCCGTATCGGTCAGTCAAAAAATGCCAACAGCGATTAATTCGATTGGTCCATTCCCAAGGCTTTCCATGTGAGTTTATCTTTATAGCTAAACCACAGATAAGTAATCGCAATTGAAAAGAATAAATAAGAAAGTGAATAAATAAACGGCGAGCTGATCAAATCACGCGACAGTGCCCAAATGGTTCCAAACACGGTCACCCCTAACTTTGCCAACATGCCACAAAGTAATAGAAATAGCGCCAGTTGGGGAAAACGCGAGCTACGAAACGCAAACCAATAACATGCACTGACCGCCAGTGCTGCGATGTACAGTCCGATCAAAAATGAATATAGGTGATCTGCCGATGCGTAACCTGCAGATATCGATGCACATAATACGACAAATAATTTCATAACGACCTCACAGACAACTCAATTGCGTAATTCGGTTATGCTGATGAGCGTCAAACTCGCTCATTTCATTTGTGGAAAATCAGTTTTCATTACATTCTCGGGTTAATACTTTTAAATATCAAGAGATTAAATTTCGCAGGCGCTGATATAAAAAAAGCAAATGAATTGTTTGAAACATTTTATTAACACCATAATTTTGATTCAAACCCGCCATCCCTGATGCCATTATTTTTAAATTACCAATAAACAAAAATCGCAACACAAAATTAACATTCACACTCAATAGATTGTTTGCTTAAATTTCATACACTCGCTTCTGTGCGCACTTTTTATCAAGATGTAATTGGCGAAAATTAAGCGAGAATTGATAGACAATGCTCAGCACTTCTCAATAACACAGCCCAATATTTCCAAAACCTATACCCAAACAACTTGAAGATGCAGGTAGGCAACCAACGAGCAAAACCTCTGAGCATAGGTAGACTATGTGATGAGGTTTGTGAGTGCCCGTCAACGCCGCTGCAACTTCAAGTAGGGCGGGTATAAAACCAGCATATGCCTCTCATTCAGATCAATCTGTGGACCACATCAAACACCAGCGACATAGTTTATTAACATTTAAATTTGTGTGGGTTTCAATTTGTCTTAACATCAAAAAAAGAGATTCCAATCACATTTATATTGGTTATAATCCGCGCTCTTTGCGTGAACAGTTGAAAAACGCAAACAAATTTTTAAGTAACGCCACTTTAAACCCCGCTTATCTTCCGAACAGGAAGAGGCCCGAACTGAGAATAACAATGAGCAAGATTGATAAAGCCATGCGAATCCTCCTTGCTGGATTTTGCATCAACCTTTGTCTTGGCATCCTGTATGCTTGGAGTGTCTTTAATAAAGCCCTAGTCACTGACTTTGGCTGGAGTGCCGCCGACGCTTCTTCACCTTACGCAATCGCCACATTCACTTTTGCTGCTTGTCTTCTTGTTGCTGGTGTTTTGCAAGACCGCATGGGCCCTCGCAATATTTTGATCTTAGGCACGGTATTAACTGGCCTCGGTATGATTGCATCCGGTTTTGCTACGTCCGTCCTTGCGCTTAACATCACTTTTGGCGTCATTACAGGTGCGGGCATCGGTTTTGGTTACGCGTGTCTGTCGCCAGCGGCGATGAAATGGTTTCATTCATCTAAGAAAGGTATGGTAAATGGCTTGATTGCCGCAGGATTTGGTCTTGCCGCAATTTACCTTGCGCCACTCACTGCCGCCTTGATTGACAGCTTAGGTATTCAAACCAGCTTTATGGTTTTGGGTGTGGGTATCCTAGTGATTTCTGTCCCGCTTGCATGCACTATCAATAACCCACCAGCAGGTTATGTCCCACAAGAGCCAGTATTAAAAGCAGGCCAAAAAGCAAAAGCAGCGAGCAAAACGCTCGATCTCAGCTGGAAAGCGATGCTAAAAACGCCTCAATTTTATGCCCTGTGGGTGATGTATGCCCTTGCCGCTTCAGTAGGCCTGATGATCATTGGTAACATCACGAATATCGCCAGCGTGCAAGCGAACCTACCCAATGCGGTTTACCTCGCATCGATTCTAGCGGTGTTTAACTCAGGCGGCCGTGTTGCTGCGGGTATTTTGTCCGATAAAATTGGTGGCGTACGTACGTTGCTCCTTGCCTTTATCTTACAAGGCATCAACATGGTTCTCTTTGCGACTTTCGATTCTGAATTGACGCTAATTATCGGTACTGCAATTGCCGCGGTTGGCTACGGTACATTGCTCGCAGTATTCCCATCACTTATTGCTGAGTTCTACGGTCTGAAGAACTACGGCACTAACTATGGTGTGCTTTACACCTCATGGGGTATTGGTGGCTCGATTGGTGCGGCAGTCGTCGGCTTTTCAATGGCAAACGGCGGGGGTTATGGCTTGGCCTACACCATCTCAGCGGTGATGATGGCAGTCTGCATTATTTTGGCGTTTATTACCAAGCCAATGAGCGAAGCAAAAGCCGCCTCTCTAGCCAACGCATAATCCGGTAGGATATTCATCCCAAAAGGCTTAACCTTAGTGTTAAGCCTTTTTCTTATGAGATAGCGATGCCACAGACTAGCGAACTCAAACCAGACTATTACCTTGATAACTTTTTCATTTTAATTCATCACGCTAAGCTCTGGTATGACGATCTTTTAACTCTAGAAGAGCAACATTGGCTAGTCGCGTTTACTGCATTGTCGCCAGGTGCTCAAGCGTTGTTGGTTCGAATGTTGTCACGTAAAGGCACATTATTTCGCTCAGATAAACTGAAGTACGTCGAAATTGGCGAGATTCAGCCCCTTCTCGTTGAGCTTGTTGACGCGAATTTCATTGCACTAAATCCCATTCAAGACAATGAACAGATTGGAAAATTGCTCACTAAGGCAGAGTTGTTGACGCAATTTCCGCACTTGCATCGCAGCGATACCAAACCCAACTTACTCGCCCAAATCGCTGGCGAAAATTTTACTCAATATAGTGCATTACCCTTTACGATTATTGAGCTTTATTCTCCTGATATTATTACTCGGCTGCTCGCGCTGTTTTTTGCCAACACTCACCAAGATCTAAGCCAGTTTGTCCTCAGTGACATCGGAATTCATAGCTTTGAAACGTATCCTCTAAGCCGTTCATTGCGTTTTTTTCAACACCGAGATGAATTGGATATGCTGCTTGCGCTCGAAGCCTGGTACACCGAATACCAAAACAGTGCACCACTCTCACTTGACGCGCTTAACTCGCTCAGACACGCTTTGCCACCGAAGACCCACCATTATGAACTTAATCGTAAGCGTCAGCGCGCCATCAACACGTTAGCTCGTGATTACGAACGTCTTGGTCACTTTGATCTCGCGCTGTCCTTGTTTCAACAAACTGCATTGCCACCAAGTCGCGAACGCCAAGTTCGCATTTTACTGAAACAATCCAAACTGGCTCCGCAGCCTAATCTGAGTCATACCACTCTCTCTGATGACGTCGAGTCACCCTTAGCGCAAGCCAAATCGATTATCGAACAGATGCTAAAAAGCCCTTATGACATCGATGAATACGATGTGGCTAACCGAATGAAAAAGACGACATCCGGAGGCAAAAAAGCCACCCCGAACCTCAATTACTCTCAAAAAACAATCGCGCTGGATTTATCAAGCCAACGCGTTGAACTCATGGCAAAGCAGTGGCTTGAGGCTGACGGTTATGAGGTTTTTTATTGTGAGAACCATCTGCTTACCGGGCTATTGGGCCTTGCGATCTGGCCTGAAATCTACGCGCCAGTGGAAGGGGCTTTTGTGAACCGATATCAACGCGCGCCGCGAGATCTCTTTCGCCCAGAATTTGTTCATCGAAGAGAGCAAGCACTTCAGCGTCGATTACAATCGTTAAGCGGCAAAGGCATTGAGCAGATCATTGAGCGCTACCAGGAAAAACAGGGGATCAGTAACGCGTTGGTCAATTGGTCGCATTTATCACTCACTCTTATAGAGCGCGCGCTCGAACATATCCCACCTGATACGCTGATTGGGCTGTTTCAGCAAATGTTAAGCGATCTGCGGCATTATCGTACTGGCATGCCCGATCTTATCGCCTTTAAAGAGGGGCAATTTCGTTGGATTGAAGTCAAAGGCCCGGGCGACAAACTCCAGCACAATCAATTGCGCTGGATTGCCGTGACGCGCAAATTAAACATTAATATTGAAGTGCTTTACGTCACAGCCCTTGATGCCCAAACTATCTAAAATCTCGGAACAAACCCACCAGCTACGCTCAAGATAACTCGGGCAATGGTTTATGCTGACACTGTTCAATCGCCTCACGCAAAAGCTCGAGTGCAGATTTATCACACTCCGGCAGCATCGCATCGCTTTCAGCAACGGGGGTGACTCGAGTTCCCCACTTAATAATGCCAGCACCCCACGTTAAGCCAGCACCAAAGGCGGCGACTAAAATATGTGCGCCCGGTGTGACGCGCCCTTGCTCGAGCGCCTCGCAAAGCGCAATCGGCACCGTCGCAGCTGACGTATTACCGTAATGCTGAATATTCACAAACGCTTTGCTCTGGTCGATTCTCGCCAGATCGCACAGCGTATGAATAATTCGAATGTTCGCCTGATGAGGCACCACAAGATCCACATCATGCTGAGTCAACCCAGAAGCCTCTAACACTCGAGCTGCGGCGCCACTCATGCCTTTCACCGCTCGCTTAAAAATCTCTTGCCCCACAAAATCAAAGTCCCAGTGCCCATTATCAGCGGCAAAGCGCGCCATCGCAGTACCAAATTTTGGTACCGCTAAAATATCACGCCCTTTTGCATCACAACCAAGCGATGCTTGCTGCAGCCCAACCCTCTTTGTCGTTTGCGATAGAACAACCGCGCCGGCGCCATCACCAAACAGCACCGCGGTGTCGCGCATGGCCCAATCAATATAAAACGACAGGCGCTCTGCACCTATCACGAGCGCATGTTGGTAACCACCCGACTGTATTAACCGAGTGGCCGTTTCAAGGCTGTAGACAAAGCCCGTGCACGCGGCATTTAAGTCAAACGACGCTGCTGTGCGAATACCAAGGTTCAGTTGCACCTTAGAGGCGATATTGGGTATTTGAGTGTCAGCAGAACAGGTTGCGACAATGATTAGATCTATTTGATTCGGCTCAAGTCCTGCGCGCGCCAGCGCATGCCGCGCCGCAACCGTTGCCATATCTGACGTATTCACATGACTAATACGACGCTGCTCAATACCGGTTCGTGTTTTGATCCACTCATCCGAGGTATCGAGAAAGCGACTCAGGTCATCGTTGGTTAAAATCGCTGGTGGTAAACACTTTCCCCAACCCGTAATTTCCGCATAATAACGCGTCATGCTATTTTCCCCTCTTCGAACTCGGTGTCTCTTTACCTCAATGTTAACCTATTGTTATAGTCTCAGTTCGAGAGCCAACCGACGAATTACATAATATTCAAGTCACTTGGGTATAGACCAAATCATGAGGAAATTTATGTCGACTTTCACTACACGCTGCCCTCACTGCCAAAGCCGTAATCGTGTTCCAAGTGAACGCATCACCGAAGCGCCAGTTTGTGGCAAATGCAAACAGCCACTTTTAGATGGAGCGCCAATTGAGGGCACTACAGACAATTTATCGACATTACTTAAAAGTGATCAGCCGCTTGTGATTGATTTTTGGGCGCCCTGGTGCAACCCATGTGTTGGCTTCGCTCCTGTGTTTAAACAGGTGGCCCAAGAGCGCCAAGGCGCCGCTCGGTTTGTCAAAATTGACACCGAAGCACAGCAAGCACTTGGCGCGCAATATGGGATCCGTAGCATTCCAACCATTATGGTATTTAAAGGCGGAAATAGGGTCGATATGATAAACGGTGCACTGCCTAAAACTCAATTTGATGCGTGGCTCAATAACGCACTGACAAAATGATTTTTAGCCAAACCCTACGGGTAACCCAGTGGTGCGAGCATCACTTTTTTATGAAATTTTTCACGTGCGATACATCACAGAATTTGACACCTTGATATTTTCGACTATCGCGAAATCTCTTGCGAATGTAGCGCCGAACCATGGCGCTACACATCGAATAAAATTCAACCTAATTGGCTGTTTTGACAGTTATTTAGCCATTTTTCTGCCTGCCACAAATTCCGCGTTTTTTTAACATAATTTCGATTAATATTTTTATCCATTACGGACAATAAATCTTGATTTACTTGTTCGAAAATTCGCCGCATAGTCGCGCAAAATTCACCGACTATAAAGGCATACGCAAATGGATATCTCAGTCAATCAATCGACCGCTCCTCGCATCTCGGTACCTGTTATTGCACTGACGCTTTATGCCGTCGCCTCAGGCTATTTGATGAGTCTGATCCCGCTGATGCTCGGTGAATATGGTATTGAAAGTTCCATGGCGAGCTGGCTTGCGAGCCTATTTTATGCCGGCCTGCTATTTGGTGCGATGTTCATTGAGCGAGTGGTACAAAAGCTCGGTCACCGCAATGCCTTTGTCTATTGCCTTGCCGCATTTGTTGCCACCATCGCCGTTATGCCAATGCTACCTAACGCGTGGGTATGGCTTGCCGCTCGCTTTATCGCGGGTATTGCGGTCGCCGGCGTATTTGTCATCGTCGAATCATGGTTAATGGCGGGGGACGAAAACGGCCGTGCCAAACGCCTCGGATTTTATATGGTGTCGCTGTATGGTGGCTCGGCGCTAGGACAGTTGGCGATTGGTGTGCTTGGCATAAGCGGTAGTCTGCCCTTTATTGCCATTACTAGCCTAATTATTATGGCTATGTTAGTGCTCATGTTCGGGCGCTCTGAGCAGCCAAATAGCCATGAGTCTACGAGTTTATCGCTAAAGCAAATTGCCAAACTAAGTCATGCCGCCATTATCGGCTGTGTTGTTTCTGGACTAACGCTAGGTGCGATCTACGGCATGATGCCAGTCGAGTTGGCTAACCGTCATATTGGCCATGACTCCATTGGCACTTTGATGGCGCTGGTGATTTTAGGTGGCATGGTCGTTCAACCTATGGTTACCGTTTTGAATAAATACGTTGGACGCTCACTGCTCATGGCGTTTTTCTGCTTGCTTGGTATTTTTTCGGTCGGTATTACTTTGCTATCAAGCGAGATTACCGTTTTAGCGGTAGCGCTGTTTTTACTCGGCATGGCGACCTTTGCGCTCTACCCTATCGCCATTAATTTAGGTTGTGAAAACCTTGATGAGCGCTTTATCGTTTCGGCAGCTCAAGTGATGCTATTTAGCTACAGCATTGGCTCTGTGGTTGGGCCGGTGATTGCCGACTTATTCATGCCGCAACGACATGGACTATTGGGCTACCTATTTGCGATTATGCTGGCAACATGCATTTATATGCTGTTAGCCGCAGCCAAAACAAAGCGTCGCATGATTGCGGGCCAATAACGGTGGAACCATTACAAAGGGGAGCGATTGCTCCCCTTTGTTTAATTTAACGCAGCTATCGGTTCAGTGATTGGCTCCCAAAGGGCGAGCTACCTTTATTCATCAGCTTTGTTGACGATTTTCGATCGAGAGCCACTCAATCTTCAAATCCTCGCCTCACTGACAAACCAAGTCATTCTCGCTGAACCATGCATCTTGAGGTTACTTGGGTATATACATCATTTTGCGATAATGACTGGGCGACATACCAAAATGTTTACGAAAGCGGTGGGTAAAGTTATACGGATCTCGATACCCTAAGCGATGCGCAATCATAGTAATGCTCCACTCCTTATAGCCAAGCAAATCAGCCGCTTTATCCATACGTAATTGAATGAGCTTTGCCCTTGGTGACAGTCCGTAGAGCTGTTTAGTCAAACGATTGAGCTGCTCTTCACTAATAAAACAGCGCTGCGCCATCTGTTCGACTGTCCACGGCAAATGCAATTGACTCTCTACTTCATTAAAAAGGGTTTGCACACGCGATAAACTGGTAGAACGCGTCGTTTCAATCCCGGTTAATAGACGCTGAATTTCACTCACCACAAAGCGACGAAAACTCGGCCTTCCGCCGATTTCAGCAAAAAGTAAACACATCAAAGACCAAATCATTTCGCACTGATTAAAGCGAAGCACTTGTTGCCCCACATCAGAAATCAGGTGCCATTTGGCACTCTCTTTTGGCAACAGCCAAATCATATGCCATTCACCAAGTGCTGGATTGAGTTCAAATCGAAAACTGGTTCTTGCGGGTAGAACGGTCAAGGAGTTAGGTTCAATCGCGATCACCTCTTTGGCCGTAGTGAGTACGCCACCGCCCGATAAGGTGAACAGCAAAGTATGTACGCCTACCTGATCGCGCTCAACATGATAGCCCGATTTCAGCTCCGCGATGCCTCCCATAAACATGTCAATATTGTGCCACTCTGGAATTTCTGTCTGAGTCAGCAAGCGCTCTTTGCACGCCTCCGCCAAATACACATCATTACTCCACTCACTCTTTGGCGTCAAAGCCGCTAAGAACGCCTGAGAGGTTAACGTATCCTGAGATGCCTTCGTCAATAATGCAGGAGCGACTTCATGAGAACCCTCACTCACCATGACAGATTTGCACAGGTTTATGTTATTTTCGCACATGTCACATCCTACCAAATCCACGTATAGTTAAGCCTGTTAGTTCCTCTTCTATTTTGGCGATTATTCTGTGACGGTCAATTCAAATAATTTATTACCAAACAATCTGTTAGCAACCATTGCTAAGTTGGGTTTTCCCATCGCGGTTCAGAGTGCATTGGTGGCTGTTTTATCCCTTGCTGACGTGCTGATGGTGAGTGACTTTGGCAAAGAAGCCACCGCCGCTGTGGGAATTGCGTCAAAATGGCATTTTGTTGCCATCATGATCATGGCAGGCCTTGCATCGGCTAACGGCACCCTTGTCGCACAATATTGGGGGCGTGGTGACACCCGTAGCGCCAAAACTGTATCCATGATTGCCGCCAATTTCGGTCTTAAGGTATTGCTACCCATTTCGCTTTTAATCACCTTTGGTGCAACTTACATCATGATGCTACAGACTCAGGATGCTAAGGTGATCGAATTGGGCGCAACCTATCTATGGTATGGTTTTCCTATTTTGCTGCTCACTCACTTAATTATTGTGGTTGAGGCCAGCATGCGCTCATCGGGTGACACTGTCACACCGTTAATTTTTAGCTCTGGCACTATCGTACTGAACATCGCACTCAATTATTGGCTTATAAAAGGCGGGCTTGGCGTGCCTGCGATGGGGGTTGCTGGCGCCGCGCTTGCCACCACCATTTCACGACTGATCCAAGTGGTGGGCACATTAATTTATTTAAAATGGCGCTCACACTGGCTGCTCACGACCGAGTCTTCACCTGAACGCCCTTCATTGCGTTTGTCGTACCGTCGCCTAGCATTGCCATTGACACTTGGGTCGGTGCTTTGGGCTTTTGGTACCATGGTGTATCAGATGATTTTCGGCCATATGGGTACCACTGAGCTTGCGGTTTACAGCATGCTTGGCCCTTTTGAGTCGCTTTGCTATTCGATCTTTTTTGGTATTTCGATTTCTTGCTCGGTACTCATTGGGCAAGCGCTCGGTCGTAGCCAATTTGCGCAAGCAGAGGCAATGGCAAGCTACTTCATTCGTGTGGTTTTTATTTGTGGTATCGCGTTAGGTGGGATCATGTGGCTAAATCAAGATTGGGTACTGTATGCGCTCAACCTCGACACGCCAGAGTTAGCGCCTTTAGCAGCGCCGGCAGTCACGATTTTATGTTGTGGCTTATGGCTAAGAATGCTGAACATGACCATCATTAATGGCATGATTCGCGCCGGCGGCGATAACGTATTCTGTTTACGAATGGACTTCATCGCGATGTGGCTCACCGGGTTGCCCGTTTGTGCGATTGCGGCGTTTGTCGTTGGTCTCGAGTTTCGTTTTGTCTATGGATTGATGTTTATTGAAGAAGCGTTGAAATTTACGCTCTGCTACCGTCGCTATAAACAAAAATATTGGATAACCAATTTAACCGTGGTCACCCAAGAAAATCCACAGACACCGCAGGCGGCATAAACTGATCTGAACCAGCAGTTTTGGACGCAGAGTTAAGTTAGTACAATCACTAACGAGGTGAATAATGACAACTAAGAAAACCAGAATTAAACACAGTTCGGAATTCAAAGCGGAAACTCTAAAACTCGCAAAAAATAAGTGGCGCCGCAGCCGAAAAACAGCTGTCTCTGCATGAGTCTCAAATCTATGCTTAGCGCAAAAACTCAAATCAAAGTACAAAAATCAGGCAACGAGAACAAGAGGTGGCAGCACAAGTTGCGCAGCTTAAAAGGTAGTTGGCGGAGCAAGCAGAAGAGCTAGACATTGTAAAAAAACGCGTTCCGATGATCCCTTGAATCTAAGACCACCTGCTGAGTTTCAGCATTAGCCGTATGACTAAGGTGCTCGACGTTTCGCGAAGTAGGTTTTATTACTCGTCACAAGATCCCTCAGCGTGAGGAGGCTTGCCAAAAATTCGATTTAAAGGTCAGGCGTTTGATGACAGCAAAGAACGAGATAGGTCCAGCCGAATTCAACATGAGCTGGCTGCGAACGATGATAAAACCATTACACCAGTATAAAGCGACAAGATTTAACGCCAAAAGCAGCGCATAAAATTAAGTATACGACAGATAGCAACCATAAAGTGCCAATTGCACCCAATCTGCTTACTCAAAATGTCAAGGCAGAAGCACCTAACCAGAAGTGGGCGGCAGATATGTAATGACCCAGAGAAGGGTTGGACATGATATTGTGTCACCCTAAAAGGAGTCATTAGTACTATGGAGAACCAGAAGTAAAACGTTGGACGGCAAAGCGTAAAGCCGAGCTCGTCAAAGACATCATCAAAGGCAAAACAACAGCTAAAGAAGCGGCAAGAACTTATGATTTGACGCCGACAGAAGTTGAACGGTGGGTTGATGATGCATTGGGTGGAATGGAGAACGCGCTTAAAGCAAATCCAAAGGAT